>NZ_CANLTR010000011.1 GCF_947494055.1 uncultured Jannaschia sp. | reverse complement strand
TCAAGATGTCCATTATCGATCATGGACATTATCGACAGCAGAGGCTCACCGTCAGAGCAGTCACAACGGACGGATACGATTTGGATCGGCTACGAGCAGGACAAGCGGAAACGCCTCGCGAAGGAACGGTTCCGGCTTCTCGAGAACCGGCGCGATCTCTATTTCATCCCGCATCTGTGGAAGGTCAGGATGTCCAAGATGGGTCCGGCCCTCCGCGCGCTGGTGAAGGGCATGGAGGAGGGGAAGATCCGCCCCGACAACTCCAAGTCCAAGCTCAAGACGCTCACGTTGGACGGCAAGCCGCGTCTCCACCCGAACACTATCGCAGACATCATCGGTAGCGCGGCAGCGGCGTGCGCATTAGCGAAGAGTGATGGTCTGACGATACACAACCCGCCGAAGATCCCCTTCATAACAGGTGTTACCGCTCCGGAGGATCGCGACCCAAAGGGTCGATACATCACCTTCGAAGAAATGGGCTTGCTGATCGAGGCGGTCCGACGCCCTCACATCCTCGACCTCCTCCTGCTCGACCTCGGCTGCGGCGGTCGGATCGGCGCAGTGGCAGACATGACCGGCAAGAAAGTCCGCCTCGACCTCGGCGTAATCGACCTCCTGGGGGAAGGTTTCGTCGAGAATAATCGCCGGAAGCAGACACCTATCGTTCCTGTGACGGGGCCGATGGAGCGCATCCTCTCAAGGTTGATCGCTACACACGACGATGGTTACCTCATCCATGATACTGGTGGCCCGATCGCTGAGGGCGCGCGAAACTGGACACAGATCATCCAGCGATTGGTAGCCAGGGCAAAGGAGAACCGGACGCCTGACCAAGTGAAGCGGGAGCTCCTCGAGCAGTCTGACCAAGGCAACGTGAACTGGTATTCGATCCGCCGAACCTACGCCGACTGGCTCGACGAGCGGGTGAGTGATGCGGCGATCTCGGCTGTCATGGGGCACTTCGAGATCTCATCCAGGACCAGGAGGCAACTCTTCGAGTCCGGGAGCCCGACAACCGACCTCTACAAGCGCCGGAAACTGGGACCGGTGCTTGAAGTCGCATCCGTTCTCGACGAGGAATGGTGGCCTTCCATACAGCCGTTCACGGGCTTAGATCTGCGCTCAGACCGAGTTCGACTGATGCGGGCTGATGCAGCGGAGTGAAAAAGATGAATGATTACAAAGTGCATCAGCAGAAAGAGCGCCACCTCGACGACGTGCAGATCACCCGCGAGAGCCCGAACTACCGCACCTGACCCGGCTCAGCGGGCGATCTGGATCACCGGTCGCTGGCGACGCGGCGTCTCGACGGTCCAGACGCCCCGCATCTGGGCATCCCCCTGAAGCGTGCGCGGCCCGCGATAGGGGTTGAGCCGCCCGTCCGTCCACGCCGGCTCGTAACCGGCGGGCGCCCGCGAGAAGTCGAAGGTCGTATCCGCCGGAGGAACGAGGATTGTGCCGTCGGGATATCTGCCGCCCGTCAGGAACGGGCTCGGCATCCCGGGATCGATGCGCTCCGCCCCGGGCGGCGGCGTGACGGCGACGACGACCGGGCCGCCGGCCTGCACCTGCGCCAATGCGGGGCCGGCAGCCAAAGCCAGCGCGACGGCCGTCAGGCCGTATTTCAGGTAGGTCATGTCGAGCCTCCGTTCGTCATTTGCGCGTTCCGCGTCGCAACGGACAAATGGCCTGACACCCTACTTCGTTCCGAACATCCGGTCGCCGGCATCGCCCAGGCCCGGCACGATGTAGCCGCTCTCGTTGAGGCGCTCGTCCACGGCCGCGGTGACGATCGGCACGTCGGGATGGGCCGCCTTCATCCGCGCGATCCCCTCCGGCGCCGCCAGAAGGCACAGGAACCGGATGTCCGTCGCCCCCTTGGCCTTCAGGAGGTCGATGGCGGCGGCGGAGGAATTGCCCGTGGCCAGCATCGGATCGACCGCGATCACGAGGCGCTCGTCGAGCTGATCGGGCACCTTGAAGTAGTATTGCACCGGCTCCAGCGTCGCCTCGTCGCGGTAGAGGCCGACGAAGCCCACTCGGGCCGAGGGGACGAGTTCGAGGATACCGTCGAGCAGCCCGTTCCCTGCCCGCAGGATCGAGACCAGCGCCATCTTCCGCCCGGCCAGCACCGGCGCGTCCATCGCCTGCATCGGCGTCTCTATCGCGCGCGTCGTCATCGGCAGGTCGCGCGTCACCTCGTAGGCCAGCAACTGGCTGATCTCGCGCAGCAGCTGCCGGAACACGGCAGTCGGCGTCCCCTTGTCGCGCATCAGGCTCAGCTTGTGCTGCACCAGCGGGTGCGTGACGACGGTCAGGTGATCCATGTCAGGGCTCCAGTCTCTTGAGCAGATCCTCGCGCGTGGCCGCATCGCAGAACGCCGCGCGGGCGGCGGTCTGGTTGATGACGCGAAAATGGTCCTCTCCCCAGCCGAAGACCCGTTCGAGCGCGTCGTACTCGTCCCGCATCGTCGTGTGGAAGAACGGCGGATCGTCGGTCGAGACGGTGATGTCCACGCCCGCGGCCAGGAGCCGTTCGACGGGATGCGCCTCGATCTTCGCGTAGAGCCCGAGCGCGACGTTGGAGCCGGGGCAGACCTCCAGCACGATGCCCTCCCGCGCGAGGCGCTCGACCAGGGCCGGGTCCTCGATGGCACGGACGCCGTGCCCGACCCGGCTCACGCGCAAGTGGTCCAGCGTGTCCCGCACCGAGGCCGGCCTGCCGAACTCGCCGGCATGGGAGGTCAGGCCGAGCCCCGCCTCGCGCGCGCAGTCGAAGGCCCAGGCGAAGTCGCGCGCCGTGCCCATCGCCTCGTTGCCGCCCATGCCGAAGCCCGTGACGAAGGCCCCGGCGGTCTCCGCGGCGCATCGCGCCGTCTGCCGCGCCTTGTCGGGCCCGAAATGCCGGATGCAGGTGACGATGCCGCGCATCGCGATGCCGTCGACCGCGCTCGCCGCCTCCTCGATGGCGCCCAGATACTCGCGCCAGGCCGACAGGTCGCGGCCGCCGCAAAAGTCCGGGCTGAGGAAGATCTCGGTGTAGATCACCCCCTGGTCGCGCGAGCGTTCGAGAACCTCCCGGGTGAGCCGCGCATAATCTTCCGGGGTGCGAAGGACCTGAGTCGCGGCCTCGTAGGTCCGAAGGAAGCCCTCGAAGTCCTTGTAGCTGTAGGCCCCGCGCTCGTCGAAGACGCGGCTCAGGTTCACCCGCTTCTCGTCCGCGAGCCGTCGCACGAAGTCGGGCGGCGCGGCGCCCTCCAGATGGAGGTGCAACTCGATCTTCGGCGAGAAGCTCACAGAACGCTCCGTCCCGGGCCGACGACGGGCACGCCCAAATGGTCGCAGATCGTGGCCGCGACGTCGACGAAGCCGATTTGCCCTGCCGCGCCTTCAAGGCCCGCCGCAACGACCGGCACACGCTCCCGCGTGTGATCGGACCCACGCCAGGTCGGGTCGTTGCCGTGGTCGGCGGTGCAGACCATCAGGTCGCCCTCGCGCAGCGATCCGAGGATCGGCGGCAGGCAGGCGTCGAACCATTCGAGTTGACGCGCGTAGCCGCTGACATCCCGGCGGTGGCCGTAGATCGCGTCGAACTCGACGAAGTTCGCGAAGGTCAGGCTGCCGTCGGGCATGTCGCGCACGGAAGCCGCGAGATGGTCCATCAACAGGACGTCCTTGCCCTTCGCCACGCTGTCGATGCCGCGCATGGAGAAGATGTCACCGATCTTTCCGATGGCATGCACCTGACGCCCCGCGCCCGACACCGCGTCACAGAGCGTCGGCGCGGGCGGTTCGATGGCGAAGTCACGGCGGTTCGCCGTCCGCTCCCACGGCCCGTCGCCCGTGAACGGCCGCGCGATGACCCGCCCCACGCGCATCTCGTGCAGGGTCGAGGCCAAAGCCGCGCAGAGGTCGAGCAGGCGGTCGAGCCCGAAATGCGCCTCGTGCGCGGCGATCTGGAAGACGCTGTCGACCGAGGTGTAACAGATCGGCCAGCCGGTCCGGATATGCGCTTCCGCTTCCTCCTCGATGATGAGCGTGCCGGAGGCGTGGCGATTGCCGAGGATGCCGTCGGTCCCGGCCATCCGGCAGACGAGGTCCACGAGGTCCGGCGGAAAGCACGGATCGGTTTCCGGGAAGTACGTCCAGTCCCACGGCACCGGCAGGCCCGCGAGCTCCCAGTGCCCCGAGGGCGTGTCCTTCCCCCGGCTGATTTCGGTGGCCGCGCCCCACAGCCCCTCGGGCTCCGCCGCGAGGCCCGGCGTCTCGACGCCCGAGGCCAGCCGGATTGCCGCGCCGAGGCCGAGCCGGTCGAGATTGGGCAGGCGGAGCGGTCCGGACCGTCCCTCCTCCGCCTGCCCCGCCGCGCAGGCCGCGGCGATGTGGCCGAGCGTGTTCGCCCCTTCGTCGCCGAAATCCGCGGCATCCGGCGCGCCGCCGCAGCCGACCGAGTCGAGCACCACCAGGAAGGCGCGGCTCACCGGATCGTCTCGCCGATGAGCGTGGGGGGCGTGACCGCGCCGCCCTCGAGCCGGATGGCGCGGGCCACGCGCTCCGCCGCCTCGGCCGCGGCCTCGCCATCGGCGGCGTGCACGCGGGCCAGCGGCTGGGTGTCGGTGACGACCGTGCCGAGCTGGGCGATATGGCTGATGCCGACCGTCGGGTCGATGCGGTCGTCCTCCCGTCGCCGTCCGCCGCCGAGGTCGACGACCACCTCGCCCAGGACGCGCGTGTCGATCTCGGCGACCACGCCCGGCGCCTCGGCCCGCAACTCCGCGACGACGGGTGCCGCGGGCAACCTGTCGCGCCAGCGCTCGAGGAAATCGGACGGTCCGCCTTGCGCCTGCACCATGCGGCCGAACACCTCCGCCGCCGCGCCACTCTGAAGCGCGGCGCCGATCTTCTCCGCCCCGGCCGCCGCGTCCGCGACCAGCCCGCCGAGCGCAAGCGCCTCGCCGCCGAGCGCGCGGACCAACGCCACGAGCCGGGCCGATCGGCGCGTCCCCGGCTCGGTCAGCGCCTCCATCGCGGCAATCACTTCGAGCGCGTTGCCGCAGGCGGGCGCGGCGGGCTGGCTCATGTCGGTGACGATGGCCGACGTCATCACGCCATTCGCCTGACCCGTCTCGACCAGCGCCCGGGCGAGCGCGCGGGCATCGTTCGGATCGGGCATGAAGGCGCCGGACCCGGACTTCACGTCGAGGACCAGCGCCTCCAGACCTTCCGCCAGCTTTTTCGACAGGATCGACGCCACGATCAGGTCGAGGCTTTCCACCGTCCCGGTCACGTCGCGCACCGCGTAGAGCCGCCGGTCCGCGGGCGCGATGTCGGCCGTCGCGCCCACGATGGCGCAGCCGACGCGGGACACGATGCTCTGCAACTCGTCGGTCTGCATCTCCGTGCGGAAGCCGGGGATCGCGGCGAGCTTGTCGAGCGTGCCGCCGGTATGGCCGAGCCCCCGGCCCGAGATCATCGGCACATAGGCTCCGCAGACGGCGAGCGCCGGGGCGAGGACGAGCGAGGTGCAATCGCCGACGCCGCCCGTGGAGTGCTTGTCGACCACCGGTCCGTCGAGATCCCATTGCAGGACCTCCCCGCCGTCGCGCATCGCCCGCGTCAGCGCCGCCCGGCCCGCCGCGCCGAGCGGCGTGCGGCAGACACCCATCGCGAAGGCGCCGGCCTGCGCGTCGGTGACCGAGCCGTCGGCCAGCCCCTCCGCGAACGCCGCGAGCGCCTCGGGCGCCGGCCTTCGGTCGTGGCGCAGGTCCGCGAGAATGTCGCACGGCCCGCTCACGCCATGTAACCCGCGTCGAAGGCGCCGGGCAGAAGCGCACCGATCGTCGTCGCCTCCTCCGCGCCGGCGACCGTGGCGAGCGTCACCGGAACCTCGCCGCCCGCGAACTCCGCGAGCTTCTGGCGGCAGCCGCCGCAGCAGGGCACGGGCCGGTCCGAGGCGGCGACGACGTAGACCTCCGCGATCGACGTCTCGCCGGCCGCGACCATCGCCGCGATCGCGCCCGCCTCCGCGCAGGTCCCCTGCGGATAGGCGACGTTCTCGACGTTGCAGCCGCGATAGACCGTGCCGGAGGCGGCACGGATCGCCACGCCGACCTTGAACCGGCTATAGGGCACGTAAGCCATCTCGCGAACGGCAAGCGCGGCCTCGCGCAGATCAGACGTTTCGCTCATCGGGAACTCGCGCTGTCGGGTCGGAACCGTGCTAGGCCCCGCCGCGGGGGGGACGCAACCCCGAAGCCACGTCCTGCCGTCCTGCCCTCCGTCACGGCGGGTGGACAGCCCCCGACCCCGGTGGCAAACGCCAAGCCGAAAGGAAGCCCGTCATGCCCGACACGAACACCGTCACCCGCTTCGCCCCCTCGCCGACCGGGCGGCTGCATGTCGGGAACCTGCGCGCCGCGCTGATGAACTGGATGATCGCGCGCAAGGCCGGCGGGACGTTCATCCTGCGCCTCGACGATACCGACCCCGAGCGCTCGAAAGAGGAATATGTCGACGCGATCCGGCGGGACATGGAATGGCTCGGCCTCGACTGGGACCGGGAGGAGCGGCAATCGGCCCGGATCGACCGCTACATGGACGCGGCGGACCGGCTGCGCGGGGACGGCCGTCTCTACGAAGCGTTCGAGACGCCGACCGAGCTCGACCTGAAGCGCAAGAAGCAGCTCAACATGGGACGGCCCCCGGTCTACGACCGCGCCGCGCTCCGGCTGACCGATACGGAGCGCGAGTCGCTCCGGGCCGAGCGCACGGGCCACTGGCGGTTCCTCCTCGACCACGCGCGGATCGAGTGGGAGGACGGCATCCTCGGTGCGCTCAGCATCGACGCCGCCTCGGTCTCCGATCCGGTGCTGATCCGGGGCGACGGTCAGGTCCTCTACACAATTGCGAGCGTCGTCGACGACACCGACATGGGCGTCACCCACGTCGTGCGCGGCTCCGACCACGTGACGAACACGGCGACGCAGATCCAGATCATGGCCGCGCTCGGACACGACCACCCGGCCTTCGCCCACCATTCGCTCCTGACCGGGCCGCAGGGCGAGGCGCTGTCGAAGCGTCTCGGCACGCTGGCGCTGCACGACCTGCGCGAGGCGGGGATCGAGCCGATGGCCCTGCTGTCGCTGATGGCGCGGCTGGGCTCGAGCCAGCCGGTCGAACTGCGCGCCACCCCGCGGGAGCTCGCCGAGCAGTTCGACCTCTCGCAGTTCGGCAGCGCGCCCACCAAGTTCGACGTCGCGGACCTGACCCCGCTGACCGGACACTACCTGCAGACCCTCCCGTTCGAGGCGGTCGCAGGCGACATCGCGGCCCTCGGCGTGCCCGAAGGCGACCGGACGCGCTTCTGGGAGGTGGTGCGCGACAACATCCGGACGCGGGCGGACATGGCCGATTGGTGGCGCCTGATGACGGAGGGCGCCGCGCCGAAGATCGCGGCGGAAGATGCCGACTTCGTGCGCGAGGCCTTGGCTCTTTTGCCCGATCCCCCCTTTGCCGACGATGCCTGGAAAGCCTGGACGACGGAGGTGAAGTCCGCGACGGGTCGCAAGGGCAAGCAACTCTTCATGCCGTTGCGCCACGCGCTGACGGGGCGACATAACGGACCGGACATGGGCGACCTGATGCCGCTCCTGCAGCGCAAGACGGAACTCTAGAGCCTCCGGCGACCGGGTCGATCCGGAGGCGCGTCCGAGGAGGCGATTGCGACGAACCCGTCGGCCGCAGATCTATCGGGTGCGATCGACCTTCGGAAGATCCTGACGCAGCTCGGCAAGCCGGGCGAGGCAGACCTTGCCTGCGACCTGCATCGCCTCGCCGGCTTCCCTGCGGGCGATCTCGTTCAGACGCCGTGCCGCGGCTTCCGCCGGCAGCGCACCGACGGCCGTCGACAGCGACAGCAGGATATGGGTCTGCGACTCGACCTCCTTGGCATCCCCGTTTGCCAGCGCGCGCTCCAGATCGATCTCCACCTGCGCCAGATCCTCGCGAAGCCGGGCGAGGAGCTGATCCTGCTGATCGGGCCCCGCGGCCTGCATCAGTTCGGCGAGCGTGATCGCCGAGAGGCTCGGGGCCCGCTCCGGAGCCCAGCCCGAGGCATCGGGCCCGATATCGATATAGTGCCGGATCGCCCGGCCGAACGCCTCGATCCCCTCCAGCGGCTTGGCGAGGATGCCATCCGCCCCCGCCTCCACGATCGCCTCCCGGTTGTCGCCCAGAACGTAGGCCGTCATCGCCACCATCGACATCGGCGGCGCGATGCCGCGCGCCTGCCGCAGACGCTCGGACCGCAGCACGTCGAGCCCGCCCAGCGTCGGCATCTCCATGTCGACGAGGGCAAGGTCGAACCGCTCCCGCGCCAGCCAGTTGAGCGCCTCGATGCCATCGGCGGCCAGTTCGCATTCCGCCCCCATCCGCGTAAGCATCGCGTTGACGAGCGTGCGGTTCGTTGCTGAATCGTCGGCCACGAGGACGCGGACCCCCTGCAGATCGGGGAGGCCGTCGATCCCCTCGCCGTGCCGCTCCCAGATCCCGCGCGGGAAGATGATGGTCAGCCGCGCGCCCCGGATCGACCGGTTCTCCGCCTCGATCGTCCCGCTCATCTCGCTCACCTGTGCGGCGGCAATGTGCAGGCCCATCCCCGTTCCGACCGCGCCCCGCGAGCCGCGTGTCGCCGGCTCGAAGAGCGTCGGCATGAGTTCGGCGGGGAATCCCGGCCCGTCGTCGCTCACGCAGATGCGCAGGTGCCCTTCGTCCGTCAGGTCGGCGGCAAGTCGGATCTGGCCTCCCTCCGCGTGGCGCAACGCGTTGCCCATCAGATTGGCGAGCACGCGGCGCAGCGAGAGCAGGTCGAGCCGCACCACACGCGGCAGGTTCGGCGCGAGTTCGAGCGTGACCCAGGTTCCGGACCCGTGGGTCGCCCCGTGCCAGCGGCGGAACTCGTCGGTCAGGAAACGATGCAGATCGAGATTGCCGACCTGGTCCTTGGTGAGCCGCGGCGTGCCGGCCAGGAGCTGTTCGACGAGACGCGCCAGCAACTCGGAGGCCGCCTGCACGCGCTCGTGCTGCACCAGTGCCGACTGGGGCAGCGTCTCCTTGTTCATCAGGCGCAGGCCACCGATCACGTCGGAGACAGCCGAGCGGATGTCGTGCGCCAAGAGCTGCATGGCGTCCGGCCGGACCGGCGGGTCGGGATCCTCGGCGTCGTTCACGACCGGGGCAGCCCGATGCGGGCCAGCGCCTGACGTATCTCGTCGAGGATCGCCGGATCGTCGATCGTCGCCGGAACCCTGACCTCCGCACCCTCCGCGACCCTGGCCATCGTCGCGCGCAGCGTCTTGCCGGATCGCGTCTTGGGCAGCCGCTCGACGACGCAGACGTGCCTGAAGGACGCGACCGGTCCGATCCTCTCGCGCACGAGCGCCACGCATTCCGCGGCGATCTCCTCCTGCGGCCGGTCCACGCCGCGGGTCAGGCACAGGAGCCCGAGCGGCACCTGCCCCTTCACGGCATCCGCCATGCCGACGACCGCGCATTCGGCGACGTCCGGGTGGGCGGCGAGCGCCTCCTCGATCGCGCCGGTGGACAGGCGGTGTCCCGCGACGTTGATGACGTCGTCCGTCCGCGCCATGATCCAGACATAGCCGTCCGCGTCGATCATCCCGGCATCGCCGGTCTCGTAGAAGCCGGGAAAGGTCGCGAGGTAGCTCTTCACGAAGCGCGCCTCGGCGTTCCAGAGCCCCGGCAGGCAACCCGGTGGCAGCGGCAGGCGGATGGCGATCGCGCCGAGCGTCCCCGGCGCGACTTCGTGGCCCCCCTCGTCGAGGATGCGGATGTCGTAGCCGGGCATCGGCACGGAGGGCGAGCCGATCTTCACCGGCAGCGCCTCCAGCCCGACCGGATTGCCGGCGATGGTCCAGCCGGTCTCGGTCTGCCACCAATGGTCGATCACCGGCTTGCCGGTCACGCGGGCCAGCCACTCGATCGTGTCGGGATCGGCCCGCTCCCCGGCGAGGAAGATCGTCCGCAGCGCCGACAGGTCGTGGCCTTCCAGCATCCCGGCCTCCGGATCCTCGCGCCGGATCGCGCGGAAGGCGGTCGGCGCGGTGAAGAACGCCGCGACCCCGTGATCGGCGATCACCCGCCAGAAGGTCCCGGCATCCGGCATGCCGACCGGCTTGCCCTCGAAGACGACCGAGGTACAGCCGTGGATCAGCGGTGCGTAGCAGATGTAGCTGTGCCCCACGACCCAGCCCACGTCGGACGCAGCCCAGAACACCTCGCCCGGCGCGACGTCGTAGACGTTGGTCATCGACCATTCGAGCGCGACGAGATGTCCGCCCGTCGGCCGGACGACGCCTTTCGGTGCCCCGGTCGTGCCCGACGTGTAGAGGATGTAGGCCGGGTGGTTGCCCGCGACCGGCACGCAATCCGCCGGCTCGGCCTGCGCGATCGCCTCATGCCAGTCGAAATCCCGCGGCCCGGTCTCCGAGCGCAACTCGTCGCGTTGCAGGATCAGGCAGAAGTCGGGCTTGTGCGCGGCCTTCGCGAGCGCGTCGTCCAGAAGCGGCTTGTAGGCGACGACCCGCGTCGGCTCGATCCCGCAGGACCCGGCGAGCACGGCCACCGGCTTCGCGTCGTCGATGCGCACCGCCAGCTCGGAGGCGGCGAACCCTCCGAAGACGACCGAATGGATCGCCCCGATCCGCGCGCAGGCGAGCATCCCCTCGACCGCCTCCGGCACCATCGGCATGTAGATGATCACGCGGTCGCCCGTCGTGACCCCCCGCGCACGCAGCGCGCCGGCGAGCCGGGCGACGCGGTCCTGCAACTCGGCATAGGTGATCCGGGCGACCGATTCCGTGGCCGGGCTGTCGTGGATCAGGGCAAGACGGTCGCCGTGCCCGGCCGCCACGTGGCGGTCGACGGCGTTCCAGCAGGTGTTGACCGCGCCGTCGGCGAACCATTCCGGCACCGGCCCACCGAGGTCATGCAACGCCTTCGTGGGCATCCGGACCCAGTCGATCGCCGTCGCCTGCTCCATCCAGAACCCCTCCGGATCCGAGCGTGCGCGCTCCCATTCAGACTTCCAGCCCATGCGTCGTCAGCCTCCGATCCCCCGTGAAACTTCTAGGGTTGCGCTGGCCGCCTGCGCAAGTACGGCGCGGCGATGGCGAATATCGACCGTGTCCCTACCACGATCCGGTCCTTCGTGCCGGCCCTGCGCCCGACCGGCACCGACATACGGGCCCGACTTTACCTCCGGCGGCCCGGCGGGCATGCTGTCGCTCCGACAGGAGCCGTGAAAGGGCACCGGCATGGACCTCAGACCGCTCGACGAGACCACCTCCGTCGCCCCGCAGCTCGATCCGACCGACATGGGGACGCTGGCCGCGACCGGGGTGACGACGATCATCTGCAACCGGCCCGATGCCGAGGTCCCGCCCTCGCACCGCGCCGCCGCCATGCAGGCCGCAGTCGAGGCGGCGGGGATGGCCTTCGTCTACAACCCCGTCGCCGGGCAGGCCCTATCGATGCAATCCATCGAGGAGCAGGCGGATGCGATCGACGCGACCGAGGGCGGCACGGTCGCCTACTGTGCCTCGGGCACGCGGTCCGCGATCCTCTGGGCGCTGGCGATGGCGGGACGGATGCCGGTCGACGACATCCTCGAGGCGACCCGCGTCGCGGGCTACGACCTCGAGGGGCTACGCCCGCAGATCGCCGCCCTCGAAGCGCAGCGATAGCCCTCGTTTCAGCGGCCGCGAATGCGGGGGTCGAGCGCGTCGCGCAGACCGTCGCCCACATAATTGATCGACAGAACGACCAGCGAGATCGCCAGGCCGGGCCAGAAGGCCCGCCCCGGGTAAAGCTCGAGGTACGGCACGCCGTCGTTCAGGAGCCGGCCCCAGGTGGGGAAGTCCGGCGGAAAGCCGAGGCCGAGGAAGCTCAGCGCGCTTTCGGTGATGATCGCCGTGGCGATGCCGAGCGTAGCCGAGACCATGATCGGCGAGAGCACGTTGGGCAGGACGTGGCGCGTCACGATCCGACGTGCCGGCGTGCCGATCGAGCGGGCGGCGAGCACGAACTCATGCTCCTTCAGGGCGAGCACGTCGCCCCGCACGATCCGCGCCGTCTGCATCCACGACGTGATGCCGATGGCCGAAACGATCAGGATGAAGATACCGGTCTCGATCCCGAAGGCGGCCGTCAGCGGTTCCCGGAACAGCAGCACCATGACGAGGAGCAGCGGCAGGAGCGGCAGCGCGAGGAACAGGTCCGTCAACCGCATCAGCGGCCCGTCGAGCCGGCGGAAATAACCCGCCAGCACCCCGATCAGCGTGCCGAGGACGAGGGACAGACCCATCGCCGTCAACCCGACCGCGAGCGAGACGCGGCCGCCCTGGATCATCCGTGCGAAGACGTCGCGTCCGAGCTGATCGGTGCCGAGTGGATGCGCCCAGCTCAAAGACTGGTTGCGGCTGCGGATGGCCGTCTCGGTCGGGTCGAGGGGCCAGATATAGGGCCCGAAGACGACGACCGCGAGGATCAGCAGGAACAGGACCGCGCCGGCCATCGCGCCCTTGTGGCTTCGGAACTGGTCCCAGACGTCCCACCATTGGCTGCGCGCCTGCGTGAGCAGGAGCGGTTCGGCGCCGGCGACGGGCGCGGAGGCGGCGACGGTGCCCCGGTCGACGCCGACGGGGGTCTCGGGAGCGTGGGCATCAGTCATAGCGGATCCGCGGGTCGAGCATGCCGTAAAGGACGTCGGCGATCAGGTTGAAGAGGACGATCAGCACGGCGAAGATGAAGGTGAGCGTCTGTACCATCGGCAGGTCGTTGCCCTGGATCGCGGTGATCAGAAGCTGACCGATCCCGTTCACCTTGAAGACCTGCTCGGTGATGATCGCGCCGCCGAAGATCGACGGCACCCCGAGCGCGATCACGGTCACGACCGGGATCATCGAGTTCCGCAGCACATGCACCAGCACCACCGTCTTCTCGCGCAGGCCCTTGGCGCGGGCGGTGCGGACGTAGTCCTGGTTGAGGTTGTCGAGCATCGAGGCGCGCATGAAGCGGCTGAGCTGCGACGTGATCTGCAGCGCCAGAACCATCACCGGCAGGAACATCTGCCGGACCTGCAGACCGAAATCGTGCCAGGAATCCACTACGTGCCGGGTGTCGTAGATCGACGGGAACCAGCCGAGCTGCGCGGCGAAGATGATGATGACGAGGACACCGGAGAAGAAGGGCGGCACCGAGAAGCCAACCATCGTGATGAACGTCCCGGCCTGGTCGAAGACGGAATACTGGCGGTAGGCCGAGTAGATGCCGACCGGGATCGCGATCAGGATGGCGACGACATAGGCGGTGCCCACGACCCAGAGCGTCTGCGGCATGCGCTGCATCACGATATCGACGACCGGCGAGCGCGTCTGCCACGACAGGATGCGCTGGCTGCCCTCGGCGAAGCCGGTGCCGAACATGGCATCGAGCAGGTGCAGCGGCTCGACCCAGAAGAACTGCACGAGCCACTTCCAGTAGCGGATGTGGATCGGCTCGCCCAGGCCCAGTGCCTCCCGCATCCGCGCCTTGACCTCGTCGGGGACGGTCAGCGGCATCTGCGCCATCGGGTCGCCCGGGGCGAGGTCGAGGAGCAGGAAGATCACGAGGCTGATGAACAGCAGGGTCGGGATCGCGGTCAGCAATCGCCGGAAGGTGAAGGTCAGCATGCGGCGACTTTCGCTTGGTCGGGCCGTCTGTGTCGGGGCCGGCACGGATGCCGGCCCCCGTTTCGGTCAGGACGCCCCGGGCGTCCCGCAAGCCGTCATTCGGAGATGCGATACCAGTCCGCGATGTTCCACAGCTCGCTGTCCCAGTCGTTCATCCTAATTCCGCCGAGCGAGTTTGCATGCGCCGCCGGGTTGCCGCGATGGATCAGCGGGAGCATGGCGTAGTTCTGGACCAGCATGTCGTTCAGCTGCTTGGCGATCTCGCCCCGCTCCTCGATGTCGGCCGTGTCGCCC
This sequence comes from uncultured Jannaschia sp., assembly GCF_947494055.1. Lineage (GTDB taxonomy): Bacteria > Pseudomonadota > Alphaproteobacteria > Rhodobacterales > Rhodobacteraceae > Jannaschia. Next base: position 108,643 of record NZ_CANLTR010000011.1, on the reverse strand, counting down.
AGCTTGTCGACCAGCGCGTCGTATTCCTCCGAGCAGAAACGCGGCACGTTCTGGCCCTGCCACTGGGATTCGGGGGACGGGATATCGCTGCACCGCCAGCCGGCCATGTAGGCCTGCGGGTCCACGCCGGCGAAGTTGTTGGTGTACATCTCCACGTCGGCGAAGAACTTCTGGAACGTGTCCGGCGAGGACGGGTCGCCGCCGAAGAAGACCGAGGCGTCGACCGAGCGGAGCTCCGTCTCGATCCCGATCTTCTCCCAGTCCTCCTTGACGAGCGCCTGCACGTCCTGGCGCACCGCGTTGACCGAGGTCTGGAACAGGACCGAGAGGCGCACGCCGTCCTTCTCGCGGATGCCGTCGCCGTCCTCGTCGACCCATCCGGCCTCCTCGAGCATGGCCATGGCGGCCTCGGGGTCGTATTCGAGGCAATCTTCGTTCGCCGTCGAGGCATAGGCCTCCGGCGCCGGCAGGATGTTACAGGTCGGCTGCCCGCCCGGCCCGTAGCCGATATCGACGAGAAGCTGGCGGTCGATCGCCTTGGACATGGCGGCGGGAACAGCCGGATCGGTCAGGAACGGGTGCGGGTGGGCGACCGTCGAGCGCTCGTCGCCGAGGCTCGCCGAGGGGTCGGTCTGGTTGATCTCGATCCGTTCGACCGACGTGCCGTAGGCCGCGACGACCGTGCCGAGGCCGGCGGCGCTGAGCTGGTCCAGCACCTCGGGCGCGAGCTGCAGGTTCCACGCGTAGTCGTATTCACCCGTCGACAGGACCGCCCGCGCGGCCCCGGCTGCGTCGCCGCCGCCCTTGAAGTTGACGGTCTCGAAGGCGGGCTTGCCCTCCTCGCGGAAGTTCGGATTGGCCGACAGCGTGACGACGTCGTTAGGCCGGAAGTCGTCGACCACGAACGGGCCGGTGCCGATCGGGCCGAAATTGGCGTCGGTGCAGGTCGGCGCGGCCGCGCCCCGGCATTCCTCGAACTGCGCCTTCTGGATGATCGGCGACTCGGAGCCGACAAAGGCGGTGTAGGGGAACGGCTTCGGCACGTTGAAGGTGATCTTTACCGTCTCGTCGTCGACCGCCTCGACGTTGGTGACGTTGTCGAAATACTGCGCCTGCGCGCAGCCGCCCTCCGGATCGGTGCAGTATTCCCAGGTGAACACGACGTCCTCGGCGGTGAGCGGCGTGCCGTCCGACCACAGGATACCGGGCTTCAGCTTCCAGGTGATCGAGGTCAGATCCTCGCTGATGCCGCCATTCTCGACGGTCGGAATCTCGGCAGCGAGCCAGGGCACCATCTCGCCGTTCTCGTCGAACCGAACCAACGGTTCGACGACGAGCGAGGAGCTCTCGACGTCCTTCGTGCCGCTCGAAAGGTAAGGGTTCAGGATCGAGGGGGCCTGCCAGTAGATGATGTTGAGCTGGCCGTCGCGCCCGCGCTCGCCGCCCTCGTCCTGGGCATGCGCCAGGGGGGCCACGGCGAAGCTCGCGACCGCGCAGAGCAGGGCTGACTTCGTGTTCATGTAAGGTCTCCTTGTTGGCTGTTCGCCCCGGTCACGGGGGTCTTTCGTCGCGCGGGTCGGCCCGCGTTCTCGTTGTCGGTGTCGTCCGGTCCCGCCTCCAGCGTTCCGCGGTGGTCGGGATCGTGCAGGTGGCAGGCGGTCCAGTGCCCCGGCGCGACCTCGAGGAAGGCGGGGTCGATGCGGTGACAGACCTCCATCACGTTCGGGCAGCGGGTGCAGAAGTTGCAACCGGCGGGCGGGTTGGCCGGGCTCGGCACGTCGCCCTGCAGCACGATCCGGTCCCTCTTCTGCCCGGCGAGCGCGGGGTCCGGCTCGGGGACGGCGGACAGAAGCGCCTTCGTGTAGGGGTGCAACGGGTCGGAGTAGAGCGCGTCGCGCGGGGCCAGTTCGACGACCTTGCCGAGATACATGACCGCCACCCGATCGGCGATGTGGCGGACCATCGAGAGGTCGTGGCTGATGAAGAGATAGGTCAGCCCGAGCCTGTCCTGCAGCTCCTCCAGCAGGTTCACCACCTGCGCCTGGATCGAGACGTCGAGCGCGGCGATCGGCTCGTCGCAGACGATGAACTTCGGGTTCAGCGCCAGCGCCCGGGCGATGCCGATCCGCTGCCGCTGCCCGCCGGAGAATTCATGCGGATAACGGTTCACGAAGGCGCGGTTGAGCCCGACCTGATTTATCAGTTCCTCGACCCGCGCGCGGCGTTCGGCGCGGGACATCTTGGTGTGCTCCACCAACGGCTCGCCGATGATCGCGCCAAGCGTCATGCGGGGATTGAGGGAGGCCTGCGGGTCCTGGAACACCATCTGCATCGTCGGGCGCATGCTGCGCAGCCGCTCCCACGGGTCGGACCCGATGGCCCGGCCGTCGATGACGATCTCGCCCCCGGTGATGTCGTAAAGCCGCAGCACCGCGCGTCCGCAGGTGGACTTCCCGCAGCCCGACTCGCCCACGAGGCCCAGCGTCTCGCCCTCAAGGATGTCGAAGCTCACCCCGTCCACCGCCTTCACGGCGCCGACCTGACGCCGGAACAGCCCGGAATAGATCGGAAAATGCATCTTCAGGTCGCGCACCTCGACCAGCGGACGCGTCATGCGGAAGCCTCTGCCATCTCGCGCTCGGTCCGGGCGGAGGGATGGAAGCAGGCCGCGTCGTGACCCGGGGCGACGAGCTCCCGGGGCGGGTTCTGCTGATGGCAACGGTCGAAGACCAGCGGGCAACGGTCCCGGAACGGACAGGCCGAAGGCGCCGCGCCGAGGATCGGCGGCTGTCCGGCGATGACCTGGAGCTTTGCGGCCCGTTCGCCGGAGACCGACGGCACCGTCTTCAGGAGCGCACGGGTATAGGGGTGGCGCGGATCGTTGAAGAGCGGATGCACCGGCGCCTGCTCCACAACCTGACCGCCATACATGACGAGGACGCGGTCGGCGATACCCGCGACCACGCCCAGATCGTGCGTGATCCAGACGATGGCCATGCCGAGCTTCTGGCGAAGGTCCTCGATGATCTCGAGGATCTGCGCCTGGATCGTCACGTCGAGCGCGGTTGTCGGCTCGTCCGCGATCAGGAGCTTCGGGTCGCAGGCCAGCGCGATGGCGATCATCACGCGCTGGCGCATCCCGCCGGAGAACTGGTGCGGATAATCCCCGAGCCGCCCCGCCGCACCGGGGATGCCGACGAGATCCAGCAGCTCGACCGCCCGGTCCCGCGCCTGACGCTTGTTCAGCCCCATGTGCCGGCGGATCGGCTCCATGATCTGGAAGCCGACGTTGAAGACCGGGTTGAGCGAGGTCATCGGGTCCTGGAAGATGAACCCGACCTCGCCGCCCCGCACCTCGCGCAGCCGCTTGGGCGACGCCTTCAGCAGATCCTCTCCGTCGAGCAGCACCTCGCCCGAGCGCACCTCGGCCGGCGGGCTCGGCAACAGGCCGATCAGCGACATCATCGTGACCGACTTGCCGGAGCCGCTCTCGCCGACGACGCCCAGCAATTCGCCGCGCCGCACGTTGAAACTCACGGAATTGACCGCGTGAACCTCGCCCGAGCGGGTCCGGAACACGGTATGCAGATCGCGCACGTCGAGCACGTCCTGAGCCTGACCCCCGGTGTCGCCCTGCGGCATCCACCACTCCCCGTTCTGCGCCGGGGGGTCGTTGGCGCCTCCCGTTCCGCCTTCAACGCTAGCAGATGGCCGGCGGCCCGCAAGGCGTTTGCCCGGTTTTCGAGCACCTGCATGCGACCGCCCGTTTTCCGGGCACCATCCTTGACCTTCGCCCGGGTGCACAGCACGGATGGCACCGGAGGTGACCGGATGTCCAAGATGCTGCTGACCGCACGGGAGATCATGGAGCGGCTCGTCGCCTTCCCGACCGTGAGCCGTGACTCGAACCTCGACCTGATCGACTGGGTGGAGGCGTATCTCGCCTCTCACGGCGTCTCCGCGCGCCGGGTCTACGACGCGACCGGCACGAAGGCCGCGCTCTATGCGAATGTCGGGCCGGAGGTCGAAGGCGGCGTCGTGCTCTCGGGCCATACCGACGTCGTGCCCGTGGACGGGCAGGACTGGCACTACGAGCCTTTCGCCGTGACCGAGGCAGAGGGCCGGTTCTACGGCCGCGGCTGCGCCGACATGAAGGGCTTCGACGCGCTCGCCCTTGCGATGGTGCCGCACGCGATCGAGCTCGGCGTGACGCGACCGCTTCAGATCGCGCTCTCCTACGACGAGGAGGTCGGCTGCATCGGCGCGCCGCCGATGATCGACGACATGGTGGCCCACCTGCCCCGTGCCGCCGCCGCGATCATCGGGGAGCCGTCGATGCTGCGCCCCGTCACCGGGCACAACGCCTCCACCATCGCCGACATCCACGTCCACGGCTACGAGGTCCATTCCTCGAAACTGCCGCAAGGGGTGAGCGCCGTGCACGAGGCCGGGCGCATCCTGAACTGGGTCAACGAGCGCAACGCCGCGATCTGGGCGGAGGCGCCCGACCCGGTCTCCGCCGCCTTCGACCCGCCCCACGCCACGGCGCATGTCGGCTTGATCCAGGGCGGAACGGCGCACAACATCACGGCGAAGGACTGCACCTTCAAGCTGGGCTTCCGCGTCCCGGCGGGCGACGACGTCGAGCGCCATCGGCAGGCGATGGACGCCTACCTGGCCGAGCTCGACGCCGATCTCCGCGCCCGCCATCCGCAAGCGGGGGTGACCTGGGAGACGACGCACGGCGTCCCCGCCCTCGTGCCGGAACCGGACGGCGCGGCCGAGGCTCTGGTCCGGCGTCTGACCGGCGACAACGGCACGCATGTGGTCACTTACGGCACCGAGGCCGGCCAGTTCCAGGAGCGCGGCTACTCCGCCGTCGTCTGCGGCCCCGGCGATATCGCGCAAGCGCACCAGCCCGACGAATGGATCGCCGTCGAGCAGTTCGAGGCCGGCGAGGCGCTCCTGCGCCGGGTGGTCCGGACGCTGGTCTGAGGCGACGGGGAGCGCGACATGGAAGAGGAGACGACGCCGGAGCAGATCCATGCCGATCCCGGACTGATCGTCGACAAGATCGACAGCTGGCTCGATGGCCTGTTCCGCCTGATCCCGAATATTGCGGTCGCCTTCGTGGTGATGGTGCTCTTCGTCGTGGCCGGCCTCCTCGTCGGTCTCGGCATCCGGCGCATGGCGCACAACCGCAGGCGCGCCGATCTGGGTGCCGTGATCGGCAGCGTGGCGCGCTGGGCGATCTGGATTTCCGGCGCGATGCTCGCCCTGATGATCCTCACGCCGTCGATCCGGCCCGGCGACCTGATCGCGGGGCTCGGTATCGGGACGGTCGCGATCGGCTTCGCCTTCAAGGACATCCTGCAGAACCTGCTCTCCGGCATCCTGCTCCTGATCCGCCAGCCCTTCGCGGTGGGCGACCAGATCGTCGTCGGGGATTACGAGGGCACGGTCGAGCACATCCAGACGCGCGCGACGCTCATCAAGACCTACGATGGCCGCCGCGTCGTGATCCCGAACGCCGACGTCTATACCGACGCCGTCACCGTCAACACGGCCTTTCCGATCCGCCGGTCGCAATACGATTTCGGCATCACCTATGGCAGCGACACAAAGCTCGCCATGAAGGTCGCGGTGGAGGCCGCATCGGGCATCGAGCGGGTGATGAACGATCCCGGCCCCGAGGCCCTGTCGGTCGATCTGGGCGATTTCGCCAAGGTGGTCCGTCTGCGCTGGTGGACGAAATCCACCCGGACCGACGTTGTCCATGTCGCCTCCGACGTGATGCTCGCCGTCGAGGACACGTTCCGGGAGAACGGTGTCGAGATCCCGTTCCCGACGCGCACGCTCTACCTCCACGACCAGACGGGCGGCGATGCGGGGGACCGGGCGACCGCCCTGCCCCGGTCACCCGGGGAAACGGACGACGGGGGCGCTTGAACTCCCCGGGAGCCGGGCGCAGGGTCCGCGCCAAAAGGAGACCCGCATGCCCGTCAAGAACCGCTTCGCCGAAATGCTGCCCGAGATCACCGCCTGGCGCCGCGACCTGCACGAGAACCCGGAGATCCTGTTCGACACGCATCGCACCTCGGGCCTCGTCGCCGAGCGGCTGCGTGCCTTCGGCTGCGACGAGGTGGTCGAGGGGATCGGTCGCACCGGCGTCGTCGGCGTGATCCGCGGCAGGACCGATTCCGGCAAGGCGATCGGCCTGCGCGCCGACATGGACGCCCTTCCGATCCACGAGCAGACCGGCGCGCCGCACGCGTCGAAGGTGCCGAACGCGATGCATGCCTGCGGCCATGACGGCCATACCGCGATGCTGCTCGGCGCCGCGCAATACCTCGCCGAGACTCGGAACTTCGACGGCACGGTCATCCTGATCTTCCAGCCCGCGGAGGAAGGTGGCGGCGGCGGTCGCGAGATGTGCGAGGACGGGATCATGGACCGCTGGAACGTCCGGGAGGTCTACGGGATGCATAACTGGCCCGGACTGCCGGTCGGCGCATTCGCGATCCGGCCGGGTGCGTTCTTCGCTGCGACCGACGTGTTCAACATTCATCTCGAGGGCCGGGGCGGCCACGCCGCCAAGCCGCAGGAGGTCGTCGATACCGGCCTCATGGCTGCGCATCTCATCACCGCTTTGCAATCCATCGTCTCGCGCAACGCCGACCCGGTGGACCAGATCGTCGTCTCGGTCACGTCGATGGAATCCTCCTCCAAGGCGTTCAACGTCATCCCGCAGCGCGTCGAACTGAAGGGCACCGTCCGCACGATGTCCCCCGGAATGCGCGACCTGGCGGAGACGCGGATCAAGGCGATCAGCGCCGGCGTGGCCGCGACCTTCGGCGGCGCGGCGGAGGTGGACTACCAGCGGAACTACCCGGTGATGGTGAACCACGAGGATCAGACGGCCTTCGCCGCCGAGGCGGCCCGCACCGTCTCCGGCGATTGCGGCGAGGCGCCGCTGGTCATGGGAGGCGAGGATTTCGCCTTCATGCTCGAGGAACGGCCCGGCGCCTACATCCTCGTCGGCAACGGCAACACCGCGCCGGTCCACCATCCCGAATACGACTTCACCGACGAAGCGATCCCCGCCGGATGTTCCTGGTGGGCGGAGATCGTGGAGCGCCGTCTGCCAGCCGCTTGAACGGGCGGGCGAGAGGCGGAACATGCGAAACCAATTGTTTCGCCGTGCATGGCTTCACGTCTGTTGAGAGACGCCTATAAGCGCTCTCGTTTTTCAAATGTTCCATGGGTGCTCTCGTGAAGCTCCTTCGTCTTTCCCTGGCTGCTACGGCCCTCGCCTTTCTTCCGATCTCTGCCTCGGCGGACGTTTCCCGACCCGGTCCCGACGGGACGGGCATATACTCGACGGGCTGGTCGGGTGGCGGCCGGGGATCGTTCCACGTCGTCTGGCGGCCGGCCCTGGCGGCGGATGGCACCGTCCTGATCTGCGGCCTCTGGACCCTGGACAACATGCGTTTGCAACAGGGCGCGCAGCAGATCCTTCGAGGCGCGACCGTCATGGTCGACGGGCGGGCCGTCCGTCGGAGCCTGACCGGGCTGGCGCGGGCCGTCACCGTCAAGAGCCTTGGAAGCACGGAGCCCGCATGCGTCCCGACCGAAGCGCGCGGACCGTGGGAGGAGGTCGAAATCGCCTTCGGCAACGGCACCTTCCGGAACTGAACCCAGGCGGGGCCGGCGCTCGCGTCGGTCTGCCGCACCCAGGCGGGGCCGGCGCTCGCGTCGGTCTGCCGCGTCAGATCGCGGCCTCCACGGCTTCTCCGGCAGAGTGGCCGGAAGAAGCGGCCTCTGCTGCGGCGTTCACCGCCGTGCCAATACCACCGGATGCAGGCCCGCGAGCGGCAGACCGAGCGCCTGCAGCGCCGAGAGCGAGATCTGCGGGCCTCCCTCCGATCCCAGAGGTCGTAGCGTCACCGCGATCGCGTCGCCGGCGCCCGTCCGCACGGTGCCGGGCGTCTCCGCCTGCACCAGATCGGACTTCACCCACAGGCCGCCATCCGTCGGATCGCCGAGCGCCACCGTGACCTGTCCGAGCTCGCCGCCGACAGGCGCGGCCTGCGCCGCGGCGCGCGCCTCCGCCTTTTCGCGGTCGGACACTGTGTCGAGCGCGGCGGCGGACGTCGCCGGGCCCCGCAGGGTCGGGGCAGGCCGTGGTTGGGGGACCGCTTCGCCACCGGTCCGCGACGCCTCCGCGTTACGCGGTCCCGGACCAGGCAGTTGGCTGCACGCGGTCAGGGCGATGGGCAGGACGAGAAGCAGGAGGCGCATGACAGGAGATTCCGGTTGGCGGCGTCGGGATGCATCCTAGCGCCGCCCCTGCCCCTGTCAGCCCCACTTGTTGCCATGCGCCCTGCGGCCTAGGTTGCGCAGCATGAACGCACCCCTCATCGACCCCTTCGCCCGCAAGATCGACTACCTTCGCGTGTCGGTCACGGATCGCTGCGACTTTCGCTGCACCTATTGCATGGCGGAGCACATGACGTTCCTGCCGAAGAAGGAGCTTCTGACGCTGGAAGAGCTCGACCGGCTTTGCTCCACGTTCGTGCGGATGGGGGTGCGCAAGCTGCGGATCACCGGCGGCGAGCCGCTGGTGCGCAAGGGGATCATGACCTTCTTCGAGGGCATGTCGCGGCATCTCGGCGGCCCGCTCGACGAACTCACGCTGACCACCAACGGCAGTCAGCTCGAACGCTTCGCGCAGCCGCTGCGGGACGCGGGCGTGCGGCGGATCAACGTGTCGCTGGATACGCTCGACCCGGAGAAATTCCGCGCCATCACGCGCTGGGGCTCGCTCGACAAGGTACGACGCGGCATCGCGGCGGCACAGGATGCAGGCCTGCGGATCAAGATCAACACGGTCGCGCTGAAGGGCTTCAACGAGGGTGAACTTTTCGATCTCCTCGCCTGGTGCGCGGTGGAGGACATGGACCTGACCTTCATCGAGGTCATGCCGATGGGCGATATGGGCGAGGTGCAGCGGCTCGACCAGTACTGGCCGCTCAAGGACCTGCGCGCCCGCCTGGCGGAGCGCTTCACCCTGACCGAACTCGCGCACCGCACCGGCGGACCGGCGCGCTATGTGCGGATCGAGGAGACGGGCCAGCAGATCGGTTTCATCACCCCGCTGACGCACAATTTCTGCGAAAGCTGCAACCGCGTGCGGGTGACCTGCACGGGCGAACTCTACATGTGTCTGGGCCAGGAGGACATGGCCGATCTCCGCGCCCCGCTGCGCGCATCCGAGGCCGACGCCCCGCTCGAGGACGCGATCCGGCGGGCCATCGCGCGGAAACCGAAAGGGCACGATTTCGACTATTCGCGTCAGGCGGTCGAAGGGCAGGTCACCCGGCACATGAGCCATACGGGCGGGTGACGGCCGGACGCGGCCGGACGACATCGAACGGCTCGACCGCGGCCCCCTGGCCGGTCTAGGCTGCCGAAGGCCCAGTCCCGTGGCGGAGTCGCTCCCATGAAACTCATTCTCCTCCGGCACGCCAAGTCGGACTGGTCCGATCCTGCAAAGGACGACCGTGACCGGCCATTGAACGAGCGCGGGCGCAAAGCCGCGCGCAAGATCGGCGACTGGCTGAAATCACGGCATCATCTCCCGGACCTGACGCTCTGTTCGGACGCCGTGCGGACGCGGGAGACGCTGGCCGGGCTCGATCTGCCGGAGGCCGAAACCGAGTTCCGCCCCGACCTCTACCAAGCGGAAGCCGGCACGATCCTCGATATCGCGCACGAGCGGAACGCGGGTTGCGTCCTGATCGTGGCGCACAATCCGGGGATCGGCGCGGCCGCGGCAGAGGCCTGCGCGACGCCGCCCGCCGATCCGGACTTCGCCCGCTACCCGACCGGGGCCTGCACGGTGATCGACGTGCCCGATGGCCTGCCGGGGCGGTGCCTCGACTTCACGACACCACGCGCGCCCTAGATCGGCAGCGCCGTCTCCGACTTGATCTCCTCCATCGAGAGGAGCGCGGTGACGTTGAATACCCGGACCTCGGAGATCAGCGCCTGGTAGAAGACATCGTAGGCGCGGGCATTGGCGACGCGGACCTTCAGGATGTAGTCGATCTCACCCGCCAGCCGATGCGCCTCCTGCACTTCCGGCCGGGCGCGGAGCGCGGCGAGGAAGCGCTGCTGCCACCCGGCCTCGTGCTCGGAGGTGCGGATCAGGACGAAGAAGCAGGTGCCGAGCCCGAGCGCCTCCGGATCGACGAGCACCGTGGACGGACCCATCACTCCGGCCTCCCGCATCTTCCGGATGCGATTCCAGACCGGCGTCTTGGAGGACCCGACCTGCCGGGCGATCTCATCCAGCGATTGTCCGGCATCCGTCTGAAGCGCACGGAGGATCTTCCTGTCGAGTTCGTCCAACCGGGCCATCATTCCGTTTCCTTCTGCACGTAAGAACGCTGTTTTCAGATAGCGGCACAGGACGCGCCGATCGTTCCTCTTCTGCCCGACCCCCTGTGTCGAATCCAGAACGATGTTCTATATATCGGGTCATCCGCAGGGAGCCGACGCATGAATCACTTCCCCGTTTTCCTCGCCCTCGAAGGGCGGCGCGTGCTGGTCGCCGGCGGCGGCGATGCGGCCGTGGCGAAGTTGCGCCTGCTTCTGAAGACGACGGCACGCATCACCGTCGTCGCCGAAGCTCCCGCGCCCGAGATCGAGGCCTGGGCGGCGGAGGGGAAGCTGTCGCTGATCCGTCGCGGACTCGAGCCGGGCGACGCAACCTGCTGCGTCGTCGCCTACGGGGCGCATGAGGACGCGGCGCTCGACGCGCGGACGTTGGAACTGGCCCGTGCGGACGGGGCGCTGGTCAACATCGTCGACAACCTCGAACTCTCGCAATTCATCACCCCGGCCATCGTCGATCGCGATCCGGTCGTCGTCGCCATCGGCACCGAGGGGGCGGCGCCCGTCCTCGCGCGCAGCATCAAGGCCGACCTCGAGGCGGCCCTGCCGGCACGGCTCGGCCTGCTGGCGCGGATCGGCAAGACGTTCCGCAAGGCCGCCGACGCCCTGCCCTTCGGTGCGCCGCGTCGCAGGTTCTGGGCCGAATACTACGCCGAAGCCGGTCCCCGCGCCGCGGAAGCAGGCGAGACCGCCGTGCGCGCGGCACTAGACACGCTTCTGGCCGAACATATCGCCGCCGAGGCCCGCCCCGGTCATGTCGACCTCGTAGGTGCTGGCCCGGGCGACCCGGAGCTTCTGACGCTGAAGGCACGCAACGCGCTGGACCGGGCCGACGTGGTGATCCACGACCGGCTGGTCGCGCCCGCGATCCTCGAACTGGCGCGGCGCGAGGCGATCCTGGTCGAAGCCGGCAAGGAAGGCTTCGGGCCGTCGACCGCGCAAGACGATATTAACGCGATGATGGTGGAGCACGGGCTGAAGGGCAGTCATGTCGTGCGGCTGAAGGCAGGCGATCCGACCGTCTTCGGCCGGCTCGACGAGGAGATCGAGGCGCTGGAGGACGCAGGCCTGTCCTGGTCCATCGTGCCGGGCATTACCGCCGCCTCCGCCGCCGTGGCCGGGATCGGGCAAAGCCTGACGAAGCGCGGGCGGAACGGCTCGGTGCATCTGCTGACGGGGCACGACGTGAAGGGTTTCGCCGACCAGGACTGGCGCGCGCTCGCCGAACCCGGCGCGGTCGCGGCCATCTACATGGGCAAGCGCGCTGCACGGTGGATGCAGGGCCGTCTGCTGATGCATGGCGGGAGGCCTGCAACCCCGGTCACGATCGTCGAGAATGCGAGCCGCCCCGATCAGCAGGTCCGCGCTGCGACGCTCGCCACGCTGCCCGACGCGTTGACCGACATCGAAGGCCCCGCGGTCCTGCTGCTGGGGCTGGCGCCCCGTGCCGCCGTGGAAGCCATCGCCAACCGGGAGATCGCGCTATGAGCCGCCGCCCCTTCACACCGAAGGTCGTCACCGCGAACCTCCTGCGCGAGGGCGACGTCGTCTACCTGAACGCGCAGGGCGAATGGGTCGGAGACCTGCACGATGCCGAGCTGATCGAGGACGAGACCCGCGCGGCGGAGCGGCTGGCCCTCGCGGAAGGTCAGCCCGGCCGCGTCGTCGGCGCCTATCTGACCGACATGAAGGCCGGGCGGAACGGCCCCGAGCCCGTCCATTTCCGCGAGGGGTTCCGGGCGACCGGCCCGTCGAACTACCCGCACGGCAAGCAGGCGGAGGCCTGACCATGTATCATTACGACGATTTCGACCGCGCCTTCGTGGCGGAGCGCAACACGCAGTTCCGAGCCCAGGTAGAGCGGCGCCTCGACGGCTCGCTGACCGAGGACGAGTTCAAGCCGCTGCGCCTGATGAACGGCGTCTATCTGCAACTGCATGCCTACATGCTGCGCGTGGCGATCCCCTACGGGACGATCTCCGCGCCGCAGATGCGTGTGCTGGCGGAGCTCGCGGAGCGCTGGGACAAGGGCTACGGCCATTTCACAACGCGACAGAACATCCAGTACAACTGGCCGAAGCTCGTCGACATTCCCGACATGCTCGACCGGCTTGGCGATGTCGGCATGCATGCCATCCAGACCAGCGGCAACACGATCCGCAACGTGACCGCCGACCATTTTGCCGGCGCCGCGCGCGACGAGATCGCCGATCCGCGCCCCTACGCGGAATTGCTGCGCCAGTGGTCGACCGATCATCCGGAGTTCCAGTTCCTGCCGCGCAAGTTCAAGATCGCCGTCACCGGCGCGCCGAACGACCGCGCCGTTACCCGTGCCCACGACATCGGGCTGGTGCTGAAGGAGCGTGACGGCGAACTGGGTTTCGAGGTGCTGATCGGCGGCGGGCTCGGCCGGACGCCGATGATCGGCAAGACCGTCCGCGATTTCCTGCCCGAGGCCGATCTCCTGCCCTATTGCGAGGCGATCGTGTCGGTCTACAACCGGCTCGGCCGGCGCGACAACAAGTACAAGGCGCGCATCAAGATCACCGTGCACGAGACCGGGATCGACGAGATGCGTCGCCAGATCGAGGCGCGCTTCGCCGAGCTGCGGCCACTCTTCGACGGTGGTGATCTGGAGGCGCTTGACCGGATCAAGGCTCAGTTCGCGTTGCCGTCCTTCCTAAACGGGCCGAGCGAGATCGACTTGTCGGATCCCGTCCTGCGCAGCTTCGTCGATACCAATGTGACGCCGCACAAACGCGACGACCACGCCATCGTCACGATCTCCCTCAAGGCGCATGGAAAGACGCCGGGCGATGCAAGCGCCGAGCAGATGCGCGTGATGGCGGACATCGCTGAACGCTACGCCTACGGTGAGCTTCGGATCAGCCACGAGCAGAACGTCATCCTGCCGCATGTTCGCCGCAGCGATCTGCCCGTGCTCCACGCAGCGCTCCGTGCGGCCGGTCTCGGGACCGCGAATGTCGGGCTCGCCAGCGACATCATCGCCTGCCCCGGCATGGATTACTGCGCATTGGCGACGGCACGCTCGATCCCGGTCGCGCAGCAGATCGCGACACGGATCGATGAGATGGGGATCGAGCACGACATCGGCGCGCTGAAGATCAAGATCTCCGGTTGCATCAATGCCTGCGGACACCACCATGTCGGACATATCGGCATCCTCGGTCTCGACCGGGCGGGTGTCGAGAATTACCAGGTCACGCTGGGCGGCGACGGCACGGAGCGCGCCGCAATCGGCGAGCGTGCCGGGCCGGGCTTCGCCTACGACGAGATCGTGCCGGCCGTCGAACGACTGATCCTTGCCTACCTTGACGTGAGGGAGGATGCCGGGGAAACCTTCCTCGACGCCTACCGCCGCCTGGGACCCGCCCCCTTCAAGGCCGCCCTGTATCCCGAGGAGAAGCGCGATGCCGCTTGACGCCCAAGCCCTGCTCGCCGCGCGTGCCGCGAAGCTGAATGCCGACCTGTCGGATGCCTCGGCCGAGGCGATCCTCGACCGAGTCCTTCGCGATGACGGGGTCGGCGACCTCGCGCTCGTATCGTCTTTCGGTGCGGAATCGGTCGTGTTGCTGCACCTCGTGGCGCAAGTCGATGCGACCATTCCGGTCCTGTTCCTCGAGACGGGGATGCTGTTCCCCGAGACCCTGCGCTATCAGCAGCAGGTGGCCGAGACGCTTGGCCTGACCGACATCCGGTTGATCCGGCCGGACAGCGCGGACCTGTTCCTCCACGATCCGGAGGGGGATCTTCACGACCGCGATCCCGAAACCTGCTGCGCGCTTCGCAAGGTGAAGCCGCTGGAACTGGCGCTACAGCCCTTCGAGGGTTGGATCACCGGCCGCAAGCGGCATCAGAATCCGGACCGTGCCGCGCTCGATGTCTTCGAAGTCGATGCCGGCAAGCTGAAGATGAACCCGCTCGCACGATGGAGCCGGGAGGATGTGTCGGCCTACATGGACTTGCATGACCTGCCCCGGCATCCTCTGGTTGCGCAGGGCTATGCCTCGCTCGGCTGCGCGCCTTGCACGACCAAGGTCGCGCCGGGCGAGGACCCGCGGGCCGGACGCTGGCGCGGTCAGGAGAAGACCGAATGCGGCATCCACTTCGCCGGGGGCCGATTCTGGCCCGCCACCCGCTGAGGAGACGATCATGCCCATCGTGACCGATACCGGCTTCGCGTCGGATGATCTGGATATGCGGTTCGCCGCTATCGATGCCTTGCCCGCGAACGGGCCGCTGGCCGTCGATCTGGCGCCCGATGCCGATCTCGACCCGGTACTCCTGCGCCTGCCCGAGATCGCCGTCATCCGTGTCGCCTTTCCGAGCTTCGCGGACGGGCGCGGCTTTTCCATCGCGCGCATTCTGCGTCGGGCCGGCTTTACCGGCCGATTGCGTGCCGCAGGGCACCTGATCGCGGACCAGTACGCGATGGCCCGGCGCAGCGGTTTCGACGAGGTCGAGATCGACGAAGACCTTGCGGCGCGTCAGCCCGAGGCCGAGTGGCGTGCCCGGGCCGACTGGCGCGCGCATGACTATCAGCGTCGTCTTGGCCGTCGACCGGACCTGCAGACGGCCTAGAACCCCGAACGATCCAGAACTAGAGGTGCGGCTTCCGCCGCTTGTGACGCCATGAACGACATGAACCCGAATCCCGGCCACGCCACTCCCGTCCTGCCCGACGCGCAGACCGTCACGCAGGTCACGCACTGGACGGACGAGCTCTTCTCCTTCCGCGTGACGCGGCCCGCATCGCTGCGCTTCCGGTCGGGCGAGTTCGTGATGATCGGCCTGATGGGCGATCCCGACCCGAAGACCGGTCGGGCGAAGCCCATCCTGCGGGCCTATTCCATCGCCTCCCCGGCTTGGGACGACGAGCTTGAGTTCTATTCGATCAAGGTTCAGGATGGCCCCCTGACCTCCCGGTTGCAGCACGTGAAGCCCGGCGACCAGATCATCCTGCGGCCGAAGCCTGTCGGTACGCTGGTCCACGACGCGCTCCTGCCCGGCAAGCGGCTGTGGTTCTTCTCCACCGGCACCGGTTTCGCGCCCTTCGCGTCGCTTCTCCGCGAGCCCGAGACCTGGGAGAACTACGACGAGGTGATCGTCACCCATACCTGCCGCAACCTGTCCGATCTCGAATACGGGCGGCGTATTGTGGAAGCACTACGGGCCGACGAGCTGATCGGCGAGCTGATCGGCGACAAGCTCAAGTACTATCCGACAACCACCCGCGAAGACTCGCCCACCGTCGGGCGGATCACGGATCGGCTCCGCGACGGGTCGGCCTTCGCCGATCTGGGCGTCGAGCACATCGCGTCCGAGACCGATCGCGCGATGGTCTGCGGCTCGCTCGCCTTCAACCTCGAGATGAAGGAAGTTTTGGAGGGGTTCGGTCTTGAGGAAGGCGCGAATTCCGACCCGAAGCATTACGTCATCGAAAAGGCCTTCGTCGACTGACACACGCCGCCAAGGCAACGAAAAAAGGGCCGCGCAGTCGAAACCGCGCGGCCCTTTCTTCCGAATATCGGAAGCTTACTCGATGTCGAGGCTGGTGCGCAGCTCCTCGATGACGTCGGGAACAAGGTCCCGGTCGCCCTCGGCTTCCTCGATCCGGGTCCGCAGCGTCGCCTTGTCGGCATCGCTCAGGTCGGACTGGTCGACGACCACGATCAGGTCTTCGGCATTGAAACCCTCGGGCGTCAGGAGGGCGTCCAGATCGGTCTCGGCGGCAGCGGCATCATCGATTGCCTCCTCGGTCGCGTCGGCTGTCTCCGCATCGACCGCCTCGACCGATCCGCCGACACCGGCTTCCTCTTCCGTTCCGGCGGCGCTGCTGTCCTGCGTGCCGGTCGAGTCGTCCTCAGCTTCGGTCGCCGGCGCATCCGCCGCCGGAGCGGTCGCAGCATCGGTATCCGTCGCACCGTCCGTCACGGTGGTATCGGTTTCGATCTCGACCGCCTCGGGTTCGACCTCGACAGCGTCGGTCTCCGTGTCGGTCGCGGCTTCATCGGTTGCGTCGGCCGCCGGCTCGGTTGCATCCGTTGCAGGCTCATCGGTGGACGCGGCGTCCGTGGCGTCTTCCTCGACGACCGCCTCGCCACCATTGGCCTCGGCGGCAGCCTCGGCTTCCTCGGTGGTGTCCGGCAACTCGTTTTCGACGGCTTCGGGTGCGTCGGCGATGGATTCCTCGACGGAGGGTTCGGCGGTGTCATCCTCGACGACCACGGCATCACCTTCGACGACGATTTCCGCGTCCGAGTCCTCGGCGGTGTCGGTTTCTGCGGCCGGGATGCCTTCCTCGGTTACGACGGCATCCGGCGCTTCGGCCACGTCATCGGTTCCGGCAAACAAGATCCAGGCTAGAACCGCGACGACCAGGACGGCCAGTCCGACGATTACGTTGCGCGACATATGATTTCTCCCATGCGATGTGGACCGCCCGTGCCATCGGACGGCCTGGCACGGGATCAATCCCCCACCGGCAACCTTGTTCCCTCGACCGGCGGACAGCCCCCGCGCTGCCATCTTGAAGGAAAGCGCGGCGGAAGCTATGTCGAATCCCTATCGACAACGTCCCTGAAAGGACCACGACCATCGCCCGCAGACCACATAACGCGCCACCGCAGCGCGACACCGGCCCCCGCATCAATGACCGCATCCGCGCCGTCGAGATCCGCCTGATCGGCGCCGAAGGCGAGAACGTCGGGGTCGTCAGCCCCGCCCGCGCCCGCCAGATGGCGGAGGATGCCGGGCTCGATCTTGTGGAGATCAGCCCGAACGCGACCCCGCCCGTCTGCAAGATCATGGATTTCGGAAAGTTCAAGTACGAGACCCAGAAGAAGGAATCCGAGGCGCGCAAGAAGCAGAAGACGATCGAGGTGAAGGAGGTCAAGTTCCGCCCGAACACCGACACCCACGATTACGACGTCAAGATGCGCAACGTCTTCCGCTTCCTCGAATCCGGCGACAAGGTGAAGGTCACGCTGCGGTTCCGCGGCCGGGAGATGGCGCACCAGAATCTCGGTCGCGAACTGCTCGAGCGGGTCGCGAAGGATACCGAGGAGGTCGGCAAGGTCGAGAACTTCCCCAAGATGGAAGGCCGGCAGATGGTGATGATGATCGGTCCGACCCAGCGCTGACAGGGGGCTTGCCCGCCTTGCGGAGGCTTCGGCTTGCGGCCGGGGCTTCGCCGTACCGGCGCATCGCAGTTGGCGCCGAAGTCGTTGGCCGAGCCGCTGCGGTTCCCCAAATGCTAACCTCTGCAGGGTCGCGTGAAAGCATCGAGCTGCTATTAGGTAGAGCTCACGCTGACGAGCGATACGATCAACTGCATCCCGAAGACCTGTCGGCGACTCGGCGATTTGCGCATACAATACGATGACGGCGACCGATCCGGTGCGCGTGTCGGGCAAGGTCGAGGAACGGTACGCGATGGCGCTAATGCGAGATGCGAGATGCGAGACTGTTCGGACAGCAAGATCATGCCTTTTTAATCCCGCCGCATAGGCCGGACATCTTTGTCTGGGCGAGCGGACCGTTGCACGATCTTCGTCTAACGGCCCAAGCGCCTTGGGCGGCTAGAGACCACACGGAAAGTCGTAAATCAGCTTGCTCGTAACAACGGCCAGCGGCTGGCGTTCGCCTAGAGTTCCCGGCCTTTGCTCACCCGCCCATGGCCACAGACAATATGGCGGATCTTAAAGCGGTTTGCCTCTGGTCAGAATCGTTGGGGATTTCCTTGGGATCATCGGTTTGATCCACTTCCGGAAGGAGGTGGACGGATGGGCAAACCCTACTCGATGGACCTTCGCGAACGGATCTGGCGCTACATTGCCGCGGGTCATTCACGACGGGCAGCCGCGCAAGTTTTCGGTGTGAGTGCGAGCACGGCGGTCCGGTTGGCGGCCGCTTATCGCGACCGGGGAGTTGATAACGCCGAAGCGGCAGGGTCGCGCAGAGGGGCCCGCCGGCGAGCTTGCGCCCCACATGGCGTTCTCGACCGGGATCGTCCGTGCGGAGCCGGACATCACTGTGAAGGAATTGGCGACGCCCATCGGGCTTGAACCGATGGCGCCGCGAAGGGCGACCGCGGCGGAGACGCATGGCGTGTCGGTTTAACTCTCGTCGATCCACCGGGCCCTGATCAGGGCGGGGTTCTTATATAAAAAAGGCCTGGTCGCGCGGGAGCGTATGCGGGCTGATATCAGGCTGGCCCGGCATGACTGGACCGTTCGGCGCCAGCCCTTCATGCGCGACAGGGCCCATCGGCTGGTCTTCATGGATGAAACGTCGGTTAAGGCGAACATGACCCGCCTGCGGGGCCGGAGTCCGTCAGCGAACGTCTTTTAGACACGACCCCGTTCGGCCGCTGGAAGACGCAGACATTCATCGCCGGGCTCACCTGCGACGCGCTGATTGCGCCTTGGGTGATCGAGGGCGCGATGGACCGGGCCGCTTTCGATATCTACGTCGAGACCCAGTTCGCCCCGGCCCTGTCGCTAGCCACCGTGTTCTTCGGAATCCGATCCACTGGATCGAATCCTTCTCCTCCTCACTCCTCGACAACCTGTCGATCCACAGGAGCCCGAAGACCGCCGAAATCCTGAACGCCCACGGCTGCTGGTTCCGTTCTCGGGGAAAGCCGTCCACTGGACGACTTTCTGATTCCTCGAACCTGCCGACCTACTCGCCCGACCTGAACCCGATCGAGATGGTTTTCTCCAAAGTGAAAGCCCACCTCCGCCGCATCGGCGCGTGGGCCTACGATACGCTCATCCGGGCGCTCGGCGACATCTGCGATCTCTTCGATCCCGAGGAGTGCTGGAACTTCTTCGAAGCGACAGGATACGCGCCTCATTAAAAGCAAAGCGCTTTAAAGCCCGCGTTGCGCCCGGAAATGCGGATGCCGGAGACGGCAATATCGGAAGCATAGCAGTCTGCGATCGATGGCGTGATCGCATCGCGAGCGAGTGGCGATGTCCGACAATGCCTGCATCCAGCAGATTGCTGTCGCCGATCGATGACGTCGGGATTAAATGGCGCGGTTGACGGGGCTCGAACCCGCGACCCCCGGCGTGACAGGCCGGTACTCTAACCAACTGAGCTACAACCGCGCGTGGGGGCCCGGATAGCGGGGGCGTTTGCCGGGGTCAATACGCATCCTGCACCGAGACGGGGAACCTTGCTTCTTCTTTGCTAAATACTCGATAGCAACCACGCCAAAAATGTGATCGGCGGCGATCATATGGGCCTTGGCAAGCCGCGGCCCGCCGTGGTTCAGGATCGCCGCCATTGTGGCGAACATCTAGATGAATGGGACGCTCCATAAGGATCGGCTAGACGAACAGGCCAACTACGCGCCGCAACATTGGCCGCCCGCCTTCGCTCTGGCTGGGACGCGGCCGACGGCTTCTCAAGTAAAGAGCAGACCCAGCATCACGAGGGACATCCCCATCATGCCGAGATTCTCGGTTAGGGAGACGAAGCCCAGCGGCACATTCGAATTGCCGCCCACGCAGGCGCATTTGAGCTCCCGCTTGTCGACGTAGACCGCCTTGAACACGCTGACGGCCCCGACCGTTCCGATGAACAACGCCGCCGGCGCGGAGAGCCACGTCGCGACCATCGCCGTCATCAGAATACCCGCGCCGGCCTCGACGAACGGATAGACGTAGCCGTAGCGTATCCAGCGCTTCGCCAGCAGGTCGTAGTTCAGGAACATCGTCGAGAAGCTCTCGATGTCCTTGAGCTTCTGCAGGCCGAGCAAAATCATCGAGATCGAGACGAACCACCCGAGCGTCTGCCAGGTGAAGAGCGTGGCGAACGCGTACCACGTGAAGGCGATCGCGGTCAGCGCGGCAACCGAGAAGAGCGCGATGACAGGCGTGTAGGACAGGCCGTTGTCGTTCGCGTCCTTCTTGCCGAAATGCACCTGCAGCGCGTCGTAGCCGCCGACGCGCTCGCCGTCGATGAAGGTCTGCGGCGTGGTCTTGACGTCATGCTCCCGCTTGAAGGCGTCGGTCTCCTCGCGGGTGCGAAGTGGGTGATCCTCCACACGGAACCCTTCGCGCTCCAGCAGGTCCTTCGACTTCAGGCCGAAGGGGCAGGTATGCCCGGGCATGACCATCCGGTAGAGCACGGCGGTCCTGTCGTCTTGCGTGGTATCCTTCGGCATCGGTTCTCTCCGTTGCGAATGCGCGCCGTGTCAGGCGTCGCAGGTCCAGTATCCCTTGTAGCCGACGCTCAGCGCCGGGTCGGTCCTGAGTTCGAAGCGCAGCGTCGCGTCCTCGCCCTCGCCGGCCTCGACCGAGAGCTGCATTCCGTCGGTTCCGGCCGTGGCCCCCTCGGCGCCCGGGGGCGCGGCAGCGTTGAGGGCGATGAGTTGCCCCGAAAGCTTCGTCGCCGCGCTGCCGTCGGGGGCCATCGCGAAGATCGGGTCCGCGTCGCGCTGCCGGCGGAACTCGCAGATCCCGTCGCCCGGCACTGCGCGGTCGAGTTCCGTGCCGCTCATCGGCGCAAGGTCCAACGTCGCGATGACCGGTGTGGCCAAGGCATCCGCCAGCGGCGCGATCTCGGCCGGCACGTGCTCCTCGCCGGAACCCGCGGCCGTTCCATTCTCGGCGATCTCGTCGATCAGCCAGCGCATTTCCGAGATTTCCCGGTTCTGCGCCGCGATGATCTCGTCGGCAAGCTTTCGGACCCGGGGATCGGAGATCTGCGCGCGCTCCGACGTCATGATCGCGATGGAATGATGCGGGATCATCGCTTTCATCCAGGCCACGTCGCCTACCGTTTCCTGTGAACGGACGAGGAAGAGCGACAGCGCGAAGGCAATCGCGGCGCCTCCGAAGATCGCAGCATTGAGCCGCCGGTTGCGATACATCCCCAGCATGAAGGCTAGCATGATGAACGCCATGACCGCGCCCATGTAGAACGCCATCCACATCCGGGTCTGCGAGAAATACACGTGCTCAAGCGACCACGTGTTTAGATACATCAGCCCGTACATCACCACCGTCGAGGTGACGATCATCGCGGCGAACCGTCCATAGGCCTTGCCGCCTCCGTCTCCGCTGTCTTCGTGCTTCATCACTACTCTGAATTATACCCCCGCAGGGTATATTCAACCCCGATACAAGGTGGAGGTTCCCCCGACATCCCGTGCAGAGGCTCGACTTTTGCCGCTGGAATACCTTTATCGAGAACATGCATGAAAACAGGGACGCCGCCCTTGCGCGGCTCAAGCGACTCGAAGGTCAGGTCCGGGGGATCTCCCGGATGGTCGAGGATGACCGCTACTGCATCGACATCCTCACGCAGATTGCGGCCGTCCGCGCGGCACTGAAAGGCGTGGAACGTCTGGTCATCGAGGATCATGCCGCACACTGCATTGAGGATGCCGTGTCGTCGGGTGACGAGTCCGAGCAGCGCGCGAAGTTTCTGGAACTGATACACCTGCTGGACAGGGCACGCGATTAGGCGACGGCTTCCTTTGGGTCACCTTCGCTGAGCAGTTTCCCGCAGACAGGGCGTATGACCACGGCGTCACCTTTGCGCCTCGGCGAGTTTCTCGATTTCGCGGGGCACAAATTGCCGGGCCATGCGTTGAATCTTGTAACAGCGGAACACGAGGAATCCCATGTCATCTCATGACACGAACACCCAGGCTGGCCCTCGGAGCTCGGACGAACGCATCCTCACCAACCGCCAGGGCCATCCCGTCACCAACAACCAGTCGCAGCGCACTGTCGGCGCGCGCGGCCCCGCGACGCTCGAGAACTACCAGTTCCTCGAGAAGATCAGCCATTTCGACCGCGAGCGCATCCCCGAGCGCGTGGTTCACGCTCGCGGTTTCGTGGCCTACGGCGAGTTCGAGGCAACCGGCAAGATCGGTGACGAGCCGGCCGCGACCTATACCCGTGCCAAGCTGTTCCAGGAGGCGGGCAAGAAGACCCCGCTGGCGATCCGCTTCTCGACCGTGATCGGCGGCCGTGACAGTTCGGAAGTCGCCCGCGACCCGCGCGGTTTCGCCATCAAGTTCTACACCGAGGATGGCAATTGGGATCTCGTCGGCAACAACCTCGCGGTGTTCTTCATCCGCGACGCGATCAAGTTTCCCGACGTGATCCACTCGCTGAAGCCCGATCCGGTGACCTTCCGGCAGGAGCCGAACCGGATCTTCGACTTCATGAGCCAGACGCCCGAGTCGATGCACATGCTGACCCACCTGTTCAGCCCGCGCGGCATCCCGGCGAACTACCGGCACATGGAGGGCTTCGGGGTCAACACCTACAAGATGGTCAATGCCGAGGGCGGGACCTGTCTTGTGAAGTATCACTGGCATCCCAAGCAGGGCGTGGCGAGCCTGACCGAGGAGGAAGCCGCCAAGGTGCAGGGTCAGGATCTCGGCTCCGCCTCCAAGGATCTCTACACGGCGATCGAGACGGGCAACTATCCCCAGTGGGACCTCTACGTGCAGGTCATGGAGGATCACGAACATCCCGAACTCGACTGGGATCCGCTCGACGACACCAAGGTCTGGTCCGAGCGCGACTTCCCGCTGCGACATGTCGGCACGATGACCCTGAACCGGAACGTCGAGAACTTCTTCAACGAGAACGAGCAGATCGCGATGGGCACCGGTGTCCTCGTCGACGGGCTCGACTTCTCCGACGACAAGATGCTGGTCGGCCGCACGTTCTCCTACTCGGACACGCAACGCTACCGGGTCGGGCCGAACTACCTGCAACTGCCGGTGAATCAGCCGAAGCAGGCCAGGGTCGCGACCAACCAGGCGGACGGGCAGATGTCGTATTACCGCGACACGGCCGAGGGTCAGAACCCGCACGTGAACTACGAGCCGTCGCTCCATGACGGCCTGAACGAGGCACCGCGGGAGGAGCCCAACAACACGCCCGAGATCCAGGGGCGCCTGACGCGAAGCGTCCTCGACCGGCGCAACGACTACGTCCAGGCCCGTGCTCGCTTCTGCACCATGCTGAACTGGGAGCGCGACGACCTGATCAAGACCTTGGGAACGATGCTGGGCGATTGCGAGCGCGACGTGCAGGAGCGCATGGTCTGGCATCTGTTCCTCGTCCACGACGATTACGGTCGTCGTGTCGGTGAGACGATCGGGATCGGGGCCGACGATGTGAAGCATCTCGCGCCCCTGCCGAAGCAGGTTCTGACCGACGAGGATCAGAGCCGCCTGTCGTCGCTCGGGGGCAACGGCGACGAGATCGACCCGTCGGTCTGGGGCCAGTGGACGAGCTCCGTCGAGAACCGAAAGGCTACCGCCGACGAGGTGCTCGCGGGCTTCCCGTCGAGCGCTTCGGTCGCGCGCAGCCAAGCCGCCGAGTAGACGTGCCCGAATGCGAGGTCACCCTTGGAACGCACGGCGCCGGGGTGACCTCGATCCGCTTCCGTTGCCCCGCTTGATAATTGTTCAATGACCGTTCCGTGACGTAACATGCGAAGCCACGAAACGTCGATCCGTATGAAACCGCCCGATCTCGCATGCCCGACCAAGGCCGCGTACATCGGGTCCAGACAGGAGACAGACCCATGGTCACGACAGTTGGAAACGAAACCACCTTCGACAAGCTTGTCACCGATCTCATCTATCTCGAGCGGGACGCGATCGCGGCCTACGATTCCTCGATCGAACGGTTGTCGGACACGGCCCTGAGCGATCAGGTCGCCCAGTTCCGGCAGGACCACATGCAGCATCTCGACGTGCTGACAGAGATGGCAGCGGAAGCGGGCGCGGAGGCTCCGACCGAGGGCGACGCGAAGCAGATGCTGACGACCGGCAAGATCGCGATGGCCGACCTGATGGGCGACGGCGCCATCCTCAAGGCGATGAAGACCAACGAGGACGACACCGTCATGGCCTATGAGCGCGCCAGCCAGCACGAGAACGCCCTGCCGAAATCCAAGGCGTTCTTCGAGAAGGCCTTGGCCGACGAGACACGCCACCGCGAATGGATGGACCGGATGTCGCAACAGGTGTGACACCTTGGACGACGCAATCACCGGATTGCGTCGTCCATTCCCTGCCCGCGCCGTGCGGCGTGCCAATTCACCGCGCATCTTGCGAGCAGCGATCTTTCCCAGCACTTTCTTGCGTCATGCATACGCAAATCTAGCATGTGGTCGCTACCACGCTACCAAACGCGAACGAAGATCAGTGGCATAGCCTTCAGCCAATGTATGAAGTCACGTGCTATTCCTCGGCATGGTCGAGTTAGAACTCGTTCACCGACTCGGAGGCAACTGCACAAATCTTGCGTCCGGAAGTTTCCCTAGCCAACCCGTGTCCGAGTACGGAGACGTCTAGACGGCGGTTACCGTATTCGGCCGGACCTGGAAGTCCAAGTCGATCTGACGGACAGGATCGCAATGGCGCGGTTGACGGGGCTCGAACCCGCGACCCCCGGCGTGACAGGCCGGTACTCTAACCAACTGAGCTACAACCGCGCATTTGCGTCCCGGTCGCCCGGCACGGGTGCGGTGTAGGAGAGGGCGAGAGGGGCGTCAAGCGATCGCGGCTGCATTTCCACAGAACATCGCGTTCCATCCGGACCCACCAAATCGACGACCGGGGGCGGGGAAATGGTGGGTGGTGAGGGGCTCGAACCCCCGACATCCTCGGTGTAAACGAGACGCTCTACCAACTGAGCTAACCACCCGCCCGTTCGGGACTAGCGCGACGCGCCCCTCGCATCAAGTCAGGTGTAAACTGTCTCGCGGCCGTCCACGACGTGATGGACTACGCCTTGGGGGTCGGCGAGCATGTCCCAATCGCTCACCCCCATCAGCATTGCCCGCAGGCCGATCGAGACGACCCCATGGGTGACGACGATTGCAGGACCGTCGAGCGTGGCGAGAAAGGCCGCGAGGCGGGCGGTGAGAGCGCCGCGCGTCTCTCCGCCGGGCGCGGCGAACTTCCATGCGACGCCCGGCGGCGGTGCGATCTCGGCGAGGGACCGTCCCTCCCAGTCGCCCAATCCGATCTCGGCGATCCGGTTCTCTACTTGGGCAAAGAGCCCCGCAAGCGCCGCGGAAACCTGCGCCCGGCGCGCCGGACTGACACGAACGGGACGTCTTGCAACCCCGAGCGCCCGCAAGATCGCGCCCTGCCGCGCGGCTTGCACCCGGCCGAACGCGGTAAGGTCGCTGTCGCGACCGCCCTGGAGACGGCCCTCGCGGTTCCACACCGTCTGCCCGTGCCGAAGGATCAGCAGCGGCGGCATCAGAATCTCGTAGATGAGAAAATGGTGGGTGATGAGGGATTTGAACCCCCGACATCTTCGATGTGAACGAAGCGCTCTACCACTGAGCTAATCACCCGACCTTCGCCCGGCATCTAGACAAGCCGCGATCGGGGTTCAAGACCGATCTTGTCCCGCTTGCGGCTCCCCGACCGGCACGCGAACATGCAGCACCGCGTCCCACGGAGGCCCGCATGAACGTCCGACCGACAGCCCTCGCCCTTCTTCTCGCTTCGACCACGACGGCCGCGGCCGACCGCATCGCCGTCATGTCGGCGTTCGAACCCGAATGGATCGCCCTGCGGGACGCGGTCGCGAATCCGGAGACGCGGACGATCAACGGGAACCGCTTCGTCACGGGAACTCTGGAGGGTCAGGAGGTCGTCCTGTTTCTCTCGGGCATCAGCATGGTCAACGCCACGATGACCACGCAACTCGCGCTCGACCATTTCGACATCGAGGCCATCGTCTTCTCGGGCATTGCCGGCGGGGTCGACCCATCACTCTCGATCGGCGACGTCGTGGTCCCGGCGCAATGGGGCGGCTACCTCAACGCCATCCTCGCGCGGGAAACGGCGGAGGGCTATGCGATCCCGCCCTGGATGACGTCGAACTTCGCGCCACTCGGCATGATCTACACGCGGACCGAGGCCGTCCAGTCGGCCCGGGCGGAAACGCCGGAGGATAAGTTCTGGTACGCAGTCGACCCCGATCTGCTCGCTACGGCGGAGGCGATCGAGGCGGAGCTGCCGGCATGCGACGCCGAGGGGACCTGCCTCAGCCGATCGCCGCGGATCGTGACCGGCGGCAACGGGGTTTCCGGCGCGGCGTTCGTCGACAACGCGGAGGTTCGCGAATGGGCCTTCGACACGTTCGACGCACAGGTGCTCGACATGGAAAGCGCCGCCGTCGCGCAGGTCGCCTATGCCAACGAGGTGCCGTTCATCGCCTTTCGCTCACTCTCCGACCTAGCCGGTGGCGGCGAGGGCGCCAACGAGATGGGAACCTTCCTGTCGATCGCGGCTGGAAACTCTGCCAGCGTCGTCCTCGCGTTCCTCGACGCACTGGACTGAGCGAGATCCTTCAGGCCGAACGGAAAAGAGCGCCCCGGGGGGCGCCCCTTGCTGCGACATCGGGTCGGATCAGTGCGCGACCGCGCCTTGCTCGCGCGCCTGGTTGGCGCGGGCGGCCAGCGCCGCGGCCTCTTCGGCAGCCTCGTCCCACTCGATGGGCTCCGGCTCACGGACCAGCGCCCGCTTGAGCACTTCGGAGACGTGCTTGACCGGCACGATCTCCAGCCCGTCCTTCACGCTGTCGGGCAATTCGGCGAGGTCCTTCTCGTTTTCCTCCGGGATCAGCACCGTCTTGATGCCGCCCCGAAGGGCCGCCAGCAGTTTCTCCTTCAGCCCACCGATCGGCATCGCGTTGCCGCGGAGCGAGACCTCGCCCGTCATCGCAATGTCGCGCCGAACCGGGATCTGCGTCAGCGTGGAGACGATGGACGTCACCATCGCCAGACCTGCGGACGGGCCGTCCTTCGGTGTCGCTCCGTCCGGCACGTGGACGTGGATGTCCATCGTGTCGAAACGCGGCGGCTTCACCCCGATCTGCGGCGCGATGGAGCGCACGTAGCTCGAGGCCGCGTCGATCGACTCCTTCATCACGTCGCCGAGCTTGCCGGTCGTCTTCATCCGGCCCTTGCCCGGCAGGCGCAGCGCCTCGATCTGCAAGAGATCGCCGCCCACCGAGGTATAGGCCAGCCCGGTCACGACGCCGATCTGGTCCTCCTGTTCGGCCAGGCCGTAGCGGTACTTCTTCACGCCGAGGAAATCGTCGAGGTTGTCGGCGTCGACCTTGATCGACGTCTCCTTCTTGCCGACGATCCGCGTGACCGCCTTCCGCGCCAGCTTCGCGATCTCGCGCTCAAGGTTCCGCACGCCCGCCTCACGCGTATACGTCCGCACCATCTCGGTGAGCGCTGCATCGGTGACCTCGAACTCGCTCTTGCGGAGCCCATGGTTCTTGACCTGCTTCGACAGCAGATGCTGCTTGGCGATCTCGACCTTCTCCTCTTCGGTGTAGCCCGCGAGCGAGATGATCTCCATCCGGTCGAGAAGCGGCGACGGCATGTTGTAGGAGTTCGCCGTCGTCAGGAACATCACGTTCGACAGATCGTATTCCACCTCGAGATAGTGGTCCACAAAGGTCGAGTTCTGCTCGGGATCGAGCACCTCCAGCATCGCCGAGGCCGGGTCGCCGCGGAAATCCTGACCCATCTTGTCGATCTCGTCGAGCAGGATGAGCGGGTTCGTCGTCTTGGCCTTCTTCAACGCCTGGATGATCTTGCCGGGCATGGAGCCGATATAGGTCCGCCGGTGACCGCGGATCTCGGATTCGTCGCGCACGCCGCCCAACGAGATGCGGATGAACTCGCGTCCCGTGGCCTTGGCGACCGACTTGCCGAGCGAGGTCTTGCCGACACCCGGAGGTCCGACGAGGCAGAGGATCGGACCCTTGAGCTTGGCCGACCGCGCCTGCACGGCGAGATACTCGACGATCCGCTCTTTGACCTTCTCGAGACCGTAATGGTCCTGGTCGAGGACGTCCTGTGCCTTCAGGATGTCCTTCTTGGTGCGGGACTTCGTGCCCCACGGGATCGACAGCATCCAGTCGAGGTAGTTGCGCACCACCGTCGCCTCGGCCGACATCGGGCTCATGTTCTTGAGCTTCTTGAGCTCGCCCTCGGCCTTGTCGCGCGCCTCCTTGGAAAGCTTCGTCTCCTCGATCCGGCGCTCGAGATCGGCCACTTCGGATTGCCCGTCCTCGCCGTCGCCCAGCTCCTTCTGGATCGCCTTCATCTGTTCGTTGAGATAGTACTCGCGCTGCGTCCGCTCCATCTGGGACTTCACGCGGGACTTGATGCGCTTCTCGACCTGCAGGACCGACATCTCGCCCTGCATCAGGCCGTAGACCTTCTCCAGCCGCTCGGACACGGTGAGGATCTCCAGAAGCTCCTGCTTCTGCGCGACCTCGACGCCGAGATGCCCGGAAACGAGATCGACCAGCTTCGCAGGATCGCGCGCCTCGGCCACGGAGCCGAGCGCCTCCTCGGGGATGTTCTTCTTGACCTTGGCGTAGCGTCCGAACTCCTCGCCAACGGATTTCACGAGCGCGTCGACCGTCGCATCGTCACCGCGCGTCTCCTCCAGCGCTTCCGCTTCGGCCTCGAAGAAGGCTTCGGTGTCAAGGAATCGGACGATCTTCACGCGCGAGCGGCCTTCGACGAGAACTTTCACGGTCCCGTCGGGCAGCTTGAGGAGCTGCAGCACGTTCGCCAGCACGCCGACGCGGTAGATGCCGTCGGCATCGGGCTCGTCAACGGCCGGGTCGATCTGGCTCGAGAGCAGGATCTGCTTGTCGTCCGCCATCACCTCCTCGAGGGCGCGGACCGACTTGTCGCGCCCCACGAAGAGCGGCACGATCATGTGCGGGAACACCACGATGTCACGCAGCGGCAGCACGGGATGGGTGGATGTGGTCATGTCTCACTGTCCTTTCGCAAAGACCTCGGCCCCGGAGCGGCGGCGTGTGAGGTCTTCCGTCATCGACCCAGGATGTGGGGCCGCGACGTGGCCTGTTCAATGCGCGGGTCGTTCCCGACCAGTGTCTGACACTGGCGTCATGCGAGAAGGTTCGCAAGGGCGGGCCCAAGACGCGACGATCGCACCGCGTACCGGCAAACCCGGTCAGAGCGGCTCGACATCGCCTTCGGCCCGCCGGGCATGGAAGTCGGCCTGCCACGCGGCGAACGTCCCGGCCGCGATGGCCGCCCGCATCCCGGCCATCAGCTCTTGGTAGTAATGCAGGTTGTGCCACGTCATCAGCATCGAGGCGATCATCTCCTTGGCGCGGCTGACATGATGCAGGTAGGCCCGCGAATAGTCGCGACAGGCGGGACACCGGCATTCGTCGTCGAGCGGTCGCGGATCCTCGGCATGACGCGCGTTGCGGATGTTGACGACACCGCGGCGCGTGAAGGCCTGGCCGGTCCGCCCCGACCGGGTCGGCAGGACGCAATCCATCATGTCGACACCCCGCGCGACCGCGCCGACGATGTCGTCGGGCTTGCCCACGCCCATCAGGTAACGCGGCCGGTCCACCGGCAATTGCTGCGGGGCATAGTCCAGCACGCCAAACATCGCGTCCTGCCCCTCCCCCACCGCCAGTCCGCCGATCGCGTAGCCCTCGAAACCGATGGCCTGCAGCCGCTCGGCGCTCTCGGCGCGCAGATCCGGCTCGAGCCCGCCCTGCTGGATGCCGAAGAGCGCGTGACCCGGCCGGTCCCCGAACGCATCGCGCGACCGTGCGGCCCAATCCATCGAGAGCCGCATCGACGCGGCGATCCGGTCACGCGAAGCAGGCAGCGCCGGACATTCGTCGAAGCACATCACGATATCCGACCCCAGAAGCCGTTGGATCTCCATGCTGCGCTCCGGCGTCAGGCGATGGCGAGACCCGTCGATATGGCTCCGGAACGTCACGCCATCGGCATCGAGCTTGCGCAACTCGCCCAGCGACATGACCTGGAACCCGCCCGAGTCGGTCAGGATCGGTCCATCCCAGTTCATAAAGCAGTGCAGCCCGCCCATGCGATCGACCCGCTCCGCCGTCGGACGCAGCATCAGGTGATAGGTATTGCCCAGCAGGATATCCGCGCCGGTCTCGCGAACCGAGCCCGGAAGCATCGCCTTCACCGTCCCCGCCGTGCCCACCGGCATGAAGGCCGGCGTTCGGATAGCTCCCCGCGGGGTCGAGATCACGCCCGTCCGGGCCGCGCCGTCGGTCGCGGCGATGTCGAATTGGAACGCCTGGCTCATCGTTTCTCCGCGTCATCCTGCCCGGGCGAACGCTCCTATCACCGTCGTCAGGGCGCGGCCAGCGCCGGGTGAGGTCACGAAATCTCCGGCGGCGGCGGTGGCGATGTAACAGAATGTGTCTGGCATATTGGAACGGGATTGGTCATGCGACGTATGGTAACCTTGTGAACCGAGGCCCGTCCAAGGGCCCTATCAGGCATGAACAGGAGATAATTCGATGCAGCGCGTTCTCGCTTCCCTCGCCGCCATGACCCTCGCGGCCCCCGCCTTCGCCGGAAACATCGCCCCCGCCCCGATCGAGCCCGCCCCCGTCTTCTCCGAGCCGGCCCCCGTCGGCTACGACTGGACCGGCTACCATGTCGGTGCGCAGATCGGATACGCGGATGCCGAAGGCAACAACGGCGTCGGCGACGATTTCGACGATGACGGTTTCCTCTACGGACTCGGCTTCGGCTACGACTACGATCTCGGCAATTACGTCCTCGGCGTCGCTTTCGACTATATCCGCCCCGACCTCGAGCTCGGCGACGTGGAAGTCGACGAGATCGCGCGCCTTGGCGCCCGTGCCGGTTACGGCGCCGGCCGGAACCTCGTCTACGGGACCGCGGGCTACGCCCTGGGCGTCACCGACAGCGTGGGCGATTCCGACGGCTATTTCGCCGGTGTGGGCTACGAGGTCTTCGCGACCGAGAAGCTGACCGTCGGCACCGAGGTCATCTATCACAAGTTCGACAGCTTCAGCGACGGCGCCGACGCCGAAGGAACGACCGCCGAGGTCTCGCTGAACTTCCGCTTCTGATCCGGGCCCCGGTGTGACACCGGGGAACATGGACAAAAGGGGGGCGCCTGATCGGCGCCCCTTTACGTTTCCGGACGCAATCCTTATTGTTTTGGTCGTCAAATCAGGGGCAGTTTCCATGACAGTCGAGCCGACCGATCGCCTCGAGGGCGCACCCCTCATCTCTCCATCGACGACCGGGCATCCGCTTCACGAGCCGATCGTCGATGCCTGCCGGACGGTGTTCGATCCTGAGATCCCGGTGAACATCTATGATCTCGGACTGGTCTACACGATCGACATCGGCGGCGAGAATGACGTGCGCGTCATCATGACCCTGACCGCCCCGGGCTGTCCCGTCGCGGGCGAGATGCCGGGCTGGGTCGCCGACGCCGTCTCCGCCGTGCCCGGCGTCAGGACGGTCGATGTCGACCTGACCTGGGAGCCGCCCTGGGGCATGGAGATGATGTCCGACGAGGCGCGCCTCGAACTCGGCTTCATGTAGGGCGTCGTCCTTGACGGCGGCGGCAGCGGGGCGCGTCATCGCCCAATTCCTGTTTTGTGCGATCGTCATGGTCTTGGCGGCCATGCCAATCTTGGCGCAATCCGAGGGGCCCTACTACGAAATCGAGACGCTCAACCCGGGTCTGGGCGAAGTGCCCGCCACAATTGATCGTCGTACCCCCCGTACGGCCATGGTTTCCTTCCTGCAGGCCGGCGAGGCCGGCGATTGGGTCGCGGCCGCCCACAATCTCGACCTCTCCGACATTCCCGACGCGGAACAGTCCGAGCGCGGTCCGGCACTCGCCGAACAATTGCACGCGGTGATCGAGCGCAAGGCGCTGCTGGACTGGTCCCTGCTGATCGACCGGCCGGACGCGTTGCAGGTCTCGGGCGACCGCAACGCGTCCCAGGCGGGCGAACCCCGTCGCTCCCTGCTGCTGCGCGACCTGCCGCTCGGGATCGCCCCGGCCGCCATCCGCCTGAATCGCGTCAAGGCGGGCGAGGCCGATCCGCTCTGGATCTTCCCCCCCGAGACGGTGGCGAACATACCGGCCCTTCACGAACGGTACGGTCCATCCCGGTTCGAGCGCCTGCTCCCGGCGCCCCTGCGCGACGACGCGTTCTGGGGGTTGATGTGGTGGGAGCTTCTCGGCCTGCCCCTCCTGGCGGTCGCGGCCATCGCACTGGCGAGTTTCGTCCACCGAACCCTGCAATGGATCGGTCATCGCCTGAGGAACCCCCTCACGACCGCGATCCTTCGGGCCACGCGGACGCCCATCGTCCTCGCGAGCGTGACGACCCTCGTGTGGTACGTCACGCACCACGTCTTCGTCTTCTCCGGCAACATTGATGTCGTCGTCTCGCCGCTCGTCGCGGTCGGCTTCGTCACCGCGCTCCTCATGCTGATCGTGAACGTGGTCGAGGCCATTCTCGACGCGTTGATCACCCCGGGCGAGGACGTGGACCTGACGCGGGAGGAGCAGGCCGAGAAGCGGACGATCGCCACGCGGATCAATGCCGGCAAGCGCATCATGGTCGTCGTGGTCTTCCTCGTCGGGGCGTGGATCGTGCTGTCGACGGCACAGGTCTTCCGCGGCATGGGGCCGTCCTTGCTGGCGTCCGCGGGCCTGCTGACCCTGCTCTTCGGCTTTGCCGCCCGCGACATCCTTGCCAATATCCTGGCCTCGTTACAGATCGCGCTGAACCAGTCGGCCCGCGTCGGCGACAGGGTCGTCTACAAGGACGAGCTCTGCCACGTGGAGCGCATTCACCTGACCTATGTCCAGCTTCGGGACTGGGACGGGACCCGCCTCATCGTGCCGGTCACCGAGTTCATCTCCGAGACGTTCTCGAACTGGTCGCTGCAGGACCCGGCGATGCTCCGCATCCTGCGGTTCAAGCTCGACCCCCGGGCCGATGTGGATCGTCTCCGGGAGACTTTCCACGACATCCTTCGCGAACTGTCCGACGGTGAACTCGGGGCCGAACTCGGAGACGTGAGCGAGGCCGTCGTCAACGTCGCCGGGCAGGACGTGTTCGGTATCGACGTCTGGTTCAGCACGCCCTGCAAGGATCCCAACACGTCGTGGGAGGTCGCCTGCACCGTGCGCGAACGGCTCGTGGCGCGTGCGGCCGAGATCGAGCGCGAGAGCGATGCCGTCATCTTCCCGGCCGCGGTGCCGGCAGAGGCCGCTTGACGGGATCGCCTGGTTCGAACCACGCTGTCATACGTCCGTCACGAGACCGCAACATTTGCGTCACCTCGTCCGTTCAAGCCCGTCCCGACGAATGCCAAAGGAGAGAACCACCGTGCCCCATCGCCCCCTGACCCTTCCCTGCCTCGGCATGGTGATCCTCGCCGGCGCACCGGCCGTAGCGCAGGACGGCACCGAGATGCTGACCTATGGGCCGCGTCCGGCCTATCTGATCGACCGGATGGAAGACGGCGAGCTCAAATCGACGCTGCAGGCATGCCTCGGCCAGACGCCCGAACGCACCGATTTCTCCATCGGCCATCGCGGCGCGCCGCTGATGTTCCCCGAGCATACCGACGTGTCGAACCGGGCCGCGGCACGGATGGGGGCGGGCATCCTCGAATGCGACGTGACCTTCACTGCGGATCACGAGCTTGTCTGCCGCCACGCGCAGAACGACCTGCATACGACGACAAACATCCTCGTCACCGACCTTGCCGACACCTGCATCACGCCCTTCACCCCCGCCACCGATGGGGAAGACGCCACGGCCGAATGCCGAACGTCGGAGATCACCCTCGAGGAATTCAGGACGCTCACCCCGAAGATGGATTCGAGCCTCGCCTCCGCGACGACCGCCGAGGAGTATCAGGGCGGCACGGCCGACTTCCGCACCGATCTCTACGTCGAGGGAGCGAACCTGCTGACCCACGGTGAATCGATCGAGCTGTTCCGCGATCTCGGCGCGAAGTTCACGCCGGAACTGAAATCCGCTTCCGTCGAGATGCCGCATGAGGGCTTCACGCAGGAGGATTACGCGCAGAAGCTCGTCGACGAGTACAAGGCCGCGGACGTCCCGCCCTCCGATGTCTGGCTGCAAAGCTTCGACCTCTCCGACATCCGCTACTGGATCGAGAACGAACCCGAATTCGGCAAGCAGGCGGTCTATCTCGACGACCGCTACGAGGCCTTCGACGAGGACGAGGGCGAGATCGACCCGATGGACGCCTCGACCTTCGAGCCGACGATGCAGGAACTCGCCGACATGGGCGTGAACTACCTCGCCCCGCCGCTTTACATGCTGGTCACCAGCGAGGACGGCGAGATCGTCCCGTCCGTCTACGCCGAGGAGGCAAAGGCGGCGGGCCTGAACCTGATCGCCTGGTCGCTCGAGCGCGCGGGTACGCTGACCGACGGGGGCGGATTTTACTTCCAGTCGATCGAGGACCTGACCGATGGCGGCGGGACGAACTTCGAACTGCTCGACGTGCTGGCGCAGGATGTCGGTGTCGCGGGCGTGTTCTCCGACTGGCCGGCCACGGTGACGTACTACGCGAACTGCATGGGTCTCTGAGTCGGGAGGGGCGCTGCCCCGCCCTTCGGGCCCCCGGGATATTTCGGAAGCAAAGACGGGGCCGTGCAACGGTCCCGTCTCACTTCAAGCGGACCTGCCCGTGGAGTGTGATGGCCTTCTTGCGGGAGCGCTTGCCCCTTGAGCGTCCGGGACGGGGGGCTTACCTGTGGGATCAAGGAGAAATGCCCATGTTCGCCATACCCGGTCAGCCGCCCGTCACCGTCACTTCGGCCGCCGCCGCGCAGATCGCCAAGCTGATGGCGCGACAGGATTCGGCCGGCTTGCGCATCGGCGTCAAGAAGGGTGGCTGCGCGGGGATGGAATACACCATGGACTACGTCGCCGCGGTCGAGCCGAACGACGAGGTCGTGGATGTCGGCGACGCCCGCGTGCTGATCGCGCCGATGGCGCAGATGTTCCTCTTCGGCACCGAGATCGACTACGAGACGTCGCTTCTTGAATCCGGGTTCCGGTTCCGCAATCCGAACGTCGTCGACGCCTGCGGCTGCGGCGAGTCGATCAAGTTCGACGAGACTCTGGGCAAGACCGGCTGACGTGATATGCCTCCCGCGACATGTCGGGAGGGACACATGCCGAAGAAGACCGCCGCCGGAAACTGGAAGATGAATGGCCTGCGCGCCGCGTTGCGCGAGGCAGAGGCCATCGCGGTGGGGGCGCCCGACGGGATCGTCACGCTGCTCTGCCCCCCCGCGACGCTCTTGGCGTCGATGCCCGAAGGCCTCGCGACCGGCGGCCAAGCGTGCCATTCGCAAGAAACCGGCGCGCATACCGGTGACCTCTCTGCCGAGATGCTGGCCGATGCCGGGGCCACCTACTGCATCACCGGCCATTCCGAGCGCCGCGCCGATCACGGCGAGCGCGACGCAGACGTCCGCGCGCAGACCGAAGCCGCCTGGCGCGCCGGGCTCACGGCGATCCTGTGCATCGGCGAGACGCTGCAGGACCGCGAGGCTGGGCGCACGCTCGACGTCCTGTCGGCACAACTCGCGGGTTCGCTCCCCGAAGGCGCGACGGCGGAGAACACGATCGTCGCCTACGAGCCGGTCTGGGCCATCGGCACGGGCAAGGTCGCATCCCCCGCGCAGGTGGCCGAGGTCCACGACGCCCTGCGGGCGAAGGTCGGCCCCGACATCCCGCTCCTCTACGGCGGCTCGGTCAAGGCCACGAACGCCGCCGAGCTCTTTGCGCTCGATAACGTCGACGGCGCGCTCGTGGGAGGTGCGAGCCTGACGGCAGCCGACTTCCTCCCGATCGCCGAGGCGCTTGCGGCCAGCTAGCGCGCCACTGGCTCCGACCCGATTATCTGCATCGAGAGCCAAGTCGAGAGTTACGGGAAGTAGGTTATCGTACTCAATAAGGACGGCGCGCAGCGGAAGCACAGCGCTGACCAATACCAGTTCATCATGCCGGCGACATCGACGTGACGAAGCGTTTTAGCCTCATCGGCAATGTGATTATCCGATCATAGTCGTCATGACCTTAATGATGATCGGGCCGATCCGGAGCATGGTGGCAACCGGCAAGCCAATGGATGCCACGATGTCGAGAAGCCCTAATTGCACAGGCCAGTCAGCAGGATCACGTTTGCGTTTGGGAAAAAGGCGAACGGTTCTAGCTTCTTGGACAGGACCGAGTTCGCCGTGAGCGCCTTGGAAATGATGGCGACAGCGTGATTGTGGGCTCGGCCGCGTCCAAGAGCAGTTTGCGCGGTTTTAAAGAACGCTTCGACCAGCGACTGTAGCCGCGCCCTATGACATCGACGGACGCAAACGGATAGTGTCAGTTCCGGAAGACCTTGTTGAAGGGCCTGAGCTTCGACAGCGAATGGGCCGTCTCCACGTCGCCACACAGCATCACCTCCAGATCCGATCCATTTTCCCCGACCATGCGTTCAACTTCTCGATGACCTGCACGCGAACTAGTACGGCGGCGATACCCCTCCGATGCCGGTCCGTGACGACAACAGACGAACCCTATGAGATCGCCGACCATCACGATCGTATCCGCGTATTGACGAAATGGCTCCGCCGCGCGCACCCGTTGTGCGAGACCGGGAGAGCAGGACGCTCGCCCGGATCAGCGCCGCCGTCCGCTCCGGCTCCAGCGCCTCAAGCAGGGCGTTGGATCCAGTGCTCGCCGCCGCGTCGTACGCTGTCGTCTCCGCCCTGCTGCGTGACCGGCGCTTCGGACGAAAGGGCGCGGACCTGCCCGTCCGACCCGCATATCAGACCGGGTTCCGGGCAGTCGAAAATCGTTTCATGCTGAAGCTGGAACCACCGCGGCACACGCGGCTGCGCGGCCAGGTCCTGCGCGCCTTCACCTCGCGTCGGATCGCAGCGCTGGGCCCCAAAGATCCCGGTGCTTGCGGATGTTCGGATCAACGGCTTTCCGGCGGGGCCGTTCGACTTGCTTGACGCGTTCGCTCGTCCCCTGTCCGCCTGTGTGATCTTCCGCCTGCTCGGCGTGCCGCTGTTCCTCGGTCGGTCGATGGCGATGGTTGGCATGCTACCAAGCCCGGAGCGCGCAATTCAGGAGCCGTCCGCTACAGAAGCTGCGTTCGCGACCTGCATCCTATCGCTCAAAGGCGGCAAAAGACGACGGTCCATACACTTGGTAACGGGGTCGCGGGGCATGTCTCCACCGGCGTTGGGCCACGCCTGTCTGGCACGCGCCGATCATAGGGCGCTACGCCACGATCCGCCGCTGCACCTGTTTACCCGCTATGCCACTCAGGAGGTCGAGGTCTTCGGCCACCGCTTCCGGCACGGCGAACCGCGACCCGTCCGCCTGTTTGGATCCGGGGCGCCTTGACCCTGCGCGCTTCCCCGACGCGCCCGCATCTGCGAGCTTCGGAGCGGGACTGCATGTCGGCCTCGGCGCGCCGCTGGCGCGGCCGATGGTCACGATCTGACGGCGGCGCATGCCAGGGCTGCCGCGCCGGCGGCGCAGGTCGGAGCCTTCGGCGAGAGTATTGTCGCCAAGAAGAACGGGACGGAATCAGAACGATGCTTCGGTGCGGTCCGGACGCGGCACCGAACGGGGTCACTCCGCCGCGACCCGGCGCGCCTCCAGCATCGGCTTCAGGTAGCGGCCGGTATGGCTCGCCTCGATCCCGGCGATCTCCTCCGGGCTACCGGTCGCCACGACCTCGCCGCCGCCGTCGCCGCCTTCGGGGCCGATGTCGATCACGTGGTCGGCGGTCTTCACCACGTCGAGATTGTGCTCGATCACCACCACCGAGTTCCCTTGGTCCACGAGCTCGTGCAGCACCTCTAGGAGCTTCTTCACGTCCTCGAAATGCAGGCCCGTCGTCGGCTCGTCGAGGATGTAGAGCGTCCGCCCGGTGGACCGCCGCGACAGCTCCTTCGAGAGCTTCACCCGCTGCGCCTCCCCGCCCGAGAGCGTCGTTGCCTGCTGGCCTACCTTGATGTAGCCGAGGCCCACCCGTATCAGCGCGTCCATCTTCTCGCGGATCGACGGCACGGCCTGGAAGAAGGTCTGCGCATCCTCGACCGTCATGTCGAGCACGTCGGCGATGGACTTGCCCTTGAAGTGGATCTCCAGCGTCTCGCGGTTGTAGCGCTTGCCGTGGCAGGTCTCGCATTCGACGTAGACGTCGGGCAGGAAATGCATCTCGATCTTGATGAGCCCGTCGCCCTGACAGGCCTCGCAGCGCCCGCCCTTCACGTTGAAGCTGAACCGGCCGGGCTTGTAGCCGCGCGCCTTCGACTCCGGCAGGCCCGCGAACCAGTCGCGGATCGGGGTGAACGCCCCGACATAGGTGGCCGGGTTCGAACGCGGCGTGCGGCCGATCGGCCGCTGGTCGATGTCGATCACCTTGTCGAGATGGTCGAGCCCCTTCACCGTTTCGCAGGGCGCCGGCGTCTGCCGCGCGCCGTTGAGCTTCATCGAGGCGGTCTTGAACAGCGTCTCGATGGTCAGCGTGGACTTGCCGCCGCCGGACACGCCGGTCACCGCCACGAACTGCCCGAGCGGATAGTCGACGGTCACGCCCTTGAGGTTGTTGCCGGTGGCCTTCACCACGGTCAGCTTCTTCTTGTTCCCCTTCCGCCGCGTCTCGGGCACGCCGATCTCCCGCCGCCCGGCGAGGTAGTCGCCGGTGACCGAAGCGGGGTTCGCCTCCAGCTCGTGCGGCACGCCGTGGGCGACCACCCGGCCGCCGTGGATGCCCGCGCCCGGTCCGATGTCGAAGACGTAATCCGCCTCGCGGATCGCCTCCTCGTCGTGCTCGACCACGATCACGGTGTTGCCCTGATCGCGCAGGTTCTTGAGCGTCGTCAGCAACCGGTCGTTGTCGCGCTGGTGCAGGCCGATGGAGGGCTCGTCGAGGACGTAGAGCACGCCGGTCAGGCCCGAGCCGATCTGGCTCGCCAGACGGATGCGCTGGCTCTCGCCGCCCGACAGCGTGCCGGCGTTCCGGCTCAGCGTCAGGTATTGCAGGCCGACGTTGTTCAGGAAACCCAGCCGCTCGCGGATCTCCTTCAGGATGGCGCGGGCGATCTCGTTGTTCTGCCTTGACAGTTTCGCGGGCACCTCGTCGCACCACGCCAGCGCCTCGGCGATCGACATCTCGACCACCTGGCCCACATGCAGCCCGCCAATCTTCACGGCCAGCGCCTCGGGGCGCAGCCGGTAGCCCTCGCAGGCGCCGCAGGGGCGGTTGTTCTGGTAGCGCTCGAACTCCTCGCGGACCCAGGCCGAGTCCGTCTCGCGGTAGCGGCGCTCCATGTTGGGGATCACCCCCTCGAAGACGCGGCTGACCTCGTAGATGCGGCCGTTCTCGTCGTAGCGAAACTTGATCTTCTCGCTGCCCGAGCCGCGCAGGAAGACGCGCTGCACCTTCTCCGGCAGGTCCTTCCACGCGGCCTTCGTGTCGAAGCCGTAATGCTTGGCGATGCTGTTGATCGTCTGCGTGAAATAGGGCGACTTGGTCTTGCTCCACGGCGCGATGGCGCCCTTGGCGAGCGACAGCGTGACGTCGGGGACGATCAGGCGCTCGTCGAAGAACAGCTCCATCCCCAGCCCGTCGCAGACCGGGCAGGCCCCGAACGGGGCGTTGAAGGAGAACAGGCGCGGCTCGATCTCGGGGATGGTGAAGCCGGAAACCGGGCAGGCGAACTTCTCGGAGAAGGTCGTCCGCTCCGCCTCGCCCTCCTTCGGGGCGGTCTCGAGGATGGCGATCCCGTCGGCAAGGTCGAGCGCGGTGCGGAAGCTGTCGGCGAGCCGTGTCTCCAGCCCCTCGCGCACGACGATCCGGTCCACCACCACGTCGATGTCGTGGCGGAACTTCTTGTCCAGCGTGGGCGGCGTGTCGAGGTCGTGGAACTCCCCGTCGACCTTCACGCGCTGGAAGCCCTGCTTGCGCAGCTCCAGCATCTCCTTTCGATACTCGCCCTTGCGGTCGCGCACGATGGGCGCGAGCAGGTAGCCGCGCGTCCCCTCCTCCATCGCCATGACCCGGTCGACCATGTCCTGCACCTGTTGCGCTGTGATCGGCTCGCCGGTCACGGGCGAATAGGGCGTGCCGGCCCGCGCGAAGAGCAGGCGCATGTAGTCGTAGATCTCGGTCACCGTGCCGACGGTGGAGCGCGGGTTCTTCGAGGTCGTCTTCTGCTCGATCGAGATCGCGGGCGAGAGACCGGAGATATGGTCCACGTCCGGCTTCTGCATCATGTCGAGGAACTGCCGCGCATAGGCCGACAGGCTCTCGACGTAGCGGCGCTGGCCTTCCGCGTAGATCGTGTCGAAGGCCAGCGACGACTTGCCCGACCCCGACAGCCCGGTGATCACCACCAGCTTGTCGCGGGGGATGTCGACATCGATGCCCTTCAGGTTGTGCTCGCGCGCGCCGCGCACCTCGATGAACTTCTGGTCGGCCATTCTGCCCCCGCATCCCGTTCGAGTTCTCGACATAGGTGAGCGCGGCCCGCGTGCAATCCGGGCCGGCCGATTCCCGTGCGAACAATCAGCGAACGGCTAGCACGCCCGCCGGTGGGGCGCCAGACGCCCGCGGCATCGCCGGCGCGCTTGGGCGCACGGATTCGCGACCCGCAATCACCTCGCGACGCGAAAGGAGCCGACGCGGCTCAGAACCGCAGCGAGGCGCGCAATTCCAGGCTCTGCATCTCGAAATCGACCTCGCGGTCTCCCCTGAGATAACCCTCGAAGTCGAAATCCCCGAACCGGTGGACCATGTATTGCGCCCCGACGGAGACACGGTCGCCCAGCATCCGCTCCACGCCGAGGCCGACCGCGTATCCGGTGTCGCGGAAGCCGCCGGCATTGTCGCCGAGCAGATTACCCGCCGTCGCGACGTCGATATCCAGATAGGCCAGCCCCGCCGCGCCGTAGACTAGCGTGCGGCCGATCGCGGATCCGCCGCGCAGCGTCGCCGTCACCCCGTGGTCGACCTCGATGGCGAGGGCGGCCTCGTCGGTGAAGATCCTGCCCGACGCGATGTAGTAGCCGAGCGCGTCCCCGCCGAGACGCGGCCCGCCGGCGAAGACGCGAAGCTCGGGCCCGAAGACGAAATCGCCGCGCCGGAAATCGTAGCCCGCATGGAGCGCGTATCCCGCCGCACGGTCGTCGAGGGAGAAGACGGCATCGTTCCCGCGGAAGGCAGGACCGACGGAGCCGATCCCGAACATCCCTTCCGGCACGCCGTCCGCGCTCAGGCGGCCGGTTCCGACGCCGCCCCCGAGATAGGGTCCGTCGAAGGGCATGGCGGGATCGGCGGCCTGGGCAGGCGCGGCCAGAAGCGAAAGGAGGAGCGCAAGACGATGGAGCACGGGACACCTGCGAGGCCGACTGCGCCTCGTGCGACGAAACCGCGTGCCGCGCAACGGTTCTCGTGCAGCTTGGTTAACGATCCCGAGCCGGCGCGGCGGCCTGCCGGCACGAAAAAGGGCGGGACCCGAAGGCCCCGCCCCAAGCGTCATTGAAATCTCTTAGTGCTTGCGAAATTTCCGCAGCGCCCCGAAACCGCCGAGCCCGGCGGCCAGCAGGAGCGCCGAAGC
Organism: uncultured Jannaschia sp.; assembly: GCF_947494055.1. Classification (GTDB taxonomy): domain Bacteria; phylum Pseudomonadota; class Alphaproteobacteria; order Rhodobacterales; family Rhodobacteraceae; genus Jannaschia. Next base: position 66,621 of record NZ_CANLTR010000011.1, on the reverse strand, counting down.
CGGCAGCGGCACGGGCGCCGGCGAGGGCATCGTGTCGTTCGCCGCCACGGTGAAGCTGCCAAAGCCGCGGCCGAAGGTGCTCACGAAGGTCGCCTCGATGTCGCCCGCCATGCCCGGCAGCTCGAAGCTGTAGAGGTTCGACATGCCGTCGACATTCAGGAGCGCGAGCCCGAGATTGTCGTCGCTCGCCGGGGACAGGATGTCGAAGCCGCCCACGTCAGAGAAATCGAGCGCCGATCCGTCGACCAGGAGCTGGCCGAGCGTGCGCAACTCGCCCGAGTTGTTGCCGAGCGTCGCGACGATGTCGAGGTCGCTGTCGAGCACGTACTGCACCTGCGTGTCCGCGTTCACCTGATCCTGCGGCACGGCGTTGGTGTAGGCGTTGGCGAAGACGCTGGGATTCTTGCCTGCATTCGCGTCGTCGGACACGTAGAACAGGTCGTTGGCCCGGATCACCTCGGCCGGATCGCGCGTCGGCGTCGGGAAGAAGACAAGGTTCTCGTCGTTCTTCGAAACCACCCGCGCAGCGTCGAGCGCGTTGTTGAAGTCGAAACCGATGTTGCGGGTCGTCGTCTCGACCGGGGCACCGGCATTGTTCTGCCCGTCTGCGGCAGAGCCCATTGCGACGGCCACCTCGGTCAGCGCACCGGAGTTCACGTCGACGCTGAAGACGCGGTTGCCCTCGTTCTTGTAGGCGAAGAACCCGCCGGTGTTCGGGCGGTAGGTGATCGCGTCGACCGCCGTGAGCGTGCCGTTCTCCCGCAGGAAGGTCGCCTCCGACGGCGGGACCGGGTTGGTCAGGTCGGTGTAGGAGAACAGATCGTAGCCGTTCGCGCCGATCGCGTAGCCCGTGCCCTGCGAGACGCTGGCCGCCATCGCGGAACTGGCCGCAAACGCACCGATGCCGATTACGGTCGTCGTAAGAAACTTCTTCATCAGGTAAATCCCCCGTGATTGCATTCTGTGAACGCGTCCAAGCGCGCTCACACCCAGCCACGTAGAGGTGTCCGGCGAGTTTCAATCGAGCGGAAAGATTTTCTTAACTAGTTGACGAAACGTCAATAAAGTCTTGCCTTAGGGGAAAGCCCGGTCGGCCGCGCGCGGGCGGCCGACCGGACGCGGCGTCAATAGTGGATCGCCCGGCCGTCCGCGTCGAGCACGCTCTCGTGCATCATCTCCGACAGCGTCGGATGCGGGAAGACGGTATGGGCCAGATCCTCCTCCGTCGTCTCGAGTTGCCGCCCGACGACGTAGCCCTGGATCAGCTCCGTCACCTCCGCACCCACCATATGCGCACCCAGCAACTCGCCGGTGCCCTTGTCGAAGATGGTCTTCACCATCCCCTCCGGCTCACCCAGCGCGATGGCCTTGCCGTTGCCGATGAAGGGGAAGTGCCCGACCTTGATGTCGTGCCCCGCGTCGCGGGCCTGAGCCTCCGTGAGGCCGACGCTCGCCACCTGCGGATAGCAATAGGTGCAGCCGGCGATGCTCTCGGGACGCACGGGATGCACGTCGTTCTTCCCGGCGATCAGCTCGGCCACCATCACGCCCTCGTGGCTGGCCTTGTGCGCAAGCCACGGCGCGCCGGCGATGTCGCCGATCGCGTAGACGCCCTCGACCCCCGTGCGGCAATATTCGTCCACCACGACATGCGACTTCTCGACCTTCACGCCGGCCTCCTCGAGGCCCAGCCCCTCGACGTTGCCGACGATGCCCACGGCGGAGATCACGGTGTCGAACTCGTAGCTCTCGGCCTTGCCGTTCGACTCGATCTTGGCCACCACCTTGTCGTCCTGCCGGTCGAGCGCCTGCACGATGGCCTTCTGCAGGATGTGCATCCCCTGCTTCTCGAACTGCTTCTTGGCGAACTTGGAGATCTCCTCGTCCTCCACCGGAAGGATGCGGTCCATCACCTCCACCACCGTCGTGTCGGCGCCGAGCGTGTTGTAGAAGCTCGCGAACTCGATCCCGATGGCGCCGGAGCCGATCACCAGGAGCTTCTTGGGCATGTGCGGCGGCTGCAGCGCGGTCTTGTAGTTCCAGACCCGCTTGCCGTCCGCCTCCAGCCCCGGCAGGTTGCGGGCCCGCGCACCGGTGGCGACGACGATGTTGCCCGCCTCGTAGGTCTCCTCGCCCTTGTCGGTCGTGACCGTGACCCGGCCCTTCCCGGCGAGCCTGGCCTCGCCCATGATCGTGGTGATCTTGTTCTTCTTGAACAGGTGCCCGATCCCGCCCGAAAGCTGCTTGGCCACCCCGCGCGAGCGCTTGACCACCGCGTCGAGGTCGTAGTCGATCCCCTCCGCCTTCAGCCCGAACTCCTTGGCCCGGTGCATCAGGTGGAACACCTCGGAGGAGCGCAGCATCGCCTTGGTCGGGATGCAGCCCCAGTTCAGGCAGATCCCGCCCAGATGCTCGCGCTCGATGCAGGCGACACTGAGGCCCAGCTGCGCGGCGCGGATCGCCGCGACGTAGCCGCCGGGACCGGCGCCGATGACGATCAGGTCGAAGGATTTGGCCATGGTCTCGCCTCTCGCATGCTCAATCGTTCAACGTTGAACTAGCCTTTGCCCGCCCCGGTGGAAAGGCCCGGCCCCGCAGCCCCGTCCGACGCGGCGCGCATGGCGCGCACGACCTCGCCGTAGCTGCCCCCGTCGAGGAACGCCTGCTCGGCCCGGGTGGAGCGCCGGCCGAGCGCGGCGTTGCGGTAGGGGAAGCGCCCGTAATCCCGGATCACCTGCCGGTGCGCCTGCGCGTGGAGCAGGTTGTCCGGCGCGTCCATCCGCCGCGCGAACATCCGGCAGGACCGGTCCTGGTGGGCGAGGCATTCGGAATGCATGAACGGCAGGTAGAAGAACTGCCGCGCCGGCTCGTCCACGGCCAGGTCGTGGCCGGCGTCGATCGCGTGCCGGGCCGCGTCGCGGGCCGGCGCGTCGGTCGCGAAGGCGCGCGCGTCGTCCCGGAACATGTTGCGCGGGAACTGGTCGGTCAGCACGATGTAGGCGAGGCTGCCCCGCGCGTCCCGCCACCACGTCGTCAGCCCGCCGCCGCGCGCGACCGTCCAGGCCGCCTCGAACCGCGACCGGATGGCCGCGTCGAGCGCATCGTCCTGCCTGTACCAGTCCTCCGGCCCGTGATCCTCGAGCCAGAACCGCAGGACGTCCCCAGCCTCGATCTCCGCACCGTCGCTCCCGTCTCGCATCATGCCGCCTTCTCCGTTTCCTCCGGCGTCCCGGTCTCGTCGCCGGCACTCTCCCAGGTCTCGACCGCCGTGCCGATCGTGACCGGCGTGACCGCCATCGGCGAGAGTACGACGTAATTGGCCGACTCGTCGACGACCTCGAGGCCCCGCCGGCGCATCCGCCAGATCGCGTAGCCCGCCAGCGCCGCCATCAGCGCCCCGATGAACAGGAAGAACCCGCCCGGCCCCGCCACCGACATCAGCCAGCCGGTCAGGATCGGTCCCCCGATCGCGCCCACGCCGTTGACGAACAGCAGCCGCGCCGAGGCCGAGGCCATGTCGTCGGCCTCGAGCCGGTCGTTCGTGTAGGCCAGCAGCAGCGCGTAGAGCGGGTTCGCCATGCCGCCGATCAGGAACGCCGCGACCATCAGCCCCGACACGCCGCCATAGCCCGACACGCCCAGCCCGCAGGCGAGCCAGCCGATCACCGCCCCGGCCACCACCATCACCCGCCGGTCGTAGCGGTCCGAGGCCCAGCCGATCGGATATTGCAGCACCAGCCCGCCCGTATACATCGCCGATACGAACAGCGCGATCTGCGCCGAACTGAGCCGGGCCTGCGCCCCGAACACGCCCGCCATGCCGAACATCGCCGAGAACACCGCGCCCATCAGGAAGATGCCGACGAAGCCCAGCGGCGAGACCTGGAAGAGCTTGCGGAACGACATCGGCTTCGCCTTCTCGAAGGGCGGCATCGGCGTCGCCGCCAGAAGGATCGGCGCGAAGGCGAGGCTGACGAGCACGGAGACCACGATGAAGAGGTGGAAGTCCGCCGGGTCGCCCAGCACGAAGATCGCCTGCGCCGCGACGATCCCCACCATCTGCGCGATGATGTAGAGCGACAGCGCCCGGCCCCGCGTCTCGTTCGTGGTCGTGTTGTTGAGCCAGCTCTCCGCGACGATGTAGACCCCGCAGAAGCAGAACCCGAGCAGGAGCCGGAGCGCGGTCCAGGCGGGCGGGTTGGTCAGCACCGGGTAGAGGATCAGCCCCGCGCTCGCCAGCGAGCCCAGCGCCGCGAAGACGCGGACATGGCCGACCCGCCGGATCATGCCCGGCACGAAGTGCGAACCGAGCAGGAAGCCCATGAAATAGGCCGACATCACGACCGAGATCGCGGTGGTCGAGAACCCCTCGATATCGGCCCGCACGCCGAGCAGGGTGCCCTGCATCCCGTTGCCCACCATGAGGAACACGATCCCGAGCAGCAGCGCCCAGGAATTGCGGAAGACGGAGATCATGGGACGGCCTCGGGGAGTGTTCGGATGCCCCGGCGCCTACGCGCGCGCGGTCGATGCGTCCATTCACATTCAGCGTAGAATTGTCGCAAACACGCCGCTGCATGCGGCGCACGATTCGCCTGCTCATACGGAGCGACAGCAGGACGCCATCGTTTCGCCAGGCCGAGGGGCCGGGACGCCGTCGACCGCCCCCGCAGGGCCGATGCCGCCCGTTCCGCTTCACGATGCCGGGGCATAGCCACCCGATGACGCGACGGCCGGGATCCCTCCGACGGGAACCCCGGCGCCCGCGTTTTCCGGCACCGGCCTCCGCATCCGGACCTTCGCCACAGGCTAGGCATTGCGCGACGACGTTCCCGTGCATTGGGCCGACGATCTGCGCAACGCCGATACCTGCCGCGCCGCGAGATCGACCGGACCGAGCAAAGCCGGTCCGGTCCCGCCGGCTGGCGGCAGCCAAATGGTTCTCCTCTCGGGCGAAGGAATATTATGGATAACGGGCGCATGAATCTCGGCGCGGAGCCGAAATTGCCTTCTTCGTCAGAAAGGTTTGCTTCTTGCGGGCCGTGTGGCGCCTACCGGCACCCGAAGCTGCCGTTCAGGCAGCGCGCGGCGAACGGCTGGAAGGAGCACTTGCCGGATTCTAAAAGCGGATGCATAGCTGCTCTGATATTCCCTGGTCTAGGCGAGGCTAGCGTCTCTTTTCAAATTGAATGACGCCGTAACTAATTGAGGTCACAGGCTTGAACAGCGCACACGTAACTACCGCCATTTTCGTCGTACTTTTTTGCAATGCCGCAATAGCTGAAGTGACGCGAGCCGGACCCGCAAACGCAGATTGTTCCGAACTAATGGGTTTAACCTATGACGATGAAGTTGCGAAACAAAGTGTTGTATGGGCGGAAGGCTACTGGACTGCCTTTAACATTGTTCTTGCAGATAGCTGCATGTATCAACGAGATTTAACAGAGTTAGACAGCGATAGAAACGTGGCCTGGAAACTACTAAAAGCCTTCTGCAGTCGCTTTGACCGCTACGATTTACAAGCGGCGGCTTATGGCGTGCTAATGATTCAACCAGTTGCCGTCGTAAGGTCAAAGCCTCAGTGCGAAAAGTAAGATTCTATGGCGTCCCACAATACGGATCAAGATTGACGCCGCCGTATTGGCGATACGTCTTTTTGTAAGAGAAAAGGTTTTTTGGAATGCCTGTAGCGAAAGCAAACGTTCGTGAACGTTTTACGGGAGCCCGGAGAACCTTACAGCTCGGCCACTCATACAGGCCGCGGTAACAGGCGGCTTCGAACCAGTAGCTGTCGGGCGAAGGCGTGCTATGGTCGCCCCCATACCTGACAGAGATAGACATGACACCAATGTCGGAATCGCCGCAAGCTGTCCAACGGAAGGCCTTCGAGGGAGAGAGCCCGGAGCAGAAGGCACTTAGGGCCTTGGCTTGGATGACGGATCAGTATCTGCGGAGCGGCGATGGGTTACTTGACAACCTTGCCATGAGTTCCGGTGAACTCGCCTTGGAAGTATTGGCCGAGCATGGACTCGTGAGGTGGCTGGACGGTGGAGTACGCTTCGCAAACTGGACGGACGAGGGAAGAATGCTTCTGGCCAGATACGAGTAGCGTGCACGGCGAACGCGATGAACTTCTGCTTCGTCCGCTCTGCCGCCGCCCGCGCCAGCCGCAGCGAAAGTCCGTTTCGCCATAAACAGCCTGGTCAGAAGTTACGCTTCCGATCAAAAGGGCAGAACTTTGTGGTGCTGTTCAATGGCGCGCCGCACCGCCTCCCGGCCCAAGGCGTGCCCGAGGCACGACAGCGGGGGCTTTCCCTACTTGCGGTCGGATCGCCCGTTCTACCCCGGGACATCGACCCGCTCCTGTCCGATCCTGCACCAGCCGACGCTCGACCTTCGGCGGCAATGGCCCGGCCCTGAGGGCCGGAACCGCCCGGCATCCTCGCGGATTGGTCCGCCGACCATAGGGAGAACCGAGATGCCGACGCTCTACACCATGCCGGGCACCTGCGCGCTCGCGCCGAACATCGCGGCGGCGTGGATCGACGCTCCCGTCGAGGTGAAGGTGCTGGCCCGCGGCGACCACAAGAAGGACGCCTACCTGTCGATCAACCCCAAGGGGAAGGTTCCCGCGCTGCAGATGGACGACGGCGAGGTGCTGACCGAGGCGGCGGCGATCATGGCCTGGCTCGGCGCGACCTACGGGGGCGAGGGCTACGCGCGCGACACGAAGCTCGGCCGGCAGGAGGCGGAGGCGCTCTCCTGGATGACGACGGAGGTGCACGGCGCCTTCGGTCCGCATTTCGCGCCGGACGCCTATGCCGACAGCGAGGCCGCGCAGAAGGAGGTGCTCGCCAAGACCTACGCCCGGCTCGACGCGCATTTCGCCCGGATGGACGAGATCCTCGCCCGTGCGGGGGAGTGGTATCTGGGCGAGCGCAGCTTCGCGGACGCCTATCTCTACACCGCGGTGCGCTGGCTGGATCTCGTCCCGCTTTCGCTCGACGACTATCCGGCGCTCCGCGCGCATCGCGACCGGATGGAGGCCGATGCGGACGTCCGGATGGCGCTCGCCCGCCAGAAGATGGACCCGCAGACCTGACATCGCCTCCCGTCCGGCGACGGCACGGCCGCGCTCCGGCCGTCCCACGGCTGTGCCACAGGCGTAACACAGCCATAACACGGCCGTAACACGCCGCCTCAGCCCCCCGGCAGCAGCAGCGACGCGTCCCCGTAGCTGAAGAACCGGTAGCGCGCCTCGACCGCATGGGCATAGGCGCGGCGCATCCGCTCCCGCCCCATCAGCGCCGAGACCAGCATCAGAAGCGTGCTTTGCGGCAGGTGGAAGTTCGTTATCAATCCGTTGGTTACACGGAACTCGTAACCCGGGTAGATGAAGATGTCGGTCTCGCCCCGGAACGGCGCGATCCCACCCCCCGCCGCCGCGCTCTCTATCAGGCGCAGCGCGGTCGTCCCGACCGGGATCACCCGCCCGCCCCCCGCACGTGTTTCCCTAATCTCGTCAGCAGCTTGCGCCGTGACCTCCCCCCATTCCGCATGCATCCGGTGGGTCCGCACATCCTCCACCTTGACCGGCAGGAACGTCCCCGCACCCACATGCAGCGTCACCTCCGTGAACGCGACGCCGTGTTCGCGAAGGCTCTCGAGCAGCTCCGCATCGAAATGCAGGCTCGCTGTCGGCGCCGCCACCGCGCCCGCATGCCGCGCCCAGATCGTCTGGTAATCGTCCCGGTCCGCCGCGTCCGGGGGCCGCTTCGCCGCGATGTAGGGTGGCAGCGGCATCTGCCCCGCCGCATCGAGCGCGTCCTGCAAGGCCCTGTCACCGCTGTCGAACGCAAGCGTCACGTCGGTCTCGCGCTTCGTCGCGACGCGGGCCGTGAGGCCGGCGTCGAACGCGATCCGGTCGCCCTCGCGCAGCTTCCGCAGCGGCTTGCCGAGCGCCCGCCAGCGTCCGTCGGGACGCGCCTCGGTCAGCGTGAACTCCACCTTCGCCCGCCCCGATCCGTCCGACGTCTCCCGCACCCGCTCGCCATGAAGTCTGGCCGGGATCACCTTGGTATCGTTGAGGATCAGGCGGTCCCCGGGCCGCAACCAGCGCGTCAGGTCCCGCACATGCGCATCCGTAAACCGCTCGCCCTCGGCCACCAGCATCCGCGCCGCCGAGCGCGGCCGGACGGGACGGGTCGCGATCAGGTCCTCGGGGAGGTCGAAGTCGAAGTCGCTCAGTTTCATGCCAGCCCCCTATCAGGAGGGCGGCGGCTTGCGGAAGATGTCGCGGAACGCCCCGGGCGTGAGGATCGAGAGCGGGTTGACCGCGACGTCCGGGTCTCCCGCCGGCCCGGTCAGGCGGTAGGTGAAGCCGAACAGCCCCTCGTCACGCTGCCCGAACAGCGCGCCGAACAGGCCGTTCACCAGATAGATTGGCGAGATGACGCCCTGCATGTCCATCCGCTTCGTCCCGAGGTCGTAGGCGCCGTCCGCCGTGATCGACATGCTGGGCCCCACCGCGCTCGCCCGCCGCACGAGGATGTCGTCGGGGCGGAGCGTGAAGTCGGTCTCCACCGTCTCGAAATAAAGTCCCTCGCCCGTCAGCTGCTCGAGGATGCCCACGACCGACAATGTCTGCAGGAGCGAGGCGAGCGCCGGGGCGTTGCGGACACGCAGACGGTCCATCCGCACACGCCCGGCATATTCGCCCGTCCGTGGCGTCGGCCGGAGCGTCATGGTGATGGTGCCGCCGCGCGCGTCCTCGAACAGGCCGGCGGAACGCAGGACGCCGCCGGCATCGTTGCCCGAGACCTGCACGGCCGACCCGCCCGCATCCGGCGCGATCCGGCCCGCGACCGGCGCGCCGCCGTTGATGCGGCCGGTGAAACTGCCGTTCCCGTCCTGGAGCGAGGCGCGCAGATCGGTCAGCGCGATCCCCTCCGAGATCGTCAGCCGCGACAGCGCGATGTCGAGCGGCCCGCCTTCGCCCGACCCGCCATCGGCGCTGAGCAGCGCCTGCCGCAGATCCGCCGTGCCGCCGGTGATCGCGATGGCGGGCGCCGCACGCGCGCCGCGCCCGGCCAGCGTTACCGGCCCCCGGAACCAGCCGGTATCCACCCGGTCGAAACGGGCGCGGTCGAGGCTTCCGTCCGCCCGCAGCGTGACCCGTCCCGTCGCGTCGAGGCCCGGCGCGTCGAGGCGCATCGACGTCACCTCCGGCACCGTCCCCAGCGTCGCCGCGAGCGCGAAGGTCGCGGCCTGTCCCCGCGACTTGCGCCAGCCGATCGTCGGCAGCGCGGCCGACAGGCCGGTCAGATCGCTCTCCGCGCGGATTTCCGGCACGCCGCCTTGCGGTAGGGTCACGTCGAGCCGCGCCTCGGTTGCGCCGCCGAGTTCGAGGGCCGCGATCGAGATGCCCAACCGGTCGAGACCCGCCGGATCGACTTGCGCCACGCCGGTGACGCGGCCGGGCTCGGGCAGCGGGCGCGGCTCGGCGTCCGCCTCGGAGACCGAGGTGGCGGGCGGCGGCAGGGCCTGGCGCCAGCGGCCGGTGAAGGGCACGCCCTCGAAGGTCGCGTCGCCCGCGATCTCGGCCCGTTCCGCGTTCACCGACAGCAGCAGACGATCCGCCTCGATCGCACGGTCGGGCACCAGCGCGCGGCTTTCCACCCCGGTCAGCACTGCGGAGACGTCGTAGAAGATGTCGGCCGGTGCGTTCCCCGGACGCAGCGGCAGGCGGACCGAGACCTCCGCCTCGGCCTGCCCGTTCGCGAGGTCCGGTCCCTTGCCCAGACGTTCGAGCAGCCGGAAGGGCGGATTGTCGAGCACGGTCAGCAGGTCGCCGATCTCGCCTGCGGCCCGCAACTCCAGTTCCCCCTGCGGCGGACGGGCGCGGGTATCGTCGATGACGAAGGTCGTCCCCGCGACGTCGATGCGACCCGTCGCGGGATCGCGCACGCTCCGCGGGCCGAGCGCGGGGATCGCGCCTTCGTCCAAACGAAGGGTCAGACGGTCGCCGTCGAGCTGCGCCGCGCCCGACGCCGCCTCGGCCAACGGCATGTCGTGCATGTAACGGAAGCGCGCGCCCTCGACGCCGAAGCTCGCCGCGACCTCCGGCGGCTGACCGGGTTCGAGCCGAAGAAGGCCCTCCGCGCGCGTTGCCGTGCCGTCGAGCATGTTGGTCGTGAACCAGTCGCGCGAGCCGGCCATCAGGTCGCGCGGCCAGAGCGCCGCGAGATCGCCCACCGCCATGCGCGGCACCGAGAGCGCGAGGCTCCCGGCGATCCCGTCGGGCGGAAAGGTCAGCCGCCCCGAAGCCCGCGCGGTGCCGGACGGCCCGGAGACGACCGCCTGACCAAGATGGATCGAGAGTGGGCGCTGCGCGATCCGGGCCTCCAGCGCGCCGTTCGCGAAGGCCACGCGCCGGTCGAACAGGCCCTCGGGGTCGAGCACGGTTTCACCCAGACGCAACTGAACCTGCACCGGCCCGGTCAGCCCATCCTCGAGCAGGATCTGGCCCGACGCCGCGAGCGACATCTCGTCGGACGTGCCGGCGATCTCCGACAGCCCGATCCGCCCCGAACCGGGCTGCCAGTCGAAGGCGAGCACTGCCCGGTCGAGCGCCAGACGCGGCCGGTCCGTCGCCGAGACGCCGGTGACCTCCAACCGACCCCCGAGCGGCCCCGGCTCGCCGTCCGCGGCGACGCGCATCCCGGCGGTCGCGCCGACGTCGCCCCGGACCAACGTCAGCGCCGGCACGCCCGGCAGCGCCTCGGCCAGCCCGCCGAGCGACAGGCCGGTGAGCGAGATGCGCGCGGCCGCACCGCCACCGGGGGCGTCGGGGTCGCGGTCCAGCGCGGCGGTCAGCCGCGCGACCTGACCGCCGAGCCGCAGGGCCGAGGCGAGCGAAAGCCGCACCGCATCCCCGTCGCGGCGCCATTCGAGGCGGCCGTCCTCGACATTCTGCGCGAGCCCGGTCACCTCGTCCGAGAACCGCACGCGGACGTCCTCCACGTCGACATCCGTCAGCCCGGCCAGCATCGGCGTGGCGAGCGCCGCATCCAGCGTCTCCAGCGCCTCGGACCAACTGCCGGGCAGATCGCCGCCACCCTGTCCGAACGCGAGCGAGAACCGCCCCTCCGCGTCGCGCGACACGTCGAGCGTCAGACCCTCGACCGTGAGCTGTCGCGGCCGCACCTGGCCACGCAGAAGCGCCGCGCCATCCAGCGCGACCCGCGCGTCGGGCAGCGACACGATCGGACGGCCTTGCTCCGAAAGCGTGGCGTCGACCACACGCAGGCGCAGCGCCTGGACGTCGAGATCGTAGGCGAGCCCGACCTGGCCCAGCGTCAGCTGGCGGGCGACCAGATCCCGCCCGATCCGGTCCTCGACCCGGGCGACGATCCAGTGCGGCAAGGCGATCGGCTCCCGCGTCAGCCTGATGCCCGTGCCGATCAGAAGCCCGAGGACGACGAGGAGGAGATAGAGACAGGACCGCAGCGCGAACCCGCCACCACGGCGTCGCCGGCCCGCCCGGGCGGTCGTCTTCTCCGATGCGTCGTCTGGCAAGGCGGTCTCCGGCGCTTGCCTGCCATCTTGACCCGTCACCCGCCGGGTTCCAAGTCCGACGGAGACAAGCCTCACGGAGTCGCGACATGACGCAGGACATCATCCCGGGCACCCCGGCCCCGGACTTCACGCTGCCCCGGAGCGGGGGCGGCACAGTTGCCCTGTCGGAACTGCGCGGCCGGTCGGTCGTGCTGTACTTCTACCCGAAGGCCGACACGCCCGGCTGCACGAAGCAGGGAATCGCCTTCTCCGAAGCATCGTCCGAATTCGAGGCGGCGGACGCGGTCGTCGTCGGCGTCTCGAAGGACCCGGTCGAGAAGCACGACAGGTTCGCCGCCAAGCACGGCCTCTCGATCATCCTCGCCTCCGACGCCGACGGATCGACCTGCGAAGATTACGGCGTCTGGGGCGAAAAGAGCATGTACGGCAAGACCTTCATGGGAATCGAGCGCTCGACGTTCCTGATCGACGCGGAGGGCGTGATCCGCGAAGTCTGGCGCAAGGTGAAGGTGCCGGGTCACGTCGACGCGGTGCTGGCCGCCGTTCGCGCCTGACCCCCCGGCCCCGCCCGGTGGGCGAGATCCCGCCAGCCTTCGCCTCGCCGACAGGCGATTCGTTGCGCCCGTGTTTCCAGTTCCCTAACGATCTCCCAAAATCTTGAGCCCTTGTGACACGGGGGCCACGGGGCAACGAGATCGCGACGTCGAAAACGACGCGCGGCGACAGTTTACGGGGGACGCGCGTGAAGCAACGCCTGTCGGACAGAATCAACGCCAAGCTCGAACGGTACCTGCCGGAGCAGCGGCTCTTCCTGAAATCCGAGCAGGGCACACGCTTCGTCCGCATGCGGCCGATGACCCAGGCCGGGATGCTGCTCGGCGGCGCGGTCGTCGTCGGGTGGACCGCGGTGGCCACGTCCTTCTTCGTGATCGGGTCGATCACCTCCGTCTCCGCCCGCGACGAGACCGCCCGGGCGCAGACCGCCTACGAATCCCGCCTCGCCGCCCTCTCGACCGAACGCGACACCCGTGCCGCCGAGGCCGAACAGGCGCTGGAGCGCTTCTACGCCGCGCTCGACGAAGTCTCGAAGATGCAGGGCACGGTTCTCGCCTCCGAGCAGAGGGTGCGCGAGCTCGAGACCGGGATCGAGGTCATCCAGAAGACGCTGCACCGCACCGTCGCGGAGCGGAACGACGCACGGGAGACGGTGGAGACCCTGCAGGCCCGCTTGGAGGATGCGCCGGAGGCGGCCGCCCTCGCCGAGCGTCTGGCCGCCGACAGCACCGCCACCACCGCCGCCCTCGCCGAAGCGCTCGACGCCGTGTCGCTGGCCCGCGACGAGGCTCTGGTCGTGGCGAACGGCGCCGAGGCCGAGTTCGAGCGGATGCAGGATCAGGCCGATCTTCTCGCGGACCGCAACGACCGTATCTTCTCGCGCCTCGAATCCGCCCTCGAGACGTCGATGGAGCCGCTCGAGCAGGTCTTCGACAAGGCCGGCATCTCGTCGGACGCCATCCTCGATTCCGTCCGCGCCGGCTATACCGGTCAGGGCGGGCCGCTCGAGCCGGTGGTGCTGTCGACCCGCGGCGGGCCGGTCCTGCCCGATACGGATACGGCGCGCGCCAACCGCATCCTCGACAAGCTCGAGGATATCGACCTCTACCGGCTGGCCGCCGAAAGCCTGCCGCTCGCGAACCCGCTCAAGGACACGTACCGCCAGACCTCGGGCTTCGGGCCCCGCTGGGGCCGCATGCATTCCGGGCTCGACTTCGCCGCCCCCAAGGGCACGGCGATCCACGCCACGGCCGAGGGCACCGTCACTCATGCCGGCTGGATGTCGGGCTACGGCAAGATGGTCGAGATCCGGCATCCTCTCGGCTTCAGCACCCGCTATGCCCACCTGAACTCGATCGACGTGAAGGTCGGCCAAAGGGTCTCGCGCGAAGACACCATCGGTGGTATGGGAACGACCGGACGCTCGACCGGCGTGCATCTGCACTACGAGGTTCGCAGGAACGGTCAGGCCCTGAACCCGGAAACCTTTCTCAACGCAGGTCAGGATGTTTTCTAAATCCAAGCTGAACCAGCAGCCCGGCGGCGACGCCGACAAGTCCCCGAAGCCGCAGCAAGGCGGGGGAGAGGCTGCCTCCGACGCGCCGGGCAAGCCGGCGGGGATGGAGCTCGGCGCCGGCCGCGCCGCGATGAAGCCGAAGGTGGCGCCGTCGACCCTGTCCTCCGACCTAGTCATCAAGGGCGACATCAAGACGTCCGGAGACATCCAGGTCGACGGTGAGGTCGAGGGCAACGTCTCCGCGCATCTCCTCACGGTGGGAGAGAACGCTGTAGTCCGGGGCGAGGTGATCGCGGATGACATCGTGGTCAACGGCCGCGTCATCGGCCGGGTCCGGGGTCTGAAGGTCCGGCTGACCTCCACTGCGCGGGTCGAGGGCGACATCATCCACAAGACGATCGCCATCGAGTCGGGCGCCCATTTCGAGGGCGCGGTCCAGCGCCAGGACGATCCGCTCGGGGGCGCGTCCAAGTCGGCTCCCCAGCCGAAGCGGCCGGAACCATCGGCGGCGCAAGGCTGACCCGGTCGCACGTTCGGACCCGTTCCACGCAAAGCCGCCTTCGGGCGGCTTTTTCGTGTCGGATTGGCGAAGACCCCTCGTCGCCTCGGCCTGACCCCCCGGTCACGTGATTTCGAAGTCGCGAAGCGGGTTGGAGATCGTGCACGCAACCCGAAGTTTCGACGGAACGCCCGACTGTCCGAATTGATCGGAGGCGGCTCGGGCGATCTCGCCCTGACCCGGAGACCGACGGCGGCTGCGGCAGCGGCGAGACGACGACTTGAACCGTCGGAGCCTCAAGCTTCAGTCCGGGCAACACCGACGGTTACTCTTGCATATCGATCCTCTTGCCGTGCGGATAGACAATATCGCACGAATAGATCAGCGGCTCGATCCACGGCCCATCATCGTTTGGGAAGTCTCGGACCCGACCGGTTCAGAGAACCTGACAGGCAATCTCCCCGGCGTGGCTGGCGTATCGGGAAACGTCAGCCCTCCGCATGTCCGTCCGTGTAGCATGCTCTCGCTATTCGCGAGGATCGAAAGTCTCGGTCTTCCGCGCCTCCACCGAGGGCTCCGAGGGTTACTCCGCCGACGCGTCCGCGCGGCTCTTGCCGGAGGCGTCGGAGGCCAGAACGCTGGCCATGACGCCGTCGAGCGCGCCGTCGAGGATGCCCTGCGTGTCCGAGGTCTCGAACCCGGTCCGCAAATCCTTCACCATCTGGTAGGGCTGTAGGACGTAGGACCGGATCTGGTTGCCCCAGCCGGCATCGCCCTTGGCCTCGTGCGCCGCGTTGATCTCCGCGTTCCGGCGGTCGAGTTCCATCTGGTAGAGCCGGGACTTCAGCGCCTTCATCGCGATGTCGCGGTTCTGGTGCTGCGACTTCTCCGACGACGTCACCACGATCCCGGTGGGGATATGGGTGATGCGCACGGCGGAATCCGTCGTGTTCACGTGCTGCCCGCCCGCGCCCGAGGAGCGGTAGGTGTCGATGCGGATGTCGTTCGGCGCGACCTCGATCTCGATATTGTCGTCGACGACGGGGTAGACCCAGACCGAGCTGAAGCTCGTATGCCGCCGGGCGCTGGAATCGTAGGGGCTGATCCGCACCAGCCGGTGTACGCCGCTCTCCGACTTGAGCCAGCCATATGCGTTCTTGCCGCTGATCTTGTAGGCGGCGGACTTGATGCCCGCCTCTTCGCCGTAGCTCACCGATTGCAGGTCCACGTCGTAGCCGCGCTTCTCGGCCCAGCGGGTGTACATGCGCGCCAGCATCGCCGCCCAGTCGCAACTCTCGGTGCCGCCCGCGCCGGAATTGATCTCGAGGAAGGTATCGTTTCCGTCGGCCTCTCCGTCGAGCAGCGCCTCGAGTTCCTTCGCGGCGGCGACCTTCACCAGCGACGCGATGGCGGCCTCGGCCTCGGAGACGACCTCGGCGTCCTCCTCCATCTCGCCGAGCTCGATCATCTCGAGGTTGTCAGACGTGTCACGCTCCAGCGCCTCGATCCCCTCGATCGCGTCGATCAGGCCCTGTCGGTCGCGCATCAGCTTCTGCGCGCGCTCGGGGTCGTCCCAGAGCGTAGGGTCCTCGATCATCGCGTTGAACTCTTCCAGCCGGTGCGCCGCCGTCTCCCAGTCGAGACGGCGCTTGAGGAGCGCGACGGACTTGCCGATGGCCTCGACGTTGTTCTCGACTTCTGCGCGCACACTGGCCTCCGGCGGATGTTCCGATCGACGGCTGACCTAACCCCTGCCCCGCGCTCCGGCAAGGCGGGGGGTCAGTAGAGCCCGCCCGAACTGAGCGTTCCGAAGGTCGCGCGGCCGGGGACCGTCACCCGACGGCCGGTCGACGTCTCGACCTCGCGGGCGGGCGGCGCGCCCTCCTCGTCGCCTTCGCCTTCGGCAAAGAGCGGCAGGTCGCCCGCCATCGCGAAGCCGCCGTCGATGACCGTGCTGCCGTAAAGCCCGGCAAACGCGTCCTCGCCCTCGCGGAAGTACTCGGCCACAACGTTGTCGCCGCTGGCCGAGGCCGGCAGCCGCGCGCCCGTGCTGCGGTCGATATTGGCGAAGTATCCGCCCGGCGGCACCTCGAACGGACCACCGCCGTACTTCGTGATCGCCTCCTGCATGAACTCGGTGAAGACCGGCCCGCAGATGCCGCCGCCGCTGGCACTGCTCCCCAGCGTGCGCGGCTGATCGTAGCCGATGTAGCAGCCGGCGACGATGGTGGAGGAGAACCCGACGAACCAGACATCCTTTGCGTCGTTCGTCGTCCCGGTCTTGCCGGCGATCGGCACCGGCAGGTTCACCGTGCGGGACGCCGTGCCGCGCTCGACGACACCGCGCATCATCGACGTCAGCTGGTAGGCCGTGATCGCATCCATCACGCGCTCACGGTTGGAGACGATCCGCGGCCCGACACCTGGCGCGAGCTCGGCGAAGCGCTCGCAATCCACGCAGTCGCGCTGATCGTGTCGGTAGACCGTCTCGCCGTAGCGATCCTGGATGCGGTCGACGAGCGTAGGCTCCACCCGCTCGCCCCCATTCGCGAACATCGCGTAGGCCGCGACCATCCGGTAGAGCGTCGTCTCCTGCGAGCCGAGCGAATTGGCGAGCAGCTCGCTCATCTCGTCGTAGACTCCGAAGCGTTCGGCATAGCCCGCGACGATGTCCATACCGACATCCTGCGCCAGCCTCACGGTCATCAGGTTCCGCGACCGTTCGATCCCGGTGCGGAGCGGCGCCGGCCCGTAATAGCGGTTCGAGGCGTTCTTCGGCCGCCAGATCTGGCCGCCGGACTCGATCTCGATCGGCGCGTCGAGGACGATCGTATTGGGCTGATACCCGGAATCGAGGGCGGCGGCGTAGACGAAGGGCTTGAAGCTGGAGCCGGGCTGCCGCGTCGCCTGCGTCGTGCGGTTGAACACAGAGTGCTGGTAGCTGAACCCGCCCTGCATCGCGAGGACGCGGCCGGTATTGACGTCCATCGCCATGAAGCCGCCCTCGACCTCCGGCACCTGGCGCAGAGACCAGCCGGTCGCTCCGTCCGTATCCGCGTCGGTGAGCTGTCGAACGTGCACGACGTCGCCCGCCTCGAAGTTCTCGAAGAAGTCGCCGCGGAGCCACTGGATGTCGTCGCGCGGCACGTCGATGGTACCCTCCACCCCTTCCGCGCCGAGGGTCAGCGCCTGATCCGCGACGGAGAGGACGACCGCCGGATGCCACTCGCCCCCGAGGTCGATGTCGCGCGCGACGTCGACGTTCGACAGCGCGTCACGCCAGGCTTCTTCGCTGTCGAGGCTTTCCGCGGGAATCGTCTTCCCGGTGCCGCGCCAGACGCCACGGCTGCGGTCGTATTGCTCGAGCGCGCGGCGCAGGGCCCTCGCGGCGACGGCCTGCATCTCGGCATCGATCGTCGCGCGGACGGTGAAGCCCTGGGTGAAGAACTCCTCCTCGCCGAAATCGGAGGTGAGCTGCCGCCGGATCTCGTCGGTGAAGTAGTCCCGCGGCGGGAGCGCGGCGCGGAACGGCGCGTAATGCCCCGACTGCACGGTCAGGAGGGGCGTCTCGACCGCTTCCTCCATCTCGGCGCGGGTGATGTAACCGTTCTGGAACATCTCGCGCAGGACATAGTTGCGCCGTTCGATCGCGCGCTCCGCCTGCCGGACAGGGTGATAATCCGAAGGCGCTTTCGGCAGGATCGCCAGATAGGCCGCTTCTTCCAGCGTCAGATCGGCCAACGTCTTGTTAAAATAGGTCTGTGCGGCCGCGGCAACGCCATAGGAGTTCTGCCCGAGAAAGATCTCGTTGAGATAGAGCTCGAGGATGTCCTCCTTGCCCAGCGTCTCCTCGATGCGCGAGGCGAGGATGATCTCCTTCACCTTGCGCTCGGCGGACCGGTCGGACGACAGCAGGAAGTTCTTCATCACCTGCTGCGTGATCGTTGAGGCGCCGCGCAGGCGTCCGCCCTGCGCCGCGTCGACGGCGGCGGCGATCATGCCCATCGGGTCGTAGCCCGCGTGCCGGTAGAAGTTCTTGTCCTCCGCCGAGATGAAGGCCTGCTTGACCAGCGACGGAATCTCCTCCGCGGGCGCGAAGAGCCGGCGCTCGCGGGCGAACTCGTCCATCAGGCGGCCCTCGCCCGAATAGATGCGGCTGATCGTCGGCGGGGTATATTGGGCGAGCTGCTCGTAGCTCGGCAGGTCGCGTCCGTACATCCACAGGACGCCGCCGATCATGATCGCAGCCGCGATGATGCCGAGCGTGACGGCGGAGAAGATCCCGCCGATCATCGACAGCACGAACATGAACGCGCCTTGAATCGCCCGCCAGACGGTCCGGCCTGTCCGCCCCGTCGCCTTCGTCGCTGTCGTGCTCATGTGCCTGTCCCGCCCATTCAGGGTCGTCCCCGCTATACGCCGGCCGCAATGGTCCGTCAAAGTCGGCGCGGGTCGCGAGGCGGTCCTTCGCCCGCATACCGGGGTTGCGACGATCACGTCGTCGCGAGGACGCGACGCCGGCCAGTGCCGTTCAGCGGCCGGCCATGAAGTTCGTGAGCCGTGCCAGCCCCGCCTCGATGTCGGCCGTCGCCCGCGCGTAGCTGAAGCGCAGCGTGCCCGCGCCGCGACCCGGGTCGAAGTCGAACCCCGGCGTTACCGCGACGCCCGCCCCCTCGAGGATCTCGGCGGCGAAGCTCAGGCTGTCTTTCGTCAGATGCGCGACGTCGGCGTAGATGTAGAACGCGCCGTCGGGCGGGGCGATCCGGTCGAACCCGGCTTCGGGCAGCCCGTCCAGCATCAGCTGGCGGTTTCGCGCGTAGACGGAGAGGTTGGCGGCAAGTTCCGCCTCCGCGTCCATCGCATGCAGCGCGGCGATCTGGCTGGCATGGGGCGCGCAGATGAACATGTTCTGCGCCAGCCGCTCGACGGTCCGCAGATGCGCCTCCGGCACCACCATCCAGCCGATGCGCCAGCCGGTCATGCTGAAATATTTGCTGAACGAGTTGATGACGTAGACGTCGTCGGACACTTCCAGCGCGCTCACCGCCCGGCCCCCGTACTGGATGCCGTGATAGATCTCGTCGGAGACGAAGGCCGTGCCGTTCGCCTGTGACGCCTCGATCAGAGCGGACATGGCCGCGCGGTCGAGCATCGTGCCGGTCGGGTTCGCCGGCGAGGCGACGATGAGACCGGCGAGATCGCCGGGAAGCTCACCCGCGACCGGCTGGTAGCGGTTCGCGGCCTGCGTCTCGATCCCCACGGCCTCCAAGCTGAGCGCGCGCAGGATTTGCCGGTAGGACGGATAGCCGGGCAACCCCAGCCCCACCCGGTCGCCCGCATCGAAGAGCGCGGTGAAGGCCAGCAGGAACGCCGCCGACGACCCGGCGGTCACGACGACGCGCTCGGGATCGAGGTCGAGCCCGTACCAGTCCCGGTAGAGCCGCGCGATCCGGGCGCGCAGTTCGGGGAGACCGAGCGCCACCGTGTAGCCGAGCGGGCCCGCCTCCATCTCGCGTGCCAGCGCGCGACGGGCGGCGGCCGGCGCGGGCGTGCCGGGCTGTCCCACTTCCATGTGGATTATGTCGCGTCCCGAGAGTTCCGCCCGGCGGGCCTGCTCCATCACGTCCATCACGATGAACGGGTCGACCTGCGATCGGGTCGAGACCTTCGTTCCGGGCATCCGCGCCTCCCTACGGTGGTTCGGGCCAGATGCGACGCCGGGGCGGGGAAGGTCAATGCAGCGGGGCGAAACGAAAAGGGCGCCCGCGGGGGCGCCCTTCGTCGTCGCTTGTCCGGGCTCAGCCCCCGAAGGACCACCAGCCGCGGCGCTTCGGCTTGGCCGTCTCTTCGGTCTGGATTTCGGCCGAGGGTTCGCGCGTTGCGTCCTCGTCAGGGCCGGGCGTGGCATCGACGTCCGGCGCGGGCACCGCCACATCCTCGGCAGCGGATGCGGGTTCGCCATCCGGCGAAGGCGTGTCGTCCTCGGTCGTCTCGGCGGCGGCCGGCGGCGCGAAGTCGATCGCCTCGACCGTTGCGGCAGCATCGGCGACCGGTTCCGACGGCGCCGGAGCCTTGGCACGCGCGCGGGTCCGGGACTTCGGCTTGGCGGGCGCCTCGGGCGTCGCGTCGTCCGGTGCGTCGGCCTCCGCTTCCGTCATCGTCACGGGATCGGTCGCGGGTGCGTCTTCGATGCGATCCGCATCCGTGGCGACCTCAGCCTCCGGCGCCTTCTTCGTACGCGACCGGCTCCGCGATCGGGACCGGGGTTTCGGGGGCGCGTCCTCGACAGGCGCCTCTGCCGCCGGCCCGGTCTCCGCATTCGTCGCATCGCCCGCTTCGGCGGTCGTGTCCGCGTTGCGCGCCTCCGGCTGCGCCTCTCCCTCGATCGGCGCCTGGCCCTCATCGGAGCCCGAACTGGTTGCCGCCGTGTCGCTCTCCGAGCCGGACATGTCGTCGTTCTGGCCGGATTTCTTGCGACGCGACCGGCGGCGGCGCTTCTTCTTCGACGGCCCCTCCCCGTTCGGGCGATCGTCGTCGCGTCCTTCCGTCCGGGCCTCCTCCCGGTTGTCGTCCTGTGCGCTGTCGTCTTGCGCGGTGTCGTCCTGTGCGGAGTCATCCTGCGCGGCGTCGTCCTCGTCCGCTTCGGCGTCGACTTCGACAACATCCTCGTCGTCATCCTCCTCCGGCGTCCAGGACGTGTCCGTGCCCACGACGTTCGAAATCTTCGGAACGACGCGCGTGGCCGTCTTGAACTTCTCCATCGCGAAGTCGGGCGCGACCAGCGCCGGGTCCGCCACGACGCGAACGGCCATGTCGTAGCGCGTCTCGATCCCGGCGAGATGCTCGCGCTTCTCGTTCATCAGGTAGTTGCTGATATCCACCGGCACCTTCAGCAGGACCTCGCGGGTCCGCGTCTTGACGCCCTCCTCCTCGACGGCGCGCAGGATCGACAGCGCGACTGAATCGTCGGATCGGATCATGCCCGTGCCGTGGCAATGCGGGCAGGCCTGCGTCGTCGCCTCCAGCATGCCGGGCCGCAACCGCTGCCGCGACATCTCGAGCAGGCCGAAGCCGGAGATGCGGCCGACCTGGATGCGGGCCCGGTCGTTCTTCAGCGCGTCCTTCAGGCGCTTCTCGACAGCCGCATTGTTCCTGCGCTCGTCCATGTCGATGAAGTCGATCACGATGAGACCGGCCAGGTCGCGCAGGCGCATCTGCCGGGCCACCTCGTCCGCGGCCTCGAGGTTGGTCTTGGTCGCGGTGTCCTCGATCGAGCCTTCCTTCGTGGACTTGCCCGAGTTCACGTCGATCGCGACCAGCGCCTCGGTGATGCCGATGACGATATAGCCGCCCGACTTGAGCTGCACCGTCGGGTTGAACATGCTCGCGAGATACGATTCCACGCCGTACTTGGCGAAGAGCGGCTGTCCGTTGCCGACATGCGCCTTCACGTTCTTGGCGTGCGACGGCATGATCAGCTTCATGTAGGCGCGGGCCTCGCGATAGCCGGCCTCGCCCTCCACGATCACCTCGTCGATGTCGCGCGAATAGAGGTCGCGGATCGAGCGGTGGATCAGGTTGCCCTCCTCGTAGATTGGCGCGGGCGCGATGGATTTGAGCGTCAGCTCTCGCACCTGCTCCCATTGCCGCTGGAGGTATTCGTAGTCGCGCTTGATCTCGGTCTTGGTTCGCTTGGCGCCCGCCGTCCGCACGATCAGGCCCGCGCCCTGCGGCACGTCGATCTCGGACGCAATTTCCTTGAGCTTCTTGCGATCGGCCGCGTTGGTGATCTTGCGGGAGATGCCGCCGCCCCGCGCCGTGTTCGGCATCAGAACGCAATAGCGCCCGGCCAGGCTGAGATAGGTCGTCAGCGCCGCGCCCTTGTTGCCACGCTCCTCCTTCACGACCTGCACCAGCATGATCTGGCGGACCTTGATGACCTCCTGGATCTTGTATTTGCGGGTGCGGGGCCGCGGTGCGCGCGGCGGCTGGATGTCCTCCGGCGTGTCGTCGTCGGCCACGGTCTCGACGCCGGAATCCTTGTCGGCCGGCTCCTTCGACTTGCTCCGGCCGCGTGATCGGCGGGATGGGGCCGCCGAGACTTCGGTTGGGTCGTCGTCCTCGTCGAGATCGACGGTCTCCATCCCGGCCGGTTCCGGCTGGGCTTCGGTCTCCTTCGGCGCAGGCCGCGGGTCGGCATCCGACGGGGCCGCAGCGGCACCGGAGCCGTCGTCGGTCACCTGCTCGTCCTCGAGCCCGGCGCTCTCGGCGATGGTCCGGACCGGACCGTCGTCATCGCCATCACCGTTGCCGTCGCCATCGGGCGCATCGCTCGATTCGTCGGCGTCGTCCGTGCGCAATCCGGCATCTTCCGCCACTTCGCCTTCGGTCGCGGCCTCGGAAAGCTCGGCTGGCATACCGGAGGTCACACCGGACGTGCTGCTTTCGCGCCTCTCGATGGCAACCTCCGCGGACGGCTCCTCCTCCGGAGAGGCGGGTCCGTCGCTGTCATCCGTTCCGCCCGAGGCGTCGGCGGCGTCTGCCTTCTTGCGGCTGCGGGAGCGCGAACGGCTTCGGGACCGCTTCTTCGGCTTCTGCTCGTCCTCGTCGCCGGCGGCCTCCGTCCCGTCCGGGCCGTCGGCATCCTGCGCCTCTTCCTCTCCCGCATCCGCGGAACCTGCGGTTTTCCGGTCGGACGCCTCCTCGCTTGCCTCTTCTTCCCGCGCCATCGCCCGCTCCTCGGCGAGGATCGCATCGCGATCGGCCTTGGGGATCTGGTAGTAGTCCGGGTGGATTTCCGAGAAAGCGAGGAACCCGTGACGGTTCCCGCCGTAATCAATGAACGCGGCCTGCAGCGACGGTTCGACGCGCGTCACCTTCGCCAGGTAGATGTTGCCTGCAAGCTGCCGCCTGTTCAGGCTCTCGAAGTCAAATTCCTCGATCCGGTTTCCATCTGCCACCACGACCCGGGTCTCCTCCGGGTGGGTGGCGTCGATCAGCATTTTCTTCGCCATATGACTTTCCGCGACGCCGGATACGGACCCCGGGGGGCGTCATCCTGCGTCGACTTGGTTGGGCGTGCGCAGCCGGCAGCGCAGGGGCGCGGCCCAACCGCATCCCTTCGTCCGCTGTCATCTGCTGCGTCATCGCGGCTCTCACTCCAACCCTGTCCGATGGCCGCGAGACGCGGCCCGGACGGGTCCGTTCCTTGCCCGGCGACAAGGGCCGGGCGTCATTCCGGGCGGCGCATGGCCGACCCGCAAACTTTACCCGAAGCGCGGGTCACGTCGCGACGCCGTCGATATACGGGAAAGAATCTCGACCGGTCCCGACCGCCGACCTTCCGGCGGCACGACCGTGTCACCTGTCTGTGACAAAAGCGGGCGAAAGACAATGCCCTGCGGCGCATCCGTTCGATGCGCCGGCGGTCACAGGTAGTTCGACCGGCTCAGCCCGTACTTCGCCATCTTCTCGTTCAGCGTGCGGCGCGGCAGGCTCAACTCCTCCATCACGCTGGCGATGGAGCCGCGGTGACGCCGCATCGTGTTGTCGATCAACATCCGCTCGAACGCCTCGACATATTCCTTGAGCGGCTTGCCCTCGGTCGTGACCTGGGCCGTCTCGCCCTGTTCCTGGGTGTCCGACATCAGGAGCGAGGAGATCGAGCCGGTCCCGCGCCGCTGCTGCAGAACGGCGCGCTCGGCGAGGTTGATGAGCTGACGCACGTTGCCGGGCCAGGGCGCCTGCAGCAGCTGTGCCGCCTCCTGCGCGGAAAGCTGCGGCGGGGCTGCGCCGTATTCCTCGCCGAAGCTCTCGGCGAAGTGGGTGAAGAGCGTCAGCACGTCTTCGCCCCGATTGCGGAGCGGCGGCAGCACGAGCTTCATCGCCGCGAGCCGGAAGAACAGGTCCGGCCGGAGCGAATCCTCGAGCGTTTTCTCCGGGTCGGAGCCGTTGTGGATCGCCACGATCCGCGTCTCCGCCGGCGTGCCCTGGTCGTTGATAAACGTCAGCAGCCGCGCCTGCAGTGGCAATGGCAGCGCCTCGATATCCTCGAGCACGAGCGTGCCGCCGCGCGCTTCCTCCACCAGCGGCAGGCCGCCCTCGGTCACCGGGCCGAAGAGTTTCGCGCCGAGTTCCTCCTCACCCAAGGCGGCGCAGGATGTCATCGCGAAAGTCTTGCCGGCGCGCGGCCCCACGGCATGGAGCGCATGCGCCACCAATGTCTTGCCGGTCCCCGTCTCGCCGTCGATCAGGACATGCGTGTCGGCCTGACCGAGATCGAGAATGTCCTCGCGCAGCCGCTCCATCGCCGGGCTGGTGCCGATCAGCTTGCGCATGAGCACGGTGCCATCCGACAACTCGCGGCGCAGGGCCCGGTTGTCGAGCGTGAGCTTGCGCGCCTGGCTCGCCCGCCGGGCCAGGTCGGTCAGCCGGTCGGGGTTGAACGGCTTCTCCATGAAATCGTAGGCGCCGAGCTGCATGGCCTCCACCGCCATCGGCACGTCGCCATGGCCGGTGATCATGATCACCGGCAGCGAGGAATCCGCGCTCATCAGACGCTTGAGGAACGTCATGCCGTCCATGCCGGGCATCCGGATGTCGGAGATGACCACGCCCGGATAATCCGAGCTGATCTTCTTCAAAGCGTCCTCCGCACTGGCAAAGGTCTCGGTCGCGAAGCCCGACAGGGCCAGCCACTGGCTGATCGACTGCCGCATGTCCGTCTCGTCGTCGACAATCGCGATCCGCGTTTGTTCCACCATCGTCTTCCTACTCGGCTGCATCGAGGACCTTCTCCATGACGGGCAGGCGGACCTCGAACACCGCCCCGCCCTTCATGGCGTTCCGGGCTGTCAGGCGCCCGCCCATGTCATTAACGATTCCCGAGGAGATGGCGAGCCCGAGGCCCACGCCCTCCCCGGGCTTCTTGGTCGTGTAGAAGGGCTCGAAGAGCTTCTCGGGATCCTGCAGCCCGTGTCCGGTGTCGCGGACGGCGAGCACGACCTCGTCACCTTCCGACAGGAGGATGTCGAGCTCCCGGTCATCCACCCCGCTCATTGCATCGAGCGCGTTGCGGACGAGGTTGATCACGACCTGCTCGAGCCGCAGCCGGTCGGCCTTCACCATGATCGGCCCGTCGGGCACGATCTGGCTCAGCCGCACCTTGTCGTGCCGCAACTGCGGCTCCATCAGCGTCAGCGCGGAGGAGACCACATCGCGCATGTCGACAGGCTCGAACGCGTCACCGCCTTTGCGGGCGTAGGATTTCAGCTGACGCGTGATCGCGCCCATCCGGTCGATCAGGTCGTCGATTCGTTGAAAGCTCGACAGGGCCTCGTCCGCGCGGCGACGCTGGAGCAGGAGCCGGGCGCCGGCGAGATACGTCTTCATCGCGGCGAGCGGCTGATTCAATTCGTGGCTGACGGCCGCCGACATCTCGCCCAGGGCCGCGAGCTTGGAGGACTGGGCGAGGCTGAGCTCGGTCTCCTTCAGTTCCTCCTGCACCCGCTTGCGCTCGGCGACCTCGCGGCGGAGCCTGTCATTGAGCTGCCGCAGCTGGAGCGATTCCCGCTGGAACAGGATCGACCGGAGCGTTGCACGGCGGTTCAGCAGGTAGAAGCCGAGCGCGAGGAGAAGCGCGAAGCCCATGATGATGAGGGCCAGAACCCCGTTCACGCGCTCGCGGACATTCTCATAGCTGGTGAAGCTTACGAGCCGCCAGCCGCGGAACGGCACCCGGGTCTCCATCTGGATCAAGGCCGAGCTGTCGTAGCCGTCTTCGGCCGGTTGCCCGAAGGCCCGGGTCGTTGCCAGCGCGCGCTGCAGCGCAGAGGGAACGGAGGTCGCCGCGATCGCCTCCTCGAGCGGCATGCCGCGCCAGCGCGGCTCCGTCGACAGGATCACGGTGCCCGCCGCGTCGGTGACGGCGACCGCCGCGGTCGTGCCACGCCAACGCGTCTCGAACTGGGACAGGTTGACCTGCACCTGCAGCACCGCGAGCGGCTCTCCGTCGGCGCCCTGCACGATACGGCTGAAGCTCGCCTCGTAAGCACCTGATCTGCGAGGGGTCAGGGTGAAGACCGTATCGGTCGACGCAGCCGCTTCGGTGAAGAAGGGCCGATCCGCGTAGAGCCTGTCGAGTTCCTCGTCGTCGGTCGCGGCCACCGTGAGGCCATCCATGTTCATCAGGCGAATGGATGCGGCCCCGATCTCGTCGATGTAGGAGACCAGATGCTCGCTCAGCGCGGAGAAATCGCCGGCGTTCAAGCCCTCGATAATCGTCGGGTCCCGCGACAGGAGAAGCGGCACGACGGAGTTGCGCTGCAGTTCCGAGAGGATCGCACCGGCATAGAGCGACTGCCGCAATTCCGCGCGCAGCCGCGTCGTCTGAACGAACCGTTCGGTCAGAAGCGCGTTTGCCACCCAGATCGCGACGCCGGCCGCGAGGATCATGCCGACGATCGTGAAGCGGACCATCCACGACAGGCGCGGCCGGGGACGATCGGACGCGGTCCCGCCATCCGTCGGGACGGCATCACGCCTTCGGATCAGGTAAGGCAGAAGCATGGAACGTCTGTAGACGGCGGCGGCCCTTCGCTCAATGGCGGGGGTTCACAACATCGTCGGCACGAGCGCCCTTACGCCGCTACCAGTGCTTGCGCGAGGCCACGGAACAGCCCCGCGCCGTCGGTTCCGCCCTGGAGCGGGTCGATCGCGCGCTCGGGATGCGGCATCATGCCGAGGACTCGCCGGTTCTCAGACAGCACGCCCGCAATGCCGTCCTTGGCGCCATTGGGCGTCGTGACGTAGCGAAACGGGATACGCGCCTCGGCGTTCAGCCGTCGCAGCGTCTCGTCGTCGATCGTGTAATTGCCGTCGTGATGCGCGATCGGAATGTCGATCACCTGATTGCGCGCGTAGCCTGCGGTGAAGGCGCTCTCGATCTCCTCGACCCGGAGCGGGACCGTCCGGCAGATGTATTTCAGGCCGGCATTGCGCAGCAGCGCGCCGGGCAGCAGCCCCGCCTCGCACAGGATCTGGAACCCGTTGCAGGGCGCGAACACGTAGCCGCCCCGGTCCGCATGCGCGACGAGCGCCCGCGCAATCGGCGAACGGGCCGCGATGGCGCCGCAGCGCAGGTAATCGCCGTAGCTGAACCCGCCGGGCACGCCGACGACATCGATGCCCTCCGGCAATGCCGTCTCCTTGTGCCAGACCATCTCGGTCTCGAACCCCGCGCCGCGAAACGCCACGGCGAGGTCGCGGTCGCAGTTCGAGCCTGGAAAGACGAGGACGGCGGCTTTCATGTCGGACCCTATCGATCGATGTCTTCTGGCCAATCTCACAAACCGCGGGCCGCCGCCAGTCCGGCGGGCCGCGACAGGCGCCGGCGCGTCGCGAAGGATCGCCCGGCACGCAAACCGTTCCGTCGGCCCAGTCGGGCCGGCCGCTTCCGGCTGTTCTCACATCTCGATGCGGTAGCTCTCGATCACCGTGTTCGCGAGCAGCTTCTCGCACATCGCGACGATATCGGCCTCGGTGGTGCCCTTCGCGAGGTCGAGCTCGATCAGCTTGCCCTGCCGCACGCCCTCGACCTCGTCGAAGCCCATCGCGCTCAGCGCGTGCCGGACCGCCTCGCCCTGCGGGTCGAGCACGCCGTCCTTCAGCATCACCGTAACCTTCGCCTTCATCCCGCCCCCGTCAGTTGATGAGCGTCGGCCGCGTGACCGGGCCGGAATTAGCCGGCAGGACGCCAAGCCGGCGCGCGACCTCGGTATAGGCGTCGGCGAGCGAGCCCAGATCGCGACGGAACACGTCCTTGTCGAGCTTCTTGCCCGTCTCGATGTCCCACAGGCGACAGGAATCCGGGCTGATCTCGTCGGCAAGGATCAAGCGCTGGTAGTCGTTGTCCCAGATCCGGCCGACCTCGATCTTGAAGTCCACGAGCTTGATGCCGACGGCGAGCATGCACCCCGACAGGAAGTCGTTCACCCGGAGGCTCAGCGCGATGATATCGTCGAGATCCTGCTGGCTGGCCCAACCGAAGGCGAGGATGTGCTCCTCCGACACGAGCGGGTCGCCGAGCTTGTCGTCCTTGTAGCAGAACTCGATGATCGGGCGCGGCAGCGGCGTGCCCTCCTCGATCCCGAGACGGGTCGAGAGCGAGCCGGCGGCGACGTTGCGCACGACCACTTCGAGCGGAATGATCTCCACCTGCCGGATGAGCTGTTCGCGCATGTTGAGCCGGCGGATGAAATGCGTCGGCACGCCGATCGCGTTCAGCCCGGTCATGAAGAATTCCGACAGGCGGTTGTTCAGCACGCCCTTGCCGTCGACCACGTCCTTCTTCTGGGCATTGAAGGCGGTGGCGTCGTCCTTGAAATATTGCACCAAGGTACCGGGCTCGGGCCCTTCATACAGAATCTTGGCCTTGCCTTCGTAGACCTTCTTGCGCCTGGCCATGCTGTCTCCGGGGGATCGGTGCGTATCGTCGGGGCACATACGCCCTCCGCCCACCTTTGCCAAGGGAAGCGACTTGCGGGATGGACGCCGCATCCGCATATCGATCAGGAAAGCCAATTTCAGGGAGACGCGACATGGCCAGCATCGACGACCGTAAGAAGGGGTTCGAGAACAAGTATGCCCACGATGCCGAACTGCAGTTCAAGGTGGAGGCGCGCCGCAACCGCCTGCTCGGCGAATGGGCTGCGGAGCTGCTCGGCAAGGAGGGCGAGGAGAAGACCGCCTATGCGCGAGAGGTCGTGAAGTCCGATTTCGAGGAAGCGGGCGACGACGACGTCATGCGCAAGGTCTCCGGCGATCTGGGCGAGAAGGTGCCCGCCGCGGAGATCCGGGCCAAGATGGACATGCTGATGGAGCAGGCCAAGCAGCAGGTCATGCAGGAACAGACCACCTGATCGCCCGACCGTCCTCGTATCCGGAGCCTTCGATGTCCGACGCCCTCACTTCCCTGCTCCGGTCGCGCGACTGGCTTCTGGCCGACGGCGCGACGGGGACGACGCTCTTCAACATGGGCCTCGAATCGGGTGACGCGCCCGAGTTCTGGAACGAGACCGAGACCGCCAAGGTCCGCGCGCTCTACCGCGGCTCGGTGGAGGCCGGGTCCGACATCTTCCTGACCAATACGTTCGGCGGCAACGCCGCACGGCTGAAGCTCCACGGCGCCGAGGCGCGGGCGGGCGAGCTTTCGCGGATGGGCGCCGAGATCGCGCGCGAGATCGCGGACGCCGCGGGCCGCCCGGTCGTCGTCGCGGGCAGCATGGGTCCCACGGGCGAGATCATGGCCCCGATGGGTCCGCTCACCCACGAAGGCGCCGTCGAGATCTTCCACCAGCAGGCCGAGGGTCTCAAGGCCGGTGGAGCGGACGTTCTCTGGGTCGAGACGATCTCTGCCCCGGAGGAGTTGCGCGCCGCCGCCGAGGCCGCGGCGCTCGTCGACATGCCCTGGTGCGTCACCATGAGCTTCGACACGGCCGGGCGCACGATGATGGGCACGACGCCGCCCGACATGACGCGACTGATCGGCAAGCTCGCGCACGGGCCCGTGGCCTACGGTGCGAATTGCGGTGTCGGCGCCTCCGACCTGATCCGGACCGTGATGGGGTTCGCCACCTCCGACACGCCGGTGATCGCGAAGGGCAATGCCGGTATCCCGAAATACGTCGAGGGCCACATCCACTACAACGGTACGCCGAAGCTGATGGCCGACTATGCCGTCATGGCGCGCGACGCCGGCGCGACGATCATCGGTGGCTGCTGCGGGACGACGGCGGCGCATCTCGAGAAGATGCGCGCGGCGCTGGAGACACGGCCGAGGGGTGAGCCGCCCGCGCTCGGGCTTGTGGCCGAGCGTCTTGGCGATTTCTCATCGGCGAGCGACGGTCTCGACGGCAAGGCCCCGACCCGCGACCGGTCTGCCAGCCGGAGACGGCGTGGCCAGATCTGACGACACCGCACCAGGGCGATCTGACGGATCGGCCTAGACCTGTCTGGCCTAGTTGACGGTCACAACGCTCGACCGACGCATGTCTCATCGTTGGAGCCGCAAGGTTTTGTCGGTCCGATCCGATGCTC
The DNA here is from genome assembly GCF_947494055.1 of uncultured Jannaschia sp. Lineage (GTDB taxonomy): Bacteria > Pseudomonadota > Alphaproteobacteria > Rhodobacterales > Rhodobacteraceae > Jannaschia. The sequence goes on along the minus strand of NZ_CANLTR010000011.1, from coordinate 36,379 downwards.
GGCGGGGTCGGCATTGGCCTCCCGGCCGCATGGCCAGCGGCAGTCCTCTTCGTCCGACGCCGGGCTGGAATGCCGGCGGTCTCGACAGCGCTCTCGCCCTGTCGGTGCGTCGGCCGGCACTCCGACCGCCCTTTACGACGCCCGTCGAGGGAACAAGCCTATGTCGGGTCCAGCGCATTCTGCGCGATCTAGATCCCGTCGGCGATCATGCGCAGCGGTTGGCCAGAACGGAAATCGCGGCGCTGCAGGCGGCCAGCGCACAGAAGAGGCGATCGATGGGCTTCCATCCGAATTGTATCGCTTCACATTCGATGTCACTACGATCCTTGCGTGCTTTCGGATCGGCACGGCGAACTGCATGCCTGACGGCGCCTGGACAATCATTCGCATGCCGGACGGCCCGGTCAATGCGGTGTCGCTGCAACTGTCTCGGCTCTGGCCCCAGACCCGACCGCTTGAACAGGCCCGAAAGAATGCGGCAAGCGGCACGCTTCTCGCAACGCTGCCCGGCCCGTTCGTCGTATCAGGCAGCTTCAAACAAGCGTGTTACGCCGCAAGCGTCGACCGGCCCGCAGGGTTCACCGGGACACGGCCGACTCCCTGCTGGCACCTGATCTATCAAGGTGCCAGCGGCCGCTGCGCCTGCCGCTCGCCCAGGCTGAAGCCATCGGCGTCGCACGACGATGCGGAGGTCGGCGGACGCACGGACCCGACCATCCCACATTGGTCGCGCGAATGGGGGCGACCTGATCGCGTTCCCGTTCAGAACAGCGACATCTGCGCGCCCGGTACGCGGAACAGGTCGGTGCGAAGCGGCGCCAGTCGTCTCGCCAGCCCGAGCGATGTGCAGGCGCGGTCGAACCGCCGCTGCAGGAGGTCAGCATGCACCCCTGCCCCTCGCATACGCGCCCCGAACCCCGCATTGTAGAGCTTGCCGCCGTGGAACTCGCGCACCCGGTTCAGGACCTTCCGGGCCCGGTCGGGAACATGCGTCCGCAGCCACTCCTCGAAGAGCGGCGCGACTTCGAGCGGAAGCCGCAGCGGGATCATGCTGGCCGCCTGGGCTCCGGCGTCGCGCGCCGCCGACAGGATCGTCTCGACCTCGTGATCCGTCAGGCCGGGGATGACGGGCGAAACCATGACGCGCACCACCACGCCCGCCGAGGCCAGTCGCTCGATCACCCGCAGCCGCCGCGTCGGAACCGGCACCCGCGGCTCGAGCTTGCGCGCTAGCCCGTCATCGAGCGTGGTCACCGACAGGCCGACGCGAGCGAGCTCCGGTCCCATCTCCGTCAGGATATCGATGTCGCGCTCGATCATCGTCCCCTTCGTGGTGATCGCGACGGGGTGGGCGTGGTCGCGCAGCACCTCGAGCAGACCGCGCATGATACGCCGGTCGCGCTCGATCGGCTGATAGGGGTCGGTATTGGTGCCGATTGCGAGCAACTTCGGCTCGTACCCTTTCGCCCCGAGTTCTCGCCGCAGCGCATCGGCCGCGTTCGGCCGGGCGATCAACCTGGTCTCGAAATCGAGCCCGGGCGACAGGCCGAGCCAGGCATGCGTAGGACGAGCGTAGCAGTAGATGCAGCCATGCTCGCACCCGCGATACGGATTGACCGACCGATCGAAGCCGAGATCGGGCGATCTGTTGGTCGAGATCACCCGCCCGACCGTTTCCTCGCGGACCTCGGCGACCGGAGCTGCCGGCTGGAAAGCCGGGTCCGGCTGACGGGCAAGCCGCTCGTAGCGCCCCGTCTGATTGCTCAGCGCGCCGCGCGCCCGGGCCGCCGGGAACACCTCGCCACGAATGTCGGACAGATACGTCATATTGAAAAACTAGAACAAAGTAAGAACTCTGACAAGTCCCATAATATTCCCGTTTGCCCGTACACCGTTCCGGTGCAATCCTCGGCCGACAGGATCGAACGAGGGCGACATGAAGACCTTTGCCTTGGCGCTGGCCGTGACTCTCGCAACATGCAGTGGAGTGGTCGCCGCCCCCGTCGACGCGGTCTATTCGAGCTTCTTCGTCTTCGGCGACAGCCTCAGCGACGACGGCAATCTGTTCGCGTCGGCGGGTCAGCCGCCGGCGCCCTATTTCGACGGGCGCTTCTCCAACGGTCCGGTCTGGGCCGAGACGGTCGCGGACCGCTTCGCGATCTCGCAGAACTTCGCCTTCGGCGGGGCCGGGGCAGCGACCGACGGCGATGGCGTTCCCGATTTCGGTGCCCAGGTCACCGGCTATCTGGCCTCGCCCCTCGCGACGGTGGCGGGCCCGCGACCGCTGGCCTCGGTCTGGTTCGGTGCCAACGACCTGTTCGCCGGAATTGCGACAGGCACGGCACCGGAGGCCATCGAGATGGCGATGACCGCGATCGCATCTGGCGTCGCGGCCTTGCAGGCCGGGGGCGTCTCGGATTTCGTGCTCTTCGAACTACCGGATCTGGGCGATACGCCGCTCTACAACCTGATCTTTCCGCCAGCGTCGCCCGGCGCTTCGGCTGCATCCGGGGCGTTCAACGTCGCGCTGTCGGGGCTTGCGGACGGTCTGGCCAATCGCGGGGCGAACGTCTCGCTCGTCAGGACGAGCGCACTCTTCGACGACCTCCTGAACGACCCAATGGCTTACGGCCTCAGCGAGGCGACCCTGCCCTGTCTGTTCCTGAACCGGAACGCAGATGTCCAAGCCGCCGCGACGGCGACGGCGGTGGCATTGTCTCAGCCACTCGTTTGCGACGCGGACGCGGCGCAGGAGCGCGTCTTCTTCGACCTCGTTCATCCGAACGCTGCGGTGCATGCGGCGCTGGCCGAGAACGTTCTGACCGAACTCGAAACGATGTCGATATCCCCTGTTCCCGTACCCGCTTCGCTGCCTCTGGCCCTCGTCGCACTCGCGACCTTCGGACTGGTCCGCCGGCGGGTCGCTCGCTAGACAGCGAATGTCGGTTCCGCCGCCACGGAGCCCTGTCCGCGACGGCTAACCTGAACCGTAGACCGACGAATCACGCGCCGAGGACGAGGACGCATTTCCAGATGGCCGACGACGACATCATACTTTCCGAACTCGACGACGACGAACTCGTCCAGCAGATGTTCGACGATCTCTACGACGGCCTGAAGGACGAGATCGAGGAATCGGTGAACATCCTGCTCGAGCGCGGATGGCAGCCCTACGACATCCTCACCAAGGCACTGGTTGGCGGCATGACGATCGTCGGCCACGACTTCCGCGACGGAATCCTGTTCGTACCGGAAGTGCTGCTCGCGGCGAACGCGATGAAGGGCGGCATGGCGATCCTGAAGCCGCTGCTGGTGGAGACCGACGCGCCGCGCGTGGGCAAGATGGTGATCGGCACCGTCAAGGGCGACATCCACGACATCGGCAAGAACCTTGTCTCGATGATGATGGAGGGCGCGGGCTTCGAGGTCGTCGATCTCGGCATCAACAATGCGGTCGAGAAGTACATTGATGCGCTGAAGGCCGAGGAAGCCGACATCCTCGGGATGTCCGCGCTGCTGACGACGACGATGCCCTACATGAAGGTCGTGATCGACGCGCTCAAGGCCGAGGGCATCCGCGACGACTACATCGTGCTCGTCGGCGGGGCCCCGCTCAACGAGGAGTTCGGCCGCGCGATCGGAGCCGATGCCTATTGCCGCGATGCGGCCGTGGCGGTCGAGACGGCGAAGGACTGGATGGCCCGCAAGCACAATCAGATGTCGGCCTGATCTGCCGAGGCCGGCTGCCGCCGCGGGGTGAGGCTCCGTGCGCGCAGTCGGCGACCGGCGACGAGGCCGAATCCCGACCTGCGAACGGCCACGCGCCTCGCCGTTCGCGGCGCAAGCGCGAACCGGATCGGGGCACGCGACAGAACGGCACGGATCTATACGCGGGGGTCTCGCGTTCTTCGACGACTGCAACGAAGACACGGAGCCCGCCATGCGATCCCTCACCGTAGCCCTGCCCTGCCTCCTTCTCGCCGCACCCCTCTTCGCCCAGGAGGATACGGGCGCCCGCGTTACCGGCGAACTCGTGAACGCCGAAGGCGCGAATATCGGTTCGGTCTCGATCTTCGAGACGCCCTCCGGCCTCGTCCGCGTCAATGTTCAGGGCACGGAGTTGTCGGCCGGCGGACACGGCGTCCACATGCACGAGACCGGCGAATGCGAGGGCGACTTCACCTCCGCGGGCGGCCATATCGCCGGCGACATGCAGCACGGCCTCGTCGAAGGCGGCCCGCATCCGGGCGACCTCCCCAACGGCTTCGTCGAGGATGACGGCGTGATGTCCTACGAGGCGTTCACCGACCGGATCTCGATCGAGGAGCAGCTTCTCGACGAGGACGGCTCGGCCCTGATCGTCCATTCCGGCGCGGACGATTACGTGAGCCAGCCCAGCGGCGATGCCGGCGGCCGCGTGGCTTGCGCCGTGCTGACCGAAGCGCCGTCGTGACGTCAGCCGACCTCTAGTGGAGGCGCCGGCCGCGCAAGCGGTCGAGCACCTCGCCGACGAGACGACGCCGCGGGCGGATGGCCTCGACAACGATCGGCCATTCGTCCCGGGTCGGAGGCTCCAGCGTCGCGAGTTGGCTGTCGAGAAGCGAGGCCGGCATGTAATGGCCAATCCGTGCCTTCAAGCGTCGCTCCAGCGTATCCCGGTCGCCGGTGAGGTGCACCAGCGTCACGAACCCGGCGCGGGCCCTGATACGGTTGCGGTAGGCGCGTTTCAGGGCCGAGCACGCGATGACCGTTATCCCGTCGCTCTCCGCGAGCGTCCGTCCGACACGATCGAGCCAGGGCGCGCGGTCGCGGTCCGTCAGCGGCTCGCCGCGCGCCATCTTCCTGACGTTGCCGCGCGGATGCAGGTCGTCCCCATCAACGAATCGCCCCCGAAGGGCTTGGGCGAGCTCGATCCCGAGCGTCGTCTTGCCGGTGGCGGTCACGCCCATCACGAGTATCTTCAAAGCCATGCTGCCTCCTGCGAGCCTAGATGACGCAGCGGCGTTCGCTGTCAATCGTATTGGCAGCCGCGTTCCGCGTTCCCATACTCTCAGGAGCCCATACGGAAGCGATGCCATGCCCCTCGACCGACTCGTCCTCATTCTCGTCGCAGCGACCCTCGCCGCCGGCGCGACGATCTGGCTCGCGGCCATCGTGACGGCGAGCATCGCGGTCCCGTTCGGCTGGGCCGCGATCCTGCCCGTCCTTCCGATCGCGTATCTGGCCTGGCGCGTGATCGTTGACCGCCGCGCGAACCCCGACGACGACCGCTACGACCGGATGGGCGAATGAACGGCCGGGAATTGAAACGCGTCATTCTCGCGACCACGGACGGCGTGCCGGGGCGGGAGATCACGCGCTGCATCGGCCTGGTGCGCGGCTCCACGGTCCGCGCGAAGCATGTCGGCACCGACATCGTCGCGGGCTTCCGCAACCTCGTCGGCGGCGAGATACGGGAATATGCGTCCCTCCTCACGGGTGCGCGGGAGCAGGCGATCGACCGGATGGTCGCGGAGGCCCGGGCGCAGGACGCGGACGCAATCGTCGCGATCCGTTTCGAAACCTCGACGATCACGCATGCCGCCTCCGAGGTCGTGGCCTACGGCACCGCGGTGAAACTCGCGTGATCCCCGATGCCGTCCTCACGCGGGACGGGCTGCCCGCCGCGGGTACGGGTCGGGTCCTCGTCGTGGCTTGCGGGGCGTTGGCCCATGAGATTCTCGCGATCCGGGTGGCGAACCGGCTTCACCATCTCGACCTGCATTGCCTGCCGGCGATCCTGCACAACCATCCCGAGCGCATCGTCCCGGCCCTCGCCGAGGCGCTCGACGGTCGGGCGGACGGCTACGACCGCGTCTTCGTCGCCTACGCCGATTGCGGCACCGGCGGCGGGCTCGCGCGGTTCTGTGCCGAACGCGGGATCGAGATGATCGCCGGGCCGCATTGCTATGCCTTCTTCGATGGGCTCGACCGCTTCGCCGCGCGCGACGAGATCGACGCGTTCTACCTCACCGACTTCCTCGCCCGGCAGTTCGATGCCTTCGTCATCCGCCCCCTCGGCCTCGACCGCCATCCGGAGTTGCGGGAGATGTATTTCGGCCACTACACGAAGGTCGTCCACTTGGCCCAGACCGACGACCCCGCCCTGGCGGAGAAGGCCCGCGCCGCCGCCGACGCGCTCGGTCTCGCCTTCGAACGACGCGCGACCGGCTACGGGGATCTGACGGCGGCGCTCACGCGCGCCTGACCGTGCCGCGTGCATCCGGGCCACGCCGGATCCGGGGCGCGTCTTTCCCCCGCCGGCCCGCTCCGCTAGACAGCCTGCGCAATCGCCCGGAGTTCGCCCATGCAAGAGCCCGACATCACGCCGGACCTGATCGCGGCCCACGGGCTGAAGGACGACGAATACGACCGCGTCCTCGAGATCATCGGCCGCACGCCGAGCTTTACCGAGCTCGGCATCTTCTCGGCGATGTGGAACGAGCATTGCTCCTACAAGTCCTCAAAGAAATGGCTCCGCAAGTTGCCGACCGAGGGACCGCAGGTCATCTGCGGGCCGGGCGAGAATGCGGGCGTGGTCGCCATCGGTCCCGGCCCCGACGGCCGCGAGCTCGCCGTGGTCTTCAAGATGGAGAGCCACAACCACCCCTCCTACATCGAGCCTTATCAGGGTGCCGCGACCGGCGTCGGCGGCATCCTGCGCGACGTGTTCACGATGGGCGCACGTCCCGTCGCCGCGATGAACGCCCTGAGCTTCGGCGAGCCCGCGCATCCGAAGACGCGGCGGCTGGTCCACGGCGTGGTGGAGGGCGTGGGCGGCTACGGCAATTGCTTCGGCGTGCCGACCGTCGCGGGCGAGGTGCGGTTCCACGCAAGCTACAACGGCAACTGCCTCGTCAACGCCTTTGCCGCCGGCATCGCGGAGGCCGACGCGATCTTCTATTCTGCCGCCTCGGGCGTCGGACGACCGGTCGTGTATCTCGGCGCCAAGACGGGGCGCGACGGCGTCGGCGGCGCGACGATGGCCTCGGCCGAGTTCGACGACACGATCGAGGAGAAGCGCCCCACCGTGCAGGTGGGCGACCCCTTCACCGAGAAGCGCCTGATGGAAGCCTGCCTCGAGTTGATGGCCACCGGCGCCGTCGTCTCGATCCAGGACATGGGCGCCGCCGGCCTCACCTGCTCGGCGGTGGAGATGGGCGACAAGGGCCGGCTCGGCATCCGCCTCGACCTCGATCGCGTGCCCGTGCGCGAGGCCGGCATGAGCGCCTACGAGATGATGCTGTCGGAAAGCCAGGAGCGGATGCTTATGGTTCTCGACCCCGCCCGGGAGAACGTGGCACGCGCCGTGTTCGAAAAGTGGGACCTGGATTTCGCCATCGTCGGGGAAACAATCGCCGAAGATCGTTTCCTGATCGTGCACAATGGTGAGACGAAGGCCGATCTTCCCCTTTCGACGCTAGCTTCATCCGCTCCGGAATACGACCGTCCTTTTCATCCGACGCCTCCGGCGGAACCGCTCGGCACCGTCGAAGAGGTAGACCCGATCGAGGGTCTTCGCGCCCTCGTCGGCAGCGCGAACTATTGCGCGCGGGACTGGGTGGTCGAGCAATACGACACGCAGGTCATGGGAGACACGGTTTCCCGGCCTGGCCTCGACGGCGGCATCGTGCGCGTCCACGGCACCGATCGCGGCCTTGCCTTCACCGCCGACGTAACCCCGCGCTACGTCAAGGCGAACCCGGTCGAGGGCGGCAAGCAGGCGGTGGCCGAGGCATATCGCAACCTGATCGCCAAGGGCGCCCGGCCGCTCGCCACGACCGACAACCTCAACTTCGGCAACCCGGAGAAGCCCGAGATCATGGGCCAGTTCGTCGGCGCGCTCGACGGGATCGGGCAGGCCTGCACGGCGCTCGACATGCCGATCGTGTCGGGCAACGTGAGCCTCTACAACGAGACGGACGGCACCGGGATCGACCCGACCCCCACGATCGGCGCGGTCGGGCTCATCGAGGATCTCTCCGACCGGATCGCGCACCGGGTGGAGAACGGGATGCTCGCGCTGCTGCTCGGCGAGAGCGGAACGCATCTCGGCTGCTCCGCGCTCCTGGCCGAGCATTTCGACCGCCACGAGGGTGACGCGCCACCGGTCGATCTCGAAGTCGAACGCGCCCGGGGAGAGTTCATCCTCGCCAACCGCGCCGCGATCCACGCCTGCACCGACCTTTCCGACGGCGGGCTGGCGCTCGCCGCCTTCACGCTGGCCGAGGCGCACGGCGTCGGCGTGACGCTCGACGTCACCGGCACGGCCGCGCTCTTCGGGGAGGATCAGGGCCGCTACCTCATCGCCTGCACCTTCGACGCCGCCGAGGCGCTGATGGTCGCGGCGGGGAAAGCAAGCCTGCCGCTGACGATGGTGGGCCAGTTCGGGGGCGATGTCGTTCGGCTCGGCGCGACGGAGGCACCGTTCGGCGAGCTCTCCTCCCTCTACCGTTCGACCTTCGCCACCCTCTTCGCTTGATCGCGGGCATGTCGGACCGCGACCGGCTTGCCCCGGCGACTTGGCCTGCCTAGCTAGAGGCAAACGGGGAAAGGACCGATTATGGCGATGCAGGCGCACGACATCGAGGCGCTCCTCCGCGAGAGCTTTCCGGAGGCGAAGATCACGATCACCGACCTTGCGGGCGACGGCAACCACTACGCCGCCGAGGTCGTGGACGCCTCCTTCAAAGGCAAATCGCGCGTGGCGCAACAACGAGAGGTCTATGCGGCCCTGAAGGGCCGGATGGACGGTCCCTCGGGCGAATTGCACGCCCTGGCCCTGACGACCCGGGCGCCCGATTGACGACGCTCTCGGCATATCTGGCGCTTTTCATCGTCCTGCTTCTGGTGGGGCGGGCGATCTGGGTGCTGCGCGCCGAGGCCCGTCGGGACGATGGCGGCCGCCCCCGTGGCGTCGCGCCCGGCGAGGGATATACCGAGATCGAGAGCGACTACTTCTCGGGCGTGGGCGGCGGCAACCAGTCCGTCACCCGCGTTCCGAAGGACCCCCAGGAATACGCGCGCGCCTTCGTCCCCGGACGGCGCGGCAAACACAGGAGCTGAAGCGATGACCGATACCAAGACGACGATCGACGAGATGGTGAAGGCCAAGGACGTGGTCCTGTTCATGAAGGGCACCAAGGCGATGCCGCAATGCGGCTTCTCCTCCAAGGTGGCCGGCGTGCTGAACTACATGGCCGTGGACTACTCGGACGTGAACGTGCTCGAGGACGCGGAGATCCGGCAGGGCATCAAGGATTACTCGGACTGGCCGACGATCCCGCAGCTCTACGTGAAGGGCGAGTTCGTCGGCGGCTGCGACATCATCGTGGAAATGACCCTCTCGGGCGAACTCGACACGATGCTGGAACAGAACGGCGTGGCCTACGACAAGGACGCCGCCGAGAAGATCCGCGAAGCGAACGGCTGATTCCATAGCAGGCGGCCCCACGGGCCGCCTGCCGCCTCAATCGGCGCGGCGCCCGTGCGTGTGCTTGCGCAGGCGCGATGGCTCGGCCCGCTTGCGGCCCTTGTATGGGTTCGAGTCGCTCTGCCCGCGCAGATGCAGTCGGATCGGCGTGCCCGGCATGTCGAAGTCGAGCCGCAGACCGTTCACGAGATAACGCGTGTAGCTTTCCGGGATGGCCTCGGGATGCGAGCACATCACGACGAAGCCCGGCGGCCGCGTCTTCACCTGCGTCATGTAGCGCAGCTTGATGCGGCGTCCCTGCGGTGCGGGCGGCGGATGCTGCTCCAGCATGCCGGTCAGCCAGCGATTGAGCGCGGCCGTCGGAACGCGCCGGTTCCACGTCTCGTGTGCCTTGACGATGGCGGCGTGGAGCCGATCGAGCCCCCGCCCCGTCCGTGCGCTGACCGTCACGAGCGGCGCGCCGCGAAGCTGTGGCAGCAACCGCTCGAACTGCTCCTTCAGATGCGCGAGCTTTTCCTGCCGGTGCTCCTCTAGGTCCCACTTGTTCACCGCGACGACGACCGCCCGACCCTCGCGCTCGGCAAGGTCGGCGATCCGCAGATCCTGCGTCTCGAACGGGATCTCCGCGTCGAGGAGGACGACGACCACCTCGGCGAACTTGACCGCGCGGAGGCCGTCGGAGACCGACAGCTTCTCCAGCTTCTCGACGACCTTGGCACGCTTGCGCATCCCGGCCGTGTCGAAGAGGCGCGTCGGCACCCCCTCCCAGTCGAAGTTCAGCGAGATCGAGTCGCGCGTGATCCCCGCCTCCGGTCCGGTCAGCAGGCGCTCCTCGCCGATGATCCGGTTGATGAGCGTGGACTTGCCTGCGTTCGGTCGCCCGACGACGGCGATCTTGAGCGGACGCTTCTCGGTCGGTGCCCAGTCGGCCTCCTCGCCTTCGTCGTCTTCCTCTAGGTCGATATCGGCCTCGGCCTCCTCGGCAGGCGCCACGTCCTTCTCGGCGATCAACGGGCGCAGCATTGCCGCGAGATCGGCCATGCCTTCGCCATGCTCGGCCGAGATGCCGACGGGCTCGCCCAGCCCGAGGGAGAACGCCTCGAACATCCCGGCCTCGCCCTGCCGCCCTTCGGCCTTGTTGGCGGCGAGCAGCACCGGATGGCCCTTGCGGCGCAGGATGTCGGCGAAGACCTCGTCGGCGGGCGTGATGCCCGTGCGGGCATCGACGACGAAGAGCGCGGCGTCGGCCATGTCCACCGCCCGCTCCGTCAGGCGGCGCATCCGGCCCTGCAGACTGTCGTCTGTCGCCTCCTCGAGCCCGGCCGTGTCGATCACCGTGAAGCGCAGATCGCCCAGCCGCGCCGACCCCTCGCGCAGATCGCGCGTCACCCCCGGCTGATTATCGACGAGCGCCAGGCGGCGACCGACGAGACGGTTGAACAGGGTGGACTTGCCGACATTGGGTCGGCCGACGATGGCAAGGGTGAACATGGACGCGCTCCGGAACTCAGAGGCGGCGCCTAACGCATCCGGCCCTCAACGGAAAGCGTGAAGCGTCCCGGAGCGGTCCACGACGTAGAGGGCATTCCCGAACGCGATCGGCCGCGAGGCGGCGCCGTCGGGCAGTTCGATGCTGTTCGCCAGCGCGCCCGTCACCGGATCGAAGCCGCGAAGCGCCCCGTCGGAGGAGGCGATCCAGAGCCGCCCGCCGGCGAGCACGGGTCCGAAATGCGCGTACATCCCTTGCCGCCGTTTCAGCCTAGCTGTGCGGTAGAGCGGAAGGTCCGTCCGCCAGATCACCGCACCGGTGACGGCGTCCATCCGCAGAAGCTGCGCCCGGTCCGTCACCGCGAAGAGCGATCCGCCGGCAAGGACTAAAGGGGACATGGCCCCCTCGCCCGCCGTCCAGAGCCGTTCGCCCGAAGCCTCGGAAAGCGCAATCATCCGGCCCGCCGAGGTGCCCGCATAGATCGTTCCGACAGCGACGAGCGGATCGCCGGTGATGTCGCCGACCGTGTTGTAGGCCACGCCGCGGCGCGCGCCGCCGACATTCGCGCCCCAGAGGCGGGTGCCGCTCTCGCGCAGGGCGTTCACGATCTCGCCCGACCCGAAGGGCAGGATCACGGACCGGTCGGTTACCGCCGGCGCCGGCGAGGTCGCCATGACCGACGGCGCAGGCGCGGCCGGAAGCTCCCAGCGGATGCGCCCGTCGCTCGCATCGAGCGCCCAGGCGCGGTTGTCGCGGCTGACGACGTAGACAAGGCCGCCCGCGACCTTCGGCGTGGTGATCGGCGCGTCGAGACGCTGCACCCAGCGGGTCCGCCCCGTCGCGGGATCGAGCGCGTGCAACTCGCCGAAACCCGTCGTGACGTACAGCGTGCCGTCGACCACGGCGAGACCGCCGCCCGACGCGTCATCCGCGCGTTCGAGGGGGGGGACGAGGTCGCGCGACCAGAGCCGCGACCCCGAGACCGACGTGGCCGCGACACCGGCCTTCGCGTCGAGCGTGAAGATGCGCGCGCCGTCGGAGACCGGGTCCGTGGTCAGGCGCTGCCGGCGGGTATCGCCGGCGCCGATATCGCTCGACCAGATGCGGCGCGGCGCGGGCGACAGCGTCGCATGATCCGGGTCGTTGCGCAGGTTGCCGACGCGCATCGGCCAGTCGGCGAGCGTCCGCGGCGCCGGCAAGGCGAGTGCCGAAACGGCTCCGCCGGCGGTGTCAGACGCCGCGGCGACGACACCGAGTCCGTCGAGACCGCCCGCGCGCACGGGAAGCCGCTCGCCTGGCAGGATCGCCTCGTCGTCGCCGCAACCCGCGAGCACGAGACAGGCGCACAGGAGAGTGCAGGCGAACGCTCTCATGTCGGCGAACCCGGCTCGTGCCGTCCCTGCGATCCCGTTCGGATCCGGCGTCGCCCGCGCGTCACGCCGGCTCCGGCGTCGCGCCCAGCGCGACGATCAGTTGCGTGGCACGGCGGCGCAGGGGCTCCGTCGCCTCCGCGTCCTCGGTCAGGGCCCGCAGCAACGTCAGCGCGGTCGCCTCGTCGCCCGCCTCGAGCGCCATCAGCGCCTGCAGCTCCACCGCCATCGGACGATAGGGCGCACCGGGCGCGGCCAGCGCCTCGAGGATCGCGGCATCCTGCGACGCCTCGCCCGTCCCGTCGACCAGCATGAGCTTGAGCAGAGCAAGGTCGCGATAGGCCGCCGGCACGTCCGCCATCTCCGAGACCTCGAGAAGATGTGCCCGCGCCGCCGCGTCGTCGGCCCCGCCCTCCGTCGCGTTCAATGCCGCCGTCGCGCGCAGAAGGGCGAGGATTGCCGCCTGCCCATCGTCCGCCGGCGCGACCTCGCCCAGTGCCGCGCGCCTTGCCGTCAGATCCTCGCCGTCCAGCGCATCGAGCACGGCGCTCCCGAAAGCCTGGGCCCGCGCCTGGGCCTGGGCACGACGCCATTCGGCGAAGGCCGCGCCACCGACGAGCAGGATCACGATCAGGATGGCAAGCCAGCCCCAGCGACGCATCGTCCCGTAGAGGCGGTCGCGGCGCACCTCCTCGGTGACCTCGTCGATGAAGCTTTCCGGGTTGGACATCGCCACTGATCCTCGTCGCTCGCGTTGGCGCTTCTAGCGCAGGCCGCCAGATGCGCCAACCCGGAATAGCGTCGGGACCACGCAGCTTGTCTTTTGCTGTCGCGTTGCTAAGATGTTTCGGTCGGCGCAACGTTCGAGACAGGTTCGTGCGGATCGACCGAGAAGCCTGCTAGAAGGGCTCTTGATGCGCCTGTTCCCCCTGATCACCGCCATCCTCGTCTGCGTGGCCCTTTATGCCGTGGTCCTGCAACGCGACGCGCTGCTCGGCCTCGCCTACGGCATGACCGGTGATTCCCCGCCGGTCGCTGCAGATACGAATGCCGGCCGGCGCCCCGCTCCCATCGTCGAAGCCGACGCGGCCTCGGCGGAGCCGGTCCGTGTCGTCGCGATACGCTCGCGGGCGCGGGAGGTTCCGGACGGCGTTCTCGTCCGTGGACAGTCGCAGGCCGCGCGCGAGGTCACCGTGATGTCGGAGACGACCGGCGCCGTCCTTTCCGAGCCGCTGCGAAAGGGAGCCTTCGTCGAGGCCGGTCAGGTCCTATGCGAGCTCGACCCGGGTTCGCGCGGCGCGACCTTGTCGGAGGCGGAAGCGCGGCTCGCCGAAGCCCGGGCGCGCGTTCCCGAAGCGGAGGCGCGGCTGCCCGAAACCGAGGCCCGGATCGCGGAGGCGCAGGCGCGGCTGGAGGAGGCGCGGCTCAACCAGAACGCAGCGAGCCGCCTGTCCGAACGCGGTTTCTCCTCCGAGACGAGCCTCGCCAACGCGCAGGCCGCCCTGCGGGCCGCCGAGGCCGGGGTGACCGCGACCTCGACGGGGCGCGAGACGGTGCGGGCCGGCATCGAATCGGCGCGGGCCGGCGTGCAGGCGGCGGAGGCCGCGGTGGAGCGGGCGCGGCTGGATATCGAGAAGCTGACGATCGAGGCGCCCTTTGCCGGACTTCTGGAAAGCGATACCGCCGAGATCGGCACGCTGCTGCAACCGGGCTCGCCCTGCGCCGACATCGTACAGCTCGACCCGATGAAGCTCGTGGGCTTCCTGCCCGAGGCGCAGGTGGACCGTGTCGAGCCCGGCGCGCCGGCCCGGGCGCGTCTGGCGTCCGGTGGCACGGCCGAGGGCCAGGTGACGTTCCTGAGCCGCTCCGCCGACGAGTTGACCCGAACCTTCCGGGTCGAGGTGACCGTTCCGAACGGCGACCTCGCCATCCGGGACGGCCAGACCGCCGAGATCGTGATCGAGACGCCACCGACGATCGCGCATCTCGTCCCCGCCTCCGCCATGACGCTCGACGATCAGGGGCGTCTCGGCGTGCGGATCGTCGAGGACGACCGGGCCGGCTTCGCCGAAGTCTCGCTCGTCCGCGACACGGTGGAGGGCGTGCTGCTCGCCGGACTGCCCGAGCAGGTCGAGATCATCACCGTGGGACAGGAATACGTCACCGACGGCGTGCCCGTCCGGGTGAGCTTCGCGCAGGACGCGCAATGATCGGGATCGTCGACTGGGCCGCCGGCCGGGCCCGCATGGTGCTGGCCTTCGTCGCGCTGTCCATCCTCGCCGGCGGGTTCGCCTACTGGACGCTGCCGAAGGAGGGCGAGCCGGATATCGACATTCCGGGCCTCTTCATCTCCGTGCCGTTCCCCGGCATCTCCTCGATGGATTCCGAGAAGCTGCTCCTCAAGCCGATGGAGACCCGCCTCAAGGAGATCGACGGGCTCGAGACGATGCTGGCCACGGCGTCGGAAGGCTATGCCGGGCTCGCGCTCGAATTCGAGTTCGGCTGGGACAAGAACGCCACCATCGCCGACGTGCGCGACAAGATGGGACAGGCCGAGGCCGAGTTCCCCGACGGGGCCGAGCAGTACACGATCAACGAGATCAACTTCTCCGAGTTTCCGATCCTGATCGTCTCGCTCTCGGGCTTGGCGCCGGAGCGCACGCTGCTCCGGCTGGCCGAAGACCTGCAGGACCGGCTCGAGGCGATGCCGCCGATCCTCGAGGCCGGACTCGCCGGGCATCGCGACGAGATGCTGGAAGTCCTGATCGACCCGCTGGCGCTCGAGGCCTACAACGTGACGGCGGGCGAACTCGTGCAGGTGGTCACGAACAACAACCTGCTCGTCGCGACCGGCTCGGTGGAGACCGCCTCGGGCGCGTTCCCCGTCAAGATCCCGGGCAGCTTCGAGACCCCCGCCGACGTCTACGCCCTGCCGGTCAAGACCGATGGCGACCGCGTCATCACGCTGGGCGACCTCGCGCAGGTGAACCTGACCTATCAGGACCGAGAGGGCACGGCCCGCTACAACGGCGAGACGACCGTGGCGCTCCAGGTCGTCAAGCGGAAGGGCTTCAACATCATCGACACCGCCGCCGAGGTCCGCGAGGAGATCGCCGCCGAGACGGCCACCTGGCCCGAGGAGCTGCGGCAGGCCGTGGACGTCACCGTCACGCTCGACCAGTCAAAGACGGTCGAGTCGATGGTGCAGCAACTCGAAGGATCGGTTCTGACCGCCATCGCGCTCGTCATGGTTGTGGTTCTCGGGACGCTGGGAACCCGGTCGGCACTGCTGGTGGGTTTCGCGATCCCGACCTCGTTCCTGCTCAGCTTCGCGATCATGGCGGTCGTCGGAATCACCATCTCAAACATCGTCATGTTCGGACTGATCCTCGCCGTGGGAATGCTGGTGGACGGCGCGATCGTCGTCGTCGAATACGCCGACAAGCGCATCGCCGAGGGCTCCGGCCCGATGTCGGCCTATACCGAGGCGGCGCGGCGCATGTTCTGGCCGGTGATCTCGTCGACGGCGACCACGCTCTGCGCCTTCCTGCCGATGCTGTTCTGGCCGGGCATCGCCGGCGAGTTCATGGGCATGCTGCCGGTGACGATCATCTTCGTGCTGTCCGCCTCGCTCGTGGTGGCGCTCGTCTACCTGCCGGTGCTCGGCGGTGTCGCGGGGCGGATCTCGCGGGCGTTCGGACGGGCCTCGAACGGCCTGCGACGCATGTTCGGCCTGCCGATCCGGCTCGCCCTTGCCTGCGTCGCCGCGCTGCTGCTCGCGGCGGCCATCCTGCAAACGCTGAACCCGAATTTCTTGCTGCCAAGTCATCTGACCGCCGCGCCGGGTGCCCTGATCTCCACATTGAGCGCCTTCGCCGTGGTCGCCGGGCTGATCGCGGTTTCGATCACGTTGGGCGCAGTCGCCCGGCCGGTGCGCGCGGGCCGTGTCCAGTCGGGCCGCCAGCGTCGGCCGTTCGGGTGGTTCATCAACCTCATCGTCGGCAACCCGATCGGCCCGGTCGTCGCGATCGCCACCGTGGCGATCACCGTCGCCTCGGTCTTCGCCTATTACGGCCGCAACAATGCCGGGGTCGAATTCTTCGTCGAGAGCGAGCTGGAGCAGGCGAACATCTTCATCCGTGCCCGCGGCAACCTGTCGCTCGAGGAGAAGGACGCGCTTCTGCGCCGGGCGGAGCGCATCGTTCTGCAGACGCCGGGCATCGACTCCGCCTTCGCCTTCGCGGGCGACGGGGGCCTATCCTCGGGCGGGCCGGCGAACGGGCCACCGAACGACACGATTGGGCAGATCCAGATCGAGATGGTCCGATGGGAGGAGCGGCCGACCGTCTCGGAGCCGTGGTTCACGCTGTTCGGGGTCACGGTCCGCCGCAACGTCGTCGATCCCGCCTTCGACGGCGACCGGATCGGCGAGACGCTCCTGGCGCGCCTGCGGGACCTGCCGGGCACCAAGGTCGACCTCACGCAACAGGATCGCGGCCCCGGCGCGGCCAAACCCATCCACCTTCGCCTGACGGGCGACGATTGGGATGCGCTGTTGCAGGCGACGGCGGACATTCGCGCCCGTTTCGAGGCAATGCCCGGACTGATCGACATCGAGGATTCGCTGCCGCTCCCCGGCATCGACTGGGAGGTGGATGTCGATGTGGAGAAGGCGGGCCGCTTCGGGGCCGACGTGGCGACGGTGGGTGCGATGGTGCAACTCGTCACGCGCGGCATCCTCCTCGACACGATGCGGGTCGACAGCTCCGACTACGAGATCGACATCCGCATGCGGCTGCCCGAGGCCGATCGCCTCCTCGCGACGCTCGACAACCTGAAGGTCCGCACGAATGACGGGCTGGTCCCGCTCGCAAACTTCATCACGCGCCGCGCCGTCCCCCGGCTCGCGCAGATCGACCGGGTCGACGCGCAGCGCTTCTTCGACGTGAAGGCCGACGTGGCCCCGGGGCTTTTGGCGGCCACGGCCGGGGACGGCGCGCCGTTGGGCATTCTCCGCACGGAGGAGGTCGCCACGGAGGCCACCCTGCGCGGCGCCGACGGAACGGCCTACGCGATCATGGCCTCCGACGATCCCCCGGCGCTGGCGGAGGCGGTCGCGGCGGGCCGGGCCACGATCCTGCCCGTGACGGCGGATGAACGGATCGGCGCGCTGACCCGGGCGCTCGAGACGCAGGACCTGCTGCCCGCAAGCGTCGCCTGGGAATGGACGGGCGACCAAGAGGAGCAGGCCGAGAGCATGGCCTTCCTCGGCAATGCGTTCCTCGGCGCGCTCGGGCTGATGTTCGTGATCCTGCTCGCGCAGTTCAATTCCTTCTACAATTCCGCCCTCGTCCTTCTCGCCGTCGTGCTGTCGACCACCGGTGTCCTGATCGGAATGCTGGTCATGGATCAGCAATTCTCGATCATCATGACCGGCACGGGCATCGTCGCGCTGGCCGGGATCGTGGTGAACAACAACATCGTCCTGATCGACACCTATCAGGAATACGCCCGCTACATGCCCCGCCTCGAGGCGATCACGCGCACGGCCGAGGACCGGATCCGACCGGTCCTGTTGACGACGCTGACGACGATGGCGGGGCTGGCGCCGATGATGTTCGGGCTGAGCTTCGACTTCGCCGCGGGCGGATACTCGATCGGATCGCCCACGGCCCTGTGGTGGATTCAGCTCGCCACCGCCGTGGTCTGGGGGCTCGGCGTGGCGACGGTGCTGACGCTTGTCGTCACGCCGGCCCTCCTCGCCGTGCGGGTCTGGCTGGCTGCCTATCTGCGCGCGGCCTTCCGCCTGATGGGACGGATTGGGTTCGACCGGGCGAGCCGGTCGGGCGCGGACTGGCTCCTGCGGCGGCAGGCCCGCAGGGTCGCGGTGCCGACGCTGCTCTGGGCCGCGGACGGGTCGAGCCGAACGGACGACACGCGTGCGACGGAGCCGGCGATCGCGGTCGTCACCGATCGTGAAAGCGTGCCGCCGCTCCGCGCGGCGGAATAGCCCTGTATCGGATTTGACACGGATTGCGGAGGTCGACCCTAGTTTCGACAAAATTAAGCCCTCAAAAACTTCTGCTTGCGATGCATGTCCGGATCGCCCTCCTCTACCGGATCTCACCCATGACGCAGCAAGCCTCCGCCCAGTCGACCGCCCCCGTATCGCCGCCGCCGCGCAAGCCGCGACCGACCCCGGTCCGTTTCACCGACTGGGCCTCGATCTAGCCGGTCCCGCCGCCCCGATCGGAATCACCGGCCCTCTGTTCGATCCACAGGATGAACGCGTCCGCCTCGGGCGTGACGCGCTTGTGTTCGGGGATCAGCACGTAGTGCCGCTCCGCCGGGACGAGCGCCGGCACGTCGAGCGCCACGAGACGGCCATCGGCCAGCGGGCGTTCCAGCAGGCTCGTCCAGCCGAGGGCCACGCCCTGGCCGGCGATCGCCGCATAGGCCGCGTCGGAATAGCCGCTGAAGCGAAGCCGCGCCGGCTCGAACGGCGCGTGCCAGCCGCTCTGCGCCAGCCATCCCGCCCAGTCGAGCCAGCTCGGCTCGGGCGAGGCGCTCTCGATCTTGCGGATGTCGCCGCGCCGGGCGAGGCTGTCGAGCGTCAGCGGGCCGATCCGCGCGGCGACGTCCGGCGCCGCGACCGGCACGACCGTCTCCGCGATCGACCCGGCCACGCGCATCCCGCGGAACGGCGGCTTGCCGTAACGCACCGCCACGTCGATCTGGCGATCGTCCGGCGCGTTCCACGCATCCTCGGAGATCACGCGCAGATCGATCTCCGGCGAGGCCGTCTGGAACGAGGAGATCGCGGGCAGCAGGCGGAAATGTCCGAAGGCGACCGAGACCGCCACGGTCAGCAGGGCCGCCCGCAGACGTAGCCCGTCCACCGTCTGCGCCAGATCGTCGAAGGACGCCGCCACTGCCGCGTACAGCGTCTGCCCCGCTTCGGTCAGGCGGACCCGCCGGTGGGACCGGTCGAAGAGCGTCTGTCCGACCTCCGCCTCGAGCGCCTTTACGCGGCGGCTGACCGCGGCTTGCGTCACGCCGAGCTCGTCTGCAGCAACCGTGAAGCTCTCCCGGCGCGCCGCCGCCTCGAATGCGGTCAGCGCGGTCAGGGATGGCAGGGAGCGGCGAAGGCGATGCATGACGGGACCTGCCGGTGGCGAATTTCGCAGTGAG
The DNA here is from genome assembly GCF_947494055.1 of uncultured Jannaschia sp. Lineage (GTDB taxonomy): Bacteria > Pseudomonadota > Alphaproteobacteria > Rhodobacterales > Rhodobacteraceae > Jannaschia. The sequence goes on along the minus strand of NZ_CANLTR010000011.1, from coordinate 16,857 downwards.
GCTAACCGAAACGCCCGTCGAATCCATGAGCCCAGCGTATGAATCCCGGAACATTTGTGCCGTTGCGATGCCACGCTGCGGCGATATCGTTTCTGCAAGCGCGAAGGAGCTTGCGACGATGCTGATGGACAAACCCGTGGCCTCCCCCGTGGCGCCGCTGCTGGCGGCCCGCGCGCCGGGGCATACCCTGCCCGCCGGGCTTTATACCTCGCCGGATGCCTGGCGCGCCGATTGCGACGCGATCTTCTCGCGGCACTGGATCGCCGTCGGCGTGGCCTGCGACGTCGCAGAAGCGGGCGACGTGATCTCGCTCGATATCGGCCCCTCCTCCATCGTCATCCTGCGCGACGACGACGACGAACTGCGTGCTTTCCACAACGTCTGCTCGCATCGTGGCGCGCGGCTGGTCCCGCCGGGACGGTCGGTCGTGGGCAAGCTCGTCTGCCCCTACCACCAGTGGACCTACGACCTCGACGGTGCCCTGGCCTTGGCGCCACATATGGGCGTCGATTTCGACCGCGACCTGCATCACCTGAAGCCGGTCGCGCTGCGCAACGTGGGCGGCATCCTCTATGCCTGCCTGTCGGACGACCCGCCCGCGGATATCGACGAACTGGCCCGCGTGATGGCGCCGCGGCTCGCGCCCTACGACCTGTCGAACGCGAAGATCGCCTTCGAGGAGGACATCGTCGAGGCGGGCAACTGGAAGCTGACGATGGAGAACAACCGCGAGTGCTATCACTGCGCGTCGAACCATCCGCAGCTGTCGCTGTCCTTCCACGCCGCCGATTTCGGCTACGACCCCGAGGGCCTGACCGAGAGCGAGCGCGCCGAGGCGAACGCCCTTCTCGACGCCTATGCCCGTTACGACGAATACTGGGACAAGGAAGGGATGGATCACGCCGCCGTCGAGCATACGGTCGGCTGGCCCACCAACTTCCGCACGCAGCGTCTGATCATCGCGGGGCTGGGCGAGAGCCAGACGCTCGATACCCGTGCCGCCGTGTCGCTGCCGCTCGGGCAGGCGGACAAGCCTTGGATGGGGGACATGCATCTTTGGGGCATCAATTCCTGGAAACATATCATGGCCGACCACGCCGTGATCATCTCGGCCTATCCGATCGCGCCCGACCGGACCCTCGTTCGCACCAAGTGGCTCGTCCACAAGGATGCGGTCGAGGGCGAGGATTACGACCTCGAGAACCTCACCTCGGTCTGGCGGACGACCAACGCGGAGGACGCGCATCTGGTCGGGCTCGCCCATCAGGGCGTCTCCTCCGCCGGCTACCGGCCCGGCCCCTATTCCCGGTACACCGAACGCGCGCTCGACGAATTCGCGACCTGGTATGTCGACCGCATGACGGCGCACGGATACGCCGGATGACCGAGGTCGACCTCGCCCTCTGGAATGCCCGCCGCCGCCGCCGCTTTCCGCCCGACCGCTGGGGCCGGCTCGTCTGCCGGGCCGCCTGGGACGAGGTTCCGGGCGTCCGGACCTTCTTCCTCGTCCCCGAGGATGGCAGCCGGATCGAGCACGATCCCGGTCAGTTCATGACCTTCCGCATCGAGACGGAGGCGGGCACGGTCGAGCGCTGTTATACCATCGCCTCCTCCGCCGCGCGGGACGGGGGCATCGAGATCACCGTCAAACGGCAGGCGGGCGCGGGCGCCGCGCGACTGCATGACGCGATGACGCCCGGCGCGGTGATCGAGGCGTTCGGGCCGTCGGGACGCTTCGGCCCCGTGGCTTGGCCCGACGATCGCTATGCCCTCCTCGCCGCCGGCAGCGGGGTGACGCCGATGCTGTCGATCCTGCGCACGGCGGCCGACCGCGGCATCGACCTCGATGCGGTGCTGGTGCAGGTCGCACCAACCGCCGGGGAGTTCATCGCCACCGACGAGTTGCAGTCGCTGATCCGCCGCATGCCCCGGCTCTCGGTCGTGCCGACGACGACGCGGGAGCCTCATTCCGTGCGACTCGACGAAACGGTGCTGACGCGCATCGTTCCCGACCTCGCGGAACGGACCGTCCTGTGCTGCGGCCCGCGCGGCTTCATGGAGATGGTCCGCGCTGCCGCGCTCGGCGCCGGCGTGCCGCCCGAGCGCTACGGCGAGGAGAGCTTCGACTTCTCCTCTCCAGCCGAGGAAATCGCGGCCGGGGCCGACACGCCGGTCCGCACGGTGACCTTCGCGCGCACGGGTCGGACCTTCGACTGCGCCGAGACGACGACCATCCTTGGCGCGGTCAAGGCAGCGGGTTTGCCACTACCGTCGTCCTGCGCGCGGGGCATGTGCGGGACGTGCAAGACCTTCAAGCATTCCGGCGAAGTCACGATGGCCCATGACGGCGGCATCCGTCAGCGGGAGATCGACCGGGGCTTCATCCTGCCCTGCGTCAGCCGGCCGCTCACGGACATCGTGCTCGATTGCTGAGACTTGCCTGCGCGGACGGGTTCGGGCGAGCCGTCTGAAGCTCAGCCGAGCGCGTAGCCGGCGCCGCGCACGGTCCGGATCGGATCGCTCGCCTCGCCCGAACTGCGCAGCGCTTTCCGCAGGCGTCCGACATGGACGTCGACCGTCCGGCTGTCCACGTAGATGTCGCGGCCCCAGACCCGGTCCAGAAGCTGGTCGCGGGACCAGACCCTTCCCGGCCGCTCCATGAACGTGGTCAGGAGGCGGAACTCGGTCGGCCCGAGATGCAGCTCGCGACTGGCGCGGAAGACGCGGTGCTCGGCGGTGTCGACGAGAACATCCTCGAATTCCAGCCGCTCCCCCATCGAGGCCGGACGAACGCGTCGTAGTTGCGTGCGGATGCGCGCCATCAATTCGACGACCGAATAGGGCTTCACCATGTAATCGTCGGCCCCGATCTCGAGGCCGCGGACCCGGTCCACCTCCTCCGAACGGGCGGAGATCATGATGACCGGGATCGCGCGGGTCTCCGCCGCGGCCTTCAACTGACGGCACACCTCGATGCCGGAAACTTCGGGCAGCATCCAGTCGAGCAGGACGAGGTCCGGATGATCCTCCCGCGCGAGGTCGAGCGCCGCGCCGCCGGAGGTCGCCTGACGCACGTCGTAGCCTTCGGCCTCCAGGTTGTAGACCAGGACTTCCCGCTGCGGCGCTTCGTCTTCGACGACGAGGACGGAGGGTTGCGCGGCCATGTCAGCGCGCCTGCCCGCCCGCGGCCGTCGATGTCATGTCGGCCTTGGTCCGCTCGTCGTCGGGCATCTCTCCGGTGACGAGATAGACGACCTGCTCGGCGATGCCGGTGATCAGGTCGCCCATCCGCTCGATGTTCTTCGCCATGAAGTGCAGGTGCATGCAGGAAGTGATGTTGCGCGGATCCTCCATCATGTGCGTTAGGTATTCGCGGAACAGTCCGTTATACATCTGGTCCACCTCCGCATCCCGCGCCCGGACGTCCCGCGCGAGGTCCGCGTCCCGCTGGATATAGGCGTCGAGCGCGTCCTTGAGCATGAGCTGAACAGCCTTCGACATCCGGCGCAGGGACGCCGTGCCACCCTCGACCTGGTGCAGTTCCGTGAGGATTTCGGTGCGTTTGGCGATGTTCTTCGCGTAATCTCCGACCCGCTCAAGTGCCGCCGAGATGCGGAACACCGACAGCACCGTCCGAAGATCGGAGGCGATCGGCTGACGCAGGGCGATCACGCGTGCCGCCTCCTCGTTCACCTGCTCCTCGAGCTTGTCGATGGCGCGATCCTTCGCGCGGACCTGCGAAGCAAGATCGGCATCGCTGGCCATCAGCGCGGTCGTCGCGTTGTCGATTGCCTCCTCGACCATGCCGCCCATCTTCATGATGAGTGCCTGGATCGCCTCGAGGTCGCGGTCGAACGCATTGGAGATGTGAGGATTCTGGTTCACGGTGTCACCCGATCCTTCCGGTGATGTAATTCTCGGTCCGCATATCCTGCGGATTAGTGAAGATCTGGCCGGTCTCGCCGTACTCCACCAGCTCGCCCAGATGGAAATAGGCCGTCTTCTGGCTCACGCGGCTGGCCTGCGACATCGAATGCGTGACGATCACGACGGAGTAGTTCTCGCGCAGCTCGTGGATCAGGTTCTCGACCTGATCGGTGGCGATGGGGTCCAGAGCGGAGCACGGCTCGTCCATCAGCAGGATCTCGGGCGAGGTCGCGACGGCCCGCGCGATGCAGAGGCGCTGTTGCTGTCCGCCCGAGAGCCCCGTTCCGGCGGCGGAAAGCCGGTCCTTCACTTCCTCCCACAGCGCGGCCCGACGAAGCGCCTTCTCGACGATCCCGTCGAGATCGGCGCGATCCCTGGCGAGCCCGTGTATCCGCGGCCCGTAGGCCACGTTGTCGTAGATCGACTTCGGGAACGGGTTCGGCTTCTGGAACACCATGCCGACCTTCGCGCGAAGCTGCACCGGGTCGACGCGGCGGTCGTAGATATCCTCGCCATCGATCTCGATATGGCCTTCGACCCGTGCGGTCGAAATCGTGTCGTTCATCCGGTTGAGGCAGCGCAGGAACGTCGACTTGCCGCAGCCCGACGGGCCGATGAACGCAGTCACCGTCTTGTCGGGAATGTCGACGCTCACGTTCTTGATGGCGTGAGTGTCTCCGTAGAAGACTTGCACGTCGCGCGCGGCGATCTTGGTCGTGTCTACCCGCACGGCTCTCTCCATGTGTCGCATGTCGTTCATGGGATAACCCCTTACCAGCGGCGTTCAAACCGGCGACGCAGGAAGATCGCCGTCAGGTTCATGAGAAGGAGGAACGCGAGAAGGACGATGATCGCCCCGCTGGCGCGTTCCACGAAGGCCGGATCGGATCGCTGCGTCCAGTTGAAGACCTGCACGGGCAGCGCGGTGGCCGGGTCGAAGAAACCGCCGTCGAGCGGCGTGTCCGGGTATTCGCGGACGAAGGCCACCATGCCGATGAGCAGGAGCGGCGCCGTCTCGCCGAGCGCCTGCGCCAAGCCGATGATGGTACCGGTCAGGATGCCCGGCATGGCGAGCGGCAGGACATGGTGGAACACGCTCTGCATCTTCGACGCGCCGAGCCCGAGCGCCGCGTCGCGGATCGAGGGCGGCACGGCCTTCAGCGCGGCGCGGGTCGCGATGATGATCGTCGGCAGCGTCATCAGCGTCAGGACGAGCCCGCCGACGATGGGCGCCGATTGCGGCAGGCCCGCGAAGTTGATGAAGATCGCGAGGCCCAGAATGCCGAAGACGATCGACGGCACGGCGGCGAGGTTGGATATGTTCACCTCGATCAGGTCGGTCCAGCGGTTCTGCGGAGCGAACTCCTCGAGATAGATGCTGGCCGCCACGCCGATGGGCAGGGCGAGGACGAGCACGATCAGCATCATGTAGGCCGAACCGATGATCGCGACGCCCAGGCCCGCGGCCTCGGGTCGCGTGTCGGACGCATCTGGTGCCGTGAGGAAGCGCCAGTCGAGCCCGGTCTTGAGCGCGCCCCGCTCCTCCAGAGCTTCCGCAAGCTGCAACTGCTCGGGGCTGATATTGCTGTCGAGTTCGGCGCTCGCATAGGAGACGCGGCCCTTGTAGAAGCCGTCGATCCGGCCGGAGGCCAGGACGTTCACCTCGATGGTCTGCCCGATAAGGTCCGGGTTGTTGAGAACGCGGTTGCGAAGCTGCGCGACGGATTCGTCGGAGATCAGCTCCATTGCATCGCCGGGGTCCAGTTCGGTCTCGATCCCCGCAGCGGCGATCGTCGCCTGCAGGCCGTCGCGCAGGAGCGGCGCGTAGCCGAAGGTCGTCACCTTGGCCATCTCGTCGTAGTCGCGCACGCCGGACGGGTCGAGACGTTCCGCGTCGAGCGTCACCTGCATCGCGATCGTCGTCTGCCGGAACGCCGACAAGCCGCTCGTCAGGATCGAGGTCAGGAGCAGCACCAGCGCGGCGATGCCGATGCAGACGGCGATCAGCCCGTAGATCTTGAACCGGCCCTCGGCGGCATTGCGCTTCGCCGTCCGCTGGTCCTTGGCAAGGAGGCTTCCCTGCCCGGCCCCGCTTGGCACGGCGCCCGATGCGGTCGCGTCGGTCATTCGTACTGCTCCCGGTACTTGCGGACGATGAAGAGGGCCAGGACATTGAGCCCCAGCGTGATCACGAAAAGCGTCAGCCCGAGCGCGAAGGCGACGAGCGTCTCGGGGCTGTTGAAGTCGGTGTCGCCGGTCAGCTGGCTCACGATCTTCACAGTGACGGTCGTCATCGCCTCGAACGGATTGAGGTCGAGTCGGGCCGCCGCGCCGGCGCCCAGCACCACGATCATCGTCTCGCCGATGGCCCGCGACGCGGCAAGCAGGATGGCACCGACGATGCCCGGCAGCGCGGCGGGGACGATGACCTGCCGGATCGTCTCGGACTTGGTGGCGCCGAGGCCCAGCGAGCCGTCGCGCATCGCCTGCGGCACGGCGTTGATGATGTCGTCCGACAGCGAGGAGACGAACGGGATCAGCATGATCCCCATGACGAGCCCGGCCGTCATCACCGAGGAGGCAGAGTTCCCGAGACCGAGCGGTGAAGCGATGGCGTCCCGCAGGAGGGGACCGACCGTGATCAGGGCGAACAGGCCGTAGACGATGGTCGGGATCCCCGCGAGGATCTCGATGGCGGGCTTGGCGACGGAGCGGAACGCCCGGCCGGCATATTCCGACAGGTAGATCGCCGAGAAGAGGCCGATCGGCACGGCCACGATCAGCGCGATGAACGAGATGTAGAGCGTGCCCCAGAGAAGCGGCAGGATGCCGAGTTCGGACGCGCCGCCGCGGCCCGAGAAGCTCGGCTGCCAGGTCGCGTTGAAGAAGAAGCGCGTGAAGGGGTATTGCGAGAAGAAGTTCGCCGTCTCGAAGAGCATCGACATGACGATGCCGAGCGTCGTCAGGATCGCGATCGAGGCAGACGCCATCAGAAGGGCGAGGACGCCCTTCTCCACCACGTTGCGGGCCCGGAAGGTGCCTTCGCTGCGGTGGATCGCGATGGCCGCGCCGATCACCGCGACGGCGAGGACGGCGATGCCCATGATCCAGCGCAGCGTGCGGCTCGTCGCGCGGTAGTCCTTGGCGGCGTCGAGCACCGGCTGCGTCAGCGGCGCGCCGAGCGCGGTGCCGCCCTGCATCAGCATCGCGCCGACCTCCGCCGGCGTGGCCTCCGCGAAGTCGCTCGCGGTGAAGTCTTGCGCCAGAAGCCCCGATTCGAGCCCGTCGGCAACCCGGCGGACGTCGGAGACGACGAGGCTCATGGTCGTGCCCTCGCGCAGCGCAGCCCTCGAAAGGTCGCCGCGGATCGCGCGCTCGAGGAACAGCGGCTGCAACAGCATCCACCCGATGAGCAGCGCCAGCGCCGGGACGAGCGACACGATCAGCCCGTTCAGGCCGTAATAGGTCGGCAGGCTGTGCAACCGACGCGCATCGCCATCGACCGAAGCGATGGCCCGATGCCGCGCGAAGACGAACGCCAAGGTGCCGATGGCGGCAAGGAACAGGAGGACGAAGCTAACTTGCATCTGGGTCTCCGACGCGTCGTGGGAATGGGCCGGGGTCGCCCCCGACCCGGTCCGATCAGTTCATCACCGATTCCTGGGCGACCTTGTCCTGCGTCTCGGCCAGTTCCGGATCGGGCACGAGGCCGTAATCCGAGAGCGGGCCGCCGGGGCCGGCAATGTCGTTGGAGACGAAGAACTCGGCGTATTCCTTCAGGCCGGGGATGGCCGCGAGATGCGCCGCCTTGATGTAGAAGTAGAGGGGCCGCGACACCGGATACTCGCCGGAGGCGATGGTCTCGGTGGAGGGCTCGACCCCGCCCATCGTGGCGACCTTCAGCGTGTCGGTGTTGTTCTCGTAGAACGACAGGCCGAACACGCCGACGCCGTTCGCGTCGCTCTCGATCCGCGCCAGCGTCTCGGTGTAGTCGCCGTCGATGTCGACGCTGCGCCCGTCGGCGCGGACCGACATGCAGGCCTCTTCGACCGCGTCCTCGTCCATGCCGGCGGAGGTCATGCGCTCCATCGCGCCGGTATCCTCGCAGCCCTGCAGCATGACCTTCTCCTCGAAGACCTCGCGCGTGCCGTGCTTGGTGCCGGGGATGAAGGCCAGGATCTCGGCGTCGGGCAGGCTCTCGTCGACGTCGGTCCAGTTCGTGTTCGGGTTCCCCTCCATCGCACCGTCCTCGCCCGGGATCTCGGCGGCAAGCGCCTGGTACCACTGGGCGGGGGTGAAGGCGCCGAAGTCGGGCCCGTTCTGCTGGCTGGCGAAGACGATCCCGTCATAGCCGATGCGGACCTCGATGATATCGGTCACGCCGGCATCGGCGCAGGCCTGGACCTCGCTGTCGCGGATCGCGCGGGAGGCGTTGGCGATGTCGATCGTGTTCGCGCCCACGCCCTCGCAGAAACGCTTCAGGCCGGCCGAGGAGCCGCCCGATTCGACGACGGGCGTCGGGAAGTCGAAGTTCTCGCCGAAGGCTTCGGCGACGATCGAGGCATAGGGCAGCACGGTCGAGGACCCGGCGATCTGAACCTGATCGCGCGCGGCGGCGGCGGTTGCGGAAACGGCGGCGAGCGCCAGACCCGAAATGGCGGTCTTGGTGAGGGACATGGAATGCTCCTGATGTTCCGTACGTAGGACGAACGCCCCACGGCATCCGTTGATGCCGCCAGCTAGGCGCCGGATGTTTGCCTTTTGTGACGATCAAGTAACGGTTTTATGACAACGGGTCGGTCGGTCGGATTTCGGCCGGAAGCGTCACCGTCACCCGCGTTCCCTGCCCCGGCTCGCTCTCGATCCTGAGGCGGCCGCGGTGGCGGTTCACGATGTGCTTGACGATGGCGAGCCCCAATCCGGTGCCGCCGGTGGCTCGACTGCGTCCCGTATCGACACGGTAGAATCGCTCGGTCAGGCGCGGGATATGCTCGGGCGCGATGCCGGGTCCCTGATCGGACACCGCGATGCGCCACGCCGGGCCGCGGATCACCGGCTCCCGCGCGATGCGGTCGACCACGATCTCGACCGTGCCAGGTCGCGCGCCGTACTTGATCGCGTTTTCCAGCAGGTTCGCGAAAACCTGGATGAGCTGGTCCCGGTCGCCCGGCGCGGGGGCCGCGTCGGGGCCGTGCAGATCGAACGTCACCCCCTCTGCTTCGGCACCGGGACGGATCGGGTCGATCGCCTCGCCCAGCACGACGATCAGGTCCAGCCGATCCGTCGGCCGCCGCCGCGACTGCCCTTCCAGCCGGCTCAGCGAGAGCAGGTCGGAGACCAGCCGGTTCATCCGCGACGCCTCGAGCGCCATGAGGGAGAGGAACCGTGCCTGTCCCTTCGGATCGTCGCGGGCCGGTCCCTGCAGCGTCTCGATGAAGCCGAGGATGGCGGTGAGCGGCGTCTTCAGCTCATGGCTGACATTGGCGACGAAGTCCCGGCGCATGGATTCCCCGGCGCGGAGCTCGGAGACGTCGCGGAACACCAAAAGCACCTGCCGCTGTCCGCTGCGCGCCGGCAACGGACTGACCCGCACCTCGTAGAGCGTCTCGACCTCGCCCGAGGAATGGGTGAAGCGCGCCCGTCCCGGTGTGCCTTCGGCGAAGGCGTCCTCCACCGGAGCAAGCAGCGAGGGCTGGCGCAGGACGCTGACATAGGACCGCCCGACGACCCAGACGCCCAGCCGTTCCTGCGCGGCGCCGTTCGCCACCGCGACCCGTCCGTTCGCGTCGAGCAGGAGCGCCGGCTCGAGGAGCGCGTCGAGGACGGCGGCGAGCATATCAGCCGACGGCGTCGAGCGCAGCGGTGAAGTCGCGGGTGAGCAGGTCCAGCGGCTCGCAGCCGACCGAAACGCGGAAGAAGCCTTCCGTGATGCCGAGGGCGGCACGTCCCTCGGGCGTCAGGCCGCGGTGGCTGGAGGAGGCGGGATGCGAGAGCGTCGTGCCCACGTCGCCCAGAGTCGGTGCGAAGGCGACCAGCGGTGCCGCACGGGTCAGCGCGTTCGCCGCCTCTCGCCCGCCGTGAAGCCGGAAGCTCAACATGTTTCCGAAGTTGGGCCCGAGCAGCGCGCCGGCCCGGTTGTGATCGGGATGGTCCGGGCGGCCGGGATAGAGGACGCGCTCGACGGCTTCGTGCGTCGAGACGATCTCGGCCAGCGCGGCGGCATTGGCCTGCGTCCGCTCGAAGCGCATGTCGAACGTGTAGAGACCGCGTTCCGCCATCCAGCAATCCCACGGGCTCGGCGTGAGGCCCAGCGTGACGTTCGTGTCATAGATCGCCTTCCGCTGCGCCGCGTCCCGGGCCAGCACGTAGCCCAGCGTCACGTCGGAATGGCCGGCCAGCAGCTTCGTCACCGAATGGATCACCACGTCGGCGCCGCGCGTATAGGCGGGGAAGCCGTAGGGCGTGGTAAAGGTGTTGTCGACCACGAGGATCAGGCCGCGCTCCCGCGCGAGCCGCTCGATCCCCTCCATGTCCGCGATCCGCAAGGTCGGGTTCGACACGACCTCCACGAGGATAAGCTTCGTCGCCGGCGTGATCGCCGCCGCCATCGCCGCCGCGTCCGTCGGGTCCACCAGCGTCGCGTCGATGCCCCAACGCGGCAGGTCCTGCGTCATCATCCGCAGTGACCGGCCGTAGAGCTGGTTGCCGCCGACGATGTGGTCGCCCTGCGACAGCAGGCCGAGCAGCGTGGCGGTCACCGCGGACATGCCGCTGCCGGTGATGATTCCGCCTTCGCCGCCCTCCATCCGGTCGATCATCCGGGCCAGCACGTCGGCGTTCGGATGCCCCTCACGCCCGTAGGTGTAACCGTGCGAGCGCCCTTCGTACTGCCCGTCGAGCGCGTCCGGGTCGGGCGAGGCATACACGACCGAGGGCTGCAATGGCGTGACGACGGCGCGGCTCACGCTGTCGGGGAAGGGCGTGCGGCGGACGAGGTTCGGGCGGGGTTCGGACATGCGGGTGCCTTTTCTTGGTGGTTCAGGACCGGACCGCGCCGTTCCCGGTGACGAGATACTTGAAGCTGCAAAGCTGCTCTGCCCCGACGGGTCCGCGCGCGTGCATCTTGCCGGTGGCGATACCGATCTCCGCCCCCATTCCGAACTCGCCGCCATCGGCGAACTGGGTGGAGGCGTTGTGCATCAGAATCGCGCTGTCGAGCCCGGCGAAGAAGGCGGCGACGGCATCCGCATCCTCGGCGAGGATGCAGTCGGTGTGGCTGCTGCCGTAATGCCGGATATGGGTCATCGCGTCGTGCACGTCGTCCACGACCTTCGCGGCGATCTTCAAGTCGAGGAACTCGGTCCCCCAATCGTCCTCGGTCGCCGGGACGGACCCATCGAGCCCCGGCCCGGCACGCACTTCGACGCCCGCGGCGATCAGGTCCGCGACGATCTCCGCGCCGAGCGTTTCCGCAACGTCGCGGTGGACGAGCAGGCACTCGGCCGCACCGCAGATCCCTGTGCGCCGGGTCTTGGCGTTGAGAACGACACTGCGGGCCGTGGCCGGGTCGGCGGAGCGGTCCACGTAAACATGCACGATCCCCTCGAGATGCGCGAAGACCGGCACGCGCGCTTCACGCTGCACGAGGCCGACGAGCCCCTTGCCGCCCCGCGGCACGATCACGTCGATATGCTCGACCATGCCCAGCATCTCGGAGACGGCGGCGCGGTCGCGGGTGGGGACGAGCTGGATCGCCGTCTCGGGCAGGCCGGCGCCGGTCAGACCCGCGACCAGCGCCGCGTGGATGGCGCGGGAGGAATGGAAACTCTCCGATCCGCCGCGCAGGATCACAGCATTCCCCGCCTTCAGGCACAGCGCGCCGGCATCGGCAGTAACGTTCGGCCGACTCTCGTAGATCACGCCGACCACGCCGAGCGGGGTGCGCACGCGGCGGATACGGAGGCCGTTCGGCCGCTCCCATTCCGCGAGCACGGTGCCGACAGGGTCCGGCTGCGCGGCGATGGCGCGAAGGCTCTCGACCATGCTCTCGATGCGGGATTTGTCGAGGCGGAGCCGGTCCAGCATGGCCTCCGACAACTCGCGGTCACGCCCGAACGCCATGTCCTTCGCATTTGCCGCGCATACGTCGTCCCGCCGCGCCCGGAGCGCGTCGGCCGCGCCGTCGAGCGCCGCCCGTTTCTGCTCCGCCGGCGCTGTCGCGAGCGCAGTCGACGCGGCCCGCGCGGCGGCGCCGATCTCCGCCATCAACCCCGGCACGTCCTCGATCGCGTCCTTCATATTACCATGTCGTCCCTGTGGATCAGCGCCGCGCGCCCCGGATAGCCGAGCGTCGTCGCGATGTCGCCCGACCGCAAGCCCTTGATCGCCCGTGCCTCCTCGCCCGTGTAGCGAATGAGCCCCTGCCCGAGCTTGCGTCCGTCCGGTCCCTCGATCGCAACCGGCTCGCCACGTCCGAAATTGCCTCCGACAAAGGTCACGCCCGCGGTCAGAAGCGATTTTCCCGCATTCAGCGCCGCCCGCGCACCCTCGTCGATTGCCACGGTCCCGCGCGGTCGCATCGCGGCGATCCAGCGCTTCCGGGCGGTATGCGGGTCGAGTTTCGCCGTGAACCACGTCGCCGGCGCACCGGCGGCAAGCGCCCGCAGCGGACGGTCGCCCCCGCGCGTGATGGCGAGCGCGCAGCCTGCCGCCGTCGCCGTCCGCGCGGCCATGAGCTTCGTGATCATCCCGCCCTTCGACAGGCCCGACACGCCCTCTCCGGCCATGGCGGCGATCTCCTCGGTGATCTCGTCCACCACCGGGATATGGACGGCGTCCGGGTCGAGCGCGGGATTGGCGGTGTAGAGCCCGTCCACGTCGGACAGGAGCACGCAGACCTCCGCCCCCGCCATCGCCGCGACCTGCGCGGCGAGTCGGTCGTTGTCGCCGTAGCGGATCTCGTCCGTCGCGATCGTGTCGTTCTCGTTGACGATCGGCACGACGCCGAGGGACAGGAGCGTCTCGAAGGTTGCCCGCATGTTGAGATAGCGGCGACGATCCTCGCTGTCGTCGAGCGTGAGGAGGATCTGTGCGGAAGGGGCCAGCACCTCGTCGTAGGCCGCCGCCAGACGCAGCTGACCCACGGCGGCGGCGGCCTGCGACGACTCCAGCGAAAGCGGAGGCTGGAGCGCGAGCGCGTGGCGCCCGAGCGCGATCGAGCCCGACGAGACGAGGATGACGTCCTTGCCCTCCCGCCGCAGCTCCGCGACATCGGCGGCGAGCCCGCGCAACCAGTCCGACCGAACCCTGCCGGTGGACGCATCCACGAGAAGCGCGGAGCCTATCTTGACGACGATCCGCCGGGCGGCGGTCAGAAGCCCGGCACTCAGACCGGGCTCCACGGCGCATCCCCCTCCTCGGGCGTCGCCTCCGCGGCGTCCCGGCCGATCATCACACGCAGCGCGCGCAACACCTCGGTCACGCCCGTGCCGGACACGCCGGACATGGCCATGACCTCGCCGCCCACAGCCCTGGCCAAGGTATCGCGACGCGTCGCGACCTCGTCCTCCGACAGCGCGTCGATCTTGTTGAGCACGGTCAGGCGCGGCTTCTCCGCCAGTCCTTCGCCATACATCTCCAACTCGGTCACGATGGTGCGCCAGTCCGCCACCACGTCCGCCGCCGTCCCGTCGACGAGATGCAGGAGCGCGCCGGATCGCTCGACATGACCGAGGAACCGGTCGCCGATGCCGCGCCCCTCATGCGCACCCGCAATGAGGCCCGGAATGTCGGCCACGACGAACTCGATACCGTCGACGCCGACCACGCCGAGATTGGGCACGATCGTCGTGAACGGGTAGTCGGCTATCTTCGGCCGCGCGTTCGAGGTGGCGGCGAGGAAGGTGGACTTGCCCGCATTTGGCAGCCCGAGCAGCCCGACATCCGCGATGAGCTTCAGCCGAAGCCAGATCGTGCGCTCCACTCCAGGCTGCCCGGGATTTGCCCGGCGCGGGGCCTGGTTGGTAGAGGTCTTGAAGTGCAGGTTACCGAAACCGCCATTGCCGCCCTTCGCGAGCACGATCCGCTGACCCGGTTCGGTCAGGTCGGCGATCACCGTCTCCTCGTCCTCGTCGAGGATCTCGGTGCCCACGGGCACGCGCATCACGATGTCGTCCGCGTCCCGGCCCGTACGCTGGCGTCCCATGCCGCCCTGCCCCGATTTGGCGAAGAAATGCGGCTGGTAGCGGAAGTCGATCAGCGTGTTCAGCCCCTCGACTGCCTCGACCACGACATCGCCGCCACGACCGCCGTCACCGCCGTCGGGTCCGCCGTACTCGATATACTTCTCGCGCCGGAACGACACGGCGCCGGAGCCGCCGCCGCCCGAGCGAATATAGACCTTGGTGAGATCGAGGAACTTCATGGCTCAGCCCTTACGCCGGGCCCGGACCGGCCTCAAGCCATCTGGCGCATGTAGGTCCAGGTCGGCACGACAGCCTGACGGGCCACGCAATAGGTCTCGGCATCGCCGATGTAGTCGAAGCCGGCATTCGTGAGCACCCGCGCCGAAGCGGGGTTGTCCTGGAAGATCGAGCCGAAGATCTGGCGCGAGCCGAGCGGATTGGCCGCCATCAACGCCGTGACCGCCTCGGAGGCGAAGCCGGTGTTCCAGAGCGACGGCGCGACCCAGTAGCCGATTTCGGACTGCGCGCGATCCAGGGGCTTCAGACTGACCACGCCGACGAGTTCCCCCATGTCCCGCGGCGAGGCGTCCAGCGCCCAGACCGTTTCGTCGCCCGCGCCGGACATGACCCGGGTGACGAAGGCATCCGTCGCCCCGGGCGGAAGCGGGTGCGGAATCGAGGCCGTGTTGCTCGCAAGGCGGCGGTCGCCGGTATGCAGCTCGATCGGGCCCATATCGGATCGACGAAGGGGCCGAATGATCAGACGTTCGGTCGTCAGGACGCGTTGATCCTCGGTCCTAACGATATCCAGCCTATGCGGTGCACTTTGCGGCGTCATGTCGTTCCCCCTTTATCGTCCGGGACGAAACCCGAGTTCTGCCTGCGGACGTCCCGTGCTTGCGCCACCCACGATTGCACGTCCGGGTCCCGCGGCGGCGCAACCGCCAAGCGCATAAGCGTTCTGCCTTGATACCGGCAGGCAATCGCGCGCCTGAACGGCTCTCACCTCTCGCTTGCGCACCGCGGCACTGGACGGCTCACGGTGATCCGAACCCGTCGAACCGTCAGAGGCTGAGTGTTCCATCGGACGATCCTCCCAAGAAATCGTTACCGAGAACGACGAAGGGGACCGGCGTTATCGCCGATCCCCCGAAATTCTCGACCGCTGCGGGTCCGGGTTACTCGGCGGCCTCCGCCTGGGTAAGCACGCTTACGAAGGTGCGACCCTTGAACCCCTTGCGGAAGGTGACCGCACCGTCGGTCGTGGCGAAGATCGTGTGATCCCGACCAAGGCCCACGCCCTCGCCCGGCCACCATTTCGTGCCGCGCTGACGTACGATGATGTTGCCTGCGACAGCCCGTTCGCCGCCGAAGAGCTTCACGCCAAGGCGACGGCCCGCGGAGTCGCGACCGTTGCGGGAGGAGCCACCGGCTTTCTTGTGTGCCATGCTAACTTACTCCTGTTCTGCGGCGAATCGCTTCGCCTGTTCGATCCAGCCGTCACGCTCGATGCGTCCCTTGAACGACAGCGTCTCGTCCATGTAGGCAATCTCGTCCGGACCCCAAGCGGCAATCTGGTCGAAATGGAATACCCCATGCTCGTGCAGGTTGGACTCCAGCTTCGGGCCAACGCCCGAGATCTTCTTCAGATCGTCCGGTTTGCCATCCCTTGCCTCGTCCATAAGGTTCGACGGGCGGGTGCCCACTTCTTCTCCGGAGGATGAGGCGGCGACGGCGGCGCCGACCATCGCAGCGGCCCCGACGGCGGCTGCACCAGCCACAGCGGCCTTGGTGACGGTCGATGTGCTGTCGTTTGCCTCTTCGACAGCCGCGACCGCATCATCCGCGAGGTCGGACGCCTTGCCAACAGCCGCTTTCGACGCGGTCCGCGCCTTTGCCGGCGCAGCCTTCACCGCATCCGCCGCGGAGTCGCGCGCCGTCCGCGGCATCGATCCGGCCCCGACGGCCGCCTTGACGCCAGAGGACTCCGCACCCGAAGCGAGGATATCGGTCACTCGCAGCAACGTAAGATATTGCCGGTGCCCCTTCGTGCGTTGCGAGCCGTGCTTGCGCCGGCGCTTGACGAAATGGATGAGCTTCTCGCCCCGGATCTGGTCGATCACGTCGGCCTGCACGGCAGCGCCGTCTACGCGCGGCGAGCCGACGCGCACCTCGTCCCCGCCGATCATCAGCACGTCGTTGAACTGAACCTTCTCGCCGGCCTCGCAGGCCAGCTTTTCCACACGAAGCACGTCACCCTCGGCGACCCGGTACTGCTTCCCACCGGTCTTCAGAACGGCAAACATCCGCTCTCTCCTTTTCAATCGCGCCCTTCGGTCCCCTCTCGGACGTTCTTGGCCAGCGACCCGTACGATCGCGACCACCTCGGACGGCGTGCCCTTGTCGAGCAAAAGTTTTAAAGATCGGACGGGACGATTCTCTGCCCAGCCCGTGTCGGGCGCCTATTTCATGCAGGTACGAACCTGTCAACCTGCAGCCGCGGTGTTTGTCAAAGGAGTTGTCGCCTGTCCTTGTTTTCAGGCTGCTCGCTCGGCAGGGTCGGTCATGGGGCCACTGCCAGCTTCCTGGGAGAGCGCGTCGGCGGCCCCATGACCTTCGCTCCCTAATTCAGGTCGCTCCGGATTGAGCCAGACGGAGCCGCTCGGCGTCCAGCGGCGCGTATTTTCTGACCACCGCTCGGGGCGGGCAGCACGGGCGCGTTGATACACCTGATGGCGGTTGGCGA
>NZ_CANLTR010000010.1 GCF_947494055.1 uncultured Jannaschia sp. | reverse complement strand
CACCACCGGCCGCGCGCTACGCTACACCGAGGGCTCCGCGCGCGGCCTCCTACACCACCAGCCGGGGCACTACCGGTGCGTTTTCTCTTGTCTGCGCTTTGGGGGGTGCTAGAAACTCGTTGTAGCTCGAGAGTTTCTGAAGGATTCCCGTCCTTCTGCACCCCGTGTAGGCCGCCCGCCTCGCGGGGTTTCTCCTGTGTGGTGGCTGCTGTCCTCAATTCCTGTCGTCATTGACGCTTTTGGTAACGTTCGCTCAGCGCTTCCTCGTCGGAATGGGCGTTGTTGCACATCTCGCTGAGGGGGATTCACTGAGCGATTCCTGACAATGGGTCTGGGCATGCCAAAGCCTCCCCAGATCCACTATCGCACGATGAACTGGTCTGCCTACAATGCGGCGCTGCGCAAGCGCGGCTCGCTGTCGGTCTGGCCCGATCCCGAAATGCTCTGGCACGCGGAGAAGTCCGGCAAGCAGGGACGGCGTGAAACCTCTTCGGATGCCTCTATCCAGACTGCCGGACGCTGAAAGTGCTCTTCGGTCTTCCGCTTCGCCAGACAGTTGGACTAGTCGAGAGCCTGATCCAGATGACCGGGCTCGACTGGCCGGTTCCGGACTATTCGACGCTGTACCGCCGGCAGGCATGGATCCCGGCGCAGGTCCCGTATCACACATCGGGTCAGCCGCTGAACCTGCTCATCCCCTCTCGGGCAGTAGACAGCACCGGTATCGAGTTCCGAGGGAATGGCGAGTGGTTGGCACGCAAGCATGGCCCGACACGCCGGAGACAATGACGGAAGGTTCATATTGCCGTGGACGCAGGCTCCGGGGACATGCGCGCGGTCGAGTTCACCTCGAGCCGCCAATGCGACAGCCCGCTGCTGCCGGAGCTGCTGGGGCAGATCCCGCAGCAAGTGACGATCGGCAGGTCACCGCGGATTGGCGCTTACGATACGCGCCGCTGCCATTGCGCCATCATCGATCGAGGCGCTGATGCTATATTGCCGATCCGTCGCAATGGCCGTGACTGGAAAAAATACTGCCCCGCTGCCACCGCGCGAAACGAGATCCTACCGGCAACCCGGCATCTGAGGAGAGCGCTTTGAAAGAAGTTAGCAGGCGACCACGTCCGAAGTCGGGTCGAGGCAAAGCCTCTAGGGACATTACTGCGCAATGCCCGGCCGGCCAGTGGATGAACTGCCTGAAGCTCTTCGGCGAGAGGATCATGTCGTAAGATCCCGACCGCCAAACTGCCGAAATCCAGATCCGCATCGCCAACATGAACCGCTTCTCGGCCCTCGGACGAGCCGAGATCAAAGCCATCCGCTAAAGAAAGGCGGAAAAGGGAGAAGTCACCCCCGAGGCTGCTTTGCGCAACATCGCCGTCAGGACGCGTGCTTGGTCCTGCTTTGGCTGGATGAGCGGCTTCCAGCGCATCGGAGCGAAGAATTAGCCAGCCGCATCGAAGGCCGGGAATTAGGTTCTATGCGCGCCTCGTGCCGCATGCTTTCCTTCCGACAGGCTCGATGCCGAGCCGATCATCTGGAGGAAAGTTCAAGTGCTGGTGCAGGTGTTTTTCGAAGGACGCTGCGGGTTCTCGCGTCCGTTCGCCATGACGAGTGTCGTGGCATCCTTGCTGATCGGGATCGGCGGTTCGGCCTCTGCCGCGACCCTCTCGATAAGCGATATCGTTCTCGACAATCTGGCCAATCCGCGCGGCATGACCGTCGGCGCCGACGGTTGGCTCTACGTCGCCCAAGCCGGGTCGGGCGGCGACGGCGCATCGATCGTCGGTGGCGACGGCACGACGATGTCATACGGAAGCACGGGGTCGATCACGCGCGTCCGAAACGGCACGCAGGAAATCGTCGCGGCGGATTTGCCCTCGCTGGCGGCGGAAGGCGGGTTCGGGGCGACGGGCGTCCACGACGTCGCGTTCCACGATGATGCCCTCCACGCCGTTTTCGGCTTCGGAGGCGATCCCAATCAGCGGAGTGGCCTGGCCGCCGCACATCCCTCGGCCGCATTGCTCGGTCAGGTCGGGCGTGTGGACGACGGAAACGTGACCGCGTTCGCCGACTTCGCGAGCCTGGAACTCGACGGCGGGCAGGACGACGAGGCCAACAGCAACCCGTTCAGCCTGACCACGGGTCCGGGCGGGCTGATCGTCAGCGATGCGGGCGGCAACGACCTCCTAGCCGTCGGTGCGGACGGCGCGGTCGATCCGATCGCTTTCATCCCCCCCGCGCCGAACCCGCTGCCCTTCGGGCCGCCGGTCTATCAGGCGGTTCCCACCGGGATCGCGACGGGCACGGACGGAACGGTGGCCGTCGCCCTCCTGACCGGCTTCCCGTTCCCGGAGGGTACAGCGAACGTGCTCGGACTCGCACCGGATGGCAGCCTCGGGACAATCGCGGAAGGTTTCACAAACCTGATCGACGTCGCGTTCGGCCTCGACGGCGCGCTCTTCGCGTTGGAGACCGACAGCGACTCGCTTCTGAACCCCGGAACGACCGGCGCGCTCTACGAGGTCTTCGCGGATGGAACGCGCTCGCTCCTCTTCGATGGTCTCGAGAGCCCGACGGGCCTCGCCGTCGGACCGGACGGCACGTTCTATGTCGCCGTGAACGGCCTTTCGCCAAACGCCGGACAGGTTCTTGCGCTAACAGCCGCCCCGGCGCCGGTGCCCCTCCCGGCCGGATTGCCGTTGCTCGTCGCAGGCCTGGGATGCCTTGCCATCCTGCGTCGTCGGCGCTGAAGAGGGCCGGTGCACGGCAATGACCGGGCCCCGGCCAAATCTGCCGATTGAACCGCGACCGCGTGCTCGTCGCGAGCGATCCCGATCGGATCATCCCGACTGATTCGATCGGCGGGAAAGAGATGGAGAGGCGGCGGCTGGCCAACCGGCACGATGCTTGCAACCCTGCATGATCGCCTTGATCTCGCCGAAGCCTCCAGACGGCACGCCGGCATTGCCGAAGACAAACCTTCCGGGGCCTCGTGATCGATACGCGCCACCGGCAACGGTCCAGAACCCCTTTCCTTGCAGTCAGAGTATCGCTCCAATCGAAACAGTTGGAGCGATGCTTGCGACTTCGCGACTATCCTAATTCGCAGGGTCTCTCGGTGGAGGTTCGTTCGAGGTGATTGGACCGACAGGAAATCTCGGGCCGTCATCACGACCGCCTTGGCGCCGGAATGATGCAAGCTGACCTTGCCGCCCCACTATCGGGTGCGGCCAAATCGCTATGACCTCGATCGAGATTGGTCCCGAGTTCCGAAGAGCAAAGAAATGTCGCTCACTCGGAGCGGGTACGACACGTAAAGTGCCGACGTGCAGTGTCCGGGAACCAACTGCAGCGACAAATACGTACGGAAATTTCCCTTTCTGGATCACCCCAGTGTCTGCCGGTGGCTCCATCTTTCGGCCAAACTGCAGCCGTCATGAGCGAGGGCCGGCCTCGTAAGGTACTGGTTGTCGGCCCGTCGACCGGCTGCTACGATCGTTAATATCCGTTGGGGTGTCCATCCGGGCTGAGAGGCGTGAGCCGACCCATCGAACCTGATCCGGGCAATGCCGGCGTAGGGAACGGAGATCGACATGGCGCGGGCTCGGCCTTCGTATGTCTTCTTCCGCCCCGTCGTCGGGGAGGAAGCGACGATGCGACATCCATCCGCACTCACCATCGCGGGCTCCGACAGCGGGGGCGGGGCCGGAATCCAGGCCGACCTCAAGACGTTCTCGGCGCGCGGCGTCTTCGGCACGAGCGCGATCACCGCGATCACCGCGCAGAACACGCGCGGGGTCTTCGCCGTCGAGACGGTGTCGCCCGTGCTCGTCGCCGCGCAGATCGACGCCGTCCTGACGGACATCCCGCCCCGCGCGATCAAGATCGGCATGCTCGCCTCGCCGGAGATCATAGACGCGGTAGCCACGGCGCTCGACGGCTACGATGGCCCGGTCGTGCTCGATCCGGTGATGGTAGCGAAATCCGGCGACGCGCTTCTCGCGCAGGAGGCGGAGGCCGTGTTGGCCGAAAGGCTCCTGCCCCGCGCCGACGTGCTGACCCCGAACCTGCCCGAAGCCGCGCGCCTGCTGGGCCGGGCGGAGGCGCGCGATGCGGCGGAGGCGGAGGCGCAGGGCCGCGCGCTTCTCGATCTCGGGGCGCGGGCGGTGGTGATGAAGGGCGGCCATGCCGAGGGACCGCGCTGTACCGACATCCTGGTGACGCGGTCTGGCGCCGTAGCCATGCCGCAGCCGCGGCTCGCGACGCGCAACACCCACGGCACCGGTTGCACCTTCTCCTCGGCTATCGCGGCCGAGCTCGCGAAGGGCGCCGAGGCCGAGGCGGCAGTGCGGGCCGCCCAGGCCTGGCTCCACGACGCGATCGCCGCGGCGGACGGACTCGGGATCGGCAGCGGCCACGGGCCGGTTCACCATTTCCACGGGATCTGGCCGTGAGACAGGCGCGCATCCTCGGGGCCGGCGTGGCCGGGCTCTGCGTGGCCGCGGAGCTCTCGGCCCGGGGCGTCGCGGTCACGGTCTTCGACCCCGCGCCCCAGCCGGGGCCGCATGGCTGCTCCTGGTGGGCCGGGGGAATGCTCGCGCCGTTCTACGAGGGCGAGACGGCGGAGGCGCCCGTTGTCCGGCTGGGACAGGAGGCCGCCGCCTGGTGGGAAAGTAAGGGGGTGGAGGTCGTCCGTCGGGGCACGATCGTCGTGACGCTTGGCCGCGACCGGCGGGAGCTCGACCGTTTCGCGCGCCGCACGGAAGGCCACGACCGGCTCGACGCCGACAGGCTGGCGGCGCTGGAACCGGAGCTCGCGGGCCGCTTCGACCAGGCCCTGCATTTTCTGGCGGAGGCGCATCTCGACCCGCGCGCGGCGCTCGCGCATCTGCGCGATCGGCTGGAACGTGCAGGCGTGGATTTCGTGGCCGAAGAGGCGCGCGCGGACGACGGGCCGACCTTCGATTGCCGCGGACTCGCCGCGCGCGACGTCCTGCGGGATCTGCGCGGCGTGAAGGGAGAGATGGCGGTGCTGCGCGCGCCCGACATCCGTCTGACCCGCCCGGTGCGCCTGCTGCATCCGCGCTATCCGCTCTACGTGGTTCCGCGCGGGGACGGTCTGTTCATGCTGGGCGCGACGCAGATCGAGAGCTGCGACCGGGTGCGGCGCGTCCGCTCCATCCTCGAACTGCTCTCGGCGGCCTATGCGCTGCACCCGGCCTTCGGGGAGGCGGAGCTTGTCGAGATCGGCGTCGATGCCCGCCCGGCCTTTCCCGACAACCTGCCCCGCCTGCAGCGGATGGGCGAGACGATCCACGTCAACGGGCTGTTCCGCCACGGCTTCCTCCTCGCGCCCGCGCTGGCACGGATGGCGGCGGAAGCGGCCTGCGACGGCACCAAACCGGAGTTGATGCATGAAGATCAGAATTAACGGCGAAGAGATCGAAGCGCGCGGGCAAACGCTCGCCGCGATCCTCGAAGAGCTCGGCTACGGCGAGGCGAAGGTCGCCACGGCGGTGAACGAGACCTTCGTGCCCGCGACGGCACGCGGCGTGACGCTGTCGCCCGGCGACCGGATCGAGATCGTCGCGCCGCGGCAGGGGGGCTGAGATGGAGATCTACGGAACCGGGATCGCCTCCCGCCTGATGCTGGGCACGGCGCAATACCCGTCGCCCGCCGTGCTTGCCGATGCGTTCCGCCGCTCCGGCGCGGGCATCGCCACCGTCTCCGTCCGTCGCGAGTCGGGGGGCGAGCGGGCCGGTACCGCGTTCTGGGACCTCGTGCGCGAGCTCGGCGTCCGCGTCCTCCCAAACACGGCGAGCTGTCATTCGGTCCGTGAGGCTGTCACGACGGCGCAGATGGCGCGCGAGCTCTTCGACACACCCTGGATCAAGCTCGAGGTGATCGGCCATGCTGATACGCTCCAGCCCGACCCGTTCGGACTGGTGGAGGCCGCGCGCATTCTTGTCGGGGAGGGCTTCGAAGTCTTCCCCTACACGACCGAAGACGTGGTGCTGGCCGACCGGTTGCTGGAGGCGGGCTGCGAGGTGCTGATGCCCTGGGGTGCGCCGATCGGGACAGGGCTGGGGCTTACCAACATCTATGGGCTTCGGACACTCCGCGCGCAGTTTCCCGACGTTCCGATGGTGGTCGATGCGGGTCTCGGCCTGCCCAGCCAGGCGGCGATGGCGATGGAGATGGGGTTCGACGCTGTGCTTCTGAACACGGCGGTCGCGAAGGCGGGCGATCCGGCGGCGATGGCCGAGGGCTTCGCCCGCGCGGTGGAGGCCGGGCGGCTCGCCTACGAGGCCGACCCGATGGAGCCGCGCGACATGGCCGCGCCCTCGACACCGGTGATCGGGCGGGCGTTCCTCGAATGAGCCTGGACCGTTTCTATCCGATCTTCGACGGTCCGGACTGGCTCGACCGCACGCTGCCGCTCGGTATGAAGCTGGTGCAGCTCCGCATCAAGGATGCCCCCGACGCCGACCTGCGCCGCGACATCACGCGCGCGCGCGACCTTTGCGGCCGTCACGACGCGGTGCTTGTCGTCAACGACCATTGGCGCATCGCCATCGAGACGGACTGCGACTGGGTGCATCTGGGCCAGGAGGATCTCGACGAGGCCGACATCCCCGCGATCCGCCGGGCCGGGCTGAAGCTCGGCATCAGCACGCACGACCATGCCGAGCTCAACCGCGCGCTCGCGCTCGCGCCCGATTACGTGGCGCTCGGGCCGGTCTATCCGACGATCCTCAAGAAGATGAAATGGGAGCAGCAGGGTCTCGACCGCGTGACCGAGTGGAAGCGGCTGGTCGGCGAAGTGCCCCTCGTCGCGATCGGCGGAATGAATGTCGAGCGCGCGGCGGGCGCCTTCGCGGCCGGGGCCGACATTGTCTCCGCCGTCACCGACATCACCCTGAACGACGATCCCGAGGGGCGCGTCCGGCAATGGATCGAGGCGACGCGATGAGCCGCTACGCTCGCCAAGTTGCGGTGGCCGAACTGGGGTCGGCGGGGCAGGACCGACTGCGCGGCGCCCATGTGCTCGTCGTCGGCGCGGGCGGGCTCGCGGCGCCCGTGCTGCAATATCTCGGAGGGGCGGGCGTCGGACGCATCCGCCTCGTCGATCCCGACCGGGTGGAGGTGTCGAACCTGCATCGCCAGACGCTGTTCCGCGTATCCGATATTGGGCGTTTCAAGGCGGAAGCCGCCGCCGCCGACATCGCCGCGCTGAACGCCGATTGTGCGGTCGAGGCGGTCACGGCCGCGCTCGACCCCGCCAACGTCGACACCCTCTCCGCGGACACCGACCTCGTCCTCGACTGCGCCGACAGCTTCGCGGCGAGCTACGTCCTATCCGACACCTGCCACGCCTCCGCCCGCCCGTTGATCAGCGCCTCGGTGATCGGGCTCGACGGCTATTGCGGCGCCTTCTGCGGCGGTGCGCCGAGCCTGCGGGCCGTGTTCCCCGACTTGCCGCAACGTCTGGGCTCCTGCGCCGAGGACGGCGTTCTGGGCCCGGTCGTGGGCATCGTCGGCGCGGTACAGGCGCAGATGGCGATGGCCCTTCTCGCCGGTATCGACCCCTCCCCGCTGGGCCAGCTCGTGACCTTCGACGCCCGCGGCTTTCGCTTCGGCGGCTTCCGCTTCGACGGCGCGCCCGAGCCTGATCGCCAGCCGCGCTTCCTCGCGCCATCCGAGATCGCCGAGGACGACTTCCTCGTGGATCTTCGCGCCGAGGAGGAAGCGCCGCTGGTGCGACCCGCCGCACGCCGCCTGCCCGTCACCGCCTTCGGGCCGGACGGACCCCGCCCCGCCGACGGCCAGCGCGCCGTGCTCTGCTGCCGCACGGGCCTGCGCTCGTGGCAGGCGGCAGAACGCCTCGCGGCAAGCTGGGACGGCGACGTCTTCCTCGTCGCCCTCGGCGACGCCGCGCCCGCCACCGACCTCACCGGAGAGACAACATGCACGCCAGACTGACCGCCCTCGCCCTCCTGCTCGCCACGCCCGCCGCCGCGCAGGACCGGATGAGCGTCGTGCTCGACTGGTTCGTGAACCCCGACCACGGCCCTATCATTGTCGCGCAGGAGCAAGGGTACTTCTCCGATGCGGGACTGGAGGTCGAGGTGATCGCGCCGGCCGATCCCGCCGATCCGCCCAAGATGGCCGCCGCCGGCCGCGCCGACCTCGCAATCTCCTACCAGCCGCAGCTCCATTTGCAGGTCGCCGAGGGGATGCCGCTCGTCCGCGTCGGCACCCTCGTCGCGACGCCGCTCAACTGCCTCCTCGTGCTCGAGGATGGCGCCGTCGAGCAGATCGCGGATCTGGCGGGCCGCAAGGTCGGCTTCTCGGTGGCGGGGGTCGAGGAGGCGCTGCTGTCGGCGATGCTCGGCCAGGCCGGTCTCTCCACCGCGGATATCGAGCTCGTCAACGTCAACTGGTCGCTCTCGCCGGCGCTGATGTCGGGCCAGGTCGACGCCGTCATCGGCGCCTTCCGCAACTTCGAGCTCAACCAGATGGAAATCGAAGGCGTGCCGGGCCGGTGCTTCTATCCCGAAGAACAGGGCGTGCCGACCTACGACGAGCTCATCTACGTCGCCAATCCCGAGACGATGGACACCGATATGATCCGTCGCTTCCTCGGCGCGACGGAGCGGGCCACGCAGTTCATCGTCAACCACCCGCAGGAGAGCTGGGAGATCTTTTCCGCCACCTCCGCCGAGTTGCAGGACGAGCTGAACGAACGCGCCTGGGCCGACACGATTCCGCGCTTCGCGCTGCGCCCCGAGGCGCTTGATGCCGGCCGCTACGTCCGGTTCGAGACCTTCCTGAACGAGGCCGGGCTAGTGGAGGGAACGCGCCCGGTCTCCGACCTCGCGGTCGATCTGGGGGCCGAATGAGCTACGGCGCGACCTTCCCGCTCTGGCGCGCGGCGGCTGGCGTGACGTGGCAGGACTACACCCGCCACGCCTTCGTCGAGGGACTGCGCGACGGCACGCTGCCGCGGGCGGGGTTCCTGCGTTACCTCGTGCAGGACTACGTCTTCCTCGTTCACTTCTCGCGGGCCTGGGCGCTCGCCGTCACCAAGGCCGAGACGCTCGACGAGATGCGGGCCTGCGCCGCCACGGTCCATGCGCTGCTCGACGAGGAGATGCGCCTGCATGTGGAGACCTGCGCCGCCGAAGGCATCCCGGAAACGGAGCTCTTCGCGGCCCGCGAGGCGCCGGCGAACCTCGCCTATACCCGCTACGTCCTCGATGCCGGACATTCGGGCGATTTCCTCGACCTGATGGCGGCGCTCGCCCCCTGCGTGCTGGGCTACGGCGAGATCGGCGCGCGGCTGGGGGCGGAGGCCGGCGCGACGCCCTACGCCGACTGGATCGCCACCTATGCCGGGAAGGATTACCAGCGCACCTGCCGCGAAGTCGGCGCGCTGATCGACGCGGCCGTCGCCCGGCGGCTCGGAGATACCCCCGAACGCTCCCCTCGCTGGCCCCGGCTCTGCGCCCGCTTCGAGATGGCGACCCGACTCGAGGTCGATTTCTGGGGCCTCGGTCTGCCGGCATGACGGCGCCCGCGCTGCGCCTGTTCGGGCGCGCGACGATCGAAGGCACAACGGTCTTCGGACCGGTCTCCTTCGAGGCGCCCGCCGGCCGGTGGACCTGCCTTCTCGGGCCCTCCGGTGTCGGCAAATCCACCATCCTCCGCCTGCTCGCAGGCCTCGGCGACGGGATCGCCTTCGAGGGCAAGGTCACGGCGGATGACGGCGCGCCACTGGAGGGACGCATCGCCTTGATGGCGCAGAGCGACCTGCTGATGCCCTGGCTCGACGCGACGGCCAACGTTACCTTCGGCGCGCGCCTGCGGGGCGAGGCACCGCAGGCGGACCGGGCGCGCCAGGTGCTGGGGCGCGTCGGGCTGGCCGATCATGCCGGCAAGCGCCCGCACGCGCTCTCCGGCGGCCAGCGACAGCGGGTAGCGCTCGCCAGGACCCTGATGGAGGACCGGGCAATCGTGCTGCTCGACGAGTCCTTCTCGGCCCTCGATGCCAGGTCGCGGGCGCTGATGCAGGACCTCGCGGCCGAGCTGCTGGCCGGCCGCACCGTCCTCCACGTCACCCACGACACCGCCGAGGCCGCGCGGCTGGGGCAGACGATCCTGCTGATGACGCACGCCGGGATCGACGTCATCGCCCCGCCCGAGATCCCGACACCCCGCCCCTTCGACGCCCCCGAAACCCTCGCGTTCCAGAGCCGGCTCCTGCGACGGCTGATGGCGGCGGGATGAGAACCGCCGTCCGCATCGCCGGCATCACCCTCTTCGCCCTGCTGGCCTGGCAGGCTCTCGTCGTCCTGGCCGAGCTGCCTCGCTTCATCCTCCCCGGACCGGGGCTGGTCCTTGCGACGCTATGGACGAGCCGTGCGCTGATCGCCGAACATGCGCTCGTCACCGCAACCGAAGTCCTCCTCGGGCTTGGGATCGGCGCGGCTCTGGGCTTCGTCTCCGCGATCCTGTTGGCCGCCTCTCCGCTCGCGCGGTCCCTACTGCGTCCGATGCTCGTCTTCAGCCAAGCCATCCCCGTCTTCGCCCTGGCGCCGATCCTGACACTCTGGCTGGGCTACGGACTTCTCTCCAAGGTCGCGATGGCGCTACTCATCATCTATTTCCCGGTCACCTCGGCCTTCTTCGACGCGCTGATGCGGACGCCGCCCGGCTGGCTGGAGCTCGCCCGCATGATGAATGCGCGGCCCAGCCGGACGTTGTGGCGCATCCGCGTGCCCGCGGCCCTGCCCGGCTTCGCCTCGGGCCTGCGGCTCGCCGCCGTCTACGCGCCCATCGGCGCGATCATCGGCGAATGGGTCGGCGCGTCCCGGGGTCTCGGCTATCTCATGCTCCTGGCGAACGGCCGCGCGAAGATCGACCTGATGTTCGCCGCGTTGATCGTCCTAGCCGTGTTGACGCTGCTCCTCCATGCCACTGTCGACAAGCTTTGCCGGCGGCTCTGGGAGACCTGATGAACTGCCGGAAGAACTTGGGGCGCAGTCGAACCCTTTAACGAACGGACAACTGACGGCGGCGGTTCGGGATCACTCGAAACACGATACTCGGTCGTGTTGTCTCTTCCTCGCGGCAGTTCGGAATGGCTTGATCTGCTGCCGCTTCGTTTCGGTCCAGTGTCGGCTGCGTCCGAAGGAAAAACAACGAATCACGTCACCCATGCTGCCTGACACAGCGACGCCATCGGCGCGTGGTTTGAACCGTTCCCGTTTCGATGTTTCGCCCCGCCGCACGGCGTTTCACACATAGTCGACCCAGACGCCGCCCGAATCCGCGGACCGGACGCAATTGGCGACCCAGCGGACGCCTTCGACGCCGGCGGCGATATCGGGGTAGCGGATTTGTGAAAGTCGCTCTGCATCGCCCTGATCCGTCGCCTCCATCGCCACGGCAAAGCGGTCGTAGAGGTTGGCCCAGGCCTCGAACAGGCCCTCCGGGTGGCCGGCGCCGATGCGATCCTCGGCGAGCGCGGCCGGGTGCAGGTAGCCCATGTTGCGCTCGAGGATCCGCACCGGCTCGTCCTGCACCTCGAACCGCAGCTGGTTCGGATGCTCGTCCCACCACTCGATGCTGGCCTTCTCACCGACGATCCGCACCTTCTGGCCGTGCATCGAGCCGGCGTTGACCGCGCTGGTCCAGACGGTGCCGAACGCGCCGCCCTCGTACTCCATCAGCGTCACCGCGTTGTCCTCGAGCGGCGCGCGGCTTCTCACGAAGCTCTGGCGCGCGCACATCAGCCGCTTGATCCTCAACTCCGGGCAGATCACCTCGGCGATATAGAGCGGGTGCGTCGCGAGATCGCCCAGCACGTAGCTCGGGCCGGCGAAGCGCGGATCGACGCGCCAGCGAATCGCCGGGTTCTGCTCCTCGACGGGAGCCGAGTGGAAGCCATGCGCGAACTGCAGGTTGACGAGGCGGATCTCTCCAAGCTCGCCCGCGGCCACCATGGCCCGCGCCTGCTCGATCATCTGGTGGCCGGAATAGCCGTAGGTGACGCCGACGACGCGGTCCTTCGCGCGGGCGAGCGCCTGCAGCGCCTCGGCCTCGGCGACGGTGAAGGTCAGCGGCTTCTCGCAGACGACGTGGAGGCCGGCTTCCAGCGCCGCCTTCGTGATCTCGTAATGCGTGTTGTTCGGCGTCGTCACCGACACCGCCTGGATGCCGTCGGGATGCTCGGCCTCGGCCGCGAACATCTCGCGGTAGGTCGGGTAGCAGCGCACCGCTTCCACGCCGAGTTCGACGCCGAAGCTACGGCCGCGCTCGGGGTCGAGGTCGAAGACTCCCGCGACCAGCGCGAAGTTCCCGTCGCGCAAAGCCGCGCAGCGGTGGATGTAGCCGATCTGGCTGCCCCGCCCGCCGCCGACCATCGCCCAGCGGATCGGCGCTGCCACCTGTTTGCCACCGAAGATCATTGTCTGCCCCTCCCTCAGAATCCGACACTTTGCAGGTAGTCGCGGCTCGCCTTGACGTCGGCGATGCTGCCGGCGGCGTTCCTCGGGTCGCGCTCCTGCTCGACGGTGATGAAGCCGCCGTAGGCGATCCGCTCCAACAGGTCGCGGATCGCCGGATAGTCGATGAGGCCGCGGCCGATCGGGCACATGACGCCTTGGGCGCAAGCCTCGAAGAACCGGATGCGCTCACCCATCACACGGTCGAAGACGCCGCGATCGATGTCCTTGAAGTGGATGTAGTCGGTGCGGTCGGCATGACGCTCGATCATCGCGACCGGGTCCATGCCGGCGTACCAGAGATGTCCGGTATCGAGGCAGAGGCCGGCGATGTCGGCGGGGACGTCCGCGACAATGCGCTCGATCTCGTCCCCGAACTCGATGTAGCCGCCGGCATGCGGGTGGATCACCGGCCGCATGCCATGCGCCGCCGCCACCCCGGCGATGGCGCGGATATTGCCGACCATCCCCGCCCAGGCGGCGTCCAACAGGCGCGGTGCGCGATCCGAATGGCCCGCGGCATAGTCGCGTTCGTCGTGGCCCCAATCCATCACGGTCAGGTAGGGTGTCGGATACCGCTGCCCCGGCACTGGGGAAGGCTGCGGCAGGCGCGAGACGAGGGCGCAGATTGCCTGCGCCTGACGCACGAGGGAGTCCCGGTTCTCCGGCGCCACGAGGTTGTCGAAGATTGTGCCGGCAACGATCGCAAGGCCGCGCGACCGCAACGCCTCCGCCACGGTCGCAAGGTCGAGCGGCATGTAACCGTAGGGCCCGAGCTCGAGCCCGCCGTAGCCCGCCGCCGCCGCCTCGTCGAGCACCAGCCGCCAGTCCGGCAGATGGGGATTGTGGACGTCGTCCACGCCCCAGCAACAGGGCGCGGTGGTGATCGTGACGTGCATCCTGTTCTCCCTGGCAGCATCGTTGCGTGACGCGACCGATAGCGCCCCATTCGGGCTTCCCAAAGCGCCGTCTTGATGGGATCCCTTCAGGATGGATTCCGGGACGAGACCCGGGCACAAGCCCACCATGAGCGACGTCGCGCGAGAAGCGGGGCTTTCGCTCGCGACGGTGGATCGGGTCCTGAACGAGCGCGGCGGCGTCACCCCGGACAAGGAGCGCCGGGTGATTGAGGTGGCGCGGCGCCTGCGGCTCGACCGCGCCCTGCGGCTCCGTCCGACCCGGACCCTTCGCATCGCCGTCCTGATCCAGTCGCCGACGAACCCGTTCCACGCGGCGCTGCAGTCAGGCTTCGACCTTGCCGCGAAGCTTCACGTCGACCTCGGCCTGCAACTCCACGTCCGCCATATCGACCAGAACGACCCCGCGGGCATCGCGGCGGCGATCCGGATGGAGGCGGAACGGTGCGACGCGCTGATCGTGTCGCTACCCGCGGCGCCCCGCGTTGCCCAGGCACTGACCGAGGCGCGGGTGCCGGTGGTGACGCTCGCGACCGATATCACGGAATCCGGCCGCGCGGCCTATGTCGGGCCGGACGACCACCGCGCGGGACGGGTCGCCGGCGACCTGATGGGGCGGTTCCTCGGTGCCGACGGCGGCGAGGTGGTGATGCTCGCCGGCCGTCTCGACATTGCGGGTCAACGCGCGCGCGAGGCAGGGTTCCGCGAGGTGCTGGCGGAGCGATATACACGGGCTCGCCTGACCGACGTGCTCGAGAGCGGCGAGGATGGCGAGCGGGCCGGCCGACTCGCGCACCGGGTCATGCGATCCCGGCCAGGGATCCGCGGCATCTACCTCGCATCGGCCGGCGCGGGACCGGTCGTCGCGGCGCTGCGACGGCTGGGCCGAGCCGAGAGCACGATCCTGATCACCCATGAGATGACGCCCGACCGCCGTGCGTTGCTGCGCGCGCGGGCGATCGACGCCGTCATCGATCAGAACCCCGAACTCGAGGCCCGTCTCGCGGTCGAGGCCGTGGCCCGCCTGCTCGGCAGGCTCGAAGGCGAGGCAACCGACATCCCGACGGAGATCGCGATCCATACCTGCGAAACCGCCTGACGGTCGCGCCGACCTTCTTGGCATTTTTGTTCCAAGGTGGCAGAGTGTCGGCGCGGACCGGCGCAACGGGGAGGTTCGATGCTCGAGACCGAGATGCAGGCGCAACCGCCCGCGACCGCCGACGAGGTGCGCGAGCGGACGTCGGAGATCGTGCAGACACTGCCGAAGCGCCTGCGGCAATGCGCGGATTACGTACTCAAGCATCCGGAAAAGATCGCCGTCTCCACCGTGGCGGACCTCGCGGCCGGCGCCGGCGTCCAGCCCTCGGCGGTGATGCGTTTCTGCCAGGTGATCGGCTTCTCCGGCTTCTCCGAGATGCAGAAGCTTTTCCGCAACGACTACGCGGAGCGCTGGCCGGACTACGCGACCCGGCTCGAACGGCTGGGTGACCGCAACGGGCAGGTCGCACAATTGTTGCTCGACTTCGTCGGGGCGGGCCATAAGTCACTCAATCTTCTGGCGGAAACGATCGATTTTGCGGCGCTCGAAAGGGCCGTCGTCCTGCTCAAGGCGGCGGACACGATCCACCTCGTCGGCCTGCGCCGGTCGTTTCCCGTGTCGAGCTACCTGTCCTATGTCTTCGACAAGATGCGTATCCCGACGGTCCTGCACGGCGCGCCCGGCGGACTGAGTTCGGAGAGTGCAATCCGGACAGGGGACGTCGTCGTCGTCATCACCATGGCGCCCTATTCCGAAGAAGCTGTCCAGATCGCGCGCCATGCCGCGTCCATCGGTGTGCCCGTCGTCGGGATCACCGACGGCACGGACAGTCCGATCGTCGGGCCTCCGGGCGAGACCCTGTGGGTCCGCGAAGTGGATGTGGGCTCGTTCCGGGCGCTGTCGGCGACGCTATCGCTGGCGACGGCGCTGGCCGTTGCGGTCGGCGCGGAAAGATCCCGTTAAGATTTTTCTTGCGCTGATCCGTTGTATGGAATATTCATTCCATCGACGACGGAGGACCGGGGTGGTGTTGCCGAAGCGCCAGGGGCGCAGAAGGCTGATGCCGGCAGGTCTTCCGGGCGCGACAGGGAGACGACATACCGCCATGCTGCCATTCGCGATCAACCACATGACCGTGCCGGGCCTCGGCTATCGCGAGCTCTTCCGGCTCGCGCAGTCGCTCGGCTGCATCGGCGTCGAACTTCGCAACGATCTCGATCGGCCGCTGTTCGATGGCGATGACGGCGCCTCGGTCCTCGATGCGGCCCGCGACCACGGGCTGCGTATCGTCGGATTGTCGCAGGTCTACCCCTTCAACGCGTGGTCCGACGCGATCCGCGACGAGCTCTCGACGCTGATCTCGAACGCCCGGGCCTGCGGCGCCGAAACGATCAGCCTGATCCCGCGCAACGACGGCGAGGGCATGGCCGACGGCGAGCGGCAGGAGAACGCCCGCCGCGCCCTCGCGGCCGCGAAGCCGATGCTCGAAGATGCCGGCCTGGTCGCCCTCGTGGAGCCACTGGGCTTTCCGCGGACATCCTCGCTCAGCGACAAGGCCGAGACGCTGGCGCTGATCGACGAAGTCGACGGTATCAACGTCTTGAAGCTCGTGCACGACACGTTCCATCACCACCTCGCCGGCGGCGGAGCGGTGTTTCCGCAGCGCACCGGCATCATCCACGTTTCAGGTGTGGTCGACCGCGACCTTCCGCGCGACGGGATCGCCGACGCGCACCGGGTCCTGGTCGACGACCGCGACCGCCTCGGCAATGTCGAGCAGATCATCGCGCTGCGCCGTGGGGGATGCGAGGCGCCGATCTCGATCGAGGCCTTCTCGCCGGAGGTCCACGCGCTGGCGGACCCGGAGCGGGCGCTGCGGGAAACGATGGAGCACATTCGAACATCGGTCGCGGCTTCGGCCGCCTGATCGCCGCCGCCCGGGCGACGGCGCATTCCGGCAAGGCATAACGGTGGGCCGGACACCAAAGGGAGGAGGAAACATGAAAAGAACGGTGATAGCGGGCGCGCTTCTGTCGCTCATGTCGACGACGGCGACGGCCGAGACGGTCGGCGTGTCGATGGCGCTCTTCGACGACAACTTCCTGACGGTGCTCAGGAACGGCATGGTCGAGTACGCCGACTCGCTCGACGACGTCGACATCCAGGTCGAGGACGCGCAGAACGACGTGGCGCGGCAGCTCGACCAGATCAACAACTTCATCGCCTCGGGCGTCGACGCCATCGTCGTCAACCCGGTCGACACGTCCGCGACGCAGGCGATGTCGGATGCCGCCGAGCAAGGGGGCGTGCCGCTGGTCTACGTCAACCGCGAGCCGGTCAACGTCGACACGCTGCCCGACAACCAGGCCTTCGTCGCCTCGGACGAGCGGGAATCTGGGACGCTGGAGACGGTCGAGATCTGCGACATTCTCGCGGCGGCGGGCAAGGATCCCGCGAACGTCTACATCATGATGGGCGAGCTTTCGAACCAGGCCGCCGTCATGCGCACGCAGGACATCGACGACGTGATGGCGAGCGGCGATTGCGCCGTCGAACTGAACGTCATCGACCGCCAGACCGCGAACTGGTCGCGCGACGAGGCGCAGGACCTGATGACCAACTGGCTGAGCACGGGCGAGCCCTTCGACGCGCTGATCTCGAACAACGACGAGATGGCGATCGGCGCGATCCAGGCAATGAAAGCCTCGGGCATCGGCATGGACGACGTGGTCGTGGGCGGCATCGACGCCACGCAGGACGCGCTGCTGGCGATGGCGGCGGGCGAACTCGACGTCACCGTCTTCCAGGACGCGGCAGGCCAGGGGATCGGTGCCGTCGACGCGGCGCTGGCGCTGGCCAACGGCGAAGACGTCGACCAGAAGGTCTACGTCCCGTTCCAGCTCGTGACCCCCGAGAACATGACGGACTTCACGACCAAGAACTGACCGTCGCTTCGACGAACGGGGCGGCGCAGCGTTGCGCCGCCTCCGCCAAGACCTGGCCGTAGATGGGAGGCTCCAGCATGGCAGAGGCAACACATGGAATCGGCGGACTGACCTTCGACGCGTCGAAGCGGAACCTGCCGCCCGAGGCCGGGGTCGCGATTGCCCTCGTCCTGATCGTCGTCGTCTTCGAGGTGCTGGGCCGCATCCTGATGAACGACAGCTTCCTCTTCAACACGCGCGAGAACATCGACGGCATCTTCAACGTCGCCCGATTGCAGATCATCATCCTGCAGGTCTCGATCATCGGGATCATCGCGCTCGGGGTGACGCAGGTGATCCTCACCGGCGGCATCGACCTCTCCTCGGGCTCGATCGTGGCCGCGACGGCGATGATCGCCATGAGCTTCGCCCAGGTGGGCGAGATCAACGGGATGGAGAACACCCGCGCCGTCTTCGGAAGCGGATGGGTCGACCTGCCGGTGATCCTGCCGGTGGTCGTGGCACTCGCCTGCGGCATGGCCGCGGGACTGATCAACGGCCTGCTCATCGCCTATACGGGCATCCCGCCCTTCATCGCCACGCTGGGCATGATGGTCTCGGCCCGCGGCGTCGCGAAATGGTGGACGGCCGGCCAGCCCGTCTCCTTCCCGACCGAGAGCTACGCCGCCATCGGCTCTGGGATGATGCCTGTCTTCGTCTTCGTCGTGCTGGCGATCCTGTTCCACCTGATCCTGCGCTATACGGTCTACGGCAAGCACACCTACGCGATCGGCTCGAACGAGGCGGCGGCGCGGATGTCGGGGATCAAGGTCGCCCGTCACAAGGTGCTGGTCTACACGATCGCGGGCCTCCTCGCCGGCGTCGCCGCCTTGGTGCTCAGTTCCAAGAACCTGACCGCGCAGGCCGGCATGGGAATGATGTACGAGCTCGACGCCATCGCCATGGCGGTAATCGGCGGCATCTCGCTCCAGGGCGGGCGTGGCTCGATCCCTGGCACGGTGCTCGGCGCGATGATCTTCGGCGTCATCATCTCGGGGTTCACGTTCCTGCGTCTCGACGCCTACTACCAGGAGATGGTCAAGGGGGCGATCATCGTCGGCGCCGTGGTCCTCGACCAGTGGCGGCAGCGCCGCGCAGCAGCCAAGGCTTGAGGGAGAGCATCATGGCAAGCGACATGCAGACCGACATCTCCGGCGCCAACGCGCCGCATCCATCCGGCGACATCGGCGACGTGGTCTTGCGGACCGAGGGGCTGACCAAGCATTACGGCGGGGTGCACGCCCTGCAGGATGCCAGCTTCGAGATCCGCAAGGGCGAACACGTGGCGATCATGGGCGACAACGGGGCGGGCAAGTCCACCTTCGTCCGCCAGATCACCGCGGTCGAGCAGCGCACCGGGGGCAAGGTCTGGTTCGACGGGCGCTATGTCGAGTTCGACGGACCGCTGGAGGCGCGCGAGGCGGGGATCGAGACGGTGTTCCAGAACCTCGCCCTCGCCGATCACCTCGACGTGCCGGACAACCTGTTCCTCGGGCGGGAGAAGGTACTCTTCAAGCTCGGGCCGTTCTCGATCCTCGACTACAAGGGGATGCGCGAGGCGACCCTCGCGGGCCTCGAGAAGACCGGCGTCAAGATTCCCAACATCCGGAACACCATCCAGCACATGTCGGGTGGTCAGCGGCAATGCGTGGCGATCGCGCGCACCGCGACCTTCCACTCCAAGCTCACGATCATGGACGAGCCGACCGCCGCCCTCGGCGTGCAGGAGACGGCGCAGGTCGAGAACATCATTCGCACGCTGAAGGAGCAGGGCGAGCCGCTGATCCTCATCAGCCACAACATGCGGCAGGTGATGGACCTGTGCGACCGGATCGTGGTGTTCCGCCGCGGCCGGGTCTGCGCCAACCTCCGCAAGGAGGAGACGGACGGGCAGGACGTCGTCTCCTACATCACCGGCGCCAAGACGCAGGATCAATACGCCGACGCCGCCTGACACGCGCAGGCGTCGACGTTCACAACCACCACGAAAGCGCCCCGAAGCGCTCAACGGGAGAAATCTGCCATGGCCCTGAGCTTCGCCATCCTCGGCGCCGGCCGCATCGGCAAGGTCCACGCGCAAGCGGTCGCCACCACCGACGGCGCACGGCTTGCCGCAATCGCCGACCCGGTCGCGTTGGCGGCCGAAGCGCTTGCCGGAACCTACGGCGCGGACATCCGCACCATCGACGAGATCGAGGGCGCGACGGATATCGACGCCGTGATCATCTGCACGCCCACCGACACCCATGCCGACCTGATCGAGCGCTTCGCCCGCGCCGGCAAGGCGATCTTCTGCGAGAAGCCGGTCGACCTGTCGGTGGCGCGGGTGCGCGCGTGCCTCGCGGTAGTCGAGGAGACGCGTGCGACGCTGATGGTCGGCTTCAACCGCCGCTTCGACCCCGATTTCCTGGCGCTGAAGGCGGCGATCGACGACGGGCAGGTCGGCACGGTCGAAATGGTGACGCTGACCTCGCGCGATCCGGGTCCGCCACCCTACGACTACATCGAGCGGTCGGGCGGCATCTTCAAAGACATGACGATCCACGATTTCGACGTCGCCCGCTGGCTCCTCGGCGAGGAGGTCGAGACGGTGCAGGCCGCCGCCTCCGTCCTCGTCGACCCCGAGATCGGGCGGCGCGGTGATTACGACAGCGTCAACGTCATCCTGTCCACGGGGAGCGGCCGGCAATGCACCATCACGAACTCGCGCCGCGCCACCTACGGCTACGACCAGCGGATCGAGGTTCTGGGATCGGAGGGCTCGATCTCGGCCGGGAACGTCCATGAATCGCGCACGGTGCTGGCCAAGGCCGTCGGCTTCACTCGCCCACCCCTGCTCGACTTCTTCATGACGCGCTACACGGCCGCCTATGCCGCCGAGATCGCCGCCTTCGTCCGGGCAGTGCAGACCGGCGGCACGCCCCCGACCACCGGCCACGACGGTCTCATGGCCCTCGTCCTCGCCGAGGCGGCCCTGCGCTCGGCCCGCGACGGGCGCGCGATCCAGGTATCGGAGGTGCGTCATGACGAAGCCGCTTGACCTGATCACGATCGGCCGCTCGTCGGTCGACCTCTACGGCGCGCAGATCGGCGGGCGGCTGGAGGACATGCGCTCGTTCGAGAAATATATCGGCGGCTCGCCCACCAACATCGCCTGCGGCACCGCGCGGCTGGGTCTGAAATCCGCCGTCATCACCGGCGTCGGCGACGAGCATATGGGCCGCTTCATCACCGAGCAGCTTGCCCGCGAGGGCGTCGACACGCGCGGCGTCAAGACCGATCCCGACCGGCTGACCGCGCTCGTCCTCCTCGGGATCCGCGACGAGGCGCAATTTCCGCTGATCTTCTACCGCGAGGATTGCGCGGACATGGGCCTGACCGAGGACGACATCGATCCCGGCTTCATCGCCGAGGCCCGCGCCGTCGTCGCCACCGGCACCCATCTCAGCAACCCCCGCACCGAAGCGGCGGTACTGAAGGCCCTCCGCCTCGCCCGCGAGAACGGCGCGCGGACGGCGCTCGACATCGACTACCGCCCGAACCTCTGGGGCGTCGCCGGTCACGGCGAGGGCGAGAGCCGGTTCGTCGCGTCCGACACGGTCACCGCCAAGCTGCAATCGACGCTCGACCTCTTCGACCTGATCGTCGGCACCGAGGAGGAGTTCCACATCGCCGGCGGCACCACTGACACGATCGCCGCCCTCCGCGTGGTGCGCGAGGTCTCGGACGCCACGCTCGTCTGCAAGCGCGGCGCGGCCGGCGCGGTCGCCTTTACCGGGCAGATCCCCGACAGCCTCGACGCGGGCGAGACCGGCCCCGGCTTCCCGATCGAGGTGTTCAACGTCCTCGGCGCCGGCGACGGGTTCATGTCGGGCCTGCTGAAGGGCTGGCTCGACGACGAGGACTGGCCGACCGCGCTGAAATACGCCAATGCCTGCGGCGCCTTCGCCGTTTCCCGACACGGCTGCACGCCCGCCTACCCTTCGTGGACGGAGCTTGGGTTCTTCCTCGACCGCGGCATCGTCCGCCCCGACCTGCGCAACGACGCCGACCTGGAGCAGGTCCACTGGGCCACCAACCGGTCCGGCGACTGGCCCGAGATGCGGGTCTTCGCCTTCGACCATCGCGCGCAGATGGAGGAGATGCCGGGCGCGACGCCGGAGAAGATCGGCGCCTTCAAGGCGCTTTGCCTGGAGGCCGCACTCCGCGTCGCCGACGGGCGGCCCGGATACGGCATCCTGTGCGACGGCCGCCTCGGCCGCGCGGCGCTTTACCGTGCCGCCGGCACCGGCCTGTGGATCGGCCGACCTGTCGAGCGGCCCGGCTCCCGGCCCCTCGCGCTCGAGCCCGAGCTTGGCCCCGACCTCGGCGGCCTCGCCGAGTGGCCGGCCGACCAGGTCGTCAAGTGCCTGTGCTTCTGCCACCCCGACGACGACGCCGCGACCTGGGACGACCAGATCGCCACCGTCACACGCCTTTTCGCGGCCGCGCGGCGCAACCGTCTGGAGTTCCTGCTCGAGGTGATCCCGTCCAAGGTGGGCGCGGTCGACGACAATACGACGGCACGCATCATCCAGCGTGTCTACGACTCCGGCATATTTCCCGACTGGTGGAAGCTCGAGCCGTTCCGCAGCGACGCCGCCTGGTCCAAGGCCTGCGCGGCGATCATACGGAACGACCCGCATACGCGCGGCGTGGTCGTCCTCGGCCTCGACGCCGCACCGCACGAGTTGCAGGCGAGCTTCGCCCGCGCCGCGCGCCACGACCTCGTGCGGGGCTTCGCCGTCGGGCGGACGATCTTCGGCGACGCCGCGCGGCGCTGGATGGCGGGCGAGATCGACGACGAAGTGGCGATCGCGGACATGGCGGACAAATTCAGAAGTCTCGCCGAGACCTGGAACCGCGCGCGCGCCGAGAGAGAGCAGGCAGCATGACCGAGACGATCCGACTGACGGCCGCGCAGGCGATGGTGCGCTATCTGAGCCGCCAGATGAACGAGGACGGGGAGCCCTTCCTCGCCGGCTGCTGGGCGATCTTCGGCCACGGCAACGTCGCCGGCCTCGGCGAGGCACTGCATGCCGAGCGGGAGCGGTTCCAGACCTGGCGCGGCCACAACGAGCAGGGCATGGCCCACGCCGCCATCGCCTATGCCAAGCAGCTTCGCCGCCGCCGGGCGATGGCGGTCACCTCGTCGATCGGACCGGGCGCCACCAACATGGTGACGGCCTGCGCGCTCGCCCATGTCAACCGCCTGCCGGTGCTGTTCATCCCGGGCGACGTCTTCGCCAATCGCGGCCCCGACCCGGTGCTGCAGCAGGTCGAGGACTGGAACGACGGCACCGTCAGCGCCAACGACGCCTTCCGCCCGATCAGCCGCTACTTCGACCGGATCATGCGGCCCGAACACCTGCTGACCGCCCTGCCCCGCGCCTTCGCGACGATGACCGACCCGCTCGATTGCGGCCCGGTGACGCTCGCCTTCTGCCAGGACGTCCAGGCGGAGGCCTACGATTATCCCGCTGACTTCTTCGAGC
The DNA here is from genome assembly GCF_947494055.1 of uncultured Jannaschia sp. GTDB lineage: Bacteria > Pseudomonadota > Alphaproteobacteria > Rhodobacterales > Rhodobacteraceae > Jannaschia. Next base: position 102,389 of record NZ_CANLTR010000010.1, on the reverse strand, counting down.
CGCGCACGTGGCACCGCCGCCGCCCCGCGCCCGATTCGCGCGAGGTGGAGGCGGTGGCGCAGGCGATCCGGGCCGCTGGACGTCCGCTCGTCATCGCCGGAGGCGGTGTGCACTACGCCTTCGCGACCGAGACGTTCCGCACCTTCGTCGAGCAGCACAACCTGCCCGTCGGCGAAACCCAGGCCGGGAAGTCGGCGCTGCCGTGGGACCATCCGCTCAACCTCGGCGGGCTTGGCGTCACGGGATCGTCCGCCGCCAACGCCTATGCCGACGAAACGGATCTCGTGATCGGGGTCGGAACCCGGTTCCAGGACTTCACGACCGGCTCGTGGGGCCTCTTCCGCAACCCGGACGTGCGCTTCGCCGCGATCAACATCGCGCCTTACGATAGCGTCAAGCGCGGTGCTCTGCCGGTTGTCGGCGACGCCGACGTGGCGCTCGCGGCGCTGACCGAGCGGCTCGGCGATCACCGCGCCGACGGTCCGTCGCAGAAAGCGTGGGCCGACTGGCTCGCCGACCTCGACGACGTGACCGCCGCGCCGAACGACACGAACGAGAAGCCCTCCGACCAGCAGGTCATCGGCGCGGTGCAGCGGCAGGCGACCGAGGACACCGTGGTGATGTGCGCCGCCGGCACCATGCCGGGCGAGCTGCAGAAGCTTTGGAAGGCCGGGCGCCCCGGCTCCTACCACATGGAATACGGCTATTCCTGCATGGGCTACGAGGTCGCGGGCGGCATGGGCATCAAGATGGCCGAGCCCGGACGCGACGTGATCGTCATGGTCGGGGACGGCTCGTACATGATGCTGAACTCGGAGCTGGCGACGGCTGCGATGATGGCCATCCCCTACACCATCGTGCTGACCGACAACCGCGGCTACGGCTGCATCAACCGGCTGCAGATGGGCGCCGGCGGGGCGGAGTTCAACAACCTCATCGCGCACAGCCACCACGTCAACGACACCTGGATCGACTTCGTCGCCCATGCGCAGTCGATGGGCGCGGAGGCGGTCAAGGTCGGCTCGATCGCCGAACTCGAAGACGCCCTCGAGGCCCGCCAGGACAAGACCGTTCCCTACGTCGTCGTGATCGACACCACCCCCTACCCGCCGCGCGAGGTCGGCGGCTTCTGGTGGGACGTCGCCGTCCCCGAAGTGTCCGACCGCGCCGAAGTCACCGAGGCCCGAAAAGGCTACGACCAGCACGTCAAGGAAAGACAGCCCGTATGATCCGCTACGGAACCAACCCCATCGCCTGGTCGAACGACGACGACTGGTCGATCGGCGACCACCTGAGCCTCGAGGATTGCCTGGGCGACTGCCAGAGGATCGGCTTCGACGGCATCGAGAAGGGCCACAAGATGCCCGACGACGGCGCCGCGCTGAAGGCCAAGCTCGGCGAGTACGGCCTCGGCTTCGTCGGCGCCTGGCACTCGACGAACATCCTGACGAACGACATCGAGACCGAGAAGCGGGCGCTCAAGACCTTCACCGACTTCCTCAGGGCTGCCGGCGGCGATCACATCAACGCCTGCGAGTGCTCCAACACCGTGCACGGCAGCGACGACGTGGCGGTGAACGACCGGCCGATCATGTCGGATGCCGAGTGGGACCGCTTCTCGCAAGGCTACGAAGAGCTGTCGGCCTACGCGGCCGAATTGGGCGTGACGATGGGCTACCACCATCACATGGGCACGATCATCGAAAGCGCCTCGGACATCGACCGCTTCATGGAGATGGCGGGCCCGCACACGCGCCTGCTGCTCGACACTGGCCATGCCTGGTTCGGTGACGCCGACCCAGAGGCGATCGCGCGAAGATACATGGACCGCGTGACCCACATCCACTGCAAGAACGTCCGTCCCGGGATCGCACGCGAGGTTCGAGAGCAGGAGCTGTCCTTCCTCGAAGGCGTCCGCCGCGGCGCCTTCACCGTGCCGGGCGACGCAGAGGGTGCGGTCGACTTCGCGCCGGTCCTGAGGGTCGCCGCCGAGCACGGCTATTCCGGCTGGGTGGTCATCGAGGCGGAGCAGGATTCGGCCGTCCGCGACCCGTTCGAATACCAGAGCCTCGGCCTCCGAACGCTCAGGGAGATTGCCCGCGACGTCGGGCTCGGAAAGACCGGAGAAGCAGCATGACCACACGCATTCTGGCGGCCCTGGCGTTCGGCACCGCCCTCGTCGCACCGGCGCATGCCGACACGCAGGTCGGCGTCACGATGACGGCGTTCGACAACCCGTTCCTGACGATCCTGCTCGGCGGGATCCGAGCGGAGGCGGCGCGACAGGAGGACGTCTCGCTCGCCGTGGAGGATGCCGAGCTCGACGTCGCCCAGCAGCTGAGCCAGGTGCAGAACTTCATCGCCAACGGCGTCGACGCGATCATCGTCAACCCCGTGGACGGGGACTCCACGATGGCGATCACGCAGGCGGTGACGGCGGCAGGAATCCCGCTCGTCTACGTCAACCACCCGCCCGCCGACATCGATGCCCTGCCCGAAGGCGCGTCGTTCGTCGGCTCGAACGAGATTGATTCCGGCACCATGCAGACCGAGCAGGTCTGCGAGATGCTGGGCGGCGAGGGCATCGCGGTCGTGATGATGGGGCCGCTGGAGAACCACGCCGCGCTGACGCGGACCGAGGACATCCACGACGTGCTGGGCCGGCCCGAATGTGCGGGCATCGAAGTGGTCGAGGAGCAGAGTGCGAATTGGTCCCGCGTCGAGGCGCAGGACCTGATGACGAACTGGCTGACCCGTGGCGTCGCCTTCGACGCGGTCATCGCCAACAACGACGAGATGGCGGTCGGCGCGATCCAGGCGATGAAAGCGGCCGGCTTCGACATGGAGGACGTCGTCGTCGCCGGCATCGACGCTACGCCGGACGGGCTTCTGGCCATGCAGGCGGGCGAACTGGACGTCACAGTCTACCAGAACGCGACGCGTCAGGGCGAGGTCGCGCTGGAGACGGCCATGCGGATGGCGAACGGCGAGAGCCCCGAGCGCCGGATCTGGATCCCGTTCGAGCCCGTCACACCCGACAACATCCAGGATTACCTGAACTGAGGGCGCGCGGCGCCTTGGGAGAAAACGAATGAAGATCGCCCTCGACCCCTTCATGCACCGGCACCTGTCACTCGAGGAGCTGCCCGACCTCGCGGCCCGGATGGGCTACGAGTGGATCGAGCTCTCCCCCCGCGCCGACTTCCTGGAATGGTTCAAGGCCCCGCGCGTCTTTCCCGACCGGATCAAGCGCTTCAGGAAGGCCCTCTCCGACGCCAATGTCGGCATCGCGTCGCTTCTGCCGATGTATCGCTGGGCCTCAAACGACGAGGCCGAGCGCCAGGCCGCCGTCCGGCACTGGAAGCGCGCCATCGAGATCGCCGTCGAGATGGGCGTCGACACGATGAACTCCGAGTTCGGGCGGGGCCCGCATCCCGACAAGGGCACCTGCTATTGCTGCCACACCGGCAGCATGATCGAGGCCTGCGAGGACGCCTGGTGGCGGTCGATGGACGAACTCGTGCCGATCCTCGAACGCGAAGGCGTCAACCTCCATATCGAGCCGCATCCCGAGGACTGGGTCGAGACGCTGCAACCCTCCGTCGACCTGATCCGCACGGTGAACAGCGAGCGGGTGAAGTTCCTCTACTGCGCGCCCCACACCTTCTACTTCGGCGACGACATCCCGGCGATGATCCGCGAATGCGCCGACGTCCTCGCCCACGTCCACGTCGCCGACACCTTCAACCACAAGGCCTCGTCGGGCCTGCGATATATCATCAACCCGCCGGGTTCGGCCGCGCGGGTCCACCAGCACCTCGACATCGGACAGGGCGAGGTGCCGTGGGACGACTTCTTCGGCACGCTGGCCGAGGTCGGATTCGACGGCATCATGACCGCTTGTGTCTTCGCCTGGGAGGAGCGTGCCGAGGAAAGCTCGCGCTTCATGCGGGACGAGATGCAGCGCCGGGTCGATAGGCATTGGACATGACGCCAGCGGGCGCATGAGGGATAACGACATGACACTTGGAATAGGCGTGATCGGCACCGGCATGATCGGGCAGGATCACATTCGCCGGATCACCGACGTTCTGGCCGGCGGCAGGGTCGTCGCCGTGACCGACGCCGACCGCTCCCGCGCCGAGACGGCGGCAGAGAAGCCGGGCGCGACCGTCCACGACGACGCGGCGAGCCTGATCGCCGCGCCCGAGGTCGATGCGGTGCTGATCTGCTCCTGGGGCCCGGCGCACGAGGAGGCGATCCTGCCGGCACTTGCCGCCGGCAAGCCCGTCTTCTGCGAGAAGCCGCTCGCGCCGAAGCAGGACGCGTGCCTGCGGATCATCGACGCCGAGGTCAAGCTCGGCCGCCGGCTGATCCAGGTCGGCTTCATGCGCCGCTACGACACTGCCTACCGGGCGCTGAAGGAGACGTTGGCCGCCGGCAAGGTCGGCGCGCCGCTCATGTACCACGCGGCGCATCGCAACGCTTCGGTGCCGGCGGACCTCTATACCTCGGACATGGCGATCAGCGACACCATGGTACACGACATCGACGTCGCCCGCTGGCTGCTCGACGACGAGGTGGCGCGGGTGCGCGTCATGGCCGGCAGGCGGAACTCGGTCGGCGGCGACCTGCGCGACCCGATCTTCTCGGTGATGGAGATGCAAGGCGGCGTGCTCGCGACGGTCGAGATCAGCGTGAACATCGGTTACGGCTACGACATCCGCGGCGAGGTGTCGGGCGAGACAGGCACGATCGAACTCGCCGAGGCGAACCCGGTGGTGCTCAAGGCGGGCGACGGTTTCTCGGGCCGGGTGCCGGCCGACTGGCGCGAGCGGTTCATCGACGCATACGACCGCGAGATCGCCGCGTGGATCGAGGCGGCCTCCGCCGGCGGCGCCACCGGCCCCTCGGCCTGGGACGGATACGCGATCACCGCGGTCAGCGATGCGGGGCTTCGGGCGGCGGAGACCGGCGAGGCGGTCGAGGTGCATCTGGTCGACCGTCCGGACATCTACGCCTGATGTTCGACCTCGATAATCCGTTCTTCAGGCCGCTCTGGCTGCGCATCGCGATCGTTGTCGTGACGCTCGGCTGGGCGCTCTTCGAGCTGGCCTCGGGCGCGGTGTTCTGGGCCATCCTCTTCGGCGCCGTCGGCCTCTATGCCGGCTACAAGTTCTTCATCGACTTCAATCCAAGGGACGAGCCATGACTGACCTTCTCCGCAAGCCGCACGGGACCGGCGGCAAGGTCCACGACATCACGCCCCAATCGGCCGGCTGGAGCTATGTCGGCTTCGGCCTCTACCGGCTGAAGCCCGGCGAGGTCGCGTCGGAGGCGACCGGCGACCGCGAGGCGATCCTGGTGCTGGTCGAGGGCCGCGCGAAGATCGCCGGCGCCGGCCGGGATTTCGGCGAACTCGGCGACCGGATGGACGTGTTCGAAAAGACGCCGCCGCATTGCGTCTACGTCCCGAACGGCACGGACTGGCGCGCCGAGGCGACGACCGAGTGCACGCTGGCGGTCTGCACCGCCCCGGGTCAGGGCGGCCACGCGGCGCAGATCATCGGTCCCGCCGGCATCTCGCTGACGCCGCGCGGCAAGGGCACCAACACCCGCCACATCAACGCCATCGCGATGGAGGAGCGGGACGTCGCGGACAGCCTCCTTGTCACCGAGGTCTTCACGCCCGACGGCCACTGGTCCTCCTACCCGCCGCACCGGCACGACGAGGACGACTATCCGCGGATGACCTATCTCGAGGAAAGCTATTACCACCGGCTGAACCCGAAGACGGGCTTCGGCATCCAGCGCGTGTTCACCGACGACCTTTCGCTCGACGAGACCATGGCGGTCGCGGACGGCGACGTGGTGCTGGTGCCGCGCGGCCATCATCCCTGCGGCGCCCCCTACGGGCACGAGATGTACTACCTCAACGTGATGGCGGGACCGATGCGCAAGTGGCGATTCGCGAACCACCCGGACTTCGACTGGATCGCGCGGCGCGACGCGTGAGGCGCGCGCCGGGCCGGCCCGAACGGGACCGGAGATGACCTTTCCGACCTGCCTGCCGGTGTCGCGCGTACCCGATCCCGCGGCGGCCCTGCCGCTCGGATGGGGCATCGCCGGACCGGGCTGGATCGCCGAGCGCTTCGCGCACGCGCTGACGGCGCACACGCGGCAGAGGCTCGCGGCCGTCGGCTCGCGCTCCCGCGCGCGCGCCGCGGCCTTCGCCGAACGATGGGACATCCCCCGCGCCTATGACGACCTGGCGCAGATGAACGCCGATCCCGGGGTCGACATCGTCTACGTCGCGACGCCGCACAACCACCATCTCCCGGTCGCGCTGGCGGCGATCGAGGCCGGTAAGCACGTCCTCGTGGAGAAGCCCCTCGCCCTCAATGTCGCCGAGGCCGAACGCCTGCGCGACACCGCGCGCCAGCATGGCGTCCTTCTTGTCGAAGCGCTCTGGACCGCCTTCCTTCCCAAGTTCGATGTGATCCGCCAGTTGCTGGACGACGGAGCACTCGGGAAGGTTCACACGGTGATCGCCGATCACGGCGAGCATTTCGGGCCGGATCACAGGATCATGCGCCCGGACCTCGCTGGCGGTCCGATGCTGGATTTGGGCACCTATGCGGTGGCGCTATCGCAGATGGTGCTGGGCGAACCGGAGGACGTGCGCACAGTGGGCGCGCCTGCGTCGTCCGGCGTCAACGGACAGGTGGGAATGACCTTCCGCCATGCCGGGGGCGCGCTGTCGCTTCTGCATTGCACGCTCCTCGGTCATACGACGTGTCAGGCCGTTCTCAGTGGAACCGACGGAATGCTGACGATGCCGCGCAAGTTCTACGAGCCGGGGTCCTTCATCCTGCAAGCCATCGATCTCACGACACGCCTCGTCCACGACGAAGCGGCCTCGGGATATGCCGGTCTCTGTCACGAGATTGCCCATATCGCGGAATGCGTCGCGGAGGGCCGGTCGGAATCGCCGGTCCTGCCCCTCGAACAAACGATCGCGACGCTGCGCAGCATGGATCGCGTCCGGGAACGGCTCGGGATCGTCTTCGACGAGGAGCGGTCGGCGTGACCTGCGCCGCGCGTGTCGCTCTCAGCTGCCGTGCCGAAAGAGGTGTCGCTCCTCGCGTGTGATCGTATCGAGGAGCTCGACCACTGCCTGCACGCGGCGGGCGACGCGCATGTTCTCGTGCCAGACGGTCCAGTAGGTGCGGGTCACGCTCTGCTCGGGGAAGAGGCGGACGAGGTCCGGGCACGCGGCCGCCATGAAATCGTGCAGGATGCCGATGCCGGCGCCGGAGCGGACGGCCTCGAACTGGCCGATGGCGGTCGAGACCTCGATGGTCGAGCGCCAGTCGCGGAGCATGTCGGCGGCGTAGTTCAGCTCCGGCGTGTAGATCAGGTCCTCGACATAGCCGACGAGCGTGTGGTTCCTGAGATCAGCGAGCGTCTCCGGTCGCCCCGCCCCGGCGAGGTAGGACGTGGCCGCGTAGAGGCCGAGCGTGTAATCCGTCAGACGACGGACGCGCAGGCGTCCCTTTTCAGGGCGGCCCACCATCACCGCGACGTCGGCCTCCTGCTGCGACAGCGAGAAGCTGCGCGGCACCGGCACCAGTTGAAGGTGCAACCCGGGATAGGCGTCGGTGAAACGTCGAAGCCGCGGCGCCAGGAAGGCGCTGCCGAACCCGTCTGGCGCGCCGATGCGGATGGTGCCGGCGACGTCGCCGCCGCGCCGCTGCAGGTGGGCCGTGGCGGACAGCAGCTCGGCTTCCACGCGCTCGGCCGCCTCTAACATGGGCTGCCCGTCCTCGGTGAGGCTGCAACCGCGGGTCGTCCGGTCGAGAAGGCGTGCGCCCACCGCCCGCTCAAGCGCCGCGATGCGACGGGAGAGCAGAGCCTGGCTGACACCGAGACGGCGGGCGGCACCCAGCATCTGCCCGTCGCGGGCCACGGCGAGAAAGTAGCGGGCGTCGTCCCAGTCCATTGTCGCCGTTCCTGCATATCGGATCATCGCTTGCGACGATTTCTATGCAGCGTCGTATAGACGATACGGAGGACGACACCAGAGGAGGACCCCCCATGACAGAGATCGCGCATTACATCGACGGCACGCGCGTGTCCGGCACGTCCGGGCGCAGCCAGCCGGTCACCGACCCGGCGACGGGCGAGAGCACGCGGGAGGTGGCGCTGGCCTCGTCCGCGGAGGTGGATCGCGCGGTGGCGGCGGCGCAGGCCGCGTGGGGCGAATGGCGGCGGACGCCGGCGCTGCGCCGGGCGCGCATCCTCGACCGGTTCAAGACGATCCTGTGGGACCGGATGGACCAGCTGGCCGAGGCGGTCTCCGCCGAGCACGGCAAGACCCACGACGACGCCCTGGGCGAGGTCACGCGCGGGCTGGAGGTGGTGGAGTTCGCCGTCGGCGCGCCGAACCTCCTGAAGGGCGAGATCACCGAGAACGTCGGCACCGGCGTCGACAGCCATTCGCTGCGCCAGCCGCTGGGCGTCGTCGCGGGGATCACGCCGTTCAACTTCCCGGCGATGGTGCCGATGTGGATGTTCCCGGTCGCGCTGGCTTGCGGCAACACCTTCGTGCTGAAGCCCAGCGAGCGCGACCCGTCGGCCTCGCTGCTGATCGCGGAGTGGCTGACCGAGGCCGGGCTGCCGGCGGGCGTCTTCAACGTGGTGCAGGGCGACAAGGCGGCGGTGGACGCGCTGCTCGCGCATCCGGACGTGAAGGCGGTGAGCTTCGTCGGCTCGACGCCGATCGCGCGCTACATCTACGAGACGGGGACGAAGGCCGGCAAGCGCGTGCAGGCGCTCGGGGGCGCGAAGAACCACATGGTGATCCTGCCCGACGCCGATCTCGACATGGCGGCGAACGCGCTGATGGGGGCGGCCTACGGCTCGGCGGGCGAGCGCTGCATGGCGATCTCGGTGGCGGTGCCGGTGACGGACGCGGTGGCCGACGCGCTGATCGAACGGCTGGTGCCGAAGATCGAGGCGCTGAAGGTCGGGCCGGCCGCGGACCGCGCCTCCGAGATGGGGCCGGTGGTGACGCGCGCGGCGCAGGAGAAGATCCTGGGCTACATCGACCGCGGCGAGGCGGAGGGCGCGAAGATCGTCGTCGACGGGCGCGGCTTCACCCCGCCGCAGGGCTACGAGAACGGCTACTACGTCGGGCCGACGCTGATCGACGAGGTGACGCCGGAAATGACGATCTGGCGCGAGGAGATCTTCGGCCCGGTCCTGTCGGTGGTGCGCCGAAAGGACTACGCCGGGGCGGTCGAGCTGATCGACCGGCACGACTACGCCAACGGGGTGGCGGTGTTCACCCGCGACGGCGACGCGGCGCGCACCTTCGCGCACGACGTCGAGGTCGGCATGGTCGGCGTCAACGTGCCGATCCCGGTGCCGATGGCGTTCCACTCCTTCGGCGGCTGGAAGCAGTCGCTGTTCGGCGACCACCACATGCACGGCCCCGAGGGCGTGCGCTTCTACACCCGGCTCAAGACCATCACCACGCGCTGGCCCACCGGCGTGCGCACCGACCCCGAATTCGTCATGCCGACGATGGGGTGAGGGGCGCCCCGGGGATCGGTCCAGTGGACCGATCCCAGCCCCGAACGACGGGACCGTGGCGCCAGTGGCGCCGCGTAAGCCCGGCGGACGCAGGGCGAGACTATCGATAGCAAGGTTCGGCTGACCGCCCTGTCTCGGCTACCGATCGGCCCTGTTACAGTAACACGGCGGCTTGTCCTCCAACTGACGCGGAAGCCATACTTCAGGAAGGCTCACGTCTCGGCCCATACGCGGCGCACCCTCCTTTCGTCCCAAGACGGGCCCGCGCATTTACGGCGGTATCGTTTGTTGGATCGGCTGGGAAATCGTCTCTGGCGTGCTCACGCAGGGTGAGCCGGTGCCCAAGGAAATGGCCTCCTGCCGAGAGGCGGGCCTTTCCTACGGGGCCTACCGAAAGGCGTCGCGCGCGATCGCGGGCAAGGGAACGATCGTCAGTTGAACGCGTGCGGGCATGCAGGTCGCCCCGCGCGAGGACTGGACGCTCACCCCTCCACGCCGACTGGATCATCACCACCTCGGGCTCGCGCTTCTGGAAGATCAGGTAGGCGATCACCCCAAGCGCTACGGCGAGCAGCGCGACCGACATGATCGGCGCGCAGGCCACTATGGACGCGTCGTTGACCTGCGTGATCCCCACGGAGTTCGTCATCATCTCCTCCATTGTGGTCACGAGGAACGGCCCCAGGAATGCGTTCCTGGTTGTGAAGGTGATGATGCCGAGCGCCGTCGTGATCCCCGGCTGAACGGTAGGTAGACTTGGAACTGGAGCGTGGAGTCCCCGACGCCATCGAGTACGACCGGCTTGCGCATCTCCTTCGGCACTGCATCGAAAAACTACCTGTAGACGATGATGACCAACGGCATGACGAACGGCGGCAGAATAATTGCGCCTAACGGTTATTCGACGACGTTGCGCGCCTCCTCGATCCCGCGCGAGCCGAGATTGACCTCGAGGATCATGTCGATTCCCACATCCCGCACCCAGCCAGTGAACTCCATGATGCCGACCTGGTTCATCTCTTTCGACCGCCAGGCGAGGTCGAGCAGCACGGGGCCAATCCTCCTTCTGTCCAATCCCGTCCCCCCACTTGTAGGCGGACACGAAGTTGTCGCCCGGATAGCGGCGCTCCGACGCGTTCTCTCGGACGAACGAACGTCACCCCCACCGCTCGGTCAATGCCCTCTCCGCCGTGCCCCGCAGGACAATCCGAACGATGTCGGAAAACGAAGGAGAGCAGGACGCGGAATCGGCAGTGTCCCTTCGTCTCCGGAGGTCACCAAGGTGCCCTTAACAGCGTGACGTCGGGGCTGGACCGAAGGCGGCCAGCGAGTTTGCAGGAGGATCGTCGCTACCCGAGCGGCCTGTCGTCACCGAAGACGCGGGCCCAGCCGACCGCGATGACGTCGCGCATCGCGTCTTCCGCCCGAGCCGAATCCCGCGCGGCGATCGCGTCGGCGATGCGCTGGTGCCCGTCGCAGATCGCGGCGACCTGCTCGGGCCGCGGCTCCGGCGAGGAGCGGCGCAGAAGCGACAGGAGCGCCACGCCCACGAGCGAGATCACCGAGTAGAAGAACGCGTTGCCAGCCGCGTCGAAGACGGCGCGGTGGAACTCGAGATCCGCGGCCGAGAGCGCGGTCTCGTCCGTTGCCCCGCGCATCGCGTCGACATGGTCCTGGATGCGTGTGACCTCCGCGACGCTGGCCTTCCGCGCCGCGAGGCCGGCGGCGAAGGGCTCGAAGGCCAACCGCATCTCGAACAGCTGCTCGTAGAAATCGTCGCTCGGTTCGCCGTCGAGATGCCAGAACAGGACCTGCGCGTCGAACATGTTCCATTCGTGACGCGGCCGGACGCGGGTGCCGACGCGGGCTCGTGGGACGACCAGCCCCTTCGCCGCGAGCGTCTTCATCGCCTCGCGCAGGACGGTGCGCGAGACGCCGAACCGTTCGGCCAGCGCCTCGTCGCCCGGCAGGAGCGCGCCGGAGGGCGGGTCCCCCATCACGATCGCGCGGCCGAGACCGCCCACCACCCGCCCGTGGTTGCTGCTGCTTTCGCGGGTGTCGAACCCTTTGGCCAGAAACTGCCGCATCTCAGGCCGCGGCGCCGCGTTGCCTTCGGCCGACGTGGAGCAGGCCCTTCTGGAGCAGGATGAAGGCGAGGAGGAGGATGCCGATCACGATCTTCGTCCACCAGCTCGACAGCGAACCGTCGAAGACGATGTAGGTCTGGATCAGCCCCATCGTCAGCACGCCGATCAGCGTGCCGAACACGTAGCCCGACCCGCCGGTGAGGATCGTGCCGCCGATCACGACCGTGGCGATGGCCGTGAGCTCCGTCCCGACCGTGGCGAGCGGGTAGCCCGAGCCGGTGTAGATCGAGAAGACGATGCCCGAGAGCCCGGCCATGAAGCCCGAGAAGGCGTAGATCAGGATCGTCGTCCGACCGACGGCCACGCCCATGAGCCGCGCCGTGTGCTCGCCGCCGCCGAGCGCGAAGATCGCGGTGCCGAAGCGCGTGCGATGCGCGAGGACCATGCCCCCCGCGACCGACAGCAGCATGACGATCCCGATCAGCCTCAGCCGTCCGCCGCCGGGCATCAGCCAATAGGCGTCCTGCAGGAGGTCGTAGAAGGAATGGTCGATCGGCACGCTGTCGATGGTCAGCATGTAGGCCGCACCGCGGGCGAGGAACATGCCGGCCAGCGTCACGATGAAGGGGGGCATGGCAAGGCCGTGGATGAGACCGCCCATCGCCGCGCCGAACCCCGTCGTCACCGCGAGGAGCAGCGCGAAGGCCACCACCGGATGCAGCCCCGTGTCGCGCAGGATCACGGCGATGAACACGCCCGAAAAGGAGATGACGGAGCCCACCGACAAATCGATCCCGCCCGACAGGATCACCACGGTCATGCCGACCGCGACGATGCCGAGATAGGCGTTGTCGGTGAGCAGGTTGGCGATCACCCGCGTGGACAGCATCGCCGGGAACTGCGCGTAGCAGATCGCGTAGGCGATCAGGAAGATCACGATGGTCGCGTAGAGCGGCAGGGCGCGGGCATTCATCGTGTGGCCTCGCTCGCAGTCGCGGGCGTCGCCGGGCGCTCGCGGCGCAGCCGCCGCGACAGATGCGGCGCGAGCCGCGGCGATTGCAGCACCAGGATGATGACGACGAGGCCGGCCTTGATGACGAGATTGAACTCCGACGGAAAGCCCGCGAGCAGGATGCCGGTGTCGATCGTCTGGATGATCAGCGCGCCGAGGAGCGAAGCCGCGATCGAGAACCGACCGCCGAGGAGCGAGGTGCCGCCGATCACGACGGCGAGGATGGCGTCGAGCTCAAGCCAGAGCCCCGCATTGTTGGCGTCCGCGCCACGGATGTCTGCGGCGACGATGATCCCGGCCACCGCGGCGCAGAAGCCCGAGGCGATGTAGACCGTGACGAGCAAGACCCGCGCGTTGACCCCGGCCAGCGCGCTGGCCGGACGGTTGATGCCGATCGCCTCGATCAGCAGGCCGAGCGCCGTCCGCCGCACGAGGAGACCGAAGGCCAGACCGACCGCCAGCCAGATCAGAATCGGCGTGGGGATGCCGAAGAGGTCGCCCGCGCCGAGGAAGGCAAAACTCTCGTTGCTGAAGGTGAGGATGCGCCCCTCGGTGATCATCTGTGCCACGCCGCGGCCCGCGACGAGGAGGATCAGCGTCGCGACGATGGGCTGGATGCCGAAGACCGCGACAAGCATCCCGTTCCAGAGCCCGCAGAGCAACCCGGCGCCGAGCCCGAGCGCGAGCGACAGTGCGAGGCCCAGATCATGCGTGATCCCCCAGGCGGAGGCCGCGCCGCAGATCGCGACGACCGCGCCGACACTGAGGTCGATGCCTCGCGTCGCGATCACCAATGTCATGCCGACCGCCAGCAGCGCGACCGGCGCGCCGCGCTTCAGGACGTCCACGGCGCTTCCGACGAAGCGACCGCCGACCACGTCGACGGCGAGGAAGCCGGGAAAGGCCACCGAGACCAGCGCCACCAGAGCGGCGAGCGTCAGGAGCTGCGGGGCGAGGCGGCGCAGACCCTGGCTCACGCGACCGCCTCCGCCGCGCCGCGCGCGTCCGGCGCGTCGTGCGCGGCGATGGCCCGCAGGATGCGGCCGGTCTCGATCTCCTCGCCCACGAGCTCGGTGACGTGGCGGCGGTCGCGCAGGACGATCACCCGGTCCGAGGCCGCGATCAGCTCGTCGAACTCCGAGGAGATGAGCAGGATCGACATGCCCCGATCGGTCAGCTCGCCGATCAAGCGCAGGATCTCGGCATGGGCCCCCACGTCGATGCCCCGCGTCGGCTCGTCGAGGATGAGGAAGCGCGGGTTCATGGCGAGCCAGCGTGCCAGCACCACCTTCTGCTGGTTGCCGCCCGAGAGGTCGCCGACGGCCTTCTCGGCGTCCGGGGTGCGGATGTCGAGACGTCGGATGTAGTCGTCGGCCAGCGCCCGTTGCTCGGCGCGCGGGATCGGTCTGGCCCAGCCACGCCGGGCCTGCAGCGCGAGCGCGATGTTCTCGCGCACCGAGAGGTCGGCGATGATCCCGTCGGTCTTGCGATCCTCGGGTGCGTAGCCGAAGCCCTCGGCGATGGCCGCGCGCGGCGTGCCGAGGTCGAGCGCGCCCTCCGCGTCGCGGGCTGTGCCACGGTCGGCCGGCGTGCGACCGAAAAGGAGGTCCGCCGTCTCGGTGCGGCCCGCGCCCAGCAGCCCCGCGAGCCCGATGACCTCGCCTTCGCGCACGGTCAGATCGAAGGGCTCGACCTTGCCGCGACGGGCGAGGCCCTCGAAACGCAGCATCTCGGCGCCGCCCGCACGCCCCGAATGGCGGCTCTCGGCCTCCTCGAGCTCGTGGCCGAGCATGTGGTGGATGAGCTCGAGCCGATCCGTCACGGCGGTCTCGGCGGTGACGATGTGCTGGCCGTTGCGCAGGACCGTGAGCCGGTCGCAGAGGTCGAAGACCTGATCGAGGAAATGCGAGATGAACACGATCCCGAGCCCCTGCCCGCGCAACCGTCGCACGACGTCGAACAGCATCTCGGTCTCGCGCGCGTCGAGGCTCGCGGTCGGCTCGTCGAGGATCAGCACCTTGCCCGAAAGCGCCACGGCCCGGGCGATCGCCACGAGCTGCTGCACCGCGACCGAGAGCGTGCCGAGCTCGCGCGAGACGTCGAGATGCCCGAGCCCGTAGCCCTCCAGCATGGCCTCGGCCTGCGCGCGCATCCGGCGCTGCAAGACGAGACCGAACCGCGTCGGCTGCCGCCCGAAGGTCAGGTTCTCGGCCACCGTGAGGTTCGGCAGCAGATTTACCTCCTGGTAGACCGTCCCGATCCCGAGCGCCTGCGCCTCGAGCGTGGAGCCGGGCGAGATCGGCGCGCCGTCGAGCGTGATCTCGCCCCGGTCGCGCGGATGCACGCCGGTCAGGCACTTGATCAGCGTGGACTTGCCCGCGCCGTTCTCGCCCAGCAGCGCGTGCACCTCTCCCGCCGCGAGGTCGAAGCGCACGTCGTCGAGCGCGACCGTGCCGGGAAAGGTCTTGGTGAGGTTGCGGATGGTCAGGAGCATGGGACGCCCTCGCTGATGCCACGGGCGGCCACGCCGACCGGCGCCCCGCCCGCGACGTGCGTCGCCGTCAGTAACCAAGATCCTTGCGGTTCTCGTATTCCGCCATTGGGTCGTCGTCCTGCGTGTAGAGCTTCGACTCGGTCTGGATGAACTTTTCCGGCTCGGTCCCGTCGGCCATGTAGGCCTCGAGCGCGTCGAAGGCCGGGCCGGCCATGTTCGGCGTCAGCTCCACGGTCGCGTTGGCGTCGCCCTCGGACATGGCGAGGAAGATGTCGGGCACCGCGTCGATCGACACGACGAGGATGTCGTCGCCGGGATCGACGCCCGCCTCCTTGATCGCCTGGATCGCGCCGAGCGCCATGTCGTCGTTGTGGGCGTAGAGCGCGCAGATCTCGGACCCGCCGCCCTCGGCCTGCAGGAAGCTCTCCATCACCTCCTTGCCGCCCGAACGGGTGAAGTCGCCGGTCTGACTGCGGACGATCTCGATCTCGTCGTTGCCCTCGATGGCGTTGCGGAAGCCGGTGGCGCGGTCGATGGCCGGCGACGACCCGGTCGTGCCCTGCAGCTCGACCACGCGGCACGCGCCTTCGGGCTTGTTGTCGACGAGCCACTGGCCGGCCACCTCGCCCTCGTGGACGAGGTCGGAGCCGACGGCGGTGAGGTAGAGGTCTTCGCTGCTGTCCACCTGCCGGTCGAGCAGCACGACCGGGATCTCGGCCTCCTGCGCTTCCTCGAGCACGCTGTCCCATCCGGTCGCCACGACCGGCGCGAGCAGGATGCCGTCGACGCCCTGTGCGACGAAGGACCGGATCGCCGCGATCTGGTTCTCCTGTCGCTGCTGCGCGTCGGAGAAGCGCAGATCGACGCCGCGCTCCTCGGCCTCCTGCCGGGTCACGGTCGTCTCCGCGGCGCGCCAGCCGGATTCCGAGCCGATCTGCGAAAAGCCGATCACCTGTGCGGACGCGCTTGTCGAGAGCACGGCCATCGCTGCGCCGAGCATATACTTGTTCATGATTTCCTCCCTTACAGGCCGAGGCCTGACGGGATTACGTCATACAATATGATTTATTACAATCGCCAAGATCGAGGAACGTCAGGCAAACCAGGCGATGGGCATTTCGGACCATGAGCGTGCCGGATCGTCCTTCAACGCCCAAGGCTCGCATGTGATATGCTGCGTGGCTTATCACTCGAGCGACAATCCGGACGGGTTCCGGGTGCGTTGAAAGACAAGGGAGTAGGCACCTGCTTCACCGCCGGACATCACGCAGCAAATCCGTCCTTATATGCACGGAACCAGCGAGACGCAGGTGAAAGACGAACACGGCTGTCAAACCAAGCGCATGGCCAATCGGCGGTGCCGCGACGCTGGAACCGGAGGCATCACGGGCGAAGGGACTGCGATCCAAAAGGTCAACATCGCCGGCGAACTGGCTGCGCGGCGCTTCGACTGGAGACCCTAACGCCCGCGGAAGACGGGGTCGCGACGCTCGAAGAAGGCGGCGCGTCCTTCCGTGTGGTCGTCCGAGGCCATCAGCGCGCTTTGCAGGTCCACTTCCAGCGCCAGCGCGCGGTCGAGATCGCCCATCTGCGCGAAGGCCGAGCGCGTGGCCGCGACGGGAAGCGGCGCCCGGTCCGCAAAGCCCGCCGTCACCTCGAGCGCGGCGTCGAGGGCCCCGCCCGGCTCGCAGAGCGCATCGACGAGCCCCAGCTCCGCCGCCTCGTCGGCCCCCAGAACGCCCGCAGTCAGCATCAGCCGCTTCGCCCGCGCCGCGCCAATCCGCTGCGGCAGCGACCAGAGCAGGCCCAGATCGGCCATCAGGCCCACTCTGCCGAAGACGGCGCCGAACGTCGCCGCGCGGCTCGCCACACAGACATCCGCCAGCGCGGCGAGGGAGAGCCCCGCGCCGAAGGCATGCCCCTCCACCGCCGCCACGACCGGCTTCGGCCCGGCGGCCAGCAGGCGCACGAGCCGGTGCGTCGCCATCATCCGGTGGCGGGCGTAGATCGGGTCGCCGGAGCGCATCGACTTCAGGTCGCCCCCGGCGCAGAACGAGGCCCCGGCGCCGGCGAGCACAAGGCAGCGGCACGCCCCGTCCGCCATCAGCGGGTCGAGCGCATCGAGCATCTCGGCCCGCATCTCGGGCGAAAGCGCGTTGCGCCGATCCGGGTCGTTCA
This sequence comes from uncultured Jannaschia sp., assembly GCF_947494055.1. Lineage (GTDB taxonomy): Bacteria > Pseudomonadota > Alphaproteobacteria > Rhodobacterales > Rhodobacteraceae > Jannaschia. Next base: position 85,021 of record NZ_CANLTR010000010.1, on the reverse strand, counting down.
GTCTCACGATGGCGGTCGCGTCCCGCCGTTCGATCTCGATCAACGCCATGTCATGGCCCTCCCGGAAGTCTCGGGGCGATCGCCCCACAGCGTGATCGGGGCGACGTCCCTGCCATGATCCACGAGATCCCGACATTTCGCCGCTAGCTCGGTCCGTCTGAACCATCCGCAGCCCGACCCACCAGCAAGGCGTCGAGCGCGACGCCGCCCTGCCCCGGCGGGCGCAGCAGGAACGGATTGACGTCGCAGGTCTCCAGATCGTCGGCATGCGCCGCCGCGAAGCGCGAGAGGGCGGCGAGGGTCTCCGCCAGCGCCTCCACGTCGCCGCCCGCCCGGCCGCGCACCCCGTCCAGCACCGCGCGCCCCTTGATCTCGTCGATCATCCGGCGTGCCTCGGCCGCGTCGAAGGGCGCGGCGCGGAAGGTCACGTCGCGCAGCACCTCGGCGAAGATGCCGCCCAGCCCGAACATCACCACCGGCCCGAAGACCGGATCGCGCAAAATGCCGAGGATCGTCTCGATCCCCTCCCCCGCCATCGGCGCGACGAGCAGGCCGTCGATCGCGGCTTCGGGATGCGCCGCTCGTGCCCGCTCCAGCATCGCACGTCCGGCCTCGCGCACAGCCTCCGCATCGGCCAGGTCGAGCGCCACGCCGCCGATCTCCGTCTTGTGGGCGATCTGCGCGGAGACGATCTTCAACGCGACCGGAAAGCCCAGTTCCGCCGCCGCATCGGCCGCCGTCTCCGGATCGGGTGCAAGCCGCTCCTCCAGCATCGGGATGCCCGCCGCCGCGAGGATAGCCTTGGCGCGCGTCTCGGTCATCGGCCCGGCGGGCAGCGCCTCCGCCGCCCGCGGCGGGGCCGCGTCGAGCGACGATCGGGCGAAGCTCTCCCCGAACCGGGTCAGCGCGGCCACGGCCGCCACAGCGCGGGTCGGGTCCTCGAAGACGAGGAAGCCGTCGCGCTCGTAATCGGCGACGATCTCGGGCGGTGCGATCGCCGAGAGGACGATTGGCGTGTCCGGGTTCTCCCGCGCCGACCCGACCAGCGCCTCGCGCAGCCCTTCGGCGTTGACCGGCGAGCCCGCCATCGAGGTGAAGAACGCGACGATCGCGTCGTAGCCGCCCTCCGCGAACATCAGGTCCATGTTCGTCCGGATCAGGCTCATGTCGTTGAAGACCTGCGCGGTCACGTCGACGGGGTTGACCGGCGAGGCGAAGGGCAGCGCCGCCTTCAGCCGCGTCTGCGCACCCTCGGGCATCGGCGCCACGTCGAGCCCGTAATCCTCGGCCGCGTCGGCCATCAGCACGCCCGCGCCCCCCGAGATCGTGACGAGCCCGAGCCGCCGCCCGGTCGGATAGACCCGCCGACGCGTGGCGTAGGCGATGTCGATCAGTTCCTCGGTGGCGCGCGCGCGGTAGGCGCCGTGCTGGCGGCAGACGGCATCGAAGATCGCGTCCTCGCCGGCGAGCGAGGCGGTATGCGAGGCCGCGGCCGCCGCGCCGATCCGCGAGCGGCCGACCTTCATGATCGCCACCGGCTTGCCGTTCCGCCGGGCCGTCTCCAGCGCGTGGCGGAAGGCCGGGCCGTCCTGCATCCCCTCCGCATAGGCGAGGATGCAGCCCGTCGCCTCGTCCTCCGCCAGCGCGTGGATGCCCTCGGCCACGGCGATGTCGCTCTCGTTGCCGGTGGTGAGCAGGCGCCCGACGCCGATGCCGCGGATGCGGTTCAGGAAGTAGATGTGGCTTCCGTAGGCGCCGGACTGGCAGACGATGCCCACATGGCCGGGATCGGGCAGACCCCGGTCCAGCGTTCCGGTGAAGGTCGGGAAGAAGCCGTGCGCGGCATCGAAGAGGCCGAGGCAGTTCGGCCCGAGGATGCGGATGCCCGCCTCGCGCGCGGCCGCGACGACGCGGGCCTGCATCGCCGTCCCCTCCGCGCCCACCTCGGCGAAGCCCGACGAGAAGATCAGGCAGCACCGCACGCCCTTGGCCGCGCAATCGCGCACCGCCTGCTCCACCAGCGGGGCGGGCAATGCGATCAGCGCGAAGTCCACGTCCTCGGGAATCGACGCCATGTCGGGATAGGCGGTGAGCCCCTGCACCCTGTCGCGCTTCGGGTTCACCGGGTAGATCGGCCCCTCGAACGCCTGCTTGGTGTAGAGGATCGGCCGCCCGCCGATCCGCGTCGGGTCGTCGGACGCGCCCAGCACGGCGAAGGAGCGCGGACGGAAGACGTCGCGCAGGAAGCGCGGCGCATCGAACCCGTAGGCATCTGGCATCGATCTCTCCCTTCGATGGTCCGCGAGCGGGCGCCCGGTCAGAGCGTCGCCGCCGAGCCGAGCACCGCCGTCACCTGGCTCGACAGCACGCCGCCGTTTCCATGCGCGAGCGCGAGGTCCACGCCCTCGATCTGGACGCCCGGCGCCCGCCTCTGGATCTGCCGCGCGCCCTCGATCACGGTGAAGATGCCGTACATCCCCGGATGCGTGCAGGAGAGCCCGCCGCCATTGGTGTTCACGGGCAGCCGCCCGCCCGGCGCGATGGCGCCGTCCGCCACGAAGGCCCCGCCCTCGCCCTTCGCGCAGAAGCCCAGATCCTCCATGAAAAGGACGGTGTTGATGGTGAAGGCGTCGTAGGTCTCGACCACGTCGAACTGGTCGGGGGTCACGCCCGCCATCGCGTAGGCCCGCGCGCCCGACTCCTTGGCCGCCGTGGTGGTGAAGTCGGGCATCTGGCTGATCTGGCGGTGGTGGGACGCCGCGGCCGAGCCCAGCACATAGACCGGCGTCTGCGGCATGTCCCGCGCCCGCTCGGCCCGGACCAGCACCAGCGCACCGCCCCCGTCGGTCACGAGGCAGCAATCGCGCACGCTGAGCGGGTCGTTGACCATGCGCGAGGCGAGCACCTCCTCGCGGGTCAGGGGATCGCGGGTGGAAGCCTCGGGGTTCTCGGCGGCCCAGCCGCGCGCGGCCACCGCCACGTCGGCGAGCTGCTCCCGCGTCGTGCCGAATTCATGCATGTGCCGCGCGGCCGCCATCGCGTAGGCGGAGATCGGGTAGCGCGGGCGGTACGGCGCCTCGTAGGGCGGCGGCTTCGACGCGGTGACGAGCTTGCCCGATGCCGTGCGCTGGTTCGAGCCGTAGCAGATCAGCGCCACGTCGCAGAGGCCGGCCGCCAGCGCGGCGGTGGCCGAGCCCAGATAATTCACGAAGGACGACCCGCCGGTCATGGTGCCGTCGACGTAGCGTGGCCGGATGCCCAGATATTCCGCTGCGTACAGCGCGGGCATCGTATCCTCCATCATCGCGCAGAAGAGCCCGTCCACGTCGCCCAGCGTCAATCCCGCATCGTCGAGCGCGGCCAGCGAGGCGCGCGCCATGATGTCCCATGCGGTCCAGCCCGGCGCCTCTCCCAGCCCGGCGACGCCCAGACCCGCGATCGCGGATTTCCCGCGTAGTTCGTGCGCCATCGCTCAGGCCTCCTTCGCGTGCAGGACGATTGCCGGGGCGCCGTCGATCTCGCCCACCACCGCCCGGACGGCCATGCCGATGCGGACCCCGGGCGGGTCGACGTCCTCGACCCGGCTCATCATCCGCACGCCTTCGGCGAGTTCCACCATGCAGACGTTGTAGTCACCGCCGCGCTCGGGCTTCTGCCGGACGGTCGTGGTGGTGTGGATCACGCCGTCGCCGCTGGCATCCTGCCAGGAGAGGTCGGTCGAGTGGCAATGCGGGCAGAGCACGCGGGGATAGAACACGAAGGCCTCGCATCCGCCGCATCGCTGCAGCCGGATCCGGCCTTCCGCCAGACCGTCGCGGAACACGCGGTCGGGGGGCGTCTCGTCGGTCACGGGTCTCTCTCCTCTGATAGCGGGCGGACGGTCACGTGGCGGTCCAGCCATACGCAGGCAGCTCGCGCTTGCGGACCTCCCCCGTCGTGCGGACGGGTCGCATCGCGTTGTCTGCGGGGAGCATCCGGAACCCCGTCCCACACAATGCACGCCCGATCATGCCGCGCCTGTCCGATTGTGCGCTCCGGTCGTACCGACCGCTGGCTTCGCCCTTTGGCATACCGCGCATGTGGATGGCGGACGGCGATGGCATCCGGTGCCACTCCACCCGCGCGTCGTACTGCGCGCGCCCGAATGCGGAATGACTCCCCTGTCGTCTCAAGCGGCCATCCTCCCCCTGATGCCAAGCGAAACGCTCGTTCGCTGCGTGAAACTCTGGCGGCCTCGATCGACGTCGTCAACCCGACGCATCGGGCACGGCCATCGATAGGGGAAGGGTCCTGCGCGGCGGTCGATCCGCATGCAAGCCAGCATTCCCGTGGCAGACTCGCCGACCCGCGCGACATCATTGTCGCGCGCTTGACTTACCCGGTTGGCGGCTCTTAGCTAACCGCACGTCGAAACTCGGTTCCGCACGAGCGGAGGATCGTTTCGACGAGATCGCGCGCGGCCCGGGAGAGGCCGTCGCCGCGAACAGGGGAGGAAAGACATGAGATACGCCATCGCGTCCTTTGCCGTGATGCTTACGTCCGGTGCAGCCATCGCGCAGGACTTCGAGCTGCCGGGACAGATGTCCTGGACGGCCTACGACACGGGTTCCGCCGGCTACAATCAGGCCGTGGCCATCGGCGCGGCCTTGCAGGACGCCGCCGGGATCAACCTGCGGGTGCTGCCGGGCAAGAACGACATCTCGCGCACCGAGCCGCTGCGACAGGGCCGGGTCGAGTTCTCCGCCACCGGCGTCGGCGGCAGCTTCATGGCGCAGGAGGGCGCTTTCGAGTTCGGCGCCGAGAACTGGGGGCCGCAGCCAATCCGCGTCCTGCTCGCCAACAACGGCGGCGCGATCAACCTCACCGTGGGCGTCGCCGGCGACGAGGGGATCGAGACCTTCGCCGACCTCGCGGGCAAGCGGGTGGCCTACATCGTCGGCGCCCCGGCGCTCAACGTGAACACCGAGGCCTATCTGGCCTACGGGGGCCTCACCTGGGACGACGTGGAGCGCGTGGAGTTCGGCGGCTTCGGCGCCTCTTGGACCGGGCTGGTCGAGGACGAGGTCGACGCCGCCTTCGCCGCCACCAATTCCGGCAACGCCTACGAGGCGGCGGCGGGGCCGCGCGGCCTGTTCTGGCCGCCCATCGACGCCGAGGACACCGAGGCGGTCGAGCGGATGCAGGCGATCGCGCCCTTTCTCGTACCGAACACCGCCACGGTGGGCGCGACGATCGACGGGACCGACGGCTACGAGGGGGCAGGCTACGCCTATCCCGTCCTCATCGCCACCGACGAGACCGATGCCGACCTCGCCTACAACATGACCAAGGCGATGGTGGAGCTGTTTCCGCAATACGACGGCAAGGCCCCGGGCATCGCCGGCTGGGCGCTCGACAAGCAGGACATGCAATGGGTCGTCCCCTACCACGAGGGCGCGATCCGCTACTTCGAGGAGGCGGGCGTCTGGTCCGACGAGGCGCAGAAACACAACGACGACCTCATCGTTCGGCAGGAGGTCCTGACGGCGGCCTGGGAAGCGCTGCAGGAGGAGAGCCCCGCGGATTGGGATGCCGCCTGGGCCGAACGTCGCCGCGAGGCACTCGGCCAAGCCGGGCTGGACGTCGTCTTCTGATGCCCATCCCCGCGCCCCGTCATCGACGCGGGCGCGGGGCCGACCGGCGAGGTGACCGCGCCGGACGCGACCGCGCCCAACTCCGTCCGAGGTTTGCCGCATGAGTTCCGCACCAGATCCCGATCACGGGCCCGGCGCCTTCGAGCGCGCCGAGCGCGACCGGGTCGAGATCGACGGCGCGACGCCGGCCGAGCGGATAAGCGGCCCCGCCCGCTGGGTCGTGATCGCCCTGACCGTCGCGGCGCTGGCGCTCGTGGTGAACCAGCTCTTCAACCTGCGCACCTTCGGGGTAGTGCTGATCGAGGGGCGCTATCTCTACATCCTCGGCGGGCTGTTCCTGGCCATCGCCTTCCTCGTCTTCCAGATGCGGGGCGGCAAGGGCGGCACGCCGTCGGTGCTCGACTGGACGCTGTTCGCGGCGACGCTCGGCTGCACCGCCTATCTGAGCCAGACGGCGCAGACGAACCTCTCGCAGGGCTGGGAATATGCCGCGCCGGAGACGGCGCAATGGGTCTCGGTCGTCTTCTTCCTCCTCGTGCTGGAGGGGACGCGACGCGCCGGCGGGCTCGTCCTCTTCCTGATCGTGACCGTCTTCGCGCTCTACCCGACCTTCGCGGGCTACGTGCCGGACCCGTTCTCGGGGTTCCAGAGTTCATTCCTCGAGGCGATCCCCTACCACGTCTACTCGGCCGAAAGCTCCTTCGGCATCCCGATGAAGGCGTTCGGCGGCGTGGTGATCGGCTTCATCCTGTTCGGCGCGGTGCTGCAGCGGACGGGCGGCGGACAGTTCTTCAACGACCTCGCCTTGACCCTCGTCGGAGGCTACCGGGGCGGGGCGGCGAAGGTGTCGATCTTCGCGTCGGGGTTCATGGGCTCGATGTCGGGCAGCGTGATCTCGAACGTGCTGACCACCGGCGCGGTCTCGATCCCCGCCATGCGCCGCACCGGCTTCTCCGCGAAGACGGCGGCGGCGACCGAGGCCTGCGCCTCGACGGGCGGCGTGCTGATGCCGCCGATCATGGGGGCGACGGCCTTCGTCATGGCCTCCTTCCTGTCGCGGCCCTATGTCGAGATCGCGCTGGCCGCGGTGATCCCGTCGCTCCTGTTCTACTGGGCGCTCTTCGCGCAGATCGACGCCTATTCGGCGCGGCGCGGCCTGAAGGGCATCCCCCGGCCGGATCTGCCGGTGATGCGCCAGGTGCTGCGCGAGGGCTGGCCCTACATCTTCGTCTTCGCGCTTCTCCTGTTCATGATGATCGTCATGCGGCGCGAGACCTCGGCCCCGTTCTACGCCGTGGTTCTCCTCCTCGTGGTCAACCAGTTCCGCGCCTCGCACCGGCTCGACCTGCACCGCTTCGCCAACATGATCGTGGGCGTGGGCCTGAGCCTCGCGGAGCTGACCGCGATCCTGCTCGGCGTGGGCCTCATCGTCGGCGCCTTCTCGGCCACGGGGCTCGCCGGCACGCTCGTCAACGAACTCGTCTTCATGGCGGGCGACAACATCCTGGTGCTGCTGCTGATGGGCGCGCTCACCGCCTTCATCTTCGGGATGGGGATGACGGTGACGGCCTGCTACATCTTCCTCGCCGTGGTCCTCGCCCCCGCGCTCGAGGCGGGCGGGCTGAACCAACTCGCCGCGCATCTCTTCATCCTCTACTGGGGCATGGTCAGCTACATCACGCCCCCCGTCGCGCTCGGCGCCTTCGCGGCCTCGACGATGGCGGGCTCGAACCCGATCGCCACCGGGTTCGAGGCGATGCGTCTGGGCGGCGTCATCTACATCGCGCCGTTCTTCTTCGTGCTGAACCCGGCGCTGATCGGCCAGGCCCCGGCCGTCGAGGTGACGGTGGCCGTCACCTGCGCGCTGATCGGCGTCGCGCTCATCTCGATGGCGCTGCAGGGCTACGTCAGCCTCGTCGGCCCCCTTCGCGGGCGGGCGGGCCTGCCGCTCCGGGGGCTTCTCTTCTTCGGCGGCCTGTTCATCGCGGCGCCGAAGACGGAGCTTCTGCCGCTGGGCTACGCCGCCTCCTTCGGGATCGGCCTCGTCCTCTCCGCCCTGCCCCTCGTCGTGGCCTGGCGCAGCGAGCATACGCCGCCGGGCCCGAAATCCGACGCCGAAAGGATACGTGCATGACCGACCCCCGCGAGACCGTGACGCTGGAAATCGAAGGGCCGGTCGCGCTGATCGCTTTCGACAACCCCCCGGTCAACGCCGCCTCGCACGCGCTGCGTGAAGGTCTGGCAACGTGTTTGGATCGCGCGCTGGCGGATGCCGAGGTGCAGGTGATCGTGCTTTACGGACGCGGCCGCGCCTTCATCGCGGGCGCCGACATCCGCGAGTTCGGCAAGCCCCCGCGGGCGCCGATCCTGCGCGACCTCGTGCATCGGCTCGAAGCGCTTGAGAAGCCGGTGATCTCGGTCCTCCACGGCGTGGCGCTCGGCGGCGGGCTGGAGGTCGCGCTCGCCACCCATGCCCGCGTGGGCATCGCCGGGCTGCGCGTCGGCCTGCCCGAGGTGGCGCTCGGCATCCTTCCCGGCGCGGGCGGCACGCAACGGGCACCACGCCTCGTCGGCATCCCGGCGGCGATCGAGATGATCACGAGCGGCCGTCACGTCCCCGCTGAGGAGGCGCTGGAGCTTGGCCTGATCGATCGGCTGGAGACGGGCGACCCGCGCGGCGTGGCACTCGCGGCGGCGCGTGACGTGCTGGAGGGCCGGCTCCCCACCCGCCGCGTGGGCGAGATCGAGGTCGCGGCCGCCCCCGAGGCCATCGAGATGGCGAAGGAGAGGATCGCCGCGAAATCGCCGCATCTGTTTTCCCCCGTCAGTTGCGTCGAGGCCATCGCGGCCAGCAGCCGACCGATCGACGAGGGCATGGCCGAGGAACGGCGACTGTTCCAGCAATGCCTCGACTCTCCGCAGCGCGCGGGCCTGATCCACGCCTTCTTCGCGGAGCGCGCGACGACGAAGATCCCCGAAGCCGATGCCACGCCCCGCGAACTCGGCCGGATCGGCGTGATCGGCGGCGGCACGATGGGCTCCGGCATCGCCACGGCGGCGCTGCTCGCGGGCTGCGAGGTGCGCCTGAACGAGCGCGACGCCGAGGCGTTGGAGCGCGGTCGCGCGACGGTCGCGAAAAATCTCGACGGCGCGGTGAAGCGCGGCAAGCTCGCCGCGGAGAAGCGTGACGCGGCCGAGGGCCGGCTCGCGGCCTCCACCGCGCTCGAAGACTTCGCCGATGTCGATCTGGTGATCGAGGCCGTCTACGAGGACATGGACGTCAAGAAGGCGATCTTCCGCACGCTCGACGGCATCTGCCGGCCCGGCGCGGTGCTGGCGACCAACACCTCCTACCTCGACATCGACGCGATCGCCGCCGAGACCGGCCGGCCGGAGGACGTGATCGGCCTGCACTTCTTCTCGCCCGCCCACGTGATGCGCCTGCTCGAGGTGGTGGTCGCCGACAGGACCGCCCCGGAGGTGGTGGCGACCGGGTTCGAGCTCGCGAAGCGGCTGAAGAAGGTGCCGGTCCGTGCCGGGGTCTGCGACGGCTTCATCGGCAACCGCATCCTCACGCATTACCGCAAGGCCGCCGACTACCTCGTCCTCGACGGTGCCAGTCCCGAACAGGTTGACGACGCGCTCGAGGGGTTCGGATTCGCGATGGGCCCGTTCCGCGTGGCCGACCTCGCCGGCGGCGACATCGGCTGGGCGACCCGCAAGCGGCGCGCGCCGACCCGGCCGGCGGAGGAGCGCTACTCGGAGATCCCCGACCGCATTGCCGAGCGGGGCTGGTTCGGCCGCAAGACCGGTCGCGGCTACTACGACTATTCCGGCGACGCCCCCGTGCCCACGCCCGAAGTGGCGGAGATCGTCGCCGCCGAGCGCGACCGCGCCGGCGTCACACCGCGCGACTTCACCGACGAGGTGATCGTGGAGCGCTACATGACGGCGATGGTGTCGGAAGCGGTGCGCGTCCTCGAGGGCGGGATCGCGCGGCGGCCCATCGACATCGACGCGACCTTCCTGTTCGGCTACGGCTTCCCGCGCTTCCGCGGCGGGCCGATGCATTACGCCGACACCGTGGGTGCTGCCGAACTCGTCGCCCGCATCGAGCGCTACGCCACCGACGATCCCCATTTCTGGCAGGTTCCCGATATGCTGCGCCGCATGGCGCGGGACGGCGCGACCTTCGCCGAGCTGAACGAGGAGGCCTGACATGGACCTTTCATTCTCCCCCGAGGAGGAGGCTTTCCGCGCCGAGGTGCGGCAATTCCTGGCCGAGGAGCTTCCCGAGGATATCGCCCGGCGGAACCGCGAGGGCCGCGAGCTCGAGAAGGCCGACATGGACCGCTGGCACGCGATCCTGAACGCGCGCGGCTGGCTCGCCGTGACCTGGCCCGAGGAATACGGTGGCACCGGCTGGACGCCCGTGCAGCGCCATATCTTCGAGGAGGAATGCGCCCGCGCCTCCGCGCCCCGCACGCTGTCCTTCGGGCTGGCCATGCTCGGGCCGGTGCTCATCAAGTTCGGCACCGAGGCGCAGAAGGCCGAGCTGCTGCCTCGCATCCTCGACGGTCGCGACTGGTGGTGCCAGGGCTATTCCGAGCCGGGCGCCGGCTCCGACCTCGCGGGCCTCAAGACCCGGGCGGAGCGCGACGGCGACGATTACGTCATCAATGGACAGAAGACCTGGACGACGCTGGGCCAGCACGCGAACCGCATCTTCTGCCTCGTGCGGACCGACCCCGACGCCAAGAAGCAGGCGGGGATCAGTTTCGTCCTGGCCGATCTCGACACGCCCGGCATCGAGATGCGCCCGATCCGCCTGATCGAGGGCGGGCACGAGGTCAACGAGGTGTTCTTCACCGATGCCCGCGTGCCGGTCGCGAACCGGGTGGGCGAGGAGAACCAGGGCTGGACCATCGCCAAGTACCTGTTGACGCACGAGCGCACGAACATCGCCGGCGTCGGCTTCTCCATCCAGGCCTTCGAGAATCTGTGCGCGCTGTCCCGCAAGAGCCGCCGGAACGGCCGCCGCATGATCGACGACCCGCTCTTCGCGGCCCGGCTCGCGCGGATCGAGATCGACCTCGAGGCGATGAAGATCACCAACCTGCGTATGCTGTCGGACGCCACGAAGAACGGCCAGCCCGGCCCCGAGAGCTCCATGCTCAAGGTGAAGGGGACGGTGATCCGGCAGGCGCTCAACGACCTGAGCCGCCGGGCGCTCGGCCCCGCGGCGGCGCCGTTCCCGTCCGAGGATTTGGAGGGCAACGCCGCGCTCGTCGATCCCGATCAGGCGGCCAATGCCGCGCGCTACTTCAACAACCGCAAGATCTCGATCTATGGCGGGTCGAACGAGATCCAGAAGAACATCCTTGCCAAGACCATGCTGGGACTCTGACAGATGGATTTCGAAAAGACCGACGACCGCCGGATGCTGGCCGACAGCCTCGACCGGTTCCTGGCCGACACCTATCCGATCGAGCACCGAAACCGCGTGGCCTACGCGGCGCCGTTCCACGACCCCGAGCGATGGGCGGAGCTGGCCGAGCTCGGCATCCTCCACGCGCTCGTCCCCGAGGAACGGGGCGGCTTCGGCGGCGCGGGGTTCGACGTCTTCACCGTGTTCGAGTCGCTGGGCCGCGCGCTCTGTCCCGAGCCGGTGCTGCCCGCGCTTCTCGTCCTGCGCGCGCTGATGGCGACGGAGGCCGATCTCGAACCGATCCTGTCGGGCACGCGCCGCTACGCTCTGGCCGTAGGCGAGCCCGACGCGCCCTACGACCTCGACGCGATCGAGACGACGGCCGCCCGGTCCGGCGCGGGCTGGACGCTCACGGGCCGCAAGAGCGTCGTTTACGGCGCGCAGACGGCCGACGCGATCCTCGTCGTCGCGCGCGACGGCGACGCGCTCGGTCTCTACGAGATCGAAGGCGATGCGGCGGAGCGGATCGATTACGGGCTGATCGACGGCGGCGGCGCGTCCGACCTGTTCCTCGACGCGACGCCCGCCGACCTCGTCCTCGCGGACGCGGAGGCGGCGATCCGCGAGGCGCTCGACTGGGGCCGGCTCGCGCTCTGCGCCGAGGCTGTGGGCGCGATGGACGCCGCCAGGGACATGATGCTCGACTACATGCGCCAGCGGACGCAGTTCGGCCGTCCCATCGGGTCCTTCCAGGCGCTTCAGCACCGCGCCGTGGAGATGGTGACCGAGATCGAGCAGGCCCGTTCCCTCACCATCCTCGCCGCAGCCAGGATGGACGATCCCGACCGCGCCCGCCACGTCTCGATGGCCAAGAACCTGATTGGCCGGACGACGCAGCTCGTCGCCGAGGAAAGCGTACAGATGCAGGGCGGTATCGCGATGACCTGGGAATACCCGGCCTCGCATTACGCCAAGCGGCTGACGATGATCGATACCCAACTCGGCGATGCGGACTGGCATCTGGAACAGGTGATGGCGGCGCTGCAGGCGGCTTAACGGCTTAGAGGTTCGGGCGGAGAGCGTTCCTTCATCCGGCCCTGCCCGAGGCCGGGTGAAGCGATGCACGGGCAGGCAATGTATCCATCAGACCGGGCAACGGCGCCAAGGATCGATAAACGGCCCCGCGTTCGTCTGACGGGACCGCGCTAGCCCTTCCGATACCGGAACGTCCCCATTCCCGTGGCGACCTTCGTTCCCGTCGCGTCGGTGATCTCGCCTTCCGCGTAAAAGACCGAGCGTCCGCCGCCGACGCGCCGCCCCGTGCCGGTCAGGATCTCGCCCGTCGCCTGTGCGAGGAAGTTCGTCGTCAGCGACAGCGTCATCACCAGCTGCCGGCGATCCGGGTCGCCGGTCCAGGAGCCGGCATAACCCATCACCGTGTCGAGCAGGCAGGCATGGACGCCCCCGTGCGGAATACCGTAGCGGTTCATCAGCTCCGGCTTCAGCGGCAGATCGAACCGTGCGTAGCCGTCGTGCCAGGCCGTCATGCGGAATCCGAGATGGCTTTGGAACGGATAGGGCCCCTCGACGATGCGCGGGTCGAGTTCGGGGTCGTCCGTCGGCTCGTTCATGTCATCCCTTTCCCGGAACGTCGCTCAAGGTCCGTCCGGCGGCGACGAGGCGCGGCCCGTAGGCCTCGTGCAACTCCTCCGGCGTGATCAGAAAGGACGGCGCGCCCACGTTCAACGCGTAGATCCGATCGCCGTTCAGAGACACGACCGGCACGGCGATGCCGCTGATCTCGGGCCGCCATTCCCCGAAGGAGGAGCAGTAGCCGTGGGCGGCGTATTCCTCTGCGGCGCGGGCGAGGTTGCGGCGCACGAGATCCATGTCCTCCCGCCCTTCGGCCGCGGCGGCGTCGAGGATCCGGTTCCGCTCCGCCGCGGGCATGGCGCAGAGCGCGGCCCGCCCCATCGCCGAATGGAACAGCGGCAGCCGGGCGCCGACGTTGAGCGTCAGCGAGACGTCGGCCGTCGAGCGGTGGACGGCGGTGTAGATCATCTTGAACCGGTGCCGCTCGCCCAGGGCGACGGTCGCATTCGGGTTCGGCCCCTCCCGCTGCACCTCCCGCATGATCGCCGCGGCCCGGTCGGCGACGTCGATCCCGGCGAGCACCCCGTAGCCCAGCTGCAGCACGCCCGGGCCAAGCCGGTAATGCCCCGTCGCCTCGACATGCACCAGGTAGTCGAGCTGGCGCAGCGTATGCGTGAGCCGCGTCACCGTGGGCTTCGGCAGGCCGGTCCGCTGCGCGATGTCGCTGTTCGACAGGCTGTACTCGTTCGGGCGGAAACACCGCAGCACCTCCAGACCCCGGGCCAGCGCGGTCACGAAGTTCCGGTCGGAGCCGAACCCGGGCTCCGCCTCCATATCCGCGTCGCGTATCGCCATCGTGCCGTCACGCCTCATCCGTCCGGGCCGCCTCCCCCGGCACGGGCATGTCCGCCCGGGCCATAGCCACCGGGCCTCGTCGTGTCGAGTTGTGCGCGCCCCCGGCACAGATCCGTCACGGCGCGACCCCGAGCCGGGCCCGCGCCGCTTCGTACTCCGCCGCGAGGCGCGCGATCAGGTCCGCCGCCGGAACCACCGCCTCGACCGCGCCGATCCCCTGTCCCGCGCCCCAGATGTCCTTCCAGGCCTTCGCCTTCGACGCGCCGGAGCCGAAATCCATCATGCGGTCGGGCGGCGGCAGGTCGTCCGGGTCGAGCCCCGCGCGGACGATCGACGGGCGCAGGTAGTTCCCCGACACGCCGGTAAAGAGCGCCGAGGTCACGATGTCGGCGGCCCCGCCCTCCACGATCATCTGCTTGTAGTCTTCCGCCGCGTTGGCCTCCTCGGTGGCGATAAAGGCCGAGCCGAGATAGGCCAGATCCGCGCCCATCGCCTGCGCCGCCAGCACGCCGCCGCCGGTCGCGATCGCCCCGGACAGAAGGAGCGGTCCGTCGAACCAGGCCCGGATCTCCCGGATCAACGCGAAGGGCGACTGCACCCCGGCATGGCCGCCCGCACCCGCGGCGACGGCGATCAGGCCATCCGCGCCCTTCTCGACCGCCTTCCGCGCAAAGCGGTCGTCGATAACGTCGTGCAGCACGATCCCGCCTGCGCCATGCGCCGCCTCGTTCACTTCGGGCCGCGCGCCGAGCGAGGTGATCCAGATCGGGACCTTCCAGCGCGCGCAAATCTCGATATCGCGCTCGAGCCGCACGTTGGAGCGATGGACGATCTGGTTGACCGCGAAGGGCGCTGCCGGCCGGTCGGGGTTCGCCTGGTCATGCGCGTCGAGCGCCTCGGTGATCTGCTTGAGCCACGCTTCGAGCTGCACGGGCTCGCCCTCCCGCTCGCGAGCGTTGAGCGCCGGGAAGCTGCCGACGATGCCGGCCTTGCATTGAGCGATCACGAGGTCCGGCGTGGAGACGAGGAACATCGGGGCCGCCACGACCGGCAGGCGCAACCCGCGCAGGATGTCAGGCAGCGCCATGCTTACCCCCGAGATATTGCCGCGTGAGCCAGCATGCGACGAGCGCGGGCTTCGCGCCGCCTTCAACCTCGACGGTCACGTCCCAAGTCAGACGGAGTTCGCCCGGCATGGACGTGTCGCAGGTGTCGAGGGTGAACGTGCCCCGAACCCGCGACCCCGCCGGCACAGGGGCGACGAAGCGTACCCGGTCGAAGCCGTAATTCACGCCCATCCGTGCGCCGGCGGGTCGCGGCACCACCTGCCGGGCCATCGTCGAGAGAAGCGACATCGTCAAGAAACCGTGTGCAAGCGTGCCGCCGAACGGACCGTCCGCCGCCCGGATCGGATCGACATGAATATACTGGTCGTCGCCGCAGAGCGCCGCGAACCGGTCAATCATGGTCTGATCGATCACGATCCAGTCGGACGGGCCGTAAGTCGCGCCGGTGTGAACCGCGAAATCCTCGCGCGTGACGACCTGCATCCAAGCCAATACCCTCATTGTTCTGCCCAGCAAAATACAGTTTCACCGACGCTTCACAAGTCCGACCGCTTGTGCTCCGCTTCTGGTGTAGGAAACGCCGGCAAACTGCCATTATGCAGGGTTATCTTCCACTGGCGACACCGATTAGCTGCCATTATGGGCTTGGTCCTGTTCCAAATATGCGGAATTACAGTCACTTAGGAAGATCTACTCTTCGACATTGACGCTTCGACTGGCAGGTAACGAGGGCGCGCGTCTACATTGACGCGGGCCTGCCTTCCGTTCACCCTCTGTTCCAAGGGTCCGGACCCTTTCCGCAGTTACCTTCCCTCGCCGTCCCCACGGACGGCCGGGACGCGAGCCGCCTCGCCGCCGGCCGCGAAGCCTCTGGAAAGGACATCATGCCCCGCATCCCCATCGTGGCCGCGCGCTTTGCCGAAGTGCCTTCCGTCACAGACATCGAGCGCCGTCTGTACGCGCACTTGGCGCAGCTTCGGGGGCAGCGGACCGGAAACAACCCTGGGATGCCGTCGGACGGTGACGAGGACATCCATTTATGGCAGCTCTGCCTGCCCCGGTCCGACAAGATCCGTATCCATCGCCGCGCCCGCGCCCTCCACGACCGCGCCGAGGCCGCCACCGGTCTCGCGCATCTGTCCGCCGCGACCCGTGCCCGGCTTGCCGTGTTGCGTGATGGTGCCGATCTCGTAGGGATCCCGACCGAGCACCGCGCCGACGAGATCGCCGCCGCCCTGCACGCCGACATGCCGTGGATGGCGCCGGCCACCGAAACCGTCTGGCATGCGATGCGGCGCTCGGTCCGCGAGGGCGATCCCGGCCTGCGCCTGCCGTCGCTGCTGCTCGTCGGGCCGCCGGGGATCGGAAAGAGCCACTGGGCTCGGACGCTCGGATCGCTCGTTGGGGCCCCCACGACGATCGTCGATGCCACGAGCGAGCCCGCGGGGTTTGCAATCGTCGGCTCTCAGGTCGGCTGGGCGTCCGCCGGGCCGGGGCGGGTGCTTGAGATGATCCTGGCACATCGTGTCGCCAATCCTCTGATCGTGATCGACGAGATCGAGAAGGCCGGGTCCGTCGGGTCGAAGTCCGGCACCGCGCACGACCTCGCGCAGGCCCTGCTGCCGCTTCTCGATCGATCGACGGCGGCGGCGTGGTCCTGCCCGTACTTCCGGGTCCGCTTCGACATGTGCTGGATCGGCTGGGTGCTGACCGCCAACACGACCGAGGGGCTGTCCGCGCCGCTTCTGAGCCGCTGCCCGGCACTGCACCTGTCCGGTCCGACCAGGCAGCATCTTCAGGACTTCGCGGTCCGGCAGGCGTGCACCCACGGACTGCCGGACGAGGCCACGGCGGCAATCCTCTCGTTGCTCGAGCGGACACCCGACGGTGCCGCTCTCAGCCTGCGGACGATCCAGCGCTGCGTGTCGCGGGCCAAGGCGGCGCTCGCCATGCCGATGCTGCACTAGGGAGATGATGATGGACCGCAAGGCAAATGACAGGTCCAAGACCGTCGTCGACGCGGACGGTCGCGTTACCCAGCCGGAGGCGATCTACGTGATCTCGAAGGCCATGAGGCGGATCACCAGAGCCTGGTCACTCACGCCCGACGAGGCGGCGCGGCTACTCGATGTTCCGGGGGTAGTCTGGGCCCGCATTGCGGCAGGCTCCTACGAAGGGCCGTTCGAGGTCGGGCAGGTCAAGCGGGCCGGTTTGCTTGTCGCCCTTTACGAAGGCGGTCATCGAGCGTTCGAAGGACCTCTTGCGACTACGTGGGTCATGCGGCCGAACACAGGACCGGACTTCGGTGGACGCCGACCCCTCGATCTGATGCTGGATGACGGGATCGAAGGTATGCGGATCGTGCTCGCCCACCTGCAGTACATTTAGTACGGAAAGTAGGGCATACAGAGGACAGGTTGATCGGTGTTTCGGGAGACATCTCACATGGCCCCGGGACTGGAGCTTGCGTCGCTTCCGCCGCGCGCCCTGCCGGGGTCGATACCAGCCGATCTCGAGGTCTTCGCGATCGGCGACGTGCATGGGCAGGCCGATCTGCTTGCAGGCTGTCTTAAAGAGATTGCAAGAACACCACGGGCCCTGGGGACCGAACGTCTCGTCGTCTTCCTCGGGGACATCATCGACCGCGGTCCGGACAGCCTCCGGGCGATCGACCTCGCGATGGACGCAGCCAATGCCGCAAATGCTGATCAATCGGTCCTCCTGCCTGGGAATCATGAGTTGGCACTGCTTGAAGCCATAGACGACGATCCGGAGACATGGCTTGCGAACGGCGGCAAGACCGTCATGCGCGAAATTGACCCTGGATGGGAGCGAAGACCATGGTCTCGGGCACGGAGGTGTCTCTGCGCAGCGATCCCCGACACCTACGTTGCCGCCATCAAGGCGGCGCCGTCACATCTCCGGATCGGCGACCTGCTCTTCGTGCATGCCGGGCTGGACCCGTGCACCCCGGACGACATCCATCTCGCGCGGGACCGCCCTGTGGACGACGACAAACACTGGGCATGGATCCGTAATGAGTCCCTGACCTGGCAGGGCGGATGGGATGTCGATCCCGAAACCGGGCAACGCTGGATCGGACCGACAGTCGTCGTACATGGGCATACGCCGGCGGTCAGAACATCGCTGGCGGAGACGACCGGCGAACTGCTGCAGATGGACGGGGTGGAGGACTACCGGACGATCTGCCTCGATGCCGGGGCGGCGTACCGGCCGCAGCTCGGATGGGCGCGGTTTGCAAGGGAGGGCGAGAAGAGCGTCGGACGGATCGGGGTGGTCTTCGTCGGCTAGTCCGGATGAAAACCAAGGGGGCTGAGATGCCTGGAATGTCTCGGGAGGGCGGAGGGCGGCCGTTCGCTGCGCCTATGGCCAAAGGCCTACAATAAGATGAAGCGGTCGTTCGCTACACATACCGCGGAGCAAGTACATGGAGAAGGAATCTGTCTGGGAACTATGTAGAGGAGGCGCCGCAGGACGAGGGCGAAATTCTGACCATGTTAATGACGAAAAAATGGCTGACAAGGCAACTAATCGTTTTAGCATGTGAAGCTACCCTCTTAGTGTCACGACGGAATATTGGGAAATTTGGCTATGGCTGACGAGTTTGAGTTTGAAGACGAGGACGAACCAGAGGTCCAGGAGGACAGCTTTGCTCGGTTTTCTGAGGCAGTTCTATACTCGACGGATTGGACCGTTGAAACGCTTCTAAATCAACTACGTCGGGGAAACATCCAACTCAATCCAAATTTCCAGAGGCGGGATGCTTGGAGTAATTCAAGAAAGAGTCTCTTTATCGAGTCGATACTTATTGGTCTCCCAATACCGCAGCTTGTCCTTGCCGAGATCCCGACCGAGAAGGGGCGGTATCTGGTTCTGGACGGCAAGCAAAGGCTACTTTCCCTGCTCAAATTCACCGGTGGCGGAGAGGGGCCTGGGGAGGGATTTGCGTTGTCAGGCTTACACGCGAGACGTGACCTCCAACGGGTGCGTTATTCCCGAATGGAGGCCGACGCTGCACTTGAGGGGGACTTGAATTCATTCCTCAATTACACAATAAGAACAGTAATTATTCGGAACTGGCCGAATAGAGATTTTCTCTATCAGGTGTTCTTGAGGTTGAACACTCAAAGCGTGAAGCTTTCGCCACAGGAATTGCGCCAAGCGATCGCTCCAGGGCCGTTCACTACATTCGTCGATGATTTTTCCGCCGATTCAAGAGAAATCCAACGTCTTCTTGGGCGATCAAGCCCAGATCCTCGGATGAGAGACGTGGAGATCCTTGTTCGGTATCTGGCGTTTCAAACCCACCTCGCGGACTATCGAGGGCGTATGAAGAGTTTTCTCGATGAAACGTGCATACAGGGAAATGATAGCTGGGGGCAAAATGAGCAAACCTTCCGTCAGCTATCCGGCTCGCTTGATGAAGGAATAAGAACGCTTTTTAGGGTTTTCGAGGATCAGCTTGCTCGCAAGCCCGGTTCCCGATCATTCAATCGCGCCATATTCGACGCGCTCTCATATTATGCATCAGAGGCGGAGGTTAGGGAGTCTATGGAAGAAAACTCTGAACTGCTCCGCCCTGCATACAATGAGCTTTTCTCTGACCCAGGGTTTAAGGATGCTATAGAGAGTGATACTGCGGGCATACCGAACACCGTGATCCGTTTAAGAAAATGGGGTGAGACTTTGAATGCTGTCTGTGGTTTGCAGCTTGCCCTTCCCCATACTGTTGATGGCCGAATTCAATTTAATGGGTGACTGCCAGTGCCATCCAGCCATTACAGAGAGTTGAAGAAAAATGCTCAATCATTGCGAAAGCACCTTCTTCCGGCCAAGTTCAATCCTATGGGAGATTATCGCGAGCGTGTTTTCACAGGAGTTGTCGCGTTCAGAGTTTTGTGCCACGCAGCTATAGAGGAATATTTTGAAGTTCGAGCGATTGAAATAGCCAAGAGTGCTCTTTCTCAATGTCGTACTACTGGCAAAGTATCATTGCCGGCCATTGCTCTGATGGGTTTTAGTGGCCGTGAGCATGGGCTTCCGCCCCACACCATCGACCCTCCCGAACCTAGCAAGAAGAAGGCGTGGCCATCCGAGATCGAAATAAAGCAAAGACTGAATGATTGCACATGCTCTTTTGTCCAGCGGATTTCAAGGGACAATCACGGCGTTCGGGAGAGAAATATACTTTCAATGCTGATTCCGATTGGAATAGATCCTGTGGATATTGACCGACTATTTCTTTCTGAGATCGACAACTTCGGAATGTCTCGAGGCGACTACGCCCATAAAGCTCCTTCAATTCACACTGCCAAAAGGCCGGATCCGAAAGATGAACTCTCAAAGATCCAAAAATTATTGAATCTTATTGATCCTGTGGACAAGAAGCTCGATAGCTTGCTTGCGCTCACAAAAGCAAAGTAAACTCGAGCGATTTCGCTGAATATCCACTATGTGACGAAAGTGACGATATCGCAGTTGCCGCGAGGCACCTAACTTGCCGCACTGCTGCATTTCCGCCTTGAGCCTATATTGATCGACGCTGCGAGCACACAACTTAAAGCGCCGTAAAATTCACGCAGAACTCGAGGTCCTTAGCTCTGCATAAACGTCCCACCCGGTCAAATAGTCATGATTGCTTAGTGCCTCATGCACTCGAATGAGCTTTTTATCTCTTGGAATGTTGCGTACCTTTCCACGCCAATACTGTCCTAGATCCCCGACAATGGGCCAACTGAGGTTGCGCGCAAACGTCCCTACCTTACCCTGGTGAAAAATTGGCTGTACAACATGGAGCGACAGATGGTCATCAACTTTCTTATGGATTTCCAAGCAGGCTTTGCCTCGGTAACGGGCATCTAGATCCCATTGGAAGTAGCTCCATTCCGACGCGTTGTAAGGCGCATTTTCGGGTAGCTCTTCAGCCGCAGACCGCTGTTCATTCCAGTCCTTCTCCAGAATTTTCGGATTGGCTGTTCCTTCAGAAATGATGACTGGCAATGGTCCGAACACGTCGGAGCGGTGGAGGAGCGTACTGACTGGATCCTCAGTTCCTGCACCACCCTTCGGCTTTGAAATACCGCTCAAAGTAGCAGCGAGAGGTCGGCGACCAAAACGTTCTCGACATGTTTGGAGGTGTTTATCGGACGCATCTTGGCCTTCATCGTAAAACTTCTTTGCCAGCTTAAGCACCGCCTGTGCGTCTGTGCCTTTCATTACTACCCCGGCTTCGGCATGCCCAGTTCCTCCCCAGTTTAAACCAGGAGCAGACGCATTTGCCGAACCAAGCACCGCTCGTTTTTCCGATGCGTACATTTTGGCGTGCAGCGTTGGGTGAACTCGAACGTGACCAGGAAGCATCTTCATTAATGCCTCAAGTTCTTCCGGGTTTGTACCGCCGTGCGCAACGTTGAGAACAACATGGACATTCTTCGCTCGGGCAGAAAGTTTTAACGCTTTAGTCGCACCTCCCCCCCAGTACGAGACGGCGAGAAAAATCTCGCCAACTGCCGTACAGACTTTACGGGCTTGTTTTGCTGTTTCTTTGCCGGTTATTATTTTGGCCACTCAAATAATCCCTCTGAAATTGTATATTTTATTTTACGGAGCCAACCTCTTTCCTACTTGTTTCATAGCGATCATCTCAACGTAAGCAAAGCCGGTTCAGGTGGGCGATGTTGCACAAAGCAGCTTGAAGAGTGAGTTAGCCCTTTCCCACTTGAGGTCAGACGACGGCGTCGATCTCGGCTCTGCCGAGGGCTGAGACGCGGTTCATGATGGCAATGCGGATCTGGATTTCGGCGGTCTGACGGTTGGGCTCTCGTGACATGATCCTTTCGCCGAAGAGCTTCAGGCAGTTCATCCTGGCCTCGACGCGACTTCGAACATGGTATCCCGCCCATCTTTTCCATAGTGCCCGGCCCAGATGCCGGGTTGCCCGCAGGATCTCGTTTCGCGCGCTGGCAGCGGGACAGTCCTCCTTCCAGGCGCGGCCGTTGCGACGGATCGGGATGACCGCATCGGCGCCTCGGTCGATGATTGCGCCATGGCATCGTCGCGTGTCATAGGCGCCGTCGGCGGTGACGGTCTTCACCGGCTCGTCGACCGGGATCTGCGCCAACAACTCCGGCAGCAGGGGGCTGTCGCCCTGACGGCTCGAGGTGAACTCGACCGCGCGAACATCACCCGTGCCTGCGTCCATGGCGATATGGACCTTCCTCCATTGTCTTCGACGCGAGGCGCCATGTTTGCGGGCCAACCACTCGCCGTCACCGCGGAACTTGATGCCGGTGCTGTCTATGAGCAGGGCCAGCGGCTGTCCGGAGGCGCGATACGGGATCTGCACCGAGATCCGCGCCTGGCGTCGGCAAAGCGTCGAATAGTCTGGCATCGGCCAGTCGAGCCCGGCCATCCGGATCAGGCTCTCGACTAGCCCAACCGTCTGACGCAGCGGGAGACCGAAGAGCACTTTCAGCGTCAGGCAGGTCTGGATCGCGGCATCCGAAAAGGTCTCGGGCCGGCCTCGCTTACCGGACTTCTCCGCATGCCAGATCATGTCGGGATCAAACCAGACCGACAACGAGCCCCGCTTGCGCAGTGAGGCGTTGTAGGCTGACCAATTCGTCGTGCGGTAGCGCGTCGGAGAAGGCTTGGGCATAAGCCTGACCTAACCGTCAGGATTAGCCAAGTGAATCCCTGCAGCGATTTGCGCAACAACGTCGTTCAGGTGGACACCTCCGGAAACCTCTACCGCTCTGTGGCCTGTAATGATTCACTCCCCTTGAGACGGGGGAGGTTGCGATGTCGAAGCAGTCGGGGTTCTGGAGCGTCGAGGACCGGCTGGCGGAGATCTCGGCCGGGGGCGATCCGCTGGAGACGCTGAGCGCGACGGTGGAGTTCGAGCGCTTCCGGCCAATCCTCGAGCGCGCAGCGGGCCGGCCACGCAGCTCCAAGGGCGGGCGTCCGGCGATGGACGTGGTGCTGAAGTTCCGGATGCTAGTCTTGCAGAGCCTGCATGGGCTGAGCCTGGAGGGTGGAGCGGGACAGACATTGATCCAGTGGATCGATGTCCCGCGGAACGAACGGATGGTCCGCGATAGGTTGAGTTGGATGCGTTTCTGTGGGCTCGGGATCGCCGATACGGTGCCAGACGCGAACACGCTCTGGGACTTTCGCGAGGCGCTGATCCGGGCGGATGCGCTGGACGTCCTGTTCGCGGAAATGGACCTGGCGATCAACCAGGCGGGGTTCATCCCGCGCTCGGGTCAGATCGTGGATGCGAGCCTCGTCGCGGCGCCGCGTCAAAGGAACACCCATGGCGAGAAGGCCGCGATCAAGGCCGGGAAGACGGCCTCGGAGATCTGGCCGGAGAAGCCCGCGAAGGCGGCACAGAAGGATGTCGATGGTCGCTGGACGGTCAAATACAGCAAAGCCAAGGCGCATGCCGATGGCTCGAAGCCCGTCGACATTGCGATCCCGATCTACGGCGACAAGTCGCATGTCAGCATCGACCGGATGCACGGGTTGATCCGCCGCCAGATCGTGACGGACGCCGCGCAGCACGACGGCGCCCGGCTGCGCGAAGGCCTGATCCAGACGGCGAACACCGCCCGTGACGTCTGGGCGGATTCTGCATACCGCTCCGCCGAGAACGAGCGCTGGTTGAAGGCGAACGGAATGACCAGTCAGGTCCACCGCAAGAAGCCGCGCGGCCGCCCCCCTTTCGGGACATTGCTTCGCAATACCCTGACGGGCAATGGATGCCGCAGCGCACCTCTCGCGCCAACGGCCGCAAGTCGACGGTCCGCTCGAAGGTCGAGCACGTCTTCGCACAGCAGAAGGCCCGCATGGGGCTGAATGCGGCCCCCCCGGGGCCTTCCCGGGGGGGCCGCCCCCTCCCGGCGACACGGAGGCCGTCTGGGGGACGATCCGCACGATCGGTCTGGCCCGCGCCAAGGCCGCGATCACGCTGACCAACATCGCTTACAACATGACCCGACTGCGATGGCTCCAGAGCCGGACTCTGCCCACTTGACGGCAACGGACGCAAAACCCGCGTCTCCAGAACGCTGAAGCGGGCCGCGACCCCTCTCAGGGGGACCTCAAATCACGTCTCGCCAGGTTCGTCAGCCATCATCTCCGCAGAACCGCGCGTTCTCGGAGGTGTCCAGATCAGTCCTCGATGCGGAAGAGGATCTCCGAGCCGTCCGTCCAATCCCGGAGCCAAGCGAGGAGATTGCCGTCCGAGAGGCGGCCGACCCGGTCTGTTCGCCTCGAGACGACCGCCTCGAAATCCCGCTCGATCTCGGCGCGCACGAACTCCAGGGATTGCCGGTACACCCGTGTCCGGACAATCTTCGCTCGCCCGAACTCGAAATGTTTCCGCCCGTCGACATCCCGCACATCCTTCAGGTCGATCTGGTGGATGGCGCCGTAGGACCAATGTCCGATCCGGCCGTAGCTGTAGCCCAGAAGCGCGTCGAAGCGGGGAATGACAGGATCCGTCAAGGTACGGATCGACAGGTAGTCGTGGCAGTGGATCACGGCGAGCCGTTGCGCATCCTCCATGGCAGGGCCCAGCTCGTCGAGCGAGATATCGAGCTGGCCGGCGCGCTCATCTCCAAGGAGCATCGTCGCGTAGCGGGCGCAATCCGCCAAGCGTCGCAGTCCGTCGTGCACGCTGCCCGCTATTTCGACGCGACCGCGCGAGATGCAGCCCACTTCTCCGTCGATGCGGAACTCCACAGGGTCGCAGGAACCCCAATCGAGGATTGCCAGCAGCGCCGCCTGCGCGGCAAGGGCGTGACGGGTGCCTATGTCAACGTCCAAGTTCACCGATGTAACCGTATGGGGCCTGCAGACGATATCCAGGGGTCCGGCGCGCACCCGGAGCAGAAAGGACGGATGCGTTTCCAGGATCACCGCCGGCATGATGGCATGGGCCGGAAAGCGCAGCACCTCGTCCGAGGACGATCGCAGCTCGCAGGTGACCGTATGCCCGGACGGGCTTATTGATACCTCGCCTTCCTTGATCCAGGTTGTTGTCGCGGCGATCCCGAACCGGATGTCGTCGATTCGGAGGTTGCGGACGGGGAACCGGTCCCGAAGGCCAACCTGGTTCAGCACGAGATCCTCCCCTGTTAGGTCCGGATCGATCTCGAACGACGCACGGAACCTGTCCGCGTCGTAACCGACGCTGTCGACGATCCTCGATTTCTCGGTGGCGTAGTTCAGCCCGCCCTGACCGGCCAGCCGTTCGAGGATCCATTCCTGCGGAGCGGTTTCGATGCGATCCGCATCATCGAAGGCGAAGCTCACATGCTTCCTGTGCAGCGGCTCCTGTCCCGCTTGGCGGGCCCGCTTCAGGATGAACGCGATATCGTCGGTCCAGAGGTGGCGTCCGTAGAGGACCGGTACGCCGTGGCGATCGTAATGGAAAAGGAAGACGAAACACGGGGCCGCCGACGTCGCCGCCTTCAGCGCGTTCGAGAGCTTCACCTTCGTCACTGGGTTCCGCTTGCGGGTCGTCTTGATCTGCGCGAAGCATGTGAGAACGGGGGCGCGCATGTCGGCGGGTAGTTCGAGCTTTATATCTGACTCGATCTCGACGATGTGATCCCAGCCGTGCTGGTCATTTATGGATGGGTTCAGGACCGCCCCCACCGCGGAGGACGGATCGGAGCAGAGGGCCGCGAAGAGCGCCTCGCCGTGCTGCCCTTGTCGATCCATGCCCGCTCCTCCGGACTGCGGCCAAGGGTTCATCCCCGCTATCGTCGCGGAGGGCAACGGCGGGATCGGTAGAAAACGGATAAAAAATCGTCCGCCCATGTGGCCTTGGACGCGGGCTCCGAGCGAACACGATCCATGGCGAACCTTACCTAGACGCTTAGTAGGTCGTATGGCCGCGTAAAACAAAACGGACGCGGTTGCCCGAGGGCAGCCTGTAGCCCTAGTAGAAGGCTGCGAGATCGGCCACGGCTGTGCCACCGGCCTTGACGCGCTGGATCATGGCAGGGTTGTCTCTGCCGCTCCGGGCCCGAAAGATGTCGGGACGCCCCGAGGCGGGCGCGCGCTGCTCGTTGAGGCCCGCGGCGAACATCATGGTTCCAGGCATGGCGTGGCCTGATCCTGTCCAGCCATAAGGGCGCACTCCAGTTACGCCTCGCCCCCCGTTCGCTCCAGTGGAGGCCACGTCCAGCAACGTGCGGTACCAGTCCAGCGTAACTGCCGGGTCGAGCCATTCCGGCAGCACCCGGTGCAGTCAGTCCCGAACCCCCGACGGCTTGCCAGTCACGCAGCCGCCGCCAGCGTGTCATCGCCGAGCACTCGAACACTGTCCGCGGCAGCATCCCCCAAGGCAGGCCCGAGCGCAGGACGAACACGATCCCGCGCAGGGCCTCACGGTCTGCAACTCACGAGCAACCATCGTTCGGCTTGGCCCGTTCCTCGACCAGCAGAGGCTCGACCACCGCCCACATCTCAGCCGTTGCAATCCCATGTCTCATGAAAGAGGATTGCGCGAGAGACAGAGCGGTTCCGTGAAGCGCTTTGTGTCATTCTCGAGATCCTAGGACCGTGCAATCGCAGTCCTACCCCCTTTAGGTATGTTTGAGTTCGGATATTCGGGAAGGCTCATTTGAGAGAAGACGCAACGCAGTGTCTCCGATTTTGCTCAATATCACTTCACCAGATTCGTACTTCTGAAATCCCTTCGGCCCACCACCGATAAGTAGACCGGCCTCCCGTTGGGATAGTCCTAATTTCCTTCGCGCCTCACGGACTTCCTCGGCGACCATTACGCCTGCAAGCCGTGCTCGCATACGATTTATGGCCCGATCCGAAATCTGCATATCCTTCGCATCGTGAACTCCATGATCGGCCGTCAGGTCATTCTCAGGATACCAACCAGGAAGATCGATCGTCTCGCTCTGCCCACGATAGTTCAGGACTACCTTGCGAACTCCCCGAACCAAAGTCGCCCCGGTCTCGGGATGCACTCGGGTGATCTCTTTGGTAGGCATAATCATCTCTCCTTGAAAGACGTACAGACGAATTCGGTGACGGCGTCCTGTACAAACTTAATGTATATTACGTAACCTTCAGTTTGTGCGTGGTAAACGTCCATCCAGATCCGATGGTCGTAATTGGTCGTCATCGACTTCTGAAAATCCTTTCGAGACAGACTGCATATGACGTTAATAATGTCAGCTCTGGTCATCCCCATTTCCGCTCCACCGCGAAGGGCGGCTGAGGTGATCTGCATGTCCTTCCGCGCAGTTGCGTGTATCGCATCCAAGTCATACGTCTGCTTTCGCTTCTCAGTCATATGGTACCACAGTGGTGTATGTCAACATGCCCTTCGCCCCCCGCTAGTTCGAACCACAGGAATTTTATTAGTTGTCTATGGGCCTTAAGTATGCCCGCCTCCCGACGGCATCGATGCGCTAAGGTAGGTTCGCTGTAATCCACGGGAGGGAGCGGTCATGTCGAAGATTATCACGGTCGGACTCGATCTGGCGAAGAATGTGTTCCAGTTGCACGGGGCGGATGCCGTCGGGGGGCGGTCACACCATTAAAGCCGCGCGTCAGGCTGCCTCATTCGCCTGCCGCAACGCCCGCCGGAACATCAGATCCATCAGCATCCGCCGCGCCTCCGCGTCCGTCAGGAACGCGTTCCGCATCTCGTTGTCGCGCTGGAATGCTTGGATCGCGCGCCGCATGAATTCCGCGTCGAACCTTGGTCGCACGTCGTTCGGAGCATTGTTTCGCAGCATCTCCCCCCAGGCATCGTCGCCGACGATGTCGTCGTTCACGGCCTCGAACCGTACGTAGTCCTGCTCCGTGAAGTTCGTGCCGTGGCGCGCGTTGAAGCTGTCGATGATCTCGGAGAGCGCACGGGCCTCCTCTTCCGTGAACGGGTTGGCGCCGAACCGATCGATCGGGCTCAAGGGGGCGGCGTCGCCTGCACCGAGGCTTGCATCCTGACTCTCGCCATGCGCTTCGATCCGGTAGGCCTCGAGATCGAGCATGTCGTCGGTAATGTCGTCACCCTGCGGCGCCTCCCGCGTTGGCAAGAGGCGCTTCAGCCACGATCCGTAAATGGAGAGCTTTTCCAGCTCTGCGTCTCCGAGCCGGACGACCTGCGCGATGAACGCATAGAACCGCAGGAACGAGGTAAGGATCTGCCGGAACTCCTCCTGCCGGTCCTCATCCAGCCCTTCGCGGAACCGCTCGACGGCCTGCCGTACGATACCCTCGAGCACCGGCCGCTCCTCGACGCGCCGCCCGGCCGCGAGGAAACGCGTGACGAACCGGTCGATCTCATCCTCGTGCAGGATTCCGAACTCGAGGAGCCGGGCATGCAGGTTGTAGACTTGGTTCGGATCCGAGACGTCCTCGAGCGTCGTCGTGTTGTAGTACGGCCGGAACGCATCCTGGATCTCCTCCACGGTATTGCGAAAGTCGAGGATGTAGGTCCGCGTCTTGCCGGGATAGGTTCGGTTCAGGCGTGCGAGCGTCTGGACGGCCTGCAGGCCGGCGAGCTTCCGGTCGACATACATCGCGACGAGCTTCGGCTGGTCGAATCCGGTCTGGTATTTTTCGGCGACGACGAGGACGTTCCAGGGACCCTCGTCGAACCGCCGCGGAAGTTCGGTCTCGCCAAAGCCGTTCAGTCCGGGCTCGGTCACGGGCTGGCCGTCGATCGTGATCTCGCCCGAGAAGGCAACGAGGGCATGCACGTCGTCGTAGCCTTCGGCCTCGACATAGCGGCGGATGGCATCGCGCGTTCGGACGGCGTGCTCGCGGCTCGACGTGACCACCATCGCCTTTGCCTGGCCGTTCAACTCAGGCAGCGCGTGCCGCCGGAAATGCTCGACTATGATCTCGGCCTTCTGGGCCATCGCGACTTCATGGAAGTCGATGAAGCGCGCGACCTTGCGGGACGTACGCCGCTCGGACAAGCGTGGATCGTCCTCGATCGCCTTCTCGAGCTTCGCGTAGGAACTGTAGGTCTGGTAGTTGCCGAGGACGTCGAGGATGAAGCCCTCCTCGATCGCCTGCCGCATCGAATAGAGGTGGAAAGGCTGCGGTCCGTTCGGCCCGGGCTGCCCGAACCGCTCTATAGTCACGTTCTTCGGCGTTGCCGTGAAGGCGAGATAGGAAAGGTTCGCCTGTGGGCTGCGGAGGTTCTGCAGCGCGAGAAGCGCGGCCTCGGTGGCATCCAGCTCGGCCTCCGGGTCGGCGTCGCCCTCTGCCAGCACTCGCGCCATGCTGTCAGCGTGCTTTCCGGATTGCGACGAATGCGCTTCGTCGATGATGATGGCGAAGCGTCGGCTCTCCTCGTTCCGCAGAACCGAAAGCTGATCGGTCGAGAACTTATGGATCGTCGAGATGATGATCTTCGCGCCTTTCTCGAGCGCCTCCCGGAGCTGACGAGACGTTCCGTCGATCGGTTTGACGTAGTTCTTGGTCTGCGCGAACGAACTGACCGTCGACTGAAGCTGACGGTCGAGCACGACACGATCCGTGACGATGATGATCGTGTCAAATACGGGCCGGTCATTTTCGTCGTGCAGAGTGGCGAGGTGATGCGCGGCCCAGGCAATCGTATTCGACTTGCCGGAACCGGCAGAGTGCTGGAACAGGTAATTCTGCCCGGCGCCTGCACGCCTGGCATCATCGACCAAAGAAAGGACTGCATCGAGCTGCTGGTAGCGCGGCCAGATCGTCGTACGCTTCACCCGGCCGTTCGGCTGCTCGACCTCATCGACGAGAACGAAACGATGTAGGATGCCGAGGAGAACGGCTCGAGAGAAGACAGCGCGCCGAGCACCGATGTCCCGGTAGAGATAGGCGATCCGGAACTCGTCCTCGACGTCCGGATTGCCGGCACCTCCGTCCCTGCCCCGATTGAACGGCAAAAATCGGGTCCGGCCGTTGTCGAGATGCGTCGTCATCGACACGTTATCCTGGTCGAGCGCGAAGTGGACGAGCGCCCCGCGCTTGAACGTCAGGAGCGGCTCGCCCGCGGCCGGACGGTCGGTCCGGTACTGGCGTTCCGCCGTCTGGTAGGTCGAGCCCGTCAGGGTGTTCTTGAACTCCATCGTCGCCACAGGCAGGCCGTTGACGAAGAGGACGACGTCGATCGCGTTCTCGTTCCCCCGCGAGTAGCGGACCTGTCGCATGACTGTCAGAATGTTGCCCTCGTAGAGCCGGACCAGATCGGCGTTCAGCGCGGAGGGCGGCGGAAAGGCGCAGAGCGTGATCTTGATCCCCGGGACGACCGTGATGCCCTTCCGAAGGACTTCGAGCGTGCCGATGGCGCGAAGCCGGGCGTCCGTCTGACGGGCGAGCGTTTCGATCTCGGCGCCGGGGTAGTGGTCGCAGAGCCTCTGCCAGACGTTGGGCTGGGTCGTCCGGACGAACTCGGCAAGGATCTCGGTATCAAGTGCGCGAGCGCGGTCGTAGGTCTCGGGCCTGAAAGTCCGTTCACGCCATCCCTGGAGGCGGAAGAGTTGATCGACGAAGTAGGTTTCTACCGCGGCCTCGGTGTGGAGGCGGTCGCGGGAGATGGCGGAAACGTTCATCGGTTCAGATGCTCCAGGATATACCGGGCATCGTCTTTCCGCGTGATGCCAAGGCGCGTTATCTTCTTTGTCCGGAAGGTCTCGTAGGCACTCAGATTGCTGTTGGCGCCTTTGCCAGCGGCATCGGTCCATCCGCGGCCCTTTGGCAGCTTGTCCGTTCGATTGATCGAACCAGGGAGGTCAGGAGGGACATTCAGAGATACGAGCCAGAGGTTCACGGTTTCCTCGTGACCCATTTCCAGCCCAACAGTACGTCGCGCTCGGGATTCCCACACCTCGAGATGAACCTTCCCGCTGTCGGCACGCGCCGAGGGTACGGCGTGGAATCCATCGCGTAACATGGTTCGGATAGTCGCCTTAACTTCAGAGATCGCGTCTCTCATGCATCTGCCTCCGCCTCGATCTTGTCGAGTGCGCGGTCGGTAATGCCATGGCGGTCGTAAATGGTGACGTCGATCTGACCCGTGACAGCGGCGGTAATGAGTGCGGCGCGGTATTCGCGTAAGCGGCTGACGGATTGCGCGTTCTTCTTCCGTAGTTCGCGCTCCAATTTGATTGTCTTTCCGATCTGTTCCTGTAGTGTAGTTGGAGGAATAGGCAGTTTTTCTTTCCCGAGGCGCCAAGTATTAAGAGGACGATTTCGACCAGCAGAGCCTCTGGAAGCGTCATTTAGGACGAAATCGCCATGCTTACTGCGGAAGAGCGCTAGAAGATACTCCGTCTGGACCAGTCTACCTCGGTAGACCGGATATCTGTGGGATACAACGCAATCATCCTCATCCTCGGATGCCATAGCAACGGCGCCCTCCCAAGCAAATTGACCACTCAGGATCAGATCTCCGTTACGAACAAAAAAGAAATCGGAATCCCCCATTCCCTCTTCATCGGCCGCCGGCTTTTTGAAGATACCTCGACCCCGATTAAAGAGACCAAGACGGACAAGCTCTTGATGCTCAGATAATAACACCGGTCGCAAAACCCGCTCTGCGAGACGTTCGAACCTAACCCAATTTAGTGTGTCACACTTCAAGGCTTCGGCGACGAGCGCCTCAAGTCTTTCCGAAATGGTGAAAAGGAAGCCCTGCTTTCTCTCGATGAGCTGATCTATGCGGGCGGTCTCTTGATAGAGAAAATCCGCGATTACCTTCTGGGCTTCAAACTCCGGAAATGGAATTGAGATCTGACGCATTCCGGATTGCGTTAATCCATAGCGGGTAACTCCGTTTGCAGCCAGACTAAAGGCTTCACGGGCCGGTTTTGACAATAATGCATAGAATAGAAAGGGCCCATAAGTTAGCCCTGTTCGCGGTCGGAGGATCGTAAGGTGGTAACCGCATACGAGATCCGCAGCAGTTGAGCGAACCATGGCTGGAACGCCAATGTCCGTGCGATCTTCGGAATCTTTTGTGATTACGACATCGCCGACCTTTAAACCAAAAGTAGTGATTTCGGCTGCGTTTGCCGAACCTAAATCGAACTCCATGTCGGCGGTAATGTCGTAGTTTTTGTACACATGGACGTAGTTGCAGAGCCGAACAGCGTCCTCGTTCGCGTCAACCACTTTGTCGACATTGCTATTCCGGATTGTTGCAGCGTAACGAAGCTTCATTGGCATCACGCTACGACCTCCTTTAGAAGCCCTGCGATCTCAGACTCCAGCGTCTTCAACTCGGTGTCGATTTCGTTCAGCGGTCGGGGCGGTACATAGCGGTAGAAGTAGCGGTTGAAGTTGATTTCATAGCCCACGCGACCCACTTCGCCATCGGCAGCGTCCCGATGGCTTTCGTCCACCCAGGCGTCGGGCACGAACGGCATAACCTCGCGGGCGACGTAGTCCTTCCAATCCTGATCTAGCGGGACCAACTCATGGTCGCGCAGGCCTGTATCCGGTTCGGGATCGCCATCCTTGCCCCGACAAACCTCGGCTTCCTCGTCACGTTCGCCGATGCTTTCGACTACCGCCTTCACGACAAGCGCCGAAGGCGTGCCGCCCAGGATCGTCCGCATCTCGGCAACCAAGTCAGAAACGAACGCATCGCGTGACGTCCATGTCTGTCCTGTCATCCGGGACAGGGCTTGATCGACGCAGTCGCGAGGCTGACCGGCCTTCAAGCTCTTCAGGACCTTCGCCTGTACTTTGTCATCCTCGAAGAATGCGTCCGCCTTTGCCTTCGTGACCTCGAACCGCAGCCGAAGCGGCCGTTCTACCCGCACTTCTCGATACCCGAACTCCGTCGTCCGGAAGACCTTCGAGACATCCCCGTACCCAGCCTCACCGTTCAGGACGTCATGGTAGATGCGCACGATCTCCGCGCGAGCCTCGTCTCCGATTTCCCGGCGCTTGCTGCCCAGCGACTTCCGCATGCCCTTCCAGAACCGCTCGCCGCTCGCGTCGATGAGCTGCACCTTGCCGTGCCGCTCGGTGGCCTTCCGGTTCGTCAGGATCCAGACATAGGTTTGGATGCCGGTGTTGTAGAAAAGATCCGTCGGCAGGGCGATGATCGCCTCGACGAGGTCGTCTTCCATGAGCCAGCGCCGGATCTCGCTCTCGCCAGAGCCGGCGCCGCCAGTGAAAAGGGGCGAGCCGTTCATGACGATGCCGATCCGGGACCCCTTCTCGTCGTGCCGCATCTTCGAGAGCATATGCTGCAAGAAAAGGAACTGGCCGTCGGACACTCGCGGCAGACCGGCCGCGAAACGGCCCTCATCGCCGAACTCGTCGCGCTCCGCCTTGATCTCGGCCGCGTACTTCTTCCAGTCGACTCCGTAGGGCGGGTTCGACAGCATGTAGTGGAATGTCTCGGCTTCGTGCTGGTCCTGCGTCAGCGTGTTGCCGAATGCGATCCGCGACGCATCCTGGCCTTTGACGAGCATGTCAGACTTGCAGATTGCGAAGGATTCCCCGTTCAACTCCTGCCCGAAGAGGTCGACGTTCAGATCCGGGTTCAGCGTCCGCATCGCCTCTTCGGCGATCGAAAGCATGCCGCCCGTGCCGCAGGCCGGGTCGTAGACCCGTCGGATGATCCCGCGCCCCTGCAGGGCCTCCTCGTCGGGAGCGAGGAGCAAATCAACGAGAAGACGGACGACCTCGCGCGGCGTGAAGTGCTCCCCCGCCGTCTCGTTCGAGATCTCCGAGAACCGCCTGATCAGCTCCTCGAAGAGATAGCCCATCTCCAGGTTGGAAACCCGGTCGGGATGCAGGTCGATCGCCGCGAAGCGCTCGAAGACCGACCAGAGCGTGTCCGCGGCGTCGAGACGCTTCAGGACGTCGGTCATCTCGAACTTCTCGAGAAAGATGTCGCGCACCTCCGGATTGAAGCCCGCGATGTAGCTCACGAGGTTCGCGCGAAGTTGCCCGGCATCCTGGTTACGCAGTGTCTCGAAGGTGAACGGGCCCGCGTTGAAGACCTGGCCACCCGCCTGCGCGGCGTCGCCCAGGATCATGATCCGGGATTGCTCGTCGATGTCGTCGGGCAGGCTTTCAGCGACGGACAGGACCTCGGCCTTCGTCGGTTCGAGGAGACAGTCGAGGCGCCGCAGGATCGTGAACGGCAGGACCATCCGGCCGTATTCGGACTGCTTGAAGTCGCCGCGCAGGAGTTCCGCAATAGACCAGATGAAGGCCGCATGCGTCGCAATCGTGTCCTTGCTCATCGAACTATCACCATCATCCTTGTGTCCCTTCGTCTTCGAGTTGCGCTCGAAGCAGCCGTACAGCCCGACGGAAGCCCTCGACCTGGCTCATCCGGTGCTTGACGCAGAGTTCTTTGAACGCCCATCGTTCGTCCTCGGTGATCTTGATGTTCAGGTTGACCACCGGTCCCCCATCCGTCGCCATGGCATCGCTCCGCGTAACCTGCCGCCTTTCTTCCATTCATCCTAGCAAGAATGGAAGTAAAACTCGCGAATTCTGGGGATATGAAGTTTCAGCTCCGCAAAGCTTTGTTTGAATGACATCCGCAACGAGCGAAGAAACTTGCAAGGACACGGCAGCCGAACACATCTTGTTCTTCTTCGTCCGTCTGCGCGGTCGACGCGCTGCATCTCGTGATCGTCCAATGCTGCTGGCAGGGTCACCGGAAGTCGCGTCAGTCCGGTTTTTTAGACGACGCACGTCGGAGGTCCACTCCGAGCCTATTCTTCCGAACGTTTCGGGACATCCGTCTGGGCTTAGGGTTCGTCTCTTTTCCTGCGCCATATGATAAAAAGACCCGACAAGATAATGAAGGCCGAGCCGACAATCATGGGGGCACTCAGTCGTTCGCCGAAGAGAGCGATCCCGAGCACGATGCCAAAGATGAGCCGCGTGTAGCGGAGGGGCGTGACGGCGGATACATCACCGGTCCGCATCGCCCGCATGAGGAGGGCATAGGCACAGACGCCTACAGGTACGGCAGCTGCGAGGAAGAGCGCGGCGTCGCGACCGGGGGCGACGAACGGTACGCGCTGCCAGAGGCAGAAGAGCGCGCCCGCGACGAAAACGGCGAGAAACCCGTAGAGCCCGAGGATCGACGTGGCGAGCGACCGGGGCGCCGCACGGCTCGCAAGATCCCGTCCGGCGAACCCAATCATACCCAGAATTGCCAAGAGGGATAGGAGGGAGAACGCCTCCGTTCCCGGCTGCACGATCACCAGAACCCCGATCATGCCGAGCAGAACGGCCCCCCACCTGCGCCAGCCAACCCTTTCGCCGAAGACGACCGCCGCCCCGGCCACAACGACGAGCGGTGTGGCCTGCAGGATGACGGTCGCAGTCGAAAGGGGGATCAGCGCCAGGGCGAGCACGTAGAACAGCCGGCCCGCGATTTCGAACACGACACGGACCAGCATCGGGCTTGAAACCACGGCGGAACTGAACAGCGGCTGCCCATCGATCCTGGCGAGCACGGCGAAAAGAAGCGTACCGCCAAGGCCGAACCAGATCAGGATCTGGCCGGCCGGCAGTGTCTGAGAAGCTGCCTTGAGCAGCGCGTCTTCGGCGGCGAAGGCGGCCATGGCTCCGATCATGAAACTTCCACCAAGCAGGTTCTCGCGATGTTCGGCGGCAATCGAATTCAAGGCGGCGTCCTTCGGGTTGAGCAGATGGCACGTCGTTCTTGCCGGCAAGCGATGCCGCACGGAACGTCGACATGCAGCGAACGTGCTCGCGCACTGTCGCTCTCACCGAAGGTGCCGACTGGTACTTGGCAGCACCGGCGGCCATGCTCGCTATCCCCCGACGGTGCAAGCTGAACATCAAGACCTCCGAGCATGACTGTTCCAGCATTGCAGAGAGATGTCAGCTTCGTCCTGCAGACCGTGTGTTCGCGTCTTCCCGACTGAGCAGCTGCAGCGAGTGTCCGGTTCGGCGATGTGGCACTGCGGCTTGTAGACGAAGCTAAAGGGTCGCCGAGGGCCGGGATTGACGACCAGCCTTGGCGAGATCAGCTGGGGCACGCCGCGCCGCCGTATGTCTGCTCCGAGCCCTCTCCGCTCATTCAGAGGGCCTCACCGATCACCATTCATGACGCGTTAGATCGTCGTTCAGTTCAATCCCATGATAGAAGCCGGCGGTTGGCCCCAATGGCCCCAGCGTGGCGAGGGTGACGGCAACGCGCGCGGCCTCTTCCGGGGTGCGGTCTCCCATGCCGCCTGTCAGATCGGTTGCCGTCAGGCCGGGATCGGCGACGTTCACCTTGATCCCGTCCGGGGCGAGGTCCTTGGCGAACTTGGCCGCGTACATGTTGAGCGCCGCCTTCGAGGCGCAATAGCCCGCCATCGGCACCGTCCAGTTCTCACTGGTCATATCGAGCGTGGCGGAGATTGATCCGAGCCCGCTCGATATCATCACGATCCGGGCGGTCTCCGCCCGGCGCAGAAGAGGCAGACAGGCTTGGGTCACGCGGACCGCGCCCAGGGCATTGACCTCGAACATGGTGGCCATCTGGTCCAGCGGCTCCTCGGCCGTTGGTGGCGTGAAGCCGAAGTGCATCCCGGCATTGTTCACGAGTACGTCGAGCGCCCCGATGCGTGCGGAGAGCACCTCCGCGGCCACGTCCACGCTTTCATCGCTGGTGACATCGAGCACGATCGGCTGTGCCGTGATGCCGTTCGCCGTCAATTGCTCCGCTGCCTGGCGCCCCCGAGGCTCGTCGCGGCATCCGAGCCAGATTCTGTAGCCCCGCGCGCCGAGTTGCCGGGCAATGGCGAAACCGATCCCCTTGTTCGCCCCCGTGACGAGGGCATTCATCGTATCTGCCATGTTCCTTCTCCTTTGTATCTTGTGAGCGTGTCCGCGCGACGACGTCAGACACATGAGGCGACGACATCCCTCATCGATTTCGGGTCACGGCCGAGCAGTTCTCTGAGTGCCGGATCGGTGGCGGCGAAGTCGCCCTGCCGTGCGGCGCGAAAGACGCCGAGCAGCATTTTCGCATAGATCGCTGGCACGCCCGCCTCTATCGTCACCGTCACCCAGTCTTCGTCCGGCACGATCGTGTGACGCACCTCGCGGCCTAGAACGTCGGACGCCATCGCGGCGATGTCGGCCATCGTCACCGCCTCGGTCGCGGTCAGCGGTGGCGTAACGCCGTCCCACTCTCCCTCAGACGCGAGGATCGCCGCATCCGCCTCGGCCAGATCGGCGCGCGCGGTCCAACTCACCGGGCCGTCCTGCGGCACGCGCAACTCGCCGGTCTTCAATTGATCGCCGACCATCCGCAGGCAGCTTTCGGCGTAGAAGCCGTGGCGCAGAGCCGTGAAGGGAACGCTGCAGGTGTCCAGATCCTGTTCGGTATGCCAGTGTTGAGCGGCCGGAGCGAACGGGGAGTCTTCCCGGGCACCCATATGGCTCGTGTAGAGGATGCGCCTGGCGCCCGCCTTCCGGGCCGCGGCAATGGCGGCACGGTGGAGGGTCCGGGCTTCCTCGCCGAGCTTGTCGGCCGAGACGATCAGCACTTGCTCCGCGCCAGAAAACGCTTTCACGAGGCTTTCTGGCTCGGCGAAATCGCCGTGGCGGACCTGCACGCCGAGATCGGTCAATTCCGCGGCCTTGCCTGGATCACGTATGCTGCCACAGATGCGCGCCGTTGGAACACGGGTCGACAGGTGACGGACGATGCCGCGGCCAAGGTGTCCGGTGGCTCCGGTAACGATAAGCATTGGTGCCTCCTTTGGATGGGCCGGGCCCGTACGGCCGCGGTTGGCAGACACCTACTGTTCCCAAGGAGATTGATAAGCCGCTCTTTTGCGAATACCCCGTTCTCCGTGAAGAACAGTATCTCCCACGACGATCTGGCTGTCTTTCTCACGGTGGTTCGCGAGTGCGGGTTCCGCGCGGCATCCCGGCGCCTCGGCTTGGCGCCATCGAAAGTCAGCACCACGATCACCCGGATCGAAGCAAGTCTCGGCGTGCCACTCCTGATCCGGACCACACGCAGCGTGCGCACCACCGAGGCGGGTCAGGAGCTGGCGGAACGTATCGCGCCCCATCTCGCCAGGCTCGAGGAGGCCTGTTCCGAGACAGCCGATGCGGCGGGCCGCGTGCGAGGCCGACTGAAGCTGAACGTTCCGGGGGCGGTGATGCCCGACATCCTGCCGAAGCTCCTCGCCGCGCTCCACGCAAGACATCCCGAGGTCGAGACCGAGATCGTGGTGGAGAACCGCCTCGTCGATATCGTAGCGGCAGGATGCGATGCCGGCATCCGCTACGGCGATTTCGTCGAAAAGGACATGGTGTCGATTCCGATCGGCCCGCGGCGGCAGCAGGTGGCTCTTGCGGCGGCACCGGACTACTTGCGCGCCCGCGGGAGCCCGAACGGTCCCGCTGACCTCACGGAGCACGACGCCATTCGCTACCGTCTGCCGGACGGACCGCTCCTGCCCTGGACCCTGTGCGACGAACAGCGAACCATCACCGTGGAGCCGATCACGCGGCTGGTCCTGAGCGTGGATGCCCTCGACACGGGGCGCGCCTATGCTCGGGCCGGGATCGGCATCATTGGCGCTTTCCGCAACTGGTTGGAGCCGGACTTCGCCGCCGGAGCGCTCGTCCCCGTTCTGCCCGATCTCTGGTCCGGCATGGACGGCCCGCGGCTGTACTATCCTGGCCGCTTCAGTTCCGCTGCGCTAAGAGCGTTCATCGAGGTCTGCCGGGATTGCTAATTCCTAGCCAGTACGCTGGGGCGAACCGCGATGCGCCGGCCTGCAGCTTCCAGCCGGTTCCGAAGATCCGCCAGATCGTGCCGAGGCAAAGGGCTATAAATCTCAGGATCATCGCTACGCTGAGCCCGACCGCCACGTCCGCCTCCCCGAAGAAGGACCAACGGAAGCCGGACACCAGGTAGACGACCGGATTGAACAGAGTCACCGCGCCGACGATGATCTTCCTGATCGCCAACTACGTCTTCGGCGAACCGTTCGGAACAGCGCGAATGATCGCCTTTCCGACGATCTGGGTGACACTTGTGCTCTATACCGTTCCGTTGATCCGCCAGTCCCTCTGCAAACGCCCGCCCGAGATAGTCGCGCCCGATCCCGTATGACAGCACAGGCAATTCGAGTGCGCTCGATCCCGCATGCAAGTTCCGCGAAGGGTACGGCGGGGACAGCCGCGTCGTAGCGAAGGTCACGGTGACACATGGTCGAACCCGAACGGATACGTTGCGTGGCGAAGATATAGAAACGTCATACCCGTTGCTCACGGGAGGCCGTTTAGACCCCTCCCCGCAAGCCAAGCTCTGTCTGACGTCGAAGCGAAGCTCCCTTCGATCTTCGCAGATGCGCGCGCGTAGAGGGCCGCGGAGTCGTCTGATCTCATTTGCGCTCTCGAACGAATCTAGTGAGGTATCGTTCCTGAAACCATCAGGGAGCAACGTTGCGGTCACGGAGAAGGAATCCTCGAGGGGAGCGCGGACCCATTCGGCTCGGCTCAGCGTTGCTATACCGGAGGAGACGCCGCATGACCGATCGTGACAATTTCCGCCGGGCGCAGGCGGCGGAGCTGGGCTGGTTGGGTCGGGCGGACCTCGCAGTTGCGGAAGCGGCGTCCGACTACGAGGACTACCCCGCGGTCCGGACGATCGGTGCCTTTGCCGAACTCGCGGACCAGCCCCCGCTCGTGACGATCTGTATCGCGACGCTCGGCGCCGGTCTGTTGCGAAACGATCCGCGTCAGGCACGCGCAGGACTGCGGATGATCCTCGCGCATGCGCTCGCGACGGGCGTGAAGACGATCCTCAAGAACTCGGTGGACCGGAGCCGTCCGTTCAAGGTCGCCGAAGACGGCCGGCACGAGTTCGCGCCGGGGGAGAGCGATGACGGAGAGGACCGGTCGTTCCCGTCCGGTCACACGGCCGGCGCCCTCGCGGTGGCCCGGGCCGTCGCACGGCAATACCCCGCCGCCAGCCTTCCCCTGACCGTCGGCGTCCTGCTCGTGGGTGGCATCCAGATCCCCCGGCAATCGCATCACCCGAGCGACGTGCTGACCGGTGCGGTGATCGGCTACGTCTCGGAGCTTGTCGCCGATCGGCTGCTCCGGCGTGTCGGCAGCGAGCTTCGTCGTCATCAACAAACAGGGTCGTGACCAGGAAGTTGATACGTTCGGAAGGTCAGGCAGAGCGAGATCAGGCCGTGCCACAGTCTCCACATATCTGATGTTATTCCATCCTGAGGACAGAATTACGGGTCAGGGGTTCGGGAGGTCTCTGCGACGGTAAGTTTGATCCCGGCCTGCTCGAACCGGTCACGCTCGTCTGCAGAGAGGTTGTCGTCGGTGATGACCTGCGAAACCTGATCGATGGAGGCGATCCGGTAGAGCGCGCGTGCAGAAAGGCGACTACTATCCGCCAAGCATATGGTTTCGCGCGCGGCGGACATCATCTTGGCCCGCAACTGGGCGACTTCGAGCGTGGTGTCCGATATTACGGACAGATCGATCGCGTGGGGCGCCATGAAGTACCGATCGCAGTAAAGGCCTGATAGAAAGGCGGAACCCGGTTCGCCCGTCAATGTGTAGGAACCGAACCGCACCGATCCGCCAGGAACGATCAGCCGGATGCCCGGCTTGTAGGAAAGCGTCGAAGCAACGAACAGATCGTTGGTCACGACCGTCAGCGACAGGTCGGACTGAGCAATCTCGGTCGCCATCGCATGGGGCGTGGCACCGGTGTCGATCAGGATGCTGTCCTCGTTTGAGATGAGTGCCATCGCCGCTGAAACGATGGCAGCCCGCTCCTCGACCGCAGTACGCCGGGCAACGTCGGTACTCATCTCGTCGGTGGCGCGATTGCGCACGCGAACCGCGCCACCATGGGTACGCCGCACGATCCCTTCGGCGGCCAGCCGGTCGAGATCGCGCCGGATCGTCGAGATGGAGGTATTGAACCGCCGGGCCAGTTCCTGGCTGGAGGCGGCCGCGTTCTCCCGAAACCAGGCGATGAGATGATCGCGCCGTTCCGCCGGCAGCAGGTCGCTTTCGCGCTCGTCCGACAAAGACTTCCCCCTTCCGCGAGTGATCACAACAGACTGGGTAAGAACAACGCGATCGAGGGGAAGATTGCCAGTAGCACGGTGCCGATAAGAAGGAGGCCAAAGAACGGTGCGGCCTGCCGAACCGTCGTGCCCATACTCGCGCCGGTCAGCCCTTGCAGAATGTAGAGATTTAATCCGACGGGTGGGGTCAGGGCGCTCATCTCGATCATCACGACGAGGTAGACGCCGAACCAGAGAGGATCGTAGCCCGCCTGCACGATCAAGGGCACCGCGATCGGCACCGTCATTACCGTCATCGAGGTGCCATCGAGGAACATGCCGAGTACGATGTAGAGCACCGCGAGGATCACCAAAACGCCCCAAGGCGGCAGCGACAGCGCAGAGATACCGTCCGTAATCTGCGCCGGGATCTGCATGTAGGCGATGGCCGAAGACAGGAAGGCTGAAGCCGCGATCAGGATCAGGATCATTGCCGATACGCGGATCGAGGACATCAAGCTCTCCTGCATCATCGCCAGCGAGAATTGCCCGGTAATGACGGTGATGACGACCGCGCCGAGAACGCCGACCGCAGCCGCTTCGGACGGGGTCGCGAGACCGGAATAGATCGAGCCAAGCACGACGAACATCAGCGCGAAGATCGGGAACAGGTCGCGTAGCCCTTTCAGGATTTCCCGAAAACCGCTCTTCTCGGCTTGGCGCGGGGCTCGGGTCGGATCGATTGTCGCGCGCAGGGCAATATACCCTGAATAGAGCAAACCCATCATCAAGCCCGGCAAAATGCCTGCAGCGAACAGGTCTGCGATCGAGACGTTGGCGAGTACCCCGTAGACAATCATCGCGATCGAAGGCGGAATCAAAAGACCGAAGCTGCCCGCCCCGGCAAGCGAACCGGCGG
This sequence comes from uncultured Jannaschia sp., assembly GCF_947494055.1. Taxonomy (GTDB): domain Bacteria; phylum Pseudomonadota; class Alphaproteobacteria; order Rhodobacterales; family Rhodobacteraceae; genus Jannaschia. The sequence continues at coordinate 43,469 of NZ_CANLTR010000010.1, read as the reverse complement.
CGAGGCCCATGTCGTAGCCGCGGGACTGGAGCTGGGGGATGGTGATGCGTCCGACCGTGGCGGTGGTCGCAGTGCTCGACCCGCTGATCGCCGCGAAGACAGTGCAGCCCAGGATATTGGTATGCAGCAGCCCTCCCGGCACGCGCGAGACAAGCGGCGACAGGCCGCGAAAAAGCCTCTGGCTGATATCGGTGCGGAAGATGATGTCGCCCATCCATATGAAGACGGGGATGGCGGCCAGCTCCCACGAGACCGCTGAGGACGAGATGACCCGCGTCGCGATGGAACCGATGCGAACCCATGGAAAATCCAGCGCGAACCAGAGCGAACTTGCGCCGACAAGTATGAGGCCGGCGAAGATCCAGGTGCCGAGGCCGAGGAACAGGACCATGAGCCCAAAAAGGACGAGGGAGGGAACGATCGCGGCCATAGGCGTTCTATCCTTACAAGCGGAGCGAGGAATCGTCGGGGCCGCCTTGACCTGACAGGCGCTTAAGGATGCGCGCGACGAGTTGCAGTGCGAGGAGCACCAGACCGGCGAGGAAGATAGCTTCGGGGATCCAGAGTGGTATCGGCAGGTAGTGCTGGCTTGTCGATCCGCGGGCCCAGAGCTTGGCGACGGATTGCCATTGATGACTGGCGAGGAACAACGTCAGCGTAAGGGTAGCGAGCGATGCAAAATGATCGGCTGCGAGGGCCGCTTGGGGCGGCAAGGTTTGCGTCAGGACACTGACGCGTATCATCGAACCCTCTTCCAGCGCCCAGGCGAGGGCGAGGAACGTGATTGCTGCGACTCCGTAGCCGACCAAGGCATCGGCCATGAAGGTCGAGCGGTCAAAGAAGCGCATCCCGATCTCGAGCAGGATGTGCAGGGTCATAAGTACCAGCAGGCAGGCCGCGATCCCGGCGGCGAGCCGGTTCAGCAGGGTCGAGGTCCGGGCGATCGTGTCGATCACCCGGACGGCTGCTCCCCGACGATCGGTCATCTGGGTGACCTCGCTCATCAATCGCTGCTTTCCGATCGCAGGTCTTCATAGCGCGAGAGAACCTGCTCCCCGGTTTCGCCGGTCGCAGCCAACCACTCTTCGCGCACAGGAGCGCCCGCTTCCTGAAGCATGTCGAAGACCTCTTGGGGAACGGCATCGTCGAGCGTGACGATCATGCCGTTCTCTTCCATGATGTCGTAGGATTCCTGGATCGATGCTTCCATAAGCTCCCAATTTGCTTCGTCGATTTCGGGAATCATTTCCGTGAGTGTGGTCTGCGCTTCATCCGACAGCTGATCCCAGGAATCCTGGTTCACATGCATGACAAACAGGCCCATCGCGTAGTTCAGTTCAGTGAAATCGGAGACGTAGTCCCACAGACTGAGTTGCCGGGCGCCGTCGGCCGAAGTCAAAACGGCGTCGATGCCGCCTGTCGAGAGTTGCGGGATCAGGTCCGACCATGCAACCTGCAGCGGCGCTGCGCCCGCGTTGATCATTGTCTGGGTGCCGTTGACATCGTAAGTTCGGATGCGCAGGCCGGCCAGAGCCTCGTCCGATGTGATCGGCTGGGGCGCGTTGATGCCCGAGGGCGGGTTCGGCATAGCCCAGAGCAGCTTCATGCCGTTCTGCTCAAACGCTTCCTCATATGCAGGGCGCGCGGCTTTCCAGAGCAGATAAGCGTCGTCCGGCGTCTGCGCGATGAATGGCAACGATGAGAGGTTGAAGATCGGGTCGATTCCGCCGAGCTGCGTCAGCAGTGTCACGGCCGATGGAACCGCGCCGTCCTGCACCGCATCGAAGTGGTCTGCCGAGTTGTAGCCGAGTGCGCCGCCGGCTTGGTAGGAGATCTCCAGCTCGTCTCCGAGACGCTCCTCGACAAGTGACACGAAATTCGTGACAGCTTTGCCCGTCAGGGCGTCTGCGCCGTACTCGTCGGCAAGATCCCAACGGACCTGCGCATTGGCTGCGCCTCCCATGATGGCGAAGATCGCTCCAATCGCGGTGATGCGGGTGAGAGATTGGCCAGAATGCATTTGCAACTCCCTGCTGCTTTTTGGTGTGTTGCCGCGATATGCAGTAACATGATGCGTCAATTGAGCCATCCTATGAGCGCCTCTGTCAAAGGATTTTTAATAAACTATCGTATTACGGCCATCCCACAACGAAAAAGGCGGTAGTTTGCATGTTTGTGCTCAATACTTAAGCATGATAGTTGTATAGGGACGAAATTCGGACAGAACCTCTTCCAATTTCTATCATTACACTTCAGTCTTGCTTACAGTGCAGCGATGGAGACCGACATGGGCAAGACGGAAGGACGGGTCGCAATGATCTCGGGGGCGAACCGTGGAATCGGCGCAGCGATCGCCCGGGAGATGTTGACGAACGGCTGGCGCGTCAGTCTGGGCGTGCGCGATCCCGGCGGGCTTGCCGATGCCGTCGCGCCAGAGAGCGACACCTGCCTGCATGCAACTTTCGACGCCGTTGTGCCGGAGACAGCTTCGACCTGGGTGCAGGCCACGGCAAGCCGGTTCGGGCGCATCGACGCCTTGGTAAACAACGCCGGGTCGGGCGAGTTCGTGCACCTTATGGATGACAACGACGAGGCGCTCGACCGGCTCTGGGCGATCAATTGCAAGGCCCCCCTGCGGCTGACGCGCTTGGCCGTCCCGCATCTCGAACAGGCCGGGGAGGGCCGCATCGTCAACATCGCGTCTTTATCGGGCAAGCGCGTGCGCAACGGGTTTGTCGGCTACAACATGACTAAGTTTGCGGTGATGGGCCTGACGCACACGACGCGGCATGAAACCTGGGACAAGGGAATCCGCTGTACCGCCGTCTGCCCTTCCTTCGTGCGCACCGAGATGTCGAGCTACACGTCCAAGGTCGCCCCCGAAGACATGATTCAGGCTGAAACCCTCGCGCGCATGATCCGCAACAACATCGAGCTTCCAAACAACGCCGCCGTCGCCGAGATCCTGGTAAATTGCCGGCTGGAGGACATGCTGTGACGTTGCCTCCAGGCTGCTCCCGGGGCATTCCTTATCTCGACAGCGTTCCGTCGGGCACGATCCTGCCAGCGACGGTCGACGTGGTCGTCATCGGCGGCGGGATCGTCGGATCTTGTGCTGCGCTCGACCTCGCGGCGTCGGGGCTGCGCGTGTTGCTCTGCGAGAAGGGGCGCATCGGCGGCGAGCAGTCGAGCCGCAACTGGGGCTGGGTGCGACAGATGGGGCGGGATGCGGCCGAGATGCCGCTTACCATGGCTGCACTCGATATCTGGCGCAGTTTCCAGGCGCGGGGAATCCAGACTGGATTCACGCAAACGGGCATCACCTATGTGGCCCGGACAAAACGTGATCGGGCCTCCTTCGATCGATGGGAGAACGAGGGGCGAACTCATGACGTTCTGATGCGCCGACTTTCGGGCGCGGCGCTGCAAGAATTGCTGCCAGGGCTCGATCCGAAGCAAGACGAAGCCCTGCATACCCCCGAGGACGGCCGCGCCGAGCCGGGCAGCGCCGCGCCGGCCATCGCTCGGGGCGCCGTAGAGGCTGGCGCGATGATTGCACAGGACTGCGCTGTGCGTGGCATCGAGACACAGGCCGGTCTGGTCAGTGGCGTCGTGACGGAACGCGGCACAGTACGTTGTCCGGTGGTTCTCGTCGCCGGCGGCGCCTGGAGCCGCCTGTTCCTACGTCGGCACGGCATCCGGTTTCCGCAGCTGCGTGTCGTCGGTACCGCCACCCGGATCGAAGGAGAGGGCCTGCCGGACATGCCCGTCGGCGGTGGCGACTTCGCCGTGCGGCGCAGGCAGGACGGCGGTTTTACTGTAGCGCGCCGCAACGCGAACGTCGCGCCGATCACGCCCGACAGCTTTGCGTTCTTCACTGATTTCTTTCCGACCTATCTGCAGACTTGGCGTGAGTTGAAACTGCGGGTCACATCGATGTCGGTGGACGAGCTACGACAGCCCTCCGACTGGGCGTTCGACGCGCCGTCTCCCTTCGAGCGGGCACGCATGCTCGATCCTGACCCGGATCCCGCCTACGTAAAGGGCGCACTGCGCGCGGTCGCACGGGCTTTTCCGGGCGCGAGCGGCTTGCGGGCGACGCATGCTTGGGGTGGCGTTATCGACGCGACTCCCGACGCAGTCCCCGCGATTGGACCAGTGCCGGGTCGGCCAGGCCTGTTCGTCGCCTCGGGCTTCTCGGGGCACGGCTTCGGCATTGGCCCGGGCGCGGGTCGCCTCGCGGCCGATCTAGTGCGCGGATCGAGCCCGGTGGTCGATCCGGCGCCATTCTCGCCGGCGCGGTTCATCCAGCCCCCGCGATCCGAACGCTCGACAGAAAGCAAACAGCAGCAGGAGGTACTCTGACCATGGGTTGGAGGATCGGCGTGGATTCGGGTGGCACCTTTACGGATGTCTGCCTGTTCAGCGAGGACACAGGCGAGATGCGGATCTGGAAGGTGCCATCGACCCCTGACGACCCATCTCGCGGTATTGCCGAAGGTGTCGAGCAAGGCTTGGCCCAGGTCGGTGCGATAGCGGCCGATCTGTCGTTCTTCGGGCACGGCACCACTGTTGCGACCAATGCGCTGATCGAGCTGCGAGGGGCACGCACCGGCTTGATCGTCACCGATGGTTTCCGCGACCTGTTGGAGATCGGGCGCCAGAAGCGTCCGAGTCTCTACGACATGATGGCCGACAAGCCCGAGCCATTAGTCTCGCGCGATCTGCGCCGTGAAGTGCCCGAGCGGTTGCGCTCGGACGGCTCGGTCGAGTTGCCTTTCGACGAGAGTGCTTTCCGCGAGGCGATCCGCAAGCTTAAGGACGACGGGGTACAGAGCCTCGCTATCAGCTTCCTCTACGGGTTCCTCAACACAACCCACGAAACTCGGGCCCGGGCCATTGCCAGCGAGGAAATGCCCGATGCCTTCATCTGCGCAAGCTATGAGGTCGCACCCGAGTTCCGCGAGTTCGAGCGGCTTTCGACCACGGTCGTCAACGCCTACCTGGGTCCCGTCATGCAGCGCTACATTCGGCGCCTTTCGGATCGGCTGACGGAGCTGGGTCTTACTGTGACACCGCAGCTCACGCAGTCGAATGGGGGTGTGATCGGCTTCGCTGCCGCCGCCGCCCTGCCGGTCCGCACGGTTCTCTCAGGTCCTTCTACCGGCGTGGTCGCGGCGCAGGCTATCGGCATGTCGGTCGGGATACCCGATGTCATCACCTTCGACGTCGGCGGCACCTCGTCCGACGTGGCGCTTCTGAAGGACGGTGTCTGCAGCCTGACCGGTGAGGCCGATGTACAAGGCTACCCGATCAAGGCGCCGATGCTCGACATCCATACCGTAGGGGCCGGCGGCGGCTCGATCGCAGCGGTAGATTCTGGGGGTCTGCTGAAGGTCGGTCCGCGCTCGGCCGGCGCCGACCCCGGTCCGGTCTGCTACGGTCTTGGCAACGAGGAGCCGACCGTGACCGACGCCAATGTCGTCCTCGGTACGTTGAACCCCGGGGAGATCCTGGGTGGACGCATGAAGCTGCGCCGTGACCTAGCCGAGGCCGCCATCGCTAGGCTGGCCGATCGGCTGGGACTGTCTACGATGGAGACGGCACAGGGCATCGTCAGCGTCCTGACTGCGAACATGGCCAAGGCGATCCGCGTGATCTCGGTACAACGAGGACACGATCCGCGCGATTACGCGCTGATGGCCTTCGGCGGGGCGGGGCCGCTCCATGCCGCACGCCTGGCACGCGAACTGGACATGGACAAGGTCATCGTGCCGCTTACTCCCGGCACGCTTTGCGCAACCGGGCTGCTGCTCACCGACCTGCGCGCCGACTTCGCCGTCAGCCGCCTACTGCGACTGGACGAGTCCGCACTACCTCTTCTCGCCGAAGGCTACGACGAACTTGCCCGGCAGGCTGCTGACTGGTCTGCCACGGAGAAGATCGCAACGGAGGCGCGAGCGCTGACCCGTACGGTCGACATGCGCTACCAAGGCCAGAACTACGAATTGCCCGTCACCCTGCCCGAGGGTCCGATGACCGTCGGCACGCTTGAGACCATGATATCTCGATTCGAGGACGAGCATGCGCAAAGGTTCGGCTTTACTGCACCCGAGGCGGCAATCCAGATCGTAACCCTACGAGTAGAAGCCTCCGGACACGTTCCCAAGGCGACCTTCGAGACCCAGGACGACGCCGGGCCCGACGCGTCGGTCGCCGTCACTGGCACGCGCGAGGTCTGGATGCCGGAAGCGAGCGGTTTCGTGACTGCCGAGACCTACGATCGGGGCATGCTGAAGCCCGGCAACGTCATCGAGGGTCCCGCCATCATTGATCAGATGGACACCACGACTGTCCTGCTGCCGGAGATGCGCGCGATCGTCCATCCCTCGCTCACTCTGATCCTGGAGGTGCGGACATGACCCCCATCGACCCCATCACCGTCGAGGTCATCGGCTCGGCGCTTAATTCCATTGTCGAGGAAATGGGCGAGGCGCTGGTCCGGGCCAGCCACTCGACCAACATCAAGGAGCGCCGCGACTGCTCGACGGCACTCTTCGATCACCGGGGCAATACGCTCTGTCAAGCCGAGCACATTCCCATGCACCTCGGCAGCTTCATCGGCATCATCCCGCATATCATGGCCCGCTTCTCGGCCGAGACGATTTGCCCCGGCGACGTCTTCATCGGTAACGACGCCTACGAGGGCGGCGCGACGCACTTGCCCGACATCGTTCTCGCCGAGCCGGTCTTTGTCGATGGTCGAATGGTCGCCTGGGCCGTGAATACCGCGCACCACTCGGATTTCGCCGATCGCGGTCACGCCCATATTTATCAGGAGGGTCTGCGCATCCCGCCCGTGCGCCTCTATCGGGCCGGCGAGTTGGCGGAGGACATCCAGTCCCTGATCCTGCTCAACTGCCAGGTGCCAGCCGAGCGCCTGTCGGATCTGCGTGCGCAGATGGCGGCCAACCGGCTCTGCGTGCGGCGGATGCAGGATCTCTGCGCGAAATACGGGACTGAGACGGTCCTGGGTGCCAGCGACGCCTTGCAGGATTACGCCGAGCGCAAGATGCGCGCGGGGATCGCGGCGATCCCGGACGGGGTCTACGCTTTTTCGGACACGTTCTGCTCGAACGAGTGGACCGGCGAGATGACCTTCGTGGTCGAGATCGCCGTTCGCGGGGACGAGATGGTGCTGGCCTTCGACGGGCCCCCGCAGGTTCGAGCGGGGCTGAACATGGTTTACACCTCTCTGCTCGCCGCGACCTACTACGCGGTGAAGGCGGTGGTCGATCCGTCCATATTGCCCAATGCAGGGCTGGCACGACCCCTGACTATTACCGCGCCCGAGGGCTCGATCTTGAATTGCACCCACCCGGCTGCTGTCGACGGCCGCATCGCGGCTTCGCAGCGTGTCTGCGACGTGATCATGGGCGCGCTCGCCCGCGCCGTTCCAGATCGCGTTGCCGCAGCTGGGAACGGCTGCTGCACCGGTGCGATCTTCTCTGGCACGGGTGAGAACGGCGCAATCTGGGTCTATCTCGAAACCATCGGCGGCGGCGGCGGCGCTCGGCCCGGCAAGGACGGGCTGTCCGGAATTCATGTTCACCTGACCAATACCTCGAACTTGCCGATCGAGGCCCTGGAACTCGAATACCCCCTGACTCTCCTGCGCTACGAGCTGATCGACGGCTCGGCCGGCATGGGGACCTACCGGGGCGGGCAAGGCCTTCGCCGGGTCTATCGTGCTGAGCGGGAGTGCCGCCTGTCAATACACGGGAGCCGCACTGGCTCAGTTCCCTGGGGACTCGAGGGTGGCGAGGCTGCACGCGGAACCCGGCTCGACCTCGGAGACGGGCGCACGCGCTTCGACGGTATGCTCGACCTTGTGCCTGGGCAAATCGTTACGATCGAGACGCCGGGCGGCGGCGGTCACGGCCCCGCGGCGAAGCGCGCTCCCGAGGCGCTGAACCGTGACCTTGCCGAGGGGCGCATCGACGCCGGGACCTACGCAGAATTCTCCCAGACGACCGAGCCAGTATGACCCATCCACTACCGAACCACCCGGGACGGCAGCACTGCTTGCCGTTTCTCCACTGACGCCTGAAAACTGGAAAGGACCCGAAAGATGGCAGAAAAGATTGTGAAGCTGAAATCCGGCTCGATCATGGAAGAGAAGGAAAGCTATTCCCGCGCCGTGTGCGTCGGCGACTGGATCTTTGTCTCGAACACGGCGGGACGAAACTACCGTACGCGCGAGATGTCCGACGACGCAGTCGAGCAGGCCAAGCAGTGCTTCGACAACATCGAGGGTGCGCTGAAAGCGGTCGATTCCTCACTTGAGGATGTCGTAATGTCCAAAATCTTCATTCCCTATCCGGATGATGCGCCGGATGTGATGGCGTACGTTGGTGAACGCCTCAAGGGGATCGACCCGCAACGCACCGTGACTTGCTCACCCCTCGGGTTGGCAGAATTCAAGGTCGAGATCGAACTGACAGCTTATCGTGGCGCCGGCATGGCCGATGTAGAGCGGCGTGAGATTTCTTTGGGATGACGAACAGTGAAAAGATGTTCCTGCTAAGTTAGGGACATCCTTCGTTCGTCCGGAATTTCTTGCTGGCAATTTCGAAGCGACGTAGAAACCTTGCTCGGTGGAATAAGGTAGGCAGTATCATCCATACGATGCTCGAGGAGCTGGTGTCTCCTCGTATGTTAGAATGCTCCTCGGCCGGCGACAGTTGTCATGGCAATCAGGCCGCTGCGGAGACGTAGATGATGTCGCGGCCAATCAAATTCAAACGTCGGCGGTCGATTAATTTCGTATCGTCTGCGGTAGAGGCCAAGGCTATCGAGGATTGCCTGACGCCACTTGCTCACGGCATCTATGTTTGACCGAAAAGCTGCGGTTGGGGAGCTGTTCCGGCTCGCCAACCGCGCATTCATTCTCACCTCAGGAAATGGATCAGCATACGCGGCGTCCGTGATCCGTTTGATTAGTAAGTCCACCGTCAGTAGCTATGTACTTTCTAGAGGCATCGAAATGCGTTCGTTCCCTGGGTAGTTATGACAATTGGAGTCAATCGTCATGCCGCTGCCATAGCAGGGTCGCGCTCTGGCCATTCGCATTGTCGAGGCGCCCGGTATGCTCGTGCGCCTGATTGCCTCCCACATGCGTTACCGCCGGATCGTCCGCGATGAGGCCATACGCCTGATCGAGGCTTACGGCCCGATGGACCGCGTCATCGCTTACAATCGAGCCCTTGATCTGGTTGACGCTCTCGCCTGTGACAGGGTTCAGCTGGTTTGGGACGTGCATCGCTTCGTCGAGCGCCGCGCGGATCGCATGGCCATCCGCCCGGACTACCGTCAATGGACGGCCAGGCAGACCGCAGAATGATTCGCCTTCTGCGCTTTCGCCGTACCCAGCCGCATCGCAGGCAGGCTCGTTCGGTTCTGAAGCTGGTCGTCACTCCGGCGATGCTCGGTTTTGCCGCCGTCGTCGGACTTTCGGCTGCGAACCGGGATGACATTCGTTCAGAAGCGTCCGCTGCCACGTCCGTCGTTGCCCGCAATCCGGCGACGCACGTCTTGACGGCGGCCGAAGATACCTCCGCGCCGCAGTCGAGCGATCCGGCGCGGCCCAATACACTCGTCGTCGCAGCATCGTCGTTGCGTCTGCGATCCGGACCCACTGTTGGGGACGCGATCCGAGGTAGCGCTGCGGAAGGGACGGTGGTGGCCTGGACCGGCGTCCGATCAGGTGCATGGCTCGAGGTCCGCCTGCCGGACGGCATGCAAGGCTGGATGCATGGGAACTATCTGCAAAAGTCCGCGGCTTCTGCTGGAAGCAATCGCGATCCCCTAGGCGCGATTGTGGAAGCGTCCGCCTCAGACAAGCCCCATCGCGATCTCAGTCCCTTCGTCAGGGCCGGCGCCATCGGCCGCGCGACGGTCACCGACGGCGACACCATCGTAATCGGCGGCACACGCATTCGACTCGAAGGCCTCGATGCCCCCGAAAGCGGGCAAAGCTGCCATGACGCTGGAGGGCGAAGCTATCCTTGCGGGGGACGCGCGGCGAACGCGTTGGACGCGCTGATCGCCCGCCGCACCGTGTCTTGCCGGTCGGAGGGAACCGACCGCTACGACCGTATGCTCGGGACCTGCTGGGTTGCAGCCGAGCTGCCGGGGAATACAGGGGCGAGCGGTGGCGTGCCTGCTGCGGGAGGCATCGGCAGCCTGAACGAGCGGATGGTCGCTGCGGGCTGGGCGCTGGCCTACAGGCGCTATTCGACGGCCTACGTCGGAGTGGAGAGGAGGGCACAGACGGACGGGCGTGGCATCTGGCAAGGCGCGCATACGCCTCCGTGGGACTACCGGCGCGGGCAACGCTTGATGTCGACTACTGCTCCAGCCGCGAGGGCTTCCGCCCCGTCGAGTGTCGCGAACAGCAGCAACTGCGCGATCAAGGGTAACATCTCCGGGTCAGGTCGCATCTACCACGTCCCCGGCTCGCGCTGGTACGACCGCACCCGGATCGACCCGGGCCGCGGCGAGCGATGGTTCTGCTCGGAAGCCGAGGCCCGGGCTGCAGGATGGCGAGCGCCGCGAGGATAGCGCGGCAGATCACGTGCGATATGGGGATGCCGCCAAGCGAAAACGTCTTGCCGTTTTGCCGCCAAAGATGAACCTGGCACCATGACGAAGCTCGTTCTCTTGCACAAGGCGGACTCGATCTACGAGGATGAGCCGGACAGGGTCTACGACTTTCCGAAGCAGTACCTGAGAGCAGCCCGAGAAGGCGTGGCCGACTGGATGGTCTACTACGAACCCCTGAAGGCTGGCGGCCGTGGCTACTTCGCCGTCGCGCGGATCGCGAACGTTGTCCCGAAGCTGGGCTACGAGGGACGATACCTTGCCCAGATCGAGCCCGGAAGTTACCTTGCCTTCGACCGCAACGTGCCCCGGCTGCTGGATGGCCGGCCCCTCGAAGCGGTCTTGGCCGACGCAAACGGTCGTCCCAAGTCAGGCGGCGCGCAGCAGCTTGCGGTGCGCCGACTGCCCGACGAAGAGTTCACCCGCATCGTCGACCTGGGCCTACCATCGACCCTCGAGATCGACGAGGCAGGACGCTACGGCGGAACAGTGCCTGAAGACACCGAAGCGATCGCGCTCGACAGGCCGACCCTTGAACGACTGACCCGCCGGCCGTTTCGTGACGTGGCGTTTCGCCGTCGGGTCCGGGAAGCGTACGGCTATCGGTGTGCGATGTCCGGGCTGCAGTTGCGCAACGGCGGCGGTCGCCCGGAGGTGCAGGCGGCCCATATTCGGCCCGTCGAGCAGCAGGGAAGCGACTCCGTGCGCAACGGTCTCGCCCTGTCAGGGACGCTGCACTGGATGTTCGATCGCGGTCTCGTCTCCGTCGCCGACGATTGCCAGACGATCCTCGTCTCCGACAACAAGGTACCCAGGGATATTGCTGCCCGCCTGATCTCGCCGGACAGAAAGCTTCATCTGCCGGACGACCCGCGGGACGTTCCGCACCCTGCGAACCTTGCCTGGCATCGCGAGCATGTCTTCGGACAGGTGCATCCAGACGAGATCCTGTAAGCCATGCTTTAGGCGATCTGCATCATATCGAGTGATCACGTATTCTCGCGGAGATCGCGGCATCCACGGCTCCATTGCCCGGATCAGCGCGGCAACGGAGCAGCAGGCGTCGGGTTTTGCCGAGACCGAGACCGCGATGGTCGACGTAAGCCGGGCGACGCAAGCGAACGTGGCGATGGCCGACCGGACCACCTGCGTGGTTGCCGATGTGCTTGAGGAGATCGAGCGTCTCGCCGCGCTCGTCGATCGCTTCCGCTTGGGCACGTCACCGCATGTCCATGCGGCCTGAGCGTACGGTCGGGAGCGAGCCGGCGTTTTGAAGGGTCCTATGTGACCCGCTGAACGGTCCTGATGGCGGCGCCGCGTTAATCGTCCTTCGGTCCGGCGCACGCCGGGGTCACGTCGCTCGATTGCTCTACGGCGCTTTCTCCGTCAACGGATTGGCGTTGCTGGACCGAGTGGTAAGCCTCCGCAATGACGGCGGGATTGACAGTCGCGGCCAGGGCCTCGGCTGATACCGACTCATATCTGCCGCGATAAGGCGGCACATAGTTTGTCCGAGCCGGTCTCGAACGTCTGCGCGTCGTGCCGAATGCCCTCCTTGCAAGCCTTCGCGAGTGAAGCCATTCGCGAATTGCGAGAACGAGGACAACTACCGAGGCGAACGGAACGGCACCGAGGATTACGATGTCCTTAAGCGTGTAGGGATCATCTTCCATCGACATCGCTCCTCTCTCCGAGGCCTGTCTGGGCACGTATGTCGCTCGTACAACTGTAACAGGGCTTCCGTCGATGGCTAGTCTTCGTAGCGATTGCGACCAGGGTTCGGATCTCGCCAGCGAGAAGGTTCTTCGATGCTGCCTTTTTGCACCCATTCGCGAATGAGCGCTGTACGTGCTCGCTTCGAATTCTGCCAAGCTGCGAGTCGGCTCGGGTTCCATCTGCGGAAGAGTTGTTGCACCATTTCTGCCTGGATGTCGAAGTGGCTTGGATCGTCATGGAGATCACGTAACTCGTCCGGGTCTTCTTCCAGGTCGAAGAGTTGCGGCCGCATTCCATCGTACCAGGACAGTTTCAGACTGCCCTGACGGATCATCCGATGGCGAACCGGCGGCAGCTCGATATTCATCAACCCGCCGTAGTAGGAACTGGAGATATGTCTGGTCGAGCTTTCGAGTTGACGCAAGTCGCGACCAGTATGGCTGGGCAGGACAGGGGCATTTGCCCATCCGAGAAGAGTTGCGGAAAGATCGATTAGGCTCGTAACACGGTGGTCGACCGTACCTTCCGAAAATCCCGGCGCACGAATGATCAAGGGTACCTTGGCGCTTTCGTCATAGAAAACGCTCTTCCACCATAGGCCGCGTTCACCCAGGCATTCGCCGTGGTCGGAGCAATAGATCGAGACCGTGTTCGCATCCTCCTTGATCGCGTCATCGATACGGCCGACCAACCGATCGATCATCGCGACGAGGCCGTAGTAGGCGATGCGGCTCTTTGCGGTAGCGTCGGGCGGAACATCCATGATCCCGCCTGCGCGCCGCCAGGCGGCAATGGCAGGGTGCTCGATCTCGGGCGGGGGAAGCCGAGGGGGCAGCACGATGTCGGCGAACCGATCGTAATCGTCGCGTCGCGCGATGTAGGGCGGATGCGGACAGAACAGGCTGATCAGGACGAAGAAAGGGCGACCTGTGTCGGCACGCTGTGTGCGCAGGTCCTGCAGGGTTCGAAGGGCCTGCTCCGTCACTGCGTGATCGTAAGCCTGATACGACGTCTCGCCCGCTCCGGAATGAAGGAGTTCGGGGCCCCGATTGCCACGTCCCTGCGTCAAAGGCCCGATGTCAGGCGGTCCCGCGCCAGGCCAGGTTGGCCCAACATCACCGATGGGCCGTTGGGCAAAGCCATGCAATTGATCCGGACCCGAGAAATGCATCCGCCCGACCAGCCGGCAATCGTAGCCCGACAGCGCCAGAGCGTGGGCGATCGTAGGAATGTCCGAGGGTAGAAAGTCGTCGTTGGTCAGAACTCCAGTCTCGTGTGGCTCGAGCCCTGTCAGGAACGCCATGCGGGACGGAACGCAAAGAGGCGACGGGCAATAACAATTCTCGAAGCGTGTGCCCTGAGCGGCAAGTCGGTCCAGCGCCGGCGTGCTCGCGGTTTCATCTCCAGCGCATCCCAGGACGCGCGCAGCATGCTGGTCGGTCATGACGAGGACGATATCGGGCCGGGTGTCTGATTGGGTCAACGCATACGCCTTTCAAATTGGTATGGACGATTTGTTAATGAACGTGTATTGTCAATACCAATGCCGGGCGAGGAGGATTGCTCGGATGGAGGGAGATACAAATGAATAGAGTCTGTTTGCGTTGTTCTACGCGTCTTCTGGCAGTTGGGGCCTTTGCGGTTGGAGGCTATTTGGCTGGACCAATTGTTGATGGTGCTGCGACAGCTCAGGAGTTTCCGGAGCGTCCGATCGAGGTGATCGTCCCCTTCAAGCCGGGAGGTCGGACCGACGTGATTGCCCGATTGGTCGCGGAGAAGATCCAGGAAGACGGTCTGCTGTCCCAGCCCCTCGTTGTCGTCAACGTCGATGGCGGCGCGGGCGCCAGTGCGGTTGCACGCATGCAGGGAAACGACGCCGACGGTCATACGATCATGCATTGGCAGCATCAGGCGCTGATCGCGATGGCAATGGATCTCGGAAACTTCACACTCGATGACTTCCGATCCATCGGTTACTCGGGCGGCGGCAGTCCGGTCTGGGCCGTTGCAGCCGATTCCGAGTATGACAAGCTCGAAGAGGTGATCGAGGCCCTGAAAGCCGAACCGCGTAGTCTGGTCGAGGCCGTCGGTATCGGCTCGATCCCGCATTTCGTCGGCGCGCAGCTGGCGAAGGAGGCCGGGTTCGAGACCCGCTACGTCACGGCCAACAGCGGTGCGGACCGGCTGCGAATGGTGCTGGGAGACAATGCGCAGATCGCGCTCTTCGCAGCCTCCGAATATCTTGCCCAAGCGGAGGAATTGAAGCCGCTTGTCTACTTCGGAGAAGAGCGGCTCGAGGCGCTGCCCGACGTTCCGACTGCGGTGGAACTGGGCTATGATGTGACCTGGGCCAATCCGAATTGGTGGCTTGCTCCCGCGGGAACGTCGGACGAGGCGGTCGAGGCCATCGGGGCCGCAATCGAGCAGGCAATACAGGATCCCGAGATCGTCGAATACTTCGAAAGCAATGCGCTTGAGGCCTATTGGGTGCCGGGTGACGAAGCGGATGCGGACGCTGCGGAGCAGCTCGAGCGCCTCGAAGGGATTGCGGCGACCATTCAATGACGTCTCCCGGAGGCCGCGGGATTGGATCAGTTCCGCGACCTCCGGCGTGATCGGAGAGCCGTGATGCCACATACCGTGAAATCGGCATGGATCGACCTGGCCTTGTCCGGCTTTGTCTTTGCCGGCGCAGCGATCCTTCTGATCGGTGCGCAGAGCCTTCCCGCACCCCGCTTCGAGCCACTGGGCTCGGCTGCGCTGCCGCGTATCCTGGCCGGGTTGATGATCTTCTTTGCCGTGATCGTCGGGGGTTCCGCGCTGATTAGGCTACGCCCAAGCCGGACCGTCGGTCAGACGAATTCCGAACCTCCGGACGAGCTGTACCCGCAACGAGCGGTGGCGATCTTCGTCGCCCTCGTTGCTTTCGTGTCGGCGTTGGACATTCTGGAAGCCCCCTTCGTCCCGACGGCGACAGCTTTCGTGGCATTCGCGGGCTTTGCGCTGTCGGGTTGGCGTCCGAAGGTGGCGCTGATTTGCGGGCTCGTCGGCCTGATCCTCGCCTTCGCGATTGACTACGTCTTGGCGACGTTCCTCTACATCACGCTTCGGTAGGACCGGTCATGGAAAGCGCGTTTCTCGAACTCCTGGGCTGGCACAACCTCCTTCTTCTTCTTGGCGGAACCGTGCTCGGTATCGTGGTCGGAGCCATTCCAGGCCTGACCACGACGATGCTCATCGCATTGACGCTGCCTTTGACCTTCCACATGGAACCAGTCGCGGCCATCACCTTGCTGATCGGGGAGTATGTAGGTGGCATCTCGGGTGGTCTGATCACCGCGATCCTGCTTCGGATGCCCGGCACGCCGGCGTCGATCGTGACTACGTTCGACGGCTACCCGATGGCCCAGAGCGGTCGGGCCGAACGCGCGATCGCCCTAGGGATCATGGCGTCGGTGGTCGGAGGGCTCATTTCGTGGGCGTTCCTGGCGGGCATGTCTCCGAGCCTTGCGCGCTTTGCCTTGCAATTCGGGCCTTGGGAATACTTCACGCTCGTGCTGATGGCATTGGTCATGCTGGCGGTTCTTGCGCAAGGGTCGTTGGTCAAGGGCCTTCTTGGCGCTGTTCTTGGTATGGCCTTCGCACTGCCGGGGATCGACAGTTCGATCGGTCAGACCCGTCTGACTTTCGGCTATGATCAGCTGATTTCGGGTTTCGGCCTGTTACCGGTACTGATTGGAGCGTTCGCCATCAGTCAGATCCTCCGGGACGCGATGGAGCCGGACCCCTCGAGCACGATGAAGGTCCCTCAGGGAAGATTGCCGATCTATTCGTCCGACTTGAGCACCCACGGGCCCAACATGGTGCGCTCGTCCCTGATCGGCACCTGGATCGGGCTTTTGCCCGGTATCGGCGGCAATATCGGGGCGCTCGTCTCCTACACCACGGCCAAGCAGTTCTCCCGCGAGCCCGAGAAGTTCGGCACCGGCCACGAACCCGGGGTCGTCTCGGGCGAAGCAGCCAATAATGCAGCTATCGGCGGTGCGCTGATCCCGCTCATCACGATGGGCATTCCCGGCAGCGTGACCGAAGCGATCCTGATCGGGGCTTTGACCATCCACAACCTGCAGCCCGGGCCCTTGCTGTTCCAGAATGCGCCCGAGATCGCTTACGGAATCATCGCGGCCTATCTGGTGGCCAACCTGTTCATGCTGATCGTCATGTGGGGCGCGGTGAAGTGGATCGCACAGATCGTCCGCATCCCGCGCGCCGGCCTTCTGGGCGTAATCCTTCTGTTCTGCGTCGTTGGATCCTACGCGGTGAACAACAGTTTCACCGATGCTTGGGTGATGATCGCTTTTGGCGTCATCGGGCTCGGCTTGGAAGCGGCGAAGGTTCCGCTCGGCCCATTCGTCATCGGTTTCGTCCTAAGCCCGATTGCCGAAGAACAGATGCGCGCCTCGCTCATGCTGTCGGATGGAGACGTGACCGGGATCCTCGAACGCCCGTGGGCCCTTTTGTTTCTGACCCTGTCGATCCTGACGGTGCTATGGCCCTTCGTCGCCGCGCGTATGGCGGCTCGCCGGAAGGCGGGTCCGGCATGAGTCACCTCGACCTGCCCAAACGGGGTCGTCTGTATCTCGGTGTTGCCGAGACTCTGGCCGCGCGCATAGAGGCCGGCGAATACCCTGCCGGACACCGGATGCCGCCCGAACGCGACCTGGCGCAGACGCTCGACGTCAGCCGTGCAGTCCTGCGCGAGGCCCTGCTGGCGCTGGAGATCATGCGCTATGTCGAGATTCGCCTCGGCTCGGGCGTATACGTGCTTCCGAAGCATCAGCGGGTCCGGACGCATGGCGCACTCGTCACGCTCGAGGAGGTCGGTCCTTACGAGGTGTTGGAAGTCCGTCGCGCCATCGAGGGACTTTCTGCATATCAGGCAGCCGAACGCGCGAATTCTGATCAGCTCGACGAGTTGACCCGGGTGCTGGACCGGATGGCGGAACGGCTGGACGACGTGCCTATGTTCGATCTGGCTGACGAAGAGTTTCACATGCTCATCGCCCGGGCGACCGGTAATTCCCTGATCGAGGAATACGTCGCTCATCTGTGGCGGATGCGGCGAAACGCGCTGTGGGATCGCTGGTACGACCAAACGCGGCACATCTCCAATCGGCGCCGCTCGGTCGAGGATCATCGCCAGATTCTTCATGCCATCAGGCGCCGACGTCCCGACGTCGCCCAGACCGCGATGCAATTGCATATCGACGTGTTGGTCGACCGTTTTCTCTCCCTTGACCTTTGATGCGACGCCAGGAAATCCGATGACAACCACGCCCCCCGACATTCTCATGATCATTACGGATCAGCAGCGTTGCGACACGATCCGTGCGCTTGGTGCGAGTCACATGGACACACCGAATATTGACCGGCTCGTCGATCAGGGGGTCACCTTCGACGAATGCCACGTCACCGCGCCCAGTTGCGTGCCGAGCCGCGCCAGCCTGTTCACCGGTTACTACCCTCATACGAACGGTGTAATCGCGAACGGTCAGCCCTGGAGCCGGACCTGGGTCTCCGATCTCCAGGCAGCGGGCTATCATACCGTCAATATCGGGAAGATGCACACCGTCCCCTACGATGCCAAGGCGGGCTTCGACGAGCGCTACATCGTCGAGAACAAGGACCGCTACATGGAGGGTCGCTGGTTCTTCGACGAATGGGACAAGGCGCTGATGTCACACGGACTCCGCAAGCAGCAGCGCGAGGATTATCGCAAGCGAGACGATTATCGCGATCGCCTGGGGGCCTTTACCTGGGATCTCGAACCGAAGCTGCAATCTGACAACTTCATTGGCGAGACCGTCAAATGGTGGCTCGAGACAAAGCCGATCGAGAAGCCTCTGTTCATGGTGGTCGGCTTTCCCGGCCCGCATCCGCCCTACGACCCGACGCCCGAGATGGCCGAGAAATATATGGCCCGGGACGTGCCCCTACCCGATATGGACGAGACGGAGTTGGCCGGTCTTGCCCCGCCGTGGAAGGAGAAGCGCGACCACGACGTCAAGGTCGACCACGACTCGGTTGCCTGGAAGCTCGACCCCACGCGGGAAGAGCTGCACCGCATGCGAGCGTACTATTACGCCAATGTCGAGATGATCGACCGGCAGGTGGGCGCAATCCTCGATACGCTCGAGCGGGCGCGGGGCAACATGGAGAATACGATCGTCGTGTTCACGTCCGACCACGGCGATTGCCTGGGCGATCACGGATTGAGCCAGAAATGGGCACCCTACGACGAGGTGACGCGCGTGCCGCTGATCGTCTCGGCTCCCGGGCGGTTCGAGGGTGGGCGTCACGTCCGGGAAATGGTGCAGTTCTTCGATCTGGGACCGACGATCCTTGAATGGGCCGGCGTCATGCCCGATCCGAGCTACGAGGCAATCTCGCTGAATCCGGCGCTCGAAGGCCAGCCCTTCGCGGGGCGTGAGCATGTCTTCTGCGAGCAGGGCGGCGACGTGAACATGACCGGCGCACGCTTCTTCACGATGGTCCGGTCCGAGACGCACAAGCTCGTTCACTTTCAGGGCCAGACGTACGGCCAGCTTTTCGATCTCGTCGCAGATCCCGGGGAGAAGCAAGATCTCTGGGACGATCCGTCGGCCAGAGAGGTCAAGCAGCACCTGTTGAACGTCATGCTGAATTGGCATGTCGACAGCACGCTCGCCACGAGGAACGCCCGTCGGCTGATCGTGTCGCCACCGGACGCGGTGGCGCTGCAGTAGGATGGCGGAGCGCGAGGCAGAACACGAAGCGAAGAGGCAGACCCTGTGAGTGGCCGGCCGCATGTCCTGCTCATCACCGTCGACCAATGGCCGGGGCACCTGTTGGCCTCGGCCGGTCATCCGGTGATAGAGACGCCGACCCTCGATCAGCTTGCCCGGATCGGAGTCCGCTACACGAACTGCTACTCCGAAGTGCCGATCTGCATTCCGGCGCGGCGGTCGTTGATGACCGGCACGACCGCGCGCCGCCACGGAGATCGCGATTTTCAGCCTGCTCTGCCGATGCCGGACCTGCCGACGCTGGCCGCGAGTTTCGCAGGGGCTGGCTACCAGTGTTACTCAACCGGAAAGCTGCATGTCTTCCCGCCGCGAGATCGTATCGGCTTCCATGATGCGATGCTCGCCGAAGAGGGTCGCGGCAATCTTGGTGGTCCCGACGATTACGAGATGTTTCTGACCGACCAAGGCCATGCGGGCACGCAGTTTCTGCATGGGATGAGTAACAACGAGTACGGGTGGACGACATGGCATCTTCCCAACCGCTGCCACGTGACGAATTGGACGACCGAGACGGCGGCGCGCGCGATCAAGCGCCGTGATCCGACCCGACCAGCGCTCTGGAACGTTTCCTATACCCACCCGCATCCGCCGCTGGTGCCGCTTCAAACCTACTTCGACCGCTATGCACGACGTGAGCTGCCCGATCCCGTGTCGCCGCCCACCCAGGACGAGGCATCGCCATATCTGCTGCGAGCCACGCGAGACCGCTATGCAACACTCTCTCCCGTGCAATTGGCCGATATGCGGCGGGCCTTCTATGCCCTCTGCACCCACATCGACCATCAGATCCGCGTCCTGATCGGCACCTTGCGTGAGGAAGGACTCCTCGATGACACGATCATCGCGTTCACGTCGGATCACGGTGACATGCTCGGCGATCATGGGCTCTACGGGAAACGGCTCATGTACGATGGATCGGCGCGTGTGCCGCTGATCGTGCTGGACCGTCGGGGCTCGGACCGGCTGGCGCAGGGCGACGCGACGGACGATCGACTCGTCGCGCTTCACGACCTGATGCCGACGCTCCTGGACCTCGCTGAAATCGAGGTACCGAAGACCTGCGATGGCGTCAGCCTCGTCACCGGGGCAGCCCGCGAGTATCTCTACGGTGAATGTTCCTCGGGCGTGCGAGCGACGCGCATGGTCCGTGACGCTCGGCACAAACTCATCTGGTACGCCGCCGGCAACCGCTTCGTGTTGTTCGACATGATCGATGACCCCGAGGAACGGCAGGATCTGTCCGATGCGCCCGAGATGTCTGAAAAGCTTCGGGAGCTGAGAGAAAGGCTTCGTTCGAATCTTTACGGCAGCGACCTCGAGCTTCTCGACGGCGAGCAATTTGTGGGATTGCCGGAACCAACGCTACCTGCACCTCAGAACCGCGGTCTGTCAGGTCAGCGCGGTGTGCACTTTCCCGAACCGCCACGTAGCGATGCCTCCGTAAACACAGGCGCTTGGGCGACGTGACGGAGGCTGGCTCGAGGTTGTCGTTGTGGGGGAATCGATGGGCATTGTTCGATCCTCTTTCGACGGCGTGTGATGGAATATGTAAAAAAGTGGATGGCTCGTCGCTGGAGGCACAAATCTGGCCGTCGGGTGCCTGACGACAGCATTACGAAGACGAACCAATGCTCAGGTGCCATGCGTGACTTTCAGACAGGGAGACGGCAGATGCAGGGTGGCTGCTGCAACACGGGACCGACTGTGCGAAGCGACGCGGACTGGCTCGCTGTGGCCCGTGCGGTGCCCGCGGCACCGGCGGAGGTGCGCGCGGAACTGGCCGAACGCCTCTTGCCGATTTCGGGCGGTTTCTTCGAGATGGGCGCGCGTAAGTCGCGCTTTAGGGAAGATTACGATGCGCCCCGCCGTCGGGTGAAGCTCTCGGACTTCCGCATTGCCGCGACTGCCTGCACCAATGCCGACTACGCGCGCTTCGTCGATGCAACAGGCTATCGGACTGTCGCCGAGGCCGAGGGCTGGTCCTACGTCTTCCACCTGCTGCTCGACGATCCCGCCCGCTGGCCGGTCTCGCCGCCCGGCGTGCCGTGGTGGCGCCGTGTCGACGGAGCCTGCTGGCATGCGCCCGAGGGGCCGGGCAGCGATGTCGCGGGACGCGCGGATCATCCAGTCGTCCATGTCGCCTGGTTCGACGCGCTGGCCTATTGCCACTGGGCGGGGCTGCGGATGCCCAGCGAGGCGCAATGGGAGTACGCCGCCCGGGGCGGGCTCGCGCGTAAGAAGTTCCCCTGGGGCAACGAGATGATGCCGGGCGGGGAACACGCGATGAACACGTGGCAAGGTCGGTTCCCGCACGAGAACGACGCTGCGGACGGCCATGTGGGCACCGCGCCCGTCGATGCCTATGCGCCGAACGGGTACGGGCTGTACAACACTTGCGGCAACGTGTGGGAATGGACTGGGGATTTCTACACGCCCGGCCCGCCGGAGGGACCGTTTCCGCTGCGCGACCCTACGGGTCCGACTGAGGGCACCGCCCGCATCCAGCGTGGTGGCTCCTACCTCTGCCATGTCAGCTACTGCGATCGCTACCACGTCCATTCCCGCACGCGGAATGACTCCGATAGCTCTACCGGAAATACGGGGTTCCGTGTGGCAAGCAACTGACTCCTAGAAAAGCGAATTGATAGAATTTTGCGATCCGTACGACTTACGTTCCATGCCTTTTATGCTGTAGAGTAAATCGTCGATATGCTGTAGCCGGTACGCTTATTCTTTATTTTGGAAAGGTTGGTTCGCATCGGTCGATGGTCGTCCAGCATGCGGATCGGTGGGAGCGAGATCCCTGCGTATGTCCAGAAGGCAGGCCCATGTCTCGGACAGATGCCGGGCCTGGCCGCCATCAGACAGCCCGCAAACCATCACATGCCCGTCCATGTAGCTGTCAACCGGATTTCGGAAGGTCTCGGCCATCCAGAGACGGATTTCGTGGGGTGTCACGCCGCAGTCGGGATCGAGGCGCAACCGGATATGGATCAGATAGGCTGCGGCGACATGTCGAGCGCGTTCTGCAACCGATCTCTGACCATATCTCGCCATGCCAGCCCCAAAACGTTCACTATATGTTCTCTTTTGTGGGCGAAGGCTTCATCACGGTCAAGCTGGAATTTCTACGGCCCTGATCGCAGCTCTTCTTCGGGTAGTGCTTTATCGGCGTAATCAGCGCCATCCTGTTTGAGTCGGGTTCGGAAGGCTTGATCGAAACAGAGTTGCCCAGAGCAGATAATTGCCAAGATTTCCGGCTGTGAGCCCTGAGATGCAGTGGATGGTATGGATTATTGTCACCCAACGATCACGTCGTGAAGAAATCGTAGGCGGCTTCCCGTTCAAGCTGATTTGCCGTCAAACCGACGAAACGGATGACATGATCATTCAGGGTAAGGTCGGCATAGACATTGCCTCCAACAGCGCCTTCGGAAAAGCGCATGGACTCGTAGCTGTCCTCGGTAAGGTATGCGAGCGCGATAACATCCTGATGCAACTCAAAATCGCGCACCACGTCCATCTCTTCAGCCCTTTGACCGTAGAATATGAAGGCGTCTCGTCCACCGCCACCGGCAAGCGTATCGTTACCTAGGCCATCGAACAGAAGGTCATCGCCGGCTCCGCCGAGGATGGTATCGTCGCCCGGCCCATCGAGGAGCGCGTCGTCGCCGTTTTCGCCAAGCATCCTGTCGTCGCCTGTACCGCCGAACAGCGTGTCGTCGCCAAAGCCCCCAAGCATCCGATCATTCCCGGACGCGCCGACGAGTTTGTCAGCTTCGCCCTTCCCGAACAGCCGGTCGTCGCCGACACCACCGTGGAGGGTATCGACCCCAGCTCTGCCGTCGAGCGTGTCGTCGCCTTCGCCACCTACGAGACGATCTCGCCATTCACCGCCTAACAGCCGGTCGTCCCCGGCAGCGCCTACGAGTTTGCCGCCGCCGTTGCCACCACTTAGCTTGTCGTTGCCGGTCCCGCCCGACAATCGGTCGTAGCCCGGTCCTCCAACGAGAGTGTCGTTTCCTCGGCCGCCGAAGAGGAAGTCATCGCCTGCGGCACCGGTGATCAGATCGTCACCATCATTACCGAACAGCTTGTTGACCAAGCGATGACCTTCAAGATGGTCGTCGCCGTGCCCGCCGAACGCCTGCGCGCCATCCACAAGGCGATCGTCGCCTCTGCCTCCGAACAGAGTGTCGTTTGCGCCTTCGGATATAACCAGGTCGGAACCCTTGCCGCCTCGCAAGATGTTCTGCACGCCCGTACCGATCAGCGTATCGTTTCCTGATCCACCAATAACGGTATCGCCCTTTTCCCCACCGTAGCCAGACGAGAGAGAATCGTGTCCGCGCCCTCCGGACAGATGATCGCTTCCGTCGTCCCCAATGATCGTATCCCGCCCCAAGCCCCCGCGTATTCTGTCGTCGCCCAAGCCGCCGTCCTAGAGATCGTTACCTGCCGAGCCCTCGATCCTGTCGTCTCCTTCGTCGCCGATGACCGTGTCGTGACCCGCATGCCCGTGCAACGTATCGTCACCGTAGTAACCACGAATGTGATCCGCTCCACGGGCGCCCAACAACAGGTCCTCGGCGCCGTCACCCTTTAGCCTGTCGTCGCCATTCGTGCCTCGGACGGTGATCGGATCGGGCTTGTAGACGACAATTTTTTCCGATCTCACCCTTTCTCAATG
Source organism: uncultured Jannaschia sp. (assembly GCF_947494055.1). Taxonomy (GTDB): domain Bacteria; phylum Pseudomonadota; class Alphaproteobacteria; order Rhodobacterales; family Rhodobacteraceae; genus Jannaschia. The sequence continues at coordinate 19,556 of NZ_CANLTR010000010.1, read as the reverse complement.
AAGTTGATTGTCCTCGAACGACGCGCGCATCTGGATCGTCTTGCCGACATGGCTGTCCCGCACGTCGAAGCCGTAGCCGGCCTCGACCGACTCCCCGTCGACATACCAGAGGATCCGAATTACCGGGGATCTTCCGTCCGGATCGGCGATATCGTTCACGTCAGCCCGTAATTTCTGCCCAGGGGTCGGGTTCCCGACGATGACCGGTTTGCCAGTGGCCGGCGAATTATCGAACCTGACGGGTTCCGTCGGCTCGCCGACGATCCGCCGGAGTCGTCCAGACTCATCCTCGTAGGTGACAGCCAAAGCGTAAGTGCTGTCGCGATCGTCAGCCCAAAGCTTTATCGGATCTGCGTGGGCCGTTTCACGCCCGGGGTCGCCGTTTTTAATCCAGACGTACGTCCGTGGGGCATCACCGATAAGATCGTTGATTGCCGCATGGTTGATCTTCAAGAATCCGCCCGTCACCGGATCGCCCTTGATCAAAAGTCCGACCGGCTGATGCGCGACATCCTTTACGGCAATCGGGATTTTCGCCCGATGGCCCCTTTCATATAACTCGATGCGTGCATTCGGCTCGATTTCCGCATCGATGCTCCAGACGATGAGGTTCCCACGCTCCGTGTCTTCGGCTAAGAAATCGAGCGATCCGTGGATGTCGACCGGTACAATCTGCCTGCGAGGATCGCCTTGATCTCGATGGAGCGCGCCATGGTACCATGGCGACGGAATATCATCGTCGATGAAGTGGATGTCTTCCCGTACGGAGCCGGAGAGATAAAGCCGCCAGTTTACCCAGCCGACGGGGAGGCCGGAGAAGATCAGTATGGCCCGGATCGTCTCGCCTTCGTGTATCGTCAGCTGATTGGGCAGAACGATCTCGACGTTGGGGTGCGTGGGCATACGACATCCTTCGCAGGCTGGCGCATCGTCCAAACCAGATAATCGTTAGAGAATACTGTAGATGCCTGTCATGCTCGTGGGGGCCTTGAAGCAATGCCATAAGAGGGCGGCGAGCAATCTCGGGACCAATCCGTATTGTGACCGGATTTGTCCTTACAGCCTTCTAAGAAAATCGCGATGGCTATCTATATCGACCGGGTATGGCATTCGACAATCCAGTCCCTCGTCCCGATATCATAGGGCCCGTCCTCGTGCTCGACGAGATCACCGGCGACGAGATGCGCCTGTCCGCGCTCTTCGTCGGGGCACGAAGCGAAGCACCTCCGCCCGTCGAGCTTGGCGGACAAGAGGTGTCAGCCGCGACCCTCCTGCGATGCGGCGCGCGTACCCTCTGGCGGGCGCGGTTCGCGGTGCCGGCGTACGGACCATCGGCCTATTCATGGAACGGCGACCGCTACGACTTGGCGGGGCTGGGCGACGACCTTCGCCTCGCCTTTGTGTCCTGCAACGGCGAGGAGATGGGCGACCTCGACCGCGAAGGAAGCGAGCGCAACGCCATGTGGGCGCGGCTGGCGGCGTGTCACGAAGCAGCGCCCTTCGCGCTCCTGCTGCACGGCGGCGATCAGATCTATGCCGACGAGGCGACGGAGGGCCACCCGCTCAGCGCGGACTGGCCGAACGACGTCCCGCAGGACCCGTCCGGCGCCAATCTCGAGGACTTGCGCCAGCACCTGCGCGCGGCGTTCTTCGCCCGCTACGCGGCGGTCTATTCGGCGCCCGAGATGGCGTGGATCTGCGCACGGGTTCCTTCGCTCATGCAGTGGGACGACCACGACATCTGTGATGGCTGGGGCTCGCTGCGCCGTTCGCGGACCGAGGGCCCCGTCGGCCGGGCGATCTTCGACGTCGCGCGCGAGATGGCGCTCGGCTTCCAGCATGCGGCACGGGACGGCGATCTGCCGGGCCGCTTTGCCGACCCGAAGGGCGCACATCTCGGCTGGCGGGTCGAGGCGCCCGGCCTGCGCCTCCTGGCGCCCGACCTGCGCTCGGAGCGCACGCGGCGACAGATCATGGGCGCCGGTGGCTGGTCGATAATGGATGCCGCAGGAGGTTTCGACGGTCGCACGCTGCTGATGTCGAGCGTGCCGCTCCTCGGACCGCGCCTGTCGCTGCTGGAAGGGGCGATGCGCCTGCATCCCCGGATGATGCGATACGAGGACGACCTGCGCGATCAGTGGCAGAGCCGCGCCCATCGGACCGAATGGCGACGGATGCTGTCGAGTCTGCGCGACGCTATGGCAGGCCGAGCCGATGACGCGTCCGGGATCACGGTCCTGTCGGGAGAGATCCATCTTGCGGCACGAGCCACGATGGCGCTCGGCGGCGGTAAGATCCTTCATCAGCTCACCGCCTCGGGGATCTCGCATCGCGCGCCGCCCCGGAACTGGGCACGGTTCCTAGGCCTGCTGTCGCGGCTCGGCGACGCCCCGCTCGCCGGACATCCCATCCGCATGCGGCGCCTCCCGGGGCAGCGCGCCCTGTTCGTGGCCGAGCGCAATTTCCTCGTCCTCACACGGCGATCGAAAGCGTGGACGGCGGAATGGGACCTCGAGCGTTCAGGCCGAGCCGGTACGCTGACGATCTAATCCGACGGCGCCCCGAGGGCCGGACGCGTGGGATCGGTCTGCCCGATCTGGCATGGAACTGCGCCAGCCATAGAGGTCGTCGACCGACGCTCGAAGGTGATCGAGCCTGAAATCACCTCGTTGACAGCGCCCATCCGGACCGCATTGTCGGACCAACGGGACCTGCCGTAACGGCAGGGACACCCGCGGCGAGATGGGGGGACACGAACGATGCGCAGTAACAGGAAACTTAGGACGACGAGCGTCATCATCGCGCTTTGCCTGATTGGAAGCGGGGCCGCGGCGCAGGACGGTCCCGTCGCCACGGTCGAAGGGGGCGAGGTCCGGGGCAGCGTGGCCGAGGGGGTCGAGAACTTCTTCGGCATTCCCTACGCTGCCCCGCCGGTGGACGACCTCCGCTGGGCGCCGCCCGCGCCCGTGTCCGGCTGGAACGGGGATCGCGATGCAACGGCGTACGGGCCTGCCTGTCCGCAGGGCGCGGGGCTCGACGCCGAGCGAACGACCGAAGAGGACTGCCTCTTCGTAAACGTGCAGCGGCCCGAGGGCGCGACAGAGGGCGATGCGTTGCCGGTTGTCGTCCTGATCCATGGCGGTGGCTGGGTCACGGGCAGCGGCAACAACGAGAACTTAAATGCCATGGTGCGCGAGAATGACATCGTCGGCGTGACCATGAATTACCGATTGGGCAATCTCGGTTTCCTGGCCCACCCGGCGCTGGCCGACGAAGAAGATGACGTCGGAAACTACGGGCTGTTGGATCAGGTCGCCGCACTCGAATGGGTGCGGGACAACATCGCGGCCTTCGGGGGTGATCCGGATCAGGTCACGATCGGCGGCGAGTCCGCCGGCGGCGGATCGACCTGTCAGATCCTCGCCGCGCCTGCGGCGGATGGCCTTTATAATCGGGCCTTTATGATGAGTACGCTGTGCCTCGCCATCCCGCAGGACGAGGCGGAAGCGGAGGGCGAGATGATCGCGGCCGGGTTGGGCTGCGAAGACGACACCGCGTCCTGTCTTCGGGACCTTTCCGTCGACGCGCTTATCGACGCCGAGGGTATCTTCAACAGGCCGGTCAAGGGAACGCCGTTTCTGCCTCGCTCGGGCTGGGAAGAGCTTCAGGACGGCACACTGACCGACGTGCCCGTTCTGATCGGGGCCAATCGCAACGAAGGGCGCAGCTTCCTGACGGATTGGCCGTCGCGCTCGGTCCCGACCTTCGACGGCCCGGCTTACGAGGCCTATGTCCGCGACACGTTCGATGCGGACGCGGATGCCGTTTTGGCGGTCTATCCCTATCCGGACGATCCGACACGCTACTCGGGAACGTATCTCGTGGCCGAGGTGATGATGAAGAACTTCACCGGGCCGGGCGGCCTAAGCGCCTGCAAGACCAACGAGATCACCGAGCTTCTGGCCCGGACGAGCGACGTCTGGGCCTACGAGTTCGCGCCGGAAGGCGGTCCTGGCTGGTTCGAGGTGCCGGGTTACGTCTGGGGCGCGGGGCATGCGGTGGAACTTCCCTACCTGATCCCGGACCGGGGCAACTTCGCCAACAACGCCTCCGCGCTAAGCGACGCCCATCTGGAGTTGGCGCAGACGATGCTTGCGCAATGGGGCGCGTTCGTGCGGGGCGGCGATCCGAACGTGGAGAGCACGCCGGACTGGCCGACCTACACAGCTGATGGGGGACCGGTCATGCAACTCAAGGAGGGCGGTCGGTCACGGGTCATCCCCACTGTCGCGCTGCGCGCCGCGCACAACTGCGATTTCTGGGAAAGCCTCGGTGACTAGGTCCCTCAGCTGCGCCTGCAATGCCGTTCTAAGCTTCAAACTGAAAGTTCAGTTAGTGGCAATGACGCGTTCGGACCATTTTGAAGATCAGAGCAGGTCAATTGCCTACCCACCCTGGTGACGGTCACGAATGCGGCGGCCTAAAAGGGCAGCCTTTGAATGCGTCTGCAGAAGACCGCTGCTCTCTGCCTGACAAGCGTCGTGCGACGACGCATGACACGAATACCTGACTAAAACGATCTTGCTTCTTTGAGGCATACAATTTAGGAGGCCATCTACACTGCGTATCGAGGAAGGCCACCGAAGCATGCGATCTCCCATCGTCCATCTGGCGAGCAGCTTTGCTATCGGCCTCTTTAGTCACGCGGTGCAGGCAGACTCGACGTCCTATCCCCTTGAGATAGAAAACTGTGGGCAGACCGTAACCTTTGATGAAGCGCCCCAGAACGCGGTCGCGCTTGGCCAGAACAGTGCCGAGATCATGCTGATGCTTGGCCTTGAGGACCGGATGGCGGCGACAGCCTTCTGGCCCAACGAGGTGCTGCCCGAACTTGCCGAGGCGAACGCCGAGGTGGAACTTTTGACCGTCGAGTTTCCGACGCTGGAAGCGGTGCTGTCAAAGCAGCCTGATTTCGTCGCCGCAATGCTGGTCACGCTTCTCGGCCCGGACAGCAAGGTCGCGAAGCGTGAGGACTTTCACGCGCTGGACATTCCGACCTATCTGTCGCCAAGCGCGTGCTCGGTCACGGAGGTCTCCAGCGATATCTACGGCGCTCGCGCCGATCTCTGGACCATGGAACAACTCTACAAGGAGATCGAGGATCTGTCGCGGATCTTCGACGTCGTTGATCGCGGTGAGGCCGTAATCGAGGATCTGAAAGCGCGCGAGGCTGCCCTGCGGGAACGGTTCAAGGACCGCGAGGACCTGACCTTCCTGTTCTGGTTCTCCAGCCCGTCGCCCGAAGACGATGCATATCTGGCCGGTGGAAACGGTCCGTCGACCTACATTGCCGACCTTCTCGGCGGTTCGAACGCCATCAAAGCCGAATCCGAATGGCCGACCCTTGGATGGGAAGGCATCATGGCCTCTGACCCGACGGTGATCGTGGCGGCGCAGGTTGACCGCGAGCGCTGGAACCTCGACGAAGCCGAGAACAAGATCGCGTTCCTCGAGTCCGATCCCATCGTCAGTCAGATGGATGCGGTCGAGAAGGGCCGCATCGTCGTGATGGCCGGTGCCGCGACGAATGCCAGCATCCAGACGCTCTATGGAGCCGAGGAGGTTGCCGAGCAGATCGAGGCCCTCGACCTGCCGGAATGACCGCAAGCGTTCCGGATGGCAGCATGTTGCGGCTTGCGCTTCTGACGCTCGTCTCGGCGGTGGTACTGGCTTTCGCCATCGCAGTGGCGACCGCCATCGGCGATTATACGATTGGTCTGGGAACCGTCTCTCTGGCGATTACCAACGGCTTGGGCCTGACCGGCGCCGAGCTTCCGCCCATCGAGGAAAGCGTGGTCTGGGACCTTCGGCTCAGCCGCGCGCTGGTCGCGGCGCTTGCGGGGGCGGGCCTGGCGCTTTCCGGAGCGATCCTGCAGGCTCTACTGCGCAACCCACTGGCCGAGCCGTTCGTGCTGGGCATTTCGGCCGGCGCTTCGACCGGGGCGGTCTGCGTGATCATCCTCGGGATTGGCGCGGGCAGTCTGTCACTGTCGGCGGGGGCCTTCGCGGGGGCCTTTGCCGCTTTCGGCGTGGTGGCGTTGCTGTCGAACGGTGCCACGAGTGGCCCGAACCATACGATCCTGGCCGGTGTTGCGGCCGCTCAACTCTTTAATGCGCTGACCTCCTATATCGTGACGACCTCGGGAAATGCCGAACAGGCCCGCAACGTCATGTTCTGGCTTCTGGGCAGCTTCGGCGGCGTGCGCTGGCCCGACTTCCAGCTTCTTCTGGTGACGGTGCCGCTAGGGTTGGCCGTCTGCATCTACATGGCGCGTGCCCTCGATGCGTTTACGTTCGGCGACGAGGACGCGGCTGCGCTCGGAGTGCCGGTGGGGCGTATCAGGCTGATCCTGTTCGCGGTGACGGCCGTGATGACGGCGATGATCGTCAGCATGGTCGGTGCCATCGGGTTCGTGGGCCTCGTCGTTCCGCATGCCGCAAGGTTCGTCGTCGGCCCGATGCACATGCGGCTTCTGCCTGCCTGTGCTGTCATCGGCGCGATCTTCATGGTGGCTGCCGACATCGTGTCCCGGGTGATCGTGGCACAACAGACAATTCCCATCGGGGTCGTCACCGCACTTGTGGGCGTGCCGTTCTTCGCGCTCATCCTCTACCGGGCGAGGCCGCAGACATGAGCGTCCTTGCCGAAAAGCTTGATTGGGGCGTCGGCCGGAAGACGATCCTGCGCGACGTCTCGATCACGGTTGCACCGGGCGAGACGCTGGGGCTGGTCGGTCCGAACGGGTCCGGTAAGTCGTCGCTTCTACGCTTGCTGGCCGGTTTGAAGCGGCCGCATGCAGGACGGGTCACGATCAACGGGCAGAATATCGCGCATGTGCCGCGCAAGGCGTTGTCGCGCGAGGTCGCGTTCGTGCAGCAGAGCGCGTCGACGGAGACCAGTGTCAGCGTCCTCGACGTGGTGCGCTTGGGGCGCACACCCCACCGCTCGGCTCTTTCGGGCTGGTCGGCCGAGGACGAGGCCGCCGTCGCCCACGCGCTGACGCGCGTGGACATGCTGGGACACAAGGCGCAGTCCTGGCAGACCCTGTCAGGAGGCGAGCGCCAACGTGTCCACATCGCCCGTGCCCTTGCGCAGTCACCGCGCGTGATGTTTCTCGACGAGCCGACGAACCACCTCGATATTCACCACCAAATCGAGATTCTGCGCATGGTCCGCAATCTCGACCTCACCAGCATCATCGCGCTTCACGACCTCAATCTGGCGGCCATGTTCTGTGACAGGATCGTGGTTATGCAAGCGGGATCCGTCTTCGCCGCGGGCACTCCGAAGGTGGTTCTGACGGAGAAGCTTCTCCGGGAGGTCTTCCGGGTGTCGGCGGACGTCACCTGCGTGAATGCCGGCGCTGGTCCTCACATCCGCTTCGCGCCGTGAACGGCAAGATGTCCGCCGTTCCCGCCATACCACAGGACCATACGGGCAGGAGCGCTGCCGTGCCGAGCAACATTCACGAGCCGGCGCCATTCCGATGACGTCGATCGTTCCGGAGGCGAATGAGCGTCTCGGCATCGCCCTGCGCATCCTTTCCACTCTCGCCTTCGCGATCATGGCCGCCTGCATCAAGGCCCTGGGCGACACAGTACCGTTGGGACAGGTCGTGTTCTTCCGGTCGGCCGTCGCGCTGCTGCCGCTCATTGGCTTCCTGTGGTGGTGCGGCGAGTGGCCCCAAGGGCTTTCGACCCGACGGCCCGTTGGCCACGTGATCCGATGCTCCTTGGGAGCCGCAGCAATGTTCACGTCCTTTGCGACGATCCGGCTTCTGCCGTTGGCGGAGGCGACGATGCTCTCCTATCTCGCACCCGTCATTCTGGCACTGTTGGGATGGGCGATGCTCAAGGAACGCTTCGATGCCCGCCGCGCCCTTGGCGTGGCTCTCGGTGTCTCCGGCGGGATCGCGTTCACTGCGCCGGCACTCACCGGCGCTCTGCCCGATATCGGCTTGATCGGCGTGCTGCTGGGAATTGCGACAGCCGTTCTGACCGCGTTCGCTCTGGTGCAGGTCCGCAAACTCACGCTCGCAGGCGAGAGCGCGGGAGCAATCGCTTTCTGGTTCGCGATCGTCTCTGCCCTGGGTGGATTGGCGACAGTACCTTGGGGCTGGGCCTTGCCAGACACCACGGCGGCCTTACTCCTGATCGCCACCGGGGTGGCCGGCGGGTTGGCCCATATCTTCATGACCCTTTCCTTTCGCCACGCGGGCGCAGCCGCGTTGGTGCCATTCGAGTATCTCTCCGTCCTCTGGGCTGCGGCTCTCGGGTTCGTGCTCTTTACGGAGGTTCCTGGCTTGGCGTTCCTTCTGGCGGCCCCGCTGATCCTCGCCGGAGCCTACAGTGCGAAGCCCGCGCGGCTCAAATGAGCAGGACGACGTCGCGGGTGGTTTTCCCATGACCAGACGTTCGCGCGTAAGGGTTTCAACTGCGGGGGCGTGGGCATTCCGCTAAGGACACGACCCGCTCGAATATGACACGTCCGCGGGGGCTCGGACCGGCATCCGACTATGCCCATGTCACGTTCGAATGCAGATAGGTCGCAACGATCAGCCTCGCGGTCCCATACGACCTATGAGCTTGGGGCACGACTGCGCGCCGCAAGGAAGGATGGACGCATGCAAGATGAGCCCCTAAGCGAAGTCCATGACCAGCATCACCCCCGCCACTCCGTCAACTGACCGTATCCTTGCTGGTGTCGCCCTGATGCTGGGGTTCTGCGTCACGGCTCCCCTGTTGGATGTCTCGGCCAAGCTGGCATCGAACAGCATACCTGTAGGACAGATCACTGCGGCGCGCTTTGTCGTACAATGCGCTCTGATGGCGCCGTTCGTCTGGCTCATGGGATTGTCGTTGCGGGTGGCGCGGGGCCAATGGACAGCGCTGCTGGTTCGCGCCGTGCTTCTGCTTGTCTCCACCTTCTGCTTCATCGCCGCGATCCGCGTCATGCCGCTGGCTGACGCTTTGGCGATCGCCTTCGTCGCCCCGTTCATCGTCCTCTTAGTGGGCAAATTCTATCTCGGCGAAGATGTTGGCCTACGCCGCGTTGGGGCATCGATCGCGGGCTTCGTAGGGGTATTATGCGTGATTCAGCCCAGCTTCGCAGCCTTCGGTACGGTCGCGCTGTTTCCGCTCGGCACCGCAGCGGGATTCGCGTTCTATATCCTTGTGACACGCGGGCTGTCCCGGAAGTTGCATCCCGTAGCGTTGCAATTTCACACCGGCCTGATCGCCAGCCTCTTGTGTATACCCGTCCTGATGTTCGCCCACGACACGGCGTCCGAGCTGTTTGATGCAGTACTACCGGAAGAGATCGCATGGGTATGGCTACTAGGCGTAGGCTTTTTCGCCACGCTCAGCCATATGATGATGACGTATGCTCTGTCGTTGGCGCCCTCCGCCACGCTGGCGCCACTTCAGTATTTCGAACTTCCGGTCGCGACTTTGCTTGGCTACCTGGTGTTTCGCGATTTCCCGAATACTCTGACGTTGGTCGGCATCGCCATCATCGTTGGCGCAGGCCTCTATATGATCCACCGCGAACGGGTGACCGCCCGCCAGTTGATCACGGAGCGTGCTGCTCCGCCGATCTAAGGTGAAAATTCGTACTTCTCGCTAGATCACCCGGATAGTAGGCACTTCGCCTCCTGCCTCGGACGGGTTCATATCTAAGGCGTTGGATAGAAACAAGTTTCGTAATCAGTAGTCGTACTAGACGACATCCGCTGAAGAATGGTTGTCAGGCATTGGGCGAGCAGCACTGCTCGTCGTCGATGATCCCGAGGTTGCGTCTTGGCATTGCATAAGCGGTAGCTGATCGGAAGCAAACGGTGACCGGAATATGCGAGGCGCGGGACTATGGTGCGGAACGCGACATACGGAACCGCCTTGACCACGCTGATCGGTTGGCTCTTGTGGATAGGCAAGCCGGTGCTCTTGCCCTTACTGGCCGCAATCATCTCGGTCTACGTCCTGTCCACAGCTGCAGCGAGCTTGGGGCGCGTTCCCGTCGTCGGCCAGCTTCCGCCTTGGGCACGGCGCGGGTTGATCATCGTCGCGTTCGTGGTGGCAGTGATCCTTCTCTTCGTACTCGTCATTAACAACGTAGCTCAGGTCGCTGCCACCCTGCCGCGTTATGAGTCCAACCTCGACCTCCTGATCACGCGCATCGCCAACCTGATTGGTATCGAGAACGAGCCGACATGGGAGAACCTTCGCCGCGCCACGTTCGACCAATTCGACGCCCGGTCCTTGGTCGCACCAGTTCTGCTGTCCCTTCGGGGCTTCGGAGCGACCCTGTTTCTCGTGGTACTCTACTCGACGTTTTTCATGGCGGAACGTGGCGTCCTGGTTCGCAAGGTCGTCATCGCCGCGGGCGGGGAGGAGCCGGGCAAGCGCGCACTATCCATCTTGGCGCGGGTCAACGAGCGCATCGGGCAATACCTGTTCGTCAAAACGACGGTCAACGTTATCCTCGGGGGTGCTTCCTACGCGATCATGCTGCTTCTCGGGATCGAGTTTGCCCTGTTCTGGGCGGTACTGATCGCCTTCCTCAACTACATTCCCTATATCGGGTCTCTGCTCGGTGTTCTGTTTCCGGTCCTTCTCAGCCTCGCCCAGTTCGGAACCCTTTGGATGGCGGGATTGGTTCTGATCACGTTGTCGGTGGCACAGATCCTTGTTGGTGGATACCTCGAACCAAGGATGATGGGACGAGCGTTCAATCTTAGTCCGCTTGCCGTCCTGCTTGCCCTTGCCTTCTGGAGCGCTCTTTGGGGCCTGCCCGGCGCGTTTCTCGCTGTGCCGATGACGGCAAGCCTCGTTCTGATCTTCGCTGAGATCGAGGTCACGCGGCCGATCGCGGTGATGCTCTCATCAAGTGGACACGTATGATCAGCCCGAAGACTTCCGTCGCTGAGGCTTCCAAAATCTGGAACGGATAGGATCTTTCGACCTGTCAGCGTGCCGATCTTCGGAGTTCCATGCAGCCGAAGAGACCGCTGTGCCGATACGCGGGCGCGATGTTCCGAACCAGCTCAGCGCGACCGAACTGCCGTCCGCCGCTATGAGTCCATCGAGCGGTAACTACTTCTGGGATAATTCCTGCGCGGAGGGTTGTATGATGCCCGTGAGAAGGACGTCACAGACGGCGATGAGGAACGTTCGGATCATATCTACCTCCTGACGGAAGCTCGGGGCTGCGACGAACGTTACCCTATTCGATTTTGTTTTGGTCCAATCCTGTACCTGCTAGTTGCAGGCCGGAACGATAACGGAAGAGGTGGCCGGGGAGCGTTCGTCAGAACTGAAAACGTTTGTGCTCTTTCAGGAAATGCTGGGTAAGCGGACGCCTTGGGTGCTTCAGGACTTCGTCCGGCGTTCCACTCTCGTAGATGCCACCTTCTGCCAGGAACAGTATGCGGTTCGCGACATGGTAGGCGAAGCCGATCTCGTGCGTGACGAGAAGCATGGTCCGGCCCTCCTCGGCGAGTTGCTCGATGACGCCCAGGACTTCTCCGACGAGCGCGGGATCGAGGGCCGAGGTCGGCTCGTCGAAGAGCAGAATCTCCGGGTCCATCGCGAGGGCGCGGGCAATCGCGACGCGCTGCTTCTGCCCACCGGATAGTCGCGCCGGATAGGCGTCGGCCTTGTCGGCCAGACCGACACGGGCCAGTTCCATGATTGCGCGGGTGCGGGCATCCGGCCTCGACATGCGGCGGACCGTTGAGAGCCCCTCTGCAACATTCCCAGCGACCGTCATGTGCGGAAACAGATTGAACTGCTGAAACACCATGCCGGCCCGCAGACGCAGCGCCTGCAAGTCGCGCTCCGAGATGCGCAGCCCCGATCGTCCCGCCGACCCGACCTTCGTGCCACCGATCTCGATCGAGCCGGCATCGGGTGTCTCGAGTAGGTTGATGCAGCGCAGGAGCGTGCTCTTTCCCGACCCGGACGCGCCGAGGATTGCGATACGGTCGCCTTTCTCCACGTCAAGATCGACGTTCTCGAAGACGCGCGTGCCGCCAAAGGACTTCGAGATACCAACTAGTTTGAGGACGCTCATGCATCGCTCCGCGCGAGACGGCGTTCCAACGCGTAGGTCAAACGCACGATGGGATAAAGTAGCAGGAAGAAGAGCGCCGCGATGATCGTATAGACCTCGAGAGGGTTGAAGTAGATCGAAGCGATGAGCTTGCCCTGGTTCAGCAATTCCACGTAGGCCACCACTGAGGCGAGCGTCGACATCTTGAAGATCTCCACGCCGCGGTTCGTGAGCGCCGGCACGATACGTCTGACCGCTTGCGGAAGGATCACCCGGCGCATCACCTGCGCCGGTGTCATAGCGATGGCGCGCGCGGCCTCCCACTGGCCCGGCTCAATGGACTGGATGCCACCGCGGAAGATCTCCGCCGAATAGGCCGCCGAGTTCAGCGAGATTCCGAGAATGGCTGCTGTGAAGGGCCCGATCTCGACAGGCGCAAGGATTGGCAGCGCGTAGTAGAACCAGAGGATCTGGACGAGTACCGGCGTGTTCCGGAAGACCTCAACGAAGGCCCGCGAAAGCCAGCGAAGCGGGCGGGCTTCGGCGCGCCGGCCGAGCGCCACGACGAGGCCGAGGCCCATGCCGATCACGAGACAGATCACGAAGAGCCGCAGCGTCCCGACGGCGCCGATGGCCAAGACCTGCCAGTTCTCGAAGATGGGAGCGAAAGACCAGTTGTAGTTCACGCGGCGAATTCTCCGCTGCGCGCGAAGCGCCGTTCTAGGAGGGAGCCGAGCCCACTCAAACAGGTGATCGCGACGAAATAGACGAGCGCGACTAGCGTGAAGACCTCCAAGGGCCGAAAGGTCTTCTGCGCCAGCTCGTTCGCTTGGAACAGGAGGTCGGCATAGGACACCGTCGCTACAAGCGTCGTCGTCTTCATCAGTTCGATGGACCGTTCCATCATCGAGGGAAACATCCGCTTGACCGCCTGCGGGAGAATGACCCTGCGCATCGTCTGATGCGGCCGCATGCCGATCGCGCTTGCAGCCTCCCATTGGCCGCGTTCGATGGAAACGATCCCGGCCCGCAAAATCTCGGCAAAGAAGGCACCGGACTGGATTGTGAAGGTCAGCGCGGCGGCGAGGAACGGGGTCATCTCGACGGATACCACAATGGGCAGGCCGAAGTAGAACCAGAAAAGCTGCACGAGCGGCGGTGTCGTGCGAAAGACCTCGATCACGACCCCGGCGGGCCACCGCAGCCTCCGGCGCGGCGAAAGGCGCGCGAGCGCTAGAAGAAGCCCCACAACAAGGCCGCCGGCTAGCGCGGTCGCGGTCAGTTCGAGAGTGTTACGGAAGCCGGCCAAGAGAACACCGGACTCTGCCAGCACCGGCCCGAAATCCCATTCATACACGGCGGGACCCGCCGGTGGTCAGAGGCGTTCCCTGATGATGGGCGGGGCGTCATCGGGTTCGAGACCGAAGCCGGTCAGGAACTCCTCATACCAATCCTGGATCTGGCCGGACTCGTACCAGCCCCGCAGCTGTTCGTCGACGAAGGCAACGAAGTCCGGGTCGCCCTGCCGAACCGCTGCACTCGTCTCGTTCGACTGCACCGGGGTCGGTACCACGATCTTGCCGGACCCTAGCCTTTGGCGGGCGGCTATCAGGGGCGGGTGAAACAGGACCACGGCGTCCACGCGGCCTGACTGGAAGGCCGCGATCGCCTCGGTGTTGCCGGGGAACCGTTGGATGTCGGCGTCGGGGACGTTTTCGGTCAGGAATGCGTCCATCGACGTAGCCTGTGGCACCGCGAGTGAAACGGAAGGATCGGCGAGGTCCTGCCACGTCGCGACCTCTAGATCGTCGCGCGCGAGGAGGGCTAGGGAGTAGTAAAGAAGCGGCGCCTCCGGAAAGGCGGCGGCCTCCTTGCGCTCGTCCGTTGCGTCGAGAACGAACATGATGTCGATCTTGCCGCTCTGCAGCGCGGCCACCGCGGTGCCCCACGTCACCTCGACGGGCTCGAAGTCGACATCCAGCGCTTCCGCCATCGCCTGCCCGGCGGACACACCGACGCCGGAAGTCCAGTCGCCGCTCATCAAGTCCTTCGAATACCACGGCGGGGCCTGCGTGACGCCGACCCGAAGCGCGCCGCGTTCCCGGATCGCATCAAGTTCACCGGCGGCGAGGGACGGTGTTGCCGTCAGACCGAGGGTAGTAGCCGCGCCAAGCAGGCGCACGAAAGTTCTGCGGTCGAACGTCATCTCGAATTCCTCGTCAATATGGATCGGGGCGAACCAACGAAACTGTTGCAGCCGAAAGCGAAGGGGATGCAGCGCAAGTTGTCAACAGCATCACTTCTGAAGCGTATTGGTCTAACAAGCTCGGAGTACACGCCGGATACAGTTCCCGACGAATTTCACCCCTTCCACTCCGCAATTTGCGTGTCCGTCCGGATCATGAGCCGCTTGGCCTGCAGACCGCGGAAGACCTCGCCGATGTCCGGCGGGTCTGCCCGGGCGAGCGGCAACGACGTCGCCGCCTCCGCATAGAAGCGGTCGGCCGAGACCGTTCCGGGTTGGACGTAGCCCACCTGCCACCACGACTGAATCGCATCCGCGCGCGCGACGAGCAGCCCGGCCGAAGGCAGGCGGTCGCGCTTGCGGCTGCGGTTCACCCGGGCGTCGCAGGGCATCAGGTTCCACAGGTCGTTGCAGGCCCAGGCCGACCAGGGCAGGCAATGGTCGATGTCGAGCCGGTCCGGTGTCAGTCTTCGTCCGCTCCAGACGCAATGTACGGGACCTGCTGCAAACGCGCTGAGTACGATCTCGCGAACCAGCCGGGTGTCGCGGTCAGGGTCGTCCCAGACCATGGCCCGGGACAGCCGGGCGGGGTCGAGCGTCCGGGATGACCGGCAGGCATACCCATCCATCAGGCGTTGCCATTCGGCAACGAGGGCGGGCTCGATCCATGCCGCGAAGCGCGACAGCGCGCGCCACAGATGCAGCGGCATCTCGAGCGTACCGAAGCCCTGCAGGGTGGCGGCGTCGAGAGACAGTCGCGCACCCGCGGCCCGCATTCGAGCCAGCCGCGCCGGCATGATCGGCGTGTCCGAGCCGGGCCAGGTCATGAACGTGGCCGGCATCCGCGCGATGGTGCGGGACGCGTCCCGCAGCGCCGCGTGGAGGGCGCGGGCCCGGGGCCCGGTGAACGTCATGCCGGGCCTGAGTTCGAACGGGGCCAAGTCGTCCAGTCTGGCCCAAGCGGGACTGACAAAGCCGAGCCCCTCCGGTCCGGCATTGCCCGGCCGCTGCGGCAGCTGCTCGCGCACGAGCGGGAGGTAGAGGCGCACCCAGTTCAGCGCGACGAGCCCGAGGGGGATCCGGACGCGGTCGTCGCCGACCGTCTGCACTGTCCCTTGCGCCCCGTCGGCGGCGCGCAGCACGGCGCGCAGGAGGCCGAGCTTGTAGGTCGAGGACTTGGTGTCGTTCAGGATGACGTGGCGCAGCAGCGGCAGGGCGCCCGTGCCGTCGTCGGGCAGCCGCAGCGCGATCCGGTGCCAAATGACGTCGGCGCGTCCCATCGCGTCCGGCGCTCCCTCCGCGTCTTCCAGCACGACGGCGGCGCCGTGCCGGTGCGCGAGCTGCGCGACCTCCGCGGTCGAGACCGGATGCATGGCGCGTCCCGCGGGCGACGGCCCGCTACGCAGTACCATCGCGATCACGCCTCCGGGCTTCAGGAGCGTCACCAGCTTGCGGAAGGCGCGGGCGCGATCCTCGGGCGGCACATGCATCCAGATCGCCGACACGAGGATCAGGTCGAAGGCGCAGCCCAGACGCAGGACGCGGTCGAGGGCCGGCAGGTGATCGTCGACCCAGACGATCCGGTCCTCTTCGTGCCGGGCCTGAGCCTCCGCGCGCATGGTGGCCGAAGGCTCGACTGCCACGACTTCGTGCCCAAGGCAGGCGAGCCAGGCTGCGTCCCGCCCCGAGCCGGCGCCGACGTCGAGCACGGCGCCCGGCGGAGCGGGCAGCAGGTCGCGTAGCCATGCGTTCAGCCGGTCGGGATCGAGGGCTTCGTAGGTCCGCGCCAGATCGCGTCCGCTGTCGCCTTCGTATGCAGCCCAAGACTGTTTCATGTCGCGCAGCATGCCAGCCTATGACGGAAGCGTCTTGCTCTTATAGAAGTCGAGAGGCCGTAGCGTTACCTAACGATTCCCATCTATTTATTGGCTCAACTCTCGGCAGTGCAACGATCGAGGATAACGGCATGTCGCTCGGTGGCTTTTATGCGTCTGCCCGCACGGTGTTTAGTCACGATCGGCAGGCGCGCATACCCGACGGGTTTGGGCGAGCGTCGAGGCTCGGAGGCGTGTAGATCGCAAGATACCCACTTCGATCGAGATCGTGCGTACTCACAAGCTCGTAGCCTACCTGTCCCAGTTCGCATTCCAGAAGCGCCTGCGGTGTTCCATGACGTTCCGTCGGGCGATCGAGATCGACGATGCCGACGCGCGCGCCTTCGACAAGGTCCGGGACCAAGTTGTAGAAGAACGCGTAGGGCTGACCGATCTCGTGATACATATGGACGAGGATCGCACCGTCCAAGCTACCATCGGCGATCCGGGGGTCGTGGTAGTCTCCTAATACAAGATCGACGTTGTCGATGCCTTCCGCTTCCAGACGCTGCTGCAGATCGGCGAGGTATTCCGGGACGACATCCTCGGCGACCACTCGGCCGCCAGGCTCGAGGGCTGGTGCTAGCCGGACGGTATGATAACCGGTTCCGGCACCTATGTCGGCCACGACGTCGCCCGGCCCGAACCCCATCAGCTCGCGGACCCGGGTCGCTTCGCCGATCCCGTCGCGGTCGGTCTCATTCCAGAATTCGGGAGCGACGATCTCGGCCACCGGTCGGTCCGGCGCCGGGAATGCCTCGGGGGCGGCGCCTGGCTCTCCTTGGGGTGCGGCCACGGCGACTTGCGCGGAAGACGTCTGCGTGGACAGGGCGACAGCGAGGCAAACGAAAAGGATACGAGTCATTCGAGGCTCTCTGATAAGGGAATATCCAGGCGCGATCCTTTCGATAATAGGCCGCGGCTTCCGTTGGTCGCCCTGTCGATCCTGTGGCGTCTAGCCGCAACTCAGTAAGCTGAAGGAGGACGACGATGGACGATGGACGACGGCGCATAGCCCTGCTGCGCAAAGCTATGTTTGAATAACATCCGAAACGACCGAAGAAACTTTCAAGAACACAGCAGCCGAACACATCTTGTTCTTCTTCGTCCGTCTACGCGGCCGACTCACTGGATCTCGTGCTCGTCCAATGCTGCTGGCAGGGTCACCGGGAGTCGCGTCAACAGCCGCAGACGTCGGTCCTGATAATGCAGCAAACCTGCGAGTTTAATTTCCTTGCCAAATCTACGATGTCTCGATACTGAGCAAAGTCAGACAGGAGACACACCCATGATACGCACGGATTACCAGACACCGCCCCTCGGCGCCTGATCCCCGTATCTCGGTCGGCGCCGCTTCACTTGATGGAGCCTGCCGTGAGCCCTGATCTCGATTTCCTCCCCTTCATGATTTGCGCCATGCAGAGCGAATTCATACGGCATTGCGCTTCGCTGCGGTGGTGTGCTTGACGTCGTTTTCGCTCGTCCCGTGATTACCCTCTCGACCGTTAAGCGTTAAGCACAAACGGTCCACTGGCTGATCGCATCGGACCACGCCGGCGAAGCGCCCGCCCGACTTCCTCCTTCGGTTCCGGACGTCCGTCATGTCGATCCTCATCAACAAATGCTTTTCGATTGCCAGCGCCGGCCTGCGCTTTGTCGTCGTCTCGGATAGAGAAGGCGGCGTCCAGATTGTGGTCGTTCGCGAAAAGCGCAGTCATCCCGCGAGTACCGAAACTCGATTCGAGAGCAGGCATTCCGATTCCTGCACTGTCATCCGTGTCGAGGGTGGAGAGGCAAAGTCTCCGTTCAGTCGCCAAATGCATTCCGAATCCTCGCACGAGGGTCTGCTTATGATCTGCACCAACATGTCGGCCTTCGCCGCCGCGGCCTTACCTGAAATTGTGATTGTATCTTGCGAATACAAAACGACGCAGAATTTTCAAGTAAGGTGTTGTTTGGAATCGATTTTCTTCCGGATCCGACGCTTCTCTGCTATTGTGGCAATCGGCTTCACAGCCGCCGCGTCAGGTCGCTGCTGCAAGCTGCTTCCTGTCCTCAATCGGGAGAAGCCGCCATGACCTAGCCAAAATTAAAAGCACCCCAATCCGCGCCAACGGAGGGGTGCTCTTCCAAGACGATCCTAGAACCGCCTGATCACTGAAACCGGTACCGGACTTCGTCCTGCGTTTCAAGGTTCAACGGTCGTCGTTCTCAACGATCCCCGCCTGTCCGGCAACGTGCTGCGTCGCCGATCGGCGAAGTGCGCCCGTCGCATGGCCGCCATTCGTCCCGTCGCTTCGGGACGGCATGGTTGCCCGATGGGATCGCACCGGATCGCTGCGACGGCCCGATGACCGGGCCGCGATTGATCGCCCCATTCCATGGAGGACATGTCGATGTCTTTCCCATTTCAGCGGACACCCCAGACGTTTCCGCAACCAAGCCTCGGCCATCGCCGCGGGGCCTACGCCAGTCCGAAGAACTTCAACGGGGACCTTGTCCTGGGCGACGGGCGCGGACGGGTCGTTACGGCAGACAGTCACACCGAGCTGGTATGCATCCTGTGCCTCGCCGCTCATCCCGATACGGCCGAGATCGTCGAGCAGCAGCGCTTCGTATGGCGAGACCGGCATGACGTTTCTCATGAGC
This sequence comes from uncultured Jannaschia sp., assembly GCF_947494055.1. GTDB lineage: Bacteria > Pseudomonadota > Alphaproteobacteria > Rhodobacterales > Rhodobacteraceae > Jannaschia. The sequence continues at coordinate 679 of NZ_CANLTR010000010.1, read as the reverse complement.
ACTACTTCGACGTGCTTGTTCAGGAACGGTCGGGCCGCCTTATGGCCTATGCCGTGCGGCCCGAGGCAAGGATTACCAGGGAGTATGAAGACCGGATGTCGCTGATCCGGATGCAGGCCATCGAGACGGGTTTCGCCTCGGACGTTCGCTTCCTTACCGAGCTATCGTTCGATTCGATCGCGAAGCACAACGCGATGCTCCTGCACGGATCGCGACGTCCCGATGTCGAAGTCGACGAGGTTGCGCGAACGGTTGTCCGTACGATGTCCGGTATCGTCGAGATCGAGACGCTCTGCGATCGGATCGGTCTGAGCGGTTCGGGTTTCCGGGCGGTCGTCCGGCTCCTGCGGTCGCGGCACCTGCAACTTTTGAGCCACGAACGCATCTCGCGCACGTCCCGCGTCTTCAAGCCAATGGGGGACTGGGCATGACTGGTCGAAAAATCACCAAGCCGGATGCGGATGCGACGCCCGTCGAGATCCTTCGGTTCGACAGGGTCATCCTCGACGGCCTGCCCTTCACGTACGGGCAACGGACGGAAGTTGGCTACGTATTGAACCGTGACGACTCGACCGGTCGCTCCCTGTTGAAGACGCATGCGGGGTAGTGTCCCGGGGCGTGGTGTAGGAACTGGCGTCCACCTGCTTCTTCATAGCTGGTGTCGCTCGTTCATTGAGCG
>NZ_CANLTR010000009.1 GCF_947494055.1 uncultured Jannaschia sp. | reverse complement strand
GCCGAGATTGAAGCCGTCGTCTGACCTCAACGGGGAAAGGGGACCGCACACCTCAAGCGCAATTGCGCAACAACGTCGCGTATGAGTAGAACGCGCAAAATGAAAGGTGGATCAGTTTGCTTAATTTTGGCTCTAATCGCCTGTGATCACAGAAGCCAATGTTTAGAACAAGCCTCTGGGTAGACAACCTGACTTTGCGTTCGCGGTCGATTTGGCAGACAGAAGACTTGTGCTTCGCCTGGATGCTGTAGCCCGATGGGGCAATGCATTGAACGCGGGAGCGGCGCAGGACTGATCCGAGAATATCTTGCCTGAACCTTTTCGGCCAAGGCCTGAAGAAAGGCGCCGAATGCGATCCACGCCGGCCATTCTCGTGCTCGCCGCCGGCGCTTCCACGCGGATGCGCGGGGCCGACAAGCTTTGCGAGGAGATCGACGGGGTGCCAATGCTTCTGCGTGTGGTCCAGGCCGCCTGCTCCATATCTAGCGAGACCATCGTCGCCCTGCCGCCGGCGAGCCCGAGGCGCGCGCTGTTGACGGACTGCCCGGTGCGGGTCGTCGAGGTGCCCGAACGGGCGATGTCTGCCTCGATCCGCGCGGGCGTCGCGACTTGCGAGGGCGCTGCCCTCATGATCCACCTAGCGGACATGCCCGAGATCGGCGCGGCCGAACTCGGGACGTTGGCACGGGCCTGGTGTCGGACGACCGGGCCGACCCTGCGCGCGGCGTCCGAAGATGGGATCCCCGGACAGCCGGTCGTCTTCGATCGGACGCTTTTCTCTGCGCTCGCCATGCTCACGGGCGACGATGGCGCACGGTCCGTCCTGCGCAAGCATCCGCCAACGCTGGTGCCCCTGCCCGGCCGCCGCGCGCTGGTCGATCTCGATACGCCCGAGGAGTGGGCAGCCTGGCGCGCCGCACGGATGCGCTGAACGTTCCGACAAATGCGTCGCATTGCGCATCCTGCCGCCACGATCTGTTCGCCAGCCGTTAAGGATCGATCGGCATCAATCAGCCGGGATCCGCACAGGAGGGATCGGATGCTGCAGAAACACATCGACATCGGGACATCCGCCCCGGCGGCCCGGCCCGCGAGCGACCGGATCATCGACGACGCACTTCGTGCGGTGCGCGAGCATCTAGACATGCCGATCGCCTATCTCTCTGAATTCGTCGACGATCGGAGCGTGTTCCGGCATGTCGACGCGCCGAACCTCGCGCACATGATTGCGCCTGGAGACTCGAAGCCGCTCGACGAGGTGTATTGCCGGCATATCATCGAGGGCCGATTGCCGAACCTGATTGCGGATACCGGCGCGCTCGAATTCGCGCAGTCGCTGCCGATCACGCGCGCGGCCCCGATCGGCAGTCATGTCAGCGTTCCGATCCACCGCGCCGACGGCTCGGTCTACGGCATGTTCTGCTGCCTTTCGCCGGTTCCGAATCCGAGCCTGAACGAGCGTGACCTGAAGGTCATGCGGATGTTCGCGGACCTTGCCGCCAAGCAAGTGCGCGAACAGCTCGAACGCGACGGGGACCAATCGGCGGCCTGGCAGCGGACGACGGGAATGCTGGCCGAGTCCGCCTACGAGATGCTGTTCCAGCCGATCTACCGTCTCTGCGATGGTGGTCTCGCCAGCTTCGAGGCGCTTTGCCGTTTCCGGTCAGAAGACTACCGCAGCCCCGACGTCTGGTTCGCCGATGCCCGACGGGCGGGGCTACAGGTCGAGCTCGAGACGGCCGTGGTCGAGGCGGCTGTTCGCGCGCTTCCCGAACTGCCCGCCGGTGCGCGTCTGGCCGTGAACGCCTCGCCCGATACCGTGGCGGAGGGTACGCTCCTGCCGATCTTCCGCGCCGCGGGATCGGATCGACTGACCCTCGAGATCACCGAGCACGAGCAGACGACGCGGCTCGACCGTCTGTCGCGTGCGGTTGCGGCGCTCCGAGACGAGGGCGTGCGGATCGCCATCGACGATGTCGGTGCGGGTTATGCAGGACTTCACCAGATCCTGCGCCTCAAACCCGATGTCCTGAAACTCGACATGTCGCTCGTGCGCGACGTGGACGGCGATCCGGCACGACGGGCCCTGGCCTCGGCACTCGTGCGATTTGCAGGCGAGACCGGCGCGCATGTCGTAGCCGAGGGGATCGAGCACGAGAGGGAGTGGCACACGCTGCGAGCGCTCGGCGTGGATTACGGACAGGGATGGTTGGTGGGCCGCCCGGGCGCGATCACGGATGCCGCGCCCTCGGTCCGCATCTGACACGTCCGCCCGCTGGCCGGGCGGACCGCCAGCAGAGTTGGCATGAGACCGCGGATCCCTTCGTTCAGGCCAGACCGAGCTTCCGAAGGCGCGCGTTGCGCAGCCGCGCGAAGTCGTCGCCGGCGTGGTAGCTGGACCGGGTGAGCGGGGTGGCGGAAACCATCAGGAACCCCTTGCCCCACGCGGCCTTCTCGTATCCCGCGAACTCCTCGGGCGTCACGAAGCGGTCGACAGCGTGGTGTTTCGCGGTCGGCTGCAGATACTGGCCGATGGTCAGGAAATCGATGTCGGCGGCGCGCATGTCGTCCATGACCTGCAGCACGGCCTGCCGGTCCTCGCCAAGCCCGACCATGATGCCGGACTTCGTGAACATCGTCGGATCGAGCTCCTTCACCCGCTGCAGCAACCGCAGCGAATGGAAGTAGCGCGCCCCGGGGCGGACCTCCGGATAGAGGCCGGGAACCGTCTCGAGGTTGTGGTTGAACACGTCCGGCTTCGCCGCGACGACGGTCTCCAGCGCCTCGGGGCCGCAGCGGATGAAGTCCGGGGTCAGGATCTCGATCGTCGTCCCCGGTGCGCGCTTGCGGACCGCACGGATCGTCTGGGCGAAATGTTCCGCCCCACCATCAGTCACGTCGTCGCGGTCGACGGAGGTGATGACGACGTGGTTGAGGCCGAGCTTCTGTACCGCGTCGGCCACCCGCCCGGGCTCGAACACGTCGAGCGCGTCGGGGCGGCCCGTGGCCACGTTGCAGAACGTGCAGCCGCGGGTGCAGATCTCGCCCATGATCATCATGGTGGCGTGTCCCTGGCTCCAGCACTCGCCCACGTTGGGGCAGCCCGCCTCCTCGCAGACGGTGACGAGCTTGTGCTCACGCATGATCTTCGCGGTCGCCTTGTAGCCTTCGCCAACCGGCGCCTTGACCCGGATCCAAGACGGCTTCTTCGGTTGCGCCTGATCGGGACGGCGCGCCTTCTCGGGATGGCGTTCGGCGGGGATCTTCAGATCGCGCATGTCTCAGGCTCCGATATCCTGCGTGACAGGTAGTGCATCGCCAGTCCCGCCACCACCCCGCGCGGCCGAAGTCAGGCCTTCGCCGACACGCGTGATCAGCGTCGCGAGATCGGTAAACCAACCCTCCTCGGGCGTCGTCCTGCGACGCACCAGGCCGAGCGTGCGCGATGGCTCCGGTGCGCTGAAGCGGCGCAGGGCCAGCCGGGTCGGACCGGCCGTCTCCTCGGCCAGAGCGATCTCGGGCAGGAGCGTCATGCCGAACCCCTCGGCGGCGAGGCGGGCGAGCGTGGCCAGCGAGGAGGCGGTCATTTCGATATGCTTGTGCCGCCGGTCGCGGCCGCAGACCTCCAGCGCCTGTTCGGACAGGCAATGGCCGTCCTCGAGGAGCAGAAGCCGCCCTGCCCCGAACCCGGTCGGATCGAGGTCGGCGGGAAGCGCGGCGATCCCCCGAGCGGCGCCGGCCAGCAGGAACCGGTCCTCGAAGAGTGGCACCACGTGCACGCCATCAACCGGTAGCGCGACCACCGCGGTGTCGATCTCGCCCGCTTCGAGCCGTTCGAGCAGCGTGTCGGTCTTGGCCTCCTGAACCTGCAAGTCGCGCTGGATGTCCTCGGCACGCAGGGCCGCGAGCATGCCGGGCAGCAGATAGGGTGCGACGGTCGGGATCAGCCCGAGCCGGAGTATTCCGGTTCGGCCTTCCCGGGATTGGCCGAGGTCCTCGAGGGCGCGCACCGCCTGAAGCACCGCCTCGGCCCGCGCGAGAACCTCCGCGCCGAACCCCGTCAGAAGGACCTCGCGCGCGCGGCGTTCGACGAGCATTCCGCCGAGATGCGCCTCCAGATCCCTGATCTGAACGGACAGGGCCGGCTGCGATACGTGGCAGGTCTCGGCCGCGCGCCCGAAATGGCGCTGCGTGGCCAGAGCCTTGAAATAGGACAATTGGCGAAGCGTCAGCATTATAGGACGACGTTATCAGGATGAGACGAAATCGCAATTCGCATCTATCACGAAGACAGGTATAGGTCGCCAAACCAATCCGCACGGGAGAGACACGATGGCCGATCGCCTGACCACCACCGCCGGGGCACCGGTGCCCTCCAACGACACGACGAAGACCGCCGGCTCACGCGGACCTGCGCTGCTCGAGGACTACCAGCTAATCGAGAAGCTTGCGCATCAGAACCGCGAGCGCATCCCCGAGCGCGTCGTCCACGCCAAGGGTTGGGGCCTGCAGGGCCGCTTTACCGTGACGCAGGACATCACGCGCTACACCTGCGCCAAGCTGTTCTCCGAGGTCGGCAAGACCACGGACGTGCTGTCGCGCTGGTCCACCGTGGCCGGCGAGCAGGGCGCGGCAGACGCCGAGCGCGACGTCCGGGGCTTCTCGCTGAAGTTCTACACCGAGGAAGGCAACTGGGACATGGTGGGCAACAACACGCCCATCTTCTTCGTCCGCGACGCCTACAAGTTCCCCGACTTCATCCGCACCCAGAAGCGGCATCCCAAGACGAACCTGCGCTCCCCCGAGGCGATGTTCGACTTCTGGGCGGCGCAGCCGGAATCGGTGCACCAGGTGACGATCCTGATGTCCGACCGCGGCATCCCGAAGAACCCCGCCCACATGAACGGCTACGGCAGCCACACCTATTCGTTCTACAACGCGGAGGGCGAGCGGTTCTGGGTGAAGTTCCACTTCCTGACGCAGCAGGGCCACGAGCACTACACCAACGCCGAGGCCGAGGAACTGATTGGCAAGACCCGCGAGAGCTATCAGGAAGACCTCTACAACATGGTCGAGGCGGGCAACTTCCCGAAATGGACCATGCACATTCAGGTCATGCCCGAGCTCGAGGCCGAGCGGCTCGAGTTCAATCCGTTCGACCTGACCAAGGTCTGGCCGCACGGTGACTATCCGCTGATCGAGGTCGGCGAGCTGGAGATGAACACCGTCCCGGAAAACTACTTCCAGATGGTCGAGAACGCCGCCTACTCCCCGTCGAACAAGGTTCCGGGCATCGGCTACTCCCCCGACAAGATGCTGCAGGCGCGGGTGTTCTCCTATGCCGACGCGCATCGCTACCGGCTCGGCACGCATTACGAGGCGCTGCCGGCGAACGCGCCGCACGCCGCGAACGTCCAGCACTACCACAAGGACGGGGCGATGCGGTTCTTCACCAACGATTTCGGCAATCCGGACGCCTATTACGAGCCGAACCAGTATGGCGGCCCCGTCGCGGACGCCTCTGTCGAGGAGCCGCCGCTGCGGCTCAACGAAGACGCCGCGCGCTACCGCCAGGTCGAGCAGGACATCGACTACGTCCAGCCCCGCGCGCTCTACGCGGAGGTGATGGATCAGGGCGAGCGCGACCGCCTGCATTCGAACATGGCTGCCGCAATGGCGCCGTGCTCCGAGTCGGTGAAGGAGCGCTGGTACGCGGTTCTCGGGAAGGTGCATCCGGACTACGAAGCCGGCGTTCGCGCCTGCGCCGAGAACCCCAAGGAGGCTGTCGCAATTCCGGTCACGCCCGAGACCCCCGTCGAAGCGGCGGAGTGACGACAGGGGTCGACGAACGCTTGCTGCTGATCATCGAAAAAACCGGAGGCCGGACGGGAACGTCCGGCCTCCTATCTTCGTTTGGACCCGCATGGAACACAGCGTCCCGTGCAGGAACAACAGCCTTGAGACGAGGTCCGCTTTGCAAGAGGCTGGCGCAGAAGCCTTGTTTGACAATCGGACGGATACCTTGAGGATCGACGCTGCAGATCTGCTATCATCCTTGCCGCGGAGCGTCGCCGTCATCGACTCGGACATGGTCTATATCGACGTCAGCGATGCGTTCCTCGATATGACGGGACGGACCAGGGAGGAACTCGTCGGAAGCCCGGTCTTCGAGATGTTTCCACCCGGTGCCGCAGAGGTCGCGCCGTCGGGGAACCTTGTCAGGGATTCGTTCCGGCGGGTCTTCGAGACGGCGAAGCCCGATCGGCTCGACACCTATTATTATCCGATCGCCGGCGCGGGGGACGGCCTACTCGAACGCCGCTGGTGGCGCGCGGACAACCGGCCGATCCTGCGCAACGGCAGGGTCGTCGCTGTGCTGCACGACGTCGAGGACGTGACCGCCGACGTGATCGCGCGCCGCGACCGCGACATTCGCGACCGGCTCATCGAAAGCCTGTCCGCCGTCGGAACCTGGGAGTTTCGCCCGCAGGAAGGTTCGATCGTCGCTTCCGCCGCTCTGGTCGAGATGTTCGGGCTCGAGGGTCAAGCCGCCGAAGGCCCGGCCGAACCTTTTCTCGACCGTATTCATCCGGAGGACCTGCCGTCCGTGACCGCCGCCTTCGAAGCGAAAGCGGACGCCCCGATCGGCGCACCCGTCGACATCGACTTCCGCGTCGTGACGCCCGAGGGCAGCGAACGGTGGCTTGCCTGCCGGTCGGAACTCGTGCGCTCGGAGCCGCGGGCGTCGGTCACCTTCGTCGGCGTGTCGCTCGACATCACGGATTCCAAGAACCGTGAGGCGACATTGACGGAGACCATCGCCGAACGGGACCGGTTGCTGGAGCAGAAGGAGGTGCTGCTGGGCGAGGTGAACCACCGCATCAAGAACAGCTTGCAGATCGTCTCCTCGATCCTGAAGCTCGATGCGAACCAGGCGCGCGACGACCGCATGCAGGGCCGTCTGCGCGCCGCCGCCTCGCGCGTGCAGGCGGTCGCGTCCGTGCACGAGCTCATCTATCGCGCAGGTCAGGTCGATACGGTGGAGTTCGGCGAGTATCTCGGCGATCTTTGCCGCGCGATGGAGGATTCGTTGCCGCTCGAGATCGCGCTGATCCACAACTCCATTCCGCTGCGCGTGTCCACCGACCGCGCCATCTCGCTCGCCCTTCTCGTCAACGAACTGGTGGCGAATTCGGTGGCCCATGCATTCCGTGACAAGAAGGACGGAACGATCGCGGTGAAGGCCGCGGTCCGGGACGAGCGACTGGAACTGAGCGTCAGCGACGACGGTGACGGAAAGCCCGTGACACCGACCCACCGGGGACTCGGCACGCGCATCATCGCCGCGATGGTCTCGCAGCTCGAGGCGGAGTTGCAGCAGTCCCCAGGGGCACGGGGCGGACATGTCGTCCATCTCTCGATGCCGATAGGCTCATGAGCGACGTGCGACCGGACACCCCGCTGCGCGTCCTCATCGTGGAGGACGAGGCGCTGATCGCGTTCGATCTGGAAGCGCAGATCGAGGATTGTGGCTACGAGGTCACCGACATCGCGCAGGATGTGGCAAGCTGCCAGGCCGCGGCGCGGCGGGTCCGGCCGGACGTGGCGCTGATGGATTATCGCCTCAAGAACGGCGATAGCGGGCGCGTCGCCGCGACCTGGCTGCGCGAGGAGCTCGACGTGCCCTGCATCTTCCTCAGCGGAAATCTCGACGAGGCGACGCGCGCGCTTCTCGGGCCGTTGCACCCGGTCGCCTTCGTCGGCAAACCGCTCCTGCCCCCTGCCCTGCGCGCCGCGCTCGAGAAGGCGGACGCGTTGCGAGCCGGACCGGGCTAGGTTCGCCGCGTCCAGCCCCAGAGACAGAGCAGCTCCATCACGACATGCGCGCCGGCAATGGCCGTCGCTCCTGTCGTGTCGTAGGGGGGCGAGACCTCGACCACGTCGCCGCCCACGAGATTGATGCCCGCGAGGTCGCGCAGGATCGCGGCCGCCTGCCCGCTGCTGAGCCCACCCCAGACCGGCGTTCCGGTGCCCGGTGCGAAGGCCGGATCGAGGGCGTCGATATCGAAGGTGAGGTAGGTCGGGCGGTCCCCGACGATTGCCTGGATGCGCTTTGCGACATCGCCCGGCGCGGCCTCGTGGACGCTGCGCGCGTCGATCGTGGTGACGCCCAGCGTGTCGGGATTGACCGTGCGGATGCCGACCTGCACGCTTGTTTCGGGGTCGACCACCCCGGTCTTCACCGCCTTGTAGAACATCGTGCCGTGATCGATCCGGCTCATGTTGTCGTCGGCCCAGGTATCGGAATGCGCGTCGAACTGGATGAGCGAGAGCGGCCCGTGCCTTTCGGCGTGGGCCTGAAGGATCGGGAAGCTCACGTAATGATCGCCGCCCATCGCGATGCAGGCAGCCCCCTGGTCGAGGATGCCCGCCACGTGTGCCCGCAGCGCGTCCGGAAAGGCCGCGACCTGCGCGTAGTCGAATCCGAGATCGCCGTAATCCGCGATGGCCAGCGCCTCGAGCGGGGAATAGTCCCAGCCGTAGGGCGGGTCGAAGGGCTGCAACGCGCTCGCCTCGCGGATCGCGCGGGGTCCGAACCGCGCGCCGGGACGGTGGGTGACGGCTTGGTCGAAGGGAATGCCGGTGATCGCGACGTCGAAGCCCGCGAGGTCCTTGGTGTAGCGCCGCCGGAAGATCGAGGTCGCGCCGCCGAAGGCGTTTTCGAAATCGAGCCCCTTTGCCGTGCCGCCCGTGAAGGCACGGTCCACCTGATCGCGTGCGTCCTGCAAGGCCATGTCCGTCCCTCCGATCGTTGCCGGGCCGACCACATCATGCGCGTCGTCGGAGGGAAAGGCACTCGACACGATCCCCCCATGCGTTAGGTGACGCGCATGTCCGACGACCGCCTCCGGGCCGACTTCATCCACGCCATGTCGCGCGCTGCGGCGACCGTCAGCGTCGTCACGACCGACGGTCCGGGCGGACGCGCGGGCGTGACCGTCTCCGCCATGACCAGCGTCTCCGCCGACGGCGACGCACCCACCATGCTCGTCTGCATCAACAAGGGCGCCTCGGCCGCGACGCCAATCCTGACCAACGGCTGCTTCGCGGTGAACGTGCTCGGGGCCGGGCAGCAGCGCGTGGCGGATGTTTTCGCCGGGCGGATCGAGACCCCCGGCGGGGACAAGTTCGCGAGCGTGGACTGGGCCGTGGCTGCAACCGGCGCACCGATCCTGAACGGTCTGGCGGGCTTCGACTGCGACGTGCAGAGCGCAGACCTCGTCGGCACGCACCATGTCATCATCGGCGCGGTGCGTGCGGTGCGCGTGGCCGAGGAGGGTTCACCGCTGATCTACGGGATGCGGTCCTACCTGAAGACCTCCGAGGTCTGAGCCTCACCAGCCTCGCAGGCTGCGCAGTCCAAGACGGAGGCGGTCGCGGAACGGCGTCTCCCGCACGGGCGCACCTGGGTCGCGACGGATCGCCCGCAGTCGTGCGCCGGTATCCGCGAGGACGAGGAAGACGGGACGCGCGGACTTCGCAACCCGCGCCGACCGGGCCCGTGCCAAGGCGTCGAGACCTGTCTGCGCCAGTTCCCGCATCCGCATGTCCGGTTCGCCCGGCGGCAGCGGCTGACGGTTCCGCGCGACGAGATCGGGCACCGCATGAAGCCAGTTCGCCAGACCCTGCGCCAGACCGCCCTGGCGCGCCGCATTCTCGTCCGTCGCGCCTGCCAGCCGTGCCGCGGTCCACAGGAGCGTCCCGGCAGTGCGGTCGATATATCGCGTCAACTCATTCGCATCCGCGGGCCGCAGCCCCTCGATATCGGACCGCCGCGCCTCGATCAGGTCATCGAGGTCGCGGGCGCCCTGCGCGTCGAGCACGTCGGCAAGCGGCGTGACGACCTCGTGGTGGCGCACCGGACCGCCCGCCGCGATCTCGCTCAAGGCGTCGCGCCACCATTGCAGGCGCATCTCCGCGATCATCGGCTCCTTCGTCACGAGCGGCGCGCGCGCGACCTCGAGGTTGAAGGCGTAGAGCGGGAACAGCATCCGCCGGAGCGGCACCGGCGCGGCCATGACGGCGCGGAAGCGCGTGGGGTCGCCGCGCTGCACCAGTCCGGCGCAGGCCGCGATCCCCTCGTCCGGCGTCACTGCACGAGCTTCCAGCGCACCGCGTCGAGCAACGCCTCGAAGCTCGCATCGACGATGTTGGGGGAGACGCCGACCGTGGACCAGCGCCGCCCCTGCCCGTCCTCGTGGTCAATGATGACGCGCGTCACCGCCTCCACCCCGCCCTGCATGATGCGGACGCGGAAATCCTTCAGGCGGATGTCGTCGACCTGTTCCTGCCAGCGGCCCAGATCCTTGGCGAGCGCGCGGTGCAGCGCGTTGACCGGCCCGCGATCCGTGCCCTCGGGATCGAGGCTCTCGGAGACTGACAGCAGCTTCTCTCCGTCCACCCGCACGACGACCACGGCCTCCGACAGGCGCACCGCCTCGCCTCGCTCGTTCCGCCGCCGCTCCACCGTGACGCGGTAGCGCTCGACCTCGAAAAGGTCGGGCATCAGGCCCAGCTCCTCCCGCGCGATGAGTTCGAAGCTCGCCGGCGCCACGTCGTAGGCGTAGCCCTGATCCTCGCGCACCTTCACCCGTTCGAGAATGCGGCGCAGCGCGGCCTCGTCGCCCTCCAGCCCGAGATCGGCCAGTCGCTTGCGCAGGTTCGACAACCCTGCCTGATTCGACATAGGCACGATCCGGGTGTTGCCGACCGCCTCCGGCGGAATGTGCTCGTACGTCGTCGGGTCTTTCAGGATCGCGCTCGCATGCAGTCCCGCCTTGTGCGCGAAGGCCGAGGCGCCGACATAGGCCGCGTCGCGCCGGGGCACGCGGTTCAGGATGTCGTCGAGCCGCCGCGACACGGTCACGAGCGTCGGCAACGCGTCGCGCGCCATGTTAGTCGCAAAGCGGCTGGCGTACGGTTCCTTCAGCAGGAGTGTCGGGATCAGCGTGGTCAGGTTGGCATTACCGCAACGTTCGCCGAGGCCGTTCAACGTTCCCTGCACCTGCCGCACGCCGGCTTCGACCGCGGCGAGGCTGCCAGCTACGGCCTGCTCCGTGTCGTTGTGGGTGTGGATGCCAAGCCGGTCGCCGGGGATGCCGTGGGCAATGACTTCGCCCACGACTTGCGCGATCCGGGTGGGCATCGTTCCCCCGTTCGTATCGCAGAGGACAAGCCAGCGCGCCCCTGCCGCGCAAGCCGTGTCGAGGCAGGCGAGCGCGTAGGTCGGATCGAGCGTGTAGCCGTCGAAGAAATGCTCCGCGTCGAAGATCGCCTCGCGTCCCTCGGCCACGAGATGGGCGACGGAGTCGCGGATGTTCGCGAGGTTCTCCTCCGGCGCGATGCCGAGCGCGGTTTCGACGTGGAAGATGTTGGTCTTGCCGACAAGGCAGACCGACGGCGTCCCGGCATTGAGCACGGCGGCCAGCACGTCGTCGTTGGCCGCCGACCGCCCCGCCCGCTTGGTCATCCCGAAGGCCGTCAGCGTGGCTGTCAGTGTCGGGGGCGCTTCGAAGAACTCGCTGTCCGTCGGGTTCGCGCCGGGCCAGCCGCCCTCGACATGGTCGATGCCCAGCGTGTCGAGCATCGCCGCGATCTCGCGCTTCTCGCCGGCGGAGAAAGAGACCCCCTGCGTCTGCTGCCCGTCGCGGAGGGTGGTGTCGTAGAGGTAGAGGCGTTCGGTCATGCCATGCCTCCGGTGCACGGTATGGGGCTCGGACGGCGGCAAGCCACGATCACGCGACGCCCTCCAGCCTGGAGGGGTCGTAGCCCGGCCCGGCCTCCCAGCCGCGCCCCTTGCCGTCGGTCACGACGACGCCCGCGTCGAGGAGCGCGTCGCGCAAGGCGTCGGCGCGGGCCCAGTCCTTCTCCGCCCGGGCCGCCACGCGGGCAGCAAGCACGGCCTCCACCAGGTCGTCGTCGCCCGCGCCGACCCAGTCGCCCAACTCGGGCGTCAGCAAGCCGAGCAGCGCCGCCGATGCGGCAAGCGTCGCGCCGTCGCCGGCTTTCGCCATGCGGTGCAGCTCCGCGATCGCCCCGGGCGTGTTCAGGTCGTCGCGGAGCGCGTCGAGCACGCCGGCGTCGGGCGTCCCGCCCTGCGTTGCGACGGCGCGCCAGCGGCGCAACGTCCCCTCCGCCTCGCGCGCCTTCGCCTCGGTCCAGTCCATCGGCTTGGAATAATGCGTCGACAGGAACACGAAGCGTATGACCTCGCCCGGCACGCCCCGGCCGAGCAGGTCGCGGACGGTGAAGAAGTTGCCCAGCGACTTCGACATCTTCCGCCCCTCGACCAGCAGCATCTCGTTGTGCAGCCAGACCCGCGCGAACTCCGTCTCCGGATCGGCGCAGCAGCTCTGCGCCCGCTCGTTCTCGTGGTGCGGGAACAGCAGGTCGTTGCCGCCGCCGTGAATGTCGAAGCTCGGCCCCAGCAGATCCTTCGCCATCGCCGAGCATTCGATATGCCAGCCCGGCCGCCCCCGGCCCCAAGGGGAATCCCAGCCCGGCTCGCCCTCGCCGGAGGGCTTCCAAAGCACGAAATCCATCGGCTCGCGCTTGTAGGGCGCGACCTCCACCCGAGCGCCGGCGATCATGTCGTCCACCGCCCGGCCGGACAGCCGCCCGTAACTTGGGAAGGTGTCGACCGCGAAAAGCACGTGTCCCTCGGCGGCATAGGCATGTCCCCGCGAGATCAGATCCTCGATCATCGCGATCATTTGGGAAATGTAGCCGGTCGCCCGCGGCATGTGGTCGGGCTCCGCGTTGCCGAGGGCCGCCATGTCCTCGAGATACCAGCGCGCCGTCTCCGCCGTGATATCCGCGATCGGCCGCCCCGTTTCGGCGGCGCGCGCGTTGATCTTGTCGTCCACGTCGGTGAAGTTCCGCACGTACGTCACGTGCGGCGCCCCGTAATCGTGCCGCAGGAGTCGGGTGAGCACGTCGAAGACTATGACGTTGCGCGCATTGCCCAAGTGCGCCCGATCGTAGACCGTGGGTCCGCAGAGATAGAGCCGCACGTTCGCAGGGTCGATCGGCACGAACGGCTCGATGCGACGGGTCGCGGTGTTGCGCAGGCGGATCACGGGCCGGTCCATCGGGGCCTCTCCTTCACTCGTAGTGCGGGACGAAGGGGCCGGGATCGGGACACGGGCACCTTCGGCCCGCCGAAACCTCAGCGGGCGGTCGGAATGCAGATGATGCAGATCGGCGTGCCCATGGTGGGGCGCGTAGCACGCGCGGGGGCCACTGCCAAGCGTTTGGCAGCGCCCTGCCCCCGGTGTCCGGTGGGCGCCATGATGCAGGTATTCGACAGGGTCCGACGTGACCGTGGGTGCGGGCGACAGCATGTGCCTCTATCACCGTGTTCTGGCGCTGGAAGCGACCGTCCGACGGGTTGCGGAGCTGACCATCCGTGCTCATCAAAGGGGCGATGTTCCAGATGCCCGACATCCTCGTGACCGGCGACCCCGACACCGACCTCGCGACGCGCCTACTTGGGGCCCAGGGGATCGCATTCATGCCGGGCGATAGGTTCGGCCATGCGGCTTCATTTGTGCCCTTGTGCCAAGCGCGCCAACGGCGAAATCCTCATCTTGCTCGACACGGTTCTGAATCGCGCAAGGAGATCATCCGATGACCAGTTTCCGCGACATGCACATGCCGGGCGACCCGTTGATCCTCGCGAATGCGTGGGACTTGGGATCGGCCCGGATGCTCGTGGCGCTGGGCGCCAGAGCGATCGGGACGACCTCCGCCGGTTACGCCTTCACCCGCGGTTTGCCTGATGCTGGCACAGTGGGTCGCACGGAGGCGATCGCCCATGCGAAGGATATCGCCAGTCACGTCGCCGTCCCCGTCTCCGCCGACCTCGAGGATGGCTATGGGCCAGAGCCGGGCGATTGCGGCGATACGGTGAACGAGGCCGCGCTGGCGGGGCTCGCGGGGTGCTGCATCGAGGACGTCTCCCCCGAAGGACGCGCCTACGACTTTGCCGCCGCCGTCGCGCGGGTCGAGGCGGCGGCAGCAGCGGCCCGGCGGGCCCCGCACGACTTCGTCTTCTGCGCGCGCGCCGATGGCGTATTGCGCGGCGCCTACGATCTCGACGAAGCGATCCGACGTCTGCGTGCCTTCGAGGAGGCGGGCGCAGACGTCCTCTACTGCCCGATGCCGGGCGAAATGGCCGATCTGGAGCGGATCGTCGCGGCCGTCTCCATTCCGGTGAACGCGCTCGTTTCCGGCCCTTGGACCCGCGTCACGCGCGACGCCTTCGCCCGGACCGGAATCGCGCGCATCTCTCTCGGCTCCTCGCTTGCCCGGGCAACGCACCGCGTAATCCACGACGCCGCCGCGTCCATCTTCGGTGATGGCGATTTCACGGGCCTTGCCGGGATCGCATCGAGCGAGGTGGACGACCTGCTGACAAAGGGCGCAGGTTGACGGGCTCCGCCTGTCTTTGCTTCCCAAATATCCCCGCCGGAGGCTCCGCCGCTAGCCACGCGCCTCGCGGGCCAGGCTCTCGATCCCGGCCCAGTCGCCCGCCACCATCTTGTCCTTCGGCGCGACCCAGCTGCCGCCGACAACGGAGACGTTGGACAGGCTCAGATAATCGGCCATGTTGGCGAGACTGACGCCGCCGGTGGGGCAGAAGGAGATCTGCGGGATCGGCGCGCCGATGGCCTTTAGCGCCGGAGCGCCGCCCGAGGCTTCGGCGGGGAAGAACTTCATCATGTCGAAGCCCATCTCGAGCAGCGCCATCGCCTCGGTCGCCGTCGCCGCGCCGGGCAGGAGCGGCAGGTCCTCGTCGATGCAGGCCTGCACCAGCGTCTCCGTCGCGCCGGGCGAGACGCCGAACCGCGCCCCCGCCGCCTTGGCGGCGCGCACGTCGTCGGGCGTCAGGAGCGTGCCGGCGCCGACGATCCCGCCCTCGACCTCCGACATGGCGCGGATACTGTCGAGCGCAGCGGGCGTGCGCAGCGTCACCTCGAGCGCCGGCAGGCCGCCGGCGACCAGCGCCTCCGCCAGCGGTCGCGCGTGGCCTGCATCGTCGAGGACGAGGACGGGGATGACGCGTGCGCGACCGGCGATGTCGCGGGCGGCCTTCGATTGGTCTTGCGGGATCATGGCTGTCGCCTCCGGCTGGTGTTCAATGCGGTCCTGCGGGACGGGCGATCAGACGACCACGCCCGCGCCGGCATCCGCGCGCCCGGCGCTCTGCCGGAAGATCGAGAAGAGCTCGCGGCCGAGACCGTGCTCGTTCGCCTCGAGGTCAGGATGGACGAGCGCGCGCTCTTCCACGCCCTCGGTCAGCACTTCGAGCCGGCCGCCCGCAGCGTCCACGCGGACGATATCGCCGTCCTGCACCTTGGCGATCAGACCGCCGTCGAGCGCCTCGGGCGCGACGTGGATCGCCGCAGGTACCTTGCCCGACGCCCCCGACATCCGTCCGTCGGTGACGAGGGCGACCTTGTGGCCGCGCCCCTGCAGGACCGACAGGACGGGGGTGAGGCCGTGCAGCTCCGGCATGCCGTTCGCGCGCGGGCCCTGGTAGCGGACGACGACGACGCAGTCGCGGTCGAGCTCGCCTGCCTGGAACGCAGCCTTCACCGCGCCCTGGTCGCGGAACACGCGGGCCGGCGCCTCGATCGTGTGATACTCTTCCTTCACGGCGCTGATCTTCATCACGCCGAGGCCGAGATTGCCGCGCACCTGTTTCAGCCCGCCGTGATGATCGAAAGCGTCATGCGGCGGGCGGATGATCTTGTCGTTCTGGCTCTCGGTCGGGCCGGCCTCCCACCGGATGGCGTCGCCGTCGAGCTTCGGCTCGTTGGCGTAGGCCGAAAGCCCCTGCCCCGCGACGGTCTGCACGTCCTCGTGCAGCATCCCCGCCTCCAGCAGGCGCCCGATCATGTAGGGCAACCCGCCCGCCGCGTGGAAATGGTTCACGTCGGCAAGCCCGTTCGGGTAGACCCGTGCCATCAGCGGCGTGATGTCAGACACCGCATCGAAGTCGCCGCAGGTCAGCTGCACGCCCGAGGCACGAGCCATCGCGATCAGATGCAGGACGAGGTTCGTCGATCCGCCCGTCGCCATCAGCCCCACGAGCCCGTTCACGTAGGCCCGCTCGTCGAGCACGTCGCAGACCGGAGTGTAGGCGTTTCCGAGCCCGGTGATTTCCGTCGCGCGGACGGCCGCAGCATCGGTCAGCGCATCGCGGAGCGGCGTGCCCGGATTGACGAAGGAGGCGCCCGGCAGGTGCAGGCCCATGAACTCCATCAGCATCTGGTTCGAATTCGCGGTGCCGTAGAATGTGCAGGTGCCCGGCCCGTGATAGGAGGCCATCTCCGAACGCATCAGCGCCTTGCGGTCGATCTTGCCCTCGGCAAATTCCCGGCGGACGCGGGCTTTCTCCTCGTTCCCGATCCCCGTGGTCATCGGGCCGGCCGGAACGAAGATGCCGGGCAGGTAGCCGAAAGTGGCCGCGGCGATGACGAGGCCCGGCACGATCTTGTCGCAGATGCCGAGATAGAGCGCCGAGTCGAAGGTGTTGTGGCTGAGCGCGACCCCGGTGGCGAGCGCGATCACGTCGCGGGAGAAGAGCGACAACTCCATCCCCTGCTGGCCCTGCGTGACGCCGTCGCACATGGCGGGCACACCGCCCGCGACCTGCGCCGTGGCCCCGGCCGCGCGGGCGGCGGCCTTGATGCGATCGGGGTAGTCCTTGAACGGCTGATGCGCACTCAGCATGTCGTTATAGGCGGTGACGATCCCGATATTGGGAACCCGGTCCTCGGCGAGGTCGTCCTTCTGGTCGCCCATCGCGGCGTAGGCATGCGCCTGGTTGCCGCAATCGAGATGGGCGCGACGCGGCCCCTTCTGCGCCTGATCGCGCATGCGGGCGAGGTAGGTCTCCCGGGTCGGACGCGAGCGTTCGCGGATGCGGTCGGTGATCTCTTCGATGCGGGTGTCGAGCGGCATGGTCCATTCCCCCAGCTGTCAGGCTCCAAATGCACCGTTAGCGATAACGGTTCAAGGCCATCGCGGAAGGGTCACGTCTCGGGCGCCATCGTCACGACCTCATGTCCATCCCGAATGGCCGTGTAGAAGCAGCTCCGCCGATCGGTATGACAGGCCGGTCCCGTCTGCTCGACGCGCAGAAGCAGGCAGTCGCGGTCGCAATCGACACGCATCTCGACGAGCCGCTGCGTATGGCCGGAGGTCTCGCCCTTGACCCAGAACGCCCCGCGCGACCGCGACCAGTAGGTGACACGGCCGGTCTCCAGCGTGCGCACCACCGCCTCGGCGTTCATCCAGGCCATCATCAGGACTTCGCCCGTTCCTGCATCCTGGGCGATGACGGGGATGAGCCCACGCGGGTCGTAACGCAGCGTAGAGGGATCGAATGTCGTTGGCATCGCACACCTTTGAAACGCCGCTCGGGACCGCTACCTAGGACGCGAACGTCCCGGAAGGAACCCGCCATGCCCGATGCCGATCTCGTGAAGCTCTATTCGGGCCGCATTCTCGAACTGGCCGCGGATATGCCGATGGCGGCGCCGCTCGACGATCCGCAGGTGACCGTGAGGAAGCGGTCGCCGCTCTGCGGCTCGACGGTGACGGTCTCGCTCGACGTCGCGGACGGACGGATCGTGCGCTACGCGCAGGACGTGAAAGCCTGCGCGCTCGGGCAGGCCTCGGCCTCGATCTCCGGACGACAGATGATCGGCCGCGACCTGGCCGAAGTGGCGGCGATACGCGATTCCCTTCGCGCCATGCTCAAGGAAAGCGGACCGGTGCCCGAGGCACCGTGGGACGGGTATGAAGTCCTGACCCCGGCGCGCGAGTTCAAGAACCGTCACGCCTCGATCATGCTGGCACTCGACGCGACGGTCGCGGCGCTGGAGGAGACGGAACGGGCCGGCCTGACCGTCTCTTGAGTCGAGGCCGGCGAGACGCTCCGACATTTCGATTGCCGATCGCCACGACCGCCCACGCGGACATCGAGTTACGGGATGCCTCTGGCGGACAATGCTTCGCCGAGCGACTCGCCCGCATTTGACGGCGGCATCCACGGCAACACGCGCCTAGACGTCTTGCGGTTCGACTTGGCGTGAACAATGATCGGTGTCGCGGTTAATGGTGTCGGGTCATCCGGGCCGCGCCGTGCTCGTAAGGTTTGTTAGCCCGGTCTATACTGTCAAAGCCTTCAGCGAACCCTCGTCCACGGCCCGAAAAAAACCGCCGCGCTCCCAAGGAGGCGGCGGTTCCAGTTACGTCCCGGCGCTCGGGAAGTGAGCGGACTCCGTGGGTCGGAGCCGGACCGCGCACCTCGGGGACAGAGGTTTGCGGACCCTTTCCGCCGACGAGGCGACGGGAAGCATTGTCCTGGGACGCGGCAGATTCGACAGCCGTCAGGCGATCAGGGCAGGCAGGTGCAGGAAGCTCAGCATCAAGGTCACGAGCCAGACGCCGCCGAGGATATCGGTCAGCGGTTCCCGGTCGATCCGGGCGAGAGTGGTCTTGACCCTATGTATCATGGCATCACCTGCTGCTGTGAGTTGCTACTTTGTTCTCACGGCACGGTGCGTATGTAAAGAACTTTTTAAGAACATCCGCGAACGGAACGGGTCGCTCTCGCTAACCCACAGATAGCAGGCGCAGAGCTCGATCCTGTTCGGTGAGCCACAAAAGAAGGCGCGCGGCCTTACCGCGCTCGGTCTCGAGCTTCGAATCGGCCGCGAGGAGCGCCCGTGCGTCGCGACTCGCGATGGCCATCAGACCGGCCTGCCGTTCGAGATCGGCGACTCGGAACCGTGGCAGGCCGGATTGCGCCGTTCCGATCACGTCACCGGCGCCCCGCAGCTGCAGATCCTCCTCGGAAATACGGAACCCGTCCTCCGTCTCGCGCAGGATGCGGAGCCTAGCCTCCGCCGCCGCGCCGAGCGGCGCACGATACATCAGCAGGCAGGTCGAGGCCGCTTCCCCCCGCCCGACCCGGCCACGAAGCTGGTGCAGCTGCGCGAGCCCGAACGTCTCCGCCCTCTCGATCACCATGATCGAGGCACTGGGCACGTTCACGCCGACCTCGATCACCGTCGTCGCGACGAGGATGGACGTCTCCCCCGCCACGAACCGGGCCATCGCTGCGTCCTTCTCCGCCGGCGGCATCTGGCCGTGGACGAGGCCGACCGCCCCCTCCCCGAGCGCGCCCCGCAGCGCGCGAAACCGCTCCTCGGCGGAGGTCAGGTCGGCGGTCTCCGATTCCTCCACGAGGGGACAGACCCAGTAGGCCTGCCGCCCCTCCGCGATGGCCGTCCGCAGCTTGGCCACCACGTCGTCCATCCGCGCGACTGGCACCGTGGCGGTAACGACGGGCGTGCGGCCGGGCGGCTTCTCGTCCAGCACGCTCAGGTCCATGTCGCCGTATTGCGTGAGCGCGAGGCTCCGCGGGATCGGCGTCGCGGTCATCACCAGCACGTCGGTCGCCGCGTTCTTCTCGCCCAGCAGCAAGCGCTGGCGCACGCCGAAGCGGTGCTGCTCGTCGATCACGGCGAGACGGAGATCGGCGAAGGTCACGTCGCGCTGGAAGACCGCATGCGTGCCAACGAGGATAGCGATATTGCCCGCGGCCAGCGCGCCGAGCTTGGCCTGCCGTTCCCGTCCGGTGTCGCGCCCCGTCAGCAGTTCCAGCACGACGCCGGCCGCCTCGGCCAACGGGCGCAGGCTTTCGGCGTGCTGGCGCGCGAGGATCTCGGTCGGCGCCATCATCACCCCCTGCCCGCCCGCCTCCGCCGCCGTCAGGAGCGCCATCAGCGCCACCAGCGTCTTGCCGGACCCGACATCGCCCTGCAGCAGACGGTTCATCCGACGGGGTTCGGCCATGTCGGCGGCAATCTCCTCGACCGCGCGTTGCTGCGCCTGCGTCGGAACGTAGGGCAGCGCGGCCAGCACCTTGCGCCGGAGCCGCCCGTCCCCTTCGGTCACGACCCCCTTCCGCCGCCGGTCGGACGCGCGGGCCAGCGCGAGGGTGAGCTGGTGCGCGAGCAATTCGTCGTAGGCCAACCGCTGGCGCGCTGGCGCCGGGGTGCCGAGATCGGCCGCGGCTTCCGGGTGGTGCGCCTGCCGCAACGCGTTGGCGAAGCCGGGCCAGCCGCGCTCCACCATCAGCGCCGGGTCTATCCATTCCGGCAGGTCCGGCACGCGCTCGAGCGCCCCGTCTAAAGCCTTCGCCATGACCTTCGCCGTGAGCCCGGCGGTCAGCGGATAGACCGGCTCGTATTCGGGCAACGTCTCGTCCTCTGCGAGCACGTGATCGGGATGCGGCATCTGGGCCATGCCGTCGTAGAGTTCGACCTTGCCCGACAGGATGCGACGCGCGCCGGGCGGCAGGGTTCGCATATGCGCATCGCCCGAGCCGCGAAAATAGACGACCTGGAACGTCGTCCGCGCATCTTCCACCTCGATCCGGTAGGGTCGGCCCTTCGTCGCGGGCGGCATATGCCGGCCGACCGTCACCGGAACGGTCGCCACGTCCGGCAAGGTCACGTCGCGGATCGAGGCCACGGGGCTGCGGTCGATCCCGCCCGTGGGCAGCGTGAAAAGCAGGTCCTTCGGCACGGCCACCCGCAGGTTCGCCATCAGCTTCGCCGTCTTCGGCCCGATCCCCGGCAGCGTCTCAAGCCCGGCGAAGAGCGGGAACAGGCGCTCGGGGCGGCCGCTCATGCGCTCCCGATCAGCGCGAGCCAGCCATCCTCGTCAATCGTTTCCACCCCGAGTTCCGTGGCCTTCGCGGCCTTCGATCCGGCGCCCGGCCCGGTGACGACGAGATCGGTCTTGGCGGAGACCGAGCCCGAGACCTTCGCGCCGAGCGCCTCCGCCTGATGCTTGGCCTCCGCCCGCGTCATCTTCTCGAGCGAGCCGGTGAAGACGATGGTCTTGCCGGCGACCGGGCTCTGCGAGGCCACGGTTTCGGGCGCCTCCGGGTCGAGCTCGGCCAGAAGCGCGTCGATCGCCGCGCGCTCCGGGCCGGGCGCAAGCGCGTCGCAGATGGCCAGCGCGAGCGTCGCGCCGATGCCGTCGATGCCGATCAGGTCGTCCCATGCCGCGCGGGCCTTCGCCTCGATCTCCGCCCATTCGCGCGCGCGGGTCTCGGTGATCCGCGCGCGCCGGCCCTCCACCTCGGCGGCCGCGCGTTCGGGGAGGATCGCTTCCTCCGCACGCCGGTGCGCCTCCGCCGCCGGCATCGCGGCGTCGACTTCGTGCAGGAAGGCCTCCCAGGTCTGGAAATGCCGCGCGAGGTCGCGGCCCGCCACCTCGCCGAGATGGCGGATGCCAAGCCCGAACAGCACGCGCGCCAATTCCTGCCGGCGCGACGCCTCGATGGCCGCGAAGAGGTTGCCGGCGGAGGTATCGCCCCAGCCCTCGAGCCCAGCGACGGCGTCCGCGCCCGTCCCGTGCTGCGCCTCGAGCGTGTAGATGTCGGCCGGCGCGCGGACCCAGCCGAGTTCGTGGAAGCGCTCGATCTCCTTGTCGCCCAGCCCCTCAATGTCCATCGCGCCCCGCGAGACGAGATGCTTGAGCCGCGCCACCCGCTGCGCCGGACAGATGAGGCCGCCGGTGCAGCGGCGCACCGATTCCCCCGGCTCACGTCGCGCGGGGCTGCCGCAATCGGGACAGGTGTCGGGAAAGACGTAAGGCTCCGCATCGGGCAGGCGCGCGGAGAGGTCGACGTCCCGGACCTTCGGGATCACGTCGCCAGCGCGGTAGATCTCCACCCGGTCGCCCACCCGCAGGTCGCCCGTGCGGATCGGATTGCCGGCATTGTCCACGCCCGCGATATAATCCTCGTTGTGCAGCGTCGCGTTGGAAACGATGACGCCGCCGACCGTCACGGGCCGAAGCCGCGCGATGGGCGAGAGCGCGCCGGTGCGGCCCACGTTGATGTCGATCGCCTCGAGCCGGGTCCAGGCGGTCTCGGCCGCGAACTTGTGGGCGATGGCCCAGCGGGGCGTCGTGGAGCGAAAGCCGAGACGGCCCTGCAGCGCGAGGTCGTCGACCTTGTAGACGACGCCGTCGATGTCGTAGCCCAGATCGGCCCGCGCGGCCTCGATGGCCGCGTAGCGTTGAAGAAGCCCGTCCACACCGTCGCAGCGCCGCGTCTCCGGGTTGGTCTGGAAGCCGAGCACGCGCAGGCGGTCGAGCGCGTCTGTCTGCGTCTTGGCCAACGGTTCCGACAACTCGCCCCAGGCATACGCGAAAAAGCGCAACGGACGGGCCGCGGTGACCTGCGCGTCGAGCTGGCGCAGACTGCCGGCGGCGGCGTTGCGCGGATTGGCGAAGGTCTTGGCGCCGGCCTCCGCCTGCCGTTCGTTCAACGCGGCGAAGTCGGCGTGGCTCATATAGACCTCGCCCCGGACCTCCAGCACGTCGGGCGCGCCGTCGAGCGCTTCGGGAATGTCCTCGATGGTCCGCGCGTTCGCCGTCACGTCCTCGCCGGTCTGCCCGTCGCCTCGCGTCGCGGCACGGACGAGCCGTCCCGCCTCGTAGCGCAGCGACAGGCTCAGCCCGTCGATCTTGGGCTCGGCCGTGTAGGCGAGCGGAGCGTCCGGCGCGAGGTCGAGGAACCGGCGGATGCGGGCGTCGAACTCCCCGACATCGCTCTGCTCGAATGCGTTGCCGAGCGAGAGCATCCGCACTTTGTGCCGGACCTTGCCGAAGGTCTCCGCCGGAACCGCGCCGACCTGTTCGGTCGGGGAATCCACACGCTTGAGTGTCGGGAAGCGGTCCTCGATCGCGAGGTTCCGGCGCTTCGCGGCGTCGTATTCCGCGTCGCTCATCACCGGATCGTCGTCGCGATGATAGGCGGCGTTGGCCCGCGCGAGCAGATCCGAGAGACGCGAGAGTTCGGCCTCGGCAGATCCCGCGTCGAGCGCCTCGACCTCGATCTCAGACGTGTCCGACAAATTTCGTCTCCGCGCTCGGCTTCCGCAAGGGTGATATTGCGCGGGCTTCCGGGATGACAACAGATTCGGCGGCGGTTCCCTGGCTCCGATCCCGAACAAGGAAAAAGCCGCCCCGAAGGACGGCTTCCCGGTCCGCTCCGCCCGAGGGGTCAGGCGTGGGCCAGCTTCTTCTTGCCGCCGGCCTCTTCGGGATCGCGCAGCACGTAGCCACGGCCCCAAACGGTCTCGATATGCGTCTCGCCGCCGGTCGCGACAGAAAGCTTCTTGCGCAACTTGCAGATGAAGACGTCGATGATCTTGAGCTCCGGCTCGTCCATCCCGCCGTAGAGATGGTTGAGGAACATCTCCTTGGTCAGCGTCGTGCCCTTGCGGAGCGAAAGCAGCTCCAGCATCTGGTATTCCTTGCCGGTCAGGTGCACCGGCTTGCCGTCCACCTCGACCGATTTCGCGTCGAGGTTCACGGCGACGGAGCCCGTACGGATGATCGACTGCGAATGACCCTTGGAGCGGCGCACGATCGCATGGATGCGGGCGATCAGCTCGTCGCGGTGGAAGGGCTTGGTCATGTAATCGTCGGCGCCGAAACCGAAGCCGCGGATCTTGTTCTCGGTGCCGTCGTCGCCCGACAGGATCAGGATCGGCGTCTCGATCCGGCTCATGCGCAGCTGCTTGAGAACGTCGTGGCCGTGAATGTCCGGCAGGTTCAGGTCGAGCAGGATGAGATCGTAGTCGTAAAGACGTGCGAGATCGATCCCCTCTTCACCCATATCCGTCGCGTAGACGTTCAGGTTGGCACTGGCGAGCATCATTTCGATGCTCTTCGAGGTGGTCGGGTCATCTTCGACGAGCAGGATACGCATGTCTTTCTCCGAGGGTTCTCCGGGGTCTGACGCCACCATTAACGGAAATGGTTAACTTAACGTTACTGCAGTTAACGTAGCGTCCCCTTCCTCGGGGGCAAACATGGATCTCGGCAAAAACTATCGGAATTGCTGCAAAAGCGTCGTCTTCAATCCGTTCGTCCCATAGGACGTCATCGCCCGCTCCCAGCTATCGAACTCCTCGTCCGTCAACTCGTAGCGCGTCAGCGCCTCTTCCCGCGGAATCAGTCCGGACTGCACGCCGCGGATCACCGCTTCCTTGCGCCGCGCTACCCAGCGGGTCGTTCCAGGCGGCGGCAAGTCCGCCCGGGTCATCTGCGTTCCGTCCGGAAGCGTTACGATACGCGGTCCCGGCCCCTTTCGAATGTACATTTCGCCCTCCTTGGCCGTCGTGCAGCCTTGTTGCGCGGGCGTCGTTAAGCGCGGGTGAAGCCAAGCCTTGTGAATATCTCGGATTTTCCTATATCTCGCGGCTCTGACCGGCCACGGAGAGACTGCATGCCCCGCGACCTGCCTCATGGCGAGGACGTCAACAGCCTCGGCTTCGCCAAGGCGCCTGCCGACACCCGCGTGGTCGTGGCGATGTCGGGGGGCGTGGATTCCTCGGTCGTCGCAGCGATGCTCGCCGAGGAGGGCTACGACGTGGTCGGCGTGACGCTGCAACTCTACGACCACGGCGCGGCGCTCGCGAAGAAGGGCGCCTGTTGTGCCGGTCGCGACATTCACGACGCCCGTCGCGTCGCCGAGACGATGGGATTCCCGCATTACGTGCTCGACTACGAGAACACGTTCCGCGAGGCGGTGATCGACGAGTTCGCCGACGCCTATCTCGGCGGCGCGACGCCCGTGCCCTGCATCCGCTGCAACGAGCGGGTGAAGTTCCGCGACCTGCTCGAGACGGCGAAGGATCTCGACGCCGACTGCATGGCGACGGGGCATTACATCCAGCGCGCCGACGGGGCCAACGGGCCGGAGCTGCACCGTGCCGCCGATCCCGTGCGCGACCAGTCCTACTTTCTGTTCTCGACCACCGGGGAGCAGCTTTCCTATCTGCGCTTCCCCCTGGGCCACCTCCCCGACAAGGCCGCGACCCGGGCGCTCGCGGCGCGCTACGGTCTGCCCGTGGCCGACAAGCCCGACAGCCAGGACATCTGCTTCGTGCCGAACGGGAACTACGCCGCGGTGATCGAGAAATTGCGCCCCGGCGCAGGCGAGCCGGGCGCGATCGTCGACATGGAAGGTCACGAGCTCGGCCGGCACGAGGGCCTCATCCACTATACCATAGGCCAACGGCGCGGGCTCGGTATCGGCGGCCTCTCGGAGCCGCTCTACGTTGTCAGGCTCGACACGGAAGCGCGACAGGTCGTGGTCGGGCCGAAATCCGCGCTGGCCACGCGTCTGGTTCCCTTGCGGGAGATCAATTGGCTGGGCGACGCGCCGCTCGAGTCACGTCCGGAATGGCATATCGGCGTCAAGGTCCGCTCGACCCGTCCGCCGCGCGAAGCCATCCTGCGTCCGCTTCCGAACGGACTGGCCGAGGTCGAGCTCCTGACCCCGGAGGAAGGCGTGAGCCCCGGCCAGGCCTGTGTCTTCTACGACATGGACTCGACGCGCGTCTTCGGCGGCGGCTGGATCTGGCGCGGCTACTGACGCTCGAAGCGCCGGTCCGAACCGTTCCAGCGCAGGACCGAACCGCTTGCGATCCGGGCGAATCCGCGGTCGAGCGCCCGCGCATTCAATGCCGGGAAGTAAGTTTGCAACGGAATGAACGCCTTCTCGCCGTAGCCGTCGATCAGCAGGAATCGTCCATCCGGCACCGTCTCATCGAGCACGACATTACCCGCCGTCAGGTCCGGTACGACGACGTTCAGGTCGTAAAGGTCTCCGACGAACGCGTTGAGCTGCTTCAGTAGCGCAGTATTGAGAGGCCCGGCCCGCAGAAGCTCGCGCAGCGTGGGCGCCAGCGCGCCGCTCCGGTCGGGCACGCGCCGCGAGACCTGCGCCAGACCACGATCCGTCCGTATGACGGGGCCGAATTCGGCGATCGGAATCGGGCGGTCCAACCGCTCGGCTCGCAACGCTACGCGCAGGTAGCAGCGATACTCCTTCAGGAGATAGCGGTAGGGTCCAAGGCCGATGTGCCGCTTGATCCGGGCAATCAGACCGCGGCGGCGCGCATAGGCCGCTCGTTTCGTCTTCCGCAGGGTCTTGAGAAGCTGATCGGGATGCCCCGGACGCGCGAAGACGTCCCGGACCTTCCCCCGCGCGAGGCGATCCGTCCGTGACAAGTCGAGCCTGTGATCAGACGGGCGGGTCTCGGCCATACGACCCGAATATGCCACTTTCATGACGAACACCACCCAACCGACAGAGCATGTAAATGACCTTAACTTTTTATGCGCCGGCATCTTGCGCTCTGATCTGAGCGAGACCATCTCCTCCATGTGAAAGCAATTCACATACCAAGAGGAGAGACGCAGATGACCCCAGCCACCGCCCATACCGGCCGGATGCCCGGCAACTGGTTCGCCAAGGCCGAAGCCTGGCTCGACGCGCGCGGAAAGGGCGCGTGGATCGCGCTGACGATCGTGACGCTGTTTGCAGTCTGGCCGGTTGGCGTGGCCGTGCTCGCCTACGCGCTCTGGACCCGTCGCCTGTTCGGCCCTTCCCGCCGCGACGTCCGTCGAATGGCGCCGATGCGGTTCCGCAGCTCGGGCAATACCGCGTTCGACGCCTACAAGGCCGACATGCTGCGGCGCCTCGAGGACGAGCAGGAAGCCTTCGAGAGCTTCCTCGAGCGGCTGCGCGAGGCCAAGGACAAGGCCGAGTTCGACCAGTTCATGCAGGATCGGGAGAAGCGCGCCACGAACGGTGACGAGACCCGCCACGCGAACGCCTGATCCCGTGCCCCGCCCCGCACCTTGACCGCCTGCGGGGCGGGACCCACATTTTGACGAAAGCGCTTGAGGGAGCTGCCGCAGATGACCCAGTGGACCGACATGCAGACCCGCGCACTGACCCGGCTGCCCGATCCGGGCGCAATGCCCGAATTCTACGAGGGTGTCGTCGCCAAGCGGGGGATCGCATGGGTGGCGGATACGATCGTCATCACCCTGCTGACGACGCTTGCGGGCGTGCTGACGCTCACGGTCGGCTTCTTTCTCTGGCCGCTCTTCTTCCTCGGCATCGGCGCGCTCTACCGGATCGCGACCATCGCCGGCGGCTCCGCAACATGGGGGATGCGGATGATGGGGATCGAGTTCCGCGGGCATGACGGCGAACGGTTCGATATCGTACAGAGCGTTGCCCATGTCGGCGGTTATTACGCATCCGTTGCAACAGTCGTGCCGTGGTTCCTGTCGATTGCGACCATATCGACGACGCCCCGGCGGCAGAGCCTGACCGATTTCGTGCTCGGATCGGCCGTGATCAATCGACCCGGCTGAGACCCGACCGCGGCCGGCCGGCCATTTTCCGTTGACGGCCGGTCCGGGTTGGCTAGGGTCCGCTCGAACACAAGCAGACGATATGTCCTCCATGCGCCACAGCCTACCGCTGACGCCGCAGTTCTATGTGACTGCGCCACAATCGTGCCCCTATATCGACGGGCGGCGGGAGCGGAAGCTGTTCACGGCCCTGCAGGGCTCGGGCGCGACCGCGCTCAATGACAAGTTGTCGAAGCAGGGGTTCCGTCGCAGCCAGAACGTCCTCTACCGGCCCAGCTGCGCCGATTGCACGGCGTGCCTGTCCGCACGCATACGCAGCGCCGATTTCGAGCCCTCGCGATCCCAGCGGAAGACTTTGAATCGCAACGCCCATCTGCGGCGCGAGGTGACGTCGCCCTGGGCGACGGAGGATCAGTACGGCCTGTTCCGGCGCTATCTTACGGCGCGTCACGCCACCGGCGGCATGGCCGACATGGACATCTTCGAGTTCGCCGCGATGATCGAGGAGACGCCGATCCGGACGCGCGTCATCGAATACTGGGACGACCGCCCGAAGGCCGGGGGCGGCCTGCCGATCCTGCGGGCGGTCTGCCTGACCGACGTGCTCGATGACGGGCTGTCGCTGGTCTATTCCTTCTACGATCCCGACGTGCCGCAGCAAAGCCTGGGCACCCACATCATCCTCGACCACGTCGAAATCGCCCGCGAGGCGGCCCTGCCCTACGTCTATCTGGGCTACTGGGTCCCGGGTTCGCCGAAGATGGGCTACAAGGCGCAGTACTCCGCGCTCGAGATCTTCAAGGGCAATGCCTGGCAGCCGGTCGCCGATCCGCGTGCCCATGTGGACGAGACCCACCCGCTCTCGGTCGAGCCGATCGCGGAGCAAGTCGCACGGATCGAACTGCCGGACGACATAGGCTAGGATTGTCGCCGGCCAACTGCATCACCGCATTTGCACCAAAGCGGAGAGCGGCGACAGAACGACCTCGCGGGCCTAATTACGGACACGCCATTTTCGCAGCGTCCCGAGTAGCTGCGGCGAGACCTGACCCTTGAGCACGGCCGAGCCCATCCGTTGCGCCTTAAGAACCGCCCGAACGAGATCGCGAAGGACCACGTGGCGTGCGTGTCTTTCGTGAATGCCTAGTCACCCAACCGCGTAAGGACGCTGTCCGCAACTGGGGTAGCATTCGCATCGAACCCGTTCGGATAAGTTACGAACTTCGTTCCCGCGTTTGGTAGCACCGGCAGCACACCTTCGAGCGCCATAGGGTTGCACGAGAGCCCTGCAACCGGAGCCGACCGGCACGTGCCTCCGCTGTTTCTGCGGGTCGACCGTCGCCCGCGAGGCGCGACGGCGCCAATCGCTGTCTCCACCGACCGGCGTCGGACGAATGCGACGGCGGTACCGCGACTTCCTACTTCGGCACGAGCGTGACGGTGGCCGGGGCGCCGATTTCCTGCACATCTTCCCCGGCAGGCGCATCCGTCCCTTGCGGTGCGACATCGACCGACGCGGCCGGTTCCGCATCGGGCATGGAGACGGAGGGCCGGGCGGTAGTCGTCGGCACGGTCTCCACAGCACGTCCCGGAACGTTCGGCGCCTGCCCCGCCGCGGGATCGTCCGCGAACCCGCTTACCGAAACGACCCTCGGCGCGGCGCCGCTGCGTGTCTCCGCGCGAGGCATTTCGCTGGACGGGCGCGCGACGGCTGGCGCATCAGCCGCCGAAGCCGGGTTCGGCGCGATTGCCTCGGTAGGCGGAGCGATCACCCGATCCTCGGGGGGGCGATTCAATTCGCTCGCGTCGGGAAGCGCGACCGTCGCACGCGCGCGGGCTGGGGTATCCGTCATGTCCACCGGTGCCGACCCGGGCGGATCGACCGGTTCGAAGGCCATGTCCGCAGGGGACGGATCCGCCGGGATGCGGCCGATCGAGGATGCGCCGAACGACGCGCCGACATCGGGGTCCGATGGCACCGAAAGGCGTCTGTCCGCGCCGTCCGAACCGATCGGGTCGCGAGCATCCTCTCGCGGGGTTGCCCCGCCCTGGGGCGCACCGGGCCGCGCTTCGGGACCGGGTGCGCCGGGCGGCGCCTCCATCAACGATGCTCCGCCGATCAGAACGCCACAAGCCAACAACCCGCAGATCGCACCCAGCATCGTGCCGTTCCGCATGCCTCACCCCGCTCGATCCGAGACCGGCCCTTTCCCCGGGCCCCTGGCCCTCCTATAACCCGGCCGAGCGAGGGGCGCACCCTCGCGGGCTGTGCATTCGGAGGGACTGGCTTGCTTCTGCTGATCGACAATTACGACAGCTTCACCTGGAACCTCGTCCACTACGTCGCCGAGCAGGGTGCGGAGGTGAAGGTCGTCCGCAACGACGCGATCGACGTTCAGGCGGCGATGGCGATGCATCCCGCGGGCGTCCTGCTCTCCCCCGGCCCCTGCGATCCCGACCAGGCGGGCATCTGCCTCGCGATGGTCGAGGCCTGCGCCGAGACGCGCACGCCGCTCCTCGGCGTCTGCCTCGGTCATCAGGCGATCGGTCAGGCCTTCGGCGGCCGCGTCGTCCGCGCGGGCGAGATCGTGCACGGCAAGCTCGGCCGCATGGAAAACGACGGCACCGGTATCTTCGCGAACCTGCCCGGCGCGTTCGACGCGACGCGCTACCACTCCCTTATCGTCGAGCGCGCCTCCCTGCCCGACGCGCTCGTCGTGAACGCCGCGCTCGCTGACGGCACGATCATGGGCCTGCGCCACCGCGACCTGCCGATCCACGGCGTGCAGTTCCACCCCGAGAGCATCGCATCCCAGCACGGCCACGCGCTCCTGCGGAACTTCCTCGATCTTATGCCGCAGCCCAAGGTCGCCTGACCGTGAGCGAGACGATGAAGCCGCTGATCTTCGCCGCGTCCGAAGGTCCCCTCTCCCGCAGTCAGGCCGAGGCCGCCTTCGACGAGCTCTTCGAGGGCAGCGCCACGCCCGCGCAGATGGGCGGGCTTCTCATGGCCCTCCGCGCGCGCGGAGAGTCGGTCTCCGAATACGCCGCCGCGGCGGCAGCGATGCGCGCCCGCTGCAAGGCGGTGCGTGCGCCCAAGGGCGCCATCGACATCGTCGGCACCGGCGGCGACGGCAAGGGCACACTCAACATCTCGACCGCCGCCGCCTTCGTCGTGGCCGGTGCGGGCGTGCCCGTCGCCAAGCACGGCAACCGCAACCTCAGCTCGAAGTCCGGCTCCGCCGACGCCCTCGGGCAGATGGGTATCGACGTGATGGTCGATGTCGATCGGGTCGAACGGGCCCTCAGGGAAGTCGGGATCGCCTTCATGATGGCGCCCGTCCACCACCCGGCCGTCGCGGCCGTCATGCCAGTGCGTCAGGAGCTCGGCTGCAAGACGATCTTCAACATTCTCGGGCCGCTTACCAATCCCGCCGGCGTCAAGCGGCAGCTCACCGGTGCGTTCGCTCCCGACCTGATCTTCCCGATGGCCGAGACGTTGCAGCAATTGGGCAGCGAATGCGCCTGGCTGGTCCATGGCGGCGACGGGACCGACGAACTCTCGATCTCCGAGGTATCGCAGGTCGCCGTACTCGAAGGCGGCCGGATTCGGGGGCGGGAAGTTCATCCCGAGGATGCCGGGCTGCCCGTCCACCCCTTCCGCGACATCCTCGGCGGCACGCCGGAAGAGAACGGACGCGCTTTCGCGGCCCTTCTCGCCGGCGAACCGGGCGCCTATCGCGACGCGGTCCTCCTCAATGCCGCCGCGGCCCTTCTCATCGCCGACCGCGTGACCGACCTGCGCGAAGGCGCCGCGATGGCCGCGGACGCGATCGACAGCGGCGCGGCGCGGGCCAAGGTCGACGGCCTTGCCCGCATCACCTCGGAGGCCGCATGACCATGCCCACGATCCTCGACCGCATCCGGGACTACAAGCTCGAGGAGATCGCCGCGCGAAAGGCGGTGCGCAACCAGACAGCCATCGACGCCGCCGCCGCCGCCGCGCCGAAGGTGCGACCTTTCGCGGACAGGCTGCAGCGCGCTGCGATCTCCGGCTATGGCCTCATCGCGGAGATCAAGAAGGCCAGCCCGTCGAAGGGCCTGATCCGGCCGGATTTCGATCCGCCGGCCCTGGCCCGGGCCTACGAGGAGGGCGGCGCGACGTGCCTCTCGATCCTGACCGACGCGCCCTCCTTCCAGGGTGCCGACGCCTTTCTTTCCAATGCGCGCGCGGCGGTCGATCTTCCGGTCTTGCGCAAGGATTTCCTCTACGATCCGTGGCAGGTGGCCGAAAGTCGTGCCCTCGGCGCGGACTGCATCCTGATCATCATGGCCGGCGTTTCCGACGAGCAGGCCGCCGAACTCGAGGCGGCGGCCGAGGCCTGGGGGATGGACGCGCTCGTCGAGGTCCACGACCGGGGAGAGCTCGACCGAGCGTCCCGATTGAACGCGCGGCTTCTGGGAATCAACAATCGTGATCTCAATACCTTCGTGACCGACCTTCAGGTAACCCGCGATCTGGCACGGCACGCGCCGGAGGATCGCATCCTCGTCGCCGAGTCCGGGCTTTCCACCCCCGCCGATCTCGAGGAGATGGCCCGGTACGGCGCGCGATGCTTCCTCGTCGGCGAGAGCCTGATGCGCAAGGACGACGTCGCCCAAGCCACGCGCGATCTGCTCGCCACGCCACTCGCACCCCATCGATGAAAGGCCTCACTCATTTCGACGAAGCCGGTGCGGCGCACATGGTCGACGTCTCCGGCAAGGCCACGACCGACCGGGTCGCCGTGGCCGAAGGCTGGGTGAAGATGTCCGGCGAAACCCTTGACGTCATTCGCTCGGGTAGCGCTCGAAAAGGCGACGTCGTGGGCGTGGCGCGACTGGCCGGGATCATGGGGGCGAAGCGCACGGCCGATCTGATTCCACTCTGTCATCCGCTGCCGCTCTCGAAGGTCTCACTCGACCTCGTGCCGGACGACGGTCTCCCCGGCCTGCGTGTCACCGCCACCGTGGCGACCGCGGGCCGCACCGGCGTCGAGATGGAGGCGTTGACCGCCGTGTCGGTTGCCTGCCTGACGATCTACGACATGGCGAAGGCGGTGCAGAAGGACATGGAGATCGGCGGCCTGCGGTTGCTCTCCAAGTCCGGCGGCAAATCGGGCGACTGGACCGCGCCGTGATCTCGGTCGAGGCGGCTACCGAACGGCTGCTTGCGCTGGTCGCGCCCCTCCCGTCCGAGATGGTGCCGTTGCGCCTGGCCGCCGGACGCGTTCCTGCCGGGCCCGTCTCCGCCCGGCAAAGCCAGCCGCCCTTCGCTGCCTCCGCGATGGACGGCTATGCCGTGGCCGTCGAGGCTCCTGCGCCGGGGGATGCGTTCCGCGTCGTGGGCGAGTCTGCCGCCGGGCACCCATACGAGGGGCGTCTGGCAGTCACCGATGCAGTCCGCATCTTCACAGGCGCTCCCTTGCCCGAGGGAAGCCGCCGCGTCCTGATCCAGGAAGACGTCGTGCAGGATGGCGACACGATCCGCCTCGGCGACGACCCCGACAGGTCCGACTACATCCGCCCCGCCGGCGGCGATTTCGAGCGCGGCACCACGATGCCCGCCCCGTGCCGGTTGGGAAGTCGGGACATCGCTCTGCT
Organism: uncultured Jannaschia sp.; assembly: GCF_947494055.1. Classification (GTDB taxonomy): domain Bacteria; phylum Pseudomonadota; class Alphaproteobacteria; order Rhodobacterales; family Rhodobacteraceae; genus Jannaschia. The sequence continues at coordinate 99,273 of NZ_CANLTR010000009.1, read as the reverse complement.
CGCCGCGATGGGATACGGCGCCGTTCCGGTGGCGCGGCGCCCGAACGTGGCGATAATCATGACGGGCGACGAACTTCGCGCGCCCGGCGAAACGCTTGCGCCGGGTCAGATCACCGCGTCGAACGGCTATGGTCTGGCCGCAATGCTCGAAGCGGCTGGGGCGGAGGTCCGCCTGTTACCGATTGCCCGCGATCGTGCCGGTAGCCTTCGGACGGCGTTCGAATTGGCCCGCGAGGCCGATCTGGTCGTGACCATCGGAGGTGCCTCGGTCGGCGATCACGACCTCGTCGCCATGGCGGCCGGGCAGGCCGGGCTGGACCTCGCCTTCCACAAGGTCGCGATGCGGCCGGGAAAGCCCTTGCTCGCGGGGCGCCTAAACGCCGCGGCGATGGTCGGCCTGCCCGGAAACCCCGTTTCGGCAATGGTCTGCGGGGTCGTCTTCCTCCTGCCGATGCTTCGCCGGATGCTGGGACTTCCGGCAGAGATCGCGACCGCGCGCTGTGCCCTCGCCGCGCCACTCAAGGCTAACGGTGCGCGGCAACACTACATGCGCGGCCGGCGGGTGGCGGACGGGTGCGAAGCCGAGGCACGGCAGGACAGCAGCCTGCTCTCTGTCCTCGCCCGTGCCGACCTTCTCATCCTGCGGCCGCCCCACGATCCCGAACGCGCCGTGGGCGATCTGGTCGAGGTCATCGACCTGCCGGCCTGACGCGTCCTGTTGACACAAAACGGGAACCTTAATAGAACATTACACGACTGCGTCCGATGTGACGTGACCAAATCGAGGAAACCGGCTCCGATGCTGACCCGCAAGCAACGCGACCTTCTTGCCTTCATTCACAAGCGCGTGCAGCGCGACGGTGTGCCGCCGTCCTTCGATGAGATGAAGGACGCACTCGACCTGCGGTCGAAATCAGGCATCCATCGCCTGATCACCGCGCTGGAGGAGCGGGGCTTCATACGCCGGTTGGCGCATCGCGCGCGGGCGATCGAGATCACGCGTCTGCCCGAGGATATGAGCAACGGTGCGGGGTTCGTGCCGGACGTGATCCAAGGGGATCGTCCGGAAACGACGCCGTCGCGTTCCAGGCCCGTTGCCGTCGATGCGATGGAATTGCCGGTCATGGGCCGCATCGCCGCCGGTGTGCCGATCGAGGCGATCAGCGAGGTATCGAGTCAGGTTGCCGTGCCGAGCCAGATGCTCGGCCACGGGGGCGAGCATTACGCGCTCGAGGTTCGCGGGGACTCGATGGTAGACGCGGGCATCAACGACGGCGACATCGTCGTCATCCGCGAACAGCGGACCGCCGATGACGGTGCCATTGTGGTCGCGCTCGTGGAAGGTCAGGAGGCTACGCTGAAACGCTACCGTCGTTCGAACGGCATGGTCGCGCTGGAAGCGGCAAACCCCGCTTACGAGACGCGCCTTCTGCGCGAGGATCAGGTTCGCGTGCAGGGCCGGTTGGTCGGGTTGATCCGGACATACTAATCGTCGTTGCACGGCCACTCTTCGGGCTGGGCTTTTGGTGTGACCAGAGGTGGTAAACAGCCCGGCCGGCTCGGTCGGTCGACACCCCTTGCCGGTCGTCAGCCGCCGGGCAGCGGAACCCAAGGTCGCATACCTTGGACTTCCTTCGCCGTTGTAATCGTCATGTAGCCCGAAGCATCGCGCGACGTGGCGACGGCACCGGTATCCCGCATTGTTTCCTGATCGAAAACGGTACAGCCTACGGGTGCATCTGTCACAGGGTTGGCAGAAACGATCCAGTTGCCCCGCTGGCAGGCGGCGATAGCCGCGGGCAAGTCCCGTTTCCCGCGGGCGACATGGATCTCGGGTAGCGTCGGGTCGACGATCGTGGGCCGGGCCGCGGCTTCGGCCTGCGATACCGGATCGCCGTCGTTTTCCAGCCAGGACTCGGCTACGAAGCCGGCTCCGCTGTCGCGGCTCAACCAACGACCCGCAGGCGACATGACGCCTACGAGCCGCGCATCGTCGGAAATCAGGATCTCCGGTCGCGGCGCGCGCGTCCAAAGAATCACCGACAATCCGAGAAGCGTAATCGCGACGCCGCGTGTGCCCCATCCGCGCGCCGCGGCGAGCATGGCCATGCCCAACCCCAGAACCGGTAGCACCCGCCAGTCCGGCGCGGGGATCGGGCGGACCGCCCCGGGAAGCTCCGCCACCCGCCGGGCGACCTCGAGAATCCATTCGATCCCCCATCCCGCAACCATCAGTGGCAAGGTTTCGAGGCCCAGAGGCATGAGGAGAAGCCCGACAAGGAGCAGCGGCATCACCGCCATCCCCATCATCGGCACAGCCAGCATGTTTGCGAGGACGCCGAACTGCCCGACCCGGTTGAAATGCAGCGCCGCGAACGGTCCGGTTGCCGCCCCAGCGACAATCGACGACAGAAGCAAAGACAAGATCGCTCCCTTCCAGCCGCGTAGCCACGATCCGGCCTGACGCCGAGAGATCGCGTTGAAGACGACAACGAGCGCCCCGGTTGCAGCGAAGGACATCTGGAAGCCGGGTCCGGTCAGGCTTTCGGGGCGCCAGAGCAGGACGGCGATCGCCGCGATCGCGACGCTGCGGATGGACAGCGCCCGAGCCCCGAGCAGGATGGCGCCGAGCATCACGGCCGCCATCACGAAGGCTCGCTGCGTGGCGACCGTTCCGCCGGACAGGAACAGGTAGAAAAGGGCGAAGGGTAAGGCGATGGCGGCGGCCCATTCCCGCGTCGGGTAGTTCAGCGCGAGCGGCGGCACCAATGCCAACCCCCCACGAACGGCCCAGAAGACGAAGCCGACCAGAAGCCCCATATGCAGGCCCGAGATCGCAAGGAGATGCGCCAGGTTCGACGCACGCAACGCTTCGGTGACCTCCGCCGTCAGGCCCGAACGGTCGCCCGTGGTGATCGCGGCCGCTACTTCGCCGACCTGCCCCGGCAATCGGTCGCGGAGATTCTCCCCCACATGGGCCCGTAGCCGGGCGATCCAGAGGGCACTCCCCCCTCGCGGCGCCTCGGCGAGGAGCAGCGGGACGCGGCCGTAGCCGATGGCGCCGAGCTTCAGGAACCAGGCGTGGCGCTGGAAATCGAACCCGCCCGGCTCCGTCGGGCCGGCGGGGGGCGAGAGATGCGCGGTCGTCATGACCCGCAGACCGGGCTTCGGCGTGACGCCGGTCTCGTCCTGGAGCGAAACGCGGACGCGGCGCGGCGTTTCCGCCGGGCCCATCCGGTCGAGCCGCACCCGGTCCAGCGTGAGCCGGACCGCGCCGGAGGCGGACCGGTCGATCTCGACGATACGCCCCTCGACGGCACCGTAATAGCGCCATCCGAGCACAGGACCGGCAACGAGGTTCGTCCGCAATTGCGCTGCGAGAACGCCGGCGATCAGGATTGCGGCCAGCAAGGCAATGAATCCGGCACCCCCGCGCCCCATCCAGGCGAGGACGGCACAGGCGCCGCAGGCCACCCCCATCGTCCAGGCCACGGAGCGATCGGGCTCGAGCGGTAGAGCGAAATAGACGCCGATCCCGAAGCCGAAAGTCAGCGCGACCCAAGGCAGCCTGTGCCCGCGAAGCCCTTGCAACTCGGTGGTCAGGCGGAGCCACAGGCCACCTTGCGCGACCAGGGCATCGGCGGGGTACATCCTTGCCCTCCCAGTTCGGGCTGCCTATCAACCGCGCGACACTAGGTCCCGCCGGGTATACAAAGCGTTAACCATCCGGAGCCGAACCGACCGAATACGAGGACACGCCATGCCATCCGCCCCGATCGTCACGCGTTTCGCGCCTTCGCCGACCGGATACCTGCATATCGGCGGGGCCCGAACGGCACTCTTCAACTGGCTTTTCGCGCGGCGGCACGGCGGGCAATTCCTCCTGCGCGTCGAGGACACGGACCGCGCCCGCTCGACTGAAGCCGCGACGCAGGCGATCTTCGAAGGGTTGACCTGGCTCGGCCTCGACTGGGACGGCGAGCCTGTCAGTCAGGCGGCAAATGCACCTCGCCATGCCGGAGTGGCCCGACAGATGCTGGCGACGGATCACGCGTACAAGTGCTTCGCCTCGCAGGCGGAAATTGAAGCGTTCCGGGAGGCTGCGCGAGCCGAGGGACGCTCGACCCTGTATCGCAGCCCCTGGCGCGACGCGGATCCGGCAACGTATCCGGACGCGCCATACGTGATCCGGCTGAAAGCCCCGCTTGGGGGAACGACGACCATCGACGATGTCGTGCAGGGTGCGGTTGTCGTGCGGAACGATCAGCTCGACGACATGATCCTGCTGCGTTCTGACGGTACGCCGACCTACATGCTCGCCGTGGTGGTCGACGATCACGACATGGGCGTCACACATGTCATCCGCGGTGATGATCATCTCAACAACGCCGCCCGGCAAGCGCAGATCTACGCGGCGATGGGCTGGTCCGAGCCTGTCTGGGCGCATATTCCGTTGATTCACGGCGCGGACGGCAAGAAACTGTCGAAGCGGCACGGCGCGCTCGGTATCGAGGAATATGCCGAAATGGGCTTTCCCGCTTCGGCGATGCGGAATTACCTCGCGCGGCTGGGCTGGAGCCACGGAGACGATGAATTCTTCGACGATGCGCAGGCGCGAACGTGGTTCGATCTCGACGGGATTGGCCGCGCACCCGCGCGTCTCGATCTCAAGAAGTTGGAGAACCTGTCAGGCCAGCATCTGAGCGCGATGGACGACGAAGCAGTCACTGCAGCCGCACTCGACTGGAATGCGCGTGTCGGGAATGCGTCGATCGACCACGCGGCGCTTGCCTCCGCCGTGCCGCTCGTCAAGATGGCAAGCCGAACCTTGCCGCAGGTCATCGAGCGTGCCCGGTTCGCGCTCGTCTCCCGTCCGGTCACTCTCGACGAGAAAGCGGCCAGAGCACTGGACGCGGAGGCGCGTCGGCTGCTCGCAGATTTGACGCCGCACCTGCAAAGCGCTACGTGGAACAGGGAGGGATTGGAGCAGGTCGCGAAGGAGTTTGCCCAGTTGAGGGACCTGGGCTTGGGCCGCATCGCGGCACCGTTGCGAGCGGCGCTTGCCGGCCGAACGGCCACGCCCAGCGTTTTCGACATGATGACGGTCCTTGGGCGCGACGAGACATTGGCCCGGATTGTCGATGTCACGGAAGCCTTATCGGTCGGCTAGGTGGAATTACCCCTGTTGCCGGTTTGGCGACGGGAATTCGACGCGAGATAACAGTCATTTACCGGGCGACGGACGCTCGGCCCAAACCAGAGGACGCATATGGCAGAGACCAACAGGACGGCCAGTTTCACCCTCGACGGTGAAAGCCACGAACTGCCCGTTCTTTCCCCGACCGAGGGTCCCGACGTCGTCGACATTCGCAAGCTCTACAGCCAAGCGGACGTCTTCACCTACGATCCCGGCTTCACTTCGACTGCGGCTTGCGAGAGCGCGATCACGTTCATCGACGGTGACGAAGGAATCTTGCTGCACCGCGGCTATCCGATCGGACAGCTGGCGGAAAAATCGCATTATCTCGAGGTCTGCTACCTTCTACTCTACGGTGAACTCCCCTCGGCGGATCAACTCGAGACCTTCGAGACGACCGTCACACGTCACACGATGATCCACGAGCAGATGCACAACTTCTTCCGGGGCTTCCGGCGGGACGCGCATCCGATGGCGACGATGGTGGGCGTCGTCGGCGCTATGTCGGCCTTCTACCACGACAGCACCGACATCAACGATCCGTGGCAGCGCGAGGTCGCCTCCTTCCGCCTGATCGCCAAGATGCCGACGATCGCCGCGATGGCGTACAAGTATTCGATCGGTCAGCCCTTCGTCTATCCGCGCAACGATCTCGACTACGCAGCGAACTTTCTGAACATGTGTTTCTCGGTCCCATCCGAGCGATACGACGTGGATCCGATCCTCGCCCGCGCAATGGATCGCATCTTCACATTGCATGCCGATCACGAGCAGAACGCGTCCACCTCGACGGTACGGCTCGCCTCCTCGTCGGGAGCGAACCCGTTTGCCTGCATTGCGGCGGGTATTGCCTGTCTTTGGGGACCGGCGCATGGCGGCGCGAACCAAGCCTGTCTCGAGATGCTGCGGCAGATCGGAACGGTCGACCGTATTCCCGAATTCATAGACCGCGCGAAGGACCGGAACGATCCGTTCCGGCTGATGGGCTTTGGTCACCGGGTCTACAAGAACTTCGATCCGCGCGCGACGGTCATGAAGCAATCCGCCGACGAGGTACTGGAGCTTCTCGGTATCGAGGACAATCCGACGCTGCAGGTCGCCAAGGAGCTCGAGAAGCAGGCCCTCGACGATCCTTATTTCGCCGACAAGAAGCTGTTCCCGAACGTGGATTTCTATTCGGGGATCATTCTCGAGGCGATGGGTTTCCCGACCTCGATGTTCACGCCGATCTTTGCACTCTCCCGGACGGTCGGCTGGATCTCACAGTGGAAGGAGCAACTCTCCGATCCGGCCCTCAAGATCGGTCGACCGCGCCAACTCTATACCGGCGCGGCGCAACGCGACTACGTCGACGTCGAGAACCGGTAGGGTCGCACTCTGACGCGAAACGCCGCCCCTCAGGGCGGCGTTTCATGTAGCTCGAACCGAGGCAGGCGATCAGCGATGAAGATCGTCGTAGTGGGCGGCGAGCCGTTGCAGTGCAATGCGCAAAACGATCTTCCCCGAACGTGCGGCCCAGCCCATGCGCTTCTCCGCTGTTTCAAGCCCTTCGAGAAAGCAACAGACCCGGAGGACGACGTCGGCCAGGCCCGGGCCAAGCGCACGCAGCGCATCCGAAACTCGCTGCCGTGCGTCTTCGGGTCCACTACAATTGTTTCCCGATGCCATGTCGCCCCGGCTGCCGGCGGTCAGGAAACGTTCCCAGTTCTGTCCGATCCTCGGACCCATCTGCGCGCGTTCGAAATCTTCCCGGAGACGTTCGCCGGCAATGACGAGATCCATCGACAGGAACGGCTTGCCGTCGCGATCCTTCTTGCGAGCCAGACCGCCAAGCGGTGATTCACTCAGGTTCACGCGCAATGTCTCGTCGCCCTGCGGGCCGGGAACGACCCTTTCGCCCATTCCCATGTGCTGCGTCAGGAACGGGCTGGGCGATTCAGCCATGCCACGCGCTTCGACCTTGGCGTTAAGCGTGTCATTGAGCAGACGCTTCAGCGCCGCTCGTCCCGCCTCGGTGATGCGGTACCGCGTGATGCGCCCCGCTTTGTAGCAGGTCACCCAGTCCTTTAGCACGAAAGCCTGTGCGACAAGTTTTGGCACCGTTGCGGTGCGCGTCGGGGTCCCACCCGTCTCGCGCAGGACCGCCGCCTGCGGCATCCCCTGCCCCACGGCCAGGAAAGCGTCCGCCTCGCAGAGACGGCGCAGCACGCGCTTGGCCTCGCGATTCAGGGTCTCGTCGTCGATGAGTGTCGCGCGTGGGGGAAGTGCTGACATCTGGTGTGTCTCTTTCTGGTTCGTGAAAACCGCTGCGTCGCCGGCGGCCTCTGCGAGCCGCTCCATGATATCGTCCACGAGAGGATCGTCCCGGCGCTGCTCGATACGGCGAACCTGCCGCAGGATCGTCGACGCGGCACATCCGTTCTCCGCTGCAACGTCACGAAGCGGGCGGCCGGAATGCGCATGGGCGAGATACGCACGAGCGGCTTCCGGAACCCAGTCGGGCAGCGTCGAGACGGCGACGGATGCAGGAGACGACGGCATCGAACAACTCCAAGGGAATCCTGTGGAAAACGGAGTCAGGAGTCGCCCCGATTGGTTACCAGATAGTTAATTGTTGCCAACCTGTGGCTAATTGTTTCCAAAATGTAAACGCGCGCATCATGGCGCGCGCCGCAACCCAATTTGGCGCAACAGCGGCAACAATCGGGCCAGATTGTGGCGCATAGTCACCCCAAGCTGGACAATGACCATGTGCAACATCGCTAGTGAACTTGCCGCTCTTCGCCGCCCCGGTCTCCTCGTCGAGGCAGCGGCGCACGGAACCGCTCGCTACGAGCGCCGTCGGGATCTGCGCCGCATGCTCCGGGTCGCGATCCCCGCTTCGCCGAAGGCAGCTCTAGAAAAGCTGCTTCCGATCGAGGCGGCTTTGGAAAACCGCCGGAAAACGGCAGACAAGAATTATAGCCTTGCGCGCCATGTCGACATCCTCGTGGCGCTCCTCGCTGAGGCGCAAGCGTTCCGGCGCAGCGCTGCCTGAAGAACCCGGACGAAGAGTTTCAGGTAAAGGCGTCGGACATCGACGCCTTTTTCCGTTCCACGTACTCTTGCAATGCTTCGCGGACTGCAGGGTCCATCGCCGGTTGCTCGTAGGCTCCCAGCAGCTTGTCGACCCGAGCGGTCGCCAGAGCCCGCGTGTCCCGCGCGCCTTCGTCGGCCCAAGTCTCGAACGGCTTATAGTCCAGCAGATCGGATTTCCAGAACGCCGACTTGAAGTTCGCCTGCGTATGCGCGCAGCCCAGATAATGGCCGCCCGGGCCGACCTCCCGAATCGCGTCGACCGCGAGTGAATCGTCGTCGACGCTCACACCTTGCGCCAGCTTGTGCAGAACGCCCAACTGATCGGCATCCATCACGAACTTCTCAAAATCCGCGACCAGACCGCCTTCGAGCCAGCCGCAGGAATGCAGCATGAAGTTCACTCCGGACAGCAGTCCGGCATTGAGCGAGTTCGCGGATTCGTAAGCCGCCTGTGCGTCCGGCAGCTTGGACCCGTTGAAAGAGCCCGCGCTGCGATAGGGTAGGCCCAACCGCCGCGCGAGCTGTCCGGCGCCATAGGTGATCTGCGCCGCCTCCGGCGTGCCGAAGGTCGGGGCGCCCGAATTCATGTCGATCGAGGTCACGAACGCCCCGAAGATCACCGGTGCGCCCGACCGGACGAGCTGGCTGTAGGCCACGCCCGTCATGACCTCCGCCAGCACCTGCACCAATGTCCCCGCGACCGAAACCGGCGCCATCGCGCCGCCGACGATGAAGGGCGATATGATCGCCGCCTGGTTGGCCGCGGCATATTCCTCCAGCGCCCCCATCATTACCGAATCGAAGGTGAGCGGCGAGTTGATGTTGATGAGCGATACGAGCGCGGTCCGATCCTCGAGGCCGCCGAAAAGGATGTCGGCCATCTCGACTGAATCGCGGGCGCGGGACGGTTCCGTGACCGAGCCCATGAACGGCTTGTCGGTCAGCGTCATGTGCGCCATCAGCATGTCGTAATGCCGCTTGTTGACCGGCAGGTCCGTCGGCTCGCAGACCGTTCCGCCCGAATGGTGCAACCACTTCGACACGTGCCCGAGCCGGACGAACTTCTCGAAATCCGCCATCGTCGCGTAGCGCCGTCCGCCCCCGTCGCGCACGAAAGGCGGGCCGTAGACCGGCGCGAACACGAGGTTGCGCCCGCCGATCTCCACGTTCCGCTCGGGATTGCGGGCGATCTGGGTGAAGGTCGAAGGCGCCGTCGCGCAAAGCGAGCGGCACAGGCCGCGCGGAATGCGCACGCGGTCGCCCTGCACGTCCGCGCCTGCCACCCGCCAGCGATCCAGCGCGCCGGGATTTTCAGGGAACGAGACGCCGATCTCCTCCAGCACGGTCTCGGCCCGATCCTCGATGATCGACAGCGCCTCCTCGTTCAGGATGTCGAAGTTCGGGATGTTCCGGACGATATAGCTGGCCTGATCGATACGGCCCGACATGCGTTCCGCACGCTTCGCGGCACCACCGCCGCCCCGCCGTCCATGCCTGCGTCCGTCTTCCGCCATGCCGATCCCCAACGTTTGCGTCGTCGAGCCCCTCCCTAATGGTACCAGACGCAGCCCGGCGGTGCATTTGCGCCCCGGACGGGCGAAAGGCGACATGCAGTGAGGGCCGATCTTGCCGTCCGCACGCCCCCCGCGTAAGGCGCGATCCATGGATCTGCCCGAACACCAATGCCTCCTGATCGTCGACTTCGGCAGCCAGGTGACCCAGCTCATCGCCCGCCGGTTGCGGGAGCTGAACGTCTATTGCGAGATACACCCGTTCCAGAACGTCACCCCCGACCTGCTGAGCGCGCGGGCCCCGAGGGCGGTGATCCTGTCGGGTGGCCCGGCCTCGGTTCCCGATGCCGACAGCCCGCGACCGCCGGCAGAGGTGTTCGAGCTAGGCGTCCCCGTCCTCGGCATCTGCTACGGCCAGCAGGCGATGATGCAGATGCTGGGCGGTCGGGTCGTGCGCGGCGAGGGCAGCGCCGAATTCGGCCGCGCCTTCGTAACCCGGAAGACCGAGCTCGACCTGCTTGAGGGCTGGTTCGACGGGCTCGAATCGACCGGGCGGGAGCAGGTCTGGATGTCGCATGGCGACCATGTGGACCGCATTGCGCCCGGCTTCGAGGTCTTCGCCACTTCGCCCGGCGCGCCTTTCGCCGTCGTTGCCGATGCGGCGCGGCACTTCTACGGGATGCAGTTCCACCCCGAGGTGCACCACACGCCGAAGGGCCGGCGCCTGTTCGAGAACTTCGTGCGGATCGCCGGTTTCGACGGCGACTGGACCATGGCCGGCTACCGCGATCAGGCCATACAGGCGATCCGTGATCAGGTCGGCGACGGCAAGGTCATCTGCGGCCTGTCCGGCGGCGTCGATTCCTCCGTGGCGGCGGTGCTGATTCACGAGGCGATCGGCGATCAGCTCACTTGCGTCTTCGTCGATCACGGTCTCCTGCGGCAGGGCGAAGCCGAGGAGGTCGTGCGGATGTTCGGAGATCACTACAACATTCCGCTCATCCATGCCGACGAGCGCGACCTGTTCCTCGACGCGCTCGACGGCGTTTCCGATCCGGAAACGAAACGAAAGACGATCGGCCGGCTCTTCATCGACGTCTTCCAGAAGCATGCGGCCGAAGTCGGCGGCGCCGAATACCTCGCGCAGGGCACGCTTTACCCGGACGTCATCGAATCCGTCAGCTTCTCGGGCGGCCCGTCGGTGACGATCAAGTCGCACCACAATGTCGGCGGCCTGCCCGAGAAGATGGGGTTGAAGCTGATCGAGCCGCTGCGCGAACTCTTCAAGGACGAAGTGCGCGAACTCGGCCGGGAGCTCGGCCTGCCACCCAGTTTCATCGGCCGCCACCCCTTTCCCGGTCCCGGCCTCGCCATCCGCTGCCCGGGCGAGATCACGCGCGAGAAGCTCGACATTCTGCGCAAGGCCGACGCGGTCTTCATCGACCAGATCCGGCGCCACGGCCTCTACGACGAGATCTGGCAGGCTTTCGTCGCCATCCTGCCTGTTCGAACGGTCGGCGTGATGGGCGACGGTCGGACCTACGACTTCGCCTGCGCGTTGCGCGCCGTGACCTCCGTCGACGGGATGACGGCGGATTACTATCCCTTCAGCCACGATTTTCTCGGAGAGACCGCGACGCGGATCATCAACGAGGTGCCGGGCATCAACCGCGTGACCTACGACATTACCTCGAAGCCGCCGGGCACGATCGAATGGGAATGACGCTCGCGCTTCGGCCCGTCGTCAGCGCCCCCGGAACAAGCCGCCGAGGACGCCGCGCAGGACGGTCCGGCCGACCTGCGTGCCGAGTGATCGTGCCAGCGATTTGGTGAAGGCGTCCCCGACAGTATCGCCACGGGACGACCGGCGCGATGCATCGCCACCCGACGGCGCCGTGTAACGCCGCCCCGACTTGTACCTCCGCTGCTCGCTCGCTTCTTCTGACGTAGCCGATTCCGCGGCGCGTTTTGCCAAGATCTCGTAGGCGCTCTCGCGGTCCACGGTCGTGTCGTAGCGTCCCGCCACAGGTGAGGCCGCGACGATCGCGGCCCGCTCCGCCACCGAGATCGGACCGAGGCGCGAAGCTGGCGGCCGGATCAGGGTCCGCTCCGCCATGCCGGGGACGCCCTTGCGGTCGAGGAAGGACGTGACCGCCTCTCCCGTGCCCACCTCGCGAATTGCCTCCGCGATGTCGAAGCGCGGATTCTCGCGGTAGTTCTGCGCCGCCTGCGAGAGAGCGCGCCGGTCCTTCGCGGTGAAGGCGCGCAACGCGTGCTGCACACGATTGCCGAGTTGGCTGAGGATGTCCTCGGGAACGTCCTCGGGGTTCTGCGTCACGAAATAGACCCCGACGCCCTTCGACCGGATCAGCCGAGCCACCTGCTCGACCTTGTCGATCAGCGGACGGGGGGCCTCGTCGAACAGAAGGTGCGCCTCGTCGAAGAAGAAGACGAGCTTCGGCTTCTCCGGATCGCCCACCTCCGGCAGCTGTTCGAAGAGCTCCGACAGGAGCCAGAGCAGGAACGTCGCATACAGACGGGGTGCGTTTATCAAACGGTCGGCCGCCAGGATGTTGACCTGCCCCCGCCCGTCCGACGTCGTTCGCATCAGATCCGACAATTCCAGCGCCGGCTCTCCGAAGAGCCGATCACCGCCCTGCCGCTCGAGTTGCAGCAGCCGCCGCTGGATCGCGCCCACGGAGGCGGTCGACACGTTGCCGTAACGCAGCGACAGATCCTTGCGGTTCTCCCCGACCCAGACCAGCAGCGATTGTAGGTCCTTCAGGTCGAGCAGCGCCAGCCCCTCCGCGTCGGCCACGCGGAACGCGATGTCGAGGACGCCCTCTTGCGCATCCGTCAACTCCATCAGCCGGGCGAGCAGCAGCGGTCCCATCTCGGAGATCGTCGTGCGCACCGGATGCCCGGCCTCGCCCCAGAGATCCCAAAAGGTGACGGGTGCCGGGGCGTAGCTGAGCTCGAGGCCGATCCGCGCTGCCCGTTCGAGAAACGCCGGGTGCAGGTCGTGCACGTCCGAGCCGGGCATGGCGAGCCCGGCGAGATCGCCCTTCACGTCGGAGAGGAAGACCGGCACGCCCGCGTCCGCAAAGCCCTGCGCCAGGATCTGCAGCGTTACGGTCTTGCCCGTCCCGGTTGCGCCGGCGATGAGTCCGTGCCGGTTGGCGTGGTCGAGCCGAAGTCCCTGCGGCTCGGCGTGATCGGTTCCGCCGCCCCCCAAGAAGATCGTTTCCCCCGCGTGCTTCATGATCGCGCCCCCGCCATTAACCGGATCTTAGAACCACTTTGCCATAACAGCGGCAGATCGGGGCGCACAGTGTCGTCCGCCTCGGTTTGTCTCCCTGTCGAACTGGCCGCGCGGCTCCCACCGCGCGGCTTTTTTCGTGTCGAACGCCGCCGATTTCGTCGGTTGACGGCTTAGAACCCGCTGCCTATGGTCTGCCCCATCAAGTCGGCCAGTCCGACGGGGAGAGAAAAAATCACGGGAAGGGGCCTTCGTTCGAGGCCCCTTTTTCATGTTCGAGAATCCGCTCGCGAAGCCGTGTCGCACTCCGCGGTCGCACCCCCGATTCGCCCCCTGCACACCGCCCGAACGGCATGATATCGGGCGCAGGAAACCTCGACAGGAGACTTGCCTTGCCCGTTCATCCGATCCGTTTGCCCGCAGCGCTCGCGCTCGCCCTCGTACTCGCCGCTCCCGCCTTCTCCCAAGAGCCCGATGCGCCGGAGGCTGACATAACGGCCGGCGAGGAGGTCGTCCCGACGCCCGACGCGCCGGCGGCCGGCGCTCCGGCGGCGGATGCCGCAACTGCCACAGGCGAGGCCGACTCCGCCGCACCCGGCGGCGATCTGTCGGTCGGGCAGGATGTCGGCGAGGCGCTCGGCGGCGGCCCCGAGATCTACGTCCGCGAGGAGCACGGCGATTGGCAGGTCCGCTGCCTCCGCGCGCCCGAAGGCCAGGAAGATCCTTGCCAGCTCTATCAGCGCCTCGCCGATCAGAACGGCAACCCGACGGCTGACGTCAACATCTTCGACCTGCCCGATGGCGGCGATGTCGCGGTGGGGGCGACGATCCTGACCCCGCTGCAGACGCTCCTGACGGCGCAGGTGACGATGACCATTGATGGCGGCGAGCCCCGGCGCTACCCGTTCAGCTTCTGCGACCCGTCGGGGTGCTATTCCCGGATGGGCTTCACCGAGGAAGACGTGGCGGCGCTCAAGCGCGGGTCGACGGCTACACTCGTCGTCGTCCCGGCGCTCGCCCCGGACCAGGCGGCGGAACTCGCGATGTCGCTGTCCGGATTCACCGCAGGTCTCGCGGCGGTCGAGGTCGTGGACCAGGAATAATTCGAACGCAACCGCGACGGAGGGCCTTGGCACATGCCGGGGCCCTTTGCGTTTCAGGGCGCGACAAGCGCCAGCACGGCGTTCATCCCCCCGAAGGCGAAGGCGTTGGAGAGGCAGGCCGTGACGGGAACCTCGCGCGCGACGTTCGGCACCACGTCGAGATCGCATTCCGGATCGGCCGCGCACCAGTTCGCCGTCGGCGCGATCACCCCTTCGGTCAGCGCCATCAGGCAAGCCAGGAGCTCGATTGCGCCGGTCGCGCCGATGCAATGACCATGCATAGATTTCGTCGAGGACACGGCCACGTCGTCCGCGGCCGACCCGAGAACCTCCCGGATCGCGGCGCATTCGGTTCGATCGTTCGCGGTCGTCCCGGTGCCGTGCGCGTTGATGTAGCCGATGTCGCGCGGATCGAGCCCGGCATCGCGCAGCGCTCCGGCCATCGCCCGGGCGGCGCCGACGCGCGAGGGTGCGACGATATCGGCTGCGTCCGCATTCATTGCGATGCCGGCGATCTCGCCCAGAATCGTCGCGCCGCGCGCCAGTGCGTGTTCGCGATCCTCAAGCACGAACACGCCGGCCCCCTCGCCCTGCACCATTCCCGATCGCGTTGCGCAAAACGGGCGGCAGGTATCCGTCGACATGACGCGCAGACCCTCCCAAGCCTTCACGCCGCCGAAGCAGAGCATCGCCTCCGCCCCGCCGGTCAGCATCACGTCAGCCATTCCGGCGCGGATGATCTGGACGGCCTGCGCAATCGCATGGTTCGAGCTCGCGCAAGCGGTCGAGACGGTGAAAGCCGGCCCCTTCAGGTTGTGAAGCATGCTGAGATGCGAGGCGGCCGCATTCGCCATCAAGCGCGGGACGACGAAGGGATGCACCCGGTTCTTCCCGGCCTCGTAGACGGCCCGGAAGTTCGCGTCCTGCGTCGTCAGCCCACCGCCGGAAGTGCCGAGGATCACGCCCGCCCGCTCGGCCCGGGCCGATGCGATCTCCAGCCCAGCCTCGGCCATCGCCTCACGCGCGGACAGGATGGTGAATTGCGTCGCCCGGTCGTAGAGCGCGAGTTCCGACCTGTCGAAGATCGCGGCCTCGTCGTGGTCCCGCACCTGCGCGCCGATCCGGATCGTCAACCGGTCGAGATCGCGCATCTCCAGCGGACCGATCGCGGAACGCCCGGCCCGCATCGCGGCGAGCGTCGACGGCACGTCGCGCCCGAGCGCGTTGATCGTCCCCCGGCCGGTGATGACGACGCGGCGCACCGGCCCGGATCAGTCGTGCTGCTCGGCGACGAGACGCTCGACCGCCGCGACGATGGCGCCGACGGAGGAGATGTCGAAACCTTGTGCGCCCGGCGCGTTGGCATTGAACGGCACTTGGATGTCGAACGCCTCCTCGATGGCGAAGATCGCCTCGACCACGCCCATGCTGTCGATGCCGAGATCTGCCGGCGCCTGGTCGTCGGTCACGTCGTCCGCGTCGATCATTGCCTGCTCGGCGAGGATCGTATGAACCTGAGCGCGCAGGTCAGCCGCCATCACCGCCTCCGACGCGCTTGCGAAGATCCGCGAGCTGTTCGAGCGCACGCGGAAGGCGTCGCAAAGCGCGGTACATGGCCATGTTCGTGTCCATCTTCACCGCCGGCGAGCCCATGACGACCTCGCCCGAAGCGACGCGCGTGTAGATGTTCGTCCCGCCGCCCGCGACAACGTCGTCTCCGATGGTGATGTTGTCGTTGACGCCGACCTTGCCCGCCAGGACGACCCGGTTGCCGATCGTCGTGCCACCCGAGACGCCGACATGCGCGCAGAGCAGGCAATCCTCGCCGATCCGGTCGTTGTGGCCGATCATCACGAGGTTGTCGATCTTGGTGCCACGTCCGACCACCGTGTTCGCGATCGTGCCGCGGTCGATCGTCGTGTTCGCGCCGATCTCCACGTCGTCGCCGATCTCGACCGAGCCCAGCGAATGGATGCGGGTCCAGTTCTGCGCCCGGATCTCCCCCTGGTCGCCCAGAGATTTGCGGGCGCGCTCGACGCCGGATTCCTCGGGCGTGACGAAGCTGAACCCGTCGCCGCCGATGACCGCGTTGGGCTGCACGATGACCCGGTGGCCCAGACGCACGCGCGCGCCGATCCTGACACCTTGCATCAACAGGACGTCGTCTCCGAGGACCGCCTCGTCGGCCACCGTAGCATGCGCCGCGATCCGGGCTCGAGCACCGATGCGGGCGCCCGCCCCGATCACCACGTAGGGACCGATCGCGGCGTCCGGTCCGATTTCGGCCCCGTTCTCGACGATCGCCGTCGGATGCACGCCGGGCACGATGCGCGGCCCCGCATCGAGCGCAGACGTGATCCCTGCCATCGCCAGACGGGCCCGCGGGACGAGGACGGCGCCTTCGAGGCCCATCGCGCGCCAATCGGCCCCGTCCCAAAGGATGGCGCCGCGCGCATGCCCCTGCCGCAGGGCGTCGCCGTATCCCGGCGACATCGCCAGGGCGAGATCGTCGGGCCCCGCCGCCGCCGGTTCCGCCGCCCGCGCGAAGCGCAGGCTGCCATCCCCCTCGACGGGACGGCCCAGCGTGTCGGCGATCTCGGACAGGGTGAACATGCAAAGCCTCCGTCGGAAGCCGTGCCGCTCCCGACCGGGGACTTAACTGCGCTCCGCCGACAGTTCCACCCCGGCGTCGCGCAACGCGTCGAGCAGGGTGGCATCCCGACCATACGGATCGCCGCGATACTGGACCCGTCCCTCCGGCGAGACCCAGGCCGACCAGTAGACGATATGGACGCCGATCGGCCGCTCGAGGTTCACGCGCGTCTCCCGGCCGGTGGCGAGCCTGCTGTCGAAATCTCGTTCGGGTGTGTCGGATTGCGCCGCGAGAAGGTGATAGGCCAGTTCCAGCGGACGCGCGACGCGGACGCAGCCGTGGCTGAACGTGCGGACGTCGCGAGCGAACAGGCTGCGGGCCGGCGTGTCGTGAAGGTAGATGTTCCAGCGGTTCGGAAACATGAACTTCACCCGGCCGAGCGCGTTCTGCGGGCCCGGCGGCTGCTTCAGGCTGAACGGAAAGGTCGCGGCGGTGTAGCGGGTGAAGTCGATCGCGCTGGGGTTCACCTTGCCGTTGCGGGAATAGACGTCCAGATGCCGGGCGCCGCCGCGCTGGAGCGCCGGAAGATACTCGTTCACCGTGATCGAGCGGGGCACGTTCCAGGTCGGGTTGATGACCATGTGGGTCATCTCGTGGCTGAATTCCGGGGTGCGGCGGCCGGGCGTGTCCTTGCCGACGACGACAATCGTCTCGAAGGTCACGCGGCCGTCGTCGACGACATAGGCGCGTTGCTCCGCAAGGTTCACGAGGATATGCCGCGGCTCCAGCGGCCTGTTCATCCAGCGCTGGCGTTCTAGACCGACGAGGATCTGACCCAGACGGACCTCGACCGGCACGTTGAGCGCGGCCCGCGTTGCCGGGCCGGCCTGCCCGTCGGGGTCGAGCCCGTGATCGGTCTGGAAATCGCGGAGCGCCGCTTCTAGCGCCGCATCGAAGACGGCGGAGGCGGTGCGGTCCAGATAGCCCATCCGCATCATCCGGTCGCGCAGCGCCACGACCCCCGGCCCGACGTCGCCGGGGCGCAGCGTTCCTTCCGGGACACCCGGCCCCCAGCCGCCGGCGGCCCCGATCTCCTCCAGCCGCAATTTCTCCCGCAGAAGACGACGGTAGACGGGCGACTTCGGCCAGAGCGACTGCAAGGCGGTCTCCGGATCTCCTGTCGTGAACGCTTCGAGAAGCTTCGCCGGGTCGGGTGCAGCGATCTCGAGCTTGATCTCCGGGTCGACACGCTCCGGCTCGAGGATGCCTGCGCTCACGTCTCTCGCAAAGCGCAGCAATCGCCGTGTCATCGCCACCTCCAGAGCACCGCGAGCGGCGCCATCGGAGGCGCGGGCGAACTCCGCGCGGATGACCGCCGGGTCGTAGCGCGCGATCGGCAGACCGTGCGAACCGGCTCGGTCGAGCGCACGCAGGAACGCCGCACGTCGCGCGACGATGGCCCGGTCGCCTTCGGGTCCCATCCAGATCGGCGCGAAGTCACGCGACCGATAGAACGTGGCCACCACCGGATCGTCGGACGCGGCCTGCGCGACCGCGAGGGTCAGCGGCGTGATGCGCGGCGTGCCGGCCGCCGGCATGGCGGTGAGCAGGGTCGCCAGCGAGAGCATGGTGGCGCGGAGAAGCATTTCGGACGTCCCGGCAGATGGTTGCGCTTTCTGATCTAGCCGTACGGTCCCACGAGTTCGTTAAGGGGACGAAAAGATTCTCCGATTAGGCAGACCGGCAACATCCGCCCTAGCCCGCAGAATGCCCTGTGCTTGGCGGAATTTCGCCCACGCCCCGCCGCCCCGGGAACAATGTTCGAGAATCGGATGAATTGTGCGACACAAATCCTGTCACATGGGGATGAGACACCTGAGGCCGCGTTAGACGGTCCAAGCAGTGAACGGGGCAGAATTGTGACCAATCAAACGTGTGCAGGCACGTCGATCTCTCGACGTGGGCTACTCGGTGCGTTCGCGGCAACCGCCGTGGCGGCCGCGCCCACCTATTCCAACGCCGCTGGGTTCCTCCGGGGCGGCGGCGACATCCGCCGCATTAAGATGTACAATCCGCGCACCGGCGAGGCGATGGACACGATCTACTGGGTCGATGGCCGCTACATCGGCGAGGCGATGCGCGAGATAAACGTCTTCTTCCGGGACTGGCGGCGCAACGAAGTCCATCCGATCGACAATCGGACGCTCGATATCATCGCGGCGACGCATCGGCTCGTGGACGTGCGCGAGCCGTTCATGCTGCTGTCCGGATACCGCTCGCCGGCGACCAACGCCATGCTGCGCGCCAGGTCGCGCGGCGTGGCGAAGCACTCCCTGCACCTCGAAGGTCAGGCGGCGGATCTGCGGCTGACCTCGCGGTCGGTCAGCCAGGTCGCACGCGCGGCGGCGTCCTGCTCGGCGGGCGGCGTCGGCAAGTACAGCCGGTCGAACTTCACCCACGTCGATTGCGGCAATGTCCGCAGCTGGGGCGGCTGACGACAAGAAGAATCGGTTCGAACGCCGTCGCGTCCCACGCGGCGGCGTCGTTCGTCAGGCTTGCGGGTCACCGCCGGAAGACGAAGCAGCGTTCCCGCCGGATCGACAGCCAAAGCACCGTGCCGGGCTTCGGCAGGAAGACTGCCGGCACCGTTGCGGTGACCGTTTGCCCGTCGTCCATGGCGAACTCGACGAGGCTCTCCTTTCCCATGAAACGCGCGCGCTTCACCATGCCTCGGGCGGGCGTGCCCTCGGCCGCGGTCGGGTGCGGCCCGCGGCCCCCACGGTCGAAGTCGATGCGCACGTGCTGGGGCCGGAACACGATGTCCACTTCGGTTCCGTCGGGTTGTCCGGGGGCGAGGAACTGGCCGAACGGCGTCTCCGTCAGCGCCCCCCGCACGGTGCCGGTCAGCGTGTTGATGTCGCTGAAGAACGCAGCCGCCGCACGGTCCACGGGGGCGTTGTAGATGTTGTAGGGCGCGGCGTGCTGCACGATCCGCCCGTCACGCATCAGCGCGATCTCGTCGGCCATCCGCATCGCCTCGTCGGGTTCGTGCGTGACGAGGAGCACGGCGGTCCCCTCCTCCTTCAGCACGCTCAGCGTCGCATCTCGGATCTCGTCGCGCAGACGGTTGTCGAGACCCGAGAACGGCTCGTCCATCAGCATGATGCCCGGACGCGGCGCCAGGGCACGGGCCAGCGCGACGCGCTGCTGCTCGCCCCCGGAGAGTTCGTGCGGATGCTTCGCGTCGTAGCCCGCGAGGTCCACGCGTTCGAGGAGTTCCGCCACGCGCGCGGCGGAGCGCGTCCCGCGCGGCAAGCCGAAGGCCACGTTCTGCGCCACGTTCAGATGCGGGAAAAGCGCGAAATCCTGGAACATCAGCCCGACGCCGCGCGCTTCCGGCGGAACGTGCACCGAACCGTCGGACACGATCCGGCCGTTCAGCGCGATGGAGCCCGCATCCTGACGATCGACCCCGGCGATCAGGCGCAGCGTCGTGGATTTGCCGCAGCCGGACGGGCCGAGGAGGCAGGTCACCTGACCGGCGGGAACCGAGAGCGAGATGTCGTCCACCACGGCCCGCCCGCCCAGCCTGCGGACGAGACCCTGGATCTCCAGCCGAGATGTCATTGAAAGCCCGAGCGTTAAGGTCGGGTTGCCCTAGCAACCCGGCCCGGTCGGGTAAACCGCCTCAGAGAACTTCGCCGGCGACTTTTTCCTGACGCGCGTAGATGTAGAACAGGAAGGTGAGAAGCAGCACGAGCCCCGTCGTGACCCAGACGAGCGCCCCGCCATCCGCCAGCGCGACCATCGTCGGCTGCGCGAAGAACAGCGCCCATATCGCGAGCACGAGCAGCGTCAGGAAGGCGAAGGCGAGCATCCAGACCGCCGCCCGCACATGCGCGAGCAGGCAGAGCGCGCCGACCAGCGCCAGAAGCGAATGCACTGCCCAAACGACATTCACCCAGGTCGGCAGCGTTTCCAGCCACACGATCTGGTCGCGGGGATAGAGACCGAGCCAGGCGACCTCGAGCCCGTAGACGATGAGGACGTATTCCGCCGCCGCGAGAAGGCCGTAGATCAGTGCGATCCAACCCATGACGTAGAAATGCCAACGCCGCATAAGCCCTCCGCGCGTGTCCGTCCGCACCGGTTATCACGAAAACCGGGGGGTACAAACGGGAATGGGTCAGAAGCGCAGCAACGCCGCCTCGCGCCGCTTCAGGGCCGGCCGGGCGGCGGGATAGGCGCCTGCATCCTGCGCCAGTTCGGGAAAGAGCCGCAGTATCTCGATCCGGCTGTCGGGCGCGAGCCCGGAAAGCGAATGCGGGCCCGGCTGGAAGCTCTCGGTCCAGGCCCCGTCGGACAGGACGAGCTGGTGTCGTTCGAACAGGAGGTGGAGGTAGCTCACCGGTCCCCGGGCCTCCCGCGTGATGCCGGGCCGGCCGACCAGATGGCGGGCCGCCACGAGCGCTTCGTCCAGCCCGAAATAGAGCGCCGTCATCGGGTCGGAGACGAGGACGCGGTGCTGTGGCGAGACGCGCATGTCCCGCTCCGGCAGGCCACGCCCGAGGGCGCCCTTGGCGATCCGCACCGGACGGAGCGTCTCGTCCGCCGTGAGATCCGCCTCCGAAAGGTCGCGCCGTCCGATCCATCGGACCGGCTGCAAGCCGTCGTCCCGTGTCCGCACGCGGTCGCCGGGCCGGAGGC
Organism: uncultured Jannaschia sp.; assembly: GCF_947494055.1. Classification (GTDB taxonomy): domain Bacteria; phylum Pseudomonadota; class Alphaproteobacteria; order Rhodobacterales; family Rhodobacteraceae; genus Jannaschia. Next base: position 77,825 of record NZ_CANLTR010000009.1, on the reverse strand, counting down.
ATTCGACCGCGACGTCTCCGGCCGCGGTCGCGATCCGCGTGCCGGGGGTGAAGCAGGGAACAACGCGCTCGATCTCCTCGAAGCGCGCGAAGCCGCCCCGGTCGAATCGCACGATTCCTGATTCCGGATCGCGGCTGTCGTAGATGATCGAGCGCGGATTCGTGCCGCGCAGATCGAGGATGTCGTAATCGTCGCCCCCGGCCCCGCCGTCGATCCGGTCGCCCGCGGTCGCGCCGAAGATGATGTCCCGGTCGTCGCCGCCGAAAATGTCGTCGTTCCCGGCCCCGCCGGTCAGCCGGTCGTCGCCCGCGCCACCGGACAGGTTGTCGTTGCCGCCGTCGCCCGACAGCACGTCGTCGCCGTCCCCGCCGATCAGGTTGTCGTTCCCGGCCCCCCCGGAGAGCGTGTCCGCATCGGCCCCACCGGCAAGCAGGTCGTTGCCGTCGTCGCCGCGCAGGATGTCGCGTCCGTCGCCGCCCCGGAGATCGTCGTTCCCGGCCCCGCCATCGAGCAGGTCGTTCCCGATGCCGCCGAACAGCGTGTCGTTGCCGTCGCCGCCGAACAGCCTGTCCGACCCCTCGGCGCCGTCGATGACGTCGTTGCCGTCATCCCCCTCGACCGTGTCGAACCCGACGCCGCCGGCGATGGTGTCGTTACCAGTCCCGCCGAGAAGGAAATCGTCGCCAAAGCCCCCGTCGATGCGGTCGGCGCCGGCTTCGCCGTCGATCACGTCGTCGCCCACGCCGCCCTCGACGACGTCCTTGCCGGCACCTGCGGCGATCTCGTCGTCGCCGGCGAAGCCCCGGATCGTGTCGTCGCCGGCGCCGGCGCGCACGATGTCGTCGTCGCCGCGCTCGCCCGGCAGGAACGCGTCGTTCCCATCGATACGGTCGCCGTCCCTGTCGGTGTAGCCGACCTCGATCAAATCGTCGCGGTCGGTCCCGTCGACGATACCGTCCGGCTCCGGCGTGGTATCTGCGGTGAACACGAGGTTGTCGACGGCGCCCGATCCTTCGAGCGTGACCGTCATCGACTTCACGTTCGCGGTGTCGAGGGCGAGCTCGACCTGTCCACCATCGCCCGTCCGAACCTCGCGGGTCAGCAGGCTGCGGCCATCGACGTCGAAAAGCTCGACCGTTGCACCGTTCTCGATGTCGAGGAGCAGGAGGGAATGCAGGAATGCCAGCCGATCGAAGACGAAGCCGAAGATCCCGCCATCGGCATTGTCGTCGGGATCGGACCGGTCCTCGTCCTCCGACAGGATCAGGACCTTGCGAAGGTTGGTCGTCGCGAGATCGCTATCCCCCCCGGTCGGTCGCGCGGTGTCGAAGGCCATGACCGGGTGGCGCCCGTTCGGCGATCCGTCGGGCCGCAGGGAATCGATCCGCACCCCGAGCGAGGCGTACTGATCCGAGACGATCGTTCCGGCGGCGAGGTCGTCGAATCCGATCCGGGTACGATCGGTCATCGGCAGGCCACGCGAGGACGAAGCGCGCGAGACGCGTCGCGCGTCAAGCTATCCCTTTCGAGATCCACAATAGCTGTCATCGTCGTTCAACCTCCGCCCCGTCATCATGGGCCCGGACGGCGAAGCGGAGTCGGAGTCCTCTCAGGCGGGCGCGGGAAGACGGGCGTGGCACCGGGGCGATCCCACGCGCTGCGGCAAGGGGCCGAGCGTCTGGATCGTCACCGGAATTGAACCAGTGCGTTCTCCGCGGCCGCCCCCCGGAGGCCCGTGCACCGCCCCCACCCGGACGTGCGGCCTTTGTATCGAATTTTCAGATATTCACAACGCATCAAAGCGCGCGGGGTGCATCCGGATCGGATGTGTCGCCTTCCAGCCTCGCACCTGGGACTTGGTACCCGTGGCCGGACTCGAACCGGCAAGCCTTGCGGCGGCGGATTTTGAATCCGCTGCGTCTACCAATTCCGCCACACGGGCCCCGTTCGGGCGACAGCCGTGCCCTAGCCCCGACCCGCATGAAGGTCAATCACAGACGCTGGGCCGAGAACGTGTCACAAGACGGAACTTCGCCCGACTCGAACCCGGTCTGGAACCATCGCGCGCGCTGCTCCGACGTGCCGTGGGTGAAGGTGTGCGGCATCGGCACCTGCCCCGCCCGCTCCTGCAGCACGTCGTCACCGATCTGGCGTGCCGCGTTCACCGCCTCCTCGATGTCGCCGCGTTCCAGCGTGCCGAACTGCGCCTGTGTCTGACGCGCCCAGATGCCGGAGAGGCAGTCGGCCTGCAGCTCGATCCGGACCGAGATCGCGTTGGCCTCTTCCTGCGAACTCTGCGCGCGGACACGGTTGGCCTGGCCGAGTATGCCGAGCTCGTCCTGGACGTGATGCGCGACCTCGTGAGCGACCACGTAGGCCGCCGCGAAATCGCCACCCGCGCCCAGTCGCTGCTCGAGCGTCGTGAAGAACGCGGTGTCGAGATAGATGCGGTTGTCGGACGGGCAGTAGAACGGACCGGTCGCACCGCTCGCGCCGCCGCAGGGACTCTGGGTCACTTGCGAATAGAGGACGAGGATTGGCGGGTCGTAGGGCTCGCCGACCTGTGTCTCGAACACGTTCGCCCAGACGTCCTCCGTATAGGCGAGGACGACGGAGACGAACTCGCCTTCGGCCTCCTCCGCCTCGCTCAGGGGCCGGGTCTCGCCGGCCGTGTCGGTGTAGCCGCCCCCGCCGCCGCCCTGCAGCAGCGGCGTCAGGTCGATGCCGAGGAACCAGCCGATGATGACCACGACGATCAATCCGAACCCGCCGACGCCACCGGCCAGCCCCGCACCGCCACGCCGTCCCCGGCGATCCACGATATTGCTGCTGCCCCTGCGTCCGCGCCACTGCATAACGATCGTCCTCAAATGCTTCGCGCTTGACCCTGCCCGTTTTCCATGGAACCGGCAACGCCATGATCCGCAAGCTCTACGACTGGACCCTGTCCTGGGCGGCCCATCCGCAGGCGATCTGGGTCCTCGCCGTGGTGAGCTTCATCGAGAGCTCGGTCTTCCCGATCCCGCCCGACGTCCTGCTGATCCCGATGGTCCTCGCCGCGCCGCATCGCGCCTGGATCATCGCAGCCGTCTGCACGATCGCCAGCGTCCTCGGCGCACTCCTCGGCTACGCGATCGGCTATTTCGCCTGGGAGTCGCTGGGCGAGCCGATCCTGACCGCGCTCGGCAAGGGCGACAGCTTCGAGGCGTTCCGCCTGCGCTACAACGACTGGGGCGCCTGGGCGGTACTGATCGCGGGCGTCACGCCCTTCCCCTTCAAGGTCATCACGATCCTGTCTGGCGCGACGGGGCTTTCGGTGCCGGTCTTCGTGATCTCCTCGATCGTCGCGCGGGGCCTGCGCTTTTTTCTCGTGGCAGCGCTGCTCTGGCGTTTCGGCCCGCCGGTGCGGGACTTCATCGAACGGCGGCTGGGTCTCGTCTTCACGCTGTTCTGCGTGCTTCTCGTCGGGGCGATCTTCCTCGTGAGGTACTTATGAGACGCCTCGTCGCCCTCGCCACGACGGGCCATGTCGGGCTTCTGGGTGGGGCGTTCCTGTTCCAGCTCGCGGGCTATGCGCCCTGCGCCATGTGCCTTTGGCAACGCTGGCCGCATGCCGTCGGGATCGCGCTCGGCATCGCGGCGCTGGCCGGGCTTTGGCCCCGCGCGATGGCCGGCCTCGCAGCGCTCGCGGCGCTCGTGACCGCGGGAATCGGCGCCTTCCACGCGGGCGTCGAGCAGGTCTGGTGGCCCGGCCCCGCCTCCTGCACCGGGTCCGGCGCGGGGATCTCCGGCATGTCCGGCGGCGACCTGCTCTCCACCGATATTCCCGAGACGCTTGTCATGTGCGACGACATCGTCTGGCAGTTCGGTCTCACGATGGCGGGTTGGAACGCGGTCCTGTCGAGTGTCTTAGCAATCGTCTGGATCACCGCGGCGCTGAAACGACCCTAGTCCTGTTCGCGCGGTCTTGTACGACCAAGCGCCCTGCGGATACAGGGAAAGAATGGCCGACGGATGTCACCACCATCCAAGATTGAATAACCCTCCATTGCAGCGAACACCCACTGCGCCGAAGCGTAGTCCTCGGCGATACTTGTCCGCAAATAACGCTCAAATACGGTACGGGAGAGGTCTCCCTTATCCAAAAGAAAGCAGATTAGGTCGTACCGATTGAACACTTCGGTCAGTTCGAGGCGGAATGTACGCCATTGCGGCAGAGCAAAATCCGCCACTTCGCTACGCCCGACATCTTGCCGCCGCAGGACTTCCAGAACCCGAAGGCGCACACGAACGAACTCGTTGCTCTTAAGGCTCATCGTTAAGTTGACGGCACGTAGCCGATCGTCGCGCCACTTCGCTAACAGGAAGCCGATCCACCCACCGATCGCCGCAGCCCCAACAGTCACCAGCACATTCGTCGCATCCATGTGGAAAGTGTACATGGCCGGAGACGCATCTCAACTGCATACGATACGGGTACGGTGTTGAGCCTATATTCAGCGGGTGCTAGGAAAGGGCACAACTACATCTAGGCCCCCGACGGGGTGGAGCTTTGCATGAACGACGAGCCGCAAGACCCTGAAAACACGGACGGTGAGCCGGAAGGCAGCGGGCGTGCGGTGATGGCTCATGCGGGGCCGCAGATCTCCATCGTCGACGAGATGCGGACCTCGTTCCTCGACTACGCGATGTCGGTCATCATTTCCCGCGCGATTCCCGACCTCCGCGACGGGCTGAAGCCCGTGCATCGCCGCATCCTCTATTCGATGCACGAGACCGGGAACACGCACGACAAACCCTACCGCAAGTCCGCCCGCCCCGTGGGTGACGTGATGGGCAACTACCACCCGCACGGCGACAGCGCGATCTACGAGGCGCTGGTGCGGATGACGCAGCCCTTCTCGATGTCGCTGCCGCTCCTCGACGGACAGGGGAACTTCGGCTCGATGGACGGGGACAACGCCGCGGCCTTTCGCTACACCGAGGTGCGGATGGCCAAGTCCGCCGGCGCGCTTCTGGCCGACATCGACAAGGAGACCGTCGATTTCGTCCCGAACTACGACGGCAAGGACACCGAGCCGACCGTCCTGCCGGCCCGGTTCCCGAACATGCTCGTCAACGGCGCGGGCGGCATCGCCGTCGGCATGGCCACCAACATCCCGCCGCACAATCTGGGCGAGGTGATCGATGCCTGCCTCGCGCTGATCGAGAACCCGGACCTGTCCTCCGAGGCGTTGATGGAGATCGTCCCCGGACCGGACTTCCCGACCGGCGCCACGATCCTCGGGCGCTCCGGTATCCGGAAGGCCTATCTCGAGGGGCGCGGCTCGGTCATCATGCGGGCCAAGACGCGGGTGGAGGAAACCCGCAAGGACCGCTTCGCCATCGTCATCGACGAGATCCCCTACCAGGTGAACAAGGCCGTCATGGTGGAGCGCATCGCGGAGGCCGCCAAGGAACGGCGGATCGAGGGGATCGCGCATGTGCAGGACGAATCCGACCGCGTGGGCGTCCGCGTGGTGGTTGAACTCAAGCGCGACGCGACGCCCGAGGTCGTGATGAACCAGCTGTTCCGCTTTACGCCGATGCAGACGTCCTTCGCCTGCAACATGCTGGCGTTGAACGGCGGCCGGCCGGAGCAGTTGACCCTGCGGGGCTTCCTTACCGCCTTCCTCGACTTCCGCGAGGACGTCGTCGCCCGCCGCACCGCCTATGAGCTGCGCCGCGCCCGCGAACGCAGCCACGTGCTCTGCGGCCTCGCCGTGGCGGTGTCGAACGTGGACGAGATCGTACGCACGATTCGCGCCTCCGCCGATGCCGCCGCCGCGCGCGAGGCGCTGATGACGCGCCGCTGGCCGGCCGAGGAGATCGCGCCGTTCATCCGGCTGATCGACGACCCGACCCACAAGATGAACGACGACGGCACCTACAACCTGTCGGAGACCCAGGCCCGCGCGATCCTGGCCCTGCAATTGCAGCGCCTGACCCAGCTCGGCGTCAAGGAAGTGACCGACGAGCTCGAGGAGCTGGCCGGCAAGATCAAGGACTACCTCGACATCCTCGGCTCCCGCGCGCGCATCCTCTCGATCATCGAGGACGAGCTGCGCGAGGTCCGCCAGCAATTCGCCGTGCCCCGCCGCACCGAGATATCGGACTGGTCCGGCGACATGGACGACGAGGACCTGATCGAGCGGGAGGACATGGTCGTCACGATCACCGCCTCGGGCTATGCCAAGCGCACGCCACTCGGCGAGTTCCGCGCGCAGAAGCGCGGCGGCAAGGGCACGGCCGGCATGTCAACGAAGCAGGAAGACGTGGTCACCACGCTCTTCGTGGCCAACACCCATACGCCGCTTCTGTTCTTCACGACCGACGGAATGGTCTACAAGCTCAAGACCTGGCGCCTGCCGCAGGGCGGGCGCACGGCGCGGGGCAAGGCGCTCGTCAACCTGCTGCCGATCACCACCGGAACCGGCATCGCGGCGATCATGCCGGTGGACCGCGACGAGAAGGATTGGGGCGATTTGCAGGTCGTCTTCGCCACCGATCAGGGCACCGTGCGCCGCAACGCGCTCAGCGACTTCGCCAACGTCATGCGTAACGGCAAGATCGCGATGAAGTTCGAGGGCGAGAGCGAGGGGTGGCACCTCATCAACGCGCGCATCGCCTCGAACGACGACGACGTGATGCTCGTCACCCGCTCGGGCCGGGCGATCCGCTTCCCTGCGACCGACGTGCGCGTCTTCAACTCCCGCGCCTCGACCGGCGTCCGCGGTATCCGCCTCGGCGAGGACGACGCAGTCGTCTCGATGGCCGTGATCCGGCATTTCGACGCCACCTCGGAGGAGCGGACGGCTTACCTCAAGATGCGCCGCGCGATGGCGGGCCTGTCGGACGAGGCCGAGGGCGACGAGGAGGAGGCGCCGGCCGATCCGAACTTCTCGACGGAGCGCTACTCGGAGATGTCGGCGGCCGAGGATCTGATCCTGACCATCACCGAATCCGGGGCAGGCAAACTGTCCTCCTCGCACGACTATCCCGTGCGCGGGCGCGGCGGCATGGGCGTCGGCGCCCAGGACCGCGCGGCGCGAGGCGGCCCGATCGTCGCGGCCTTCCCGGTCGAGATGGACGACCAGATCATGCTCGCCACCTCGACCGGCCAGTCGATCCGCTGCCCCGTCGACGATATCAGCTTCCGCTCGCGCAGCGCCGGTGGCGTGCGTGTCTTCGACACGCGGGGCGGCGAGAAGGTCGTGTCGGTCGCGCGCGTTGCCGATAACGGCGCCGCGGGCGAGGATGGCGGCGCCTCGGACATGATCGACCCGGAGACCTGACGAAATCCGCAAGTCCGGGATGGCATTCTCGCCATGTCGCCGCTAGCGTTGTTGGCGACGCCGGAGTGGAGTTGCGGACCGGCGGGGGAATGCGATGGATCTCGATAATTGGGACGACCTCAGATTCGTGCTCGCGATGAAGCGGCACGGAACGATGTCCGCCGCTGCCCGCTATCTGAACACCAACGTCGCCACCGTCTCGCGTCGCATCGACCGACTGAGCCACGATCTCGGTCTGCCGCTTTTCGAGAAGCGGGGCGCGGCCTTCAAGGCCACGCGCGCGGCCGACCGGCTTGCCGAGGTCGCGGAGGAGCTCGACCAGCGCCTGCGGGGGGCGTTGGGCAACCTGCGGAGCGGTGAGGCCGGCGACCGCGTCGGCATCGAGATCTCGGCACCGCCCGCCGTCCATGCGCATTTCGTTCTGCCGCGGACGGCGGAGCTGGCCGAGACGTTGCCGCAGATCATGCTCACCCTGACCGACAAGGTCTATGCCCAGGGGCTCGGCGAGGCCGACATCCAGGTCCGCATCGGGCGTCCACTGGGCGGGCGGCTCAAGGCGCGCAAGTTCCGCGATTACGCCACACGTCTCTATCACGGGCGCGATCATGTCCTGAACGGCGAATGGATCGGCCTGTCGCACCGCTATCCCGACGCGGACGCGGCACTCGAGATCTATCACGGCGCGCATCCGGAGCCGCGCTACAGGGTGGAGGAGATGCCGATGGCCCTGGAAATGATCCGTGCCACCGGCCTGCCCGGTATGCTGCCGGACTTCCTCGTCGGGCCGGAGGACGGGCTCGTCGTGGCGGATTTGCCGGACAACGCGCGTTCGAGCGAGCTCTGGATCACCTATCACGAAACGCGGCACGGCGACGCCAACCTGCGCGCGGTGGTGGACTGGTTCTGCGGCGCGCCCGCGAACGGGGCGTCGGGCTAGGCTTCCCTCCGGGCGCAACCGCGCGTATCCCGTCATCCATGACCGAGACACTCCACATCGTCGGCGGCGGCATGGCCGGCTGCGAAGCCGCATGGCAGGCCGCCGAGGCCGGCATCCCCGCCGTGATCCACGAGATGCGGCCGCGCGTCGGCACCTTCGCCCACCGGACCGGGTCGCTGGCCGAGATGGTCTGCTCCAATTCCTTCCGCTCCGACAACGACGAACAGAACGCCGTGGGCCTCCTGCACTGGGAGATGCGCGCGGCGGGCGGGCTGCTGATGGCGATGGCCGACGCGCATCGCCTACCCGCCGGCGGTGCGCTCGCGGTGGACCGGGACGCCTTCGCCGAAGCCGTCACCGCGCGCATCCGGGCGCATCCGCGTATCGAGGTGGTCGACGAGGAGGTGACTGCGCTGCCCCGCGAGGGCCGGTGGATCGTCGCGACCGGCCCGCTCACCGGCTCGAAGCTCGCCGCCGCCATCGCCGCCGAGGCCGGGCAGGACGCGCTCGCCTTCTTCGACGCCATCGCGCCGATCGTGCACGCGGACTCCATCGACATGACGCGCGCCTGGCGGCAATCGCGCTACGACAAGGGTGCGACCGAGGCGGAGCGGACCGCCTACATCAACTGTCCGATGGACCGCGACACCTACGAGGCGTTCATCGACGCCCTTCTCGCTGCCGAAACTGCGGAGTTCCACGAGGGCGAGACCGCGGGCTATTTCGACGGCTGCCTGCCGATCGAGGTGATGGCCGAGCGCGGGCGCGAGACGCTGCGCCACGGGCCGATGAAGCCCGTCGGCCTGACCAACCCGCACCAGCCGGACGTGAAGGCGCATGCCGTCGTCCAGCTTCGCCGCGACAACGCGCTCGGAACGCTCTACAACATCGTCGGCTTCCAGACGAAGATGAAGTACGGCGCGCAAAAGGCTGTCTTCGCACTGATCCCCGGTCTGGAGGAAGCCCGGTTCGCGCGGCTGGGCGGCATCCACCGCAACACCTTCATCAACTCGCCGACGCTGCTCGATGGGGAAATGCGGCTGCGCACGCGGCCGAACATCCGCTTCGCCGGTCAGATCACCGGCGTCGAGGGCTATGTCGAGAGCGCGGCGATGGGCTTGCTCGCGGGCCGTCTAGCCGCGGCCGAGATCCACGGCGAGACGTTGCCGCCGGTGCCGCAGACGACCGCGATGGGTGCGCTCGTTACGCACATCACCGGCGGCGCGGAGGCCAGGACCTTCCAGCCGATGAACGTGAACTTCGGCCTGTTCCCCCCGGTCGAGGCACGTGGCGGGCGGCGCGGACGTCCGGCGCGCTACAAGATGTACACCGACCGGGCGAAAGCCGACTGGACGGGCTGGCTGGGGCTGCGGCAGGCGGCCGAATAGGGCCATGCCCGTCACCCGCTTCGCGCCGTCGCCTACGGGCCCGCTGCATCTGGGCCATGCCTGGGCCGCGATGGTGGCGCACGACCTGGGCGAGATGCATCTCAGGATCGAGGATATCGACAGGCAGCGGTCGAAGCCCGAATGGGAGACGGCGATCCTGGACGACCTCTGCTGGCTCGGGCTCGACTGGACCGGCCCCGTGATGCGACAGTCCGACCGGATGGCGGCTTACGGTGCCGCGCTGGACCGGCTCTGGTCGGCGGGGCTGCTGTTCCCCTGCACCTGCAACCGCCGGGACATCCTCGCCGCCGCCAGCGCCCCTCAGGAGGGCGCGCCGCTCCACGGGCCCGACGGCGTGGTCTATCCCGGCACCTGCCGCGGCGCCTCGCGCGCCGGGCGCCGGCCCGAGGGGGTGGCGCTCCGGCTCGACGCCCGCGCGGTAAACGATCTCGCCTGGACCGAGGGGGGCGCGTTCCGGACGATGGACCCGCGGACCTTCGCGGACACGATCGGCGACGTGGTCGTGGCCCGGCGCGACTTCGGCACCTCCTACCACCTCGCCGTGACGGTGGACGACGCGGCGCAGGGAATCGACCTCGTCACCCGCGGCGCCGACCTGGCCGAGGCGACGCCGATCCATGTCGCGCTGCAAAGCCTGCTAGGGCTGCCCTCGCCCACGTATCACCACCACGATCTCGTCCGCGACACCGCCGGCCGCCGGCTGGCCAAGCGCGACGACGCCCGCAGTCTCGCCACCTACCGCGATGCGGGATGGTCGGCGACGGCGCTCAGGGCGCGGCTGCGAGAAAGCCGGATTGCACCCTGAACGAAAACGGGGGCCCGAAGGCCCCCGCACGGCATCTCGTCGAGAGGTCCTATTCGGCCGCGACCGCCTCTTTCACCGCCGCGCGCTCCGAGGCGAGGCCCTTCCAGATCGCCACGCACATCAGCAGCAGCACGATCGTGAACGGCAGGCCGGTCGAGATCACCATCGATTGCAGCGCGCCGAGCCCGCTCGCCGAGAGCAGCAGCACCATCGCCACCGCGCCCTCGAAGATGCACCAGAACACCCGCTGCGGCACCGGCGCGTCGATCTTGCCACCGGCGGTGATCGTGTCGATCACCAGCGAGCCGGAATCCGACGAGGTGACGAAGAACACGATCACGAGGATGATCCCGATGAGCGAGGTCAGGGTCGCGAGCGGAAGCTCCTCCAGCATCTTGAAGAGCTGCAGTTCCAGCGCGGCATCCTGCGCGCCGGTATAGCCGTCGATCAGCACCTGCTGGATCGCCGTGCCGCCGAACACGCTCATCCAGAGCACGCAGACCAGCGACGGGATCAGCAGGACGCAGACCACGAATTCCCGCACCGTGCGGCCGCGGCTGACGCGGGCGATGAACATGCCGACGAAGGGCGACCAGGAGATCCACCAGGCCCAGTAGAACGACGTCCACCCCTGGCTGAAGTTCACGTCCTCGCGCCCGAACGGGTTCGAGAGCGCCGGGAGATAGGTGAAGTACGCCAGCAGGCTGTCGGCGAACCCGGTGAGGACAGCGAGGGTCGGCCCGACGAACAACACGAAAAGCAGCAGCAGAACAGCCAGTCCCATGTTGATTTCCGAAAGCACCTTCACCCCGCCGTCGAGGCCGCGAATAACGGAGATGAGCGCGACGCCCGTGATGACGGAGATCAGCAGGACGAGGAGCACGCCGGAATTCTGCGTCCCGCTCTCCTCGGTATTGCCGAAGGCCATGCCGAGGAAGGTCCGTGTGCCTTCCGCGGCGTCGCCCGATCCGAACAGGTAGGTCAGGCCGTTCGCCGCCTGCGTCGCGCCGAAACCCAGCGACGTTGCGAGGCCGAAGAGCGTCGCGAAGACCGCAAGAATGTCGATGACGTGACCCGGCCAGCCCCAGATGCGCTCCCCGAAGAGCGGGTAGAAGGCCGAGCGCAGCGTGAGCGGCAGGCCCTTGTTGTAGCTGAACAGCGACAGCGCCAGCGCGACGACCGCGTAGATCGCCCAGGGGTGCAGGCCCCAGTGGAAGATCGTCGCCGCCATGCCGAGGCGGACCGCCTCGACCTCGTTGCCGGTCGCCGCGCCGAGCGGCGCCCAGTCCGACCGGGCGGTCGCGGCGGCGAAATCGGCGCGCGCGTCGCCGAGGCCCGCCCCGTCCAGTCCCGTCTCGACGGCTTCGGGCGACGGCGCGACGAGGCCCATCGCGTCGCCGAACTCGGTCGGGTCGTCCTCGCCGAGATAGGCCACGCCGTAGGACAGGTCGCCGTTCGCCGTGGAGAAATGCGTCAGCGGCTCCGAGACGCCGTAGAACATCAGGCCGATGCCCATGCCGGCCGCGAAGAGCATCGAGAACCACGCGACGTATCCGTAATCCGGACGCGCCGCCACGCCGCCCAGCCGCACCGAGCCCATCGGCGTGATGATCAGCAGCAGGCAGAAGAGAACGAAGATGTTGGCGGAAAGCAGGAAGAACCAGTCGAAGCCTTGCGTCACCGAAGCGAAGAGCCAGCTGAAGAGATTGGTGGCCTGATCGGGCAGGACGAGCGTGTAGAACGTGAACGCGACGATCACGAGCGCGGAGATGGCGAAGACCGGGTTGTGGATGTCGAAGCCGAACGGCCCGACACGTCCGTCGATATTGTCCTGGCCGACATTGTAGGCCGTGTCGATCGTATCGGCCTCTCCGTCGGGGGCGGGTATGCCCTGGCCTGTCGTGTCTGTCATCTTCGCCCCCGTCGCTTTCTTTGTAGAAATCGCGCAACGTTCGTCTCCGGTCGGGACGCATCGTTGCCGGATCTGATGGCCACATTAACGTTAAAGTCATCATTGGCCAGTCCGGAAGCGGCCTCCGGGCAACTCTGTCGCCCGTTCGGCACAGCCCCCGGGTCCGTCAGCCGCGCAGATCGACCACGACCCGCCCCCGCACGCGGCCCTGGAGGATGTCCGCGCCGAGCTTCGGCAGGTCCTCCAGCGTCGCCGGCACGACCATGGCTTCGAGCTTCTCCATCGGCAGAAGGTCCGCGATCCGGTGCCAGGCGCGGACCCGGTTCTCGTAGGGCTGCAGGACGGAGTCGATGCCGAGCAGGTTCACCGCCCGGAGCAGGAACGGGATAACCTTCGCCGGGAGGTCCGCGCCGCCGGCGAGACCCACGGCGGCTGCCGAGGCGCCGTATTCCATCTGCCCGAGCACCCGCGCCAGCATCGCACCGCCCACCGCGTCGACGCAGCCGCCCCAGCTCTCGCTCTCGAGCGGGCGCTTGACCGTCTCGGCCAGGTCCTCGCGCGGAACGATCCGGGACGCGCCGAGGCCCTGCAGGTATTCCGCCTGCTCCGGCCGCCCGGTCACCGCCGCCACCTCGCGCCCCATCGCGGCGAGAAGCGCGACGGCGACGGATCCCACGCCGCCCGCCGCGCCGGTCACGAGGATCGGACCCGTCTTCAGCCCGTGATCCTCCAGCGCCTGCACGGCGAGCATCGCGGTGAAGCCCGCCGTCCCGACCGCCATCGCCTGCCGCGTGTCCAGCCCGTCGGGCAGCGGGACGAGCCAGTCCGCCTTCACCCGCGCCTTTTGCGCGTATCCGCCCCAATGCGCCTCGCCCACGCGCCAGCCGGTGAGGACGACCTTGTCGCCGGGCTTGTAGCGGTCGTCGTCGGAGGCCTCGACGGTGCCGGCGAAGTCGATACCGGGCACGTGCGGATAGGTCCGCACCAGCCCACCGCCCGGTCCGATGCAGAGCCCGTCCTTGTAGTTCACCGTCGAGTATTCGACCGCCACAGTGACGTCGCCTTCCGGCAGGCGGCTCTCGTCGATCTCCTGCACCGAAGCCTGCGCTCCGTCTTCGGTCTTCTCGACCAGCAGTGCCTTGAAGCTCATCGCGTCATCCCCTCGCTCGCTGTCCCGCCCATCGGCGCATCCCGACGTGCAATGGTCAACCGTCGCAAGTCCTGTGCCGGCCATGCCGGATTCATGCGTGAGGTATAGCGGCGGCGCGGCGGATCCATAGGTGTCGCGCCGACGATCGCCTTCCCGGCTCCGCTGGACGTCGCCCGGCCGGCGCCCTAACGTCGGCAGCAAAACAGTCCATTGGGAGACGACCGAATGACCCTACGCGCCCTTCTGCTCGCCGGCGCCGCGACCGCCACCGCGCTGCCCGCCGCCGCTCAGATGACCGTGTTCGACTATGCCGGCTTCGAGGATCCGGAGTTCCATGCCGCCTATATCGAGGAACACGGTGCAAGCCCCGACTTCGCCTTCTTCGGCGACGAGGAGGAGGCGTTCCAGAAGCTCTCCTCCGGCTTCCGTGCCGACGTCACGCATATCTGCGCGGGCTCCGTCACCAAGTTCGAGGAATCCGGCCTCGTCGAGCCGTGGGACCTGTCGCGCATCCCGAACTGGGAGAACCTCAACCGCGACCTGACCGGCGAGGCGGTCGGCGCGGGCGAGGAGGTCTATTTCGTCCCGACCGATTACGGCTCCACCGCCATCGCTTACAACACCGAGGAGGTGCCCGCGGAGGACGTGGCCTCGCTCGACGTGTTCCTGAACCCCGCCTACCAGGGCCGAATGACACTGCCTGACAACGTCGACGACGCCTATGCGCTCGCCTATCTCGCCACCGGCGTCACCGATTGGTCGAACGTCACCGACGCGGAGTTCGAGGCGGCAAGTGACTGGCTGCGGCAGGTGCATCCGAACCTGCGCACCTACTGGACCGACCCGGCGGAACTGGCGCAGCTTCTCTCCTCGGGCGAGGTCCTGATCTCCTGGGCCTGGAACGAAACGCTGCCGACGATGTCCGACGAGGGCTTCCCGATCGGCTTCCAGCGCGAGGCCGAGGAAGGCTCGTCGCTCTGGCTCTGCGGCTACGTCAACATGGCGCAATCAGACAGCGACGAGGATCTGGCCTACGACTACATGAACGCGATGCTCGACCCCTCCGCGACCGAGCCGCTTCTCGCATCGGGCTTCGGCCAATCCAACGAAGTGGCGATGCAGGATCAGGGGGAGGCGGCGCTGGAAGCGTCCGGGCTGGGCCAGATCGACGCGCCGGTCCTCGCGCAGCTGCCAATGGACGGGCAACTCCGCCAACGGCAGGCGGAGGCGTTCGAGCGGATCAAGGCGGGGTTCTGACCCCGCGGGAGGGCCGCCGGAACGACCGGCGGCCCGGCCGGGATCAGGCCATCGAAGCGCGGATGCTGCGCAGCATCACCAGATGCGTCTCGATGCTGGGCACAGCGATCATTGCCGCGCCCTGCGCCATCGGGTCATCGCCCGACGTGGAATAGTCCTGAGCAATGGCAAGGCCCTGCTCGTGCGCTTCGATCTGCCCATCGACATACATCATGTCGAAGGACGCGTCGTCGGCGGCGCGCAGCAACTCTAGCTTGTCGCTCTGCTCCTGCGTCAGCAAAGGCGGCGAATCAGCGGCCCCGAAGGCTTCGGCAATGGCGTTCTGCTCGGCAACCTCCAGTCCGGCGAAGGTCTGGACCGGGGTCGCACCCGAACGCTCCTGCGCGACCTGGCTCGTCAGCTTGGAATAGGTTCCGAGCGCGATCATCGGCTGCTTTGCGGGTGCGAGATCCTGCGCGACGGCGCGGGAGATCATCAGCGGCGCAACCGCGAGGGCGGCGCCGGCACCGAGCATCTGTCGTCTCAACATCGTGTGTTCCTCCATTTGCAGACGGGGTGCGGCCAAACCCGGGCGATCGGCCCGGGTTCCTGCGGGCCTCTGCGACATTCGCGACACTTCGCATCTGTCTGCAGGGACGGGAGAAGGACGATGGATACCGAGCGACATTGCGAGGTCGAGCGGCCCGCCCGAAAGGGTTGAAACGCTGCCCCGCCTCGTCTATCTTCAGATCGTCTTCTTCGGAAGACTATGGCGATAAACGCGCTCGTAATACGCGGTTCGGACCCGGGGGCGGTACCCGGCGACTCCACCAACCTTCCGTTATTGGCGGAGCATGGGGTCGAAACAGGATCGACGGACGTCTAAAGGGGTTAGCTTTTGCCCGGTGAGATACCACCGTTATCGGTTCAAAATGTACAGTTGCCAATAACAACCGTGCTCCGATGGCAATGGCCGCGTAAGCGACCGGAACTATCGAAAAGTTAAGTCCTTGCGCTTAGCGGCGTAAGGCGGGGTTCGCAGGCACCTGGCAACAGAAGCCTGCACTTCCCTACATCTCCGGATCGTCGAGCTTCTCCAGCCAGCGCTCGACACGCTTGCGGTTCACGCCCAGATCGCCGTGCCCGAAGCGCGACCGGCTCCAGATCGTGAGTCGGCTGCCCGTGCCCTCCGGTTCCGCCCGGACCGAGATCGCGTCCGGGTAGCCCATCAGCAGGGAGCGCTGGACATAGGTGGCGAAGCGGTCATGCGGCGTCCCGGCCAGACGGATCGTGCGCGGCTCCGACAGGGCGATCAGGTCGATCTTCGAAAGGAGGTCGGCCGGCGCCTCCGGCCGCAGCACCGCAGCCCGGTCCCCGTCTTCGGCGACGAGGTAGTCGTTCGGCTTTCCCGTCCGTCGGTCGGCATCCGGCGCGACGTGCCAGTCCGACGTCCGCATCGGCGCAAGTCGGACATAGGCGATCCCCGCTAGCAGAAGCGCCAGAGCGACGAGGGCGAACGTCCGCATCACCCGACCCTCAGAATCTGCAAATCCGCCACGTTCGTCCCCGTCCCGCCGGTCATCAGCAGGTCCCCCGCCGCCCCGAGCGCGGGATAGCTGTCGTTCTCGGCCAGCAGCGCCTCCGCGTCGAGCCCCGCCGCCGCGATTCGCCCTAGCGTGCCGTCGTCGACCAGCCCACCCGCCGCATCGGTCGGCCCGTCGCGCCCGTCCGTGCCGCCCGACAGGAACGCCCAGGGCCGGTCGAGATCGCGCAGCGCGAGCGCCACGCGCAGCGCCAGCTCCTGATTCCGCCCGCCCCGCCCCTGCCCGCGCAGCCGCACCGTCGTCTCCCCGCCCCAGAGCGTCATCCCCACGCCGCGACGTGCCGCCGCAGCGACGCGCTCGGCCGCCTCGCGCACATCGCCCGTCAGGGGCGCCTCCTCGAGCTTGGCACCGGGCGCTGCGGCCAGCATCGCCTCCGCCGAGAGCCGGTTCGACCCGACGAGCCGGACAGGTCCCTGCGGTGTCGCATCCGGCCCCGGCCGCGCGAGCGCCGCCCGGCAGCTTGCGGGCACCTTGTCCCACAGGCCTTCCGCCTCGAGCAGGGCACGCGCCGCTCCCGGCCCCCCGGCCGGCGGCACGGTCGGGCCGGACGCGATCACGGAAAGGTCGTCGCCCACCACGTCCGACAGGATCAGCGTCTCGACCGTCGCAGGCGCCGCTGCCCGTGCGAGCCCGCCGCCCTTCAGACGGCTCAGATTCTGGCGCACGAGGTTCATCGCGGTGATGTCGAGCCCGGAGGCGAGCAGCAGGCGCGACACCGCGGCCTTGTCGGCGAGCGTCACCCCCTCGACCGGTGCCACCGCGAGGGCCGAGGCTCCACCCGAGATCAGCGCGAGCACACGGTCCTCGACCCCGAGTTCCGCGACCTGCGCCAGTGCGGCCTCCCCTGCCGCGGCGGAACCGGGGCCGGGCACGGGGTGCTCGCCGACCATGACACGCGCGTTCGGCAGATCGCTTGCATTCTCCGCGTTGGTGACGACGAGGCAGGGTGTGCCGGGGAACCGGTCGTAAGCGGCGCGGGCCATCGCAACGGAGGCCTTGCCGAGCGCGACGATCACGCTGGGCGCAGCTGCTTCGGACAACGCCTCCGTTACGGCCGGGCCCGGATCGGCCCGGCGCAACCCGGCCGCGAAGATGTCGATGAGTTCGTCCCGCATGCCCCCTCCCTCTCCGGCCGGGGGCCGGGATTGGTGCGGGTGAAGGGACTCGAACCCCCACGCCTCGCGGCGCCAGAACCTAAATCTGGTGCGTCTACCAGTTCCGCCACACCCGCTCCGTCGCCGCTCCTAGCACCGCGCCGCGACGACAGAAAGACCTACGGCATCCCGGCGGACGGACCGTCACGTTCGCCGGCCAGACGGGCGAAGACCCGCGGCAGCGCCTCCGGCAGATCCTCCGCGATGAGGCCGGGACCGAAGGACCGCGCCGCCTCGACATGCAGCCAGGCCCCCAGCCCGGCCGCGTCGAACGGCGCAAGGCCCCGCGCCAGAAGCCCTGCGATCATCCCCGCCAGCACGTCGCCCGCCCCGGCGGTGGCGAGCCACGGCACGGCCCGCTCGTAGACCGCCGGATTGATGGCCGTTCGCCCGTCCGGCGCCGCGATCACCGTGTCCGGCCCCTTCAGAAGTATCGTGGCGCCGGCGGCGTCGGCCGCATCGCGCACCGCGTCGACCTTCGAATAGGCCGGACCCGTCGCGACCTCGCCCTGCAAGCGCCTCGCGATGTCGGGAAACAGCCGCGCGAACTCGCCGGCATGCGGCGTCAGCACGCAGCCATCGTGAAGACGGCCGCGCAACGCGTCCGACCCGGCAATCAGGGTGAGCGCGTCGGCATCGAATACCGCGGCGCGCCCGCTTTCCAGCACCGTCGCGACGAGCGCCGTAGCCCGGTCGTCGGTGCCGAGGCCCGGTCCGAGGCAGAGCGCGTTGAGCCGGTCGTCCTCCAGCATCGCGCCGAGCGCCGCGGCATCGTCGCAGCGCTTCACCATCAAAGCGCTCACCTGCGCCGCGCATTCCATCATCGCCGCCCCCGGCACGGCGAGGGTCACCAGCCCGGCGCCGATCCGCAAGGCCGCACGGGCCGACATCCGCGCCGCCCCGGTCCGCGCCATCCCGCCGGTCAGGACCAGCGCGTGACCGTGTTCGTATTTGTGGCCCGCGCGCTTGTCCCACCCCGACGGCCGGTCGATCAGTCGCGTCGCCGCGTCGGGCATCGCGTCGCCGAGGCCGATACCGACGATACGCAACGCCCCGCAATGTGCCGGCCCGTCTGCAAGGAAATGGCCCCGCTTCGGCGCGTGGAAGGACAATGTCAGATCGGCGCGGATCACCGCTGTCCCGACGGGCCGGCCGCTATTCGAGCAAAGCCCCGACGGCATGTCGAGCGCGACGACGCGGCCCGTCGGCACTGCGCCGAGCGGCAGGTCGACGGGACGCGACAGGCCGATCCCGAACAGCGCGTCGACGATCAGATCGGCGGGTGGAAGTGGCGCGGCCTGCGACCATGTCGCCGTCGTCAGCGGCCGGACATGCCCCGACCGCGACCATTCCTGGCAGTTTACCCGTGCATCGGGCGGCAAGGCATCGGGCTCGCCGTAGAGGAAGACCTCGACGTCCCAGCCGCGGTCGCGCAGCAGGCCCGACACGACGAAACCGTCGCCGCCGTTGTTTCCCGGCCCGCAGAGCACGAGCGCCCGACCCGGCGCGGCGGCGAGATCGGGCCAATGCGCGAGAATCGCCTCGACCGCGCCCTGCCCCGCACGCGCCATGAGGTCGCGACCCGTCGCCCCGCCTGCCAGCGCGGCGTCCTCGACGTCCCGCATCTGTCGGGCCGTCAAAGCCGTCGGAGGCAAGCGTTCGCCATCTGCCCAATTATTGATCACGTCGCCTAATTCCTGATCCCGCGGCCAGATTCCCTGCCGCTCCCGGATGCAGTGGCAGGCTAGGCGATTGTGACCGCAGGTCCAGACTGCAAACAGCCTCGGGACGGTCCGGAGGTAAGCGAGACATGAAAAAGATCGAGGCCATCATCAAGCCGTTCAAACTGGACGAGGTGAAGGAAGCCCTGCAGGAAATCGGCATCCAGGGCCTGTCGGTCACCGAGGTGAAGGGGTTCGGCCGCCAGAAGGGCCACACGGAGCTCTATCGCGGCGCCGAATACGTCGTGGACTTCCTGCCCAAGGTGAAGGTCGAGGTCGTCCTGTCCGACGATCAGGTCGAGACGGCGGTCGACGCGATCGTCGCCGCGGCCCGCACCGACAAGATCGGCGACGGCAAAATCTTCGTCTCGCCCGTCGACCAGGCGATCCGCATCCGCACCGGGGAAGCCGGCGACGACGCCATCTGACCGCAAATCTTACGATAGGGAATACGAGGGGAATACCATGAGCAACAGCGACGTTCTCAAGCTGATGAAGGACGAGGAGGTCGAATATGTCGACATCCGCTTCACCGATCCGCGCGGCAAGCTGCAGCACGTGACGGTGATGGCCGATCAGGTCGACGAGGACTTCCTCGAGGAAGGCTTCATGTTCGACGGCTCGTCGATCGCCGGCTGGAAGTCGATCGATCAGTCCGACATGAAGCTGATGCCCGACACGGAAAGCTGCTACATCGATCCGTTCTACGCCGAGAAGACGCTCTGCGTGCATTGCTCCGTCTCCGAGCCCGATACCGGCGAGGCCTACGACCGCGATCCGCGCGCGACCGCCGAAAAGGCCGAGGCCTACCTCAAGGCGTCCGGCATCGGCGACAGCGCCTTCTTCGGCCCCGAGGCCGAGTTCTTCCTGTTCGACGACGTCCGGTTCTCCAACAGCATGAACAAGGTGGGCTTCGAGGTGGATGCGGCCGACGCATCCTGGAACACCGGCACCGAATACGAGATGGGCAACATGGGCCACCGGCCCGGCGTCAAGGGCGGCTACTTCCCGGTCAACCCGACCGACGCGGCGCAGGACCTCCGTTCCGAGATGCTGTCGACGATGAAGCGTATCGGCATGAAGGTCGACAAGCACCACCACGAGGTCGCCTCCTGCCAGCACGAGCTGGGCCTGATCTTCGGCACGCTCACCAAGCAGGCCGACGAGATCCAGAAGTACAAGTACGTGATCCACAACGTGGCGCACGCCTACGGCAAGTCGGCCACCTTCATGCCGAAGCCCATCGCGGGCGACAACGGCACCGGGATGCACGTCAACATGTCGATCTGGAAGGACGGCAAGCCGCTCTTCGCGGGCGACCAGTACGCCGACCTGTCGATGGAGGCGCTGTACTTCATCGGCGGCATCCTGAAGCACGCCAAGGCGCTCAACGCCTTCACCAACCCCGCGACCAACAGCTACAAGCGCCTGATCCCGGGCTTCGAGGCGCCCGTCCTGCGCGCCTATTCCGCGCGCAACCGCTCCGGCTGCGTCCGCATCCCGTGGACGGAATCCCCGAAGGCCAAGCGCGTCGAGGCCCGCTTCCCCGACCCGTCAGCGAACCCCTACCTCGCCTTCGCGGCGCTGCTGATGGCCGGGCTCGACGGGATCAAGAACAAGATCCATCCGGGCGACCCGTCCGACAAGGATCTCTACGACCTGCCGCCGGAGGAACTGGCCTCGATTCCGACGGTCTGCGGCTCCCTGCGCGAGGCGCTCGACGAGCTGGAGAAGGACCACGAGTTCCTGCTGGCCGGCGACGTGTTCACCCGCGACCAGATCCTGGGCTACACGGAGCTGAAATGGGGCGAGGTGCATGCCTACGAGCACACGCCGCATCCGATCGAATACCAGATGTACTACAGCTGCTGAGCCATGCTCCGCGGCAGGGAGGGCGCCTTCGGGCGCCCTTCTTCGTTCCGCAAGGGCGGGCACCCGGAGCGGACGTCGGAGCCTCCGGCGGGGATATTTTGGAAGCAAAGATGTAGGGGCGGGGCTGGTCCGAGGCCGGACCGCGCGCTAGGCGGGGAGCGACGTCGGGAGGCACGCATGGCCGAGATCACCATCCTCAACGGTCCGAACCTGAACCTGCTCGGGCAGCGGCAGCCGGAGATCTACGGCCGCGAGACGCTGGCCGATGTCGAGGCGTCCTGCCGGGCGCTCGACCTCGCCGCGATCACGTTCCGGCAGTCGAACCACGAAGGGCAGCTCGTCGACTGGATACAGGAAGCGCGCGGCGCGGCGGACGGCATCGTCATCAACCCCGGGGCCTACAGCCACACCTCGATCGCCATCCTCGACGCGCTCAATACCTACGAGGGGCCGGTGGTGGAGGTGCACATCTCCAACATCCACCGCCGGGAGGCGTTCCGCCATCATTCCTATGTGTCCGCCCGGGCCGACGCGGTGATCGCCGGGCTCGGGACCGAGGGCTACCGCGCGGCGCTGCGCTGGATCGCGGGGCGCGCGCCGGCCTCGGGCATGAGGTAGCCGCGCACGATGGGCTGGTAGGCCGAGCCAAGCGCGCCGGCCATCCGGCCGAGACTGCCTTCGATCACCTCCGGCGGCGTGAGGCCGCGCGTCTCCATCCGGCGCAGGCGCTTCGCGACCAGATCCGCGAGGCGCGTGCGGATCTCCGGGGGGAAGCTGCCGTCGAGGACGATCGTCGGCACGGCAAGCACCGCGGTGACGGAGATCGCGGCGGAGGCCAGATGCCGGGCGGTCCGGTCGAGCCAATCGCCGAGGATCCCGTTGAAGCCGGTCCAGTCCATTCCTGCGAGGTCGTCGTTCCGCCCGATCCGTCCGGCCTCCACGAGACGACGTTCCAGCAGGTAGATCGAGGCGTGGTCGATGAGCTGGTGTCCGAGACGCCCTTCCCGCTCGACGGGCAGCGAGCCGAAGGCCCCGGCATTGCCGTCGGCCCCCTCGAACAGCCGGCCGTCGAGCACGATGCCACCGCCGACGAAGGCGCCGACGAAGAAATACGCGAAGTTCGCCAGCTCCCTGCCCCGCCCGAAGACCTGCTCGCCACAGCAGGCGAGCGTCGCGTCGTTGCCCTCGGTGACCGGCAGGCCGGTGATCGCGGCCATCCGCGCGGCGAGGTCGGCGTCGCGCCAGACCTCCATCTCCGCCCGCGGCGCGCCAAGCTGGTCCAGCCAGTTCCACAGCTCGAACGGCGCCGCGATGCCGAGCCCCGCGATCCGCGCCCCTTGCGCCAGCATGCCCGTCAGACGCGGAGCGGCCCCGCCCACGAAGGTCTCGATGCCCGACGGGGTGGGCCAGGCATAGGACAGCGTCTCGGTTCCACGGACGCCGCCGACGAAATCCATCAGCACGAGATCCGCCCGCCGCCGGCCAATCCGGAGGCCGAGCGAGAACAGGCCGTCCGGCGCGAGCGTCAGCGGGATCGACGGCTTGCCGACGCGGCCCCGGACCGGGGCGCCGCGCAGGATGAGCCCGTCGGCCTCGAGCGCGCGGCTTAGCACGCTCGCCGCCTGCGCCGACAGGCCGAGGCTGCGCGCCACCCCCCCGGCCGCGATCGGGCCCTGGCGTTGCACGACGGAGAGGAATGCCCGCTCGGTCGCGCCACGCGGTACGGCCGACGCACGCGGCGCGCTGGAATCGTCCGGCATCTCTCCTCCCCGATGCGACGCACGACGCGCAGGATGCCGTATCGGTCGAATTAATCAAGTGAGTTTACTTATTGACGGAACGATCCCGGTTCGGCATATCCTTCGCTCGATCCCGCGCCGGGAGGGTGCGGACCTGACGGGAGGAACATCATGAAGAAACTGCTCGCCGGAACGGCTCTCGCCGTTCTCGCCACCACCGGTGCGGCCTTCGCCCAATCGGCCGAGGGCGCAACCGCGTGCCTGATCACCAAGACCGACATCAACCCGTTCTTCGTGAAGATGCGCGAAGGCGCGACCGCGAAGGCCGAGGAACTCGGCATGAACCTGCAATCCTATGCCGGCGAGGTCGACGGCGACCACGAGGCGCAGGTGGACGCGGTCGAGACCTGCATCGCCGCGGGCGCCAAGGGCATCCTGATCACCGCCTCGGACACCGCCGCCATCGTCGAGCCGCTGCAGCGCGCGCGCGACCAGGGCATCCTCGTCATCGCGCTCGACACGCCGCTGGAACCGATCGACGCCGCCGACGCGACCTTCGCCACCGACAATTTCGAGGCCGGCCGCCTGATCGGTGCTTGGGCCGCGGCGACGGTGGAGGATCCGGAGAACGCCAAGATCGCCATGCTCGACCTGAACGAGAGTCAGCCGACCGTGGGCGTGCTGCGCGACCAGGGCTTCCTCGAAGGCTTCGGCATCGACCTGGGCGACGACAGCATGTGGGGCGACGAGGACGATTCGCGCGTGGTCGGCCACGAGGTCACGCAGGGCAACGAGGAAGGCGGCCGCACGGCGATGGAGAACCTGCTGTTGCAGGATCCGGAGATCAACGTCGTCTACACGATCAACGAGCCGGCCGCCGCCGGCGCCTACGAGGCGATCCGCGCGCTCGGCCGCGAGGACGACGTGCTCATCGTCTCGGTCGATGGCGGCTGCCCCGGCGTGCAGAACGTCGCCGAGGGCGTGATCGGCGCGACGTCGCAGCAATATCCACTCGACATGGCGTCGCTCGGGATCGAGGCGATCGCGAAATACGTCGAGGACGGCACCATGCCGGAGACGTCCGAAGGGCTCGACTTCACCAATACGGGCGTGAACCTCGTCACCGACGCGCCGGTCGACGGCGTCGCGTCGATCCCGGTCGCCGAGGGGCAGGATCGCTGCTGGGGCTGATGCCCTGATTGTCGAGGGCGGCCGCCTCGCGGCCGTCCGGACATCCTGATCCCGGCGGGCGCCCGCGCGCCCCCGGGCCATTCGAGGGGGAGCCGCATGGTCGATACCGCCGAAGTCCGCGCCGAGGAAAGCATCGCCGAGTTCGAGCATGGCCGACGCGGCCCGCTCGCGCAGTTGCAGCACCTGCTGCACAACGTGCCGACCCTGGTTCCAATCATCATTTTGACGCTGTCGGTGATCGCCTTCGCGATCGCGACCGACGGGCGGCTGCTGAACGGGCTCGCCATCAAGATCACGCTGGAGCAGACGGCGATCGTCGCGATCCTCGCCTGCGCGCAGACGCTGATCATCCTGACCGCCGGGATCGACCTGTCGGTCGGCGCGGTGATGGTGCTGAGCTATGTCTGCATGGGACATCTCGGCGTGACCTATGGCGTGCCCGCGCCGCTCGCCGTGCTTGCGGGGATGCTCCTCGCGATGGCGCTCGGCACGGTGAACGGCCTTCTGGTCACGCGCGTGCGCCTGCCGCCCTTCATCGTCACGCTGGGCATGTGGCAGATCGTGCTGGCGACGGTCTATCTCTACAC
Source organism: uncultured Jannaschia sp. (assembly GCF_947494055.1). GTDB lineage: Bacteria > Pseudomonadota > Alphaproteobacteria > Rhodobacterales > Rhodobacteraceae > Jannaschia. The sequence continues at coordinate 53,174 of NZ_CANLTR010000009.1, read as the reverse complement.
CGGCTCGCAATCGATCCGCAGTCAGGACATCGATGCGAACGCGCCGCTCCTCAAGGTGTTCGGCGCGCGGGTGGAGGTCGGCGACTGGCCGCTCCGCATCATGGGCGCGCCGACGATCTGGGCGGTGATCCTCGTCATCCTGCTCTTCGCGACCTTCTGGTACGTGCTGAACCGCACCGCCTGGGGCCGGCACGTCTATGCCGTGGGCGACGACCGGGAGGCGGCGGAACTGGCCGGCGTGCGCGCCGACGGGGTCCTCCTCTCGGTCTACGTCGTCGCCGGCGCCATCGTCGGACTTGCGGCCTGGGCCGCGATCGGACGGGTGGGCTCGATCTCGCCGTCGAGCTTCGCGGAGGCCAACCTCGATTCCATCGCCGCCGTGGTGATCGGCGGCACGTCGCTCTTCGGCGGGCGCGGCACCATCCTCGGCACGCTGTTCGGTGCGTTGACGGTGGGGGTCTTCGCGACCGGATTGAAGCTCGCCGGAGCGAACCCGCAATGGGTGCTCTTCGCGTCGGGCTGCCTGATCATCCTTGCCGTGGCGCTCGACCAATGGATCCGGAGGATCTCGGTATGACCGAACCCATGCTGAAGGCGCGTGGCCTGATCAAGCGGTACGGCCGCGTCACCGCGCTCGACCGTTGCGACTTCGACCTGATGCCCGGCGAGATCCTCGCGGTGATCGGCGATAACGGCGCGGGGAAGTCCTCGCTCATCAAGGCGCTGTCGGGCGCGGTCGTGCCCGATGCCGGGGAGATCCAGCTCGAGGGTCGCCACGTCCGCTTCACCAGCCCGACGCACGGGCGCGAGGCGGGGATCGAGACGGTCTACCAGACGCTCGCCATGTCCCCGGCCCTCTCGATCGCCGACAACATGTTCATGGGCCGCGAGATCCGGCGGCAGGGCGTGCTCGGCTCCGTGTTCCGGATGCTGGACCGGCCGGCGATGGAGAACTTCGCGCGGCGCAAGCTCTCCGATCTCGGATTGATGACAATCCAGAACATCAACCAGCCGGTCGAGACGCTTTCGGGCGGTCAACGCCAGGGCGTGGCGGTGGCGCGGGCGGCGGCGTTCGGCTCCAAGGTCATCATCCTCGACGAGCCGACGGCGGCCCTCGGCGTCAAGGAGAGCCGCAAGGTGCTCGACCTGATCCTCGACGTGAAGTCGCGCGGTATCCCGATCATCCTCATCAGCCACAACATGCCGCATGTCTTCGAGGTCGCCGACCGTATCCATATCCATCGCCTTGGCCGGCGGCTGACGGTGATCGACCCGAAGGATTATTCGATGTCGGACGCGGTGGCCTTCATGACCGGCGCGAAACTGCCCGACGGCGCGGAGGCGTGATCGCGGGCGCGCCGCCCGATCCGGTCCGGCGCATCCTCGACCTCCCGCCGGGACGTCGGCTGGTCGCCCTGGCGGGGCCGCCGGCCGCGGGGAAGTCCACGTGGGCCGAAAAGCTGGCGTCCGCGGTCCGCGAAGGCGGCCGCAGCGCGCAGGTCGTGCCGATGGACGGCTTCCATCTCGACAACGGCACGCTCGACGTGCTGGGCCTCAGGCCGCGGAAGGGGGCGCCCGCGACCTTCGACGTATTGGGCCTGCTGTCGCTGGTGCGAGCGGTGCGGACCGGCGGGTCGCAGCCCTATCCGACCTTCGATCGCGCGGCCGACGCCGTCATCCCAGACGGCGGGCGGCTCGAAGCGGAGGTGGCGATCTTCGAGGGGAACTACCTGCTCCTCGACGCCCTTCCCTGGCGGGCGCTGCACCCGTTCTGGGATTTGACGCTACGGCTCAATGTGCCGGAGACGGTGTTGCGCGAGCGGCTGCTCCGGCGCTGGCGCGACCACGGGTTCGATGCGGATACGGCCCGGGCGAAGGCGGAAGGCAACGACCTTCCGAACGCGCGGCAGGTGCTTTCGGGCTCCCGCCCGGCGGACATCGTCCTTCGGGACTGATGCCGCCGGCCCGCGGGCGCCGCGCGGATCAGGCGCGCAGCGTCTCGGTGGAGGCGAAGAACATCGCCTGACTGACGGCGGACTGGACCTGATCTTCCTTGTAGGGCTTGGAGATCAGGAAGGCCGGTTCCGGCCGGTTCCCGGTGAGCAGACGCTCCGGGAAGGCGGTGATGAAGATCACCGGCATGTCCGGCATCGCGACGAGGATGTCGTTCACCGCGTCGATGCCCGAGGAATTGTCCGCGAGCTGGATGTCGGCAAGGATCAGGTCCGGCCGCTCGCGCGCACCGAGTTCCACCGCTTCCTGCCGCGTGCGGGCGACGCCGGTCACGGAATGGCCCAGCTCCTCGACGATGGCGCTGAGATCGGCGGCGATGATCGGCTCGTCCTCGATCACCATGATCCGGCCGCTCGTCGAGGCTTCCATGTCGGACCGGGCCGTTGCGATCAGATGGCGCACCTCGTCGCGGTCGATTTCCATGATCGCGGCGATCTCCTCGATCGAGAATTCCTCCACGGTCGAGAGCAGAAGCGCCTCGCGCGTGTTGGGCCCGAGCGACTTCAGCGCGCGCTGGGCGCGGCCCACCATGCCGCTCACTTCCTCGGGAACCGGCGCTCCGGCGGAACCCCAGATGGCGTGAAAGCATTTATAGAGTGCGACGCGGGTCCGCGGCTCGGCTTCGAAGATGGACCGATCCTGCAGGATCGCCTCCAGCGTCGCGATGGCATAGCTGTCTCCACTGCTCTGCGAGCCTGTCAGGGCCCGCGCGTACCGGCGGAGATACGGAAGTTCGCTGGCGATGCGGTCGGAGAGGTCGGCTGTCCCATCGGTCGTCGTCATGTAGTCACGCTTTCGCTTATTTTTTCCGGAACAAAACCGGATAGCGGTCGTTCGGTTCCGAGACACGTGCGATTATCTCGCCCACGACTCAGGATAGCAAGCCACCATGACCAAGCCGAAACAGGACGAGCGCGATCGGGTCGCCGCCTTGATCGATCACAATTTGAGACTCGTCTATTCGGACTTGGCGGAAGAGGACCTACCTGACCGCTTCAAGGACCTTCTTGCGGTCCTGAAGGCACAGGACACGGAGTCAGGCAGCAAATCATGACGAGACCTGAGAAGGGGAACGATCCCCGCGAAGCGATGCTCGACCATCTGCCGGCTTTGCGCGCCTTCGCGCTGAGCCTGACGCGGAACGGTGCGACCGCCGACGACATGGTGCAGGACACCGTGGTCAAGGCCTGGACGAACATGGACAAGTTCCAGCCGGGGACGAACATGCGTGCCTGGCTGTTCACGATCCTGCGCAACACCTACTATTCGAGCCGCCGGAAGCTGAACCGGGAGGTGGCCGATCCGGAGGGGACGATGGTGGCCGGGCTCTCGGTCAAGCCTGATCATGACGGGCACCTGAACCTCACGGATTTCAAGAAGGTCTTCGAGACGCTGCCCGACGAGCAGCGCGAGGCCCTCATCCTCGTCGGCGCCTCCGGCTTCAGCTACGAGGAGGCCGCGGATATGTGCGGCGTGGCGATCGGCACGATCAAGAGTCGTGCCAATCGCGGCCGCGCCCGCCTGACGGAGCTGCTGCAGCTCGACGGGAACTCGCCGATCGAGATGACGGACAACGCGACGATGGCCGTCGTCGCGGGCGGCGGGAGCGTCTTGCGCTGACACCGAGCGGCAAGATACCCGATCCCTGGTATCAGAGCCTCAAGGTCCGGCTCGTTGCGATGCTGTCGGTGGCCCTTCTGCCGATCGGGCTGCTCGACGTGTTGCAGGCACAGAACGTGGCGGAAACGGCGCGGGACAACGCGGAACTCGCCCTTCTCGCGTTGACCGAGCAGGCCGCTGTGCAGGAACGTCTCGCTATTGGACAAGCGTTCGGGACCGAGGCCGTGCTCGCCTTGCTCCTGCCGGAACTTGCCGAGGAACCGGACCGCTGCAGGCAGTTCATGCAGTCGATCGTCACGGCGAACGACCGATTCACCTTCGCGGGTTTCGTGGAGGCGGATGGCGATGTCGACTGCACCTCCGACGGGAAGACACGCGATATCGGGAGCAATCCCGAGGTGGAGCGATTGTTCGCGAACCCGGTCAACACGGTGACCTCCTCCGAGATCGTGCGGATCGGCGAGACGCCCATCCTGAATGTCGTGACGCCGGTCTTCGCACCAGACGAGACTCTGTTCGGCCTGGTTCTGATCGCTATTCCGCATGCCAGCCGCACGCAGGAGGAGGTCGGGGCACAGGAACAGATCGACGGGTCCGGCACCCGGGTCGGAGGCGCATTGATCGACCTTGTTACGTTCAACGCCAGCGGTTCGATCCTGACGGCAAGCCGGTCGCCTGAGGAACTCGAGATGATCCTGCCCGCGCAGACCTCGTTCCTCGATCTCGCCGGCACGCGACCGACAGCGAAAAGCGCGCTCGACCGCGCCGGAAATTCCCGAATCTACACGGTCGCGCCGATCCAGCAGCAGCGTCTTTACGTGATGGGGATCTGGGACGGCGAGGCCAGCCTCGCGCGTCAGGACAGTCATGCCCTTGCCAGTTCCGTCCTGCCCGCGTTGATGTGGTTGGTCAGCCTCGGCGTCGCGCTTTTCGCCGTGCATACGCTCGTCCTGCGGCATCTCACCCGGCTCGGCCGGCAGATGGCGCTCTTCGCGGCGGCGCGACGCCTGCCTCCGGAGACGGCGAGCGAAACGCCCCCGACCGAGATCCAGCGAATCCAGCGGGCCTTTCTCGACATGACCGACGCGCTGGTGCGCGACGAGGCTTCGCTCGAGAACGCGGTCCGCGAGAAATCGGTGCTGGTCAAGGAGATCCACCACCGGGTGAAGAACAACCTCCAGCTGATCTCCTCGATCATCAGCCTGCAGATCCGCTCGGTGGAGGGGAGCGAGGCGAAGCACGCGCTGCGGCAGACGCAGGATCGCGTACTCAGCATGGCGACGATTCACCGCGACCTCTACCAGACCTCGGAGACCGGTCTCGTCGACGTCACGCATCTCGTCCACGAGGTCGTCACCAAGTCGATCGAGACCGCGCCGGACGGCGAGACCATCACGCTCGACCTCGAGACCGACGACATCCGGCTGTTCCCCGATCAGGCGGTGCCGATGTCGCTCCTGGCCTCGGAGGCGGTCATCAACGCGATCAAGCACATGCCGCCGCCGCGCACAGGCGGATTGCAACGTCGGATCGAGGTCGAGTTGCGCGAGGATACCGAACGGAACTGCCTGTTCAGCATCTCGAACTCGACTTTCCGCGAGGAGGCTCCACGTCCGCAGAGCAAGGGCATGGGCCGCAAGCTCATGCGCGCCTTCGCCACGCAGCTCGGCGCGAAGATCGAGACGCAGGAGCGCGACGGCATCTACCGCCTGACCGTGGAGTTCAAGGCGTCGGAATTTTCGCCGGCCCCCGGAACGTTCTAGGCCGGGTCGGGGATTGCGGTTGCGGCCATCGACGCTCCCCCTCGCCTCCCCCGCCCGGCCCGGCTAGAACCCCGCCGATGTCCTATACGCTACCCAGCCTGATGCCCGACGGCCCGCCCTTCGACGAGGTGATCGACGTGCGCGCGCCGCAGGAATTCGCCGAAGACCACATGCCCGGTGCGATCAACCTGCCCGTGCTGTCGGACGCGGAGCGTGCGCGGGTCGGCACGATCTACGTGCAGCAGGACCGTTTCCTCGCCCGCAAGATCGGCGCGGCGTTGGTCGCGCGCAACGCCGCGGCGCATATCGAAGGCCCGCTCGCGGACCGTGGGGGCGGCTGGCGGCCGCTCGTCTATTGCTGGCGCGGCGGGCAGCGGTCGAACGCCTTCGCCTCGATCCTCGCGCAGATCGGATGGCGGGTGGAGGTGCTCGACGGCGGCTACCGCAGCTACCGCCGGCTCGTGTCGCGCCGGCTCTACGAGGCGCCGCTCGGCCTGCGCCTGATCGTCGTCGATGGCGGTACGGGGTCCGGCAAGACCGAGCTCCTGCACCGGATCGCGGCGGTGGGCGGACAGATCGTCGACCTCGAAGGGCTCGCGCGTCACCGGGGTTCCAATTTCGGCGCCATGCCGGGCGGGCAGCCGGCGCAGAAGATGTTCGAGTCGCAACTCGCGCGGGCGCTCGACCGGCAGGACCCGGCACGGCCCGTCTTCGTCGAGGCGGAAAGCAACGCGATCGGCCGCCTGCGCCTGCCGCCCTCGCTCTGGACGGCGATGGGGCGGGCCGAGACGCTCCGGCTCGAAGCCAGCTCCGAGGCGCGCGGACGGTTCCTGACGACCACCTATCCGGACCTGACCGCGGATGCGGACCTGCTGGCGAGGCGCATCGACACGCTGCGCCCCTACCATTCGCGTGACCAGGTCGCGGCGTGGCATGCGATGGCGGCCGAGGGGCGTCACGCGGAGATGGCGCGGGATCTGATCGAGCGGCATTACGACCGGCGCTACCGCGACAATTCGGGCGGCCGGACGGAGATCGGACGGATCGATCTGGGCGGGCTCGATGAGACGGACCTGGACCGCGCGGCGGAGCGGGCCCTTAGGATCGCGGAACGCGTGCCGGTCGAATGACGCCCGGTTGCCGGGCCGGGCAGTTCCCGGCCGCTGGTGTCAAAGACAGCGCAAGACGGGATCTTCCGTGATCGTCCCGATCCGCACCGCGTCGTGCCCGGCCGCCCGCAGGCGTTCGACCAAACTCGGCGCCATCTCCGGATCGACCGCGGCGAGCAATCCGCCCGCCGTCTGCGGATCGTGCAGCAGCGTGCCGCGCGGCCCCGCCGCCCCGATCACCGGCGCCGCCGCGACATTCGACGGATAAAGAGTCGAGCGCACCGCCGCCTCCGCGAGCGCCAGCGCACCCGCGTAAACCGGCACGTCGTCGAGCGCGATTTCCGCGCCGAAGCCGCTCGCCCGGCAGATCGCCGAGAGATGCCCCGCGAGTCCGAACCCGGTCACGTCGGTCATCGCGTGCGCGCCCGCGAGGATCGCCGCCGCGTCGCCCTGCGGTCGCGACATCGCCGCCAAGGCGGCCATGACGTCGCGTCCCCGCGCCCGTCCTGCCATCTCCCCCGCGAGCAGGGTCCCGCTGCCGATCGGGCGGGTGAGCAGGAGCGCGTTGCCCGGTCGCGCGCCCCCATGGCCGATCGGCATGCCATCGTGCAGGCCGGTGATCGCGAACCCGACGGTCAGTTCCGCGCCCATCGTGGTGTGTCCGCCCACGAGGTCCGCTCCCGCGTCGCGCAGGACCGCGCCAGCAGCCGCCATCATCTCGGCGAGCGTCCGTCGCTGCAGCTCCTCGGACATGCGCGGCAGGACGAGGTTCGCAAGCGCCGCCTGTGGCGCCGCGCCCATCGCCCAGACGTCGCCCAGGGCATGGATCGCGGCGATCCGTGCCATCAGCGCGTGATCCTCGGTGAACGCGCGCAGGTGGTCGGTCGTGAAGACCTGACGCCCCGGCCCGGCCCGCAGGACCGCCGCGTCGTCCCCGGGTTGGGACAGCACGTCGTCACGCGCCGGGGGCGGCATCGCGGCCAGCACCGTTCCGAGCGCGCCCGCCCCGACCTTCGAGCCGCAGCCACCGCAGAGCGGCGCATCGCCCGTGACGTCGCGAACGCCATCGGCGACGATTGCCGGCAGCGGGGTTCGCGCCATCGTCGGCAGGTCGGTCAGCTTCGCCATGAACCGCCGGTCGATCCGATCCTTCCAGCGCCAGAGCCACGACCCCGCCACGGCGAATCCGGCCTTTTCCGCCACCGCATGTTTTCCACCGAGCGAAATCAGCTTGAGATAGGTCCGCTGCGGCCGGTAGGTCCGGAGAGAGCCACCCGACAGAGCGGCGCGCAGGTTGCGGTGCAGGACCGGCGCGGCGCGGACGGCATAGACGCCGGCCTTCGGGCGGGGCGCGTGGGTCAGATGCGCGCAATCGCCCGCCGCGAACAGGTCCGCCCGCCCCTCGACCGCGAGCGTCGGACCGACGCGGACGAAGCCTTCGTGGACGGGCAGGCCGGACTGCGCCAGCCAAGGATGGGCGCGTGCCCCAGTGGCGCCGACGACGAAGGCCGCGGGAATCGTCGCGCCCCCCGCCAGCGCGACGTGGTCCGCATGGATGGCCGCGACCTCGACGCCGGTCCGCAGGACGACGCCCAGTCCCTCCATCGCGTCTAGCAGACGCCGTCGCGCCCGCCGGCCGGCGCCGGTCAGGTCCGGCGCCGCCTCGAGGACCGTCACGCGTGCCGCAACGTCCGCCTCACGAAACGCGTGCGCCATCGCCATCGAGAGCTCGATCCCGGCCACCCCGCCGCCGATCACCGCGACACCGGCCGGCGCGCCCGTCCGGGCCGCTGCGAGATGCGCCCGCCAGCCCCGCGCGAAGAGGTCGAGCGGCTTGGCAGGCGTGCCGTGCTCGGCGAAGCCCGGCAGGTCCGGCATGTCGGAATGTATGCCCACATCGAGCGACGCGACGTCGTATTCGATGCGCCCGCGTCCGGCGACGGTGACGCGCCGCGCCTCGGCGTCGATCCCGGTCACCGCCCCGTCGATCAGCCGCGCGCCGGCGAAGCGCGCCAGCCGCACGAGGGCGATGTCGAGCGCGTCGCGGTCGTAATGGCCGGCGACGTGGCCGGGCAGCATGCCCGTATAAGGCGCGTCGGCTCCGGGATTGACCATCGTGACCCGAACGCCCGGCAGCGGGTCCATGCCCCAGCGACGCAGGACCAACGCATGCGCGTGGCCGCCGCCGACGAGCAGCAGGTCGCGGGTCAGGGGAATGTCGGCTTGCATGGCGGGCCCTCGCGAACGGCGCGGGGCCGGTCCTGCCGCCCCGGAGGGACGGCGTCAATGCGACGGCTCAGGCCGGCACGGGCTCGCGCTTCGGGTTCTTGCCCATGATGATCATCGACAGGATGTCGTCCTCGGTCACGTCCTCGACGCGCTCGGTTCCGATCATCTGGCCGTTCTTCATCACCGAGACGCGGTCGCAAAGCTCCATCATCTCCCGCGTGTCGTGGGAAATGAGGAAGATGCCCAGGCCCTGCGCCTTCAGTTCGTGGATCAGGTCGGCCACCATCTTCGTCTCGTGGACGCCGAGCGCGGCGGTCGGCTCGTCCATGATCAGGATCTTCGCGTTGAAATAGACCGCGCGGGCGATGGCGACCGATTGCCGCTGTCCGCCGGAAAGCGCGCTGACCGGCTCGCTGAACTTGCGGAAGTTCGGATTGAGCTTGGCGAGGATCTTCCGCGTCTCGGCTTCCATCTTGGCGTCGTCCACGAAGCCCAGCGGCGTCGTCAGCTCGCGGCCGAGGAAGAGGTTGGAGGCGGCGTCGAGATTGTCGGCGAGCGCGAGCGTCTGGTAGATCGTCTCGATGTTGTGGCGGCGGGCGTCGGCGGGGCTGTCGATTTCCACCCGCTCGCCATTTATGAGGATCTCGCCCGAGTCCTTTTTATAGGCGCCCGACAGGATCTTGATCAGCGTCGACTTGCCTGCGCCGTTGTGCCCGAGGAGGCCCACGACCTCGCCCGGATAGAGGTCGAGCGAAACGGCATCGACCGCCTGCACGCCGCCGAACGCGATGGAGATGTCGCGAAGCTCGACCAGCGGCGTGCCTCCGGCCTGTCTTGCGGTCTGCGTCTGGGCCATCTGTCCCTCCCTCACTTCGATCTGCGGCGGTAGAGGATGTCGAGCCAGACCGCGAGGACGAGCACGCCGCCCACCACGACCCGCTGCATCGCGGCGTCGAAGCCCACGAGCACCATGCCCGTCTGAAGCGACTGCATCACCAGCGCGCCGAGGATCGCGCCGTAGATGGTGCCGATCCCGCCGGCGAGCGAGGTGCCCCCGATGACGGCGGCCGCGATCACGAAGAGTTCGTCGAGCTCGCCCAGGGCATTGGTCGCCGAGTTGAGACGGGCCGAGGCGACGACGGCGGAGAGCCCGGCGAGGAAGCCCATGATCGCGAAGATCTTGACCGTCATCATCCTGGAATTGATGCCCGCGAGTTCCGCCGCTTCCGGATTGCCGCCGATCGCGTAGACGTAGCGGCCGAAGCGCGTCATCCGCATGACGACCGACATGACGATGGCCACGGCGAGCAGGATCAGGACCGGAATCGCGAAGCCGTGCGAGATCTCGAGACCGCCCTCCGGGACCGTTATCCCCTCGGCTTCGGCGTAACGGCGCACGATGCCCGAGGGCCAGTAATACGCGTTCACCAGCTGCACGGCCCCGATGACCACGGCGCAGCCGAGTGCGGCGAGCACCGCCTCGGCCCAGATCGGACGCAAGGGGAAGTGGAAGCGTACGCGCTGACGACGGCCGAAGGCGATGAGTCCGATCACCGCGACGCAGCCGATGATGCCCACGATCCAGGAGCCGACCGCCCCGATCGAACCGTAGGGCCCGCCGCCCAGAAGCGAGAAGGTCGGATCGACGGGCGAGATCGTCTCGCCGCGGGCGACGAGGAAGGCCGCGCCGCGCCAGACGAGGAGCCCGCCCAGCGTCACGATGAAGGCCGGGATGCGTCCGTAGGCGATGAGCGCGCCGTGGAACGCGCCGATCGCGGTCCCGATCGCGAGGCCGCAGAGGATGGCGATGATCCAGATCAGCGGATGCCCGAGGCCCAGATATTGCGGCAGGATGTTCACCTGCACGACGCCCATGATGATGGCGCAGAAGCCGAGGATGGACCCGACCGACAGGTCGATGTTGCGGGTGATGATGACGAGCACCATGCCGCAGGCCATGATCCCGATGGAGGAGGTCTGGACCGTCAGGTTCCAGAGGTTCCGGGGCGTCAGGAACGCACCGAACCCGTTGGCCAGCTCACCGTAGACGTGGAACCCGACCCAGATCAGCGCGAGCGCGCCGACCATGCCGAGGAGTCGGGTATCCAGTTCGGTCGCGCCGACGAACCGGGCGAAGAGATTGCCACGGCGCGGCCCCTGCCCGCCATGTGCCGCGACGTTGTCGGTCGCGGTATTGCTGGTGTGGTCGGTCATTCCCCGTCCCGTCTTCCGTGCCCCGGACCGTCTCCGGGGAAAGTCTCGACCGCCGGGACCGATCGGCCCCGGCGGGCAGGTCCCGGCGTCGTCGGCACCGGGACCATCGCGATCAGCCTTCGCAGGCGGCGACGCCGGCCTCGGCGCCCTCGCAGGCCTGTTCCTGGCTGATGTGACCGGCATCGATCACCTCGTTCAGGTTGTCCTGCGTGATCGGAGTCGGCTCGAGGAAGATGGCGCTCATCTCCACGCCCTTCTCGCCGCCGGACCATTGCTCGGCCCCCTCGACGTCGGACATGGCCGTCCCTTCCGCAAGCGAGACGGCGATCTCGGCGGCGCGCTTTCCGAGCTCGTTCGAGTTCTTCCAGACCGAGACGGTCTGCGTGCCGCGCGCGACGCGGTTCAAAGCAGCGAGGTCGCCGTCCTGTCCGCCCACCGGCAGCCCTTCCATGCCCTGATCGGAGAGCGCCGCGATCACGCCGCCGGCCATGCCGTCGTTCTCGGCCAGGACCGCGTCGATCTCGTTGCCGGTCTGCGTCAGGCACTGCTCCATGTTCTGCTGCGCGTTGTTGGGCTGCCAGCCATCGGTGAAGGACTCGCAGGCGATATTGATCGTGCCGGCTTCGACGTCGTCGCCGATCACTTCCATCATGCCCTCGAGCAGGAACAGCGCGTTCGGGTCGCCCGGATCACCCTTGATGATGGCGAAGTTGCCCTCCGGCTGCGCCTCGGTCACCGTCTCGGCGATGATGCGGCCGACGCCCTTGTTGTCGAAGGTGATGTAGAAGGCGCGCTCGTCCTCGATCAGGCGGTCGTAGCCCACGACGGGAATGCCGTTGTCGTCGGCGGCCTGGATCGCCGGGCCGATCGCGTCCTTGTCCATCGCGAGGATGATGAGGGCGTCGGCGCCCTGGGTGATCAGGGCCTCGATATCGGTGAGCTGCTTGGCGGCGGAGGCCTGCGCGTCGGCGGAGATGTAGGTCGCGCCGGCGGCGTCGAGTGCCTCCTTGATGGCGGCCTCGTCGGTCTTCCAGCGCTCCTCCTGGAAGTTCGACCAGCTGACGCCGATCGTCGGGCCGTCCTGCGCCAGGACGGCGCCGGACGTGGCGAGGGTGGCGATCGCGGTGGCGCTCGCCAGAACGGTTCTTTTCATCATTCGGATGTCCTCCCAGACTCTGTCGCGGTATGGTTCGACCGCTGCGGCGTTCTTCGCCTCGGCGCAGACCATGCTCAGGAAAGCCGTGCGCGTCAAACTGAAACCCGGTCCGGGACCATGCCGGAAGATGCCGAAATCCTGTCCGACGCGTCACGACGTGGCGTCAATCCTGTTAGCGGTCACATCTTGCCTCGCCGGGCCGGTCGCGGCCGCGGAACCGCGATTTGTCGATCGGGCGGCCGCCCTGCCCGTCAGCCACGAATATCTCGGGGGCTGGGCGCATTTCGTGGGCGGCGGCGTCGCCCTCTTCGACTGCAACGGCGACGGACGATCGGACCTGTTCGCTGCCGGCGGAGAGGCGCCCGCCACGCTTCTCGTCAACACGTCCGAACCCGAAGGGACGATCCGGTTCGAACCAGGCGAGATGGGCGGGCTTGCCGGCGTGACCGGGGCCTATCCGCTCGATCTCGACGGCGATGCGATCGTGGACCTCATGGTCCTGCGCAACGGCCCGAACGTGGCGCTACGCGGCCACGGGGATTGTACCTTCTCTGACGCGACCGCGGCGTGGGAGCTCCCCGCGGGCGAGGAATGGTCCACGGCCTTCGCCGCGACCTGGGAGGGGGACGCCGCGCTGCCGACGCTGGCGATCGGGAACTACGTCGACGCGGACGATCCCGAGGGGCCGTTCGGCACATGCGACACGAACTGGCTGCTCCGACCGGAGGGGCGGCGTTACGGCGTCCCGGTGCCGCTCGAACCGGGCTTCTGCCCGCTGTCGATGCTGATCTCGGACTGGCGCCGGGACGGGCGGCCGATGCTGCGGATTTCCAACGACCGGCAATATTATATCCGCGACGGCTACGAGCAGATGTGGTCGCTCGATCCGCTGCGGGAACTCGGTCCCGAGGACGGGTGGGATCCGCTGATGCTGTGGGGCATGGGCATCGCCAGCCGCGACCTGACCGGCGACGGGCTGCCGGAGGTGTTCCTGACCTCGATGGGCGACCAGATGCTGATGACGAATGACGGCGAGCGGTTCGAGATCGTTCCCTACGAGACCGGCACCTTCGCGCAGCGGCCCTTCACCGGCGGCGACGGGCGCCCCTCCACCGGCTGGCACGCGGAGTTCGCGGACGTGGACAACGACACGCGGCCCGACCTCTTCATCGCCAAGGGCAATGTCGACCAGATGCCGGGGCTGGCGATGGCGGACCCGAACAACCTTCTGATGCAGCAGGCCGACGGGACCTTCGCGGAGCGGGCGGACGTCGCGGGGATCGCCACGACGGAGCGGTCGCGTGGCGCCGGCTTCGCCGACCTGAACGGGGACGGGCGTCTCGACCTCGTCGTGGTGAACCGCCGTGCGCCGCTCGAAGTCTGGCAGAACGCGACCGAGGGAACGGGGAACTGGCTCGCCGTCGATCCGCGACAGGACGGGCCGAACGCCTATGCCGTGGGCGCATTCGTGGAGCTGCGCGTCGGCGACCTCGTACAGACGCGGGAGCGCACGGTCGGAGGCGGGCATGTCAGCGGCAGCCTCGTGCCGCTGCATTTCGGGCTCGGGTCCGCGGAGCGGGCGGAATTGCGCGTGACCTGGCCCGACGGCACTATGTCGCCCTGGCAGCCGGTCGCGGCCGGCGCGGTACACCGGGTGAACCGCGCCGCGAAGTGACCGGGATCAGGCCGTCGCGCCCGAGATCGCCGGATACAGGGCGCGGTATCGCTGCCATGCGGCGCCGTAGCGCTCGGTCAGGTCGGCGCGGGGCTCGATCGTCTCGCCGATCTCCGGCGGGGTCATGATGGCGGCCGGATCGGCCCCGGTCTCCGCCGCGATGGCGAGCCGCGCCGCGCCGAGCGCGCCGCCGAACTCGCCGCCCGCCGGAATGCCGAGCGGCAGGTTCAGCACGCTGGCCAGCGTCTCCAGCCAGTAGCGCGACCGCGCGCCGCCGCCCATCGCGATGAGGTGGTCGAGCTTCGTTCCCGTCCCCTCCAGCGCCGCGAGGCAATCGCGCAGCGCGAAGGACACGCCCTCGACCACCGCCTGCGTCATGTCGGTGGTGTCGTGCGCCACGTCGAGCCCGACGAAGGCCCCGCGCATCCGGGCGTCGTTATGCGGCGTCCGCTCGCCCGAGAGATACGGCAGGAACGTCAGGTCGGACGGGCCGGAAACCTTGTCCGGCAGCTTCCCCATCAATTCGCCCGCCGCGGTACCCACATTGCGGGACAGCCAGTTCAGGCAATCGGTGGCGGCGAGGATCACCCCCATCTGGTACCAGCGGTCGGGCACGGCGTGGCAGAAGGTGTGCACCGCCGAGGCCGGGTCGGGCGCGTAGCTGTCCTTCGCCGCGAGCAGCACCCCGGACGTGCCGAGCGACAGGAACCCCTGCCCTTCCGCGAAGCACCCCGCCCCGCAGGCCGCGGCGGCGTTGTCGCCCGCCCCGCCGGCGACGACCACCCGACCGGAGATGCCCCAGCGCTGCCGCAGCGTTTCTCGCAGGTCGCCGCTGACCTCGCTCCCTTCGCAGAGATCGGGCATCTGGTCGCGCCGCATGTGCCCCGCCTCGAGCGCCGCGTCCGACCACGCGCGCGCGCCGGTGTCGAGCCAGGACGTGCCGGCGCTGTCGGACATGTCGCCGACGTGGCCGCCGGTCAGCCAGAAGCGCAGGTAGTCCTTGGGCAGCAGGACCTTGGCGATGCGGGCGAAGACCTCCGGCTCGTGCGCCTTCACCCACAGGAGCTTCGGCGCGGTGAAGCCGGGGAAGACGATGTTGCCCGTGATGTCGCGAATGCCCGGCACTGCGTCGAGCCGGGCGGCCTCCGCCGCCGAGCGGGTGTCGTTCCACAGGATGCAGGGCCGCAGGACCGCGTCGTCCGCATCCAGGAGCGTCGCGCCGTGCATCTGGCCGCTGAGCCCGATGCCGCGCAACGCGGCGATCGCGTCGCCGTGCCTGGCCTGCAATTCGTCGATCGCCGCCTCGCAGGCCGCGATCCAGTCCGCCGGGTCCTGCTCGGACCAGCCCGGATGCGGATGCGGGTTGCCGTAGGGCCGCTCCACCCCGTCGATGACGCGTCCGTCCGCGTCGGTCAGGATGGCCTTCAGTCCCGACGTGCCCAAATCCATTCCAAGATACATGCCGGTCTCCCCGTCGCCCCGTTTCGGGCGCATCGTGGAGATTGCGGCGCGCGACCGCAATGCCACGCGGACCGGTTCGCCTCAGGGTGCGGCATCTCCCGCTTCCAGGAGCTTTTGCAGTTCGCGCAGCAACGTGTCGTCGTTGAAGGGCTTGGTGAGCTTGCGGTGCGCGGCGAGGGGTTCGGGCAGGTCCACCGTGGAATTGGTGTACCCGGTGAGGAAGAGGAACGGCACACCCGCGGATTCGAGCTGGCTGGCGATTCCGACGCTGGTCTGGCCGTTGCCGAGATTCATGTCGAGAAGGGCGGCGCGCGGCCGGGCGGCCGACAGGTAGCTCGCGGCGGAATCCGCGTCGTGAAACACCCGGACGTCCCGGTAGCCGGCCCCGTCGAGCGTCATTTCGATGTCGATCGCGATGAGCGATTCGTCTTCCAGAACGAGAATGTCGTGATCGCTCAAGGTGCCGTCTTCCCTGTTGTTCAGAACGTTGCCGTGACTTGTAACCCGCCGGGCGCATAATTCGTTTCGATCTCTGCGCCGATATCGGCCTTCAGCACCCGTTCGATCACGACGGTCCCGAATCCCTGCCGGCCGCCGGGGTCGCCGACCGGCGGCCCGCCGACCTCCGTCCACCTGATCGACTTCCTCCCGGTCTCCTCGTCGTATTCGAGCGCGATGTTGATGCGACCGGTATCGTTCGACAACGCGCCGTACTTGGCCGCGTTCGTCATCAGTTCGTGGATCGCCATGCCGAGGGCGAGCGCCTGTTTCGCGTCGAGGGGGACCGCGGGTCCGGTGATGCGGACGCTGTTGCGGTCGTCGCGCTGATAGGGACTGGCCTCCGACAGGATGATGTCGCGCAGTTGCGCCGTGCTCCAGTCCGCATCCGTCAGCAGATCGTGCGTGCGGGCGATGGCGGTCAGCCGGTCGCTCAGCCGAAGGTGGAAATCCTCGGCATCCGTCGCGCCCTTCAGAAGCATCCGGGAAATGGCGCGGATCGTCGCAAGCGTGTTCTTCACCCGGTGCTGCAACTCGGCGAGGAGCAGGCGCTGGCTCTGGTTCTGCTGCGCGACCCGGTGGATCATGCGGGTCAGGTCCGTCACCTCGCGCACGCAGGTGCCGACGAACCGGACTTTCCCGTCGACGAAGACCGGGTAGAGGTCGCTGATGAAGTCGCGCACGTCGTAGGGCGCCGAGGGCAGCGATGCGTGGATCTCCATGCCGAGATGCGGCTCGCCGGTGTCGAAGACCTCCCGGTACAGTCCGGTCATCTCGTCGGCGAGTTTCGGCAGCAGGTCCTGGAAGCGTTTGCCGATATGGTCGGCGACGGTGATGCCGTTGATCCGCGCGAGCGTCTCGTTGATGCGGATGTACCGGAAGTCCCGATCGATCAGCGACAGGCCGACCGGCGTGGTGTCGTAGAGGTTCTCGAGCTCGGCATATTGCTCTGCGAGGTTGCGACGGTTCTGCTCGAGCACCGCTTCGGTCCGCGTGCGCGCGGTGATGTCCACGAAGGACAGGACGTAGCCGTCGATCCGGTCGTCGGTCGTCCGGTACGGCTTCATCCGCAGCAGGAACGTCTCGTCCGAACTCTCGATCCGAACCTCCCGGTCGATCGGCTGCAGCGTGGCGTCCACCGTCTCGGCGTCGGACTTGAGCTGGGGATATTCGATCCGGGAGCTCAGATCGAAGATCGGCCGCCCGATGTCGCGCTGGCGCACACCGTAGAGAACGGTCGTGGCGGGGGTGTAGTTGCGCACGCAGAAATTGCGATCGAGGAACAGCACGGCGACGTCGGTGCTCTCGAACAGGTTCTTCAGGTCCGAGTTCGCGCGCATGAGCTGGCGGTTGTTCTCGCGCAGCTCGGCGTTGACGGTCTCGAGTTCCTCGTTGATCGACTGCAGCTCCTCGCGGGAGGTCTCGAGCTCCTCGTTGGAGCTCTGCAGCTCCTCGTTCATGCTCATGAGCTCCTCGTTGGTGCTCTTGAGCTCCTGACCGCTGGTCTCGTATTCCTGCAACGCGGCGGAGAGCTGGCGGCGCAGGCGGACGTTCTCCTGTTCGAGGATGTCGCGATCGACAGAGTCGCGGGTCTCGACGACCGCGCCGATGCTCTGCACGTCGGTCGCGCGCACGCCGCTCAGCACGACGAGGAACTCGTCGGTGCCCGAGCGCATCGGCGCGGCGGACACGTCGAAGACCTGCGGCTCGCCCTCCGGCTGGCGGACGAGAACGCCGGGGATCGTGTGCTCTTCACCGCCCTCGTCCGCGGCGGCGAGCGCGGTCCGCGTCGGCACCCGGAGTTCGCCGGCGAGGAACGTGTCGATCTGGTTCGACGGCGTGCCCTGCGCCGGCCGGGCGAACCGGGTCATGCCGTGCGACAGGTAGCGCACCTCCCCCGCCCGGGACACGACGGCGAAGGGCGCGGCATAGCGGCGCAGGAACTCCCGCTCGGCGGCCACTTCCCGCGTCGCCGTCTGCGGCATCTCGGTGCCCGACGGCCCACGCCCGCGTCCCATCGCCTTGCTGTCGCGCGCGCGCGGCAGCGGATCGGTGAGCGAGGAATAGCTCGGCTCGATCTCGTCGTTGCGACGAAACAGGCGATGCGACTTGTCGACGACGTCGAAAAGACGGTCGTCGCCGGCGATCCCCTCGGACGGCCCGAGGAACAGGTAGCCGTGCGGCTTCAGCGAGAAATGGAACCGTGGCATGACGCGCCGCTGCAGGTCCGACGACAGGTAGATCATCAGGTTACGGCAGGAAATCAGGTCGAGCCGCGAGAAGGGCGGGTCCTGCACCATGTTGTGGGGCGCGAAGACGCAGACCTCGCGCAGCTCGGGCCGCGCCCGGTACTGCCCGCTCTCGACCTGGAAGAACCGCGCCAGCCGGTCCTCGCCGAGCGCGGCGGCCGATGCCGCGCTGTAGAGCCCGTAACGCGCGGCGAGGAGCGCGTGGGTGTCGATGTCGGTTCCGAAGATCCGCAGCGGGCGACGGTCGTCGCGCGCCTTCATCTCCGTGAGGAACAGTATCGCAATCAGATAGGCCTCCTCCCCGCTGGAGCAGCCGCGCACCCAGACACGCACCCGACGCCCTCGCGGTCAAGCGCTGGCGTAATAACCTTTTGACGCAGGGCCTCGAAAGCATCCGGGTCACGGAGGAACGCGATGACATCGATCAGGAACTCCTGACCCAGAACGCTGGCCTCGTGCTCCTCGTCGGTCAGCCGATCGACGAAGGACCGGACGTCGTCGATCCGCATCAACATCATTCGCCGTTCGATCCGGCGGATCATCGTGCCCCGCTTGTAGTCCGAGAAGTCGTGCCCGGTCACCTCGCGCAGCTTGTCGGTGATCGCCGGAAGCGCCCGCTCGATTCCGGCTCGCATCTGTTCGCGGCGGACGTCGTCGTCGATGCTCCGGCGGTGACACATGATCTCTTCCAGCCGCGGCACGATGGCCGGGCCGGGCAGCATGAATACGATCAGCCCGGTCGCGACCGCCGAGTCGCGCATGCAGGGAAACCGCGCGTTGCCGCTTTCCTGCGCGATCGCGAAGCCGCCGGCCGCCTTCACGGCCCGCAGGCCGGCGGACCCGTCCGACCCGGTTCCCGACAGCACGACGCAATAGCCGTTGCGGCCCCGCCCCATCGCGAGGCTGTCGAAGAAATGGTCGATCGGGCGGAACAGCTTATCGGTCTCCGGCCGGGTGATCAGATGCAGGCGGTTATTGCGTACCTCGGCAAGCTTGCCAGGCGGCACGACGTAGATCCGCCCGGCCTCGATCGGCTCGTCCAAGGCGATCTACGCGACTAGGACCTTGCAGTGGTTCTGCAGCAATTCGTGTAGCAACGACTTTTGATCCGCGGCGAGATGTTGGACCACGACGCAGGCCGCCTCGCCGCCGGGGCGTACCTAGGCGAGCATCTCGCTCAACGCCCCCAGCCCGCCCGCGGACGCTCAGGTACCGACGACGGGGAAGCGATCGTCCGTACCCTCGTCGACGGAGGGATCGGTCTGGGCCGCCTGATCGTCGTTCAGCTCGCCTCACGGCTTAATATCTGATAATCAAACGAGCCGGTTTGGCTGTGAATATGACAAATGAGGGCCGAACGGACACGGTTATGCGGAGCGACATCCATGACACGATCGTAATCGGCGGGTCGCGGGAAGCTTCGAGGCGTTGAAGATGCTGTTGCCCGGCCTGCCGGCGGACCTGCCGGCGGCCCTGTTCGTCTGCAAGCACCACTCGACGATGTCGGACATGTGCGGCGCCGAACTTCTCGCGCCCTAAAGCGACCTGCCGCTGAAGGAGGGGGCCGAGAACGATCCGATCCGCGAGGGCGAGATCGTCTTCGCCCTGCTCGACAAGTACATGATGATGGCCGAAACCACATCCACCTGCACCGGGGCGCCCACGAGAACAACTTCCGGCCTGCGATCGACCCGCGGTTCCGTTCGGCGGCGGTCTACCGGTCGAGCCGGACGGTCGCGGTCGTGCTCTCCAGGCTTATGAACGACGGCGCGGCGGGTGCGCAAGCCATCGCGCGCTGCGGCAAGCGCGTGCTGATACAGCATCCCGACACCGGCGACAGCCCCGACATGCCGCGCGCCACGCTCAAGGCGGTGCCGCTCGACCGGCTCGCGACGCGTCTCGCCGAGATTGCGGGCCAACCCTGCGGCCCGGCGCGCGAAATCCGAATGGAAATCAGGCTCGAACTGAAGATCGCCAGCTTGGAGGGCGCCAGCATGTCGAACGAGGAACGTCTGGGAGAGCTGTCGCCCTACAATTGTCCGCATTGCGACGGCGTACTCTGGGAGATCAGGGACGGCTTGCCCACGCGCTTCCACTGCCATACCGGACATGCCTACACCATCGAGCCGCTGAGCGCGGTGCAGGAGGAGGCGTTGGACCACGACCTGTTCGACCTGCTGCGGGCGCACAAGGGGCGCACGGCTTTGCTGCGGCAGATGGCCGAACGCTCCTCCGCCCACGACGTCAGCAAGAAGCTCTATCTCGAACGCGCGAAGCTCGTCGAGGAAGACGCCCAGCATCTCGAGGAAATCATCAAGAGCCGTCGGGCCTTCGCCTGACGCGCGAACACAAGGGAGAACCGCACATGCCATCGACCATGAAGGACCTCGTCGCCGAGGCCCGGGCCAACGTCGCCACCGTCACGCCGGAGGAGGCGCAAGGCTCGGGCGAGCTCATCCTCGACGTGCGCGAGCCGGCGGAGCTCGGCCAGTCGGGCGCGGTGCCCGGCGCGTTCCTCGTGCCGCGCGGCACGCTCGAGATGCGCGCGGACGCCACGGCCGAGACCGCCGAGTCCCGTCTAACCGAGCGGATGGGGAACGGACGTGTCCACGTGCTCTGCGCCGCCGGTGGCCGGGCGGCGATGGCTGCGGACACGCTGCGACGGATGGGTTACGACGCCACGGTGATCGAGGGCGGGATGGCCGGCTGGAAGAAGGCCGGCCTGCCGGTCGAGACCTGACCTACCAGGCGGCGGCCTCGGTCACGATCTCGTCCAGGAGGTCGTTGAGCGGGGCCATCGTCTCCTCCGCGTAGACGCGGTGCCCGATCACCGCCCCGCCGTCGATCTCCGCCACGAAGATGCTGAGCGGGCAGTTCGCCAGATTGGCCGGGTCCGCCACGATCGCGTCCCGACCGGCCGTCATCGAGCAGAACATGAAGGTCTTGGCATCCGGCCCCACCGGCGAGGGGCCCAGCCCGAATTGTTCCCCGGTCTCCTCCAGCATCTCGCCCACATTGCCGGTGAAGACGATGCGGAGCCCCATCCCGGTGATCGCGTTTTCCACCGCGAAGGCCGCATCCGCGACGCTGCCATCGTAGGTTTCGATCGCGACCTCCTGCGCCGTGGCGGCGGTCGCGGTGACGGCGAGGGCGGCGAGGGTCGAGCGGAGCATGACGGGTCCTTTCGGTCGGAACGGGCGTTGCCACCTCTAGCGGCCGGCGGGCGCGACGGAAACGGCAAAGCGCCCGAGCGCCGGCTTGCCGCAGCGGGGCGGCGCGCCTACCTCGCAACCATGCGCGTCCTGCTCCGCCTCGTCCTGCTCGCCGGTCTGGCCGCCCTGCCCGCGCGGGCCGAGGTCGAACTGGTGATGGGGGAGGAGATCGGCTGCATCTGGTGCGCGCGCTGGAACGCGGAGATCGCGCCGATCTACCCGAAATCCCCCGAGGGACGCGCCGCGCCGCTCCGACGTGTCGACATCCACGACCCCCTGCCCGAAGATCTCGAACTCGGCGGGCGGCTCGTCGTCACGCCGACCTTCGTGCTGGTGGAGGACGGCATCGAGATCGACCGGATGGAAGGCTATCCGGGCGATGCGTTCTTCTGGTCCCTGCTCGACCGGATGCTCGACTCGGCAGCGGAAACCGTGCCGGCGCTGGAGAACTGGCGCGCGCGCTGACGGCATCGGACGAAGCTTCGCAGCATTTCCCGGGCTTTGAAGCGCGGTGGTCGCCCTGCGTCGCGAACCTGCTTGCCAACTCCGACTGCTTTTGTCAGGAATAGGTATCCCAGCCAGCCGGCGGCGTTGCAGGCGAGCCCGGATCCAGCCCGTCGCGACGGGCCAATCCAGACGGAGGCGAGATGACCTGGACCGGACGAACCGAGACATTCGAGGATGACCCCCGCGAAACGCTCCTGCGGTGGAGGCCGTCGTGAACGGCGCGACGCACCCCCCCGCGCCGGGCGAGCCCGGTCCCGTCTACCGGGCCGAGGACCTGCTGAACTGCAGCCGGACCGCCCGGATCGTGCTGGGCGAGGAGACGTATCTGCTGCGCCTGACGCGCGCCGGTAAGCTGATCCTGACGAAATGAGCCTGCACGATCCCCTCACCCCGCCGCCCAATCCCGGTGCGGCGACCGTCGCGGACCTGCAGGCGATGGACGGCGCGCAGGCGCTCGGCGTGATGCTGCTTCGCGACTGGTTCGACGGCCCGGAGGGCCGCACCCGCGTCGAAGGCGTCTTCGCGGAGGCGTTCGGGCCGGCCGGCGGCGACATGGCGCGCGAGGCCTGGGCCGACTTCGCCGCCCTCCTCACCTCGGGCACCCGCCGGCCGGTCATGCGCCATGCCGTCACCTGCCGCTGCGTCGGCGCGGACGAGGCCGTGATCGCGCAGGTCGTGACCCTCGCCGCCCGGGGCGAACGGGAGGACGCGATGTTCGTCCTGTCGCTGCTCGTGCCGGGCGACCGCCTGCTTTCCGCCGTCCAGACCGCCGAACGCGCCGGCATCGCGCTCCTGCGCCTGACCGCCGGCTGGCGGCGCGATCACCGTGTCGCGACCGCGCCGTCCCGACAGATTCACTGACCTTAGGAGTTTCCATGCGTATCCTGACCACCACCGCTCTCTGCGCCCTGCTGGCCGGTCCCGCTTTCGCCGTCGAGGAGGCGGAGGTGCTCGCCACCTATGCCGACATCGCGGCGGCCGCCTATGGCGACAGTCTCGCCACCGCCCGCGACCTGCAGACGGCGGTGGACGTGTTCCTTGCCGCGCCGTCGCCCGAAGGATTGCACGCGGCGCGCGCGGCCTGGCTCGCGGCGCGCGTGCCCTACCAGCAGACCGAGGTCTATCGCTTCGGCAATCCGATCGTGGACGAGTGGGAGGGTCAGGTGAACGCCTGGCCGCTCGACGAGGGGCTGATCGACTACGTCGCCGCCGAAGGGTCCGCACCGGCGGAGGGAACCGACGCCAACCCCGCCGCGGGCCTCAACGTCATCGCCAATCCGACCATCACGCTCTCGGGCCGGGAGATCGACGCGACGGAGATCACCCCCGCCCTGCTGCGCGACACGCTGCACGAGGCGGACGGGGCGGAAGCCAACGTCGCGACCGGCTACCACGCCGTCGAGTTCCTGCTCTGGGGTCAGGATATCGGCGCCTACGACGCCTCCGCCGGCGAGCGGCCCTGGACGGATTTCGCGACGGACGACGCCTGTACCAACGGCAATTGCGACCGGCGCGGGGCCTATCTGAAGGCCGCGACCGACCTGCTCGTCTCCGACCTCGAGGAGATGGCCGCGAACTGGGCCGAGAACGGCGCCGCACGTGAGGAGGTTCTGGCGGATCCCGAGGGCGTCAACCGCATCCTGACCGGCATGGGCTCGCTCTCCTACGGGGAGCAGGCGGGCGAGCGGATGCAACTCGGCCTCTTGCTGAACGACCCGGAGGAAGAGCATTCCTGCTTCGCCGACAACACCCATAACGACCATTTCTACGACGCGCTCGGCATCCGGAACGTCTATCGCGGCGCCTATGTCGCCAGTGACGGCACGGTGACTGAAGGGGCCTCGCTCGAGGATCTGCTCACCGAGCGCGATCCCGCGGTGGCCGGGGCCCTCGGCGCCGCGCTCGACGCGACGCAGTTCGAGATGATGGAGATGAAGGTCGCCGCCGAGGCGGGAATGCCCTACGACATGATGCTCGACCCGTCGAACGAGGCCGGCGGCGCGCTGATCCAGGCTGCGATCGACGGGCTCATCGCGCAGACGCGCGAGATCGAACGGGCGGTGGCGGCGCTCGGCCGGCCGCAGATCGCGTTCGAAGGGTCGGACAGCCTCGACGATCCGGACGCGGTCTTCCAGTAAGGCGCGACGATCCGCCGCCGGTGCCCGAGGTCATTGGCGGCGTTCGCCCTACGGAGGACATGATGGCCAAGACCCCCACCCCCTGCATCGGCGTGTGCAAGTTCAAACGCCCCGGCCCGGCCGGCGCGCATTGCATCGGCTGCTCGATGACCAAGGGCCAGAAGAAGATCGGCAAAGGGCTGAAGAAGCACGGGGGCGCGATGGCGGATTTCGTCGCGCTCGTCGTCGCGCAGCAGCAGGCGATGGGGCGCTACACGCATTGGCGCCCGGCCTATCTGAAACGCTGTCTGAAGAAGGGCGTCCCCGTCCCGAAAGCCGCCCGCGACGCCGGCTAGAAGCCAACCTGGAAACGAGGACGCCACCGCCGGTCTTTCAGCCGGCAATGGCATGTCATCGGTCGAATACGCGTTCCCGGAGGCGCGGCCTCAGTTCAGATGGGCGCGCAGCATCCAGGCGAACTTGTCGTGGGCCCGTCCCCGCTCGATGGCGAGATCCTCGGTGCGGACGTCGCCATGCTTCGCGGCGAGCTCCGAAAGGCCGGCGAGCGTCGCGCCGATCGTCTCCTGCGCCTCCGCCAGGTGGCGGATCATCTCCCGGTCCTCGGCATGCGCGTCACCCTCGGTCACCTTCGAGCGCTCGAGATGCACGGCGAGCTTGCCCTCGGCCGTCTCGCCGATCGCGCGGACCCGCTCGGCGAGGTCGTCCTGGCCGGTGAAGTGGTCCTCGTAGATCATCTGGAACAACTCGTGCAGCGGACCGAAGGACATGCCGGTCACGTTCCAGTGGAAGTTCTGCGCCAGCATGGTGGTCACAACGGTCTCCGCCAGCGCCTGGTTCAGGGCGGCGGCGATCTCGACGCTGGCGTCGGTCGATAGGTCGGATGCGGTCTGGGCCATGATGGACCTCCTTGAATGGGTGCGTGAGCTGGCTGGCGGGATGCTGGCTCGCCCGGTTCAGGATATGGGAACGTTTAGAACGATTCCAAGTTCCGCGCCAGCCCCGATAGCAGGAGCCGCAGCACCGGGACCGCCTCGGGTCGCACGCGCCGTCCGGTCAGAAACCGCACGCTGTCCCGGTCGCCCCGTCGCAGCGCCGCCGCCAAGGCAAGAATCCACGTCTCGTCGAAGGACAGGCCCTCCGCACCCGGCCGCCACAGGACGACCCGCCGGGCCGTCGCGGACGGGAGCGCGCGGGCCAGCGCGACGGCGAAGTCCGCGGCGTCCGCTTCCGGCGCGAGCACCGTGCAGGCATGCAGATCGGCCCGCGGCGCGGCACGGCATTCGAGCGCGGCCAGGCGCAGCAGGGCGATCATGGGGGATACGGGATCGGGTCGTGCGACGGGGCGTAACTGCAAGGCGGGCATCGAGCACCTTTCGCACGATCGGGTCTTGATACCCGAGCGATATAGTCAGAAACGTGCGGCAATGAAAGCGCTCATTCGCCTGACCTGTCTGCTGTTCGCAACCGCCGTTCCGGTTTCGGCGCAGTCCGTCGCGGATATCGGCGAACCGCATCTGGACATCGTGCCGCGCACCGAGGTGGAGGCCGCGCGTGTGGCCGCGATCACCGCGCCCCCGGACAGCTTCGACGCACCCGAGCGCTTCGAGGCCAATCAGGGCGGCGCGGGCAGCGTCCGCCGCCGCGGCGACGCGGAAGCGTTCAGCCAGCCGCAGGCCGATCTGGACTTCGCGCAGCGCGGCGAGTTCGCGCTCGGCAACGGCCTCTTCGAACGGCTCTGGGTGACCGCGCCCGCCTCGACCCTCGCTTCCGACGGCCTCGGCCCGATGTTCAATGCGCGTTCCTGTCAGGATTGCCACGTCAAGGACGGGCGCGGCCACGCGCCGGCGGGACCGGCGGACGATGCGACCTCGCTCGTCGTCCGGCTGGGCGTGCCCGAGGTGCCGGTGGACGAACTCACCCGCTATCTCGGCGCCGGGCCCGATCCGGTCTACGGCCATCAGCTCTCCGACGCCTCCATCGCCGGGGTGCCGGCCGAGGCGCGGGTCGCGGTGTCCTGGGTCGAGGCCGGGCGGGTCGACCTGCCCGGCGGCGAGACGGTGACGCTCCGACGCCCGGACTGGCATCTTGCGGATCTCGCCTACGGGCCGCTCGATCCGCACACGGCGACGAGCCCGCGCGTCGCGCCGCAGATGATCGGGCTGGGGCTGGCGGAAGCGATCCCGGCTGCCGATATCCTCGCCCATGCCGACCCGGACGATCTCGACGGCGACGGCATTTCGGGCCGGCCGAACGTCGTCTGGTCGCCGGAATACGAGACCTGGATGCTGGGACGCTTCGGCGTGCGGGCGACCACCCCCACCCTGCGGCAGCAGGCGGCGGACGCGTTCAATGCCGATATCGGCATCGCCTCCCCGCTGCGCCCCGACCCCGCCGGCGATTGTACCGAAGCGCAACGCGCCTGCCGCGGGGCCCGTCAGGGCGCCGACCCCGAGCAGGGCGGGTACGAGATTTCCGGCGACAGCCTCGACCTCGTCACCTTCTATACCCGCAACCTCGCCGTGCCGAAGCGCGCCCGTGTGGAGGACCCGCAGGTCCTGCGCGGCAAGGAACTGTTCCACGAGGCCGGCTGCCCGTCCTGCCACGTGCCGAAATACGTCACCCACCGGCTCGCCGACCGGGCGGAGCAGAGCTTCCAGCTGATCTGGCCCTATTCCGACTTCCTTCTTCACGACATGGGACCCGGTCTCGCCGACGGCCTGCCGGCCGGTCAGGCCAGCGGCGCGGAATGGCGCACGCCGCCGCTCTGGGGGATCGGCCTGACCGAGCAGGTCTCGGGCCACCGGCAATATCTTCACGACGGCCGCGCCCGCTCGCTGTCGGAGGCGATCCTGTGGCACGATGGCGAGGGCCGCGCCGCCCGCGACCGCTACGCCACCTTCACCGAAGCCGACCGGGCCGCGCTCGAAGCCTTTCTGGAGTCGCTATGAGATCCCTCACGCTCACGGCCGCGTTCCTCGCGAGCCTTGCCGGTCCCGCCTTCGCCGATATCGACGCGGCGCTCGACCGCCACGTCCTGCCGCGCATGGACACGCTGGCCGAGGCGACGCAGACACTGGCTGGCGCGGAATGCGACCCGGCCGTCTTGCGTCCGGCCTTCGCCGGGGCCGCGCAGGCTTGGGCCGGGGTCGCGCATCTGACGCTCGGCCCGGCGGAGGAGGAGGGCCGCGCCCGCGCCATCCTGTTCTGGCCCGACGAGCGCGACGCGACCGGGCGCGGCCTGCGGCTTCTCACGCAGCAGGGTGCGGAGGCCTGGACGCCCGAGGCGGTCGCGCGCGCCTCCGTCGCCGCGCGCGGCCTCGGCGCGCTGGAGCGGCTGATCTGGGAGGACGACGCCGAACCCTGCGCCCTGGCGCGGGCGCTCGCCGACGACCTCGCCGCGACGGCGGGGGGGATCCGGGACGAATGGCGGGGCGGCTTCGCGGATCTGATGCGCGACCCCGGCGGGCCGGGCAACACCCGCTTCCTCGCCCCCGACGAAGTGAACCGCGCGCTCTTCACCGCCCTCCTCGCGGGGATCGAGCGGATCGCCGATCAGGATCTCGGCCGCCCGCTCGGCACGTTCGAGGGCCCGCGCCCGCGTCAGGCCGCGCTTTACCGCTCGGAGATGTCACTGCCGATGATCCGCACCGCGCTGACCTCGCTGCGCGAACTCGCGGCGACGCTCGCGGAGGCGCCGCGGACCGATGCCGCGCTGGCCCGCGCCGTCGAAGAAGCGGAAGCACTCGACGACCCTTCCCTCGCCGGCGTGGAGGACCCGATGGGCCGGTTCCGCGTGGAGGCACTGCAATCGACAGTGCGCGACGCCCGCGCCATCGCCGCCGAGGAGATCGGCGCGGCCCTCGGCGTCGGCACCGGCTTCAACTCGGCGGATGGCGACTGATGCTGTCCCGCCGCCACTTCCTCGCCGCCGCGGCCGCCGCTTCCATCCCCGCGCCGAGCTGGGCCGAGGCCGGCGCGCCCGCCTTCCTCGCCGCCGCGAAGCGGCCCGACGGGAGCTACGCGCTCTGTGGCCTGACAGCCGCCGGCGAGATCGCCTTCCGCGTGTCCCTGCCCGACCGCGGCCATGCCGCCGCGGCGCATCCGACGCGACCCGTGGCCGTGGCCATCGCCCGCCGCCCGGGGCGCTTCGGCCTCGTCCTCGACTGCCTGACCGGGGCCGTCACCCACCGGCTGGAGCCGCCCGCCGACCGGCACTTCTACGGCCACGGCGCCTATCTCGACGACGGCCGCATCCTCGTGACCACGGAGAACGCCTTCGCGACCGGCGAGGGCCGGCTCGGGCTCTGGGACGCGCATCGCGGCTACCGGCGGATCGGCGACATGCCCTCGGGCGGCATCGGCTCGCACGAGGTGATCCGCCTGCCCGGGACCGAGACGCTCGCCGTCGCCAATGGCGGCATCCGCACGCATCCGGGCAGCGACCGCGACAAGCTGAACCTCGACACGATGCGGCCGAACCTGAGCTACGTCCGGGACGGCGCGGTGGTCGAGACGGTGGAGCTCGACCCCGCGCTGCGACGGGCCTCGATCCGCCACATCGCCGCGCGGCCCGACGGGCTGCTGGCGATGGCGCTGCAATGGGAGGGCGACCCGGCACGGATCGTCCCGCTCCTCGCCACGCACCGCCAAGGCGAGATGCCCCGGACGCACGCGGCCGACGAGGCGGCGCAGGCCGTGTTGCAGGGCTATGCCGGTTCGGTCGCGATCAGCGGCGACGGCGGCGAGATCGCCATCACCGGCCCGCGCGGCGGCGTGGCGCATGTCTATGCGGCCGAAGGCACGGTCCCGCCACGCATCGTCCACCGCCCCGACATCTGCGGCACCGCGCCTGCGGGCGCCGGTCTTGCCTTCACCGACGGGCTGGGCGGCGTTCTGCATCCCGGCGGTGCTGCGCTCCACCGGGTCGCGTGGGACAACCATCTCGTCGCGATCGGCGCGGCCTAGCCACGGGCAAAGCCCACGGCCCGGCAGGGCACAGGCCACGCCCGCCCGGCCCCGCGGATCGGCGCCCGGACGCCGGTGCGATAATTCTCCTCGCCGGGGGCCTTGGCAACGACCGTTGTAGCCCCACATACGCGCTCCACGGCGGATCGGAGCTTGCACTCCGAGGCCTCCGCGCAGCGGACGCGCCACCACAGAAGCCGACCCCCACATGACGACCATAGACACGATCGCGCGCCCCGTGCCCGCAGCCCTGTCCCTCGGGGCACTCGGCGTGGTGTTCGGCGATATCGGAACCAGCCCGCTCTACGCCCTTCGCGAGACGGTGCTGGCCGCGGGCGGGCCCGAGGATCCGCGCGCGGTGCTCGGGGCGGTCTCGCTCATCCTCTGGGCGCTCATCATCTCGATCAGCGTCATCTACGTGAACGTCATCCTGCGCGTCGACAACGAGGGCGAGGGCGGCATCCTGAGCCTCGCGGCGCTGCTGCGACTGCACGAACGCAAGCCGGAAGGTCGGGCGTGGTGGAAGCACGCGCTCTTCGCGCTGGCCGTCCTCGGCGCGGCGATGCTCTTCGGGGATGCGGTCATCACCCCCGCGATCTCGGTGCTGAGCGCGGTCGAGGGGCTGAACGTCGCGTGGCCGGCGATCGAGCACCTGATCGCGCCGATCGCGATGGGGGTGCTGGCGGCGTTCTTCACGCTGCAACTCGCGGGGACGGACCGGATCGGGCGCCTGTTCGGGCCGGTGATGCTGGCCTGGTTCGCCATTCTCGGCGCGCTCGGGCTGCGCGGGCTGGTGGCCGAACCCGCGATCCTGCAGGCGCTCGACCCCCGCCACGCGCTCGCTTGCCTCGCCCACGCGCCGCACGGGATCGCCGTCGTCATCGCCGCCTTGTTCCTCGCGATCACCGGGGGCGAGGCGCTCTACGCCGATCTGGGGCAGTTCGGCCGCCAGGCCATCGCCCGCGCCTGGTTCCTCATCGCCCTGCCCGGCCTCGCGCTCACCTATCTCGGCCAGGGCGCGCTGCTCCTCGCCGACCCGGAGGCGATCCGCGACCCGTTCTACACGCTCGCTCCCGCCGCGTTCCGCCTGCCCCTCGTCTTCGTCGCGACCTTCGCCACGATCATCGCCAGCCAGGCGGTCATCACCGGCATCTTCGGCATCACCCGGCAGGCGATCCAGCTCGGCCTGCTGCCGCCCTTCGCGATCCGGCAGACCTCCGACGAGAACGCCACGCATGTCTATATCGCGCTGGTCAACGCGATGGTCGGCCTGCTGGCGCTCGCGGTCGTCTGGAGCTTCGGTTCCTCGGCCGCGCTCGCCGATGCCTACGGGCTGGCCGTGGCCTTCGCGATGCTCGCCACGTCGACCACATTCGTCGCGACGCTGCGTCTCGCCTTCGGCTGGTCCTGGACCCGCCTCGCCCCGCTCGCCATCCCCGTCGTCGGGCTCGACGTCATGTTCGTCTCGGCCAATGCCGGCAAGTTCGCGAGCGGCGGCTGGCTGCCGACGATCCTCGCGCTGGCGGCCTGCCTGCTCGTGCATGTCTGGCGGCGCGGGCTGCGCCGCACGAAGCCGTTCGAGGAACCGGAACCGATCGGGCATTTCGCCAGCCGGACGGCACGGGGTCACGCGGCGATCGACCGGTCGGCCGTCTTCCTCGCCGCGCCGGGCCGGGGCACCCCCTCCGCGCTGCAACGGATCGAGCGGCTGTTCAACGCGACGTTCCGCACCGTGATCGTCGTCACCGTCCGCGTCCGGCCGCGGCCGCGCGTGCCAATCGAGGAACGCATCGCGGTGCAGCGGATCGAGGCCAATACCTGGCGCGTCGTGATCTCGACCGGGTTCATGCAGGTGACGAACGTCCCGTCCCTGCTCGGGCCGACGCTGCGTCAGATCGGGGTGCGTCCGGATGACGTCATCTATGTCACGGGGCGCGACCGCATCCGGCCGGAGTGTGGCCGCGTCGGACCGGTCGCCGCGCTGCTCGACCGGCTTTTCGTGTTCCTGACCCGCAACGCGCAGCGCAGCGTGGACCGCTTCGCCCTGCCCGCGCGGCGGACGCTCGAGCTCGGCTCGCTGCGCGAGATGGGCCCCGTCGACGCCCGCCAGACCTGAGCGGGCGTCAGCGGGCGGAGAGCGCCGTCATCACGCCGCGCAGCTCGGCCAGGCCCTTCAGGCGACCGATCGCCGGATAGCCCGGCTGCGCGTGGCGGCGCTTGTCGTCGAGAATGTCCTGCCCGTGATCGGGCCGGAACGGGATCGACCAGTCGACGCGGCCCTCGTCCCGCCGCCGGGCCTCCTCGGCCAGAACGGCGCGGATCACGGCGACCATGTCGGTGTCGCCGCCCAGATGCTCGGCCTCGTGGAAGGAGCCGCGCACGGCGTCGCTCTCACGCGCGACGTTGCGCAGGTGCAGGAAATGGATACGGTCGCCCAGCCGCTCGACCATGCCCGGCAGGTCGTTGTCGGGCCGCGCACCGAGCGAGCCGGTGCAGAGCGTGACGCCGTTCGCGCGGCTCGGAACCGCATCGAGCACCTGCCGGTAATCGGCCTCCGTCGACATGATCCGGGGCAGGCCCAGAAGCGGGAACGGCGGGTCGTCCGGGTGGCAGCAGAGCCGCATCCCGAGTTCCTCGGCGAGCGGCGTCACCGCTTCGAGGAAAGCGACCAGATGCCCGCGCAGCGTATCCGCGCCCATGCCGGCGTAATCGGCGAGAAGCGCCTTCACGTCCTGAAGCGAGAAGTTCTCCGCCGCGCCCGGCAAGCCGAACACAACGTTCGTCGCCAGCGCCATGTGCCGCTCCTCGGACATCGCGTCGAACCGCGCCTTCGCCTCGGCCTGCAGGGCCGCGTCGTAATCGTCCCCGGCCCCGTCGCGTTCGAGCACGTAGAGGTCGAACGCCGCGAAATCGACGAGGTCGAAGCGCATGCAGGTCGCGCCCGAGGCGACCTCATGGGCCAGATCGGTGCGCGTCCAGTCGAGGACGGGCATGAAGTTATAACATATCGTCTCGAGCCCGCCGGCGGCGAGGTTGCGCAGGCTCTCGCGCCAGGCGTCGACATGCGCCTGCCAGTCGCCGGACTGCATCCTGATCGCCTCGCTCACCGGCAGACTTTCGACCACGTCCCAGGTCAGGCCGGAGGGCCGGCCGTTCGTCCGCGTGGCGATGGCCCGCTTCCGCGCCGCGATCTCGGCCTCGGTCCAGACGGTGCCGGTCGGGACGTGGTGGAGGGCGGTCACGATGCCCTCTGCCCCGGCCTCGCGCACGTCGTCGATGCTCACCTGATCCGCCGGTCCGAACCATCTCCAGGTCTGCCGCATGTCGCCTCCCCCATCGGCCGCCGAGTCGGCCCCGGCGCTGCGATTGTTAGTGGTATGCCAGTATGGTAGCAACGCCCCGCGAGGGAGGGACAGGATGACGGATGCGTCCGAAGCGCGAGGCGCGACGATCAACCCGGCCGTTCCGATCGTGCCGCAGCTCCATATCATCCTGCGCGATCGCATCATCCGCAACGATCTGCGTCCCGAGGAGCGGCTGTCGGAGGCGGAGGTGGCGCAACGCTACGGCGTCAGCCGGCAGCCGGTGCGCGAGGCCTTCATCCGGCTGGCGCTCGAGGGGCTCATCACCATCCGGCCTCAGCGGAGCACCTCGGTGGCGCGGATCGCCCTCGCCTCGGTGCACGACGCGCGGTTCCTCCGCGAGGCGATCGAGGCCGACATCGTGCGATTGCTGGCGGAGGATCCGGACCCCGCGACGGTGACGGAGCTGCGCGCGCTGATCGATCGGCAGCGCGCCCTCGGTCCGGGCGACGCCCCGGCCTTCATCGCCGCGGACGACGCGTTCCACCGCGCACTCGCCAGCGGCGCGGGCAAGGCGGGCATCTGGTCGCGCGTCCAGGGCCTCAAGGCACAGATGGACCGGGTGCGCTTCCTGTCCTTCGGTCAGCTTCCCGCGCCCAAGCTGGTGGCGCAGCACGCCCTCATCGTCGAGGCGATCGCCGCGGGCGACCCCGACGGGGCGGAACGTGCAGCCCGGCTGCATCTTCGCGCCATCCTCCACGACCTGCCGCACATCGTCGCGGCCCATCCGCAGTTCTTCGACCTGCCCGAAGGAGCGGATCCGGGCAGGACGACCCGTCTGCGCACCTGATCACGGATGGGCCCCGCCGCCCGGCGGGTCCGGCCGGCGAAAGGGGCCCGACCCGACGCCGAAAACCCTCCCGGGTTTACGCGGCCTTCCGGTTGCTTATTGCCTAGCGGTCGATAAGCTGCCCTATAGCGCCGGATTCGTTCGATCTCGGGAGGATCGCCGGATCGGAAGTCGGTGTCAGACACCAAGGGAGGTACACGAATGAAATCCGAGTCCAAGTTCAGCCGCCGGTCGTTCCTGCGCAAGACCGCCATCGGCGGCGGGGCAGCGGCCGCCGGGACCGCGCTGGCCGCACCCGCGGTCCTCGCGCAGGCCCCGATGGTCCTTAAGATGCAGACGTCCTGGGGCGCCAACAACGTCTGGCAGGAATTCGCGCAGGACTACGCCGACCGGGTCGAGGCGATGTCGGGCGGCCGCCTGAAGATCGACGTGCTGCCCGCCGGCGCGGTCGTGGCGGCGTTCCAGGTGATGGATGCCGTCAACGACGGCGTGATCGACGCCGCCCATTCCGTGTCCGCCTACTGGTACGGCAAGTCCAAGTCCGCCTCCCTCTTCGGCACCGGCCCGGTCTTCGGCGCGTCGTCGCAGGCGATGCTCGGCTGGTTCTACGAGGGCGGCGGGGAGGAGCTCTACCGGGAGCTCACGCAGGACGAACTGGGCCTCGACGTCGTCGGCCTTCTCGGCTTCCCGATGTTCGCGCAGCCCTTCGGCTGGTTCAAGGGCGAGGTCAATTCGGTCGCCGACATCCAGGGCTTCAAGTACCGCACCGTGGGCCTGGCCGCCGACCTGTTGCAGACGATGGGCATGTCCGTGGCGCAGCTTCCGGGCGGCGAGATCGTCCCCGCGATGGAACGCGGCGTGATCGACGCGTTCGAGTTCAACAACCCCTCCTCGGACCGAGATTTCGGCGCGCAGGACGTGGCGAAGAACTACTACCTTTCCTCCTATCACCAGGCGGCCGAGCAGTTCGAGTTCCTGTTCAACCGCTTCACCTACGAGGATCTGGAGCCCGACCTGCAGGCGATCCTGCGCTACGGGGTCGAGGCCTCGGCCACGGCGAACACGTCGAAGGCGATGCGGCGCTATTCCGACGACCTTCAATGGCTTCAGGACGAGGCCGGCGTGACCGTGCGGCGGACGCCGCAGGACATCCTGCAGGGCCAGATCGAGGCCTGGTCGGAGATCCTGCCCTCGCTGGAGGAGGATGCGATGTTCAAGAAGATCGTCGACAGCCAGCGCGCCTGGGCCGAGAAGGTCGCCTTCTACGAACTCATGAACGCGCCCGATTACGGGCTCGCCTACGAGCACTTCTTCCCGGGCAAGCTCTCGCTCTGAGCGAACGGACGACGATGCGACGCGGCCCCGGACCGGACGTCCGGGGCCCGTTCGCGACCGGAGGGATGACATGATCGGCTTCATACGTTTCGCGGACGGCCTGTCGGCCTGGTTCGGCAAGGCCTTCGCCTGGCTGATCGTGCTGATGGCCGTGGGCACCGGCTACGAGGTCTTCGTGCGCTACGTGCTCAACAGCCCGACGGCCTGGGCGCTCGACGTGTCCTTCATCATGTACGGCACGCTCTTCATGATGGGCGGGGCCTACACGCTGTCGCGCGGGGGGCATGTGCGGGGCGACTTCCTCTACCGCCTCTGGCAGCCGCGCAATCAGGCCAAGATCGACTTCGTCCTCTATCTCATCTTCTTCTTCCCCGGCGTCACCGCCCTGATCCTCGCCGGCTGGAAATATGCCGCGCGGTCGTGGGATTACGGCGAGGTCTCGGTCAACTCGCCCGCCGGCGTCCCGATCTACCAGTTCAAGACGGTGATCGTCGCGGCGGGCATCCTCCTCTTCGTTCAGGGGATCGCACAGCTCTGTCGCTGCATCATCGCCATGCGCACGAATGTCTGGCTGGAAGCGGACGAGGACGTGTTCGAAACCGAGGACCTGCTTCTGCAGAAGGCGGCGAAGGCCGAGAAGGACGCGCATCCATGACCGATCCGCAAGTCGCCCTGCTGATGCTGGGGCTGTTCATCGTCTTCGTCTTCCTGGGCTTTCCGATCGCCTTCACGCTGATGGCGATGGGGATCGGGTTCGGCTACTACGCCTATTACGACGAGCGCCGGATGTGGCGCGTCTTCGACCGCCTGGACGAGAACGCGACCTCGTGGGATTCGTGGTCGACCTGGATACAGGGCTATTTCGACAACCGCATCTTCGACCTGTTCGTGAACCAGACCTTCACGGTCATGTCGAACGAGGTGCTGACCGCCGTCCCGCTGTTCCTGTTCATGGGCTACATCGTGGAGCGGGCGAACATCGTCGACCGGCTGTTCTCCACGCTCAACATCGCCTCCAAGAACGTCCCCGGCTCGATGGGCGTGGCGGCGCTCATCACCTGCGCGCTCTTCGCGACGGCGACCGGCATCGTCGGCGCGGTGGTGACGCTGATGGGCCTGCTGGCCCTGCCCGCCATGCTCAAGGCACGCTACGACCCGTCCTTCGCGTCGGGCATCATCTGTGCCGGCGGCACGCTCGGCATCCTGATCCCGCCCTCGATCATGCTGATCGTCTACGCGGCGGCCACCAACGTCTCGATCGTGCGGCTCTACGCGGCGGCGCTCCTGCCGGGGCTGGTTCTGGTCGGGCTCTACCTCGTCTACGTGATCGGCCGCTCGATCCTGCAGCCCTCCTCCGCGCCGCGGCCGACCGACGACGAGGTGCCGGACGTCCCGGGCGGCAAGCTCCTCGTGATGGTGATCACCTCGTTCCTGCCGTTGGCCTTCCTTATCATGGCGGTGCTGGGTTCGATCCTCTTCGGCCTCGCCACACCCACGGAGGCCGCCTCGATCGGCGCGCTGGGCGGCA
This sequence comes from uncultured Jannaschia sp., assembly GCF_947494055.1. Classification (GTDB taxonomy): domain Bacteria; phylum Pseudomonadota; class Alphaproteobacteria; order Rhodobacterales; family Rhodobacteraceae; genus Jannaschia. Next base: position 17,350 of record NZ_CANLTR010000009.1, on the reverse strand, counting down.
TCGCGCTCGCGTTCCTCTACCGCGCGATGACGTGGCAGCGGATGCGGGAGAGCGTCTACCTGACGGTGCGCACGACGGCGATGGTCTGCTGGCTGTTCGTCGGCTCCTACACCTTTTCGGCGGTGTTCTCCTATCTCGGCGGCGAGACGGTGATCTCCGAGTTCGTGCAGTCGCTGAACCTGTCCCCGATCCAATTCCTGATCCTCGCGCAGCTCATCATCTTCCTACTCGGCTGGCCGCTCGAATGGTCGGAGATCATCATCATCTTCATTCCGATCTTCCTGCCGCTTCTGCAGTTCTTCGAGATCGACCCGCTGTTCTTCGGCATCCTCGTGGCGCTCAACCTGCAGACGAGCTTCCTGACGCCACCGATGGCGATGTCGGCCTACTACCTCAAGGGCATCGCCCCGCCCGAGGTACGGCTGACGCAGATCTTCGCGGGCGTCATGCCGTTCCTGTTCTGCGTGCTCGTCTCGATGATCCTGATGTACCAGTTCCCCCAGATCGTCTTCTACCTGCCGGACCTGGTCTATGGCAGCTAGGGCCCGCCATGTTCCGGATTCCGCCGCCCTGCTGGCCCTGGGCGCGGTGGAACTGCGCGACCGGCTGGCTTCGGGCGCCCTGTCGGCCATCGACCTGACCGAGGCCTGCATCGCCCGGATCGAGGCGCGGGAACCGGACCTGCACGCCTGGGCCTTCTTCGACGCGGAGTTCGCGCGGGAACAGGCCCGGCGGCTCGACGCGCATCGCACCGCCGGCCGGCCGATCGGTGCGCTGCACGGCCTGCCCATAGGGCTGAAGGACATCATCGACACGGCGAAGATCCCGACCGCGAACGGTGCCCCGATGGATGCCGGTCGCGTGCCCACCCGCGACGCCTACGTCATCGAGCGCCTGAAACAGGCCGGTGCCGTCCTGATGGGCAAGACCCATACGACCGAGCTCGCCTTCATGGACCCGAGCCCGTCGCGCAATCCGCACGACCCGTCCCGCACGCCCGGCGGCTCCTCCGCCGGTTCGGCGGTCGCCGTCGCCGACGCGATGGTGCCGCTAGCGATCGGCACGCAGACCGGCGGCTCGATCATCCGCCCGGCCTCCTTCTGCGGCGTCACCGGCTTCAAGCCGAGCTTCGGCACGATTCCGCGGCGCGGCATCCTGATGCAGTCGCCGAGCCTCGACACGCCGGGCGTCTTCGCTGCCGACGTGACCGGCGCCGCGCTCCTGGCGGAGGCGCTGATGGGCCACGACGCGACCGATCGGCACACGATCCCGGGTCCCGTTCCGCACCTTCTGGACATGGCGCGCGCCGACGCGCCCGTCGCGCCGACCTTCGCCTTCCTCCGCCCGCCGGGCTGGGATGCCGCCGATCCCGAGCTGCACGCGGCCTTCGCCGAACTCGTCGAGGCGCTCGGCGATCGCGTGTTCGAGGTGGAGCTGCCCGACGTCTTCGCCGAGGCCGCGCCCGCCCGCCGCCGCATCAACCTCGCCGAGATGTCGCGGCATTACGACCGCTACTGGCGCCTCGGCGGCGACACGCTCGGCCCCGAGATCCGTGCCGCCATCGAGGAGGGGCGCGGCATCGCCGCGCGCGATTACCTCGCCGCATGCGACTGGCCGGACGTGCTCTATGCCGCCCTGGCCGAGATCTTCGCGCGCTGCGATGCGATCCTCTGTCCCGCCGCGCCCGGCCCTGCCCCCGGCCACGAGACGACCGGCGACCCGGTCTTCAACGGGCTCTGGACCCTGACCGGCACCCCGGCAGTCACCCTGCCGCTTCTCGTCTCCGGGTCCGGCCTGCCGATGGGCGTGCAACTCACCGGCCCGCGGGGCGACGACGGCCGTCTGCTCCGCACGGCCCGCTGGCTCGAGACCTGGGCCGATACGGAAGGATAGAGAATGGACCGTCTCCTCGCACTCGCCGCCTTCGCGACCTTCACCGGTTTCGTGGCCATCCTCGCCATCGAGGTCCCGAGTCCCGATCTCATCGCGGTGATCGTCCTGACCGTCGCCCTGGTCGGATACGATTTCCTGACCTCGAGCGGCCGCGACCGGAACGACTAGGTCCCCCGCGCAGGCGGTGGACGGGAGCTTGGATCTGACCTTCGGCGGATGCATCGACGCGCCGGTTCTCTGCGCCGATCCGAGGCCTTGGCAAGAACGGGCTGGTTCGGTGCCGCACGCATCCGGTCTGAACACCTGTTTTGCGCCCTATGCGGAGCCGCGACGTGCGATGGGCCGTCGGGAGAGCGCATGTCGCGCAATCGTCGCAAAGCGCATCTAGTTGCGCCGGGAAACATCGGGGGACCTTACGAATGATCCGCAACACCTGCATCGCCGCGGCGGCCGCGCTGGCCATCGTTCAGCCTGCCCTGGCCCAGGACACGGCGTCCGGGCCGCTCGTACTCTATACCTCGCAGCCCGACCAGGACGCGCAGCAGACGGTGGACGCCTTCGAGGCGGCCCATCCGGATGTCGAGGTCGAATGGGTCCGCGACGGGACCACGCAGATGATGGCCCGCCTGCGCGCCGAGTTCGAGGCCGGCCAGCCGCAGCCCGACGTGCTCCTGATCGCCGATACGGTGACGATGGAGAGCCTTAAGCAGGAGAACCGGCTGATGTCCTATCTCGAGGCGGACACGGAGGCCTACGACGCGGGACTGATGGATCCCGAGGGCCACTACTTCTCGACCAAGCTCATCACGACCGGAATCGTGGTGAACGACGCCGCCGAGATGGTGCCCGCTTCCTACGCGGATCTTCTGGATCCGGCAGCGGCGAACAGTATCGTCATGCCCTCGCCGCTCGAGTCCGGCGCCGCGACCATCCACATGATCTCCCTGACGAGCCTGCCGGAACTCGGCTGGGAATATTATCAGGGGCTGTCCGATCAGGGCGCGATCGCGCAGGGCGGCAACGGCGGCACCTACCAGGCCGTGGCCGGCGGACAGGCGCTCTACGGCTTCGTCGTGGACTTTCTCGCGATCCGGAACGCCGAGGCGGGGGCGCCGGTCTCCTTCGTGTTCCCCGAGGAGGGCGTCTCCGCCGTCACCGAGCCGGCCGCGATCCTGTCGACCGCGCAGAACCCGGACGCGGCCAAGGCGTTCATCGACTTCCTGCTCTCGCCCGAGGGCCAGGAACTCGCCGCGAGCCAGGGCTACCTGCCGGCCCATCCCGACATCGCGCCGCCCCCGGGCTTCCCCGACAGGTCCGAGATCGACATGATCGACTTCGATCCCGCCGATGCGCTCGCCAACGACGCCGCCTACAAGGAGCGCTTCGTCGAGATCTTCGGCGGTTGACGCCGCGCCGGCCCTCCGGCGAGGGCCTGACCCTCGGCGCGATCTGTCTCGCGGCGGGACTCCTCTTCGTCCTGCCGCTCGGCCGCCTCGTATGGACCGCGACAAGCCGGGGCGGCGACCCTTTCGTCGAGGCCCTGTCGAGCGCCTCGGTCCGGAGTGCGTTTCTCAACAGCCTCGATAGCGCGGCCTTCTCCGCTCTGGGCGCGCTCGTCGTCGGCACCTGCCTTGCCGGGCTGATCGGACTGACGGACATCCGCGGCAAGGGCGTCTTCGTCTTCCTGCTCCTGCTGCCGATAATGATCCCGCCGCATGTCACGGCGGTCGCGTGGATCCAGGCGCTCGGACCGTCGAGCCCGGTCCTGGGCTGGGTCGGTCTCGCGCCGGCAATCGGCACCGCGCATCCGCTCCATTCACGGGGCGGGGTCATCTTCCTGCTCACGATCCAGCACGCGCCCCTCGTCTTCCTCGTCGTTCTGGCCGCGCTGCGTGCCCTGCCGCGCGAGATGATCGAGGCGGCACGGATCGCCGGTGCGGGGCCGTGGCGGCTCTTGCGCCGGATCGTCCTGCCGCTTCTCGCGCCGTCGCTCATCGCCGCGACCGGCCTCGCCTTCGTCTCCGCCCTCGGCAATTTCGGCATTCCGGCGCTGCTCGGCGTGCCGGGTCGCTACGTCACGATGCCGGTCCTGATCTGGCGCCGGCTCGCCGGGTTCGGGCCGAGCGTGCTGGCCGACGTCGCCGTGCTGTCGATCCTGCTCTCGGGGCTGGCCGTCGCGATCGTGCTCCTGCAGGGCTGGCTGCAGCGGCGGGTACGCGCCGCGCTGATCGGGCCGCCGCAGCCGCCGCTCCGCCTCGCGCTCGGGCGTGGCCATCCCCTCTGGGAGGCGGGGCTCGCGCTTTCGTGGCGGGGACACTGATCCTGCCGCTCGCCTCGCTCGTCGCCACCTCGTTCGTCGCCACCTACGGCGTGCCACTGACGTTCGGGACGGTGACGCTCGAGAACTACGCCGAGGCGCTGCTGCGCCAGGACGCGCCTGTCCGCGCCTTCGCCAACTCCACCCTCGTCGCTGGCGGCGCGGCGCTCGCGCTGGCGGGGCTGGCCGTATTCGTCGCACGCTTCGCGGACGGTGCGCCGGCGACGGGGCGCCGCATCGGCGGCGCGGTCGCGACCTTCGCGGAGATGAGCTACGCGATTCCCGGCCTCGTGATCTCGATCGCCTTCATCCTCGTCTATCTGCGGCCGATCCCGGTCGTTGGCATCTCGCTCTATAATACGCTGACGCTGATCTTCCTGGCCTATCTGACCGCCTTCTTCGCCATCGGGCTGAAGCCGGTCGCGGCCGCGACGGGACAGCTCGACCCCGCGCTCGACGACGCGGCACGGGTGTCCGGCGCGGGGTTCGGGCGGCGGATGCGGCGCGTCCACCTGCCGCTCGTCGCGCCCGCCGCGGCATCGGGCGCGATCCTCGTGTTCCTGACGGCCTACAACGAAGTCACGGTCTCCGCCCTGCTCTGGTCGCGCGGCGCGGAGACGATCGGAACGACGATCTTCAATTTCGAGGATGGAGGCTACACGACGCTCGCCGCGGCGATGTCGACGGTGACCGTGGTGGCGACGGTGGTGCTGATGGCGCTACTCGACCGGCTGGGACGCCGCTTGCCGCCCGGCGTCGTGCCCTGGCGCCTCTGAGTTCTCGGGGAGGACCCATCCGTTCGCGATGTCGAGCGCGACACGCTCGCCCTCCACGATCCGTCGCGGGCTCGCGACCGGCAGCGGCGCGCTCAGGCCCTCGACTTCGGCGAACGCCTCCCAGACACCGCCGCGGTAGAAGACGTCGAGGAGGCGCGCGGCGAGTGGCCCTTCGCCCAGTCGCACGTTCTCGGGCCGGATGACGATCCGGGCCGGACCCGCCTTGTCCAGTTGCGAACCGGTCACCGACACCGACGCATTGCCGAGCGTCGCCACGCCCCCGGTCACCGGGGCGTCGAGGATCCCCGCGCGCCCGATGAAGCGTGCGACCTCCTCCGTGGCGGGACGCTCGTAGAGCGCCTGCGGCGGGGCGACCTGTCGGAAGCGACCCCGCGACATCACCGCGACGCGGGTGGCCAACGCCATCGCCTCGCGCTGGTCGTGGGTGATGAAGATCGTCGTGGCGCCGGCCCGGGCGTGAAAGGCGGCGATCTCGCCCTCCATCGCCCCGCGCAGATGAGGGTCGAGATTGGCAAGCGGTTCGTCCATCAGGACCGTCCGCGCCCCGCCGGCCAGACACCGAGCGAGCGCGACCCTCTGGCGCTGCCCCCCCGACAGTTCGGCCGGACGGCGGTCGGCGTATTCCGTCAGCGCCACCGTCGCGAGATGCGCCGACGCTTCGTCACGCGCGGCCCGACGGGGGCGACCGAGACTCTCGGCCGGGAAGGCAACGTTGTCGCGCACGTCCATATGCGGCCAGAGCGCGTAGGACTGGAACACCACCCCCATGCCACGCGCCTCGGGCGGAACGTGCCGCTCCGGGGTGGAAACGGTGGCGCCATCGACCGCGATCCGCCCCCCATCGAGCCGTTCAAGCCCCGCGACGAGGCGCAGAAGCGTCGATTTTCCGCAGCCCGAGGGTCCGAGGACGACGAAGAACTCCCCGTCCGCAATATCAACGGAGACCCCGTCGACCGCGGCCTGTCCGCCGAACCGCTTGGTGACATCGGTGAGGGTGACGGCCAAGCGAAGGCTCCGGGGGCTGCGTCGGGTCCGTTCCCGCGGCTGCCATGCCCGAGAGCGCACGGCAAGACCGATCCGATTGGACCGTCCGGGCACCAAGCCGGTCAGCACGATTTTCCGCGACATCCGCCTCAGCGATCCTATCCGCTTCGAAAAGCACTTCGATGGATTGGGCAGGCGGTCGAGATCCGGCGCGACGATCGTTACTTGATCTCCGAACCACGCCCGTCCGACGTTGAGACGAGGATCGCGCATTCCGGTGTCCGTGTGGTGCCCGTCCCCTGGGAGGGCGCGGACCGGCCGCTCCTGTCGAACGACTACAATCTCTTCGGAGACAAAGCCCGATCGTTCGGTCCGCCATTCTGCGTCGCCGCCGGGGTCGGCCGGTTCCGCCCGGAACTGGGATCCGTGGAACAAACCTATGGGGCATGCCCGAACGGTTATACTTCGCGGATCGCAATCTAGATTCTCATGAACAAAGAACGTTACACCCAGCCGGATGTCGTCGGCCCGCCTAGGCCGTTCCCGGTCCTCACCTGTCCACCGCCCGCGTGATTGGGGTGAACGATCTCGCGCTGCACCGGGGCTGTGATGCGGGCACCGTCGCTGCGGCGGCCGACTGGGGCGGCATGATGGCGGTCAAGCGGGTCCGCCCCTCCCTCGTGGACAGCTCCGAACGGCTGTGCCAACAGACCTGCCAACCGCGCTGCCTGCTCGACCTCGCCGCCGACGAGGACCTCGACGCAGACGCGCGGAGGAGCGGCTGGAGCGCTTCATCGGCGTCAGCGACCGCCCCAGGACAGAGCGATACTCGGAATTGCTCCGAAGCGTTATCGGCGCTGCGACGGCTGGTTCTGGTTCGACGAGACGCAGGCCGTGCCCCCCTATTCGCCCGATAACCGCCGGGCGGGTGGGCCGAAGGCCTGGTCCTTCGGATTGTGAGGAATGCCAAGCTCCAAGGCCACCAGGACGGAACGCGGAACAAAATGTCGCAGCCACGATTGGGTCCTGAGATCGGCGGCTACAGCGGCGCATCGCGCTGCACGGGCCCGACGGAGAGAGAGGACGAGACGTCGCCCACGGGGATGTCAGACATTTCCCTCCCTGTCGTAGCGATCGAACGATGGACGCGAGGGCACAGATGGACGACCGCCATCCCCGTGACGCGCAGACCCGTGAGCGCTCCGTGCTGCTCGGATGCGTCGTGGCGATCGCCCTCATCCTCATTGTCTGGGCGCTCCGCGCCACGGGCGCCGTCGTCGTACCGGTCGTGTTTTCGGTCTTTCTCGCCCTCCTCGTCGTGCCGGTCGATCGCAAGGTTTCGGAACGCGCGCCGCGCGGGTTCCACTGGCTCGGGCATGTCGCGGCGATGGGGACGATCCTCCTGGCGCTCCTCGTCTTCTTCGGCTCCATCTGGCTCGCCGCGGAACAGGTCGTGGACCGTTTCCCGCTCGGCACCGGGGAAACCGGGCTCCTTCCCGCGTTCGGCTCGGACGCGTCGGAAACCGCGGCCGGCGGGCCATCTCCGGGGGCCGCGCCGTCTCCGACGAGCGCGCCGGCGGAGGACGCGACCCGGACCGACGTCGGTGGACTCCGCGACCATCTCGGAACGCTCTTCGGCACGGCCAGCGGATCGCTGACCGGTCGTTTGGCGGAGCTGGCGTCGGACAATGCCGCGGCAATACTCGGCGCTGCGGAGGCGACGCTGGGATCGCTCGTGCTGATCTTTTTCCTGACGCTCCTGATGCTGGTCGAGGCGCCGCACTGGCGCAAGAAGGTCGCGAGCCTGGCGGGCGGGTCACGGCAGGATGCGATGGATTCGGTCGGCATCGTCGCCGACCGGCTGCGGCGTTACCTTCTGGCGCGCACCATTCTCGGCCTGCTGACGGGAATGCTCTACGTGGCCTGGCTGTGGATATTCGGCCTCGACCTGCTGATCGTCTGGGCCTTGCTGGCGTTCTTCCTGAACTTCGTTCCGACCTTCGGCTCCCTGATCGCGGGCGCTTTGCCGGTTCTATATGCGTTCCTGCAGAAGGATCCCGGCACCGCGGCGTTGATCGGCGGCGGCCTACTCGTCATCGAGCAGATCATGGGCAACTACATCGACCCGCGCGTCCAGGGAAAACAGGTCTCGTTGTCCCCGCTGGTGGTCCTGGTCGTCTTGCTCTTCTGGGGTTGGGTCTGGGGGCTCGTCGGCACCATCCTCGCGGTCCCCGTCACCATCGCCATCACCGTCATCGCCGCGCATGTCCGTCCGCTTCGACCCGTGGCGCTTCTGCTCAGTGACAAGACCGACCCGGACGACCTCGACGAGCTGAAAGGCGATCGCAGTCATTGAACGAAGAAGTAACGGTGCGATCCCGACCCGACGCTCGACTTGAAAGGCCTGAACTGGTCTGACCTTCGAGACGCGTACGGTCTGCACCCGGACCTTTTCGGGCCCCGGGCGTTGCGTCGCTATCGGCGTGGCCGGACGATCGACTGCACCAAGTTCTTCCAAACTCAAAGGACCCATCGGTGAACGCGGCCGGCGGCGACTCCTTCATGGACCTGCGGGATTGGCGCAACGGTCGATCGGTAAATCGTCTGAACAACTGTCCCACCGTGCGCGTTCAACGCCATGCCCGTGGAACGCAGGCGTCAGGAATACACGGCGAATTGGACGCCTGACGAGCCGGACTGGGAGCTGTTCCAGGACAACCGGGCCATCTGGGATGCCGTGATGGCGCAATGCGACAGTGCCCGGACGAGCATCCGCCTCGAGCAGTACATCTTCGACACGACCGGCATCGGCCGCAGGCTTCTCGACCTGCTTGCGGCGAAGGCGCGGCAAGGTGTCGACGTGCGTGTTCTGGCGGACGGGATCGGGAGTCGCGGACTGATCGACAGCGACGGCGGCCAGGCGCTGCTTCGGAGCGGGGGACGCATCACGATGCTGAACGGCCCGTGGGATGTCGCATCCAACCCGATCCGGAACGTGCATCGGCTGCATCGCAAGACCCTGATCTGTGACGAGGCCCAATTGATGGTCGGCGGCTCCTGCTACGCGGATTACATGCTGCAATGGCGCGATACGATGATCCGGGTCGGCGGTCCGCTTCCGCCGGCGATCGTGGCGGAGTTCGAGCGAACCTCGCGCCGGGCGCATGATCGCAGGCTCGACCCGCACGTGACGGACGCGCGGGACATGCAGGAAGGCTGGACCTACGCGATCGGCGGGCCGAACCTGCATCCGCAGGCCGATCTTCGGCGCTCGCTTCCCGAACGGATCGCACAGGCGCGGTCCTCGGTCCTCCTGACGACGCCCTACCTGGTTCCGAACCGGCGGCTGTGGCGGGCCATGATCTCCGCTGTGGAGAACGGCGCAGAGGTCCGTATCCTGATGCCCGCGCGCAGCGATCACCGCCTGATCGACGTGCTCGGGCAAGGCTTCGCACTGGCCCTCGCCCGCCGCGGGGTGAGGATTCACGAATACACGGGCGGAATGATCCACGCCAAGCTCGCGCAGGTGGACGAGGCGTGGTCCTCCGTCAGCAGCTTCAATCTCGACATTCTCAGCGGCAGCGTAAACTTCGAAAGCGGCGTGTTCAGCACGTCGCCTGCGCTCCACGCGGCCTTGCGTGCGCAATGGGACGAGGATTGGGGGCTTTCGGTCCCCTTGGCGACATGTGGTAGTCACGCGGACCGAATTGGAAGCGACTTGGGATCGCGTGGCGATACGTTGACGACGCGGGGGAGATCAGATGGGTGACTTTCGCGAGGTATCGAGGCCCACCCTTCGAGGCGACGGGACCCCGTGCCGGGACGGCGCAGCCGAAGCATCTCCCTGTATTCTTGGCCCTTCGGACGCAGCGCGATGAGGGGGACCGCGCCCGGAGAGCTGACCGTCGCCAGCTGGAACGTGTGCAAGGGGCTGGGCCAGGATCTGCGGCGTCGGGCGGGGCGTACGGTGGAAGTGATCGGCCGGCTCGGCGCCGATGTCGTTATCCTCCAGGAAGCCGACTTCCGGCTGCACCCCCGGCGCTCCGCCCTCCCGGCAATCGACCGCCGGATCGCGGGCTACGAGACGCTGAACCTCTCAGCCTCGGGACTGGGGATCGGCTGGCACGGGATCGCCGTGCTCGTCTCCCCGGACGTGGTGATCGAGGATATCCAGCGCTTCGACCTTCCGGCGTTCGAGCCGCGCGGGGCAGTCATCGCGACCCTCCGGCTGGCGGGCCTTCGGGTCCGGCTGGTCGGCGTCCATCTCGGCCTTCTTCGTCGCAACCGCCGACTTCAGCTGGATTTTCTCCGAGAGAAGCTCGACGCGATGCCGCCCTGCCCGACGGTGATGGCGGGCGATTTCAACGAATGGGCCGCGGCGCGCGGGCTCGAGCCCCTCCGATCCGGAATGCAGACCGAAAGCCCCGGCCCCAGCTTTCCAGCCGCGCGCCCGATCCTGCGCCTCGACCGCTTCGCATGGTTGGACGGCGTCGAACTTGTCGAATGCCACGTCGTCGACGGCCCACTGGCGCGGATCGCCTCGGATCACCGCCCGATCTTCGGCCGGTTCCGTCTGTCGCGGCCCTCGGAGGCGCCGGACGCGGATGGGTGACGGCCGTCGGGGCGGTCGAGGCGTGCGCATTGGCGGACTGAGCGCTGAGGACGATGGTGCCAGCGGTGCCGGCCCGCTTGCATGGCGGGGCGGGATCAGCGTTGCCAGGACGTAGGGTGCGCTTGCGCCTCCGGTCTGCATAAACGTCCGCCTCCGTGTACGTTCCCCGGGCCCTTCGGCCTGACGCATTGACCCATAACTGTCTTTGCCACCATCGGCGCTGGCCTGTCAGAGGCAAGGGAAAGCGACGATGGACTGGCCGAGCTGGGCGCGCTCGGTGGCAAGAGAGATGGGCAAATTGTAGACGCGCCACGCTAGGCCGGCGGCGTCGTTCCGGGTCCGGGTCCGGGCGTTATTTCGGGTTGAGTTGCTTAAGGTCCTGCCTTGCCCTGCGACCGAGCAAGCCGTTCGCGGAGACCTGCGCATTGAGGTTCACGCTCAGGCGACTGTGGCGCATCGGCGCGTTGACCAGCCTTTGTCGCCGCAGAATGATACCGAAGTGCCTGCGGAAAGAGCCTGACGGTATCAATGCGATCAAGTCAGCAGACGTGGTGGATCGGAGTAAGACGATGAACGGATATGGGCGCCTCGCGGTGTTCCGGCGGATCGCGGGCGCCGCGATGCTCGCGTTCTGGGCCGGGCTCGGGGTTGCACAGGAATGCCCGGGACCTGACGGACTATGCGAGATCGCTGGCGGGACCTACCGGATCATCCGGCCTGACATGGACAACGCGCCGGCCGTGATCCTGCTGCACGGCGCCGGAGCGAGCGGCGCGACGATGATGCGGATGCGCGGGGTGGTCGAGGCGCTCAGCGGGCGGGGCTATGCAATGATCGCGCCGGACGGGCTCAGCCGCGAGGGACGTGGCGGCGGTTTCTGGTCCTTTCGCATGGGCGAAACCGGGCGGCGGGACGACGCGGCGTTCCTGGCCCAGGTCGTGGCGGACGCCGCCGCCCGTCACGGGATCGACGCGTCGCGCGTGATCCTCGCCGGGTTTTCGAACGGCGCGTTCCTCACGACCTACATTGCCTGCCGGACGCCGGATGCCTACGCGGCCTACGCGCCGGTCGCGGGTGGGTTCTGGCGGCCGCATCCCGAAAGCTGCGCGGGTCCGGTCCGGCTGTTCCAGACCCATGGCTGGTCGGACGGCACGGTGCCGCTCGAGGGACGCCCGCTCGGCGGGGGACGTTACCTGCAGGGCGACATCATCGAGGGTCTGTCGCTGTTCCGCAGGGCGAATGGCTGCGAAAGCCCTGCCCCGACCGCCTATGCCAAAACGGATAGGTTCCTGCGGCGGGCCTGGGCCTGCGCGCCGGGAAGCGCCCTGGAATTCGCCCTCCACCCCGGCGGCCATGGCGTGCCGGAGGGATGGGCGGAAATGATGCTCGACTGGTTCGAGGCCCTCCCCCGCGAATGACCTATTCGGCGGGGGTCGGCGCCACGGCGGCCCGGAGTTCCGCCCGCCAGCGCGCGGCCCGCTTCGCGACGAGCGGCGCCCGGACCTCCTGCGGTGTCGCCATCGTGCCGAAGACCGGCACGGCCGACAGGCGCGAGAGGGGCGCGGCCAGCAAAAGGCTCGCCATGATCGGGATCAGCCAGTAGGAGACGAACCCCGTCAGCATGCCGAAGAAAAGCAGCAGGCCGATCACCGTCTCGAACGCATGAAAGCGCAGCAGCGTCGTCCAGCTTTGCGGCGTTCCGGCGCGCGATTGCGGTGTCCAGTCGAACTTGACGTCCGCGAACGCCGCGATGACGGCCAACGTCTGTTGAACCATGAGGATCGGCGCGTAGGCGATCGAAACGGCGATCTCCAGCAGGAGCGACCCGGTGAAGCGCCACCCGCCGCCCAGATACGACAACCGCGTGCCGGACGCGACGAGGACGCCTGCGCCGATGAGCTTCGGCGCGAGCAGGAGCGTATACATCGTCGCCATCAGCCAGACGTGATTGACCGGCGACATCTCGGGCCAGTTCGGCACCAGCGGGTTCTCGGGCGAGAAGTAATTGATGACCGACCGCTCCTCCGAGACGCCGATCGTGGCCCAGAGCGCGAGGAGCAGGAACCAGAGCGGCGAAAGCAGATAACCGACGGCCCCGTGGAACATGTGGAAGCGCGACAATGCGTGGAAGCCGCGCGTGCCGAGGAGACCCAGATGCTGCAGGTTGCCCTTGCACCAGCGACGGTCGCGCAAGACGTGGTCGATGAGTGTCGGCGGGGTTTCCTCGTAGCTGCCGCGCAGACGCGGGAGGAATCGGACGGACCACCCTGCGCGACGCAGCAGCCCGGCCTCGACGAAGTCGTGGCTCAGGATAAGGTTGTCGCGCCCGCTGAAGGACCGGATATGCGGCAGGCCGGCGGAGGCGGCGAAGGCCTGGGTGCGGATGATGGCGTTGTGGCCCCAGTAATTGCCCTCGTGCCCGGTCCAGCGTGCCAACCCTTCGGCCAGAGCGACGCCGTAGATGGCGTTGGCAAATTGCTGGCTGCGGGCGAACAGGGTGCGGGCGCCGATAAGTTGTGGGAAGGATTGGACCAGTCCGGCGGTCGGGTCGCGGCCGAGTGCATCCGAAAGTTCCCGGATCGCCTGTGCGGACATCAGGCTGTCGGCGTCGAGGACGAGCATGGCGTCGTGCCCGCCGCCCCAACGTTCGACCCATTGCGCGAGGTTGCCGACCTTGCGGTCGGTGTTCACGCGCCGGCGGCGATACCAGATCGGTACGTCCGGCATACGATGCCGGAGCATCGCGTAGGCGGCTTCTTCCTGCGCCGCGAGGTCGGCATTGCGCGTGTCCGACAGTATATAGAGCGCGTAGCTATGCGCCCCCGGCGCCGCGGCGAGGCGCTCGAGCATGGCCGCGGCATTGCCCATGACGTCCCACGGGGCTTCCTCGTGAACCGGCACCAGAAGCGCCACGTCGAGGGGGCGGACCGGTCCGTCGGCCACTGCGACGCGGCGGAACATCGCGTAGGCGCCTGCGAGCACCGTCGTGAAGCTGAAGGCGATCCAGAAGAACCCGACGCCGATCAGCACGGCCAGTAGCGCCTCCGCCCAGGTCGTGCCGTCATTGGCGAACCACGACAGGAACCCCCAGAGAAGAAGGACGGTGGCGACCGCCGCCGGAAGGAACGTGCCGAGACGCCAGAAGGCCGCATCCGCATCGCGCACGAAGCTCGGCGCCGCACGATCGTGGAACCGACGGGCGAGGTCCTGCCGCGGATGGGCGAGCGGACGCGGTGCGGGCATCCGGCCGGGATCGGGGTCGGTCATGACGAGGTCCATCTGTAAAGCCAGACTTCCGAGACAGCTTCGCCTTCGCGGAACAATTGAGCGCGGAATTCCAGGGCTTCGTTGTCTTCAGGATCGAAGCCGAAGGTAAGGCGGGTACCCCCTGTCTCCGAGTTGTGCTGCAACACGCCTTCGGACGGCTCGACCAGGTCCGCCGACACCCGCACGGTGATATCCTCGAGCGGATCGCCGATCCGGGGGTGCTCGGCGTAATCGATTGCGACGACCTGACCGTCCCGGTTGAAGTTCGCGCCGATATAGGTCTGCATCACCCGCGCGACGTCGCCGCGCGGGATCGGGGCGTCGGTGGCCCGCTCGTCGCCCCAGATCATGTTGTATGCATAGCGATGCTCGGACCCGGCGAGGATCGGTTCGTGCGGGCGCCAGTAGGCGACGATGTTGTCGTAGATTTCCTTGTCGGACGGGATCTCCACCAGTCGAACGATGCCCGGACCCCAATCACCCTCCGGCGCGATCCAGAGACTGGGGCGGTCCTGATAATGCGCCTCGAGGTCGGCGAAATCCGACAGCTTGCGCGATCGCTGCATCAGGCCGAAGCCGCGCAGGCCGTCATCGACGAAGCCCGAGACCCCGAGCGCGCGCGGATTGGCGAGCGGCCGCCAGAGCATCTCCCCCACGCCGTTCCAAATCAGCAGGCCGTCGGAATCGTGGACGCCGGGACGGAAATCGTCGAAGCGCGACCGGTTCGTCTCGTCGTAGAGGAACATCGAGGTCAGCGGCGCAAGCCCCACATGATCGAGATCCACGCGCGGAAACAGCGTCGCCTCCACCCGTATCAGACAGGCCGGGCCCGGCTCGATCTCGAACCGGTAGGCGCCCGCCACCGAAGGCGAGTCGAGGAGCGCGTGGACGATGACGGCCGTGTCGTCGGACCCCGGCGTCTCGACCCAGAACCGGATGAACTCCGGAAATTCCTCGCCATCCGCGTCGCCGGTCCGCAGCGCCAGGCCGCGCGCGGACAGGCCGTATTGCTGATCCGCCCCGATCGCCCGGAAGTAGCTCGCCCCCTGGAAGACCGCGAATTCGCGCGGGTTGGTCTCCTCCGGGTAACGGTACCGCAGGCGCAGGCCGGAATAGCCCATCGAGGCGTCGTCGGGCAGGTCCGGCGCATCGTCCGTCTTGTCGAAAAGCGCCAGATCGAAGGCCAGACGATTGGCCTCGCCGTTCGCAACGACGTCGATCTCGACCGGCCGGGGGAAATAGAGCCCGGGGTGGAACAGGTCCATGCGGAACGGCAGATCCGTGTCGCTCCACACGGCATTACGCGGATCGAACCAGATGCGGCGGTACTGGTCGTAGGTCAGGTCGCGCCATTCCGGTGGCACTTCCGCGCGAACCGTATACTCGCTGGCGGCGAGCGTCCGGGCCATCTCGATCACCGTCTCCGGGCCGAACGGCTCCGTCTCGAGGATCGCGGGCGGTGCGGCTCGCAGCGGCAACGCCGTGGACAGCGCGAGACCGGAGACGCCGGCGAGGAAGCCGCGCCGCCTCATGCCCCGGCCTCCGCCGACGGCTTGGCCCGCCAGGGCTGCGATTTGAACCATCCTGCCACGTAGGCACAGGCGATGAGCAGGCCGATGCCAGTCAAGTTGATCAGAGCGAAAGTCCCCCAGTTGCGCCCGATCACGTCGAGCAGATAGCCATTCACCCGCGCGAGGATCATCGAGGCGATGAACACGGCGAGGCTTTGTTGTCCGACCTTCATCACCACCGCGACCGCATCGTTCCAGGTGCGGGCAAGCGTGCCCCCGCCCTCCGAAACGAGACGGCGCCCCCGGGCGCCCGCAAGAACCCAGGCAAGGTAGGCGATTGAAAGGAAGTGCAAGTAATGCAGGATGGCGAAGCTCGACTTGTCGAACCACGGCCGGTTGGCGTCGCGCCAGTCGAAGACGGGATTGCATGCGCCGAAGCCGGTTTCGTTACAACCCGTGACCGCACTATAAGCCCCCTTCACGAATGCGCTGTCGAAAAGGCGGAAGCCCGCCACCGAAACCGCGAGCGAGGCCAGCGCAAAGGCGGTCGCCAGGGCGATCAGCCAGGGGTGGACCGGCGGCGCAGGGATCCAGCCCCGCATTAGGGCGAACCCGGTGAAGAAGACGAGCTGCCAGGCGAACGGGTTGAAGTACCACGTCCGGTCCGACCACGGCTCCGCCGGAAGCGCGAGGTGCAAATGTCCGAGCCCGAGCCCGTCCAGCAGCGGCCCCTGCGCCATGAACCACAACGCGACCGACATGGCGAAGACGAGCGGCAGCGAGACCCGCGACAAGGCGAGCGCGAAAGGCATCATCGCCAGCAGCACCATGTACATCGGCAGGATGTCGAAATAGTTCGGCACGTAGGTCAGCGTCATCAGGCCGATGAGCAGGGGCGCGGGATCCTCGAAGAACTGAATCAGGTTCAGCGAGCCGACATAGATCGCCTTGGGATGCCAGCCCGTCGCGTCGATCCCGGCCAGAAACGCCGCCAGAACGAGAAACAGCGCGAGATGCGCCCAGTAGATCTGCCACACACGATAGGCGACCCGCGCCGTGCCAAGCGCCCAGCCCCGCTGGTCGAAGGTGCGTCCGAAGGCGATGGCGGAGGCCATGCCCGAACAGAAGACGAAGATCTCCGTCGCATCGGAGAAGCCGAGCTGCGACGGCATCCACGCGTTCCAGGCGTTGCCCGGGGTGTGCGAGATCAGGATGACGAAGATCGCCACGCCGCGGAAGAAGTCGAGGCGAGGGTCGCGTATGGACCGCGCAGCCGTCATCATCGTCGGCGCCGGCTCGGCGTAGGCGGTCTCGGGCGATGTGGTGATCATCCTTCGGCAGTCTCGTGTAAGAATGAAATGGTTAATTAATGCGTCGCGAGGGCCGGACAAGCGCCGGACGTGATGAGGTCGCGACTACAATACGTCGCGTCGTGCCATTGTGATGACACGTCCAACCTATGATCAATCCGACGGTTCCCCCGAATCCCCGGTATCCCACCGTATATAGGATGTCGCGCCAAAAAGATGAGCAGGCGTCAGCTGAATTCTGCGGGAATGAGCGGAAAGATGTGTTCTCAAGGGTGCCGTTGATGCATTCCGCCGCGTCAATCCCCAGCGAAAGGGTCGTCGTACAGGGGAAATTCCGTGTGGGCGCTAACCCGCGGCAAAGGATGACTATACGTCACTTGCGTCGCGGAAGGATGTCGTTGATGGCCGGACGGTGGCAGGGTCAGTTCTCCTATTACCCTGACTGTTGGCCTGCGGGGGCCTTGTTGCGTAAAGGCGCTGAAGGCCGAGTTCCCCCTTTTCCCCCGTGGATGTCAGCGGATGGGCCGCGTGACGGGGATGCCGAGGGCGGTGTAGCGGTTGAGGATGGCGATGCGGACCTGAAGTTCGGCTGTCTGACGATCGAAATCTCGGGCCATGAGCTTTTGACCGAGCAGCTTCATGCAGTTCATCCACTGGCC
>NZ_CANLTR010000008.1 GCF_947494055.1 uncultured Jannaschia sp. | reverse complement strand
TCTCTACGACCCGCAGGAGTGCTGGAACTACTTCACTGCTGCCGGATACGGCTCGGGTTAATGCCGAAACGCTTTAGGGCGAGGGCTTCGCCCCCACCCGCGGTCAGGCGCCGCCCTTCCAACATCGCGACGACGGACCGCTGATTGCCATGCCACAAATCCGAACGATGCCCTTCTCCTTGCGATTGCCGACAGCAGCGGCCGAGTCCGCCGAACAGGTCGATCAAACCGTGCCGAACGCGACTCGAACGGGCTGACAGCGAAAACGACTCGTTCGGACACGATGACGTCGACGTCCCGCACTAGTCCGTCCGGTTCTCAGCCCTTCGGGGCGGGCGTCTCGACCGGGCCGCCGGCCTCGATCCAGGCCTCCATGCCGCCGTCGAGATGCGCGACCTCGAAGCCCATCTCCTTCAGCGTCGCGGCCGCCAGCGCGGACCGCCAGCCCATCGCGCAATGCAGCACAAACGGCCCGTCCCCCGCGAAGACCTCGCGGTGATACGGGCTCTGCGGGTCCCACCAGAATTCGAGCATCCCGCGCGGTGCGTGGATCGAGCCGGGAATGTGACCCTTCGCCCGCTCGCGCACGTCGCGGATATCGACGACGACCGCATCCGGCGTCGCGCGCAGACGTGCGACATCCCATTCCTCGATCCGGGCGCGCGCCTCGGCGACCATCTGTTCGGCTGTCTTCATGCCGCAAGCCTGCCCCGGCCATGCTTCCGGCGCAAGGCGTCCCGTCACCGGATCACCGTCCGTGCGGATGGGCCTTGGTGTAGACGTCCATCAGATGCACGGCGTCCACCGCCGTGTAGGCCTGCGTGGTCGAGAGCGAAGCGTGGCCGAGCAGTTCCTGGATCGCGCGCAGGTCGCCGCCCGCCTCCAGCAGATGCGTGGCGAAGCTGTGCCGCAGCGCGTGCGGCGTGGCCGAGGAGGGCAGGCCGAGCTGCATCCGCGCCCGCGCCATCACGGCCGCCACGCTGCCGGCGTTGAGCGCCCCGCCCCGCGCGCCCCGGAACAGCGGCGCCTCGGCCGACAGGTCGAACGGACACAGCGACGTGTAGCGGTCCACTGCCGCACGGGCGACGGGCAGCACGGGCACCAGCCGTTCCTTGTTGCCCTTGCCACGGACGCGCAGCGTGTCGGGCAGGGGCGCATCGGCCCCGGTCAGGCCGAGCCCCTCGGAGATGCGCAACCCGCACCCGTAGAGCACCGTCGCCACGGCCACGTCGCGCGCCGCGATCCACGGCGTCTCGTGCTGCAGGCCCATGGTCTCGATCAGCTCCCTCGCCGCCGCCTGCGGCAGGGGGCGCGGCAGCGGCTTGCGGAACTTCGGCGCGCGGGTGGCGAGGATCGCCGTCGGGTCGAACCCCTCGCGCTCGCAGAGCCAGCGCACGAAGGTCTTGACCGCCGAGAGCCGCCGCGCGACCGAGCGACCGCCCGCGCCGCGCAGCCGCTCCGCTGCCATCCAGGCGCGCATGTCGGACGAGCTCAGCCGTCCGATCTCCGCCAGGCCCATCGGGCCGCCGCGATGCGCGGCCTGGAAGGCAAGGAAGGTCGTCACGTCGGTGCCGTAGGCCGTGAGCGTGTTCGCCGCCGCGCCGTCGAGCGCGCGCATGTGCGACAGCCACGCGGCGATCGCGTCGCGGGCGCCGGGACTGATCTCGAGGGCCGCGCTGCGGCCGCTCACGCCTGCGCCAGATGGCGCCGGAGCACGCGCTCGAAGGCCGCGGTGAAGAAGGACAGAAGCTCCGTCCCCTGCCCCGGGCCGAACTGGGTCGCATCCTCCACGCCGAAGGCCAGCAATCCCCGCTGCCGCCCCGTGCCGAGGTCGAGCCGCAGGAGCGCTTCCGACCGGATGCGCCCGGCATCGGGGCCATAGATTTCCCGCGCCGCCGGGGTGCAGCGACGCAACGTGACCTGCCGTACCGGCCCCTCGCGTCCCCGCGTGACGTAATCGTCGACGAAGCCGGTCGCGACCGGCGCGATGGCCGGATGCGGCGTCGCGCCCGGCGCCTGGCTCTCGAGGGCGAGCCGGACGCGGTCGACGCGGACGATGTCGGCGATCTGGCCGGTCAGGTGGTCGAGAAGTTCGGGCAGCGTCTCCGCCTCCAGCACCGCCAGAACGCAGCGATGGATCTGGTTCGTCCCGGCGAGGTTCTCGTAAGCGGCGGCGATGACGCTGCGATGCGTGTCCTCGAGCCGGTCGAGCCGTGCCTCCAGCCGCTGCATCGCGATGCCGCGCAGGTCGACCACGTTCCCGCCCATCCGCTCCGCGTCCGCGGCGATCAGCGCGCGCATCACGTCGCGGTCCTCGAGGACGAGTTCGGGGTCGGTCAGGACGCTGTCGCGCCAGTCCCGCCCCTGCGCCCGCGCGCCATTCTCGGCGTCGCGCGCAAGTATGGTGTTCTCTGCCATCTGCCCCTGCTCCGGTCTGCTGCCGCTTCTCGTCGAGGCTAGCACCGCGGCGGCGGCGCGGATCCCGCAAATGCCGGCAAGCGGTGCGGTTTCACCGCCGCACTGTGTCGCCGGGGCCGATCCGGCGCTGTTTGTGGCAGCCATGTGGCGACCCCGCCGGTCGGGCCGCACCCGCCTCAGGCGATCTTGATGCCCGCTTCGCCGGCGTCCTTCACAAACTGGTCGAGGCCGCTCTGGGTCAGCGGATGCTTGATCATCTCGTGGATGACCTTCGGCGGCGCGGTCGCCACGTCGGCGCCGATCAGCGCGGCTTCCTTCATGTGGTTGGCCGTGCGGATCGAGGCCGCGAGGATCTCGGTCTTGATGTCGTAATTGTCGTAGATGGTGCGGATGTCCTGGATCAGCTCCATCCCGTCGATGTTCATGTCGTCGAGCCGGCCGATGAAGGGCGAAATGAAGCTCGCCCCCGCCTTCGCGGCGAGCAGCGCCTGGTTGGCCGAGAAGCACAGCGTCACGTTCACCTTCGTTCCCTCGTCGGACAGGATCTTGCAGACGCGCAGACCCTCCCAGGTCAGCGGGACCTTGACGCAGACATTGGGCGCGATTGTGGCGAGGTGCTTGCCCTCCTTCAGCATCTGGTCGAAGTCGATGGCGACCACCTCGGCCGAGACCGGACCCTCGACCACGTCGCAGATGGCCTTCGTCGTCTCGAGGATGTCGCGCCCGGATTTCAGGATCAGCGACGGGTTGGTCGTCACGCCGTCGAGCATGTTGAGATCGTTCAGCTCGCGGATGGCGTCGATATCGGCGGTGTCTACGAAGAATTTCATGGCGTCCTCGGGATCGCTTCGGGTTCGGCGCCTGATAGCGCGAACGCGGCAGGAGGGCCATCCCCGGCGGCGTACCGATGCCCGCCATCCCGGCGGCCGCCGGCTCTGGCATCCGGACGGAGGGAGGCCGATATGGGGGGGATGGCGAAGCTCCATCCTCCCGGCGCGCCGGTGGCCGTGCAGACGACGCAGCCGCTGGACCGCGCGCTCGATTACCGTGCGCCGCCGGACGGCGTGGCCGACGGCGCCTTCGTGGAGGTGCCGCTGGGACCGCGTCTCGTGCTGGGCGTGGTCTGGGGCGAGGCGGCGGGCGACTGGCCGGTCGAGAAGCTGCGCGGCGTGGCCCGGGTGCTCGACGTGCCGCCGATGGACCCCGCCTTCCGCGACTTCGTCGAGCGGGCGGCGGCCTACACGCTCACGCCCCTACCGGCGATGCTGCGGCTCGCGCTGCGCGCGCCCGGCCTCGGCGGCGCGGAGGGGCGGCGGCGCGTCTACCGGGGTGGCGACGGCACGCCGGACCGGATGACGCCGGCTCGCGAGAAGGTGCTGGCGCTCCTCGACGAGCGGCCCGACGACGTCTTCGCGCTGTCGGAGCTGGCGGATCTCGCCGGCGTCTCGACAGGGGTCGTGAAGGGGCTGCTGCCCTCCGGCGCGGTGCAGGAGATCGTCCGCCCGCGCGACGCGGACTTCCCGCCGCTCGACGCGTCCCGTCCGGGCAAGCCGCTGGCCGAGGATCAGGCCGCCGCCGCGGACGCATTGCGCACCGGTTTCGCCGCAGGAGGCTACCGCACGACACTCCTGCGCGGCGTCACCGGCTCGGGCAAGACCGAGGTCTATCTGGAGGCCGTCGCCGAATGTCTCGCCCGCGGGCGGCAGGCGCTGGTCCTGCTGCCGGAGATCGCGCTGACGGCGGAGTTTCTGACGCGGGTGGAGGCGCGGTTCGGCGCGCGGCCCGCCGAATGGCATTCCGGCGTCACGCAGGCCGAGCGGCGGCGGACCTGGAAGAAGGCGGCCGAGGGTCAGGCGCGACTGATCGTCGGGGCGCGCTCTGCCCTGTTCCTGCCGTTCCGCGAGCTCGGCCTGATCGTCGTCGACGAGGAGCACGACACTTCCTACAAGCAGGAGGACGGCGTGCTCTACTCCGCCCGCGACATGGCGGTGCTGCGCGCGAGCTGCGAAGGGGCGCAGGTCGTGCTCGCCTCCGCCACGCCCTCGCTGGAGAGCTGGGCCAACGCGGAGGCCGGGAAATACGCCCGCCTCGACCTGACCTCGCGCTTCGGCGACGCGGTGCTGCCGCGCCTCGGCACGATCGACATGCGGGACGCGGACATACCCTCGGGGCGCTGGATCTCGCCCCGGCTGCACGACGCGATCACCGGGCGTCTGGCGGCGGGCGAGCAGTCGCTCGTCTTCCTCAACCGCCGCGGCTACGCCCCCGTCACGCTGTGCCGGGCCTGCGGCCAGCAGATCGCCTGCCGTCATTGCGACGCGCGGATGGTGGAGCACCGCTTCCGCCGCGAGCTCATGTGCCACCAATGCGGCGAGACGGCGCCGATCCCGGTGGCCTGCCCCTCCTGCGGGGCGGAAGGCAAGCTCGCGGCGGTCGGCCCCGGCGTGGAGCGCATGGCCGAGGAGGTGACGGGCCTGTTCCCCGAGGCGCGCGTCGCGGTCCTGTCGTCGGACCTGTTCGGCTCCTCACGCGCGCTCAAGGCCCGGGTCGAGGAAATTGCGGCAGGTGAGGCCGACATCATCGTCGGCACGCAACTCGTCGCCAAGGGACACAACTTTCCGCACCTCACGCTCGTCGGCGTGATCGACGCCGATCTCGGGCTGCAAGGCTCCGACCTCCGCGCCGCCGAGCGGACCTACCAGCTGATGCGGCAGGTCTCCGGCCGGGCCGGGCGGGCGGAGCGGCCGGGCGAGGCGCTCCTGCAGACGTGGCAGCCCGAGCATCCGGTGATCCGCGCAATCCTCTCGGGCGACGAAGAGGCATTCCTGCGCGAGGAGGCGGGACAGCGCCGCGCGGCGGGGGTGCCGCCGTATGGGCGCATGGCGGGGATCGTGATCTCCGACCCGGAGGCCGGCGTGGCGTTCGATGTCGGAAACGCGCTCGCCCGGCGCGCCGCCATGCTGGAAGACGTGGGCGCCGAGGTCTACGGACCCGCCCCTGCCCCCATCGCCCGCATCCGTGGCCGCCACCGTGTACGGCTCCTTGTGAAGGCGCCGCGGCAGGCACCGATCCAGCCGGCGCTCGCCGCCTGGGTCGGCGCGGTGGAGATCCCCCGCTCGACCCGGCTCAGCATAGACATCGACCCGCAGAGCTTCCTGTGAGGGCGGAGCGAAGGGCCGGCCCTTCGCGCATCCCGGGATATTTGCGAAGCAAAGACCGGGGCGCCATTGCCCCGACCCGATCGGCCCGCTTAGAACGTCGCGACGTATCGGGGGATCACAGATGAGCGCCGCACCCGCGCCCCAGCCGGGGATCATGGAGATCGAACTCTACCAGGGCGGCGCCTCGAAGGTCGACGGCGTGACGGATGTCGTGAAGCTGTCGTCGAACGAGAACCCGCACGGCCCCTCCCCCGCCGCGATGGCGGCGGCACAGGCGGCGGTGGCGGAGATGAACCGCTATCCGAACACCGACCATGCGAGCCTGCGCGCTGCGATCGCGGACGTGCATGGCGGGCTCGACCCCGACCGGATCGTCTGCAGCGTGGGCTCCGACGAGATCATCCACCTGCTCTGCCAGTGCTTCGCCGGGCCGGGCGACGAAGTGCTGCACACCCATCACGGCTTCCTCATGTACGCGATCAGTGCGCGGGCGGCCGGGGCCGCGCCCGTCTCCGCGCCGGAACGCGACCGGCGCGTGGACGTGGACGCGCTGCTCGACGCGGCGACGGAGCGGACGCGGCTCGTCTTCATCGCCAATCCGGCCAACCCGACCGGCACGCTGCTGGGGGGGCAGGATCTCGTGCGGCTGGCGGACGGGTTGCCGGAGGGCTGCCTGCTGGTGCTCGACGGCGCCTATGCCGAGTTCGCCGAGGAGTTCGACGGCGGGCTGACCCTCGCCGGCACGCGGGCGAACGTCTTCGTCACGCGGACCTTCTCCAAGATGTACGGGCTGGGCGGGATGCGCGTCGGCTGGGGTTACGGGTCGCGCGACGTGATCGACGTGCTCAACCGCGTGCGGGGGCCGTTCAACCTCTCGAACATTGCGCTCGCCGCGGCGGAGGCGGCGGTGCGCGACCGGGATTTCGTGGAGATGTGTTCCGCCGACAATGCCGCGCAGCGCGCCCGGCTTCGTGCGGGGCTGGCCGCGCTCGACATCCCGTCGGACCCGTCCGAGGCGAACTTCGTGCTGGCACGCTTCGCGGACGAGGCGGAGGCGGCCGATTGCGATGCGTTCCTGAAGTCGCGCGGCGTGATCGTCCGGCACCCGCGGAGCTACGGGCTGCCACATTGCCTGCGGATGAGTGTCGGCGACGCGGCGGGGACCGGGCGCCTGCTGGATGCGCTCGTCGCGTGGCGCGCGGGATGAGCGCGGTGCCGCTCTACGATCGGGTCGCGCTGATCGGCCTCGGCCTGATCGCCGGGTCGATGGGCCTCCGGATGCGTCGCGACGGACTCGCCGGGGAGGTCGTCGGCTTTGCCCGTTCGGCGGAGACGCGCGGCGTGGCGGTGGAACTCGGCCTCTGCGACCGGGTGGCGGAGAGCGCCGCCCAGGCGGTGGCGGGGGCCGACCTCGTCGTGCTCTGCGTCCCCGTCGGGGCGATGGCGGCCGTGGCGCGGGAGATCGGGCCGCATCTGGCGGAGGGGGCGACGGTCAGCGATGTCGGCTCCGTCAAATGCGCGGTGATCGACGCGGTCGGACCGCACCTGCCGGATCACGTGAACTTCGTGCCCGGCCATCCGCTCGCCGGGACCGAGCATTCGGGCCCCCGTGCAGGCTTCCCCGAGCTTTTCGAGAACCGCTGGTGCCTTCTCACGCCACGGCCCGGGACCGAGGCGGCGGCGGACCGGCTCACGCGTCTGTGGCAGGGGCTCGGCGCGAACGTGGACCGGATGGACCCGGACCACCACGACCTCGTCCTCGCCGTGACGAGCCACGCGCCGCATCTCATCGCCTACACGATGGTGGGGGTGGCCGACGATCTGGGCCGTGTGACCGACAGCGAGGTGATCCAGTATTCCGCGGCGGGCTTCCGGGACTTCACCCGCATCGCGGCGTCGGACCCGACGATGTGGCGTGACGTGTTCCTCAACAACCGGGACGCGACGCTGGAGATCCTCGGGCGATTCACCGAGGAGCTGTTCGCGCTGCAACGTGCGATCCGGACGGGGGACGGCGAAATGCTGCACGATTACTTCACCCGAACCCGTGCGATCCGGCGCGGGATCATCGAGGCGGGGCAGGATACCGACGCCCCCGATTTCGGCCGCGCCCACGGGGAGCGTCCGGTGTGAGGGCGGCGCTGGCCTTCCTCCTGATGACATTCCCCGCTCATGCAGAGCCGCGTCCCGTCCCCCGGCCCGGAGCGGAGATCGTCGTCCTGTCGGAAGACGGCTCGACGGAGGTGCCGGACGAGGCTGCCGTCGCGCGCTCGGTCCGGCCGGTGCAACAACTCGAGGGGCCGGACGGGATCGCCGCGGAGATGGCCGCGGCGGCGGCGGAGAAGCTCGACGACGCGGGAACCGTGCAGGTCTCGGACCGGCCGGAGACGCGCCCCGAGGATCGCGTTCCGGCGGAGCCCGAACCGGCGCCGGCGACGCGCGTGCCGCCAAGCGAGACGGGCTCGGTCGCCCTCTGCGGGCGTCGCTCGATTGTCGGAGAGACGATCGCGCCGGTGACGGGCCCCGGCGGTTGCGGCATTCCCGATGCGGTGCGCATCCGGCAGGTCTCCGGCCTGCGGCTCACGCGACCCGCGCGGATGGATTGCACCACGGCACAGACGCTCGACGACTGGGTGCGCGACGCGGTGATCCCCGGGATCGGACGGCGCGGCGGCGGGCCGGTCGCGTTGCGCGTCGCGGCGGGCTATGCCTGCCGGCCGCGCAACAACCAGCCGGGCGCGAAGATGAGCGAGCACGCGCTCGGCCATGCGATCGACATCGCGGCGATCCGGCTGGCGGACGGGTCGGAGCTGAGCGTGCTGCGCGACTGGGACGAGGGGGCGGAGGGCCGTGTCCTGCGCGCGCTCTGGCGGGCGGCCTGCGGGCCGTTCGGGACGGTGCTGGGTCCGGAGAGCGACAGCTTCCATCAGGACCATTTCCACCTCGATACCGCCCGCTACCGAAACGGCGGCGCTTATTGTCGGTAGGACGGCCCACGAACTCGTCGACGCGTTCGTGCGATGCATCGAAGGCGATCCCCCGGCCGCGCCCGGACAGGACGATCTCGACGAGGCCCGGCGCTCGGCGGCGCTCGCCTCAGCGCTCCGTCAGCTTGAGCTCGATCCGCCGGTTCCGGGCCCGCGCCTCGGGCGTGCCGGAGGTGTCGACGGGCTGCCATTCCCCGAAGCCGGTCGCAGCGAGACGGGTCGGCGGCACGCCGAGCGCGTCGATCATGTAGCGCACGACCGACAGCGCACGCGCCTGGCTCAACTCCCAGTTGTCGGCGTAGGCCCCGCGTCCGGTCACCGGGATGTTGTCGGTATGGCCGTCCACCCGCAGCACCCAGTCGATCCCCTGCGGGATCTCGCCCGCCACGTCGAGGATCACGTCCGCGACCTGCGCGATCTGGCTGCGGCCCTCGGGCTGGAGGTTGGCGGAACCCGGCGCGAACAGGACTTCGGAGGAGAAGACGAAGCGGTCGCCCACGACCTCGACCCCTTCCCGGCCCGACAGGACTTCGCGGAGTTGGCCGAAGAACTCGGAGCGGAAGCGCTTGAGCTGCTCGGCCTCCGCCACCAGCGCCTCGGCCTCCGCCTGGAGCCGGACGCGCTCCGCCTCTTCCAGATCGGCGCGAGCGCGCTGATCGCTCGCCGCCTGGGCGAGCGCGGCGTTGAGGCGCGGGCCGAGGCTTTCGACCTGCACCGCGCCTTCCGTGTCGCGGCCCTCGTATTCGTCGAGCAGGTTGCGGATGCCGCCAAGCTGGGTGCGAAGCTCCGCAAGCTGCCGGTTCAACGCCTCGGCCTCCCGCTGCGCGGCGATGCGGTCCTCGTCGACATCGGAAAGCCGAGCCTCCGCTTCCGAGAGCAGCGTATCGAGACGCTGACGTTCGGTCATTACCTCCTCGATCTCGCTTTCGGCCGCGACCCGGGCGGCCAGGGCGGCGGCGAGCGTGTCGCGCAGCTCCGCCTCGGTGACGTCCCCCGCCTCCTGCGCGGCGAGCGCGGCGGCGAGCCGGCGTTCGAGCTCGGCGCGGCGTTCCTCTGCGTCGGCGGCTTCCACGCCCTGCGCCGCGAGGGCGGCGTTCAGGCGGGCGACCTCCGCCTCGAGCGCCGTCGCCTCGCCCTGCCCGGTCTCCACCGCGGCGAGCGCGTCGGCAAGCCGGTCCTCAATCGCCGTGATACGCGCTTCCGATTCCGACAGGCGGTCGGCCATGCCCGCGCGGTCCGACTCGACGGCGGCCAGCCGCTCCTCCACCGTGGTCGTCTCGTTCCGCGCCAGCGTCACATCGGCCAGCGCCTGCGCCAGACGGTCGTCCAGATCGTCGCGCGCCGTCCGCGTCGCGGCGAGCAGCGTCAGCGTCTCCTCGGCGGCCTGGCGCTCTTCCTCCAGCGCGAGCGTCATCGCGG
Organism: uncultured Jannaschia sp.; assembly: GCF_947494055.1. Classification (GTDB taxonomy): domain Bacteria; phylum Pseudomonadota; class Alphaproteobacteria; order Rhodobacterales; family Rhodobacteraceae; genus Jannaschia. Next base: position 129,505 of record NZ_CANLTR010000008.1, on the reverse strand, counting down.
TGAGCTCTGCGTCCGCGTCCTCCAGCCGCGCGCGCAGGGCTTCCGCCGCGGCCGCTTCCGCGAGGCGAGCGGCCTCCTCGTCGGAAAGCTGTGTCTCCGTTTCCGCCAGCCGTTCGCGCAGCGCTTCGGCAGCGGCCGCTTCCGCCAGGCGCTGGGCCTCCTCGTCCGAAAGCTGCGTCTCCGTTTCCGCAAGCCGTTCGCGCAGCGCCTCGGCGGCGGCGGCCTCCGACAAGCGGGCGGCTTCCTCCGCGTCGAGCTCGCCCTCCAGCGTCGCGACCTGTTCCTCAAGGCTCACGCCGGTCTCGCGGGCGGCGTCGAGGCTGGCCAACGTCTCGGCGAGGGTCGTCTCCCGCGCCTCCGCCTCGGCGCGCAGGTCGGCGGTCAGCGCCTCCAGCGCTTCGCGCTCGGCCGCTTCCCGCCGGGCCTCCTCGGCCTGCGCGTCGATCTCCTCGCGCGCGGAGGCGAGGGCGAGCTGCGCCGCCTCCTCCGCGTCGATGACGCGCTCGAGCTCCGCCTGCGAAGTGCGAAGCTCGCCGGCCAGCGCTTCGCGGGCGGCTTCCGTCTCCGCCAGATCCTCGGTCAGCGCGTCGCGCTCCGTCTCCGTCGCCGAAAGCGAGGCCTGCAGACGCTCGCGGGTCGCCAGAAGCCTCGCGACCCGCTCCTCGAAGGAGGCGACCCGTCCGACCAGCTGCTCCCGATCCGCCGTGAGCGTCGCGATCCGCGCCGCCTGCCGGTCCCGTTCGCTGCCGAGTTCCGCAACCTCGCCCTCCAGCGCGGTCGAGCGCTGCTGCTCGAGCCCGAGCGCATCCGCGAGCGAGGCGACCTGGCTGCCGAGCTCGTCGAGCTCCAGCCCCTGATCCGAGATCGTCTCCGACAGGACGAACTGCACGATCATGAAGATCGACAGAACGAACATCAGCACCAGCAGGAGCGCCGTCATCGCGTCCACGAAGCCCGGCCAGACATTCGCGGTGAACCGCTGTCCACTGCGCCGCTGGAACGCCATTCAGTCCTCCTTGCCCGGAGGGGCTCCGAACGAATCCTGCACATGGCGGTTAAGCTGGCGCAGGGACCGCGTCAGGGCGGCGATGTCGCCGCGCAGCTCCGCGACCGTGTTCTCCTGCCCCGCCTGCATGGCCTCGAACACCTTGAGGAGCTGCACGTCGATCGAGCGCAGGCGCATCCGGCTCTCCGCATCGAGGCCGCCATCGCCGCCGCCGATCGAGCCGCGCATGACCTCGACGATGTTCTCCTGCCCCTCGGCCACCCGATCCAGCGCGCGGGTGGTGCCGCCCCCTTCCTCCATCCGGTTGGCCATCGACGTGATCGCCTCGCCCAGCCGGGCCATCTTCGAATCCGCCGCCAGCCGCCCCGCCTCAGCGCGGGCGAACATGTCCTGCAGCGTCTCCATCTGGTAGTTCATGTGGTCGAGGACGGCGGCGAGCGAATACTGGTCGATCGTCTCCTCCCCGCTGTCGCCGACGAGGCCCACGCGGGTGATCGAGGACAGCCAATCCTCCATCTCCCGGTAGAAGCGGTTCTGCCCGTGTCCGGCGAAGAGCTCCAGCAGCCCCACGACGAGGCTCCCCGCGAGACCCAGAAGCGAGGAGGCGAAGGCCGTGCCCATGCCCGAAAGCTGGCTTTCGAGGCCGCTGATCAGGCGCCCGAACACGGCGACGCTACTCTCGTCGCCCGTGGGGTTCAGGCTGCGGATCGTGTCCACGACCGCCGGCACCGTGGTGGCGAGGCCCCAGAACGTGCCGAGCAGGCCGAGGAAGATCAGCGTGTTGACGATGTAGCGCGTGATGTCACGCGCCTCCTCCATCCGCGCGCCCACGGAATCGAGGATCGAGCGCGAGGAGGAGGCGGAGATCTGGCTGCGCGCCGAGCGGGCGCGGAGCAGCGCGGCGAGCGGCGCCAGCATGCCCGGCGGACGCGAGATGTCGTGTCCGGCGCGCCGTTCCGCGAAGCCCTCGATCCAGGAGACCGAGCTGAAGAGCTGGAACACCTGCGCGAAGCACGCGATCACGCCCAGGAAGAAGACGAGGATGATCGTCCCATTCAACCACGGATTCGCGGCGAAGATCGGGGCCACGCGCGGATAGGCCAGGAACACGCCCACGCCCACGGCCGTCAGCACCGCCAGCATGTAGACGATCTGCCGGATCGGTTGCGAGAACTGCGTCCCGTGCTCTAGCGGCGCGCGTGCCATCTGCCTCCGGCCCTGTCCGGGCGCCCTGCGGTTGGGAAAACCCTATAGAGGCGAGGTTTTTCCCACAAGGCGCGCGGGACGGCAGTCAGGCGGCCGCCCTGATCTGTTGCACGCGCGTGACGAGCCATTCCAGATCGGGGTCGTCGATCTCCAGCCCGCGCAGGCCGGCGAAGGTCGAGCTGAGGTATTCGTGGTTCGGCCCGCGCCCGCCATTGGCGGCCGCGATGATCGCCGCCTGCTCCTCCAGCGTGAGATCGCGGGCGTATTGGTGGTGGTCGGGATCGATGACGTAGGCCAGCGCCTCGATCTGCGTGCCGTCGTCGTCGGTCAGCGTCACCCGCGCCTCGTGATAGGCGGAGGAGATCAGCTCCCGCTCGCGGATCTCGACGATGGCGGCCTCCGGGTCGGCGGCGCGGATCGCGATGCCGCGGCAGGCGACGCCCGGCGCCTCCTCCAGCGCGAGAACGAGGCCGGGATCGGCCTCGGTGCCGCGGTGGTGGACCGACCACATGCAGAACCGCCGGCGGTAGCCGTCGAGCGTGGCACGACGCGTCTCGGCGACGGCGATGCCGGGATTGTAGATCAGCGAGCCGTATCCGAAGACCCAGAGGTCGGGCGGTTGCGTCATCGTCGCTCCTTTCGCGGAAGGCAGGCCCCCGATAGACAAGTCGGGGTTCGACGGGAAGGGGCGGCATGCGCTGGCTGGTGATCTTGGTGGCGGTGCTGGCCACGCTGTGGGGCGGCTACTGGTTCGTCGGTCGCGGCATCCTGCGCGACCAGATTGCGACGGCGGTCGTCGCGGCGGAGGCCGAAGGCTGGCGCATCGCGTGGGACGATCTCGGCATCGGCGGCTTCCCGAACCGCTTCGACACGAACGTGACGGAACCGGACGTGACCGCGCCGGACGGCGCGCTCCGCTGGCACGCGCCGTTCCTGCAGGTCCTCGCGCTGAGCTACCGGCCGAACGAGATCATCGCCGTCGCACCGCACCAGATGACGTTCGAGGGGCCGTGGGGCCAGCTCGTCGTGACCTCGACGGACCTGCGCGCCTCCGGCACGGTCTCGCTGTCCGCGAGCCCCGATCCGCAGCAGGGAACGGCGGTCGGCGAGGCGCTCGGCCTCGATGGCGGCGCGTGGCGGCTCGACATGGCACGGGCGCAGCTGGCCGTCCGGCGCGCGGCCGAACCGGAGGGCTGGGACGTCGCGCTCGACCTAAGCGAGATCCGCCCGGGCGGCGCTCTGGCAGCGGCGCTCGATCCCGCGGGCCGATTGCCCGAAAGCGCCGATACGCTCGACATCGACGCGACTCTGGTGCCGGAGGGGGTGGCCTATTCGCTGAACCTGCGACGCGCGGATCTGGTCTGGGGCGCGCTGGAGCTCGACGCGGATGGGGCGATCGAGGTCGACGCGGACGGGGTTCCAGAGGGAGCACTGTCGATCGAGCTGCGCGGGACCGAGGCGGCGCTCGCCCTCCTGCGCGGCTGGGGACTCGTGGCCGAGGAGCAGCTGCCGCTTCTCGAGGCCGGGCTCGTTGGCATGGCGGAGGACGACGGCGCAATGCGATTCGACCTCGCCTTCGCGAACGGGCAAATGCGGATGGGGCCGATCCCCCTCGGCCCCGCCCCGCGCCTGCCGCCGCTCCTGCCCTAGTCTGGGCCTTCGTTCCCTCTCCCCGCGCCGCAGCACGGAAGTGCGTACCCCGTCTTTGCTTCTCAAATATCCCCGCCGGAGGCTCCGACGGCCCGGCTGGACACGCGCGTCCCAGATGGCCGGGAACGCCCCTAGAACGGCATCCGCCAAGCGACACGGGCCGGCGGCAGGCATGCCGCGTCCCGCCCGGCGACCACCCGCCCCAGACAGGCCACTATCGCCGCGGGGATCGGTGCGCCCGCATCGAGCGCCGCGGCGGCGGGGGTGCCGGAAAGGTCGATCAGCAGGACCCGCCGCAATCCCCCCGGCGTCGGCTGCCGCAGTGCCACCACCGCCGTCCGCCCGTTACAGGCCCCGCCGCAGAGCGCGTGCAGCGCCGGAAGCGATTCGAGGTTCTGCCAGCGCCGCAGCAGGACGGCCTCAATTCGTGCCTCCCCGGCGGGCGCCTGCGCCACGCCCTCCGCGGCCAGTCGACGCGCGACCTGTCGCGCCCCGTCGCCGCTCACGTACAGGCCGGCGCGGTCGCCGTCCCGCATCATCCAGAACGCCGCCGCCAGCAGCAGGGCGACGGCGACGAGACTAGCCGTCCGCACGTATCCGGGCGTTGGCGGGATCGTAGGGGCTGTCCTCGGTGACCTCCGCGTCCCAGAGCTTGCGCTGCATCCGGACCTTCAGCTTCGTGCCGGGCTCCGCCAGCTCGGGCCGGACGTAGCCCATGCCGATCGACTTGCCGAACGCCACCGAATAGCCGCCCGAGGTCAGGCGCCCGACGCGCGTGCCGTCTTCGAGATAGAGCGCCTCGCGGCCCCACGGATCGGCGTCGTCCGGTCCGTCGATCAGGAAGGTGGCGCATTTCGACCGGATGCCCTTCGCTTCCATCGCCGCCTTGCCGTGGAAATCCTTCGAGAGGTCCACGAAGCGGTCGAGGCCCGCCTCCAGCGGCGTCGCGTCGCGGCCCAGTTCGTTGCCGAAGGCGCGGTAGGACTTCTCCTGCCGGAGCCAGTTCTGCGCCCGCGCGCCGACGAGCGTCAGGCCGTGCCCCTCGCCCGCTTCCATCAGCCGGTCGAAGAGGTAGTTCTGCATCTCCATCGGATGGTGCAGCTCCCAACCGAGTTCACCGGTATAGGCCACCCGGATCGCGTTGACCGGCGCCATCTTCAGCTCGATCCGGCGGGCCGAGAGCCAGGGGAAGCCCTTGTTCGACAGCGTCCAGTCCGGGTCCGCCGCGACGACGAGCTCGCGCAGGATGTCGCGCGATTTCGGTCCCGCAAGCGCGAAGACCCCGTGCATCCCGGTCACGTCCTCAAGGCACATCGGGCCGAACTCGTCCGCCTTGTCGTTCACGGCCTTGGCGAGGAAGTCGCTGTCGTAGGCCTGCCAGGCGCCGGCGGAAACGAGGTAGAACGTGTCCTCGGCGAGCCGCACGATCGTGTATTCGGTGCGCGTCGTCCCCGCCTCGGTCAGCGCGTAGGTCAGGTTGATGCGACCCACCTTCGGAAGGCGATTGGTGGTGAACCAGTCGAGGAACGCCGCCGCGCCCGGTCCGCGCAGCTTGTGCTTGGTGAAGGCCGTCGCGTCGATCATGCCGGCGCCGTCACGCAGGGCGGTCGCTTCGTCCACCGTGTGCTGCCACCACTTGCCGCGCCGGAAGCTGCGCGAGGTCATGTCGAAATCCGCCGCCGCGCCCGGCTTGAAGTAGTTCGGACGCTCCCATCCGTTGACGCAGCCGAACTGCGCGCCCTGCGCCTTCATCCGGTCGTAGCAGGGCGCGGTCTTGAGCGGCCGCGCGGCAGGCCGCTCTTCGTCGGGATGGTGCAGGACGAAGACGTGGTCGTAGGCCTCCTCGTTCTTGCGCATCGCGTATTCGGTGGTCGTCCAGCCGCCGAAGCGGCGCGGGTCGAGCGCGGCCATGTCGATCTCGGCCTCGCCCTCGACCATCATCTGCGCGAGGTAGTGCCCGGTCCCGCCGGCGGCGGTGATCCCGAAGCTGAACCCCTCGGCCAGCCACATGTTGCGCAGCCCCGGGGCCGGGCCGACCAGCGGGTTGCCGTCGGGCGTGTAGCAGATCGGGCCGTTGAAATCGTCCTTCAGGCCTGCATTCTCCGAGGACGGGATGCGGTGGATGAAGGACATGTATTCCTCCTCGATCCGCTCCAGGTCGAGCGGGAAGAGGTCGGCGCGGAAGCTGGACGGCACCTCGAACGGGAAGCGCGCCGGCGCGTTCTGCTCGTAGGGCCCGAGGATCCAGCCGCCCCGTTCCTCGCGCACGTACCACTTGGCGTCGGCGTCGCGCAGCACGGGATGCTGCGGGTTGGACTTGCGCCACTCGACGAGCGCGGGGTCGGGCTCGGTCACGATGTACTGGTGTTCGACCACGATGGCGGGCGTCCGGATACCCAGGAGCCGGGCGGTGCGCGGCGCGTGGTTGCCGGTCGCGGTGACGACGTGCTCGGCCGCGATCACGACCTGCTCGTCGGTGGGCACGAGGTTGCCGCCGCGTTCCGCCATCTTCGTCGCGGTCACGTCCCAGTGGTCGCCTTTCCACTCGTAGGCGTCGACCTGCCACTTCCGCTCGATGGTCACGCCGCGCTGACGGGCGCCCTTGGCCATGGACATCGTGACGTCGGCCGGGTTGATGTAGCCGTCGGTAGGATGGAAGATCGCGCCGACCAGATCCTCGGTGCGGACCAGCGGGTAGCGCTCCTTGATCTGCGCCGGCGTCAGGAACTCGTGCGGAATGCCGACCGTCTCCGCCGTGGCGGCGTAGAGCTCGTATTCGTCCATCCGTTCCCGCGTCTGCGCCATGCGCAGGTTGCCCACGACCGAGAAGCCCGGGTTGAGGCCCGTCTCCGCCTCCAGCGACTTGTAGAAGTCGACCGAGTAGGCGTGGATGTGACTCGTCGCGTAGCCCATGTTGAAGAGCGGCAGGAGGCCCGCGGCATGCCAGGTGGAGCCGGAGGTCAGCTCGTCGCGCTCGAGCAGCATCACGTCGGACCACCCGGCCTTCGCGAGATGATACGCGATCCCGGTCCCGACCGCGCCACCGCCCACCACGAGGGCCTTCACCTGGGTCTTCATCGCCTGTCCCCTCGAATTACGTGGCTCCGTTCTGCCGCAATGGCCAACTGGACGTAAATCGGGGACGACGCCACGCGGGCGAAAAACGACCCGCGCGGAAGAGCCTCGCGCTTCGGCGGAGCCACGGATGGACGGGATGGATTGTTCGCGACCCGCGCCGGGAGGAAACGCGGGTCGCGACCGGCTGCCTCATCCGCCGAGGAGGCAGCGCAGCTCGAGACGCGGAACGTATTGCCGCGTCGGAAGGGGACCGGATTCCCAGCGACCGCTGACGGTCACCGGCGCGCTGCCGCGTAGCGGCCGGGACGGACCGAAGACGTAGGTCTCCTCGTTCTCGCAACCGGGCTCCAGAATCGGGTTCTCGCCGCAATTCTGCGTCGCCTGCCGGGCGAAGCCGCAGCACACGGCGTCGAGAGCATCGGGATCGAAGCTCTCGTAATGCGTTCGACCGGAGATGGACGGCCGGGTTCCGTTGAAACTCTGCGTTTCGTCCCCGCCCGGACCGTCGATCCGTATCCAGTCGAGGCCGGAGGCACAACTCGCCGTCGCCTGCCAATTGATGCGACGCAACTCGGTATAGCCGGGGCCGTTCGGGTCCCAGCGTTCCCATTGATATTCGTCGGGTGGCACGGACTGGTCCGTGGGCCGCATCCGCAGGACGATCCGGTGGTCGGCCTGCGGTTGCCTGAGAATGATGTAGTCGCGGGCGGTGCCGGGATTGCTGCGGATGGGCTGGGCTCCCGCCGTGCCGGTCGTCAGCGCGAGGCAAAGGAACGTCGCATCGGGAAACTCCCGTCGGTAACTGGTTAAGCCTGAAACACTGGCCCATCCGGGTGGCGGACCGTGGCTTCTGGTTAACATACCCGGCGGGGCGCCACGCCTGCGGTTTTCCTCACCCCGAGATCAGAGGACGCCGATCTCCGACAGTGCGAGCGTGAGGCCCGGGGGCAGCGGCTCCTCGGTGGCGCGGGCCGGGTCGATGTCGCCGGGCGCGTCCGCGGTGGTCAGGTAGCGCCAGCCCTGGAACGGCCGCTTCGGCAGCGGCGCCACCGGGATCAGGCCGGGGCGCAGCACGATTCCGCAGCGCGGGATGTCATCCTCGCGCCGCACCTCGTCGAGCCGCAGGATCGGCTGGCGGCACAGGACGACGCCCTTGATGACCCAGTAGATCGATCCGCCGTCCAGAAGCTCCTCAGCGCGCTTGGGCCACATCCGGGTGACGTGGCGCGGGTTGCCGCAGGGTCCCTTCGCGCGCGCGTTCCGCTGCCACTCGGCCAGACCTTCGATCGACTCGGTCCCGACGCTGAGCTTGATCAGGTTGATGGCCATGTGATTTCCCCGCAGAACGGGGTATATCTAGACGCTCCGGCCCTACCTGCAACCAGTTCTAGCGAGACGCGCCGACGATGAAAGATGCCCCGACGACCTTCGCCGCCCCGATCTCGGAGACGATCTGGGACATGAAGTACCGGCTGAAGGAGGCAGACGGCACCCCGCGCGATGCCGATCTCGACGCGACCTGGGACCGGATTGCCGCAGCCCTCGCCGCCCCCGAGGCGGAGCCCGCCGCCTGGATGCCGGCCTTCCGCGCGGCGTTGCAGGACTTCCGGTTCCTGCCGGCGGGGCGGATCGTCGCAGGGGCGGGAACGGGACGCTCGGTGACGCTCTTCAACTGCTTCGTGATGGGCACGGTCGAGGACAGCATGGGCGGCATATTCGCGGCCCTGCGCGAGGCGGCGCTGACCCTGCAACAGGGCGGCGGGATCGGTTACGACTTCTCCACGATCCGTCCCCGGGGCGCCGTCGTCCGCGGCGTCTCGGCCGATGCGTCGGGGCCGCTGTCCTTCATGGACGTGTGGGACTCGATGTGCCGCACGATCATGTCCGCCGGCTCCCGCCGGGGCGCGATGATGGCAACGCTGCGCTGCGACCACCCCGACATCGAGGCCTTCGTCGCGGCCAAGGCAGATCCGGCACGTTTGCGCATGTTCAACCTCTCGGTCCTCGTCACCGACCCGTTCATGCAGGCGGTCGAGGATGATGCCGACTGGCCCCTCGTCTTTGGCGGCCAGACCTTCCGGACGCTACGCGCCCGCGAGTTGTGGGACGCGATCATGCAGGCGACCTACGATTACGCCGAGCCGGGCGTGATCTTCATCGACCGCATCAACGCGCAGAATAACCTCGCTTACGCCGAGACCATCGCCGCGACCAATCCCTGCGGCGAGCAGCCCCTGCCCCCCTACGGTGCCTGCCTGCTGGGCTCGCTCAACCTTGCGCGGCTGGTGTCGGACGCCTTCACCACCGAGGCGCGGATCGAGGCGGAGGCATTGACCGACCTCACCGCGACCGCCATCCGGATGATGGACAACGTCGTCGATGCCAGCCGTTTCCCCCTGCCCCAGCAGGCCGAGGAGGCGCGCGCCAAGCGGCGAATCGGGCTGGGCGTCACCGGCCTCGCCGACGCGCTCGCGATGTGCGGCCTGCGCTATGGCGGCGAGGCGGCGGCGACCACGACCGCCGGCTGGCTCGAGACCATCGCGAACGCGGCCTATGCCACCTCCGCCCGGCTCGCCGCCGAGAAAGGTACGTTCCCGCTCTACGACGAGGCCGCCATGCTCGCCGCGCCGATGGTGCAGCGGCTCGCACCCGAGACCCGCGACCTCATCGCCGCGCACGGGTTGCGCAACGCGCTTCTCACCTCGATCGCGCCGACCGGAACGATCAGCCTGCTGGCGGGGAACGTCTCCTCCGGGATCGAGCCGATCTTCGCCACGAGCTACACCCGCAAGGTGCTCCAGCCCGACGGAAGCCGCACGGAGGAGGTGGTGGAGGATTTCGCCGTCGCCGAATGGCGCCGCCTGCACGGCGATGCGCCCCTGCCCGACAGCTTCGTCACCGTTGCCGACCTCGAGCCTCGCGAGCATGTCCGGATGCAGGCCGCCGCGCAGTTATGGATCGACAGCTCGATTTCCAAGACGATCAACGTGCCCGCCGATATCGGCTTGGCGGCGTTCAAGGACGTCTATCTTCGCGCCTGGGCCGAGGGCTGCAAGGGCTGCACCACCTACCGGCCGAACGACGTGACCGGCAGCGTGCTTTCCAGCACACCGGCCGCACCGGAGGCGCCAAAGGTCGTCCAGCTCTTCGCGCCGCTCGACCGGCCCGACACGCTGACCGGGGAGACCTACAAGATCAGGTGGCCCGCCTCCGAGCACGCGCTCTACATCACCATCAACGACATCGAGCTCGACGGACAGCGCCGCCCCTTCGAGATCTTCGTCAACTCGAAGAACATGGAGCATTTCGCCTGGACGGTGGCACTGACGCGTATGATTTCGGCGATCTTCCGGCGCGGCGGCGACGTGTCCTTCGTGGTCGAGGAGTTGAAGGCGGTCTTCGATCCGCGCGGCGGTGCCTGGATGCAGGGCCGCTACGTTCCTTCGATCCTCGCGGCGATCGGCGGCGTGATTGAGCAGCACATGATCGCGACCGGCTTTCTTTCCGGCGAACGGGGGCTTGGTGCTACTCCGCCGGCCCCGATCACCCCGTCCGGCGACGCCGCGCCTGGGCCTACCTGTCCAAATTGCGGCAGCTACGACGTCCACATGGCCGAAGGCTGCGCCACCTGCGCGAGTTGCGGCTTCTCCAAGTGCGGATAGGGGCGAGGCCACAGGTGGTGGTGTAGCGACCACCGATTAATGGCCATTCTCGGGGTTATTTGTCCATTGTGACAAGCAAAAGCTGACCATCAAGCGCTTTCGGCCGGAAATCAGCAGCTCAGGTCGCCTCAGCGGACCAGATGGGAATGGATGCCGACGAAGGCCTTCATGCTCTCCGAGATCGGCCTGAATACCGCCCTCTCCGAAATACGTTCAATGGCCGTCTTGCGACAGCGGGTCATTTTCGCCTCAGACAATTGCAACAGCCCCGAAAGCCGTCATGCACCAAGACTGAAACCGGACCACCCGATAGCGGCAGGGCCAAGTTAGACGAACAGCAATTGGTTGATTCAGCCAACCTGCGAAGGATCAGAGGAACTCAAGCTTTCTCCGCCCAAAAACTTTTGGTCCGTCAGTATTATAAGGATCGCCAGCTAGGGGAGAAGATCGGTGTATGGCCGCGACGCCGTGTCAGGCGCTCTTCGCATTCTCGGGGGTATCCGATGACGGCCAGCGGGCGGCCCAGTCCTTCAGGAATGTCAGGAACGTCTGGACCTTTGCGGTGCGGTGGAGGTCGACATGGGTGACCAGCCAGAGCTGGCCCGTCCACGCATGCGAGTCGAGGACCCGCTCCATGTCGTCGTTGTCCGCTTCCGCCCAGACCGGCGAGAAGCCGATGCCGAGCCCCGCCTCGATTGCCGGACGGACGGCGGTGATCTGGTTCACGCGATAGCCGATATTCCGCTCCGGCACATTCTGCAGGAGCCAGGCGAAGAACGGCGCGCGTGGAATGTCCTCGGCCGGTCCGATGAAGACGTGGTCGCCGACATTGTCGATGCTCTCGGGCCGGCCGTGCCGCGCGATGTAGTCCTTCGACGCGTAGAGCGCCCAATCGTGCGAATAGAATTTCTGGACGACGTTATCGGGCTGGTCCGGCGGATTGCCCGCGCGGATTGCCACATGCGCCTCCCCGTATTCTAGTCGGAACACGCGTTCGTCGGAGAGGAACTTGATCATGACCTCCGGATGCTCCTCCCGGAAGGCGGCAAGGGCGGGCGACAGCAGGGGCGCGAGGACGGCGAGCGAAGTCAGGATGAGCTCCCCCGTCACCTCATGCCCGCGCCCGCGAATGCGATTGGCGAGTTGCGCGAGTTGGTCGTCGGTCGATTGCGCGACGGTCAGCAGGTCCTGCCCCGCCTCCGTCGGCGTATAGCCGCGGGCGTGACGCTGGAACAGCTTCGCGCCGAGCTTCGCCTCGAGCGAATCCACATGGCGGATGACCGTGGCGTGGTGCACGCCCAAGGCCTGCGCAGCGCCCGATACCGTGCCGAGACGCGCGACCTGATAGGCAGTTCGGACTTCGTCCCAATCGTTGAATGCCATGTCGAACCCTTCCGCTTGCGGCGACAATGCCGCTCTGCAGCAGGAGGGGCAAGACCTCTCGCATGCACGCACAAGCAATGCGCGTAGCGGCGGCTTGCGTGCGGCCGAGGGTCACTTACGTCTGGCACCGACACGAGTTCCGACCCATGAAACCAAGAGGTGTTCCCATGACCATCCTGCGCATCGATTCTTCCGCCAAGGAACAAGGCTCCGTCACGCACAAACTGCTCGATCAGATCGAGGCCAAGGTAGGCCCGGCCGATATTCGCCGTGATCTGGGCGGCGTCGCCGTTCCGCAGATCGGGGGCACATGGCTCGCCGCGAACTTCACGCCGGCCGACCAGCGCACGTCCGAGCATCAGGAGACGCTCTCGCTTTCCGACGAACTGATCGCCGAACTTCGCGCCGCCGACACGATCCTGATCGGGCTACCGGTCTACAATTTCAACGTTCCCGGCTCGCTCAAGGCCTGGATCGACCTCGTCGCCCGCGCGGGCGAGACCTTCCGCTACACCGAGGACGGCCCGATCGGCCTGCTCGAGAACAAGCGGGTCATCGTGGCTTTCGCGTCCGCCGGCACCGGCTTCGGCTCCGAGATAGACCATGCGAGCCCCTATCTGCGCTTCATCCTCGGCTTCATGGGCATCACCGACGTGACCTTCGTCTATGCCGACCAGCAGAGCTCGAAGGGCGAGCAGGCCGTCGAGACCGCGCAGACCCAGATCGACGCGCTCGACGAAGCCGCCTGACGCTTCTTCGGCGGCATTTCGCTCGCGTTCCCCGCCATCATCTCCTGCGACAAGATGGCGGGGAACGGACTTGTCCCGGTCCGACGTTTCCCGAGTCCACCCGCTGCGAAGGACCGCTCGATGAACCCCTATATGAAACAGATGACCGCCGCCTTCGTCCTGCCGCAGGCGATGATGGCGGAGACGACGGCCCGCTTCTTCGCGCAGGCCGCCAGACGCGCCGGCGCCTTCTGGGCCGATGCCGCCGAAAGCGCGACCGAGGTGCTGCCGACCCAGAACGCGGCGCCCGACGATCACGCGGCGACCGGCGCCCTGGCGACCCCCGTGCCGGGCAGCCTACCGGCCTGACGCGACCACGGGCGCGGCCGGTTCGGTCGTACCCTTGACCTGACAACCTCCCTGCTCTATCCGCGCTCCCGACCCGGAAGCGCCAGACTTCCGGTCCCCGGCCGAGCCGGGGATCGCCCTCCGCCAGCGTTGTACGCCCGCGGGGGCGTTTATGCATTCGCCGGGCAAGCCTCATGACCGGGGACCCGAAACGAGGAGAGACGCGATGTTCGAGAGCCTGTCAGATCGCCTGGGCGGCGTCTTCGACCGCCTCACCAAGCAAGGCGCGCTCAGCGAGGACGACGTCCGGACCGCGATGCGCGAGGTGCGCGTGGCGCTTCTGGAGGCCGACGTTTCTCTCCCCGTGGCTCGCGACTTCGTCAAGCGCGTCACCGCGAAGGCCACCGGCGCCGCTGTCACCAAGTCGATCACCCCGGGCCAGCAGGTCGTCAAAATCGTACACGACGAGCTGCAGCAGGTCCTTGCCGGCGAGGACGGCATCCCGCCGCTCAAGATCGACAACCCGCCCGCGCCGATCCTGATGGTCGGCCTGCAGGGCGGCGGCAAGACGACCAGCACGGCGAAGCTCGCCAAGCGGCTCAAGGACCGCGAGGGCAAGCGCGTCCTGATGGCCTCGCTCGACGTGAACCGCCCCGCCGCGATGGAACAGCTCGCCATCCTCGGTACGCAGATCGGCGTCGACACGCTGCCTATCGTGGCGGGCCAGCGTCCCGTCGACATCGCCAAGCGCGCAAAACAACAGGCCGCGCTCGGCGGCTACGACGTCTACATGCTCGACACCGCGGGCCGGCTGCAGATCGACCAGGTCCTGATGGACGAGGTGGCGCAGGTGCATGCCGCCGTCAGCCCGCGCGAGACGCTCCTCGTCGTCGACGGCCTGACCGGCCAGGTCGCCGTCGAGGTTGCCGAGGAGTTCGACGCCAAGGTCGGCGTGACCGGCGTGATCCTGACGCGGATGGATGGCGACGGCCGCGGCGGCGCCGCGCTCTCGATGCGCGCGGTGACCGGCAAGCCGATCCGCTTCGTGGGCCTCGGCGAGAAGATGGACGCGCTCGAGACCTTCGATCCGTCCCGCATCGCCGGCCGCATCCTCGGCATGGGCGACATCGTCGCGCTGGTCGAGAAGGCGCAGGCCACGATGGAGGTCGAGGCGCAGGAGCGCATGATGAAGCGGTTCCAGAAGGGCCTCTTCAACATGAACGATCTCAAGGGCCAGCTTCAGCAGATGCAGAAGATGGGCGGCATGGAGGGCATGATGGGCATGCTTCCCGGCATGGGGAAGATGTCGAAGCAGATGAGCGCCGCCGGGATCGACGATTCGGTCCTCAAGCGCCAGATCGCCCTGATCGACTCGATGACGAAGAAGGAGCGCGCCAATCCCGCGATCCTGCAGGCGAGCCGAAAGAAACGCATCGCCAGGGGCGCAGGCCTCGAGGTGCCCGAACTGAACCAGCTTCTCAAGATGCACCGCCAGATGGCGGACATGATGAAGAAGATGGGCAAGGGCGGCATGCTGAAGAAGGCGATGGCGATGATGGGCAAGGGTGGCATGCCCGACCCGTCACAAATGGACCCGGCCGCGATGCAGGAAGCGGCCAAGCAGCTTGGCGGCATGTCCGGCATGGGCGGGAGCCCGTTCGGCGGCGGCGCCCTGCCCCCGGGTCTGGGCGGGCTCGGACGCAAGAAGTGACCGTCACGCTTTCCGACACCCCGGTGCTCGCGACCGAGCGCCTGACCCTCCGCGCCCCCGTGGCGGCGGACTGGCCGTACTGGTGCGACTTCGCCCTGTCGGACCGGGCGCGCTTCGTGCGGTCTACGGAGCCGTCGGAGGCGAATGCCTGGCGTGCTTTCGGGCACATGATCGGGCATTGGGTGCTTCGCGGCTACGGCATGTTCGTCGTCACCCGCCGGGGCGGAGACGTGCCCCTCGGCGCGGCCGGCCCTTGGTATCCTGCCGGCTGGGAGGAGCGCGAGATCGGCTGGACGCTCTGGTCGGAGGAGGCCGAGGGCCAGGGCATTGCCACCGAGGCGGCGCGCGCGAGCCGGACATTTGCCTATGACACGCTCGGCTGGACCACCGCGGTCAGCTATATCCACCCTGACAACGCAGCTTCGGTCGCCGTCGCGGAGCGGCTGGGCGCCAGCCGCGATGGTTCGGCCGAGACGGCCGGCGACGACACGCGGGTCTACCGCCATCCGGCGCCGGAGGTCCTTGCATGATTGCGCCGCTCGCCATTCCGGTCACGCCCGACGCTGCCGCCCGCGCCGCCGCGCTGGAAGCACTCGTTCCCGTCCTGCGCACGCCGCGCTGCATCCTGCGCGCGCCGCGACTGACGGATTTCGAGGCGCTACACGGCATCACCGGCACCGAGCGCGGCGCCCATATGGGCGGACCGTGGACGGCCGAGCAGACCTGGTCGGACTTTTGCGGTATGACCGCGACTTGGCTGCTGCGTGGCCACGGGGCCTGGACCATCGAGCATGCGGACGACGTCGCGGGCTTCGTGCTCATCGGAACCGAGCCGGGGGACGCGGAGCACGAACTGGGCTGGCTGCTGGTCGACCGGTTCGAGGGCCAGGGCCTCGCGTTTGAGGCGGCCGCGGCGGCGCGCGACCATGCCCGCCATGCGCTGCGCCTGCCGACGCTCGCAAGCTACGTCACGATCGGCAACGCCCGGTCCGAACGCCTCGCCGCCCGCCTCGGCGCGCGGCCCGCGGGCACGGCCTACGACGGCACGGTGACGATCTGGCGCCACTGGAACGCGGGGGAGACGACATGACAGACGCCGCCGACCGGGCCGCGACGCTCCTGGCCGAGCACCGTGCCGCCATCGACCGCCTCGACGCGATCCTCGTCTACACGCTGGCCGAGCGCTTCACGCGCACGCAGGCCGTGGGACGGCTCAAGGCCGAACACGATCTGCCGCCCTCCGATCCCGCCCGGGAAGAGCTGCAGATCGCACGGCTCGAGCGGCTCGCGCGGGAGGCGGGGCTCGATCCCGCCTTCGCCAAGGAATTCCTCGCCTTCATCATCGAGGAAGTCATCCGACATCACCGGAAACACCAATCCTGAACTACCCCTGAACGGAGAACACATCATGGCAATGAAGATCAGGCTCGCCCGCGGCGGCTCCAAGAAGCGCCCGTACTATTCCATCGTCGCCGCGGACAGCCGCATGGCCCGCGACGGCCGCTTCATCGAGAAGCTCGGCACCTACAGCCCGCTTCTGCCCAAGGACAGCGAGGACCGCGTCAGGATGAACATGGAGCGGGTGCAGCACTGGCTGTCGATCGGTGCGCAGCCGACCGACCGCGTCGCGCGCTTCCTCGAGGCGGCCGGCGTTACCGAGAAGAAGACCCGCGCCAACATGAAGAAGGCGGAGCCCGGCAAGAAGGCGCAGGAGCGCGCCAAAGAGCGCGAGGAAAAGGCCGCCGCCCTGAAGGCCGCCGAGGAGGAGGCAAAGAACGCACCTGCCGCGGAGGCACCGGCCGAGGAAGCCGCCTCCGAGTGAGGATCACAACGCGGGGCGGCCAGAGGGCGGCCCCGCGACAACCCGGGGATGCATGGGCTCCGGGCCCGGCAGGTCCCCGATCGCCCGACGGCGATCGCCATCCATTGTCCGCCATACGGGTCCCGCGATGAAGAACCACGTCTGTCTCGGCGCCATCACCGGCAGCTACGGCGTGCGCGGCGAGGTCCGCATCAAGAGTTTCTGCGCCGAGCCCTCGGCGATCGGCGACTACGGGCCACTGACCCTCGACGACGGCTCCGTCCGCAAGCTGACGATCGTGCGACCGGTGAAGGGCGGCTATGCCGTCCGCCTGTCCGGCGTGCCCCACAAGGAAGCGGCCGAAGCAATGCGCGGCCAGCGCCTCTGGGCGCATCGCGACGCCCTGCCCGCGCCCAATGACGACGAATATTACCATTCAGACCTGATCGGTTTGACGGTGCTCGATACCGGCGGCGTCGAGCTCGGCCGTGTCCATGCGATCCACGATCACGGTGCAGGCGATCTTCTGGAGGTGCGGCCCCGCGGCGGCGCGTCCATCCTGCTGCCCTTCACCCGCGAGGTCGTCCCGACCGTCGACATCGCCGCGGGCCGCATCGTTGCCGATCCGCCGCATGGGCTGCGCCCCGGTGAGGGAGATGACCTGCCGGAAGGCTGACGGGTCCCGAACTTGGCAGCTACGGAGAGCGATCTCACCGACCGCAGGCTGCCCGTCGGACCGTATTTCGTTTCGTTCCGGAAAGGTCCGCAGTGCTCAGACCCGCTTCGCCAACGAGCGGTAGATCGCTTCGGCGAGTCCCGTCTGCCCGCTTTGCGCGACGGCATCGGCCTGCGCCTGCCGCAGGAAGCTGTCGAACTGCGTCTCGCCACCGCCCGCCGGCGACGGCGACCCGGTGCCCGAGACGCTGAGTAGCTGCGCGAAGAGAAGGCTCTCCAGCTGCTCTGCCTGCTTGCGAAGCGCCGTCTCGCGCGCATCGGCGGCGGCCGGACCGAGCGAGGGAGGCGTCCGAAGCGTCGTGGAAGAGATCGGGTCGGTCATGCGCACGCCTCCATTCTGGATCAGGTCGGCGGGGTTGGACCACGTGGAGGTAAAGGTTTTCGTAATGCCGGGCGCGTAGGTCAGCATGAACGAGTCGATTCTTGCCGGACGTTACATGACACCCGAGTTCCTGACCGCCCTCAACGCGTCCGCCTTCCCTTCCGATGCCGGTGGACCGCGCGCCGAAACCGGCGCGGAGGATGGCCATGAGGCCGGCGCGACCTTCGAGGCTTTGCTTGCCGCGCTGACCGGTGCGGACGCGGAGGCTGCCGTCGGGCCCGCGGAGAAGCCGGTCGGAATCGAGTCGGAAACGCCGACGACGGTCGAGGTCGAGGGCGAGATTGCCGGGCATCCGATACCTGACTGGCTCCGCGCTGCCCTCGACGCCGTGGAGCAACCGTCTCAAGATCAGAGGCAGACCGCCAATTCTGATGCCGCACCGCCGGCAGCGTCCGAGCTTGTCCAGGTTGACGAGCCCGGTTCCGCACCCACTGCGTCTATCGGCGAAACACCGGACACCAACCCGGGCCGCGACAGGAGTGAACGCGATATCCGAGCGGAGCTTCAGGGTTCCGCTGCTTCGGCGAGCAATCCGGTCCAGACCGGCCGCGCGACGGCATCTGCCCCGGAGCCCGACGCCGGACAGGTCGTAGCTGCTCAGAGCGCTATCGTCCGTCCGGGCGGGTCCGGTCTCTCTCGTGACGAGACTTCGCGCGAAGCGGGCATCGGGGCGGCAACGTCCGACATCCGACGCACCGCAGCGGACAGCGATGGCGCCCCGGCGGCATCACCGCTGCCCGGCGAACCGAGCGGCCGTCCCGTTCCCGCATCGATGCCGGGACAGATCAACCTGCGGTCGGAAGGATCCGCCGCTTCGGATCTTGCCGGAGCAGGTACCGAACCGTCCGGACCGGGATCGCCTGCGCCGAACGCCAGCCCGGCCGCCGCGACCGCCCCCATGCCGGCCGCACCGAACCTCGCTCCGGACATGACCCCGACGCTCGAGCCCACGGCGAATGTCGATGCCATGCCGGAACTCGACGCGGCCATGTCGGCCCGCGACGAAGCGCGCGCCGAGTCTCGTGCCGGAACCACAGAGCTCCGCCCCGTTCCCCTGCCTGAACTGAAGGGCGGAATCGTGCAGCGCCTTCAGGAGCTGGCCGCCAAGGCCGAGGCCGACGGCGTCTCGCTGCGCAACGGCTCAGGCGATCTGAGCACGGAGCTCGAACTCGCACCCGCCGAACTCGGCAAGCTGAAACTCACGTTGGCGACGACCGAGCGCGGCCTGCACCTCGTCGTCCATGTCGATCGGCCCGAATCGGTCGAAGCCGTCCGCCGGCAACTCGAAGGATTGCACCGGGCGCTCCTGTCGGAAGGTCTGGCTCTCGACGGGTTCGACATTTCGGGCGGACAGGACCGGCGCGAGGCGTCTCTGGCTCGTGATCACGCAGCCAACGGAGAGACGGGGGAAGCGGCCGATGCCCTGCCCGACGCGACCGAACCGGCCATCGCCCGGCCAGCCGTCCCGCGCGGGCGCCTCGACATCCGCATCTAGGAGAATCCTATGGACGTCACCTCACCGACCTCCGGCGCCCAGGCCGGGCCTGCCAGAGCGCCGAACGCCGCCGACGACACGGCCGCCGCGAAGACGAGCGGCGATTTCGAGATGTTCCTGAAACTGCTGACTACGCAGATCCGCAATCAGGACCCGATGGAGCCCGCGGATTCGACCGAATACACCGCCCAGCTCGCCACTTTCTCGAATGTCGAGCAGGCGGTGCAGACCAACGACCTTCTGAAGTCGATGATCACGCGCTTCGACAGCCAGCAGGCCACGAGCGCGGCGAGCTTCATCGGCATGGAAGTCCGCCACGAAGGCCCGGTCGCCCATGACGGCACGAGCAACGTGTTGCACACGGCGATCAAGCCGGCCGCCGACCGGGCCGAGCTGGTCGTGGTCGACGGGCTCGGCAACGAGGTCGGACGTTACGCCATCGACCCGGATGCGGAATCCATCGGATGGCCGTCGGCGGCGCAGGCCGGTTCCGTGCCGCCGGGCCTTTACAATCTGCATGTTGATTCCTGGGCGGGCGACCTGCAGCTCGACCGGACTCCGGTGGCGCATTACGCGTCCGTCAGCGAAGTTGTCCTGGGCGACGACGGCACGGAGATCGTCCTGAAGGGCGGCGTCCGCCTGCCGATGTCGGACATGCAATCGATCCGCGCGGCGCAGTAGGACCCGCCCTGTCGGACACGAACGCGCCTAATAGAGCGCCGCGACCAGTGCCGCGGCGGCGGTCGTGATGACGCCGGCCACGAACCAGACGGCCCGGTCGCTCCGTCTCGGCCGGCGGGGTTCGTCCCGGTCGGGCCGCCGCAGCGCATCCTCGACCGCTTGCGGCAGATGCGGCCCGAAGCGGGCCAGGACACGCGCAGTGCGGGCGAGGTCGCGCGCGAAGGCCTTGGGCCCCAGATTCTCGCGAATGTAGCGCTCCACTTCGGGCCGCGCGGCGGTCCAGAGGTTCATGCGTGGATCGAGCGTCCGCGCCACACCCTCGACCACGACCATCGTGCGCTGCAGGAGGATGAGTTCCGTCCGCGTCTCCATCCCGAACCGCTCGGTCACCTCGAAGAGATAGGCCAGAAGCCGCCCCATCGAGATGCGCGAGGAGTCCATTCCGAAGATCGGCTCCCCCACGGAGCGCAACGCCTGCGCAAAGAGGTCGATGTCGCGATCGGCCGGTACGTAGCCCGCCTCGAAATGGACCTCGGCCACGCGGCGGTAATCCTTCCGGATGAAGCCCATCAGGATCTCGGCGTAGACGCGACGCGTGTATTCGTCGAGCCGGCCCATGATCCCGAAATCGAGCGCCACGATGTCGCCGTTCGGCGCGACCTTCAGGTTTCCCTGGTGCATGTCGGCATGGAAGTAGCCGTCGCGCAGCGCATGGCGCAGGAACATCGCGACCACCCGCTCGGCCAGGGCGACGCGATCGTGGCCGGCGGCGTCGATCGCCGCCACGTCCGACATGCCGATCCCGTCCTCCCAGTCGAGCGTCATCACGGCCCGGCTGGAGAGGGTCCATTCCACCTGCGGCACCCGGAAGCCCGCATCGCGCGCCGTGTTGGCGGCGAACTCGCCCGCCGCGGCGGCCTCCGTGCGCAGATCGAGCTCCTGCCGGACGGTGTTGTCGAAATGGCCGATCACGTCCATCGGACGCAGACGCCGGGTAGAGGGCGAGAGCCACTCGATCATGCGGGCGGCGAAGTAGAACGCGTCGATGTCGCGGCGAAAGGCCCGGGCGATGTGGGGGCGCAGGATCTTGACCGCCACGCGGCGCCCGTCGGCGACGAGCCGGGCCTGGTGCACCTGCGCGATCGAGGCGGCGGCGACCGGCTCGGAGAACTCGGAGAAGATCGTCTCGACCGGCGCCTCGAGCTCGGCCTCGACCGTGGCGCGGGCAATCTCGGTCGGGAACGGCGGCAGCTTGTCCTGAAGGACGCGAAGCTGCACCGCGAGGTCGTCGCCGACGAAATCGGGACGGGTCGACAGGATCTGGCCAAGCTTGATGTAGCTGGGTCCGAGGGCCGTCACCGCGCGCGTGACCGGCGGCAGCGCCGGGTCGCCCTCGTAGCCCAGCCACCGGAACGGCCAGCCCAGCACACGGGCGGCGACGCGCAATTCGCGCGGCGCCCGCATCTGTTCGAGCACGACCTCCATCGCACCGGTCCGTTCGAACGTGCCCGCGGTGCGGATAAGCCGCCAGATGTTGTGCGGGCCGCGCACCTACAGCTTCCAGCCGGAATGCAGCGCGGCGATCCCGAAGGAGAGGTTGCGATAGCGGACCTGCTCGAAGCCGGCATCCACGATCATCGCGGCGAAGCGATCCTGGTCGGGGAACTTGCGAATCGACTCGACGAGATACTGGTAGCTGTCGCGGTCGCCGGCGAGCGCCTCTCCCATCCGGGGAATGACGTTGAAGGAATAGAGGTCGTAGGCACGCTGCAGGAGCGGGTTCGGAAGCTGACTGAACTCCAGCACCATGAGCCGCCCGCCGGGGCGCAGTACGCGATGGGCCTCCGCCAGCGCGTCGCCGATCCGGGTGACGTTCCGGATGCCGAAGCTGATCGTGTAGACGTCGAAGCTCGCATCCGGGAACGGCAGCGCCATCGCGTCGCCCACGACCCAGTCGAGCCGTTCCTCGAGGTTGCCTGCCTCCGCGCGGCCCCGGCCGGAGAGGAGCATGCTCTCGGTCATGTCGCAGACGGTCGCGCTTGCTTCCGGGGCACGGGCCAAAAAGCGGAAGGCGATGTCGCCAGTCCCGCCGGCCACGTCGAGGAGCCGCTGCCCCGAACGCGGGGCGAGCCAGTCGAGCATCGCATCCTTCCAGACCCGGTGGACGCCCATCGACATGGCGTCGTTCATCACGTCGTATCGCGACGCGACCGAAGTGAAGACGCCGTGGACGCGTCCGGCCTTCTCGTCCTCGCGCACGGTCTCGTTCCCGAAATGCGTCGTGCGGGCGGTCCCGTCGGGCGTGTCTTGCGTCATGGTCTGGCCGTCCTCATCTGTCGGGGTGACTTATAGGGCGCGACCGCCCGCCTGCAACGAAAGCCCCGATGCCCGAGCTTCCCGAAGTCGAGACGGTCCGCCGGGGGCTCGCCCCCGCACTCGAAGGCGCGCGGCTTGTGCGTGTGGAGGTGCGGCGCCCCGATTTGCGCTGGCCGTTTCCGGAAGCCATGGCCGAACGGCTGACGGGTGCGACGATCCGCGCGCTCGGGCGGCGGTCGAAATACCTGCTCATGCATCTCGACACGGGCGAGACGCTGATCGTCCATCTCGGCATGTCGGGACGGATGGTGGTCGACGACCTCGCAAGCGCGGCGACGCAGCCTGGAGCGTTCCATCGAGGCGCCGGCTGGCTGACGCAGCACGACCACGTGGTGCTCCACACAGCGACGCATCGCGTGACCTTCAACGATGCACGCCGCTTCGGCGCGATGGATCTCTGGCCCACCGAGGATCTCGAGAACCACTGGCTGATGGCGAAGCTCGGGCCGGAGCCGCTGGGCAACGACTTTCACGACGAATACCTGAACGCCGCGTTCCGGGGTCGCAACACGCCGGTTAAGGCTGCGCTCCTCGACCAGCGGATCGTGGCGGGCCTCGGCAACATCTATGTCTGCGAGGCGCTGCACCGCGCCGGTATCGCACCGACCCGGCGGGCGGGACGCATCGCGGCGAAGCGGATCGAACGACTGGTCCCCACAATCCGCGAGGTGCTGGGCGAGGCCATCGTGGCGGGCGGCTCAAGCCTGCGCGACCATCGGCAGGCGGACGGCACGCTGGGCTACTTCCAGCACGGCTTCCGCGTCTACGACCGCGAGGGGCGCCCCTGTCCCACCCCGGGTTGCAACGGAATCGTGCGCCGCATCGTGCAGTCCGGCCGCTCCACGTTCCATTGCCGGCTCTGTCAAAGGTGACTTGAACCCGGCTCGCGATCCATGCAGGCGTTATGGCTTCATAAGCAGACGCCCCGGGGGAGCGCAGATGGCTTACGAAACTCTGAAGGTCGACGTCACGAACCACGTCGCCGTGATCCGGCTCGATCGTCCCGACGCGATGAACGCGCTCAGTACCCGGCTGCTGGAGGAGCTCGGCCGCGCGCTCGGCGCGGCGCAGGCCAACGAGAAGGTCCGCTGCATCCTTCTGACCGGCTCGGAAAAGGCTTTCGCCGCCGGCGCCGACATCAACGAGATGGCCGAGAAGAGCTTCGTCGACGTCTTCATGGGCGACTTCTTCGGCTCGGAGGCGAAGACGATCTGCGCGACACGCAAGCCGATCATCGCGGCCGTGGCGGGCTACGCACTGGGCGGGGGCTGCGAGCTCGCGATGATGTGCGATTTCATCATCGCCGCCGACACGGCGAAGTTCGGCCAGCCCGAGGTCAATCTCGGCATCGTCGCCGGAATGGGCGGCACGCAGCGCCTCACGCGTGCCGTGGGCAAGGCCAAGTCGATGGACATGCACCTGACCGGGCGGTTCATGGATGCCGGCGAGGCCGAACGCGCCGGGCTCGTCAGCCGCGTCGTGCCCGCCAAGAAGCTTTTGGACGAGGCGATGGCGGCCGCCGGAAAGATCGCCGAGAAGTCGATGGTCACCGTCACCGCGATCAAGGAGGCGGTGAACCAGAGCCAGGAGATGGGGCTTAGCGAGGGCCTGCTCCTCGAAAAGCGCCTGTTCCACGCCCTCTTTGCCACCGAGGACCGCGCCGAGGGCATGGCCGCCTTCGTCGAAAAGCGCGAACCGCAGTTCCGCGACAAGTAACGCCCGGACGCCAGCGGACCGACGGTTGACGCGCCCCGCGCCTGCGGCTAAGGGCCGCCCATCATGCGTGTGAGGCCCGCTCTGGCCGGAATTGGCTTTGCGCCGGATCGGCGCGACAGGTCCTCGGACGCTTACGTTTGACACGAACCTCCGAGGATCAGACCCGACATGGCCAATTCGCCGCAAGCCAAGAAACGCGCCCGTCAGAACGAGCGCCGATTCGCCGTAAACAAGGCCCGCCGCTCCCGCATCCGCACCTACCTGCGCAAGGTCGAGGAGGCGATCGCCTCGGGCGACCAGAGCGCCGCGACCGAAGCGCTTCGCGCCGCGCAGCCCGAACTGATGCGGGGCGTGTCGAAAGGCGTCTTCCACAAGAACACGGCGGCCCGGAAGATGTCCCGTCTGTCGAGCCGCGTGAAGACGCTGGCCGAGTGATTCCGCGGCCGGGCGCCACGCCCGGTCACAGGTCAAGAGATTCGAGAGCCCGCCGAACGGCGGGCTTTTTTATTGTTACGGGACAAGAGCTTGGGGACATCGTAACGGATTTCTGACACCCCCCGGTAGAGTCAACAACGAAGTGTTGTTGAAGCCTCGCGTGACCGGGAGATATTCCAAGGACAGCGAGTCAGATCGCGATGATGGGGATGTCGATGAGCACGGACACGGGTCCGCGCGTGTCCGAGGTGGGACCTCGGGGCGCGTGGGAGATATTGTCGAACGACGCCGATGCCGTTCTGGTCGACGTCCGGACGAAGGCCGAATGGGGCTTCGTGGGGGGACCGGATCTGTCCGCCTTGGGCCGCGAGGCCGTCCGCCGGGAATGGCAGCATTGGCCCGACATGGCGCGCGACCCGGCCTTTGCGCCGGGGCTGCTCGAAGAGGTCGGCCGCGACGCGAGCCGCTACCTGTTCATCTGCCGCTCCGGCGCCCGATCGATGCAGGCCGCGCGGGCCGTGGCGGAGCTTCTGTCCGCCGAGGGTCGGCCCGGGGAATGCCTCAACGTGGCCGAAGGCTTCGAAGGGGACCTGGACGAACATGCGCACCGGGGAACCCTGAATGGCTGGAAGGCTTGCGGTCTGGCCTGGCGGCAGACCTGACGGTGATGAGAGACGGGACAAGGCGGGGGCCGAGACGATGACGAACGAGGCGTGGGACCGGGCGAAAGGCGCGATCCGGGAAGATATCGGTGCGCATAACTACACGACATGGATCGAGCCGTTGTCCTTCGCGTCGCTCGACGACGGGACGCTGACGCTCGCCTCGCCCACGGATTTCATCGGCAAGTGGGTGATGCAGAATTTCGAGGACGTGATCCTGCGCAACGTCTCCGGCGGCGGGGCCGATGTGGCGCGGCTCGTCTGCGGCGCGACCGGCCGCCGGATCGCCGCCACAGCCCGCCCGGTCACGCCCGACGAGTCGACACCGCGCACCCGTGCGCGGACGCTCAACAATCTCGACCGCCGCTTCACCTTCGACAGCTTCATCGTGGGCAAGTCCAACGAGCTTGCCCATGCCGCCGCCCGCCGGGTCGCCGCCGGCGGCTCGGTCAGCTTCAACCCGCTCTTCCTCCACGGCCGCGTGGGCCTCGGCAAGACGCACCTGATGCAGGCCATCGCCTGGGAATTGCAGGTGGCGAGCCCCGAGCGGAAGGTCATGTACCTTTCCGCCGAGCAGTTCATGTACCGCTTCGTGCAGGCGCTGCGCGAGAAGGCGACGATGGACTTCAAGCACCTGTTCCGAACGGTGGACGTCCTGCTCGTGGATGACGTGCAGTTCATCGCCGGCAAGGACAGCACGCAGGAGGAGTTCTTCCACACGTTCAACGCGCTCGTGGATCAGGGCAAGCAGGTGGTGATCTCCGCCGATCGCAGCCCCGCCGAGATCTCCGACCTCGAGGAGCGGATCACCTCGCGCCTGCAATCGGGGCTCGTGGTGGATTTGCACCCGGCCGATTACGAGTTGCGGCTGGGCGTGCTGCAGCACCGCGTCGACACCTACGCGGCGCAGCACCCGAATTTCGAGCTCGAGGACGGGGTGATCGAGTTCCTCGCGACCCGGATCAACGCCTCGATCCGCGTGCTCGAGGGCGCGGTGATGCGGCTCTTCGCCTTCGCCGAGCTCGTCGATCACCGGATCACGATGGAGGAGGCGCAGGATTGTCTGCTCGATCTGCTGAAGCAATCCGAGCGAAAGCTGACCATCGAGCAGATCATGAAGGTCACCTGTGAGCACTACGCGCTTCGGATGTCCGACATGACCTCGTCGCGGCGGGCGCGCAACGTCGCCCGGCCGCGGCAGATGGCGATGTGGCTCGCCAAGAAGCTGACGCCGCGCAGCTATCCCGAGATCGGGCGCAAATTCGGCGGGCGCGACCACACGACGGTCCTCTACGCGGTGCGCAAGATCGAGGAACTGATCGTCGAGGACCCGCAGGTCGCCGAGGACGCCCAGCTTCTGCAAAGAAAACTGGAAGGGTAAGCGCCGATCCGGGCACAGCCCGGCGATCGGTCCAGTGGACCGATCGAGGCGCGAACGGGCGGAGCCCCGAACCACGACTGGCGCCGGCCCCGATGACCGACCTGGCACAACCTCGGCGTGCGGCTTTGGCGGTCCAAGGCCCTCCTTCTCAGCACCGCGCTGACAAGCCAACGCCCCACGAACGCCCTGTCGCGGCCTCGACCGCAACAAGACGTTGCACCCGGCCACTTGCCCGCTATTCTGCGTGTCCGATCAGGCGAGGTTTGACATGAAGTTCTCCATCGAGCGCGCCGCGCTTCTCGACGCGGTCAACCAGGCGCAGGCCGTGGTGGAGCGCCGTAACACGATCCCGATTCTCGCCAACGTGCTGATGCAGGCCGAAGGCGATGGGGTGAGCTTCAAGGCCACCGACCTCGACATCGAGGTGATCGACCGCACCGTGGCGCAGGTGGAGCGCGCGGGCGCCACCACCGTTTCCGCCGTGCTGTTCCACGAAATCGTCCGGAAGCTGCCCGACGGCGCGCTGGTGCAGGTAATCGAGGACGCGTCGCATGGCCGGCTCGAGGTGACGGCGGGGCGGTCGCATTTCTCGCTGGCGACGCTCTCGAAGGACGACTTCCCGGTCATGGCCTCGTCGGATTATTCGGCGACCTTCACCTGCGAGGCGAAGCTCCTGCGCCGCCTCTTCGACAAGTCGCGCTTCGCCATCTCCACCGAGGAGACGCGGTACTACCTGAACGGCGTCTACATGCATGTCGCCGAGGCGGAAGGCGGCCGGACCCTGCGCGCCGTGGCGACGGACGGACACCGTCTGGCGCGCGTGGACGCCCCTCTGCCCGCGGGCGCGGAGGAGATGCCGGGCGTGATCGTCCCGCGCAAGACGGTGGACCAGGTTCGCAAGCTGCTCTCCGACGACGACACCCAGATCGAGGTTTCCGTCTCCGAGACGAAGATCCGCTTCGCCACGCCGCAGATCACGTTGACCTCTAAGGTGATCGACGGCACCTTCCCGGACTACGCCCGCGTCATCCCGACGGGAAACACGCGTGAGATGAAGGTCGACGCCAAGGACTTCGCCAAGGCCGTGGACCGGGTGGCGACAGTGTCGTCCGAGCGGTCGCGGGCAGTGAAGCTCATGCTCGACGAGGACCGGCTGACGCTTTCGGTTAACGCGCCCGATTCCGGCGCCGCCGAGGAGGAACTGGCCGTGGCCTATGCCGACGAGAAGCTGGAGATCGGCTTCAACGCCAAGTACCTCCAGGAAATCGCCGCGCAGGTCGACCACGAGATGGCGGTGTTCCTGTTCAACAACGCGGGCGATCCCACGCTGATGCGCGAGGGCGACGATCAAAGCGCCGTCTACGTCGTCATGCCGATGCGTGTCTGAACCCACGGCCGACAGGGTCGAGACGCTCGCCCTGTCGCATTTCCGCTCGCACCGCCGTACACGGCTCGCCTTCGACGGACGGCCCGTGGCGATCTCCGGTCCGAACGGCGCGGGCAAGACCAACCTTCTCGAGGCGGTGTCGCTGCTTTCGCCCGGCCGCGGCATGCGGCGGGCGGAGGCGGCGGAGATCATCCGTCGACCCGAGGAGATCGGCTGGCGCGTGGTGGCCGGTCTTGCCGGCCACGAGGTCGAGCTGCGCGCCGAGCCGGGTCAGCCCCGCACGACGCGGATCGACGACAAGGCCGCGCCGCAGGTGGCGCTGGCGCGGCTCGCCCGTATCCTCTGGCTCGTCCCGTCGATGGACCGTCTCTGGCTCGAGGGGGCGGAGGGGCGGCGGCGGTTCCTCGACCGGATGACGATGAGCTTTCGGCCCGAGCACGGCGAGGGCGTGCTGGCCTACGAGAAGGCGATGCGCGACCGCAATCGCCTGCTGCGCGACGGGGTGCGGGACGCGCATTGGTACGAAGCGCTGGAGGTGCAGATGGCCCGCCACGGGGCCGGCATCCATGTCCGCCGTCGCGACGCGCTCGAGCGCCTGCGTACGGCACAAATCGCGGACGGCCCCTTCCCTGCCGCCGATCTCAAGCTGATCGACCTGGGGGACGCGCCGGCGGACACCGAGGACGACCTCGCCGCCGCCCTCGCCGCCACCCGTTCGCGCGACATGGGGGCCGGGCGGACGCTCGTCGGACCGCACCGCGCCGATCTGCTGGCCGTCTACAGCGCAAAGGGCATGGAAGCGCGGCTCTGCTCGACCGGGGAGCAGAAGGCGCTTCTCATCTCGCTCATCCTCGCCAATGCCCGCGCGCTCCGCGCCGAGAGCGGCCGCGCGCCGATCCTGCTTCTGGACGAAGTGGCCGCGCATCTCGACGCCGACCGGCGCGCGGCGCTCTACGACGCGCTCCTGACGCTCGACGCGCAGGCCTTTCTGACGGGCACCGGACCGGAACTGTTTGCCGAAATGGGCGGCCGGGCGCATCATCTGCGCATTACGGAAACGGACGGCGACAGCCGGACGGAGGAGACGACCCCATGAAGGCAGACCGCATCAATCTCGTCACCCTCGGTGTCCGCGACGTCGCCGCGGCGCGCGCCTTCTACGAGCGGCTGGGCTTCCGCGCCGAGGAAAGCCCGCCGAGCGTGGCCTTCTTCGATCTCGGCGGCATGAAGCTCGGCCTGTTCGGGCTCGACGACCTCGCCGCCGAGCAGGGGCGGCCGGCGGGGGAACTCGGCCGCGGGGCCACCACGCTCGCGGTGAACTGGCGTTCGGCCGCCGAAGTGGACGCGGCCTATGCGCAAGCGATCGAGGCCGGAGCCACGGTGCTGGCGCGGCCGGTGAAGATGGATTGGGGCGGCTACTCCTCCTACTGGGCGGACCCGGACGGGCATGTCTGGGAATACGCGCACAACCCGTTCTGGACACTCGACGCGGACGGCAGGCTCGCCCCCGCCTGAAGCCACAAAATATGGTGCGTCCAGCGTGACATCGGCGGTTCGTGACCGTATATGTTGCGCAACAGGACGGAAAGCACACGACATGGCCGAGCACGACATGAAGCCGCAGGAATACGGCGCGGATTCCATCAAGGTCCTGAAGGGCTTGGAAGCGGTCCGCAAGCGTCCGGGCATGTATATCGGCGACACCGACGATGGGTCCGGCCTGCACCACATGGTCTACGAGGTCGTCGACAACGGCATCGACGAGGCGCTGGCCGGCCACGCGACGCAGGTGAGCGTCAAGATCCACGCCGATTCCAGCGTCTCCGTCCGCGACAATGGACGTGGCATCCCCGTGGGCATCCACGAGGAGGAGGGCGTCTCCGCGGCCGAGGTCATCATGACCCAGCTCCATGCCGGCGGGAAGTTCGACCAGAACTCCTACAAGGTTTCGGGGGGCCTGCACGGCGTCGGCGTCTCGGTCGTCAACGCGCTGTCGGACTGGCTGGAACTGCGGATCTGGCGCGACGGGCAGGAGCATGTCGCCCGGTTCGAGGGCGGGTTCACGGCCGAGCATCTGAGCGTCGTCGGCCCGTCGGACGAGACCGGGACCGAGGTGCGGTTCATGGCCTCGACCTCGACCTTCTCGAACCTCGATTACGTCTACAAGACGCTCGAGCACCGGCTGCGCGAGCTGGCCTTCCTCAATTCCGGCGTGAAGATCGTGCTGGAGGACGAACGGCCCGCCGAGGCGCTGCGGACCGATTTCTTCTACGAGGGCGGCGTGCGCGAGTTCGTCCGCTACATCGACCGCTCCAAGACCTCGGTGATGGATGCGCCGATCTACATGAACGGAGAGCGCGACGGGATCGGGGTCGAAGTCGCGATGTGGTGGAACGACACCTACCACGAGACCGTCCTGCCCTTCACCAACAACATCCCGCAGCGCGACGGCGGGACCCATCTCGCGGGCCTGCGCGGGGCGCTGACGCGGACGATCAATCTCTACGCGCAATCCTCCGGCATCGCGAAGCGCGAGAAGGTCAACTTCACCGGCGACGATGCGCGCGAGGGGCTGACCTGCGTGCTGTCGGTCAAGGTGCCGGACCCGAAGTTCTCGTCGCAGACCAAGGACAAGCTCGTCTCCTCCGAGGTGCGCCCGGCAGTGGAGAACCTCGTGAACGAGAAGCTCGCCGAGTGGTTCGAGGAGAACCCGACCGAGGCACGGTCGATCGTCGGCAAGATCATCGAGGCCGCACTCGCCCGCGAGGCGGCGCGCAAGGCCCGTGAGCTCACACGGCGCAAGACCGCGATGGACGTGGCCTCGCTGCCCGGCAAACTCGCCGATTGCCAGGAGAAGGACCCGGCCAAGGCTGAGCTCTTCCTCGTGGAAGGCGACAGCGCCGGCGGCTCCGCCAAGCAGGGCCGCGCCCGTCAGAACCAGGCGGTGCTGCCGCTGCGGGGCAAGATCCTCAACGTCGAGCGCGCCCGCTTCGACCGGATGCTGTCCAGTCAGGAAATCGGGACGCTCATCACCGCGATGGGGACCGGCATCGGCCGCGACGAGTTCGCGCTCGGCAAGCTGCGCTACCACAAGATCGTCATCATGACCGACGCCGACGTGGACGGCGCGCATATCCGCACGCTGCTGCTGACGTTCTTCTACCGCCAGATGCCGGAGATCATCGAAAGCGGGCATCTCTACATCGCGCAGCCGCCGCTCTACAAGGTCGGCCGCGGCCGATCGGAGGTCTACCTGAAGGACCAGACGGCGCTTGAGGATTACCTGATCCAGCAGGGCACTGACGGCGCCGTCTTGCGCATGCCTTCCGGGGAGGAGATCGCCGGCCGCGACCTCGACCGTGTGGTGCAGGCCGCGCGCAACTTCCGCCGCATCCTCGAAGCGTTCCCGACGCATTATCCGCGCCACATCCTCGAGCAGGCGGCGCTTGCCGGCGCCTTCGAGGTCGGGCAGGCCGACGCGGATCTGCAGGGCATCGCCGACGCGGTGGCAACCCGGCTCGATCAGGTCGCCGTCGAATACGAGCAGGGCTGGCAGGGCCGCATCACGCAGGATCACGGGATCCGGCTTGCGCGGATTCTGCGCGGGGTGGAGGAGGTGCGTACCCTCGACGGCGCCGTCCTGCGCTCCGGCGAGGCCCGCAAGCTGGCTGAAGTCGCGCGCGAGACGGCGGATGTCTACCGCGACCCCGCGAAGCTCGCCCGCAAGGACCGAGAGACGATCATTCACGGCCCGACCGACCTACTCGACGCGATCCTGACGGAGGGCGAGAAGGGCCTGACGATGCAGCGTTACAAGGGCTTGGGCGAAATGAACCCCGATCAGCTCTGGGAGACGACGCTCGATCCCGAGGCGCGCACCCTCCTGCAGGTGCGGATCGAGGACATGACCGAGGCCGACGACGTGTTCACGAAGCTCATGGGCGACGTCGTGGAGCCGCGCCGCGAGTTCATTCAGGACAACGCGCTGTCGGTCGAGAACCTCGACTTCTGATCCCGGTCCACCTTCTAAGGGAAAGGGCCAAGGCCCTCAGCTGATCAGGAACAGCGTGATCGCCGGAAACGCCACGAGCACGGCGATCCGCACGAAATCCGACGCCACGAAGTAGAGGATCGCGCGGTAGGTCGCGAGGATCGGCGTCTCCTGCGACATCGCGTTGATGACGAACAGGTTCATGCCGACTGGCGGCGTGATCAGCCCGACCTCCACCACGACGAGGACGAGGATGCCGAACCAGATCGCGACCTGCTCCGGCGTCATCCCGAAATTGAGCGCGGAGATCACCGGGAAGAAGATCGGGATCGTCAGCAGGATCATCGACAGCGAATCCATCAGGCAGCCGAAGACGAGGTAGAAGAGCAGCACGACCAGAAGCACGGTGATCGGCGCGAACCCCTGCCCCACCACCCAGGCGGACAGCTCCTGCGGAACCTGAGTGCGCGCGAGGAAGCCGTTGTAGATCGCCGCGCCCAGGACGATGAAGAATATCATCGCGGAGGCCTTGGCCGTCGCCACGAAACTCTCGACCAGGGTGCGCCCGGTCAGCCCGCCATTGGCGAGGGCGATCAGCCCGGTGCCGAGGGCGCCGACCGCCGCGGCCTCGGTGGGCGTGAAGACGCCGCCGTAGATGCCCCCCACGACTGCGACGAAGATCAGCAGCACCGGCCAGACGGCCGCGAGGTGGCGAAACCGCACCCGCATCGGGATCGGCGGCCTGGTGCCGGCGGAGCCGGGGTTCCGCCGCACGTAGATCGCGATCGCGCCCGCGTAGCCCAGGGCGGCGAGCAGGCCCGGCACGAAGGCCGCGAGAAACAGCTTGGCGATGTTCTGCTCCGTCAGGATCGCGTAGATCACCAGCACCACCGACGGTGGGATCAGGATGCCGAGCGTGCCCCCCGCTGCCAGCGTCGCCGTCGAGAAGCCGCCGTCGTAGCCGTAGCGGCGCAGCTCCGGCAGGGCCACGCGCCCCATCGTCGCCGCCGTGGCGAGCGAGGATCCGCAGATCGCCCCGAAGCCCGCGCAGGCCCCCACGGCCGCCATCGCCACCCCGCCGCGCCGATGGCCGAGGAACCCCTCGGCCGCGCGGAACAGCGCTTGGCTCATGCCGCCCAGCGTCGCGAAATGCCCCATCAGTAGGAACATCGGCACGATGGAGAGCGAGTAGGAGGAGAAGGTCGAGTAGGTCTCATTCTTCAGCCGGCTGAACGCCATGTTGTTGCTGCCGGTGACGAGCCAAAGACCGACCACGCCCGCGACGAACATGGCGAGCCCGATCGGCATCCGCAGGAAGATGAGGAGCATCAGCGCGGGGAAGCTCCACAGCCCTATCTCGAAATCGCTCACCGTCCGTCCCCGTCCGGCAGCAGGATCGCCTGCCCCGTCGACAGCTCGACCGCGCGTAGAATGGCGACGTAGACGGCGACGAGCGCGGCTGCCACGGCGCCGGTGAGTGAGGCCGCGTAGGCCCACCAGAGCGGAAACTGAATGAGGTAGGTCGTCTCGCCGTAGCGCATCTTCGCTTCGGTTCCGAGCCAGAGCTGCCAGGCAATGAGGACCAGGACGCCCGCGAAGACGACGGACCACAGAAGCCCGAACACACGGTTCGCCCCCTCCCCCATCCGCGCGGTAAAGACGTCGACCGCCGCATGCGCGCCTCTGAGCTGCGTGATCGGAAGGAAGGCGAAGATCGCGAAGGCCATACCCGCTTCGATCAGTTCGAAATCGCCATCGATCGGCCCGATCCCGAGGGCAAGCAGCGCCTCGGCCGGCCCCGTTCCCGCGAGCGGCTCGAGATAGAGAAGCCCGTTCACGAACCGCCCGGCGATCGACAGACAGGTTATCACGACCAGCCCGGCAAGGACGAGGCCGCCGAGGATCGCCATGATCCGGGCCAGCGCATCGACGAGGCGGGTCAGCATGGCGTGGCCTCCTGCGGTGCAGCGGCGTTCAGCGACCGCCGGACTCCATCAGGGCCCGGGCGTCGTCGATCAGCGCCTGCCCGTCGATCCCGAGCGCCTCCATCCCCGCGACCCAGGCCGTGCGGACCGGCTCCGCCGCCGCGACCCAAGGTTCGAGCGCGTCGCCCTGTACCGTCACGATGGCATTGCCCGCCTCGACTGCGACGGCCCGTGCGGGCGCATCGGCGGCGGCCTGCGTCTCGCCGGCGAAGATTGAGAAGTCGAGGCCGGAATTGTCGTCGATGACCTGCCGCAGATCGTCGGGCAGGCTCTCGTAGCGGTCCCGGTTCATCGCCAGCACGAAGGTCAGCGTGTAGAGCATCGGACCCTCGAACTCGGTATGGTGCGTCACCAGCTCGGGTACGCGGAGCGAGCCGGTCACCTCCCAGGGGATCGTCGTCCCGTCGATCACGCCCTTCGACAGCGCCTCGGGCACGGCCGGCACCGGCATGCCGACGGGCGTCGCGCCGAGCGTCTCGAGCATCGTGTTCACGATCCGCGAGGGGCCGCGAACCTTCATGCCGCGCAGGTCGGACGGGGTCGCGACCTCCCGGTCGGCATGGATCACGCCCGGGCCGTGGACCCATGTGGCGAGCAGGCGGACGCCGGCGAACTCCTCCTGCATGTCGCGCTCGTAGAGCTGCCAGAACGCGCCGCTCGCCGCGCCGGCCTCGGAAACGAGGAACGGCAGCTCGAAGACCTCGGCGCGGGGGAAGCGGCCGGGCGTGTAGCCGGTGGCGGTCCAGACGATGTCGGCCACGCCATCGATCGCCTGGTCCATCAGTTCCGGCGGACGGCCGCCGAGCTGCATCGACGGATAGCGCTCGATCTCGATCCGGCCCTCCGAGGCGGCCTCGATCCGGTCGGCCCAGACGTCGAGGATGAGGCGCGGCACGTTCGCGTCCGCCGGCAGGAACTGGTGCAGCGTCAGCGTCACCTCCTGCGACGCGGCGGGCAGGCCCGTCAGCGCGAGCATGGCCGCGGTCAGAAGCGCGCGTGCGTGTATGATCGGCATCGTCCCGTCCCCCATCGTTCCGGTCCGCGCGGAAGACATCACAAATCCGGCGCGATGCAAGCGGGAATGCGCCCCCGTCGGCTCAGCGGCGCCCTTCGCGCAGCCACGCCCAGGTGGCGAGCCCGGCGGCGAGGAGAAGGAACAGCCAGGCGGGCACGAGCGACAGGATGCGGATGTCGGCGGTCAGGTAGGCGTTCCGCGGCGTCCAGCCGATCCAGCCGCGCCCGGCGGCATTGCGGCCCTCCCGGACGGAGCGCAGGTCCGGTTCGCCGTCCTCCAATGCGATCGCCCCGCCCTCGCGGGCGTCGATGGCGTTCGCGAGGACGGCGTCGGTCGCGATGGTCTCGACGAATTCGCGCGGTGCGGCGGGGCCGAGCCCGATCACCGCGGTCCGCTCGCCCTCGACCATGCGGTAGAGGCCCTGCGCCTCGCCCTCGAAGCGCCCCACATGGCGGCCCGGTGCCTCTTCGGTCAGCTGCAGCACGCTCTCGGTGCCGTCCGGTGCGGTCACGGTCACGGCGCCCGGCGCGTCGCCCAGCGTGCGGCGCGTCACCGTGATCTCCTGACCGAGAGCCTGCGCGGTCAGCGCCTCCTCCTCGAGCTCGGGCTCCTGCATCAGCCAGTGGGCGAGCCGGCGCAAAAGCTCCGCCTGCGGTCCGCCGCCCTCGAAGCCGCGGTCCCAGAGCCAGACATGGTCGGAGCCGAGCAACGCCACGCGCCCCGCGCCGATGCGGTTCAGCACCAGAAGCGGCTCGTCCTCGGCCCCCTCCATCAGCGTCTCGCTGTCCGGGGCCGCCTCGACCTGCACCTGACGGAACCAGCGGCCCCAGGGCGCGCCGTCCTCGCCGTAATCGCGCGGCAGGCCCTCGGTCACGGGGTGCTTCTCACCAGTCTCGGAGATTACCGGCTCGAACCCTTCGTCGAGCACGATCGCCGTCGGTGCGGCGGGCAGGATGGGGGCCAGCGGTGAACGGAAGATGCTGTCGGCGGTGGCGAAGTCCGGACCGGCCGCGACCAGCATCGCGCCGCCCTCCTCCACGTAGCGGCGCACGTTGTCGAGATAGATCGACGGCAGGATGCCACGCCGCTGGTAGCGGTCGAAGATGATGAGATCGAACTCGTCGATCTTTTCGGAGAACAGCTCGCGCGTCGGAAAGGCGATGAGCGACAGTTCGGTCACCGGCACGCCGTCCTGCTTGCCCGGCGGGCGCAGGATGGTGAAATGCACGAGGTCCACCGCGCTGTCGGCCTTCAACAGGTTGCGCCAGGTCCGCTGTCCCGGATGCGGTTCGCCCGAGACGAGGAGCACGCGCAGCCTGTCGCGTACGCCGTTGATCTGGATCACGGCGGCGTTGTTGCGGGGGGTGAGCTCACCCTCGGCCTCCGGCACCGTGAACTCGATGACGTTGAGGCCTCCGTGCGGCAACGTCACCGGAAGTTCGAGGTCTTCGTTGACCGGGATCGTGTAGGTACGCGGCTCGCCGCCGTCGATGGCCAGCACGATCTCCGCCTCGTCGCCCATCGCGTCGGGCACGTCGCCCTGATCCTCGATGCGCAGCGTGATGGTGAACTCTTCGTCGAGGATCGCGAAGCTCGGCGCGTTCGACACGATCAGGCGGCGGTCCCAGTCGGTGTCGTGCCCCGTTTCCAGCAGGTGCAGCGGTGCCGGCAGGTCGGGGGCGAGCTCGGCGTCGTGGACGCGCCCGTCCGAGATGACGACCGCGCCGGCCACCCGGTCGCGCGGCACGTCGGCCAGCATTTCCGAAAGCGCGCCCATCACGAGCGTGCCGCTGTCGCCCTCGCCGTCGCTGACACGGGCGACGCGGGTGTCGAGCCCGTCGCCCTGAGCCTGCTGCAGCAGGTCGGCCAGCGCCGCCTCGGTCTGTTCCGGCCGGTCGGTGAGTTGCTGGCTCGCGCTCTCGTCCACCGCGATCAGGAGGATGTCGGAGAGCGGCTCGCGATCCTCGGTCTGCAAGCTCGGGTCGAGCAGCGCGACGACGAGCGCCACCGCGGCGAGCGCGCGCAGCCACCAGCCGGGCAGGCCCCGGAACGCCGCGAGCAGGCACACGGCCAGCGCCGCAAAGCCCAACGCCGCGATCAGCGGCCAGGGCAGCATCGGATCGAGGATGATCTCGCGGGCCATGAATGCCCTCCTAGTTGCCGAGCCGGTCGAGCAGCGCGGGGACGTGGACCTGATCGGATTTGTAGTTGCCCGACAGGACGTGCATCACGAGGTTCACGCCGAAGCGGTAGGCGATCTCCCTCTGGCGCTCGCCCGCGAATCCGCGTCCCACGGGCAGGGTCGGACGGCCGTTCGCGTCCACCGCCCAGGCCGCGGCCCAGTCGTTCGCGCCGATCACCACCGGGGTCACGCCGTCGTTCAGGTTGCGGAACGGCATGCCCTCGACCGGCTCCTCCGGCGGGGCGGCCTCGACCCAGACGTCGTGGGAATTGTAGCGGCCGGGATAGTCCTGCAGCAGGTAGAAGGAGCGGGTCATCACGTGGTCCGCCGGCAGCGGCTCGAGCGGGGGGATGTCGAGCGGCGCGGCGAGCTCGCGCAGGTGCACCGAGGCCGGCGAGGAGGATCCGAAGCCCCCGATATCGGCGTCGCGGGTGTCGAAGACGATCATGCCACCGCCGCGCAGATAGCGGTTCAGCCGGGCATAGGCCTCGTCGGACGGGATCGGCTGATTCTCGGTCACGGGCCAGTAGAGGAGCGGGAAGAAGGCGAGCTCGTCGGTTTCCAGGTCCACGCCGCGCGGCGCTTCCGGCTCGACCGAGGTGCGTTGCAGCAGGACGTTCGACAGGCCCTGCAGCCCCGCCCCGGAGGTCGCGTCGAGCTGTGCGTCGCCGGTTTGCACGTAGGCCAGCGCGACCTCGCCCGGGAAGGGCGTCCCGCCCTCCTGCGCCCGCGCCTCGGGCGGCGCGACGAGGAGGAGCCCGGCAAGCGCCGCGACCGCCCCGCGGCGCAGGCGTCCGCCGAGAACAAGTGTGGCCAGCGCATCGAAGGCCAGCAGCACGAGGCTCGCGGCAAGGAAGAATGGCATGAGGTCTGTCTCCTCCGCACGTTCGAGGCCCTCCACCACTATCCCCGCGGGCCAGACGGACGGAGCGAGTTCCGCCTCCGCGTCGAGGACGTTGACGGCGAGGCTCTGCCCCGGCCCCTCGTAGATTCCGGGCGGCAGGTCGGCGGAGGGCTCGGGGTCGACGAAAGCCGCGCCTTCGATGCCGCCCAGATTGCCCGCGTCCCGCGCCGTGCCGAACCCGTCGAGCACCACGCGCGGCACCCAGGTCGTGCCCTCCAGCGCCTCGGGCG
This sequence comes from uncultured Jannaschia sp., assembly GCF_947494055.1. Classification (GTDB taxonomy): domain Bacteria; phylum Pseudomonadota; class Alphaproteobacteria; order Rhodobacterales; family Rhodobacteraceae; genus Jannaschia. Next base: position 91,375 of record NZ_CANLTR010000008.1, on the reverse strand, counting down.
AGAGCGCGGCAGGGCGGGTGGAGACGGCGAGCCGCTCGAGCATCTGCACGAACAAGCCGGAAAGCGGCAGGGTCGACCACTCGGCGTTGGCGGTGACGTGGAACAGGACGACCTGCCCCTGCCCCAGAGTCTTGCGCGTGACCAGCGGCGTGCCGTCGGCGAGCGCCGCGAGGGTGCGGTCCGCGAGCGTCGGGTCGGGCTGTGCGACGATCTGGCTCGACACCGTGACCTCATCGGGGATTTCAAGCCCCCAGAAGGGCGAGGTCTCGTCGAAAGGCTGCAGCGTCTTCGGCTCGCCCCAACTCAGCGCGCCGCCGACCGAGCGTCCGCCGGAGCGCAGACGGACTGGCAGAAGCGCATCCTCGGTGTCGCGCGACAGGTCGGAGGCGGCGAGGTTCGGACCGGCGAAGCGCAGAAGCAGCCCGCCCTCCTCGACCCATTCGGTCACGTCGCGCGTCTCGGCAGGCGACAGCCGCGCGACGTCGGCCAGGACGAGCACGTCGGGCGAAGCGGGCAGGATCGTGGCAAGATCGCCCTCGATCAGATCGGCCGTCGGCTCCAACGCCTGACGAAGATAGTAGAGCGGCGAGAGCAGGTCCTGCGACTCGTCCTCGGCCTGCGTCAGCAGCGCGACCTCGCGCCGCGACAGGCTGTCATCGGCCAGCGTCACCGCACCGGCGGAGCGTTCGGCGGCGATCTCGAACCGGGTCGTGCGGTTGCGCAATTCGGGTGGCAGCGACAACTCCACCTCCGCTTCCGTCGCACCGGCGGCGAACTCGGCCCGCGCGACGCCCAACTGCGTCAACGCGCCGTTCGGTCCCGGCCCGATGGCGCGCAAGTCGACACCGCGCTCGGTCGTGTCGCCGGCACGGATCGCACGGAGCTGGATCAGCCCATCGGCATAGGTCGCTGGCGCGAGGCCTAGGATCGGCCGACCGCTCTCGATCACCCGCGCGTCGAGCGCGTCGCGCCCCGGCCGGTCGAGCCCGTCGGAGACCCAGACGATCTCCGCCCCTTCGGTGTCGAGATCGCCCAGCGCGGCGTAGTCCGGCGCCCACGGATGCGGCTGGATCGACGGCAGCCGCTCGACCCAGGCGGCGGCCGATTGCCACGGCATCTCCTCGGGCAGCGGTTCGGTCAGCGGCAGGACGGCGGCCAGCCGCCCAGCCCGCGCGGCGTCGCGCAGCATCTGCTCCACCTTCGCCATGCGCGGGGTCCAGTCCCGCGCGGACGCCCAGCTCGCATCCATCAGTACGAGGAGCGGCCCGGTCCCCGTCCCCGCCTGACGCGGGTTCAGGACGGGACCGGCGAAACCCACGATGACCGCGGCGAGCGCCAGCATCCGCAACGCAAGCAGCCACCAAGGCGTCGTCGCCGTCTGGCTCTCGTCGTCCTTCAGCCCGAGCAGGAGCACGATGCCGGGAAAGCGCCGCCGGATCGGCGCGGGCGGCACGGCACGGAGCAGCCACCACAGGATCGGCAGGACGATCAGCGCCAGCAGCAAGAGCGGCGTGGTGAAGGCAAGCCAGCTCAACGCCGCCGTTCCAGCGCGGTGTAGAGCGACAGCAGCGCGGCGCTCGCGGCGCCGTCGCTGTGGTGGAGATGGAAGCGCCAGCCGGTCCGCGCGCAGAGGTCGCGCAGCGCCGCGCGACGGGTGGCGAGACGGTCGAGATAATCGTCGCGGAGGCGCCCGGCCTTCAGCGTCTCGAAGCGGACGGCGCCGGACATGCTCTCGAACAATGTGCGCCCGTCATAGGGGAACGCCTCCTCGTCGGGATCGAGCACCTGCACGAGCACCCCCCCGACGCCCCGATCGGCGGCGGCGGTCAATGCCTCGGCGACCGGCTCCACGGGACCGAGGAAATCCGACAGGAACACGGCGCGGGAGCCCATCGGCATGACGCGCGGACGGGGCGCGCCGTAATCGGGCACGTCGCCCCCCTCCATCAGCGCGTCCGCCATGCGGATGAGCTGCGCCCGCCCGCCCCGTGCCGGTTCCGGTAGCGCGGCGAGGCCAGTCCGCTCGCCGGCCTTCACGGCGAGAACGGCAAGGGCTAGTGCCAGCGTCTGCGCGCGGCGCAGCTTGGAGGGCCTGTCGCCGGCGGCGAACCGCATCGAGGCCGCGTCGTCGACCCACAGCATCAGGGTCTGCGCCGCCTGCCATTCGGTCTCGCGCACGAAATGGCCGTCACTGCGCGCCGATTGCCGCCAGTCGATGCCGCGGCGTGCGTCACCCGGCTGCGCCGAGCGGTACTGCCAGAACGTGTCGCCCGGTCCGGCACGCTTGCGGCCGTGCTCGCCCAGAAGGATCGTCGCCGCCAGCCGCTCCGCCGCCATCAGGAGGCCGGGCAGACCCGCGGCGATCCCTTCCGAGCGCGCGCGCAGCGTCTCGGGCGTATGGAGCGTCGGGGTCAAGCGGCCTGCTCGACGCGGGTCACGCGCGCCGAAACCTCGTCGATGACCTGATCGAGCACCACGCCCTCGGCCCGCGCGGCGAAGGACAGCGCCATGCGATGTCCCAGGACCGGCCGCGCCAGCCGCGCAACGTCGGTCGGGTCGGGCGCGAGCCGCCCCTCGAGCAGCGCCTGCGCCCGTGTCAGCAACATCAGCGCCTGCGCCGCGCGCGGGCCGGGGCCCCAAGCGACGTGACGGCGCACGGAATCCGGCGCGTCGGTGCCCTCGGGCCGGCAGGCGCGGACGAGGTCGAGGATCAGGTCCACGACCGAGTCGCCCACCGGCATCCGCCGCACCACGCCCTGCGCCGCGATCAGAGCGGCCGGATCGAAGACCCGATAGGCCGGCTCGTCACTGGCGCCCGTCGTGGCCAGCACGATGTTCCGTTCCGTCGCGCGGTCGGGATATTCGACGTCGATCTTCACGAGGAACCGGTCGAGCTGCGCCTCGGGAAGCGGGTAGGTCCCCTCCTGCTCGATCGGGTTCTGCGTGGCGAGCACGTGGAACGGCTTCGGCAGGACGCGCGTCTGACCCGCCACCGTGACCTCCCGCTCCTGCATTGCCTGCAGTAGCGCCGACTGCGTGCGGGGCGAGGCGCGGTTGATCTCGTCGGCCATCAGGAGCTGCGCGAAGATCGGCCCCTCGATGTACCGGAACGCGCGGGTGCCGTCGGCAGCGGTCTCCAGCACTTCGGAGCCGAGGATGTCGGCCGGCATCAGATCCGGCGTGAACTGGATGCGACTGCCGTCGAGGCCCATCACCGTGGCGAGCGTCTCCACCAGACGCGTCTTGCCGAGGCCCGGCAGGCCCATCAGGAGCGCGTGACCGCCGGCGAGCATCGCGGCGAGCGACAGCTCGACCACCCGGTCCTGCCCGATGATGCGGGTCGCGACGGCGGTGCGCGCCTCGCCCAGCCGCGTTCCGAGGGCCTCGATCTCGCTCAGAAGGTCGTCTGCCATTGCATTACTCCCGCGCGGCTCATCTGTTAGGTGTCAGGGTATGGCTGACGGATGCGAGGTCAAAGGGCAATGGGCGGACAAGAACACGTGAACCCGTCGCCAGCGTTGGTGATGGACGCCGCGCAGCAGGCCACGAAGGGCAAGCGCGGCCCCGCACCCGTGCATTTGTGGGATCCGCCCTATTGCGGCGAGATGGACATCACCATCCGGCGCGACGGGACCTGGATCCACGAGGGGACGCCGATCGGCCGGATCGCCCTGGTGCGGCTTTTCGCCTCGATCCTGAAGCGCGAGGGGGATCGCCATTTCCTCGTCACCCCGGTCGAGAAGGTCGGCATCACCGTCGAGGACGCGCCCTTCGTCGCCGTCGATTTCGAGGCCGAGGGCGGTGCCATCAGCTTCGAGACCAATGTGGGTGACCGCGTCACTGCCGGGCCGGAGCACCCGATCCGCGTCGAACTCGGGGCGGACGGCGAGCCCTCTCCCTACGTCGAGGTCCGCCACGGGCTCGAAGCGCTGATCGACCGGAAATCGTTCTATCGCTTGGTCGAGATCGGGGAGGAGGAAGACGGCCGCTTCGGTCTGCGCTCCGGCGGCGCGTTCTTCCCAATCATCGACACGGACGCGTTGCCATAGCCGCCTTCCGCCGAACCGCCGCAGCCGGATCCGGGCGGCGCCGTTCTTCTTGGCGGAAATACTCCCGCCGGAGGCTCCACGGCTCTACATGCGATCCGCCGTCCGCGAACGTCTTGCCGGCCGCCTAGGCGGCCAGCGTCCCGCGCGGCGGGTAGTCCTTCTCGCGGATCATGTCGATCTTCGACAGGAGCAGCTTGAGGTCGGGGCGCAGGAACGGCGCGCTCGACGCTTCGGCAATGTAGAGCGTCCCGTCGGGCGTCACGAGCGCCAGGCCCGGCTCGCTGAACGTCTCCGGCTCCGCATCGGTGCGGCCCTCCGACAGGTAGAGGCCCCAGGCGCGGGCTTGCTCCTCGGTCAGGGCGTAGCCCATCGGGATCGGGTCCAGGCCCCATTCCTCGTGCGCCTTCGTCGCCTTCTCGTGCGTGTCCATCGAAACGTTGATGACCTCGACACCCTTCGACAGGAAGTCGTCGTACACGCCGCGCAGGTCGGTCAGGAAACTCCGGCAGATCGGGCAATGCACGCCGCGGTAGAACACGATCATCGTGAAGGCACCGGGATCCTGTTCGGCCAGATCCCATTTGGCGTCGATGATGAGGTCGAGCTTCAGGTCGGGTGCGGGTCGGCCGGGAACGGGTCGCGTATCGGGCATGTCGGGGCTCCTATCTGTCGCGGGGCAACGGGTGCGGCCCGGGCCGGTTCCGTTCAGAGCCTGCGCCATTCCCCCGCAGGCAGGCCGTCGAGGGTCCAGTCGCCGACCGACCAGCGGATCAGGCGCAGGACCGGCAGGCCGACATGCGCACACATGCGCCGGACCTGCCGGTTGCGCCCCTCGGTGATGGTGAGGCGCAGCCAGGCGTCCGGCACGGACTTGCGGAACCGGACCGGCGGGTCGCGCGGCCAGAGCCAGTCCGGCGCCGCGACCTCCGCCACCTCCGCCGGGCGGGTCGGCCCGTCCTTGAGCGCGACTCCGCGCCGCAACGCGTCGAGCGCGGCGGTGTCGGGCGTGCCCTCGACCAATGCGTAATAGGTCTTAGGCGTCCGGGAACCCGGCGCGGTGATCCGCGCCTGCAGCCGGCCGTCGTCGGTCAGAAGCAGCAAGCCCTCGCTGTCGCGGTCGAGACGTCCCGCGGCGTAGACGCCGGGCACGTCGATCCAGCGCGCGAGCCCGGGCCAGCGCCCCTCGTCGGTGAACTGGCTCAGCACGTTCATCGGCTTGTTGAAGGCGATCAGCGTCAATGCCCGATGGCCGCGGCATCCGGCGGGCAGTCGCCCGGCCGCTCGACCTCCAAAGTCGCGTGCTCGACCCCGAACGTGTCATGGAGGAAACGGCCCATCCGCGCGCGCAACTCGGCGGGATCGCCGGTCGTCACGACATGCGCGTCGACGGCGGGCTGGCCCTCCTGCACCTCCCACAGATGGAGGTGGTGGATCGCCCGGACGCCCGCGACGCCCTCCATGCCCGCCAGCACCTCGTCCGCGTCGAGCCCCGGCGGCGCGCCGAGCATGAGCATCCGTACCACCCGCGGCGCCCCTTCCCAGACATGCCAGAGGATGTAGGCGGCGATGGCCAGCGTGATGATCGGATCGACGATCGTCCAGTCGAAGAGGAGGATGAGCGTCCCCGCCACGATCACGCCCACGGAACCCAGCGCGTCGGCGAGGTTGTGCAGGAACGCCGCGCGGATGTTGGCCGAGGATTTCGACATCCCGTACACCAGGAGCGCGGTCGCAACATCGACGACGAGGGCGATGGCCGCGACGATCACGATGATCCAACCCGCGACCTCGGTCGGGTGGATCATCCGGTCGATCCCCTCCCAGACGAGCCAGAGCGCGATGATGGCGAGCGTCGTGTAGTTCACCAGCGCCGCGACCATCTCGGCGCGTCCGTAGCCGAAGGTCATCTGCGCATCGGATGGCTTGCGCGCGATCCGGCGGGCCGCGAAGGCGATGACGAGCGAGAGCGCGTCCGAGAGGTTGTGGACCGCGTCGGCGATCATCGCGAGGCTGCCGGAGACGATCCCGGCCACGATCTGCGCGACGGTCAGGCCGAGATTGATGGCGATGGCGACGAAGACCTTCCGGTCCCCCGCCTTCGGATCGATATGGGCATGGGAATGGCCATGATGGGAGTGGTCGTGGGACATATTCGTTTACCTCGTCCCCTTCATTTCGCTGACGTTGCTGGAACCCTCAGGTTCAACAGCTAACGGCTTCAGATTGTGGAGGGCCGCAACGACGAAGAATACGAACGTCACCGCATCCAGACTACCATCCGCCAGAATCCGCACCAGCGTAGCCCAAGTAAACTCATTCAGGATCGGACGGTGGAGAATTCCGATAAAGGACGGGACTACCAAAATGGCGATTGCGAGAACCCATCGCAGCATTGCGAAGAGAAGGACAGGCACAAGGTACGGGATGAACCCTGCCGTCCTGCATTCCGTCGTGACGACGAAATAGACCCTGACGATCAACGGGACGAACAAGGCAAGCGACAGCACAAAGCAGAACTCCGAAAGCGTCCAGTCGATCAGGGGGTCGGTCCGACCTACGGCAGATACAAACAGGAAGGACGCGAACATCATTATGAGAATAGCGGCGAAGCCGAAGAGGCTGGATCCTATCCGCCTTCTCTTCGTCGTTTCATCGACCACCACGAATCCGGGTAGAGAACCTAGGATAACGCCAAACGCCAAGAATCCCGAACCCCAACCCATATGAACCACGAAGCCCAGAACGGCAAAGATGAGGATGAGTGTTCTGCTGGTCCTCACGGTGTCACGAAACAGCCGCCCGAAGCCGGGCATACCGTCGTTTCGCGCGAAATGTGAGAGCGGCAGTCGCAAGGCAGGCCCTTCGCACTCATGTGGCCTTCGGCTAAAGGTACCAGCGCGACAGGCGAGAACTCAAGGTTGACAAGATCTTCCAACCTTGACGATCTGACCGGCAATCGCGCGGCGGCGTCGTTACGTGCACCGTTTGACCCGAAAAAAATGGTCACGTTTCGCCGCAGGACTACTCGATCAACTGATCGACCGGATCCGGACTATTGCGGAACATATAGGTGTCCCGGGACGATCCCCACTTGGCTGCATCGAAGGGCCCAGGCAGCGAATGCACCGCCGCCTGGGCTTGGACTCAGATCTGTTCCTTCTGCGCGCCGGAGCCGGGGCGCGCCTTGCCGAGATCGGGCTTCTGGCCCAGCGGCTCGACCTTCTCGCGAGCCGTGAAGGTGCCGCGCCCGTCGAGCGACTGGCCCCCGTTGGTCCAGACGCCTTCCGGGGTCGGCTCGTCGAGCGAGGTGTTGAGGAAGTAGTAGCTGTGCTCCGTCGCCTCGTGCTCCTCCGGCGTGGCGTTCGGGATCGGGAGCGCCGCGCCGATGCCGCCCAGCTCCTCGATCACGGCCAGCCATTGCTGCTGGTGCATCGTGTCGCGCGCGATCAGGAAAGACAGCATGTCCTTCATCCCCGCATCGTCGGTCATGTTGTAGAGCCGCGAAGCCAGCACGCGTCCGCCCGCCTCCGCCGTGGCATTCGCCAGCATGTCGGCGGCGATGTTGCCGGTCGCGTAGATGTGACTCATGTCGAAGGGCACGCCGTTAGCGTTCACCGGCATCGCCGACAGGCCCGACGACAGGACGTGCCGCGGGTTCATTCCGCCCAGGATCGCGCCGACGACGCTGTCCTGCGCGGCGGCCTCCTGCTGCGAAAGCGGCGCCTTCTCGAGGTTGAGCGCGACGGCATGGCCGAGGAACTCGATATGGCTGAGCTCCTCGGTGGCCGTCATCATCAACATGTCGCGGAACCGTGCGTCGCCGCGGGCGCCCATCGCCTGGAAGAAATACTGCATGGCGACGCGGATCTCGCCCTCGATCCCGCCGATGGCCTGCTGGAGATACTTGGCGAAGACCGGATCGGGATTGTCGACCCGGACCTCGTATTGCAACTTGCTGGAATGATGAAACATGATCTGCTCCGTTTGGTCATGTCGTACGCAACGAACAGACCGACCTTTCGGACCCGCAGTTCCATTAACTTTTCCTAATGCGCCGCCGCCCAGGTCGGTCCGCGGCCGGCATCGACGGTCAGCGGCACCGAAAGGTCGACCACGGGCATGTTCGCCCCCTCCATCACCTCGCGCGCCCGTTCGATCAGCGCGTCCACGGCGTTCTCGGCGACTTCGAACAGCAACTCGTCGTGGACCTGCAGCAGCATCTTCGCATCGAGATCCGCGATCGCCGCGTCCATCCGCACCATCGCCCGCCGGATCACGTCGGCCGCCGTGCCTTGGATCGGCGCGTTGATGGCGGCGCGGCGGGCGAAGCCGGCGCCGGGCCCCTTGGCGTTGATCTCGGGCGTGTGGATGCGGCGGCCGAACAGCGTTTCGACCCGGCCGTGTTCCTTCGCGAAGCGGATCGTGTCGTCCATGTAGGCACGGATGCCGGGGAAGCGTTCGAAATAGGTGTCGATGAAGGCCTGCGCCGCGTCGCGCGGGATGCGCAGGTTCCGCGCCAGTCCGAAGCCGGAAATGCCGTAGATCACCCCGAAGTTGATCGCCTTGGCCTGCCGGCGCACGTCCGGCGTCATCTCGTCCAGCGGCACGCCGAACATCTGGCTCGCGGTGATCGCGTGGATGTCCTGCCCCTCGCGGAACGCCGCCTTCAGCGCGTCGATCCCGGCGACGTGGGCGAGGATGCGCAACTCGATCTGGCTATAGTCGAGGCTGACCAGCACCCGGCCCTCGGGCGCGACGAAGGCCTCGCGGATGCGGCGGCCCTCCTCGGTGCGGATCGGGATGTTCTGCAGGTTCGGATCGGTCGAGGCGAGCCGCCCCGTATTGGCGCCTGCGATGGAATAGGAGGTGTGGACCCGTCCCGTCTCGGGGTGGATATGGGTCTGCAGCTTGTCGGTATAGGTGGACTTCAGCTTGTCGATCTGCCGCCAGTCGAGGATCAGCCGCGGCAGGTCGTGCACCGTCGCCAGATCCTCCAGCACGTCGGCCCCGGTCGCGTAGGCGCCGGTCTTCGTCTTCTTGGCGGGCTTGCCGTCGGGCAAGGTGAGGCCCAGCTCGTCGAACAGCACCTCGCCAAGCTGCTTGGGAGAGCCGATCTTGAACGCCCGCCCCGCCTTCTCGGTGATCTCCTCCTCCAGCGCCGCCATCTTCTGCGCGAAGGCGCCCGACATCCGGCTCAGCACCTCGCGGTCCACCAGCACGCCGGCCATCTCCATCCGCGCGAGCACCGGGACGAGCGGCCGCTCCAGCGTCTCGTAGACCTGCGTGACGCGCGCGGTATGCAACCGCGGCTTCAGCATCCGCCAGAGCCGCAGCGTCACGTCGGCGTCCTCGGCGGCGTAGGGCGCAGCCTTCTCGATGGCGACCCTGTCGAAGGTGACGGCGGACTTGCCCGTCCCGATCAGCGTCTTGATCGCGATGGTCTGGTGGTTGAGGTAGCGGTCGGCGAGCAGGTCCATCCCGTGGACGTGCAGCCCCCCGTGCTGCGCGTAGGAGAGCAGCATCGTGTCGTCGATCGGGTGCAGCGTGACGCCCTCGCGCGCGAGGATCTTGAAATCGTACTTCAGGTTCTGGCCGATCTTCAGGACCGCCGGATCCTCCAGCATCGGCTTCAGCATCTCGAGCGCCCGGGCCTTCGGCATCTGCCCCTCGGCCAGCGCGTCGCCCGCGAAAAGGTCGCTGTCGCCCGTGCGGTGCGCGAGCGGGATGTAGCAGGCCACGCCCGGCTCGGTGGCGAGCGAGATCCCGACGAGCTCCGCCTGCATCTCGTCGAGGGAGGTCGTCTCGGTGTCGACCGCGACGTAACCCGTCCGCGCGATCCGGTCGAGCCAGCCCTGCAGCGCGGCCTCGTCCCGCACCGTCTCGTAGGTCTCGTGGTCGATGATCGGGTCTTCGGGCAGGTCGGGCGCCGCCGTGTCCGGCGCGCTCTCCACGGCGGCGGGGGGCGTCCGGTTCAGCCGTTCGGCGATGCGCCGCGTGAGCGTGCGGAACTCCATCCGGTTGAGGAAGTCGAGCAGCCGCTCCGGCTCCGCGTCGCGGATTTCGAGGTCGTCGAGCCCGAAGGCGAGCGGCGTGTCGCAGTCGAGTGCGACGAGCCGCTTCGACGTCTCGATCTGGGCGCGGAACTCGATCAGCGTCTGCCGGCGCTTGGGCTGCTTGATCTCCTCGGCACGGTCCAGAAGCTCCTCGAGCGAGCCGAATTCCTGAATGAGTTGCGCGGCGGTCTTGATGCCGATCCCCGGGGCGCCGGGCACGTTGTCCACGCTGTCGCCGGCGAGCGCCTGCACGTCCACGACCCGATCGGGGCCGACGCCGAACTTCTCGAACACGCCGTCCGCATCGATGCGGCGGTTCTTCATCGGGTCGAGCATCTCTACCCCGTCGCCGACGAGCTGCATCAGGTCCTTGTCCGAGGACAGGATCGTGACCCGCCCCCCGGCCTCCCGCGCGCGGCAGGCAAGCGTGGCGATGATGTCGTCGGCCTCCCACCCCTCCATCTCCTCGCAGGCGATGTTGAAGGCGGCCGTCGCCTCGCGGGTGAGCGGGATCTGCGGGCGCAGGTCCTCTGGCATCTCCGAGCGGTTCGCCTTGTAGAGGTCGTACATGTCGTTGCGGAAGGTGTGGCTGCCCTTGTCGAAGATCACCGCCACGTGGGTTGCCGCGTCCGACCCGGAATTGCCCTCCACGTAGCGGTCGAGCATGTTGCAGAACCCCGCCACCGCCCCGATCGGCAGGCCGTCGGACTTCCGGGTGAGCGGCGGCAAGGCGTGGAAGGCGCGGAAGATGAAGGCCGAGCCGTCGATCAGGTGAAGGTGGTGGCCCTTGCCGAATGTCATCGCACGTCCTCCGGGAAATCGTCGGGCATGTCATGCCACGAACGCCGGGGGGGTGCCACACCGGGGCGGGCGGTCAGACGACGCGGGTCGCCAGGACGTGCAGCAGGATCGCCACGAAGAAGATGACCGAGGCCGCGACCACGAATCCGTGCCAGATCGCGTTGTGGAACCGCAGACGCTCGAGCACGAGGAACGGCGTGCCCAGCGAATAGAGCAGACCGCCGGCCAGCATCAGCACGAAGACCGGCCAGGAGGTCGTGGCGATCACCTCGTCACCGCCGATCAGCACGGCCCAGCCCATGCCGAGGCCGATCCCGATGGAGAGCGCGGTGGACCGCCGCCGCCGGAGGAAGGCCGTGGCCGTCGCGATGATCGCCACGGTCCACATCGCCGCGAGAAACAGCGTTCCCGTCCCCGACAGGAGCGCGAAGGGCGTGACCGTCCCCGCGATCTTGAGGTAGATCGCCGACAGGTCGAGCCGGCGCAGCCGATCCTTCCAGTCGGGATTGTCGATATGGTTGTAAGCCAGGGACGCAGAGAGCATCGCGATCAGGGTCGCGCCGTAGACCGAGACCGCGACGATGCCGAGCGCGTCACCGCGCAGCGTCGCGGTCAGCGTGATCAGCGTCGGGACGGCCGCCAGCGCGAGCACGAGCCCCGCCAAATGGACGACAGCGTCGCTGCGCAGTTCGGCCCGGTCGTAGACGCGGGCGGCATCCTCAAGATGGCGTTCGAGACTATCGGTCATGCGAGCGATCATAGCGCGACTTCGTTCACCCTTTCGTAACGAATCGTGGAAGCTACGCCGCGTCATGCAGGACGCGGCGCCGCAGGAATCCCACGGTTCAGGGACGATCAACGCATGAGGCGCGAATTGTTTCCGGCTCAGTGCCCGCCGTCGCCTTCGAGCTCGAACCGCTTGTCGCAATAGCCGCAATCGACATGCCCGATCTTCGGGTCGATCGTTAGCCAGACCCGCGGGTGGCCCAGCCCGGCCTCGCCGCCGTCACAGGCGACGCGCAGCGAGGTGACCTTCTCCACCTCGGGGGGCGGCAGGTCGTGCTGACGGTGCGGATAGCGCGGGGTTCCGTGGGTCATGTCCGGGCCTCGGGGGGTCGCTGGGTTGTCGCTGGATCGAGCCCGCAATAGGTGGGCCGTGACCGGCTTATGCCTGAGCGGCCGGGGCACGCGCAACACCCGGAGCCCGACATGACGAACGCAATCGAGATCGAAGCTCTGCGCAAGGTCTATGCCGGCGACGGGAAGTCCCCCGCGAAGGAGGCGCTGAAGGGCCTCGACCTGACGATCCCGACCGGCAGCATCTTCGGTTTGCTGGGCCCGAACGGGGCGGGCAAATCGACGATCATCAACATCATGGCCGGCCTCGTCCGCAAGACCTCCGGCAAGGTCCGCATCTGGGGCTTCGACCAGGACGTGAACCCGCGCCAGTCCCGCGCCGCCATCGGCGTCATGCCGCAGGAGCTCAATCTCGACCCGTTCTTCACGCCGCAGGCGGCGCTCGAGGTGCAGGCCGGCCTGTACGGTGTGCCGGCCCGCGACCGGACGACGAAGGACATCCTCGAGCTCGTCGGCCTCGCCGACAAGGCCGATGCCTATGCGCGCACGCTGTCGGGCGGGATGCGGCGGCGTCTCCTTCTGGCCAAGGCGCTCGTCCACCATCCGCAGATCCTCGTCCTCGACGAGCCGACGGCGGGCGTGGACATCGAGCTCAGGCAGATGCTCTGGCGCAACGTCCGGATGCTCAACCGCGAGCGCGGCATGACGATCATCCTGACGACGCATTACCTCGAAGAGGCACAGGACATGTGCGACGAAATCGCCATTATTGCCGAGGGGGGTTTGGTGGCGCGCGACCGGACAAAGAACCTTCTCAACCGGCTCGACGGCAAGACGATGGTGATCGTCCCCGAAGAAGCGCCGGGCGATTTCGCCCTGCCCGAAGGGGTGGAGCTCGACCGTCGCCCCGACGGCGCGCTGGCGCTGACCTACAACCGCGAAACCGTGTCCGCCGAGCGCCTGCTCGCGGCGGTCCATGCGGCCGGCATCTCGATCCGCGACGTGCGCACCGAGGAGGCCGACCTCGAGGACGTCTTCGTCTCGCTGACGCATCGCGACTAGCGCGTCGCGAGGCTTGCGCATGCCCGTGCGAGAGGTAGCGTCACCGTAAAGGAGGCGGTGCCATGTCCGAACGCGTCGTGATCGTCGGCGGGGCCATCATGGGCTCCTCGCTCGCCTGGTGGCTGACGGAACTCGGCCACCCGCCGGACCGGATCACCGTGGTCGAGCGCGACCCGACCTACGCCGCCTGCGCCACCGCCTTCACCAACAGCTGCATCCGCCAGCAATTCGGCAATCCGCTCAACGTCGCGATCAGCCAGTTCGGCGTGCGGTTCCTTCGCGAGTTCCGGGAGCGGATGGGCGACGACCGCGTGCCGCCGATCCACCTGCATGCCTTCGGCTATCTCTACCTCGCCGCCGATGCGGCGAAGGCCGCGCAGTTGCGGCAGGCGCATGCGGTGCAGGTCGCCGCCGGGGCGGGCACACGGCTGATGACGCCGGAAGAGATGGCGGCGCGCTGGCCGTTCTACGACCTCGACGGCATCCTGCTCGGCTCGCACGGTACGCGGGACGAGGGCTATTTCGACGGCACCACCATGTTCGACTGGTGGCGCCGCATCGCGCGCCAACGGGGCGTGACCTATCTCGACGGCGCGGTCGCCGGCATCGACACGCGGGGCGGCCGCGTCGGTGGCGTGACGCTCGCCGACGGTCGCGCCCTGCCCGCCGGCATCGTCGTGAACGCCGCCGGCACGCGCGGGGCGGAGGTGGCGCGCATGGCCGGGCTCGACCTGCCGGTGGAGCCGCGCAAGCGTTACACCTGGGTGTTCGATGCGGAGCGGCCGCTGGGACAGGACCTGCCGCTCACCATCGACCCGAGCGGCGTCCACGTCCGCACCGATGGCGCACTCTACATGGCCGGTTGCACGCCCGCGCTCGACCCGGCGGTCGATCCCGACGATTTCGCCGGCGAATGGGACCTGTGGGAGGAGCATGTCTGGCCCATCATCGCCACGCGCGTGCCGGCCTTCGAGCGCATACGGGTCAAGCGATCCTGGGTCGGGCATTACGATCTGAACGTGCTCGACGCCAATGCCATCGTCGGGCCGCATTCCGAACTGGACGGCTTCGTGATCCTTAACGGCTTCTCCGGCCACGGGCTGCAGCAATCGCCCGCGATGGGCCGGGGCGTGGCTGAATGGATCACGACCGGCGGCTACCGGACGCTCGACCTGTCGCCCTTCGCGCCGGACCGGATCCTGCGGCAGGAGCCGTTCCCGGAGCTCGCGGTCATCTAGCTCGTCTCGGAACCTGCGGATCGGGCGGGACGTTGGCGGACCAAGCAAGCCACGGAGACAACCATGCTCGAACTTATCCTCATCCTGCTCGCCGTCGCCGCCATCGCGGCCTTTCTCGGGATGGGACGTGTCTCCGGCATGGCCCTCACCGGCGCGAAGATCCTCATCGTCATCGCGCTCGTGATCTTCCTGCTCGTCGTGCTCGGCATCATCGCCATCGCGTGACGCTTCCGCTCGGTGCCGGTCCGTTATAGGGCCGGCGCATGGACGACGCTTCACGATCCCACGGCCGCAAGTCGATCCGCGCCTCCACGCGCCCGCGCGATCTCATGGCGGACGAAGTGCCGGCCGGAGCCTGGCAGGCACGCGTCGTCACGCTCCTGCCCGACGCCTTTCCGGGCATCCTCGGGCAAAGCCTGACCGGCACCGCGCTGAGAAACGGGATCTGGTCGCTCGAGGTGACCGACCTGCGAGACTACGGCCTGACCCGGCACCGCAACGTCGACGACACGCCCGCCGGGGGCGGCCCCGGCCTGGTGCTGCGACCGGACGTGGCGGGCGCGGCGCTCGAGGCGGCGCGCGGCCCCGGCCCGATGCTCTACCCCAGCCCGCGCGGCCGGCGCTTCGATCAGGCGATGGCCCGCAACCTCGCGCGCGGGCCCGGCGCCACGTTCCTCTGCGGGCGGTTCGAAGGACTCGACGAACGGGTGATCGAACATTTCGGCCTGATCGAAGTCTCGCTCGGCGATTTCGTCCTGACCGGGGGGGAACTTGCCGCGCAGGCGATGCTCGACGCCACGATCCGTCTCCTGCCCGGCGTCCTGGGCAACGCGGCCTCGACCGAGGAGGAGAGCTTCTCGCACGGGCTTCTGGAGCACCCGCATTATACCAAACCCGCCGAATGGGCCGGGCGCGGCATTCCCGAGGTGCTGACTTCCGGCCATCACGGCCGCGTCGCGGAATGGCGTCGGGCGGAGTCGGAACGACTGACCCGTGAGCGACGCCCCGATCTGTGGGAGACCTACGCCGCCCGCCACGCCCCCCTTGATCGGGGGACGGACTCGCAGTAGAGGCGCGCTACGCATCGCCCCGGTCCGCCGGGGCGCACTGCGTTGCAACAAAGAACAGCCGCGCCACCGGGCGCAGGACATCATCCGCGGGCAAACCGCGTCGTAGCCATAGGAGGGTCCAATGGACCTCATCGCACAGCTCGAGGCGGAGCAAGTCACCGCGCTCGATCACAAGATTCCGGACTTCAAGGCCGGCGACACCATTCGCGTCGGCTTCAAGGTGACCGAAGGGACGCGCACGCGGGTGCAGAACTACGAAGGCGTCTGCATCAGCCGCAAGAACGGCCACGGCATCGCCGGCTCCTTCACCGTCCGCAAGATTTCCTTCGGCGAGGGCGTGGAACGCGTCTTCCCGTTGCACTCGACCAATATCGACGAGATCACCGTGGTCCGCCGCGGTCGCGTCCGCCGCTCGAAGCTCTACTACCTGCGCACCCGCCGCGGCAAATCGGCCCGGATCGTGGAGCAGACGAACTACCGTGCCCCGAAGACCGAAGGAGAGGCGTCGTGAAGAAGGACCTGCATCCCGAATACCACACGATCGACGTGAAGCTCGTCGACGGCACGGTCGTCCAGATGCGCTCGACCTGGGGCAAGGAGGGCGACCAGCTCACCCTCGACATCGACCCCAGCGTGCATCCGGCTTGGACCGGCGGCACCTCGCGCCTGATGGATACCGGCGGCCGCGTGTCGAAGTTCAAGAACAAGTACGCGGGCCTCGGCTTCTAAGCACCTGCCCCGCGCAGCGAAGCGAAGCCGCCCCTCGGGGCGGCGTCTTACGTTCCGGGCGCGACGTTTTTGCTATCGGCCGGGCTTTTCCGTGGCGCCGGGGCTGGCGGATTCTGGGCATCGCGGGGCCGGGCGTCTAAGACGGGCGCGCGGGCGACGACCGGGGATCGCGGCATGGCGCACATCATCGTGTTCGGCAACGAGAAGGGCGGCTCCGGCAAGTCCACCTCCTGCATGCACACGGCCACCGCGCTCGCCCGGTCCGGCCAGCGGGTCGGCGCGCTCGACCTCGACCTGCGGCAGCGGACTTTCACGCGCTACCTTGAGAACCGGACGGATTACGCGGCGAAACACGACGTCTCCCTGCCCACGCCGCGCGTCATGGGCCTGCCCAAGGTGGACCGGGCCGAGCTCGACGAGGGCGAAAACCCGTTCGACAAGTCGCTCGCCCTCGCCGTGGCGGAGCTCGAGGCCGATTGCGACTTCATCGTCATCGACTGCCCCGGCAGCCACACGCGACTGAGCCAGGTCGCCCACAGCCTTGCCGACACGCTGGTGACGCCGCTGAACGACAGCTTCGTCGATTTCGACCTTCTCGCGCGGATCGACCCGGAAACGCAGCAGATTCTCGGCCCCTCCGTCTATTCTGAGATGGTCTGGCACGCCCGGCAGCTTCGCGCGAAGGCCGGGCTCCGGGCCATCGACTGGATCGTCCTGCGCAACCGGCTCGGCGCGCAGGAGATGCACAACAAGCGCAAAATGGGGCGGGCGCTCGATGAGCTGTCCCGCCGCATCGGCTTCCGCGTCGCGCCGGGCTTCTCGGAACGGGTGATCTTCCGGGAGCTGTTCCCGCGAGGCATGACGTTGCTGGACCTCCGCGACATCGGCATCTCCAACCTCAACCTGTCGAACATCGCCGCAAGACAGGAGGTCCGCGACCTGATCCGGGCGCTGAACCTGCCGAGCGTGGAGGTCGCGTTCTGACCGGACCTTGGCGCAAAGCTGGTTGACCTCTCGCCGGACGCTTGCGACGTTCCGCGCGAACCCCCGGACAAACATGGGTTTGCAACAGGCCGCCGGAACACGGTGGCGCCTCCGGTCGCCCAGAACGCGCGGAGGTCATCCTCGACAGGGAGTACGCGACAAATGAAGACATTGCTCACGACCGCCGCGCTCGCGGCCGGCACGGCCTTCGGCGGCGCCGCCTTCGCGCAGCAGGATTGCGGCGAGGTCACCATCACCGAGATGAACTGGGCCTCCGCCGCGGTCGTCACCAGCGTCGCCGACTTCCTGATGGCGCAGGGCTATGGCTGCGACGTGCGCGTCGTCCCCTCCTCCAACGTTCCGGCGCTGGTCTCCGTGGCCGAGACCGGCGAGCCCGACATCGTGACCGAGCTCTGGACCAACGGCACGCCGGTCTACGACGAGATGAACGAGGAGGGCACGATCGCGACGCTGACCGACGTGCTCTCGGACGGGGGTGTCGACGGCTGGTGGATCCCGAAATACCTGGCGGATGCGCATCCCGAGCTGACCACGATCGAAGGGTTGATGGCCAACCCGGAACTGGCCGGCGGACGCTTCCATCAATGCCCCGAAGGCTGGGGCTGCAAGAACATCAACAACGGCATCTTCCGCGCCACCGGCTTCGAGGATGCGGGCTTCGAGATCTTCCAGCACGGCTCCGGCGAGACGATGGCGACCTCGATCGCCTCGGCCTACGAGAACGAGGAGCCCTGGCTCGGCTATTACTGGGCGCCGACCTCGATCCTCGGCCAGTACGAGATGGTGCAGGTCGATCTGGGCCCCTACAATGCCGAGGCCCATGCCTGCAACGCCGACCCCGATTGCGACGAGGTCGGAATGTCTTCCTTCCCGCCCGCGCCGGTCAAGACGGTCGTGACCCCCGACTTCGTGGAGAGCCACCCCGAGGTGACGGAGATGCTGTCGAACCTCGCCTTCACCAACGAGCAGATGAACGGCCTGCTCGCCTGGCAGGAGGAGAACAACGCTTCCGCCGACGAGACCGCCGTGTACTTCCTGAGCAACAACTCGGACGTCTGGTCGCAATGGGTGGATGATGCTGCGCGCGAGAAGCTCGCGGCGCTGATTCAGTAACGTAGCGGGCGGGTCCTTCGGGACCCGCCTTCGCATCCGGTGCAGGGCGGCGGCTCGGGGCCGGAGAACCATCGAGACTGGGGACGTGAATGGCGACCTATGACGGGCTCTTCGAGACGCTGGGTCTCGAGACGTGGTGCGGCGGCGGCGCGACCGACGGCCCGATGACGATGGCGGAGCTGCTCGCCCGCGCGAATGGCAGCCAGGCAGCGGAGGGAGCCGATCCGTCCGTTCCGCTCATGCAGACGCCCTTCCCCTCGCTCGACGCGCTCAACCGCTCCTGCGCGGCGATCCCCCGCTCCCGCGACATGACGGAGGCGGTCGAGAACGGTTTCCTCTCCGTCAAGGACCCGCTCAAGACCGTCCTCGACCCGCTCACGCAGCCGCTGAGCTGGATGCTCGACCTGTCGCTCGAGCTCTTCCAGGACATTCCGTGGTTCATCATGATCCCGCTCCTCGTGGCCGCCACGTGGTTCGCCTCGCGCCGGATCGGCGTGACGCTCTTCGTGCTCGTCTCGTTCCTGTTCATGGCATTCATCGACTATTACGACGACGCCATCCGCACGCTGTCGATCATCTTCGTCTGCACCATCGTCTCGATCGTGCTGGGCATTCCCATCGGCATCGCGATGTCGCGCTCGAACGCGCTCCAACGGACGGTGATCCCGATCCTCGACATCCTCCAGACGTTGCCGACCTTCGTCTACCTGATCCCGCTCATCTACCTGTTCTCGGTCACGGAATCGAAGATCTACGGGATCGCGATCATACTCTACGCCGTCGTACCGGTGATCCGCCTGACCGATCTCGGCATCCGTCTCGTCGACCGCGATGTGATCGAGGCGGCGGACGCGTTCGGCATGTCGCAGCGTCAGAAGCTCTGGGGCGTACAGATCCCGCTGGCGCTGCCCAACATCATGGCCGGCGTGAACCAGACGATCATGATGTCGCTCGCCATGGTGGTGATCGCCTCGCTTATCTCCGCGCCCGGGCTCGGGGTGAAGGTGCTGGCCGGCATCCGCAACCTCGAGCTCGGCGTCGGCTTCGTCGCGGGCTTCTGCATCGTGCTGCTGGCGGTCCTGCTCGACCGTTCCACCAAGGCTGCGCTCAGCCGCATCGACGCGAGCGTGCGGTCGTGAGCGGCGAGGGGGACGTGAAGGTCGCGATCCGGCGGCTCTACAAGATCTTCGGGCCGAACCCGAAGACGATGATGCGGCATGTCGAGGGGGGCATGTGCAAGACCGACCTGCTGGAGCAGTACAACCACGTGCTGGGCTTGCAGGACATCAATGTCGACATCCGCGCGGGCGAGATCACGGTGATCATGGGCCTGTCCGGGTCGGGCAAATCGACCCTGATCCGGCACCTGAACCGCCTGATCGACCCGACCGCGGGCGAGGTGCTCGTCGACGGGGAGAATGTGCTCGACTACGGCGATGCGCGCCTCGCCAAGCTCCGTCAGAACACGATGTCGATGGTGTTCCAGAAATTCGCCCTGTTCCCGCACCAGACGGTGCTGGCCAATGCCGGCATGTCGCGCCGGGTTCGTGGCGAGCGCGCCGAGATCGCCGATACCGAGGGGCGGCGCTGGCTGAGCCGCGTCGGGCTCGACGGCTACGAGGACCACTATCCCGGCCAGCTCTCGGGCGGCATGCAGCAACGTGTCGGCATCGCCCGCGCGCTGTCCTCGGATTCCGAGATCATGCTGATGGACGAGGCGTTCAGCGCGCTCGACCCGCTTATCCGTACCGACATGCAGGACCTGCTGCTCGAGCTTCAGCGCGAGCTGCACAAGACCATCGTCTTCATCACCCACGACCTCGACGAGGCGCTGAAGATCGCCGACCATCTGGTGATCCTGAAGGACGGCACGATCGTGCAGCAGGGGGAGCCGCAGGAGATCCTGCTGCAGCCGAACGATCCCTACATCGTGGACTTCATCTCCGACATCAACCGCGCCCGCGTTCTGCGCGTCCGCTCGGTGATGGAGGTGACGGATCGCGCAGGCGAGGGCGTGGCCGGCGAGGTGGAGGCCGACACGAACCTCGAGCGGGTGATCGCATTGTCGGGCGGGGATACGAATCTCAACTACCGGGTGATGGAGGACGGTCGGCAGGTCGGTTTGCTGCACATGCGCGATCTAGTTCGCGCGCTGGTGCCGGTGGAGGCCGCCTCGGAGGATCGCCGCGTCGCCTGAGCCCTTGCGCGACGCATGATGGGGTCGAGACGGGGGCTTCACGCCCACCCGGAGCCGAGCGCCGCCTCCCCGCCTTCGGCGAAGCCGGCCTCAGCGCCGCATCGCCCGCTCCAGCCGTCGGAGCCCGAGCGAAAGCAGCAGCGTCATCGTGAGGTAGAGAAGCGCGACCACGTTGTAGGTCTCGAGATACCGGAAGTTCGACGCCGCCGTGAGCTTGCCCAGCTGCGCGATGTCGAGCACGCCCACCACCGAGACGAGCGAGCTGTCCTTCACCATCGCCACGAAGTCGTTGCCGAGCGGCGGCAGGATCGTGCGGATCGCCTGCGGCAGCACGACGAACCGGAACCGATGGCCGCGCCCGAGCCCCAGCGCCTCCGCCGCCTCGATCTGACCCTTGTCCACCGATTGCAGCCCGGCGCGGAACACCTCTGCGATGAAGGCAGAATAGGCGATCACCAGCGCGAGGATCGCCCGCCAGAGCAGCGTGAAGTCCCGCGTCCGGATCTCCGGAAGCCCCGCCCAGTTCCAGAGCGCGACCAACCCCGGCGCGAAAACGAAGGCCACGTAGAGCAGCAGGACGAGGATCGGGATGCCGCGCACGATCTCGATGTAGAATCGCGCCACCTGCCGCAAGACGACCGAACGCGACAGCGACATGAGCGCGAGGCCCAGCCCACTGGCGCAGGCGGCCGCGAAGGCGACCAGCGTCACGAAGACCGTGATCCGCACCCCCTTGCCCAGCGTGGCCAGCACCTGCCGCGCGCCGTCGTCGAGCAGGATCGCGGCATAGGCACCGCCGAGCAGGAGCGCGATGGCGAGCAGCCACCACGGAAACTCGCGCGACGGCCTCTGCACGGGCGGCGTCAAGCGCCTCCGCCCGCTTCCCGCAGGCACTGCACCTCCCAGTAGAGCGCGCCCGCACGGGGGGCGTCATCGGCCATCGCCCGGACGCAGCGGCCGTGCGGCGAGAGCCAGGCGGCGAGGAACACCGAGGCCAGCATGGCGGCGCCGACGATCGCGGCACCGAGCAGGATCGCGTAATCGGTGCGCAGCGCCCCGACGGCCACGCTCACTCGCCCATGCTGTAGTCGAGGAACCACTTCCGGTTCAGCGCGTCGAGCGTCCCATCCGCCCGCATCGACGCGATCGCCGCGTTCATCGCCGGGACGAGCTCGCTTCCCTTCGGAAAGATGAAGCCGAAATCCTCGGTCCCGAGCGGCGCGCCGACGAGCTTCAGGCCCCCGCCCGAGGCCGCGACGTAACCCTCCCCCGCCGTCCCGTCGGTCAGCACGAGATCGACGTCGCCCGTGCCCAGCGCCTGCACGCTCGCGCCGAAAGTCTCGAAGAGCCTGATGCGCGGGTTGGCCTCGTCCCCGTCGAGAACGTCGTAGACGCCCACGTAGAAGGGCGTCGTCCCCGCCTGCGCACCCATCAGAAGGTCGGAATCGGCGGCGAAGCTTTCCGCGTCGTCGAAGCGATCCTCGTCGCCGCGCACCATCATCACCATCTGCGAGCGCATGTAGGGCGCGGAGAAGTCCACCGCCTCCCGCCGGTCGTCCCGGATGGTGATGCCGGTCATGCCCATGTCCATCTGCCCCTCGGAGACGGCGGGGATCATCGCGTCCCAGCTGATCTTCTCGTAATCGGGCTCGAAGTCGAGGCGCGCCGCGATCTCGGCCATGGCGTCGTATTCCCAGCCGATCGCCTCGCCCGAGGCCGGGTCGCGGAACTGGAGCGGCGGATAGGCGTCCTCGGTGGCGATCGTGACGATCCGGCCGCCGAGGTCGGGCAGGTCCTGCGCGGCGACGGGTCCGGCCAGCGCGAGCAGGGCGCCGAGCGCGAAGGCGGGGGCGAAAGGCTTCATGGCGTCTCTCCTCTGATCCGACGCGATGATGCACCGCCCGCCGCGGGACGCAAGCTCACTGGCGTGCCGCCGCCGCCCGCGCCTCCGCCACCGCCGCATCGAACCGCGCCTCGAGCGCCGGATCGAGTCCCCGCACCGGGTCGATGACGCGCAAGGCCCAGTCGATGTAGCCCTGCATCCGTTCGGCGCTCCAGTCCGGCGGCGTGCGCGCGATCGCGGTCAGGTTGCTGGCCTTGTCCGCCATCTTGAGCCGCTTCGCCCGGTCGGAGGCGTGGCGGATGTGTTCCTCCTGCTGCCGGCGCTGCTCGGCCTTCGGCAGCGAAGTGTCGTCCGTCACCTCCATGACGAGCGCGGCGACCTCCGGCCCGAACCGCACCGCCAGATCGGCCTCGGTCACGTCGCAATCCTCGACCGTGTCGTGAAGGAGCGCCGCGAGGATCAGCACCTCGTCCCCGGCATGCACCTCCGCCAATCGGGCGGCGACGTCGAGCACGTGATCGACGTAGGGAATGTCCGCGCCGCCCTTACGCCGCTGTCCGTGATGCGCCCGCGCCGCGAAGCGCGCCGCCTCGAGGAGGGTTGCCGTGCTCATCGCGCCTCCGCTCGCTCAGATACCGCCGCAGACCGGGCAATCGGGCCGGCGCGACACCGCGATCCGCCGCGCATCGGCGTCGAGCCCGTCCCAGAGCAGCATCGTGCCGCGCAACGTCGTGCCGGCGCCGGTGATCTCCTTGATCGCCTCCAGCGCCATGATCGAGCCGACGATTCCGGGCAGCGCGCCGACCACGCCGGCCTCCGCGCAGGACGGCGCCAGACCGGGCGCGGGATCGTCGGGGAACAGGCAGGCGAGGCACGGCGCGCCGGCGGCGGGGTCGTAGATCGTCACCTGCCCCTCCCACTGCGTGATCGCCCCCGCAACGAGCGGCGTGCCGGTCTCGACCGCGGCATCGTTGACGAGGCGGCGCGTGGCGAAGCTGTCGGAGCCGTCGATGACGAGATCGTACTCGCCGAGCAGGTCTGCGGCGATCTCGGCGGTCAGGCGGCGGTTGTAGGATCGGATCTCGACATGGGGGTTCAGCCCCCGCAGACGCCGCTCCGC
The DNA here is from genome assembly GCF_947494055.1 of uncultured Jannaschia sp. Taxonomy (GTDB): domain Bacteria; phylum Pseudomonadota; class Alphaproteobacteria; order Rhodobacterales; family Rhodobacteraceae; genus Jannaschia. The sequence continues at coordinate 68,018 of NZ_CANLTR010000008.1, read as the reverse complement.
CGAGAAGACCTTGGGCAGACCGCCCGACGCGTCATCGTGCACGATCTGCCGTTGAAGGTTCGACAGCGACACCGTGTCGTCGTCGATCACCCCGATCCGCCCCACCCCGGCCGCTGCGAGGTAGAGCAGCACCGGCGAACCCAGACCGCCCGCCCCGACCACGAGAACCCGCGCGTCCTTCAGCTTCCGCTGTCCCGGCCCGCCGATCTCGCGCAGGACGATGTGCCGGGCGTAGCGGTCGAGCTCGACGGCCGAGAACGCGTCGCCCGGCCCCGTGGCCCCGTCCGCCACCGCGTCCCGCTCGGCCTCCACCGCGCGGGCCCGGGCCCGGACGCGGATCAGCCCGGCGCGGTAGGCGAGCACCAGCGCGACGAGGCCGCCCAGCACCAGCCACTCCCCCGGCCCGCCCCCCAGGGAGTCGCGGAGCGGATGGGCATTGGGCAGCGCGAACTGCACGAAGAGGACGGCGACATAGAGCAGCGCGAGCATGATCGCCCGCGCCTGCAGCGGCGTGCCGAGCCAGCTCCCGATCGCCCAGATCGCGGCCGCGAGGATCAGGACGAGGATCATTCGTCCCCAGTCCCGGTGGAGCCGAACCCGCCCGCGCCCCGCGCCGTGTCGGGCAACGTCTCCGCCACATCCCACGTCGCCTGCACGACCGGGGCGACGACGGCCTGCGCGATCCGCATGCCGTGCGTCACTTCGAAGGGCGCGTCGCCGAGATTGATCAGGATCACGCCGAGGGGCCCGCGATAGTCGCTGTCCACGGTGCCCGGCGCGTTCGCGACCGTGACCCCGTGCTTCAGCGCGAGACCGGAGCGCGGACGGACCTGCATCTCGTAGCCCTCCGGCACAGCGACGCGGAGGCCCGTCTGGATCAGCGCCCGCGCCCCGGGCGCCAGCGCCACCGACGCGCCGCCGGTATCGGCGCGCAGGTCGGCGCCCGCCGCGCCGGTCGTTGCGTAATTCGGCAGAGGAAGATCCGGGTCCGCCCCCTCCGCGCGCATCACCTCGAGCCTCATGCGAGGCGCTCCGCGATCCGGGCCGCCAGCCGCCGCGCCGTCTCGACCTTGCTGAGCCGCGGCCATTCCTCGGCCCCCGTTTCGGTGACCAGCGTCACCGCGTTCTCCGTCCCGCCCATGATGCCGGTCGCCGGCGAGACGTCGTTCGCGACGATCCAGTCGCAGCCCTTGCGCGCGCGCTTGGCCGTCGCATGCGCCACGACGTCGTGCGTCTCGGCTGCGAAGCCCACGACCAAAGCGGGACGGTTCGTGGCCCGCGACACGGTCGCGAGGATGTCCTGATTCTCCGCGAAGATCAGGTCCGGCGCGCCGCCCTCACCCTTCTTCATCTTCCGGTCCGCCGCATTCTCCACGCGCCAGTCGGCCACCGCCGCCGCCATCACCGCCACGTCCGCCGGCAGCGCCGCCTCGACCGCCGCCATCATCTCGGCCGCGCTTTCTACCCGGATCACCTCGACGCCCGCGGGCGGGGCCACCTGCGCTGGACCGGACACGAACGTCACCCGGGCTCCCAGGTCGCGCAGGGCGGTGGCGATCGCCGTGCCCTGCGCCCCGGACGAGCGGTTGGCGATGTAGCGCACCGGGTCGATCGCCTCGTGCGTCGGGCCGGATGTGACGATGACGTGCCGTCCGCGCAACGGCCCGTTCGCGAAGAACGCCTCCACCGCGGCAACGATCTCCGGCACCTCGGCCAGCCGCCCGGCCCCGTATTCGCCGCAGGCCATCGCCCCCTCTTCGGGGCCGATCAGCCGGATGCCCTCGCCCTCAAGCGTCGCGAGGTTGCGCTGCGTCGCCGGATGCTCCCACATGCGGACGTTCATCGCTGGTGCGATCATCACCGGCGTGTCCGTCGCCAGAAGCAAGGTCGAGGCGAGGTCGTCGGCCATCCCCGAAGCCATCTTCGCCATCAGGTTGGCCGTCGCCGGCGCCACGAGGATCAGGTCGGCGGAGCGACTGAGTTCGATATGGCCCATCTCCGCCTCGTCAGTCAGGTCGAAGAGGTTGCGGTAGACCTTCGCCGCGGCCAGCGCCGAGACCGAGAGCGGGGTCACGAACTGCTCGGCCCCGGAGGTCAGGACCGGCGTCACCTTCGCCCCGCGCTCCCGCAGGCGGCGGATCACCTCGAGCGCCCGGAACGCCGCGATGCCGCCGCCGATGATGAGAAGGATCGTCTTGTCGGACAGCATGGAAGCCCCGCGCTTCGGATCGTCGGGGCCTGTCTAGGCCGTCCGCCCGCTCAGCGAAAGGCGTCGCAGGGATCGCCCCGGTCCTGCGGTGGGGCCTGCAGGACAAGATCGCCCGGCACGGTCGGATCGCCCTCGCCCTGCACGACGGCCACGACCTCGAGCTCCGGCCGAACCCGCGCGATCGCCGCCGGCACGCCCCAGTCGGTCCGCGCATGTCCGTTGCCGGCGATGAGGACGACCGGCGCGCCGTGGGCGTCGAGCGCGGCGAGCGTACGCGCTGCGAACTGCGCGTCGATGTCACGCTGGCGGGCGACGAAGTCGGGCAGCATGTCCTCGGGCAGCGCGCCGCAATGCGCCTCGGCCTGAAGCCGCTCCCGCGCGGCCTGTTCTTCGACGGACAGTGCCACGTCGAGGCCGTAGGCCGACAGATCCCCTGCTGCCCCCGCGGCGCCGAGGATCACCGCATCGCTCGCCGCCATGATCGGCGCGTAGAGCGCGATGTCCGGCCAGCCGCTCTCCGCCCAGTCGAGGAGCGGGCCGAGCGTCGCGGCATCCCGTGGCGTGTCGGGCCCGATCCGCGCGGCCTGCTCGTCGCTGAGCATCTCGAAGACGACCGCCTCGGGATCGAGGCGCGCGACGAGATCGGCCTGCACCGCATGATGCACCGGATTGTCGTGGATCTCGCCGATCACGTAGATGTCGGCCGGAGGCAGATCCTGCGCTCCGGCCGTACCGGCGATCGCCAGAAGGACGAAGGCAAGTGCCCTCACCCGAGGAAGTCCATTACCTCGCGGCTTTCCCTCTCGAGCGACTTGCGCATCTTCGCGAAGGCCGCGGCCTCGAGTTGGCGCACACGCTCCTTGGACAACGAAAGCTCGTTGCCGAGCGATTCCAGGGTCCGCGGATCCTCGCGCAGCTTGCGCTCACGGATGATGAACCGCTCGCGCTCGTTGAGCGAGCCCAGCGCGTTCAGCAGCCATTGCCGGAGCATCGCGTTGTCGTGCCGCAACGCCACCGTCTCGTCGGCCTGCGCGCTCTCGTCCTCGAGCGCGTCGATCCACTCGCGGCCGTCCTCGTCGGAACTCTGCGTCGCGTTCAGGCTGAAATCGGAGCCGGAAAGCCGCCCTTCCATCATCTCGACATCGTGGATGGGCACGCCGACCTCGGTCGCGATCCGGGCCCGCATCGTGTGCCGGTCAAGCGTGACGCCTTCGGCCTGTGCCTCGCGCTCGAGCCGCGCCTGAACCCGGCGCAGGTTGAAGAACAGCGACTTCTGGCTGGAGGTCGAGCCGGTGCGGACCATCGACCAGTTCCGCATGACATGATCCTGGATCGACGCCTTGATCCACCAGACCGCGTAGGTCGAGAAGCGGACGCCGCGGTCGGGATCGAACTTCTCCGCCGCCTTCATCAAACCCAGTCCGGCCTCCTGGATGAGGTCGTTCATCGGCGCGCCGTAACGCCGGAACTTCGCCGCCATCGAGATCGCCAGCCGCATGTAGGCCGTGATCAAGCGGTGCAACGCCGCCTCGTCGCGATGGTCGCGCCAGGCATAGGCGAGCCGCAGTTCCGTCTCCGCGTCAAGCAATTCGGCCTTCATGGCACGCCTTGACAGGGACGTGTCGCTGTTGAAATCGAATGGCATATTCGAAGCCCTTCCCATCGGATCGTAGCGGCGGCCGTTCGGCGCGGCTCTTGAAAGCGAACTTGTCTGGACTACGCCTTTAAATGAGCAAAAGTTCCTCCACTGTGTCAGATTGGCGCGGCCTGTTGGTGCTCGGCCATGCGGCGTCGGGAAAATCAGCCTGGGCGGAGGCCGAAACGCTGCGACAGGCAGGGGATCCCGTCTACGTGGCCACGGCGCGCGTGCTCGATGCGGAAATGCGCGCGAAGGTCGATCAGCATGCCGCGCGACGAGGGCTCGACTGGACGCTGATCGAGGCGCCGACAGAGCTTGCCGCGACCTGCGCCCGGGCCGCAGCAGGGCAGGTCCTGCTCGTCGATTGCGCCACGATGTGGCTCACCAACCTAATGATGGATGCGGCCGACTGGAAGGCGCCGGCCGAAGCCTGGATCGCCGCGATGGCCGCCTCCCCCGCCCGGTTCGTCGTGGTGAGCAACGATGTCGGCGGCGGCGTGACGCCCGACAACCCGCTGGCGCGCAGGTTCCAGCGGGCGCAGGGCGCGTTGAACCAGCGGCTGGCGGCCGCGATGGACGCCGTCGTGCTCGTCACCGCCGGCCTGCCGCAGCGGCTCAAGTGACGCGGCTCTGGCTGGTCCGTCACGGGCCGACCCATGCGAAGCGCATGGTGGGCCATGTCGATCTGCCCGCCGACCTGTCGGACACGGTCGCGCTGGCCCGCCTCGCCGCCGCCCTGCCGAGGGCGCCTGTCGTCAGCAGCGACCTGATCCGCGCCGCCGCCACCGCCGACGCGATCCAGGACGACCGTCCCCGCCTGCCCCACGAGCGCGATCTGCGCGAGTTCGATTACGGCGACTGGGACCACCGTCCCTTCGAGGAGATCGAGGGTCCGGAGCTGCGCGCCTATTTCGAAGATCCGGGCCATCGCCGCGCGCCGAACGGGGAATCGTGGAACGACGTCTCCGCCCGGGTGACCGCCGCGCTCGACCGGCTCGCCAGCGGTCCGGACCTGATCGTGGTGGCGCATATGGGCGTGATCCTGACGCAATGGGCGCGCGCGACCGGAAAGCGCCCCTACGACGCGCTGGCGCAGCGGATCGACAACCTGAGTCTCACGCGGATCGACCTCACACCCGGCGGCCCACGCGCGGTCTTCGCCAACCGCATCGCTTGATCGCGCTTCCCACGGGCGGGCGGCGGACGTAGTCGAAGGCCATGACCTACGACATCCTGATCGGCGACCGGTCCTACTCGTCCTGGAGCCTGCGCGGCTGGCTCCTCTTCGCGGCCTTCGACATCCCGGTGAGCGTGCATCTGAACGAGATGTACGTCCCTGCCTTTGCCGAAACGCTCAAAGACTGGGGTCCGGCCCGAACCGTGCCCGTCGCACGGGCGGCGGACGGCGCGCTCTGGACCGACAGCCTCGCCATCGCCGAGGGACTGGCCGAGCGCCATCCGGCGGCAGGCCACTGGCCGTCCGAGCCCCGCGCCCGCGCGCTGGCCCGCTCGCTCGCCGCCGAGATGCATGCAGGCTTCGGCACGCTGCGCGGGGCCTGCCCGATGAACCTGCGCGTGCAGTGGCGCGGCTTCGAACCGTCGCAGAAGGTTCGCGCCGACCTGGCCCGCGTCGAGACGCTCTGGGTCCATGCACGCGGTCTCGCGATCGCCGACGGCCCATGGCTGTTCGGCACCTATTCCGCCGCCGACGCCTTCTTCGCGCCCGTCGCCATGCGCATCGCCGGCTACGCCTTGCCTATGGGCGATGCCGCGCGGGCCTATGTTGACGCGCACCTGTCGCATGCACCCTTGCGCGCATGGCGGGCGGAGGGCGAGGCGGCGGACCGGACGCTCGAGAATTACGACATGGGCCTGCCCACCGCGCCCTTTCCCATGGCCTGAGCCGTTAACCGGACCGCAACGCCGCATCCGCTAGCCCCACCGGGCACAGGCGGAGACGGACATGCTCGCACGCACCACCACGGTGGCCTTCGAGGGGCTCGAGGCGCGGCCCGTCGACGTGCAATGCGCGGTCACGCCCGGTCTGCCGGGCTTCTCGGTGGTCGGACTGCCCGACAAGGCCGTATCGGAGGCCAAGGATCGCATCCGCACCGCGCTCTCCGAACTCGGCATCGCGCTTCCGTCGAAGAAGGTGACGATCAACCTCTCGCCCGCAGACCTGCCGAAGGAGGGCGCGCATTTCGACCTGCCCATCGCGCTGTCGCTCCTCGCGGCGCTGGAGATCGTGCCCGCCGGTTCCGTCGCCCGCGCCGTGAGCCTTGGCGAGATGTCGCTCGACGGCGCGCTCGTCGCGGTGACGGGCGCCCTGCCTGCCGCGATGACGGCGGCCTCGCTCGACGCCGACCTCTACTGCCCCGAGGCCTGCGGTCCGGAGGCGGCCTGGGTCGGCGCGGCCTCGGTCTACGCGGCGCCGTCGCTGAAGGTGCTCATCGATCACCTGACGGGTAACAACCCCCTGCCGGAGGCCCGGCGCGGCCACGTCCCCGCGGCGCCGGACGGGCCCTGCCTGCGCGACGTGCGCGGACAGGGTCGCGCCAAGCGCGCGCTGGAGATCGCGGCGGCCGGACGCCACCACCTCTTCATGGTCGGCCCGCCCGGCGCGGGGAAGTCGATGCTCGCCGCCCGCCTGCCCGGCCTTCTCCCGCCGCTCTCGGCAATGGAGTCGCTCGAGACATCCATGATCCACTCGCTGGCCGGCACGCTCGACGAAGGCGGCATCCTGCACGCCCGCCCGTTCCAGGAGCCGCATCACACCGCCTCCGTCGCGGCCATCGCCGGTGGCGGCAAGCGCGCCGGACCGGGGCAGATCAGCCTCGCGCATCACGGCATCCTCTTCATGGACGAATTTCCCGAGTTCCCGCGCGCGGTTCTGGAGACGTTACGCCAGCCCATCGAGACGGGCGAGGTCGTCATCGCGCGGGCCAACGCGCATGTGCGCTATCCCTGCCGCTTCCTGCTCGTGGCCGCCGCGAACCCGTGCCGCTGCGGCATGCTGTTCGACGCCGAGCGCGCCTGCACCCGGGCGCCCGTCTGCGGCGAGGACTACATCGGCAAGATCTCCGGCCCCCTGATGGACCGCTTCGATCTCCGCCTCGAAGTGCCCGCCGTCGAAGTGTCGGACCTGTCGCTTCCCGCTTCGGGCGAGACCTCCGCCACGGTCGCCGCCCGCGTCGCCGCCGCCCGCGAGGTGCAGGCGGCGCGCTACGACGGGATGGCGGGCGTCACCGTCAACGCCGACATCGCGGGCGACGCGCTGATGGAAGTCGCCGCGCCGGACGCGGAGGGCCGCGCGATGCTTCTACAGGCGGTCGAGCGCTTCAACCTCTCGGCGCGCGGCTACCACCGCGTCATCAAGGTCGCGCGCACGATCGCCGACCTCGACGGGGCCGAAACGGTACGCCGCCCCCATGTCGCCGAAGCGCTGTCCTACCGGCTGGTCGCCAGCGGCTAGGGCGGAGCGAGGGGCCTGCCCCTCGCGCTCCCCGGAGTATTTCGGCCAAGAAGAAGAGGCTCAGGCCCGCCGCCGTTCGATCGCCTCCCAGATCAGCGCCGCGCCGTTGGTGCCGTCGAAGCGTTCGAGCTCCTGCAGGCCGGTGGGCGAGGTCACGTTGATCTCGGTCAGGTACTCGCCGATCACGTCGATGCCCACGAAGATCTGGCCCGCATCGCGCAGGCGCGGGCCGATCGCCGCGCAGATCTCGCGGTCGCGGTCGGTCATCGCGACCTTCTCCGCGCGGCCGCCGACATGCATGTTCGACCGCGTCTCGCCCTTCGCCGGCACGCGGTTGATGGCGCCGATGGCCTCCCCGTCGACGAGGATGATGCGCTTGTCGCCCTTCGTCACGGCGGGCAGGTATTTCTGCATCACCAGCGGCTCGCGCGTCATCTGGCTGAAGAGCTCGTGCAGCGAGTTCAGGTTCCGGTCCAGCTCGCTCAGGTGGAACACGCCCGCGCCGCCATTGCCATAGAGCGGCTTCAGGATGACCTCTCCGTGACGTTCGCGAAAGGCCTTGAGGCGGGTCAGGTCGCGAGCGATGGCCGTCGGGGGCGTCAGCTCCGGGAAGTCCAGCACCATCAGCTTCTCGGGCCAGCCCCGCACCCAGGTCGGGTCGTTCACGACCAGCGTCTCCGGGTGGATGCGATCCAGCAGGTGCGTGTTGGTGATGTAGGCCATGTCGAAGGGCGGGTCCTGACGCAGCCAGACGACGTCGAGCTCCGAGAGATCGAGATCCACAGGCTCGCCCAGCGTGACGTGGTTGCCCCGCTCGCGGCGCAATTCCATCGGCCGCGCGCGCGCTCCGATGCGCCCCTCGTCGTAGATGAGTTGGTCCGGCGTCCAGTAGACGAGCGAATGGCCGCGATCCTGGGCTTCGATGGCAATGCGGAAGCTGCTGTCGGCGTCGATGTCGACGCGTTCGACCGGGTCCATCTGGAAGCCGACCTTGAGGGATTTGGGCATGGGGCGTCTCCTGCGCGTTCGGTCCCGCGCTAGATGGCGCAGCCGGCGGCCCGGGGCAATCAGGCGGAGAGCGCGTTCTCCATCACCTCCACCCGCCCGGTCCCGTCGACGAGCGCCACGTCGAAGCGCACGGCGCTGTCCTGCCCGCCCGGCAGGGCGCCCATGTATTCGGCAGCCGCGTCGAACAGGCGCCGGACCTGCCGCGGGCTCACCCGCCACGCGGCAGCGGCGTGGGTCGCGCTGGACTTCACCTCGACGAAGACCGTCTCCGCCTCCCGCGCGACGATCACGTCGATCTCGCCGCCCTGCCCACGCCAGCGCCGGGCAATGACGCGGTAGCCCTCGGTTTCGTAGAGGCGGGCGACGATCTCCTCGGCGGCACGCCCGGCATGGTACGAACCGGAGCCGCTCACGTCTCGTCCTTGAGGGCGAGTGCCATTTCGTAGACCTGCCGGCGGGGCACGCCGAACGCGTCCGAGATCTCCTGCGCGGCATCCTTGACGGAACCCTCCGCCATCGCGGCCCGCAGCGCGTCGCGCAGGGTGTCCGGGTCCGCGTCCCGAACCGCAGGCCGGTCGATCACGACGACGATCTCGCCACGCGGGGCCTCGTCCCCGTAGGCCACGGCGAGCGCGTCGAGCGGACCGCGCCGCACCTCCTCGAACCGCTTGGTCAGCTCCCGGCAGATGGCTGCTTCCCGCGCGCCCAGCACCTCCGCCGCGTCGCGCAGCATCGCGGCGAGCCGCTTCGGCGATTCGTAGAGGACCAGCGTCGCGGGCACGGCGGCGAGCTCCTGCAGCGCTGCCTTCCGCGCGCCAGATTTCGGCGGCAAGAATCCGGCGAAAAGGAACCGGTCGGTCGGCAGGCCGGCGACGCAGAGCGCGGCCAGCACGGCGCTGGCCCCCGGCGCCGCGCGGACGGTGAGGCCCTCGGCCCGTGCCGCGACGCCGAGCTGGAACCCCGGATCGGCCACGAGCGGCGTGCCTGCCTCGGACGCGTAGGCCACCGACTTGCCGTCCCGGAGCAGGGCGACGAGCTTGGGTCGCACCGCCGCGCCGTTATGATCGTGGTAGGCCAGAAGCGGCCGGTCGCCGAGCGGGATGCCGTGGATCTCCATCAGCCGGCGCAGCGAGCGCGTGTCCTCGGCGGCGAGCACGTCCGCGCCTGCGAGCAGGTCGAGCGCGCGCAGCGTGATGTCGCGCGCGGCACCGATTGGCACCGCGACGAGGTGCAGCGCCGCCTCGATCCCGCCGATCTCCGCCATTCGCGCACGCTCCTTCATCCACCGTTTACTCGCCCGGTCGGCCGCACTAGCGTCGCCGCGACGTCACGCGCCCGTGAGGGTGCGATTCCGGGAGATCACGCCATGTCCATCCGCGGCCTTCGCGCCAGACTCGTCTCATTCATGCGCCGGGCGCGCAAGGGCGCGGCCCTTGTCGCCGCCTCCGCCACGCTCGCGGCCTGCAACGTCGGCGGCCCGGTCCTCTCCGGCTCCGGCGCGGGCGGGGTCCAGGGCGACGGACCGGTCCGGGTGGCGCTGCTGGTGCCGCAGGGTTCGGCGCGGCCGACCGACGATCTCATCGCGCGCAACCTCGAGAACGCGGCGCGTCTCGCCGTGGCCGATCTGGGCGGCGCCACCGTGACGCTGAACGTCTATCCGACGCAGGGCACGCCCGCCGGCGCCACTGCCGCCGCGGAGGCCGCGCTCTCGGCAGGCGCCCAGGTCATCCTCGGTCCCCTTTACCAGGACAACGCCGTGGCCGTGGGCAACGCCGTGTCCGGGTCGGCCGTCCCGGTGCTGAGCTTCTCCAACAACACCGCCATCGCCGGCGGCAATGTCTGGGTTCTGGGCAACACGTTCGAGAACACCGCCCGCCGTGTGCTGGGCTTCGCGGCGGCGCAGGGCCGCAACCGTGTCCTCGTCACCCATGCCTCCGACGAGGCCGGAACCGTCGCCAACGCCGCCATCGCGCGGGCCGCGGGCGGCACGGGCGCGCAGATCACCGGTTCCGTCCCCTACCAGTTGAGCCAGCAGGGGATCGCCGCCGCCGCGCCCCAAATCGCTGAGCGGGCTGAGGCGACGGGTACGAACGCCGTCTTCCTGACCGGCAACACCTCCGCCGACCTTCCCGTCATCTCCCAGCTCCTGAGCGAGCAGGGACTGGGCGACGAGGAGACCCGTTTCCTCGGCCTGACCCGCTGGGACATCCCGACCGACGCGCTGTCGCTGCCGGGGCTGCAGGGCGGCTATTTCGCGCTGCCCGACCCGGCACCGCTGGCGCAGTTCAACGCCCGCTACGCCGGCGCCTACGGCGCGCAGCCGCACCCGCTCGCCAGCCTCGCCTATGACGGCGTGGCGGCGATCGGCGCGATCGCCGGACGGGGCCAGACCGTGGGCCGCGGAACCCTGACCGCGAACGCTGGCTTTGCCGGCACGGGCGGGGTATTCCGCCTGCGCGGCGACGGCACCAACGACCGGGCGCTGGCCGTCGCACAGATCGTGAACCGACAGATACAGGTGGTCAGCCCTGCCCCGAACAGCTTCGGCGGCGCCGGATCGTAACGGACCGGCCCCGGCCTTCAACACAAACGACCTGCCCGAGGCTGCGCCCGACACGGCGCTGATCGTCGCGCCGGACGCCCTCTTCGACGACGCGGCCGTGCTCGCCGCCCTCGACGCGGCCATCGCCGGCGGCGAGGGCATCGCGCTGCGCCGCGCCGTGGTCGGCGTGCTGGCCGATGCGCAGGCGCGCGGGCGGGAGACGATCGCGGCGGCGTTCCGGGCCGATCCTGTCCGTGCCCGGACCGTGACCCGGTCCTACGCACACCTGACCGACCGCCTGGTGCAATGCGCCTGGCTCGTGGCGAGCCGCGTGCTGCATCCCTGCCCGAACCCCACCGAAGGCGAGCGCTTCGCCGTGCTCGCCGTCGGCGGCTACGGACGCGGCGAGATGGCGCCGTTCTCGGACGTGGACCTGCTGTTCCTGACGCCGTGGAAGCTGACGCCCTGGGTGGAGAGCGTCATCGAATCGATGCTCTACATCCTGTGGGACCTGAAACTGAAGGTCGGCCATTCCACCCGGACGGTGAAGGACTGCATCCGCCTGGGCACCGAAGATTACACGATCCGCACCGCCCTCCTCGAACGGCGGCAGATCTGCGGCGACGCGGCGCTGCCCGGCACGCTGACGGTAAGGCTCTGGAAGGACCTGTTCCGCAGCACCGCCTCCGACTTCATCGAGGCCAAGCTCGCCGAGCGCGACCAGCGCCTGCAGAAGCACGGCGGTCAGCGCTACATCCTCGAGCCGAACGTGAAGGAGGCGAAGGGGGGCCTGCGCGACCTCCAGACGCTCTACTGGATCGCCAAATATCGCTACAACGTCCGGAGCACCAGGGAACTCGTCCGGCTCGACGTCTTCACCGCCGACGAGTTCGACGCCTTCGAGGGCGCGGAGCGATTCCTGTGGTGCGTGCGCTGCCACATGCACCTGATCGCCGACCGCGCCGCCGACCTCCTGACCTTCGACATGCAGGTCGATGTGGCCGGCGCGATGGGCTACCGCGACCATGCCGGCCGCCGCGCCGTCGAGCATTTCATGCAGGACTACTTCCGCCACGCCACCCGCGTGGGCGAGCTGACGCGCATCCTGCTGGTCGCGCTGGAGGCGGACAATGTGAAGCGGGAGCCGGCGCTGCTGGGCCTGTTCAAGCGCCGCCGCCGGATCCGGGCGCCCTTCGCCGAGCGTCAGGGCCGGCTCGACGTGGCGGACGAAGCGGCGTTCCTCGCCCAGCCGATCAACATGCTGGGCGTCTTCGACGAGGCGCTGCGGCTCGGCATGTTCCTGCATCCGCACGCGATGCGTCTGGTGGCGGCGAACCGGCAACTGGTCGACCGCGAGCTGAGGGATTCCCCGGCCGCGGCGCGGATCTTCATGAACCTGCTCCTGAAGCACGGAAACCCGGAGCGTGCCCTGCGCCGGATGAACGAGCTCGAGGTCCTGTCGGCCTTCATCCCCGAATTCGCGCCCATCGTCGCGATGATGCAGTTCAACATGTATCATGCCTACACGGTGGACGAGCACACGATCCAGGTGATCTCCAACCTCGCGCAGATCGAGCGCGGCGAGCTCTCCGAGAGCCTGCCCCTCGTCACCTCGATCCTCGATGCGGGGATAAGCCGGCGCATCCTCTACATCGCGCTGCTCCTGCACGACATCGGCAAGGGCCGGCAGGAAGATCACGCGATCCTCGGTGCCCGCATCGCCCGCAGCGTCGCGCCCCGCCTCGGCCTGCGTCCGCGCGAGGCGGAGACGGTGGAATGGCTGGTGCGCCACCACCTGCTGATGTCGGACATGGCGCAGAAGCGCGACATCTCCGACCCGCGCACGATCCGGGACTTCGCCAAGGCGGTGAAGACGCGCGAGCGGCTGGACCTGCTCACCGTCGTGACCGTCTGCGACATCCGCGGGGTCGGACCGAACGTCTGGAACAACTGGAAGGCGCAGATGCTGCGCGCGCTGCACCGCGCCACCGCCGCTGCATTGGAGAACGGTCTCGAGGACGTCAACCGCGAGACCCGCGAGAAGAAGGCCAAGCAGCTCTTCCGGGAGGCGATGACGGACTGGACCGAGGGCCGGAAGCGCGCTGAGATCGCCCGTCATTACGGCCCCTACTGGCAGGGCATCCCGACCGCCGCGCAGGTCGCGTTCGCCAGCCTGCTCGTCGGGCTGGGCGAGGACGAGATCCGCTTCGACCTCGAGGCCGACGAGGAGCGGGACGCGACCCGCGTGCTGATGGCCTGTCAGGACCATCCCGGCATCTTCTCCCGGCTGGCCGGCGCGCTGAGCCTCGTGGGCGCGAATATCGTGGACGCGCGGACCTACACCTCGCGCGACGGCTATGCGACGAGCGTGTTCTGGCTGCAGGACGCCGACGGCCACCCCTACGAGCCTTCCCGCCTGCCGCGCCTGCGTTCGATGATCGAGCGCATCCTGCACGGCGAGGTCGCCACCCGGCGCGAGCTCGAGGGCCGCGAGATCAAGAAGCGCGAGCGTCGGTTCCGTGTGGCCACCAATATCAGCTTCGACAACGAGGGGTCGGACATCTACACGATCATCGAGGTCGACACCCGCGACCGGCCCGGCCTGCTCTACGACCTGACGCAGGCGCTGGCCAACGCCAACATCTACATCGCGCAGGCCGTCATCGCGACCTACGGCGTGCAGGTCGTCGACAACTTCTACGTGAAGGACCTGTTCGGCCTGAAGATCGTGTCGAAATCCAAGCAGGACGCACTGACGCGCAAGCTCCACGCCGCCATCGACCGCGCGGCCGAACGCGCCGGCGCCTGACATGGCCCCACGCCTCGTCAAGGGCTTCCTCACCGTGGGAGGCTGGACCCTCCTGTCGCGCATCCTCGGCTTCGCGCGCGACATCCTGATCGCACGGTTCCTCGGCACGGGGGCGGCGGCGGAAGCGTTCTTCGTGGCCTTCTCGCTGCCCAACATGTTCCGCCGCTTCTTCGCCGAGGGCGCGTTCAACATGGCCTTCGTGCCGCTCTACGCCAAGAAGCTCGAGGGCGATGCGGGCGAGGCCGACGCCTTTGCCCGCGATGCGGTGGCCGGCATGGTCGTGATCCTGACCGCCTTCACCGTGCTGGGCATCGTCGCGATGCCGGCGCTCGTCCTGGCGATGGCGTCGGGCTTCGCGGAGGACGAACGGTTCACCCTCGCCGTCATGTACGGCCGGATCGCCTTCCCCTACATCCTGCTTATCTCGCTCGCCGCGCTGGTCTCGGGCGTGTTGAACTCCAACAACCGCTTCCTCGCCGCCGCCGCGGCGCCCGCGCTCCTCAACGTCGTCTTCATCGCCGCGATGCTCGCCGTCTGGGCACGACCCGAGCTCTGGGACTGGCTCGAGGCGCCGACCCATTCGCGCCTGATCGCGCGCGGCCTCGTCTGGTCGGTCCCGCTCGGCGGACTGGTGCAGCTCGGCCTCGTCTGGTGGGCCGCCGCGCGCGCCGGGCACCGCCTTCTGCCGCGCCATCGTCCGCGGATGACGCCCGACCTGAAGCGCCTCCTCGTCATCGCCGCCCCCGCTGCGCTGGCGGGCGGCGTGGTGCAGGTGAACCTCCTCGTCGGGCGGCAGGTGGCGAGCTACTTCGACGGCGCGGTGGCATGGCTGAACTACGCCGATCGCCTCTACCAGCTGCCCCTCGGCGTGGTCGGCATCGCCATCGGCGTCGTCCTTCTCCCCGACCTCTCCCGCCGCGTCCGTGCCGGCGACACCGAGGGGCAGCAGCAGGCCTATTCCCGCGCCTTCGAGTTCTCCTGGCTCCTGACCCTGCCTTCCGCGGTGGCGCTCCTCGTCGTGCCCTTCCCGCTCGTCTCCGTCCTCTTCGAACGCGGCGCCTTCGACGTGGACGACACCGCCGCCACCGCGCTGGCGCTGATGATCTACGCCCTGGGCCTGCCCGCCTTCGTGCTCCAGAAGGTGCTGCAGCCGCTCTACTTCGCGCGGGAGGACACGCGCAGTCCGCTCCGCTACGCCGTCGTCTCCCTCGTGGTGAATGCCGCCGTCGCGATCGGCCTCGCGCCCCTCATCGGATGGCCCGCCGCCGCGCTCGGCACGACGCTCGCCGCCTGGGCGATGGTCTGGCTGCTCGCGCGCGGTGTGCGCGGGCTCGGCACCGTGGCCGTGCTCGACCAGCGGGCGCGCCGGCGGGCCTGGGGAATCGTGGCGGCCGCGTTCCTGATGGGCGTCGTCCTCTGGGCGATGAACCTCGCGCTCGGCCCGCTCTTCGGCGGCGCATGGCGCGGGGCCGCGCTGGCCATCCTCGTGGGCTTCGGAATGCTGTCCTACTTCGCCTTCGCGCAGCTCATGGGCGCGTTCCGGATGGCCGAGCTGCGCGGCGCCACACGGCGTCAGCGCTGACGCAGGCGGTCCCGGATGCGGTGCAGCGCGCCGGGAAAGAGCAGCATCGCCGCGAGGTAGCCGCATGCCGCCCCGCCCAGATCGGCGCTCCAGTCCGGCAACCAGGCGAAGTTGCGCGCCAGCAGCAGCCCGAAGACCGGCTGGATGGCAAGGAGGAGCCCGATCAGCAGGAACGCCTTCGCCGGATCGGCCCGCGTCAGCCCCCGCTGCGTCAGGTAGGTGAACGCCCCGATCAGGCCGTAGGCCGGCGGATAGCCCCCGTAGAGCGGCGACCGCGCATCGAAGAGCAGCAGGTAGACCAAGGCCCCGCCCAGCGCGGCACCGAAGAAGATCACCAAGAGCCGCCAGCCCGGATAGACCGGCGCCACCACGTTGCCCAGCGCCAGTACGAACACGCAGACCATGGCGGCATGGGTGAAGCCCGAATGTACGAACGGATAGGCGAAGACCCGCGCCACCTCGTCCAGCGGCGCCTGCCGCGTCCGCAGCATCCAGTCCCATACGTCCGCGCGCACCGACCACGTCTCGAGCGCGGTGAGCCGCCAGCCCACGGCCGCCTGTCCGCCCACGAAACCCGACGCCCCCGCCTGGAAGATCAGTTCGACCCCCGCGATCACCAGCGCGAGCGCGACGACGAGCGGCGGCAGGTCGTTGAACGGGTTCGGCGGTCTGGGCTGCATCCGGGCCTCGATTGACGGCATGACCCCCGCCGACTAAGCGATGCCCCGTTCCGAGACCAGCCCTTCGGAGGCCCCGATGCCCGACTTCACCCCCCGCGTCTTCTCCGGCATCCAGCCCTCGGGCGGCCTGACGCTCGGCAACTACCTGGGCGCGATCACCAAGTTCGTGGACTGGCAGGCGAAGGGCACGCACGAGACGATCTTCTGCATGGTCGACCTGCACGCGATCACCGTGCCGCAGGAACCGGCCACGCTGCGCCGCAACACGCGGGAGCTCTGCGCGGGCTTCCTCGCCGCGGGAATCGACCCGGAACGCTCGATCCTGATCGCCCAGAGCCAGGTGCCCGAACACGCGCAGCTCGCCTGGATCTTCAACTGCGTCGCGCGGATGGGCTGGATGGGCCGGATGACGCAGTGGAAGGACAAGTCCGGCAAGAACGCCGAGGCCGCCTCGCTCGGCCTCTTCGCGTACCCTGCGCTGATGGCGGCCGACATCCTCGTCTACCACGCCACCCACGTCCCCGTGGGCGAGGACCAGAAGCAGCATATCGAGCTCACGCGCGACATCGCGGCGAAGTTCAACCACGATTACGGCGTGGACTTCTTCCCGATGACTGAGCCGGTGATCGAGGGCGCGGCCACCCGCGTCATGTCGCTGCGCGACGGCACGAAGAAGATGTCGAAATCCGATCCCGTCGACGCCAGCCGCATCAACCTGACCGACGATGCCGACACGATCGCGCGGAAGTTGCGCAAGGCCAAGACCGACCCGGATCCCCTGCCCGGCGACCCGACCGGCCTCTCCGAACGCCCCGACGCCCGCAACCTCGTCAACATCTACGCCGCGCTGTCCGACAGCGACCCGGCCACCGTGCTCGCCGAACACGAGGGACGGATGTTCGGCCACTTCAAGCAGGACCTCGCCGATCTCGCCGTTGCCCGCCTGGCCCCGATCTCGACCGAGATGGCGCGCCTGATGGACGAGCCGGCCGAGATCGACCGCATCCTCGCCCGCGGCGCCGAACGCGCGCGCGAAATCACCGTTCCGATCCTTGAGCGCACCTACGAGATCGTCGGCATGGTCCGCTGACGGCCCCCGCGTCTTTGCTTCCGAAATATCCCCGCCGGAGGCTCCCCCCGTCCGGCGGACGACGCGCTCAGAGCTTCAGGTGCCGTGCCCGCGCGCCCCGCTCGATCGCCGCGGCGTGCAGCGGGTCGATCTCGAACTCGTAGCGGATCTCGCGCAGAAGCTCGAGTTCGGTCTGGTAGACCTTGCCGTCGGCGGCCGCCACGTCGCAGGCCAGCGCATAGGCCGTCTCCCGGTGGGAGACGGGCAGCGCGTCGCGGATCAGCCCGAGGATCGCGTCCAGCCCGTCCTCCTCTTCCAGCAGGTCGAACACGGTCTGCGCGATGCTCTCCAGCCGGTCCTCGTCGAAATCCGCGAAGATCGGCAGGTGATTCACGATCGACTGGATCGTCAGGAGCTCCGACGTCCGGATCGTCGCGTCCGAGGCCGAGACCGTGATCATCATCGCGACGAGCGCGTCCTGCGGGGTGAAATCCGGTTTGGCCATCCTGAGCTCCTTCACCCTCGCGTTTATTGACGGCACCCCAATGGGGCAATAGGTGCGGGTCGCTTCCGATCCCGAGGACGATCCCATGACGAGCTTGCGCGACGCGGCGATGACATCGAAGGCCTGGCCGTTCGAGGAGGCGCGTCGCCTGCTGAAACGCGCGGAGGCGCGGGACAAGGATCACGTCCTGTTCGAGACCGGCTACGGCCCCTCCGGCCTGCCGCATATCGGCACCTTCGGCGAGGTCGCGCGCACCACGATGATCCGCCGCGCCCTCGATCTGATCGGCGACATCCCGACCCGGCTCGTCTGCTTCTCCGACGACCTAGACGGAATGCGCAAGGTGCCCGAGAACGTCCCGAACCCGCCCGCGTTGCGCGAGCACCTGCAACGACCGCTGACCGACGTGCCGGACCCGTTCGGCACCCATGAGAGCTTCGGCGCGCACAACAACGCCCGCCTGCGCCGCTTCCTCGACACGTTCGGCTTCGACTACGAGTTCGTCTCCGCCACAGAGTTCTACCGCTCCGGCCGGTTCGACGACGTGCTTCGCCGCGCGGCGGAGCGCTACGACGACCTGATGGCGATCATGCTGAAGTCCCTGCGGGACGAACGCCGGCAGACCTACTCGATCTTCCTGCCGATCCACCCGGAGACGGGCCGCGTCCTCTACGTACCGATGAAGCACGTGGACGGGGCCGACGGGACCGTCACCTTCGACGACGAGGCGGGCCGCGAATGGACGCTCCCCGTCACCGGCGGCAACGTGAAGCTGCAATGGAAGCCCGATTTCGGCGCCCGCTGGGCGGCGCTCGACGTGGATTTCGAGATGTACGGCAAGGATCACGCCGCCAATACCCCGATCTACGACGGCATCTGCCGCACGCTGGGCGGCCGGCCGCCGGAGCACTTCACCTACGAGCTGTTCCTCGATGCCGAGGGCCACAAGATCTCCAAGTCCTCGGGCAACGGCCTGTCGATCGACGAATGGCTGACCTACGCAGCCACCGAGTCGCTGTCGTACTTCATGTACCAGAAGCCCAAGACGGCGAAGCGGATGCATTTCGACGTCATCCCCAAGGCGGTGGACGAGTACCACCAGCAGCTCCGCGCGTTCCACGCCGCGAACGACCCCGACAAGCGCGCGGCGAACCCGGTCTTCCACGTCCATTCGGGCGACGTGCCGCAAAGCGACATGGTCGTGCCCTTCACCATGCTCCTCAACCTCGCCTCCGTCGCCGGTGCCGAGGACAAGGACGCGCTCTGGGGCTTCATCCGTCGCTACGCGCCCGACGCGTCGCCCGAGGCCAACCCCCAGCTCGACCGCGCGGCCGAGGGGGCGGTGCGGTACTACAACGACTTCGTGAAGCCCGCCAAGGTGTTCCGCCTGCCCACCGAGGCCGAGCGCGCGGCGCTGTCGGAGTTGCGCGACCGGCTGCGCGGCTGGGACGGCCCCGTGGATGACGAGGCGCTGCAGGGCGTGGTCTACGAGGTCGGGCGCGATCGGTTCGACCCGATGCGCGACTGGTTCCGCGCGCTCTACCAGGTCCTCCTCGGCGCCGATCAGGGGCCGCGCTTCGGCGGCTTCATCGCGCTCTACGGCGTGCGGGAGACGGCCGATCTCATCGACCGCGCGATGGCGGGCGAACTCGTGGGAAACTCAGCCGCCGTTTGATCCGTGTCTCCGGCGGTCTAGAACGATCGCCAGCGAGGAGGATGCGGCATGAAGGGGTTACTGACGGGGCTGATGCTCCTTGCGGGCGGGGCGCAGGCGGACGAAGCGGCGATCCGGGGCGTGATCGACGACCAGCTCGACGCCTTCCGGGCCGACGATTTCGCGTCCGCCTTCACCTTCGCCGCACCCAATATCCAGGACATCTTCCGCAACCCGGACACCTTCGGGCGGATGGTTCGCGAAGGCTATCCGATGGTCTGGCATCCGGGCCGCGTGCAGTATCTCGGCACCAGCGAGGAGGGCGCGAGCTGGCGGCAGGACGTGCTCATCACCGACGAGGCCGGCCGGCTGCACACGCTCGCCTACACGATGATCGAGACGCCCGGGGGCTGGAAGATCGCGGGCGTCGAGATCCTGCGCGACCCCGAGGTCGGCGCCTGACGTCTGATTGCCTCGGTCCTCGGCGGGCCGGGCGACAAGCGCCGCGGTTCGACATGCAGGCGTCCGCCTTCCGTCCGGCCGCGACGGTCAGGCAGCCCCCGTCCGCCCCCGTGGACGAGGGCTGCCCTCCCCGCTGCGCCCAAGCCGCGCCGCCGGCACCTCCGCAGGCCGGCGACGCGACTCGTCGCGTTAATGGATTCTCAAGCGAATCGCGGCAGATTGTGGGCAACGGCGCGGCGAAGTCGCGACCGTCACTCACAAGAGGGCCGCCCCGGTGAAACCCGCGGCGGCCCTTCCTGTCTCCCTCAGGACCGGAACCGCCATCGCAGGGCCCGCGCCGCCGCGAGCGGCGTCGCCAGGGTCTCGCGCAGGATCATCACGACGGTGCCCGACCACGGCGCCTGCCCGGCCGGACCCGAGACCCGCCCCCGCCGGCCCATCAGATGCAGGGTCAGCCAGGCCCGCGGCAAATGCCACCGGTTCGAGACCAGCACGATCGCCGCGTCCCGCGGGATCAGGTCGAGCGCGCGGCGGAGGTTGTCGAAGGTCGTGGCGGACCCGTCCTCGATCAACAGCGCCGCCTCCGGCACGCCCGCGGCCCGCGCCAGCCGCGCCGCCACCACCGCCTCCGCCGGCCCGTGACGCCCCACCCCGCCGGTGAGCACGATCCGGTCCACCCGACCTGTACGCCACAGCGCCACGCCATGCTCCGTCCGCAGCGCCAGCGTCGGCGAGGCCTCGCCGTCCGGCCCGACCGCCGCGCCGAGGACGATGGCGATGATCTCGACATTGCGCGCGGTCATGCGGCCTTCTGCGCGGGTTTGCGGTGTGGGGACAAGGGATCCGCGGCGCGGCCCGCTGGACGCCGCCCGACCCCACCCCTATCAACGCGCCGTACAGCGAGAGAGGCACGGCATGGCATTCGGCAAGCGGGTCCGCACCTGGTTCGACGGGACGTGGCACGACGGCGACGTTCCGATCATGCGGGCGGCCGACCACGGCAGCTGGCAGGGCTCGTCCGTCTTCGACGGGGCCCGCCGGTTCGAGGGACTGACCCCCGATCTCGACCGCCATTGCGCGCGGCTCAACCGCTCGGCCGAGGCGCTGATGCTCAAGCCCACCGCAAGCGTGGAACGGATGCTGGAACTGATCGCCGAGGGGCTCGAAGGGTTCGCCCCCGACGACGCGATCTACATCCGCCCGATGTACTGGGGCATCCACGGCAGCGAGCTCGGCCTCGTCCCCTCGCGGGAGGAGACGGGCTTCGCGATCTGCCTCGAGCACGTCCCGATGTACGGCGCCGACAAGACCACGACGCTGACCCGGACGCGGTTCCGCCGCCCGGTGCTCGAGGATGCGGTCTGCGACGCCAAGGCCGGCTGCCTCTATCCCAACAACGCGCGGATGCTGGCCGAGGCGCAGCAGAAGGGTTTCGGCAACGCGCTGGTCGCCGACGCGATGGGCAACGTGGCCGAGAGCGCGACCTCCAACGTGTTCATGGTCAAGGATGGCGAGGTCTTCACGCCGATCGCGAACGGCACCTTCCTGTCGGGCATCACCCGGGCGCGGCACATCGCCAACCTCGCCGCAGACGGGCAGCGGGTGCACGAGACGGTGCTGACCTTCGAGGATTTCCGCGATGCCGACGAAGTGTTCCTGTCGGGCAACCTCACCAAGGTCACGCCCGTGACGGCCTTCGACGACCGCTCCTACCAGGTCGGCCCGGTGACGCGTCGGGTGCGGGAGATGTACTGGGATTGGGCGCGCTCGGCCGCCTGATCCTGCGCGTCCTCCGGGCGCTGCCGCTGGGGCTGTCGCTCGCGGCGACGCTCTGGATGCTCTCCGCCAACCCCTTCGCCGCGCCCTTCGTGGAGCGGGGCCAGACCGAACTCGCGCTGACGCTGGAACGCGAGGTACGGCGCACGGCCACGGCGGAATGGATCGCCGCCGCGCTGGACGCGGCCGTCGCCGATGCGGACGCCGACCGTGCCGCGATGTTGATCGAACTGGCGCAGGATCTCGGCCGGCCGGTGGACGTGACGGCGGCGGAGGCGATGATCGCGGCGCGCTCCGGCTGGCTCGCCAGTGCGGGGGACTGCGCCGCCTGCATGGCCGATGCCACCACCTGCCCCACGCTCGCGCAGCTCGGCGCCTGCGCGGTGCCCTTCGAGCTCTCGCCGTTGGGCGACGCGAACGCGCTGCGCCGTGCCGGGCAGGCTTGGATGACGGGGGAGGACGTGGACGAGCTCGACGCGGGCTTGGCGCTGCTCGGACTCGGCGCGACGGGGGCGATGGTGCTCTCCGGCGGCTCCTCGGTCACGGTGAAGGCCGGGGCGGGGCTTCTCCGGCTCGCGCGCCGCATCGGCAGCCTGACGCCGGAACTGGCGCGCACGCTGCGGGTGCCGATCCGATGGGGCGTCGTGCCGGATTTCCTGCGCGGCACGGCCCGGCTCGCGGACGTGACCGATACGGCGGCGCTCGCGCGGGTCTCCGGCGTGGCGGCCGATATGGGCCGGGTGCGCGACGCGACCTCCACGGCGGAGGCGCTGCGTCTGGCGCGCCTCGTGGACACGCCGGAGGACGCGTCCCGCCTCGCCCGCGTGGCGGAGGCGGCAGGGCCGCGCGCGACGCGCAGCTTCGAGGTGCTGGGCAAGGGCCGGGTGTTCCGCGCGACGATCCGGCTCGGCCGACTGGCGGCAGGCGCGCTCGTGCTCCTGTGGCTCACGCTTTTGCAGGCCGGCATCGTGCTGGCGAGCTGGGCAGGTCGGGCGCTGTGGCGGGCGGTGCTGCCGGCCCCCGTCCCGGCCCGCCGCACGCGGCTGCGAACCCCGCGCCTCGGCCCGGCGGGCCCGCGTCCGCGGCGATAGCGCCGCGCAGGTGGACAGGCGCGGCCCGGACGGGCAATGCTGTCCCGCGTTCAAAGACCCGCGAGGAGACGATGCGCAAATTCCTGGTCGTGCTCGACGACACCCGCGAATGCCTCAACGCCATGCGCTTCGCCGCGCTCCGGGCTGAGCATACCGGCGGCGGCATCGAGGTGCTGGCCGTAATTCCGCCCGAGGATTTTAACCACTGGATCGGCGTCGGCGACATCATGCGGGAAGAATCGCGCGAGCGGATCGTGGCGCATTTCGAGGTCTTCGCGAAGTGGATGCGCGACCGCCATGGGCTGGAGCCGCATCTGGTGATCCGCGAGGGCGAGCCGGTGACGGAGATCCTCGCGCAGGTCACCGAAGACACCGAGATCGGCGTGCTCGTGCTGGGTGCGAGCGCGGAGGGCAAGGACCCGGGTCCGCTGGTGACGCAACTGACGCGGAGCGCGGGCGATTTGCCGGTGCCGGTGACGATCGTACCGGGCAACCTGACGCGGGAGCAGCTCGAGGGGATCGCCTGACGGCCATTTCCCCGCGGGGAAATAACCGTTTATTCATAAATGTTTAGGAAACGTTTCGCTGGTTAATGAAAGATTCTCTTAACCAATGCCATTCGTTGGCACAGACGCACGGATCGAAGCAATTCGGCTTGGATCCGTGCGAGAGGCGTGTGCAACCTGCGCTGTCCGTTCGCGCCGGGCATCGGCCGGGTCTCATTCGGGATGGGCAGCCGGGCGGGACAACCGACACCTGCCGCGCACTTTAGAACCGTTCCAACTTCTTGACAGGGGCCGGCCCCGGGCGCACATAGAGCGCCTGACCCGGAGGCGACACATGTTCATCCAGACCGAGACCACGCCGAACCCCGCGACGCTCAAGTTCCTGCCCGGCCAGGCCGTGCTCGAGCAGGGCACCGCGGATTTTCCCGATGCGGAGGCCGGCGCTCCCTCGCCGCTCGCCCGCCGGATCTTCGCCGTCGACGGCGTGACCGGGGTGTTCCTCGGCAACGACTTCGTGACCGTCACCAAGAACGAGGGCACCGCATGGGACCATGCGAAGCCCGCGATCCTCGGCGCCATCATGGAGCATTACCAGTCCGGCGAGCCGGTCATGGAGGGCGCGACCGAGGCCGCGCACGGGACCGCGCATGACGAGGCCGACAGCGCCATCGTCGGGCAGATCACCGAGCTTCTCGACACCCGCGTCCGTCCGGCCGTCGCGCAGGACGGCGGCGACATCACCTTCCACGGCTTCGAGCGCGGCGTTGTCTATCTCCGGATGCAGGGTGCCTGCGCCGGCTGCCCCTCCTCCACGATGACGCTGAAGATGGGGATCGAGAACCTGCTTCGGCACTACATTCCCGAAGTGACCGAGGTCCGCCCTGTCGGCATCTGATCGCCTCGTCCTCGGGTTCGACACGTCGGCCGCGCATTGCGCGGCCGCTCTCGTCTCGGGCGACCGGATCCTCGCCGCGCGCTGCGAGGCGATGCGAAAGGGCCAGGCGGAGCGGCTGATGCCGATGCTGGCGGAAGTGCTGGCGGAGGCCGGCACCGGCTGGCGCGACCTCGCCGCGCTCGGGATCGGCACGGGGCCCGGCAACTTCACCGGGACGCGGATCGCGGTCGCCGCCGGACGGGGCCTGGCGCTGGGACTGGGCATTCCGGCGGAGGGCGTGAGCGTGTCGGACGCCTATGCCGACGGACGCGACGTGATCGTCTGCCTGCCCGCCCCGCGCGACATGGTGCATCTGGCCCATGCGGGCGAGATCGTGACGACCGAGAATACCATCCCGCCCGGCTGGACCGCGCCGCTGACCGGCCCGGCGGCGGCGGCGCTCGGCGCAATGACGGGACACGCCGTCGTGGCGGCGCCGGATCTCGCCACCGCCATTGCACGGATCGCCGCCCGCCGCGCGGGTCCGGGACGGCCGCGGCCCGCGCCGTTCTACCTGCGCCCGGCCGACGCGGCCCCGCCCGCCGACGCGCCGCCCGCGATCCTGCCGTGACGCCGGCGGAGATGGCGGCGCTGCACGCGTCCGCCTTCGACGGCGCCGCCCGCTGGTCGGAGGCCGCCTTCGCCGCGACGCTCTCGGCCCCCGAGACCATCGTCGTCACAAGCCCGGCCGGGTTCGCCATCGGGCGGGTGACGCTGGACGAGGCGGAGCTCCTGACGCTCGTGGTGGCACCGGAGCATCGGCGGCGGGGAGAGGGGCGCGCCCTGGTCTCCGCCTTTGCGGCGACGGCGCGCGACCGGGGCGCGGGGACGGGGTTCCTCGAAGTCGCGGCCGACAACGCCGCGGCGCGTGCGCTCTACGCGCGGACCGGCTGGCGAGAGGCCGGTCGGCGCCGTGGCTATTACGGCGGCACGGACGCCCTGATCCTCGTCACGTCCTTCTGACGAGGGGTCATATCCCCGACAGGGCGGTTGACCTTCCCGCCCCCCTGCGGCCTTATCCGGTCCATCAATCGCGGCGCGAGGGGTTCGGGACGGGCCGACGCGCGCCCTTCGACGGGAGTGACACATGACCATCTTCAAGACCCTGATGGGGGCCTCGGCGGCGCTCGCCCTGGGCGCCGGGGCGGCGCTGGCCGATCCGGGGCTGATCATCGATCTCGGCGGCAAGTTCGACAAGAGCTTCAACGAATCCGCCTTCAACGGCGCGCAGCGCTGGGTCGAGGAGACCGGTGGCGAATACTACGAGACCGAGCTCGCCAACGAGGCGCAGCGCGAGCAGACGATGCGCCGCATGGCCGAGCGCGGCGCGAACCCGGTCGTGGTGCTGGGCTTCGCCAACGCTTCCACGCTGGATGCGGTCGCGCCCGACTATCCCGACACCGATTTCGTCATCGTCGACAGCGTCGTCGAGCAGCCGAACGTGAAGTCCATCGTCTTCTCCGAGCACGAGGGCAGCTACCTCGTGGGCATGATGGCCGCGATGGCCTCCGAGACGGGCACGGTCAGCTTCATCGGCGGGATGGACGTGCCGCTGATCTCCAAGTTCGCCTGCGGCTACGCGCAGGGCGCGAAGGCGGTGAGCCCGGACATCGACGTGATCGTCAACATGACGGGCACCACGCCGACCGCGTGGAACGACCCGGTGAAGGGTGCCGAGCTGACCCGCTCGCAGATCAGCCAGGGCTCCGACGTGGTCTACGCGGCGGCCGGCGGCACCGGGATCGGCGTGCTGCAGGCGGCGGCGGATGCCGACATCCTGTCGATCGGCGTGGACAGCAACCAGAACTACCTGCATCCGGGCGAAGTGCTGACCTCCATGGTCAAGCGGGTCGACAACGCGGTCTACGACGCCTTCACGGCGGGCGAGGCCGGCGAGCTGGAGACCGGGGTCGAGGTGCTGGGCCTCGAGAACGAGGGCGTGGGCGTCGCGGTGGACGAGAACAACCAGGAGCTCGTGACCGAGGAGATGACGGCGGCCATCGACGAGGCGAAGGCGCAGATCGCCTCCGGCGAGGTCGAAGTGCACGACTACCTCTCCGACAATAACTGCCCGGCCTACTGATGGCGGAGGCGGGCAATCCCGGCGAGACGCTGCTGACGCTTCTCTCGGCCTGGAACGAGGCCGACGCGGAGGCCCGCGCGGCGATCCTGGACGAGGCCCTCGCGGCCTCGTTCACCTACGCGGACCCGCACGCGCCGGCCCCGATCACGGACGTCGAGGGGATTGCGGCCTATCTCAAGATATTCCGCGACAACCTGCCCGACGCTGTCCTGCTGCCGGTCGGCACGCCGCAGGTGACGCATGGCACGGCGATGGTGCGGGCGCGGATCGACCGGTCGGGCGAGCCCTTCGCGCGGCTCGTCTATGTCGGCACGCTGGGCGAAGGCGGGCTCGCGCATGTCGCGGGGTTCGTGGAGAGCGAATGAGCCGGGCCGCCCCGCGCGACGAGGGCGATGCCGCCCTGGCCATCGAGCTTCGCGGCATCTCCAAGTCCTTCGGGCCGGTCCAGGCCAACCGCGACATCTCCATCGAGGTGCGCCGCGGCACGATCCACGGCATCATCGGTGAGAACGGCGCGGGCAAGTCGACGTTGATGTCGATCCTCTACGGCTTCTACCGGGCCGATGCGGGCGAGATCCTGATCGGCGGGCGGCGCACGGAGATCCCCGACAGCCAGGCCGCGATCGACGCGGGCATCGGCATGGTGTTCCAGCACTTCAAGCTGGTCGAGAACTTCACCGTGCTGGAGAACGTCATCCTCGGGGCAGAGGACGGGCGCCTCCTGAAGCCGTCGCTCGCCAAGGCGCGGCGGCTCCTGAAGCAGCTTGCCGACGATTACGAGATGGACGTCGATCCCGAAGCGGTGATCGAGGAACTGGGCGTGGGCCAGCAGCAGCGGGTCGAGATCCTGAAGGCGCTCTACCGCGAGGCGGACATCCTGATCCTCGACGAGCCGACGGGCGTGCTGACGCCGGCGGAGGCGGATCACCTGTTCCGCATCCTGCGCGGGCTTCGCGACGAGGGGAAGACGATCATCCTCATCACCCACAAGCTGCGCGAGATCATGGAGATCACCGACTCCGTCTCGGTCATGCGGCGCGGCGAGATGACGGCGACGGTGCCGACCGCCGAGACCTCGCCCGAGGAACTGGCCGAGCTGATGGTCGGACGCAAGGTGCTGCTGCGCGTCGACAAGGCGCCGGCGCGGCCGGGCGACGTGGTTCTGGAGGTGCGCGACCTGCGCGTCGTGGACGAGCAGAAGGTCGAGCGCCTCCGCGGGATCGACCTGACGATCCGGGCGGGCGAGATCCTCGGCATTGCCGGCGTGTCGGGCAACGGGCAGTCCGAGCTTCTGGAGGTGCTGGGCGGCTACGCGAACGGCACCGGCTCCATCCGCATGAACGGACAGGAAATCGACCTGACCGGCACGGCGAGCGACGCGCGGACGCGGCGCGCCCGCGGCATCGCCCACGTGCCCGAGGACCGCCAGCGCGAGGGGCTGGTGATGGATTACCGCGCCTGGGAGAACGTGGCCTTCGGCTACCATTCCGATCCGCGCTTCAGCTCCGGCCTGTTCATGGATCACGCGGCCATGCGCGCCGATTGCGACGACAAGATGCGCCGCTTCGACGTGCGACCGCCGGACCCGACGCTCGCCGCCAAGAACTTCTCGGGCGGCAACCAGCAGAAGATCGTTTTGGCCCGCGAGATCGAGCGGAACCCCGACCTCCTCCTCATCGGCCAGCCGACGCGGGGCGTGGATATCGGCGCGATCGAGTTCATCCACGAGCAGATCGTCGCCCTGCGCGACCAGGGCAAGGCGATCCTCCTCGTCTCGGTGGAACTCGACGAGATCATGGCGCTCTCGGACCGGATCGCGGTGATGTTCGACGGCCGCATCATGGGCGAGCGCCTGCCCGGGGAGACCGACCAGCGGGAGCTCGGCCTCCTGATGGCGGGCATGGCGGGTGCGGCGGCATGAACGACGCGCTGCCGAAATGGGCCGACATCGCGCTGATCCCGCTCCTCAACCTGACGCTCGCGCTGATCGTGTCGGGCCTCGTCGTGGGCTTCATCGGCGAGGACCCGTTCGAGGTTCTGTCGTTGCTGATCGAGGGAGCCGTGGGGTCGGCGGACGGGTGGAGCTACACGCTCTACTACGCGACGAACTTCATCTTCACGGGCCTCGGCGTCGCGGTCGCCTTCCACGCGCGGCTCTTCAACATCGGCGGCGAGGGGCAGGCGATGCTGGGCGGGCTCGGCGTCGCGCTCGCGCTCCTCTACGTGCCGTGGCCGCACTGGTCGCTGGCGCTGCTGGCGGCGATGACGGGGGCGGCTCTGTTCGGGGCGGCCTGGGCGGCGATCCCGGCCTGGTTGCAGGCCCGGCGGGGCAGCCACATCGTCATCACGACGATCATGTTCAACTTCATCGCCTCGGCGCTGATGGTCTATCTGCTCTCCCGTGTCCTGCTGGTGCCCGGCGCCGGCGGCTCGCCCGAGACGGCACGGTTCGCGGCGGCGACCAACCTGCCGGCGATCGGCGACCTCTACGCGCTCATGGGCTGGGGTTGCGTCGAGCGGCCGATCGCGTCGGTCTGCCGCGCCCCGCTCAACATCGCCTTCCTGCTGGCGCTCCTGGCCGGATTCGCCGTCTGGGCGCTGCTCTGGCGGACGCGGCTCGGCTACGAGATCCGTGCCTTCGGCCATTCCGAGCCGGCCGCGCTCTACGCGGGCATCTCCCCCACGAAGATCATCATGGTGGCGATGCTGATCTCGGGCGGGCTTTGCGGGCTGATGGCGATCAACGCGGTGATGGGCGAGGCCGAGCGTCTGGTGATCGACCCGGTGCAGGGGGCGGGCTTCGTCGGCATCGCGGTGGCGCTGATGGGCCGGTCGCATCCGATCGGCATCTGCCTCGCCGCGCTTCTCTTCGGGATGCTCTACCAGGGCGGGGGCTACGTGGAGTTCGATATCCCCGCCATCTCCCGCGAGATGATCCTGGTGATCCAGGCGCTCGTCATCCTGTTCACCGGCGCGCTCGACAACATGGTGCGGGCACCGATGGAGGCGCTGTTCCTGAATCGCCGCCGCCCGGAGCCCGCCCTGCCGACAAGCGCGACGCGTTCGGATGGCGATCCGAAGGAGCGGAAGGTGGAACCGTGACGGGGGCGGGCTGACATGGATTTCCTGGGCCTTCTCCAGATACTCGACTCGACGCTGCGGCTGGCGACGCCGCTGCTCTTCGCCTGCCTTGCCGGGCTGTTCAGCGAGCGGGCGGGGATCTTCGACATCGGGCTGGAGGGCAAGATGCTGGCCTCCGCCTTCCTGTCGGCCGCGGCGGCGAGCTACACCGGCAACGTCTGGCTCGGCTGCCTCGCGGGGATCGGCGCGTCGCTGATGCTGGCGGCGATCCACGGGGTCGCCTCGATCACGTTCCGCGGCAACCAGCTCATCTCGGGCGTGGCGATCAACTTCCTCGCCTCGGGCCTGACCGTTGTGGTGGGCGAGGCGTGGTTCGGGCTCGGCGGACGCACGCCGCAGCTTATGGGCGCGGCGCGGTTCCAGGAGATCGACCTGCCCTTCGCGCGCGAGATCGCCGACGTGCCGCTGCTCGGCCCGATCTACGCGAACCTTCTGTCGGGCCATTCGGCGCTCGTCTATATCGGGCTCCTCTGCGTGCCGCTCACCTGGTGGGTGCTCTACCGCACGCGGTTCGGCCTCCGCCTGCGCGCCGTGGGCGAGAACCCGGCGGCCGTGGACACGGCTGGCGTGTCGGTCGTGGGACTGCGCTACGCGGCGGTGATGATCTGCGGCCTGCTGACGGGCCTCGCCGGCGCCTATCTCGCCACCGCGCTCTCGGCCGGCTTCGTCAAGGAAATGTCGGCGGGGCGCGGCTTCATCGCGCTGGCCGCGCTGATCTTCGCGAAGTGGCGGCCGTGGTACGCGCTCGGCGCGACGCTGCTGTTCGGCCTGCTCGAGGCGCTCGGCAACCGGTTCCAGACGATCGAGGTCTTCGACATCACGGTGCCGACGCAGTTCATGCAGGCCCTGCCCTACATCCTGACCGTGGTGATCCTCGCGGGCTTCGTCGGCCGGGCCATCCCGCCCCGGGCCGGCGGCGAGCCTTACATAAAGGAACGTTAGGGCCAGGCGCATGGCGACGATGGCGCCAGCGCGCGCCTGCCTTGGCCCGCACGGGACTCGTGATCGGGCCGGGGTTTGACAGACTTCGCGCAAGGCCGTTTAGAGGATATACCCGCCCCGCGAGGTGCCTTGGTGCAGATCTACCTCCCGATCGCCGAAGTCTCGGTCAATGCCTTTCTCATCCTCGGGCTGGGCGGGCTGGTCGGCATCCTGTCGGGGATGTTCGGGGTCGGCGGCGGGTTCCTTCTGACGCCGCTGCTGTTCATGATCGGCATCCCGCCCGCCGTGGCCGTGGCGACCGGAACGAACCAGATCGTCGCTTCCAGCATCTCCGGCGTCCTGGCCCATTTCCGGCGGCGGACGGTCGACCTGCGGATGGGCACGGTGCTGCTGATCGGCGGCCTTCTGGGCGCGGCGATCGGGGTGCAGGTCTTCTCCGTCCTGCGCGATCTGGGTCAGGTCGATCTGCTGGTGAACCTCTGCTACGTCCTGTTCCTCGCGGTGATCGGCGGGCTGATGTTCGTCGAGAGCCTGAACGCCATCCGCCGCGCCCGCGCGGCTGGACCGGCCGCCCGGACCGTGCGGCGGCAGCGCAACTGGATCCACGCGCTGCCCTTCAAGATGAAGTTCCGCGCGAGCGGCCTCTATATCAGCGTCATCCCGCCCCTTGCCGTCGGCCTGCTCGTCGGCGTGCTCGCGGCGATCATGGGGGTGGGCGGCGGCTTCATCATGGTGCCGGCGATGATCTACCTGCTCGGCATGCCGACAAAGGTCGTCATCGGCACGTCTTTGTTCCAGATCATCTTCGTCACCGCCTTCACCACGCTGCTCCACGCGATGACCAACTACACGGTGGACATGGTGCTGGCCGTCCTCCTGCTCGTCGGCGGCGTGATCGGGGCGCAGTTCGGCACACGGATCGGGACGCGGCTGAAGGCCGAGCAGCTCCGCATCCTGCTGGCGACGATGGTCCTCCTCATGTGCGGCAAGCTGGCGCTCGACCTGCTCCTCGAGCCGTCGGAGCTCTACTCGATCGGCGTGGGAGGACCGGGATGATCCGGGCGATCCTGCTCCTCCTTTCGATCGCGCTGCCAGCGCGAGCGGAGGAGATCGTGGCCGATCTGAGCCAGGACCGCGTGTCGATCTCCACCAGTTTCGACGGCTCGGAGATCCTTATCTTCGGCGCGATCCGGCGCGATGCGCCGCGCAACTTCGACACCAAGATGGCGATCCTCATCACCGTGGCGGGGCCGCGGGAGGACGTGGCCGTCCGGCGCAAGGATCGCGTCATGGGGATCTGGGTGAACGCGGACAGCGTCGAAATGGAGGGCGTGCCCAGCTTCTACGCCGTCGCGTCGAGCCGGCCGATCGCGGAGGCGTTGAGCCCGGAGGAGGATCTGCGCTGGCGGATCACGACGCGACGCGCGTTGTCGGCACCGGGGGGGGCGCGGATGGCGCGGAAGGACCCGGACTTCCTGAACGCGCTGGTCCGGGTCAACACGGATGCCGGAGCCTACACGACGTCGGAGGATGCGGTCGATCTGCGCGAAGGGACGCTGTTCTCGACCAAGATCGCCCTGCCCGCCGCGCTGACCGAGGGCAACTACACCACGCGCATCTACCTGACGCAGGACGGCCGCGTCACGGACAGCTACGCGACCGCGCTCTACGTCCAGAAAGTCGGGCTGGAGCGATGGCTCTACGTTCTCGCGCACGAACAGCCGCTGATCTACGGCTGTCTGTCGCTCTTCATCGCGGTGGCGGCCGGCTGGGGCGCATCCGCGATCTTCCGATACACGCGGCTTTGAGGAACTCGATGGACTGGCTCGTTATCCGCGAGCGGTCAGGGCGCGGAGACGCCGCGGTCCAGGCAACGAGTTCCGCCACTAGCCGCGCCCGACATAGGGCATCGCGTTCGCCATGATCGTCATGGTCAGGACGTTCGTGTCCGGTGGCAGGTCGGCCATGTGGAGGACGGCCCTTGCGGCATCCTCCACCGCCATCATCGGCACGCCGTCCCCGCCACTGGCGCGCTGCGCCGCGTCGAGTTCCTCGAGAAGCGGCGTGCGGGCGTTGCCGATGTCGATCTGTCCGCAGGCGATGCCGAGCGAGCGGCCGTCGAGCGCGAGTTGCCGCGTGAGCCCTGTGATCGCGTGTTTGGTGACGGTGTAGCTGACCGCGCCCTCGCGCGGGACATGGGCGCTGATCGAGCCGTTGTTGACGATCCGCCCGCCGCCCTGCCCTCGCATGACCCGGTACGCGGCCCGGGCCATCAGGAACATGCCCGTCAGGTTGATGGAGACGGCCCGGGACCAGTCCTCGACCGAGGTCTCGTCGATATGGGCGGCGGGGATGAAGATGCCGGCATTGTTGAACAGGACGTCGAGCCGACCGGCCGCCGCGACGAAGCGGTCGACCACGGCATCGACGTCTTCCGGAACGGAGACGTCCCCCGGCAGGACATGCGCCGCCGGATGGTCGCCCGCCACCTCGCGCAGCGCCCTCTCGCGCCGCGCCATCAGGCCGACGGTCCAGCCGGCCTCGAGGAACAGGCGTGCCGTCGCGGCGCCGATGCCGGAGGACGCCCCGGTGACGAGGATGGTTCGGGTCATTCGGGGGAGTCCTCCTCCAGGGCGAGCGGCACGCGGACGGGCTTCAGGTCCGACGTGTCGAGCGCGGCGCGGGGCTTGGCCAGCGCGTAACGCCGCACCCAGATCACCCGATTCACCGCGCGCGTGATCGCGACATAGGCGAGCCGCTTCCAGAGTTGCTGTCCCGCCTCCACCCGTCCCGCGCGGCTGGCGGCATAGAGGTCGGGCGCGAAAACCTGCACCGCGTCCCATTGCGAGCCCTGCGCCTTGTGGATCGTGACCGCCGCGCCGTGCAGGAAGGCGGCCCCCATCCGGGCGGCGAAGGGCAGGAACGGCTCGTCCTCGTCCGGGTGCTCGATCTTGACGATGGAACTGACACTGATCTCCGGATCGGGAGCGCCGACGACGTGGAGCTTGGAAAAGCCCGGCTTCCGTCCGGGCCCGAGATAGACGACCTGCGCGCCCTTGATGAGGCCTCGCGCCTCGAGGTCGATCCGGCGCTTGCGATGCTTGAGCGGCAATTCGAGCCCGTCGCAGATCAACGGCTCGCCCGGCAGGAGCTGCGTATCGTCGGCGCCGTAGGCGCTGCGGAAGGCCCGGATCATGCGGATGCGGGTGGCGTTTCGCCAGACGAGGACAGGGGAGCGGGCCATCAGGTCGCTGTCCACGCGGGCGGCGACCTGCACGCGGTCGTCGCGCGCGGCCGCATCCTCGACCATTCGCTCGAAGGCCTCGAATTCGAGATCGGGATCGCCGAGTGCATGGGCCAAGTCGAGAATCGGACTGTCGGCGGCCTGCCGGTGGACGCGCTCGAGATGAAGCAGGATGTCGCCCTCGAACCGATCGAACACCATCCGGCCGGACTGGTTCACGGGCGCGAGCTGCGCGGGATCGCCGAACAGGACGAGAGTTGGGAAGATTTCGCGCAGATCCTCGTATTGCTTGTCGTCGAGCATCGAGGATTCGTCGACGAAGCCGATGTCGAGAGGCGAATCCCGCCGCTTCCATCCGGTGATGAAGTCCGACCCGCGCAGCCCCGCCGCGGCGAGTGCGCCGGGAACGGAGGACGTCTCCTCGTAGACGCGTTTCGCGCGGTCCAGCGCTTCCTCGCTGAGGCCCTCCACCGTCGGACGGTCGGCGTCGCCCGCAAGCCATTCGGCGAGGCGCTCGTATTCCGGATCGTAGACAGGGGTGTAGAGAATGCGATGGATGGTCGTGGCCGGCACGCCACGGTTCCGCAGGACGCTCGCCGCCTTGTTGGTCGGGGCGAGCACGGCGAGGCTGCGCCGGTCCTTCCGCTTGCGTTCGTAATCGCCGGAGACGAGGTCGAGGCCCGCCTCCCGCAGCGTCCGGACGAGTTCGGCGAGGAGGAGCGTCTTGCCCGACCCGGCCTTGCCGGTCACGGCGATCACCCGGCTCTCCTCGTCCGGACGCTTGCCGGCGGTCCCGTCCTCGATCAAGACGCCGCTGTCGGAGAGGAGGCCGGCGATGCGGTCCCAGGCATGGGCCTGGTCGGGAGAGAGCGAAGGGGCGACGTGGTTCACCGCCCCCTTCTATAGGGTCAGGCGTGAACGGGAAGGGGCAGGTTCACGAGCGCGTCCTCGAAGATGCCCCGCAGCGTGCGCGCCTCGATCCCGGTCTCGGTGCAGAGCTTGTCGTGCACGTCCTCCGAGAAGGTCCAGAGCCCGGCGGCGATGCCGTCGGCATGGCCGAGAAGCTCCGGGCTCCATCCGAGGCGGCGGTAGACCCGCAACATCGGCCGGTCGAAGATGCCCACCGCCTGGCGGACGCCGATCGCGAGCCCGACCTCGGAAGCGGCGAGAAGGAGCATCTGCGCGACGTTGCCCGTGGCGTTGGGCGAAAGGCAGAAGCGGGTGCATTCCCAGACCGCCGAGCTGCGGATCGGAATGCCGGCGACGAGATGCGGGAAGATCTCGGCCAGCATCGTCCGGCCGGTCGTCGGCAGGAACCGCATCGAGCCGGCATGATGGCCGTCTTTGTCCGCCACCACGACGTAAAGCGGATCGAGGACGTCGTACTGATCGGTTTCCCAGCCCATCGCGTCCACGGTGACGTCCCAGCCCATGCGATCGCGGAACTGCGTCGCCCGATCGCGAAACATCTCCGTGGCCAGTTCGGCGTGGGATTCCAGCTGCGAGCCGTAAAAGAAGTGAATCATTTCAGAGTCTCCAGTTTGTCTACAACCGGGAGACTCTGAGCGAGCGGATTTACGAATTGTTAACGAAACGCGGAAATCGACGGCCCATGCGTCAGATTGCGTCAGTTTTACTTACATTTCTCTCAAAGGCAAATCAGTCCTCGGGACAGGGCGTTCGCGACGGCGTGCGTCGTGTTGACGGCACCGAGCTTGAAGCGCGCGCTTTCAATGTAGACGCGCAGCGTGTGCTCGGAGATCTTCAGCTTCTCCGCCGCCTTGGCGCGAGACATCCCCGCCGCCAGGAGCGTCAGGGCATCCGTCTCCCTGGGCGAAAGGGAGGCGTTCGGATAGCTCCCGTCGCCGTCGAGAAGCAGCGCTCTCTCGTTGAAGTAATGGGCGGCCAGCAGGAGATCGTGGAGGTTCTGGCGCGTGAAGCGGTTCCAGCTTTCGTCCCCTATCCGATGATTGACCGTGAAGAGCGCGAACTGTCCCGCGGGCCCGCGGACCGGAAGGCTGAACCCCTGATTGCCGAGACCGTGTGCGAGGCCTTCGGAAAGCACCTGCCTCGCGGCACGACCGGACCAGTCGAGCCGCTTCCAGTCGATGGGCGTGAACCCGCGAAAGCACGCCAGGACCACCGGGTCCACATTCTGGAAGTTCTGGTCGATATAGGTTCTGACCCAGGCGTCGTCGTAGGTGAGCGCCGCCCATTGCTCACCACCCGACTTGACGGAATGATAGACGAGATGCTCGACCTCGTAGACGTCGCGCAGGTCGGCGATCGCCTCGCGCAGGTCGGCGAGTCGTGTGGCCTCATCCAGCCGCTCGAGCAAACTTTCGAGTTTGCGTGCCATCCGTCCCCGCATACATTGCGGGCGTTTGCGCAATTTCGATCGCGGCAACCATGATCGCTTCGTCCAACTGATCGGCCAGACACGGCATGGCGTTCGTCTGTGCGAAACTACGAAGATCGCCCAACACGTCGATGATCCATTCCTTTGACATCCGACTTTCCTTTCGAGAGGGTTAACGGAGCGTTAAAGGCACAGTAGAACGCACGGTCGAAGGCTCGATATTCGCGGTTTATCCATCCCCCAAATTGGCGAGGGACACTTCCGTAGGCGGTTGAACTTTCAAGCAACAGAACGGAGAGAGAACAAAGCCTCGCCGGATCGGGGGAAACCAAAACAGCGAATCAGGCACGAAGCGCCTTGGGAACGTTGCGCCCCTTCCCGCCGACAAGACCCGGTTCTCGACGTTCGCTCGAAACATGGGCCGGCCTTCGACTGGCCGGTTCGGCGCGCAGGCTGTCCTGTCGGTAAATACAGAGAAGGCGAATTTGCGGGCATCGATCGAACCGACGGTCGGCATGACAACCCGCCTCCTGTAAATATTTGACCGTCACATCAGCTTCGGATGCTGCCCCAGGTGTCTTTGGTGGATCCTTCGTTCGACGCCGCACCCCCATGGCTGCGGGGCAGCGTCCGGGCGTAGAATCCCAAGATCGGTTCGAGATCCGAGGTCACAGAAATTCGATCTCCGTGCAGGGCGACGACGTTGCGGACCTCCAGCATGCGCAGGGCGATGAGCGTGGCCTGTCGTGCGTCGCGCGCCTCCGCATGGACGATATGGCCTGCGTCCTGCAACGCGGTCGCTCGCTTTGATAGTCGCTCGGCAATTGTCGCGACGTCGCGTGCGCCGCCGACCAGCGCTTCGCATACCAGAGCCATGGGAAGGACTGGCAGCACCTCCTCGATCCGTCGCATCAACGCCGCCCCGAGATCCGCCGCCGGATCATCGTGGCCGGACCAGAGGAAGCGGTGAAGCGACATCGGACGGCCGAAGACGACGGCAGCGTAGCCGAACCTGGTGAACCGGCCGGTGACGCGAAGCTGCAGGTGCCGTCCAAGATAACGGGCCACCATCCACCACCGGAGCCGGAACGGATTCACGGCGCCGGCCTGAGCGGCGATCAACCCTCGATCCTCGAGCACGCGTTCGTAGTTGACGGCAACCGGAACGAGGACGACGTCACGCGTCGCCCCCGCGGCGTGATCGGCGATGATGTAGCTGAGAAGGCCAAGCTTGGGAGCGTGCAGCGATCCGTCCCGGCTGAGCCGCCCCTCCGGGAAGATCGCCTGCGTGACGCCGTTCTCCGTGGCGATCTGTACGTAGCGCGCGAGGACCTTTCGATAAAGCGGGTTCAGGTCGCGCCGCCGGACGAAATAGCCCCCCATTGCCCGGATCAGCGAGCCGAGGGGCCAGCGCCGGGCCCACTCGCCGACGGCATAGGCCAGCGCGGCGCGGCGCGCTACGAGCCAAGTGACGAGCACGTAGTCCATGTTCGAGCGGTGGTTCAGGACGAACACGATCGTGGCCTGCGGATCGATCCCCTCCATCGCCTCCGCCTCGCCCGAGACCCTGATGCGATAGAGGCTCCGCGAGAGCCATTGCGCCAGTCGCGTCGCGACGCCGAAATAAAGGAGCGCGGAGAAGCCCGGCACGATCTCCCGCGCGTAACGCCGCGCGGTCTCGAACGCGACCTGCTCCGGGACGCCCTTCTCTCTGGCATGGTCGAGAATGGCCCGCGCGACGTCCGGGTCATGGATGACCCGGTTCACAGTATCCATCCGGTGCGCCAGCTTGAACGGCTCGATCGGCTGGACGAGCCGCGCATTCAGTCGGGCAACGAGACGTTCGGCCCAACGACGGAAGAACCAGCGGACGGACGGAAACAGGAAATGCGACGCAAACGTCACCGCAGCGAACCCGACGAGCAGCAGAAGCGCCCAGAGAGGAACCTCGACGGTTCGGAACATGCCGGGATTGTGCCGCCTTCCCGGGAAGGCGTCCACAAGGTTTCAAGCGAAAATCGCTTTCGCATCCCAAATGCGTCCGCAGCATTCACTCCGCTCGGCGGAATGGCGCCTTGCGCCCGGCACTGTCTCGCTCCGGGATTGTCATCTGAGATTCATTGAAATGAGCTCCGCTGCCGTTTCGCCACCGGAAGGCTCTGGAAGCGCGTGTGGATGAATTGCGTGGTTGCGTTTATGCGGGGCATAGTAATTCGGAACAGCCGGTTTGGCGCCTGTTCTGTCATTTCCAAGCCGGCATCCCTCTATTGGCCAAGTTACAATCGACTAGCCATCGAACGTATCCCTTGACCCCCGTATGGTGTCTCTCAAGGAACGCGCAGGACCGGGTTGTTCATGCAAAATCCCGAACCGCGACGCCCAGCTTTCGTGCCTGTCGCGACGAAACTGTTCCTGAGCCGTCTTTCCGGCATCGAATGACGTCAGGCACGACGGTAAGCAGGCATCGCATCGGCCTCAACATCAGCCTTAAGAGATGGCGCATTAGTGGATGGCCCGACCCAGATTGGAACAGGGTAGAAGAACCTGACCTGTAGCTCCACCCGATCTGCGCGGGGCACTATAGGAAAAATACGACAGCGCGTTGGTTCATGCTCGAGATGACTCGAATTGATCCGATCACGCGTCGACTCCTCCCGCGGGCCGTTCGCAGCAATTGGCCGCCGATTATATTTGCCTTGAAACGGCGTAGGGCCCGATCTAATTCCGAGTAATGATGAATAAGGTGGGACCGTGATGGATCTAGATAAAATGAGCAAGGACGAGTTGCTGGACTTGCAAAAGAAGGTAAATGCCGCCGTCAAAAGCTACGATGAGCGTCAGCGTAAGGAAGCGCACGCGAAGCTGGAAAGTCTTGCAAAGGAGATGGGCTTCAACCTTTCCGATTTCACCGGCACGAAGAAGGCGAAAGCGTCCGGGGCCGCGCCGAAATACGTGCATCCGGAAAATCCGGGGAAGACGTGGTCCGGTCGCGGCCGTCAACCGCAATGGTTCAAGGATGCCTTGGCTAGCGGCAAGACGGAATCCGATCTGGCCATCTAGATTCCGGACCGGAATGGACCGACAAGGGATGCGCCAGTCGCATCCCTTTTTCGTTTCCGGAGGTCTTGATGACACCCCATATCCGCGCCGGCTCCGGCGACATCGCCGAGACCGTCCTGCTTCCCGGCGATCCGCTCCGAGCGAAATGGGCAGCGGAGACGTATCTCGACGACCCCGTACTCGTGAACGACGTCCGCGGCATGCTGGGCTTCACCGGAACCTGGCGGGGAAACCGCGTCACGATCCACGGGACCGGCATGGGAATGCCGAGCCTGTCGATCTACGCCAACGAGCTCATCACGTCGTACGAAGCGAAGACGCTGATCCGGATCGGGTCCTGCGGCGCGATGCAGGAAGACATCGCGATCCGGGACGTCATTCTCGCGATGTCGGCGACGTCCATCTCGACACCGTCGCGGGGCATTCTGCGGGATATGAACTTCGCACCCTGCGCCGATTACGGCCTGCTGTCGGCTGCGCATGCGGCCGCGCAGTCCAAGGGGTCGAGGACGCATGTCGGCGGAATCTATTCTTCCGACGTCTTCTACGACGAACGTCCGGATTTGAACGAAAGCATGACGCGCCACGGCATCCTCGCGGTCGAGATGGAAGCGGCCGAGCTCTACATCCTCGCCGCCCGGCATCGGTGCCGCGCCCTGGCCGTCCTGACCGTCAGCGACCATTTGCTGACCCGCGAGGCCCTGCCGGCATCGGATCGGCAATCCTCGTTCGGCGACATGGTCGAGATCGCGCTCGAAGCAGCCTTCGCATGAAGTCGCCCTCCGGCCGGGCCGGAGGACGCCTCGGCGGTCGCGCGACCCGTCAGATCACCACGCAGTCGAGCGGCGGGAACCCGTTAAATCCGACCGAAGAGTAGGTCGAGGTGTAGGCGCCGCAGCTGCGGATCACGACCTTGTCGCCCGTCTGAAGGGTCAGGGGAAGCTGCACGGGGCGCTTCTCGTAGAGCACGTCGGCGCTGTCGCAGGAGGGACCGGCCAGGACGCAGGGCCCGGTCGCGTCCCCGTCGCGCGGCGTGGCGATCTGGTAGCGGATCGCCTCGCCCTCGGTCTCGGCAAGGCCGGAAAAGCGGCCGATGTCGAGATAGACCCAGCGGTGCAGGTCGTCGTCCGACTTGCGCGACACCAGCAGGACCTCGGCCGCGATCGCGCCGCATTCCGCGACGAGGCCGCGTCCCGGCTCGGCCATGATCTCCGGCACGTCGCCGAAGCGTTCGGCGATCAACCCCATGACGGCCGCGGCGTAGGTCGTCGGATCCTGAATGTCCTCGCCGTAGAAGGCCGGGAAGCCGCCGCCGATATTGAGAAGCTGCAGGTCGAACCCCGCCCCGACGGCGCGATGCCAGATCGCCGCGACCTGATCGAGCGTCCCCGTCCACATCCGCGCCTCGCGCGTCTGGGACCCGACATGGAACGACAGGCCGTGCGGGACGAGCCCGAGGTCGCGCGCCAGCCCCAGCAGCGACAGCACCTTGTCGGCGGCGCAGCCGAACTTGCGGCTGAGCGGCCAGTCGGCTTCGGAATTATCGACGATCACGCGAACGTAGACGTACGCGCCGGGGGCGTTCTCGGCGATCTTGAGGAGCTCCGCCTCGGCATCCACCGCGAAGAGGGTGATCCCGGCATGATGGGCGAAGCGGATATCGGCCGCCTTCTTGATCGTGTTGCCGAAGGAAACATGCGCGGGGTCGGCGCCCTGCCCCAGCACGAGCTCGATCTCGCCGCGGGAGGCCGCGTCGAAGCCGGAGCCGAGACGAACCAGCCGCTCGACGATCGCGGCATGCGGGTTCGCCTTGACGGCATAGTGTATGTGCGCACGGCCCAGACCGGCACGCAGCGCGCGGAACTGCCGTTCGACGGCTTCGACGTCGATCACCAGCGTCGGGTGGGCAAAATCACGGGAGTGGATGTAGGATTCGACACGGGTGGGCGCGACGACGATCGGACGGCCGAAGCCGGTTACTGCGTTCATGGGTCATCTCCGTTCAGACCCGGCCATTCCGGAACGCCCCGATCGGGGGTCCGGCCAAGACCGCTCAGTTCCAAGGGAGACGTTACCGTCGCTACGTAACCGTGCGTAATGCCGTGCCAGAGGCGCGTGCGTTGGCGTCTGTAGCGCGCAATTGGGGCCAAATCCGATTCAGGTCAAGACACTAAATCCGGCAAAATTGCGCTATCCCGCATGTGCGGGTGTTGACGTCGGAACATTGCCGGTCACAGATTTGTTAACGACCGAATGGAAACGATGGAGAACCCAATGACCACGCCCCTCAAACTGCTGACCGCCCTGCCGATCGTTGCGCTCATGGCCGGTTGCGTCCCGGCGAACGACCCGGTGAACACGATCTCCGAGATCGAGGCGACCACCGACAGCGATATCGACGGCGACGGCACCATTCCGCAGGGCGGGGTCGAGGTCGCAGCCGACGGCGATTGACCCTGCGCTAGGTTCGACGAAAGCCCCGCCCTCATCGGCGGGGCTTTTTTCATGCCTACCCGTTTTGCAGAAGCCGCTCGTTCAGAGCTGACGTTCGACCATCATCTTCTTGATGTTCTGGATCGCCCGCGCCGGGTTCAGGCCCTTGGGGCATGTCTTGGCGCAATTCATGATCGTGTGGCAGCGATAGAGTTTGAACGGATCCTCGAGATCGTCGAGCCGTTCCCCGGTCGCCTCGTCCCGCGAATCGACGATCCATCGATAGGCGTGCAGGAGCGCGGCCGGCCCGAGGTAACGGTCGCCGTTCCACCAATAGGACGGGCAAGCCGTCGAGCACGACGCGCACATGATGCATTCGTAGAGTCCGTCGAGCTTCTCACGGTCGGCGATGGACTGGCGCCACTCCTTTGCCGGCGTGTTCGACTTCGTCTCGAGCCACGGCATGACGCTGGCATGCTGCGCATAGAAATGCGTGAGGTCGGGGATCAGGTCCTTGATCACCGGCATGTGCGGCAGCGGATAGATCTTCACGTCGCCCTTCACCTCGTCGATGCCCCAGGTGCAGGCGAGCGTGTTCACCCCGTCGATATTCATCGCGCAGGAGCCGCAGATGCCTTCCCGGCAGGAACGTCGGAAGGTCAGCGTCGGGTCGATCTCGTTCTTGATCTTGATTAGCGCGTCCAGGATCATCGGTCCGCAGGTGTCGAGGTCGACCCAGTAGGTGTCGAGCCGCGGGTTTTTCCCGTCGTCCGGGTTCCAGCGGTAGATCTGGAACTTGCGAAGGTTGTTCGCGCCCTCGGGCTTCGGCCAGGTCTTGCCCACGACGATCTTCGAGTTCTTCGGCAGGGTGAATTGGACCATGACAGCCTCCTAAAGGGTGTTCAGCAGCACCGGCAGACCGTCGGTCGCAAGGCACTGGATGGTGGCGGGTCGCTGCGCGACGTCAAGGACGATCCGCTTGGCGCTTTCGGGCGCCGATCGAGCCGAGGTCGCGAGCGTTATGATCTCGGGCGCGGTGGCATTGTCGATGATGCAGTTCGTCGCGGGCATGAGGGGAATGCCCGGGAACCGCGCCGCGAGCACCGGCTCCACGGCACGCCTCGCCGCACTGCGCGCGACCTCGTCCGCCACCGGCGTGTTGCAGGCGCACAGAAGCGAGGCAAGGAGGATCACGTTACGCGGCATCGGCCAATCTCTCCGCCCAACGCGTCGGGTGCGTTTCGTAGCCGAGCGCGACGAGCGCGTCGCCATAGCGCGCCGCGTAGTCGCGGGCAATGTCCACGGGAAGCTGTGTCTTCCATTGCGTGGCGGCTCCGTCGGCAACATGCGACCTGACCCGAGACCGACGCGTTTCGGGCCGGGCGAGGCCGCCCTGCAGCGAATGTTCCCAGAACGCGCGAAGCCCCCGTTCGACCTCCGGCTCCGGCATTCCCAGATCCCGCAGATGCTCGCGAAAGACGTCCTGACCGCTCGGCCCGACGAGCGCCTCGTAGCGCGCCTCGATCGTGTTCGGGCCCGGTGTCCAGCCCGTCATCTCCGCCAGGGTCTCGGCGTGCCGGCCCGTCATCTCGAAGCGCAGGCGGGCGGCATCATCGGGCAGCGCGCGGAGATGCGATTGATAGCTGCGCCCCCCGAGATCGTCCCGCGGCGCGTGCAGGAATCCCTCCTCCGTCGCATCGGTGTCGCGGTGGTAGCGCATCCCCGAGAGAAGCACGTCCCGCGGGTCGCGAACGACATGCAGGACACGCGCGTCCGGCCGGAACCGCAGCCAGGCGGGGAAGGCGGAGGACCACTGGGCCAGGAACACGCGATGCGCCACCGGCACGACGTCCGGCGCGCTGTTCGGGTGGACCTGCCGGAACGCGACGCCGATCGCCTCGGCGAGCTGTCGGAAGACGGCGCGCATCCAGAGCGTGCCCGTCTTGTGATGCGTGCCGATGCCGTAGATGCGGGGGGCCACCAACTCCATGTCAGCGATGGGCCCGGCCGGAGGTACAGGTCAGAAGCGCCGTGATCTCGGCGCCGTTCATCGGGGCGTACGGGTCGGCTGCGACATCCGGCCGGCCGATATCGGAGAGGCAGTTCGACAGCGCACGGCTCGCGCCGGCATCGATGATCGCCGGATCGGTCGGCAGCGGGCGCCCCCCCACCGGGACGCACCCTGCTAGCACGACGCCCGCCAGCAGGAGGGTAAAGCGCCCCCGGATCACCGCGGGATCGCCTCGCAGGCATCGAGCCGCGCCAGATCCGCCGGTCCGCGCGAGACGATGGTGCCGTCCCGTACCGGCACGCCTTGGTCGCGGGCGCAGCGCAGGTAGGCCGCGCGCCGCGCGTCGGGCCCGGTCGACATGCAGGCCGTGAGCGCGAGCACCGGCGTCAGCGCGAGCAGGACGACCCGGCCCATGCCTCAGCTGCGGCGCTGGAGGCAGGCGGCATAGGCGGCCTGCTCCGCCTCCGTCAGCTCGATCGTCGCATCCTCGGTCACGCGGTCGGGCAGGATGGGCTGGCCGATCTCGGCGAGGCAGGCATTGGCCAGCGTCCGGGCCCCGGCATCCACCTCGACCTCCGGCCCGGCGGGCTGGCACGCGGTCAGCGTGAGCGCGGCGGCGGCAAGTGACAGGTAGCGCATCAATAGACCCTCGCCTTCGGTGCAATCTTCTTCAGGTCGATTCCGCCGTCGTTGTGGCTCGTCAGCGGGTTCATGTGGACGCCCCGGTAGCCGAGGTCGTACTTCATGTCGTCGCCCTTGAACCAGGTCAGCGAATGCTTGCGCCAGTTCTCGTCGTCGCGGTCCGGGAAATCCTCGTGGGCATGGGCGCCCCGGCTTTCCTTTCGCGCCTCGGCCGCGACCACGGTGGCGACGGCGTTCGGCATCAGGTTCGCAAGCTCCAGCGTCTCCATCAGGTCGGAGTTCCAGATCAGCGACGTGTCGGTGACCTGCACGTCGTCCATCTTGCCGGCGATGTCGGTCATCTTCTCCTTGCCCTGCGCCAGCGTCTCGGACGTCCGGAACACCGCGGCGTCGTCCTGCATCGTCTTCTGCATCTGCAGGCGCAGCTCGGCCGTGGCCACCTGACCCCGCGCGTGGCGCAGCCCGTCGAAGCGGGCCAGCGCCATCTCGACGGAGCGGATGTTGGGCGTGGGCAG
The DNA here is from genome assembly GCF_947494055.1 of uncultured Jannaschia sp. GTDB lineage: Bacteria > Pseudomonadota > Alphaproteobacteria > Rhodobacterales > Rhodobacteraceae > Jannaschia. The sequence goes on along the minus strand of NZ_CANLTR010000008.1, from coordinate 23,650 downwards.
GGCGGAGTCGCGGTCGATTACCTGCCCTGCGCGGATCGCGGCGGCGCGGCCGAACACGACGAGGTCGATGAGCGAGTTCGAACCCAGCCGGTTCGCCCCGTGGACGGAAGCGCAGCCGGCCTCGCCCACGGCCATCAGCCCCGGCGCCACGCGGTCGTCGTCATCGGCCGACGGCGCCAGCACCTCGCCCCAGTAATTCGTCGGAATGCCGCCCATGTTATAATGTACGGTCGGCAGAACCGGGACCGGCTCCTTGGTGACGTCGACGCCCGCGAAGATCCGCGCGCTCTCGGAGATGCCGGGCAGGCGCAGATGCAGGGTCTCTGGCGGCAGATGGCTGAGGTTCAAGTGGATGTGGTCGTTGTCCTTGCCGACGCCCCGCCCCTCGCGGATCTCCATCGTCATGCAGCGCGAGACGACGTCGCGGGAGGCGAGATCCTTGTAGGTCGGCGCATACCGCTCCATGAACCGCTCGCCCTCGGAATTGGTGAGGTACCCCCCCTCGCCCCGCGCCCCCTCTGTGATGAGGCAGCCGGCGCCGTAGATGCCGGTCGGGTGGAACTGCACGAACTCCATGTCCTGCAGCGGCAGGCCGGCCCGCGCGATCATGCCGCCGCCATCGCCGGTGCAGGTATGGGCGGAGGTCGCGGAGAAGTAGGCGCGGCCGTAGCCGCCGGTGGCCAGCACCGTCATCTTCGACGAGAACAGGTGCAGCTTGCCGTCGTCGAGGCTCCAGCAGAGCACGCCCTGGCACACGCCGTCCTCGGACATGATGAGGTCGATGGCGAAGTATTCGATGAAGAACTGCGCCTTTTCCTTCAGCGACTGGCCGTAGAGCGTATGGAGGATCGCGTGGCCGGTCCGGTCGGCCGCGGCGCAGGTGCGCTGCACGGGGGGGCCCTCGCCGTACTCGGTCGTATGGCCGCCGAAGGGGCGCTGGTAGATCCGGCCGTCCTCGGTCCGCGAGAACGGCACGCCGTAATGCTCGAGTTCGTAGACGGCCTTCGGCGCCTCGCGGGCGAGGTATTCCATCGCATCGGTATCGCCGAGCCAGTCCGACCCCTTCACGGTGTCGTACATGTGCCATTGCCAGCTGTCCGGCCCCATGTTGCCCAGCGATGCGGCGATGCCGCCCTGCGCGGCGACGGTGTGGGAACGGGTCGGAAAGACCTTGGAGATGCAGGCGGTGCGAAGTCCCTGCTCCGCCATGCCCAGCGTCGCCCGAAGCCCCGCCCCGCCGGCACCGACGACGACGACGTCGTATTCGTGTGTCTCGTACTCGTAGGCGGCCATCATTCTCTCCGGATTACAGGGCCAGCCGGGCGAGCGCGTAGAGACACGCGAGCGCGGCGGCGAAGCTGACGATATGGGACAGCGCGAGCAGGAGCTTCAGCGTCATCCCGCGGGCATAGTCCGTAAGCAGGACCTGCGTGCCCTTGGCATAGTGCCACCAGCCGATCGCGAAGGTCGCCGCGGCGACGAGCGCGGGGAACGGCCGGGTGTAATAGGCCACCACCTCCTCGTAGGGGGCGCCGAGAATGGCGCCGAAGGTGAACAGGAACAGCGGCACGACGATCAGCAGCGCGAGCGAGGAGATCGTCACGCGCCAATGCTGCGTGGTCCCGGTATGGGCGGAGCCGTACATGTTCGCGCGCTTGCGGTCGGTCAGAAAGGTCTGGGCGGGGGTTTCCATGGCGTCTTCCCTCAGAGCACGATGATCGTGAGAAGCGTCAGCACGACCGAGCCTACGATGCAGCCCCAGCCGAGCCGCTCGGCGCTGACGATGTCGAGGCCGCGTCCGGTATCCCAGATCAGATGCCGGATGCCCGCGAGCGTATGATACCAGAGCGCCCAGATCGAGCCGAGGAAGACCAGCTTGCCGAACCACGACGTCAGCACCGCGTTCGCCGTCTCGAACGCGTCCGGCCCCGCGGCGGCGGCGATGAACCACCAGGTGACCAAGAGCGCGCCGACCACCAGGGCGTTGCCGGTGATCCGCGTCAGGATCGACGTGATCGAGGTGACCTGCGGCCGGTAGACCTGCAGGTGCGGGCTCAGCGGGCGGTTGCCCCGGTTCACGTCGGCCATGCGGCTTCCCTCTGTCGTCGATCTGCGTCGGTTCTAGCGGTTTTCCCGGCAGTGTCACGGGGCCGTCGGCCGGAAACCTCCGCTTTGCGGCGTAGGGGCGCAGGCGGGAACCCGGCCGGAAACGCGCTCGTTCATCCGCAAATCACGGAGGATGACGATGGCGAAGTCGCACGACGAGATCTGGGACGAATGGAGCGACCTTGTGAACATGGCGCCCAAGGAGCTGGAGGATTGGCTCGAGACGGAGGAGAGCAAGTCCGTCGGCTGGGACTCGGGCGACGGGGAAGCGACCGGGCACAAGTCCGGCAAGAGGATCGTCGAGATCAAGCAAACCAGGAAGGCCGACCTGTCCGACGACCAGTGGGACCACATGGGCAAGGTCGTGGGCTACATCAAACGCCACAAGGCGCAGGGCGGCCCGGACGAGGACATGGAGCACTCGGACTGGCGCTACTCCCTGATGAACTGGGGGCACGATCCGAAGAAGGGTTGACCGAGTTAATCAAGCGGAATGACTAATTCGGAAGTCCGGCGGTCAACTCGTTGTCAGAACTGGATAATCGAGATCGGGCCGGAAGGACAAATCGCGCGCCAAGGTGACGGGTGCCCAGCCGCGAGATGGCCTCGCCGAACCGGTCATCCTCGAGGAAGCGCCCGGAGCGGCCTTGCCCCGATCACTGCGCGCCGAGCTTCATCTCCGGATCGTAGTCCCCGTCGATGTCCTTCGTCACGGCTTGCGCGCAGCGCATCACGCCGGCCGCTTGGTCCCAGGCATAGGCGGGCGAGCCGTGCAGGACCCAGCCCTTCGACAGGGCCGCACTGACCTTGTGGCAAAAGGCGGAGGTGTCCTCCTCGGTCAGCAGGCGGTACAGCGTCGTCATCGTCATCCTCCGAACGGGTTCACGCCGGCCCAGATATGGATCGCGGCGGCCACGGCGTAGAGCACCACGCCGATGGCCAGTGCCTTCAGGTCCCCCTTGACCGAAACGTCGGTCGGCCGATCCCAGGCCTGGCTGCGGTTGATCACGATCACCTCCGCCACCGCCCAGGCCAGCAGTCCGCCGAAGAGGAGGATCGAGGCGAGGTCGCCGTTCACCAGAAGATGCGCCACCGCCCAGATCTTGAACGCCGTCAGTTGCGGATGCCGGATGCGGGCGCTGAGCGTACCCTTCGCGGCACCGTTCCCGAACAGCGCGAAGGCCAAAAGCATGAGGAGGTTGTTGAGGTGCTTGAGCCAGACGGGCGGATACCAGACGTCGATATAGGGCGCGGCCCGGTAACCGAGGACCATCAGGACGACGGAGAGAACGAGCGCCAGCGCGACGAGGCCCTTGCCCAGATCGCCCAGACGCGCGCGCGGACCCGGCGCGGCACGCTTGAAGAAATGCGCCCCTGTCCAAAGGAGAAGTCCCGCGATCAGAAGAACCATGCCCATGTCCTAGTTCCCGGCCCCCGCGATCGCGTCGGCCCGTGCCAGCGTGCGGCGCGCGCTCTCGACATGAAGGTTCTCGACGATCCGGCCGTCGAGCACGGCGACGCCCTGCCCTCGGGCCGTCGCGCTTTCGTATGCGGCGATCTGGCGGCGGGCCAGCTCGATCTCCGTGTCGGATGGCGCGAAGACCTCGTTGGCCACCGCGATCTGCCCGGGATGAATCAGCGACTTGCCGTCCATGCCGAGATCGCGCCCCTGCACGCATTCGGCACGCAGCCTGTCCTCGTCCCGAAAGGCGTTGTAGACCCCGTCGATGCAGGGGATGCCGGCCATCCGTGCCGCGAGGAGGCAGGTCTGCAGGGCCGTCATCAGCGGCAACCGGTCCGGGCCCGGCCGGCAACCCAGTTCCTCCGCAAGATCGTTCGTCCCGAGTACGAACCCGCCAATCCCCGGCGCACGCGCGATACTGGCCGCGTTCAGGATGCCCTCCGCCGTCTCCATCATCGCCCAGACGCGCGTCGGCCCCGTCAGCGCCCCGGCGACACGGGCCACGTCGTCGGGTCCGTTCACCTTCGGCACGAGAAGCGCGTCGATAGGGAGGTCGGCGACGGCCGTCACGTCGGCCGCGCCCCATTCCGTGGCGGCATCGTTCACCCTGACGATCCGCATGCGGGCCCCGTGATCCGCCTCGCGCAGCATCGCCACCAGGGCCTTGCGGGCATCGTCCTTTTGATCGGGGGCCACGGCATCCTCGAGATCGAAGATGATCGCGTCGGTCGGAAGGTCGACGGCCTTCTGGAGCGCCGACGTCTTCGACGCCGGGATGTAGAGGACGGATCGCAGGGGGCGCAATTCGGGCATCGAGCGGTTCCTGAGCGGCAGCGCCTTCGAACCATGCCCGCAATTCTCGCGCAAGGTGCAGCCGGCACGACGACAGATCGTTGCGTTCGAATTTGCTGCCCAGCGTGCGCAGGTCCGGTCCGTTAACCCTATCTTTCTGTTCATGGGTGAGGGTGAGCCACACCACTTCGGTTCCGGCACCGACCGGGTCCGCACAATGGACGAGACGGGACTTCTGCCGCTCACGTCCGTGCATGCGTCCCGTCGCTACTCGTGAAAGGAATGTGCCATGACGAAGACCCAGTACCTGAACGCCTTCTTCGCGACGCTGACCGGAGTCGCGCTGACGCTCCTGACCCTGCCCGCCCATGCGGGTCAGTCCTGCGGGGCCCGCAACGAGGTGATCGAGCGGCTCGGCGTGAAATACGGCGAGACCCGACGCGGCCTCGGCCTCGGGGCGAAGAACCGTGTCGTGGAGGTATTCGCCTCCGAGGATACCGGCTCCTGGACGATCACCGTCACCCTCCCCGACGGGCGCATGTGCCTGGTGGCGAGCGGGCAGTCCTGGGAGGATCGCGTCGACGACCTCGCCTACATGGCCGACGCCGACGCCTGACCGGACACATCGCGGAATCCTGGACAGGGCGCCCTCCACGGGCGCCCTTTCGCGTTTGGGCGGAAGGCGGGGGCCTTGCGCCCGGACATCCGCCCGCGATACCTGAACCCGCACGAGAGCACGGACGTAACGGACTTATCGGAGACGGACATGGCCCGACCCAAGATCGCCCTCATCGGCGCCGGACAGATCGGCGGCACGCTTGCCCACCTCGCCGCCATCAAGGAGCTCGGCGATGTCGTCCTCTTCGACATCAGCGAGGGCATTCCGCAGGGCAAGTCGCTGGACATCGCCGAGAGCGGGCCGGTCGAGAAGTTCGACGCCAGGCTCAAGGGCACCAACGACTACGCCGACATCGCGGGCGCCGATGTCTGCATCGTGACCGCCGGCGTGCCGCGCAAGCCGGGCATGAGCCGCGACGACCTTCTGGGCATCAACCTGAAGGTGATGAAGGCGGTCGGGGAGGGCATCCGGGAGAACGCGCCCGATGCCTTCGTGATCTGCATCACCAACCCGCTCGACGCGATGGTCTGGGCGTTGCGCGAATATTCCGGCCTGCCGCACGCGAAGGTCGTCGGCATGGCGGGCGTGCTGGATTCGGCCCGGTTCCGCCACTTCCTCGCGGACGCGTTCGACGTGTCGATGCGCGACGTCAGCGCCTTCGTCTTGGGCGGTCACGGCGACACGATGGTGCCGCTGGTACGATACTCGACCGTCGGCGGCATCCCCCTGCCCGACCTCGTGGACATGGGCTGGACCAGTCAGGACAACCTCGACGCGATCGTGCAGCGCACCCGCGACGGCGGGGCCGAGATCGTCGGCCTCCTGAAGACCGGCTCCGCGTTCTACGCCCCGGCCTCCTCGGCGATCGAGATGGCCGAAGCCTACCTCAAGGACCAGAAGCGCCTCCTCCCCTGCGCGGCCTGGGTCGACAACGCGTTCGGCCTGAACGGCATGTATGTCGGCGTCCCGACGATCATCGGCGCCGGGGGCGTCGAGCGGGTCGTGAACATCAAGCTGAACCGCGACGAGCAGGGCATGTTCGACAAGTCCGTCGAAGCGGTGACCGGCCTCGTCGCAGCCTGCCGCGGGATCGACAACACGCTGGGCTGAGCGCCGATGGAGGCAGGAGATCGGCCCTGTGGGAAACATGCCGGGCCCTCGACGAAGGCGAGCGCTGGTCATCCAGTTCTCCTTTGGCGGACGCCTCAGGAGGTCAGGTTGCCGCGGCCGAGTTCGCGGACGGCCTGACGACTACGCGATCCTGATCTGATTGCTGCCTTTCTGAGGCGCGCAGTGGCTCGCGGTCACCGCGCGATCCGATCTCCGGGTCGCGCGTGTGGTCTCGTCTTTTGTCGTAAGTTCGAACGGGTCGCGAACACGGCCTTCCTCCTGCGTCGCGAGGCTCGCCGGAAAGTTCGACCGGCACCTCGCCGTCCGGATCGCTCCGAACGCCGACCTCGCGGCTTATCGTATCAACGCATGACCGGCGCCCCGGCCCGGCAAGCGACGCCGCCGACACGACGTTGCTCCGAACGCGGAACGCGCAGCTACTCCACGAAACGCAGACCTCTGGCGTCAATTTCGGCGTTCCGACCCGACGGCGCCTCTGAAATGACGGATTCTGTCCTCCTGCGGGTTTCTCCCACGGACAAGTTGCGGCATGGAAGGCGCAGGCCAGCCGCGAAGGAGTCCGCGATGAACATCCACGAATATCAGGCCAAGGCTCTCCTGCGGGATTACGGCGCGCCGGTCGGCGATGGCGTGGCGGTCACGCGTGCGGCGGATGCGAAGGACGCGGCGAGCCGGCTCGACGGGCCGCTCTGGGTCGTGAAGGCGCAGATCCACGCGGGGGGGCGCGGCAAGGGCTCCTTCAAGGAGGCCGATGCCGGCGAGAAGGGCGGCGTCCGGATCGCCAGGTCGGTCGAGGACGCGGCCGGGGAAGCGCGCCGCATGCTGGGCCGGACGCTCGTGACGCATCAGACCGGGCCGGCTGGCAAGCAGGTCAACCGCATCTATATCGAGGACGGCTCCGACATCGCGCGCGAGCTCTACCTGGCGCTGCTGGTCGACCGCCAGACGAGCCGGATCGGGTTCGTCTGCTCGACCGAGGGCGGCATGGACATCGAGGAGGTCGCCGCCTCCACCCCCGGGCGGATCCTGAGCTTCGACGTCGATCCGGCCACCGGCTACCAGCCCTGGCACGGCCGTCGCGTGGCCTTCGAGCTCGGCCTCGAAGGCACGCAGGTCAAGCAATGCGTCAACCTGATGGGTGTCCTCTACAAGGCCTTCGTCGAGAAGGACATGGAGATGCTGGAGATCAACCCGCTGATCGTGACCGATACCGGCGACCTCAAGGTGCTCGACGCGAAGGTCGGGTTCGACGGCAACGCGATCTACCGCCACAAGGACATCGCCGAGCTGCGCGACGAGACGGAGGAGGATTCCAAGGAGCTCGCCGCCTCCAAGTACGACCTGAACTACATCGCGCTCGACGGCGAGATCGGCTGCATGGTCAACGGCGCCGGCCTCGCGATGGCGACGATGGACATCATCAAGCTCTACGGGGCGGAGCCCGCGAACTTCCTCGACGTGGGCGGCGGCGCCACCAAGGAGAAGGTGACCGAGGCGTTCAAGATCATCACCTCGGACCCGAACGTGAAGGGCATCCTCGTCAACATCTTCGGCGGCATCATGCGCTGCGACGTCATCGCCGAGGGCGTGATCGCCGCGGTGAAGGAGGTCGGGCTGCAGGTGCCGCTCGTCGTCCGGCTCGAAGGCACGAATGTCGAGCGGGGCAAGGAGATCATCAACCAGTCCGGGCTCGACGTGATCGCGGCCGACGACCTGAAGGACGGCGCGCAGAAGATCGTGAAGGCGGTGAAGGGGTGAGCGCCGCTCCGCGACATCGTCGCGGAGCGGTCGATCCGGTGGATCGATCGAAGGCGCGAACGCGGACCGCGGAAGCGGGTCGCCGGGCGGGGCCCGCAGAAGTAGATCGCCAGATTAAACCTTCGACCTACTACGGAGCGCGCAGCCTTCACGCACGAGTCGCTCGTACTGCCGGAGAGAGCTCGGACCAAACAGCAAGTGACCGGATAGACTGGACGAGCCCCGATCCCTTGCAGATCGGCAGGAATGTGTTGTTGGGGTCGCGGCACCATTCCATCTGGAACAGGGTATCTGCCCTCTGCAATCGGCGTCTGCGCCTTTCGCTGATTGTCGCCGGTTTGACGCTCGGCCTGTCGGCTTGCCAGCAAATCTTGGTCGGACCCGATATTCCAGGGAGCGTCGGCTTAAACCAGGATGTCGAGGCCCAACGTCTCACTGATGCCTGCCGTCGGAGCGAGCTGTCCGGTCCAGATACGCTGCAAGCGCTTCGGACAGACGGCTACATTGAAACGATGTCGCTTGGTCGAACGATCTTCGTCAAGCAAAGCGCCGAACAGATACCGTCCCTCTTCGGCTTCAGCACCCCGATCACGGTGTCGGTCTACGACACGCCGCGGATCGCCTGCACGATAGACGTTCAGCCTTACACCTTGGGCCCGGACGTCTTCACCCGAGCTTCCTCGACGCTGGAAGCTGCCGGCTATCGTCGCATGGAAGTCGGACAAGGGCCTTTCGGTGGCGGGATCGAGCGTTGGATCGGCAATGGAACGCGCTTTGCACTCGTAGGCGCCGGTCCCGACTCTCCCGCCGCGAACCGGCCGGCCTCCATCACGCTATATCACCTCGATGGCGCGTCCGACCCGACGTGCAGGAACAGGTCTCTCTCGGCATCTCAGCGAGAAGGCTGCTGACAATGACGGCGGCACAAAATGCAGGGCGCCAGTTTAGGTTCGGGGCGTGGATCCGAACTGGCCTGACGAAAAGGTTTGCACCTCTTCTCCCCCTTGCCCTCGCCGGCTGCGTCTCGACCACCAACGGGTTCGAGCCGGGCGTTTCCGACATCGCGGCGCAGCGGATGCGGTTCGCGGCGGAGGCGGTCTGCCTCAACAACAGCTCCCAGAGCGCGCAGGACCGGGCCGCGCGCGGATTGAACTTTCCCGTCCGAGAGCGCGACGGGGGCTCGACGATCTACGCCAATCCCGGAACCCTCACCTTCGTGCGGATCGGTCCCGTCCCGGACCAGTTCTACAACGACGCGACCGGTGCGCGGCAGGTCGTCCGCGGCAGCGGCTGTTCCGTCGGCTCGCCCGCTGTCGGGATCGACCGGGCCAACCGGCTCGTCGGCGAGATCCTCGCGCCGCGCCTCGTCGATGGCAGCGACACGCTGGCCGCGCCCCGCGGCGCGGGACGTAACATCGACGGGGGTGTCGGGTTCTTTTTCGACGGACTCTCCATCACCTTGCAACAGGCGCGCACGTTGTTCCTGAACCCCGAAACCGGCGAAGGCGCCGTGTTCGATCACCCGGTGATCCTGATCGTGCACGGCCCAAGCCAGACAGCGGAACTCCGAGAATGAAAGTCATCGTCCATATCGGGATGCCGAAATGCGGCTCCACCACGATCCAGAACTGGCTGAACGAGAATGCCGAGGCGCTGGCCGCGCGGGGGATCGCCTACGACAATGCGAGCATGCCCGGCTATCCGGTGACGATCGCGCATCAAGGCATCAAGATCTGCCAGAACGACCTGCTCGGCGCGGTGGTCGAGAACCCGACGATCCGCCGGGCGCACAACATCTTCTCGCTCGAGGACCAGCGACGCTTCGCCCGGAAATTCTCCGAGTATTTCGGCAATCTCGTGCGTAAGCGGAAGGAATCGACCTTCGTCGTCTCGTCGGAATATCTCGGCGCCAACACGAAGACGCCGAAAGGTGTCCGCGCGCTCGAAAGCTGGCTCGGACAGTATTTCGACGACATCCGCTACCTAGTCTATTTCCGCCGGCAGGAGGACTGGCTGGCGAGTTCCTACTCGGAGCGCATCAAGCGCGGCGTGACGCAGACGCTTTCCGAGATGATCGAGGGCGACGCCAAGCAGAACTGGTTCCGCAGGGCGGCCATCTGGGGAAACACCGTCGGGGACGATCGGGTGGATGTCCGCCTGCTGGAGCCTGATTTCCTGATCGGCGGCGACCTGCTCGAGGATTTCGCGAACCGCATCGGGACCACAGCCGAAGGCCTCGCGACCCCGCAGCGCCAGAACGAGTCCCTCACCGCCGCAGGCGCCGAATACCTCCGCGTGGTGAACACCCAGATCGACCACACGGTCGACAACGGACGCAGGGTGAACCCGCAGAAGATCGCGATCCGGCGGGCCCTCCTGCAACAGACGCTGAAGCTGCCGAAGATCAAGCTCGATGCGGCGCAGGTCGCGCAGGTGCGGGAGGTGAACGCGACGGGCAACGCCAAGCTGCGGGACCGGTTCTTTCCGGACCGCGAGGAGCTGTTCCCCCCGCGTCCCGTCTCGGATACGAACGGCCCGGCCCTGCGCGCGGAGGATGTCGCGACCGTCGCGCTCGACGTGATGCTGGCGCTTCAGGGCCGTGATTCCACGAAGGAACCCCAAAGCGCTTGAGTCCAGCGTCCCGAAGGTCGAGACACGGCGCGCGACCTCCGAACGGGGCGATGAAATGCAGGAGGCCGGGATGGCCATTCTCGTAGGCGGACGATCCGACCTCCCGCAGGCCGCCCTGGCGGATCGCGTTCCCCGGCGACCGGCGCGCGCGGTGCGGTCCGGGTCCGGCCCGCGGGGCGCGCCACGGACCGGGACGTCGCCCCCGACCGCACGGCGGGGGCCATCCGGATCGTGAAGGCGATCGTCCATATCGGCATGCCGAAATGCGGCTCCACCTCGATCCAGCGATGGCTCGACATCAACGCCGCGGCGCTGTCGTCCCGCGGCGTCGGCTACGACAGGCTGTCGCTGCCGGGGCATTACCCGAGCACGGCCCACGAAGGCATCAAGATCTGCCACAGCCATCGGCTCGGGCGCCTCGTGGAAAGCGCCTTCGTGCGCCGCGTCCACGGGATCACCGACCTGTCGGACCAAAAAAGGTTCGTCCGGACCTTCGAGGAGTTCTTCGGCGCACATGTCCGGTCGCGCCGAGAGCCGGTCTTCATCGTCTCGTCGGAATACATCGCAGCCCATACCCATACGCCCGCCGAAGTCGAGGCCCTGGAAAGCTGGCTCGCGCAGTTCTTCGACGCGACGCGATACATCTTCTACGTCCGCCGACAGGAGGACTGGCTCGCCAGCGCCTACTCCCAGGACCTGAAGCGCGGCGTGACCGAGACCCTGCCGCAGGTCGTCGCGCAATCCGCTGTCCAGGACTGGCATGCGAAGGCGGCGCTCTGGGCTGACACGCTCGGCAAGGATCGGGTCGAGATCGGCCTGACGGAACGCGACGCCCTTCGGGACGGCGACCTCGTCGCGGACTTCGCCGCGCGGATCGGAACCGATCTCGAAGGCCTTGCGGACGCCCCCCGCCTGAACGAGTCCCTCAGCGCGGCCGGGGCGGCCCTCCTGCGCGTGGCCAACGAGCGGATGAATCATTTCTCGAGCGACGGGACCAGGGTCGACCCCCGCAAGCTGGCGGTCCGGCAGGCGCTGGAGCGGCAGACGCTCGATCTCCCGAAGGTCCGCCTGAACGCCGAGCAGGTCCGGCATGTGCGGGAGGTCAACGCGGCGTCGAACGAGCGGCTCCGCGCCCGCTTCTTCCCCGATCGCGACGTCCTGTTCCCCGCGCGCCCGGACCCGCAGGCGGACGAGCCGGCCCTTCGTGCCGAGGATGTGGCGCGGGCCGGCCTCGACCTGCTTCTGACGCTTCGTGCGCAGGGCAAGGGCGGCCGCGGCCGGACGGCACCCAAAGGCGCACGCAAGGGCCGGGCCGCACGACGCCACCGCTCCTCGGGGGGGAACGGGTCCGGCGACGCGCCGCCCGCCGCGCCGCCGCAATAACCGAACGACACACCGCAGGAGGCCCGGATGGCCATACTTATCGACGAGAACACCAGGGTCATCTGCCAGGGCCTGACCGGGTCCCAGGGGACGTTCCATACCGAACAGGCGATCGCCTACGGCACGAAGATGGTCGGCGGCGTCACGCCCGGCAAGGGCGGTCAGACCCATCTCGACCTGCCCGTCTTCGACAGCTGCCACGAGGCGGTGGCCAAGACCGGCGCGAACGCCTCCGTCATCTACGTCCCGCCCCCCTTCGCCGCCGATTCCATCCTCGAGGCGATCGACGCGAAAATCCCGCTCGTCGTGTGCATCACGGAGGGGATCCCGGTGCTCGACATGATGAAGGTGAAGCGCGCGCTCGACGGCGCGAAGACGCGGCTGGTCGGTCCGAACTGCCCCGGCGTCATTACGCCAGACGCCTGCAAGATCGGGATCATGCCCGGCCAAATCCACAAGCGCGGCTCCGTCGGCGTCGTCTCGCGCTCCGGCACGCTGACCTACGAAGCGGTGAAGCAGACCACCGACATGGGGCTCGGCCAGTCCACCGCGGTGGGCATCGGCGGCGACCCGATCAAGGGCACCGAGCATATCGACGTGCTCGAGATGTTCCTCGCCGATCCGGAGACGACCTCGATCATCATGATCGGCGAGATCGGCGGCACCGCCGAGGAGGACGCGGCCGCGTTCCTCGCCTCCGAGAGGAAGGCCGGCCGCTGGAAGCCGACGGCGGGCTTCATCGCCGGCCGCACCGCCCCGCCGGGCCGTCGCATGGGCCACGCGGGCGCCATCGTCGCGGGCGGCAAGGGCGATGCCGAGTCGAAGATCGAGGCCATGCGCGCCGCCGGCATCGTCGTCGCCGACAGCCCGGCGACGCTGGGCGAAGCGGTGAAGGAAGCGATCGACAGGGGTTGAGGGGTGGAAGGGACCGGTCCAGAACACACAGCGAAATCCCTCCGTCCGGTGGCGGAGCCCGCCCACGTGTATCTGGTCGTTCCGACCGGTGCCGTGCATCCGATGACCGGGGGCGGCCAGCGCACGCGTATCCTCTTCGACGTGCTGCGGTCGATCCATCCCGTTACGGTCGTCCTTCTGGGGGTTCCGGAGGATACCGATGCGGGCGTATTCTTTCCCGGCGCGGCGCGCGTTGTGGGACTTCCCGTCAGATCGTTCGATATCTACGCAACCGGGCGGATCGGAAAGGTCTGGAAGATCGTCCGACGCGTCTGCCTGCCGCGCGCCGACATGGCGGCCGAGCCGGATCTCAAGGCCCGACTAGACGAGATGACGCGCAAGGGCGGCCGGTCAATCGTCGTGTTCCGCTACTACCTCACATTCGCGCGCTCCGGCCTGACGGACGAGAGCGATGCCGATCGACGCGTCATCGTCGACGTCGACGATCGCGACGATCGAAAGATGGCTATCCAGCTTCGCTCGCGTCTCGGAGCGGGCGCGGGGTCCCTCGCCGCACGTGCCCTGACGTCGCGCGTCCGGTCCCTGATGACGGAGCGGCTTCGCGCGGCGGGGCATGTCTGGGTCGCCAAAGAAGAGGACCTGTTCGCGGCGCCGGACCTGAACCAGTCCGTCGTCCCGAACGTCCCGTTCGCATCCGAACAGGCCAAGGCGATCGGACCGGCCGGAGAGGGAAAGTCCGTCATGTTCATCGGCGGAGCGGGTCACATGCCGAACCGTCAGGGCGTGCTCTGGTTTCTCAAGAATTGCTGGCCCCGTGTGCATGCCGCCGTCCCAGATGCGATTTTCAAGATCGTGGGTTTCGGCGACTGGGCGGAGGTCGCCTCGCGTTACGGTGACACGCCCGGGGTCCGGATCGTCGGCACGGTCGACAACCTGCCCGATGCCTATTCGGACGCGCGCGTGGTCGTCTGCCCCATTCGCGAGGGCGCCGGGTCCCAGATCAAGGTGATTGAGGGGTGCGCGTATGCGCGTCCCGTCGTCGCGACGACGCTGTCGGGATCGGGGTTCGGCAGGGAAATCGCCGCTGCGATCGAGCCGGTCGACGAGGCTGATGCATTTGCCGAAAAATGCATTAGTTATCTCAGAGACGCCGCGGCAGCGACTTCGAAGGGAAATATGCTGCAGAACATGCAGAGACGCTACTATTCCCGCGCATCGGTGACGACGCGCATTGCCGAGGACCTTGCGGGGGGACTAAGCGTCGTACCCGCGAAAGGCCCGAACCGTCACAGGTCCGACTCTCCCAGCTTAGTATGAAGGTCCCGCCATGACCGACCAGTCCTCCAACGACATCTTCCGCTCGACCTCCTTCATGCATGGACACAACGCCGCGTATCTCGAGCAGATGTACGCGCGCTACGCCTCCGATCCGGGGGCCGTGGACGAGGCATGGAAGCAGTTCTTCGACACGCTGGAGGACGAATCCGGCGCCGCCGAGGCGGAGGCGGCGGGGCCGTCCTGGGCGCGGGCCGACTGGCCGCCGATGCCGGCCGACGACCTGACCGCGGCGCTGACCGGGGAATGGCCCGCCCCGCCGGTCGACCCGAAGGAGGCGCGCGCGGCCGGCGACAAGATCAAGGCGAAGGCCGAGGCGACCGGGACGGCGATCACCGACGCGCAGGTTCGGCGCGCCGTGCTCGACTCGATCCGCGCGCTGATGCTGATCCGGGCCTACCGGATCCGCGGCCATCTCGCGGCCGATCTCGACCCGCTCGGCGTGCGGACGCGCGATCCGCATCCCGAGCTCGACCCGCAATCCTACGGCTTCACCGGGGCCGATCTGGAACGGCCGATCTTCATCGACAACGTGCTGGGCCTCGAGGTCGCGACGCTCAACCAGATCGTCTCGATCCTGAAGCGGACCTATTGCGGCACCTTCGCGCTGCAATACATGCACATCTCCGATCCGCAGCAATCGGCCTGGCTGAAGGAGCGTATCGAGGGGCTGGGCAAGGAGATCGCCTTCACCCGCGAGGGTCGGCGTGCGATCCTGAACAAGCTCGTCGAGGCCGAGGGCTTCGAGAAGTTCCTCCACGTCAAGTATATGGGCACCAAGCGCTTCGGCCTCGACGGCGGCGAGAGCCTGATCCCGGCGATGGAGCAGATCATCAAGCGCGGCGGGCAGCTCGGCCTGCAGGACATCGTGATCGGGATGCCGCATCGCGGCCGCCTCTCGGTGCTCGCCAACGTCATGGAGAAGCCCTACCGGGCGATCTTCAACGAGTTCCAGGGCGGCAGCTTCAAGCCCGAGGACGTCGACGGCTCCGGCGACGTTAAGTACCACCTCGGCGCAAGCTCCGACCGCGCCTTCGACGGCAACGTCGTCCACCTCTCGCTGACCGCCAACCCCTCGCATCTCGAGGCGGTGAACCCGGTCGTCCTGGGCAAGGTCCGCGCCAAGCAGGATCAGCTCGGCGACACCGACCGCAAGAAGGTGGCCGGCATGCTGCTGCACGGCGACGCGGCCTTCGCGGGCCAGGGCGTTGTGGCGGAATGCTTCGCGCTCTCGGGCCTGCGCGGGCACAGGACCGGCGGCACGATCCATCTCGTCGTGAACAACCAGATCGGCTTCACGACCGCCCCGCACTTCTCGCGCTCCTCGCCCTACCCGACCGACAACGCGCTGGTGGTCGAGGCGCCGATCTTCCACGTCAACGGCGACGACCCGGAAGCGGTGGTCCACGCCGCGAAGGTCGCCATCGAGTTTCGCCAGAAATTCGGCAAGGACGTCGTCATCGACATCTTCTGCTACCGCCGCTTCGGCCACAACGAGGGGGACGAGCCGATGTTCACGAACCCCCTCATGTACAAGACGATCAAGAAGCAGAAGACGACCCTGTCGCTCTACACTGATCGTCTCACCAGGGAGGGGCTGGTCCCCGAGGGCGAGATCGAGGGGCTGAAGGCCGCGTTCCAGGAGAAGATGGCCGCGGAGTTCGAGGCCGGAAAGGATTACCGCCCGAACAAGGCCGACTGGCTGGACGGACGCTGGTCGCATCTCGACCGCCGGGTCGCGGACGAGTACGTCCGCGGCGAGACCGCCATCGCACCCGAGACCTTCGACGAGATCGGCCGGGCGCTGACGAAGACGCCGGACGGCTTCGCGCTGCACAAGACGGTCGGCCGCCTGCTCGATGCGAAGTCGCAGATGTTCGAGTCCGGCGAAGGGTTCGACTGGGCGACGGCCGAGAGCCTCGCCTTCGGGTCGCTGCTGACGGAGGGCTACCGCGTCCGTCTGTCGGGACAGGATTCGACGCGCGGGACCTTCTCCCAGCGCCATTCGGCCTTCGTCAACCAGGAGAACGAGGAACGCTATTACCCCCTGAACCAGATCCGGGAGGGACAGTCGCATTACGAGGTCATCGACTCGGCGCTGTCGGAATACGCCGTGCTCGGCTTCGAATACGGCTACAGCTTGGCCGAGCCCAACGCGCTCACCATGTGGGAGGCGCAGTTCGGGGACTTCGCCAATGGCGGGCAGATCATGTTCGACCAGTTCATCTCCTCGGGCGAGTCGAAGTGGCTCCGGATGTCGGGGCTCGTCTGCCTCCTGCCGCACGGCTACGAAGGTCAGGGGCCGGAGCATTCCTCCGCGCGGCTGGAGCGGTTCCTGCAGATGTGCGGCTCCGACAACTGGATCGTCGCCAACTGCACCACGCCGGCGAACTACTTCCACATCCTGCGTCGGCAGTTGCACCGCGACTTCCGCAAGCCGCTGATCCTGATGACGCCGAAATCGCTCCTGCGTCACAAGCTCGCCGTGAGCCGGCGGGCCGAGTTCACGACCGGCTCCAGCTTCCACCGCGTCCTCTGGGACGACGCGCAGCAGGGCAATTCCGAGCTCGACCTCGCGCCCGACGACCAGATCAAGCGCGTCGTCGTCTGCTCCGGCAAGGTCTATTACGACCTCCTCGAAGCGCGCGACGCGGACGGGCGGAACGACGTCTACCTCCTGCGGCTGGAGCAGTTCTACCCGTTCCCCGCCCTCTCGATGGTCAACGAGCTGCAGCGTTTCAAGCAGGCCGAGTTCGTCTGGTGCCAGGAGGAGCCGAAGAACCAGGGTGGCTGGACCTTCGTCGAGCCGAACCTCGAATGGGTTCTCACCCGCATCGGCGCCACCAACACCCGGCCGCGCTACGCCGGCCGGGCGGCCTCCGCCTCGCCCGCGACCGGCCTGGCCAGCCAGCACAAGTCACAGCAAGCCGCGCTCGTCCAAGAAGCGCTGAGCACGGAGTAAGTCATGACCGTCGACGTCAAAGTTCCCACCCTCGGTGAATCCGTCACCGAGGCCACCGTGGCCACCTGGTTCAAGAAGCCGGGGGACGAGGTGGCGACCGACGAGATGCTCTGCGAGCTGGAGACCGACAAGGTCACGGTCGAGGTCCCCTCGCCCGCCACCGGCACGCTGGGCGAGATCGTCGCGAACGAGGGCGACACGGTCGGCGTCGACGCGCTCCTGGCGACGATCAGCGAGGGGGCCGGCGCGTCGGCCTCCGACGAGGCCCCGGCCGCCGTGCCGGAGCCCGGCTCGGCCGAGGACAAGCCGGTCGACGCACCCGAACCGGACGCGCCCTCGGACGACGACGGCGCGGCGGGCGGCGATTCCGTCGACGTTATGGTCCCGGCACTGGGCGAATCCGTCACCGAGGCGACCGTGGCCACGTGGTACAAGGCCGAGGGCGACAGCGTAGAGGCCGACGAGATGCTCTGCGAGCTGGAGACCGACAAGGTCTCCGTCGAGGTGCCCGCCCCCGCCGCCGGCACGCTCACGAAGATCGTCGCCGGCGAGGGCGAGACGGTCGCCGCGGGCGGCAAGCTCGCGGAGATGTCCACCGGTGCCGGCGCCCGGGTGTCCGCGCCCCACGCCGTCGATCCGAAGCCCTCGTCGGGCGCCGGCGAGTCCGAGACGAAGGAAGCCATCTCGAACGTCGAGGCCGCCGGCGAGCGCGGCGACGTCGAGGACGCGCCCTCCGCGAAGAAGCTGATGGCCGAGCGCAACCTCTCCGCCGATCAGGTGAAGGGCACCGGCCGCGACGGCCGCGTGATGAAGGAGGACGTGCTGAAGGCCGGCGACGCGAAGCCCGCCACCGCCCCCGCGCCCGAGGCGAAGCCCGCGCCCCGCGCCCCAGTCGCCGCGCAGGACGAGAACCGGGAGGAGCGGGTGAAGATGACCCGCCTGCGCCAGACCATCGCCCGCCGCCTCAAGGACGCGCAGAACACCGCCGCGATGCTGACCACCTACAACGAGGTGGACATGACCGAGGTCATGGCGCTCCGCAACGAGTACAAGGAGCTGTTCGCCAAGAAGCACGGCGTGAAGCTCGGCTTCATGTCGTTCTTCACCAAGGCCTGCTGCCACGCGCTCAGGGAGGTGCCGGAGGTCAACGCGGAGATCGACGGCACCGACGTCGTCTACAAGAAATTCGTCCACATGGGCATCGCCGCCGGCACGCCGCAGGGCCTCGTCGTGCCCGTCATCCGCGACGCCGACTCGATGTCCTTCGCCGGGATCGAGAAGGCCATCGCCGAGAAGGGCGCGGCCGCCCGCGACGGCAAGCTGTCGATGGCGGACATGCAGGGCGGGACGTTCACCATCTCGAACGGCGGCGTCTACGGCTCGCTCATGTCCTCGCCGATCCTGAACCCGCCGCAATCGGGCATTCTCGGCATGCACAAGATCCAGGACCGCCCGATGGTCGTCGGCGGCCAGATCGTGATCCGCCCGATGATGTATCTCGCGCTCAGCTACGACCACCGCATCGTCGACGGCAAGGGCGCGGTCACCTTCCTCGTCCGCGTGAAGGAAGCGCTGGAGGACCCGCGGCGGCTGTTGATGGATCTGTAGACGGAGAGACTAAATGCCAAATTACGAACAGAAAAATAAGTTTGAAGTCTACAACGTTATTGGCGTCAAAGATGCCCTAGCGCTTTTACAAAAAATTTCTTCAAACAATGAGTTTAATACGCAAAAGGCAGAAGACTTTTTCATTCAGAATGGCGTAACGGTCTACGGCTTAATCGCCCCTGCTCACAAACTTTCTGATAAAATCAATGAGGAAAAGGTTCCCGAAAAAGCAAAAGAGATGGCCAAGGCTAGCCGAAAGAAAGGGCGTTCATAGAATGAGCGGTGGGTGGAAGAAACCGACTGTTTCAGCCACTTGCAACGTCATTCTGTTTAACAGCTCGGATGACCCGACCCTGCATGCTGCAAAATAAACGGCACTACCTTAACCGCCACCCCGAGAACGTTATAGGCTACGAGATCGGCCATAACCGTTAACTCCGTCGCCCGGCCGCAGGCCGAGCAGCCCCCGACCGCCCCGTCACGCCGAAGGCGTACCTCCGGCACGGCGCGGGGGCTTCTCCCCCACCGGCGGCCGGGGCCTGCCCTCACCATGTCCCATCGACGCGTTCCGCGATCGCGACCGTGAACTCTGCCACATCGTCGAGGGCTCGCCGGCCAACCCGTTACGCCGAAGGCATGCCTTCGGCACGACCCGAGGGCTCCGCCCCCACCGGCAATCAGGACCTGCCCTCCGCATCCCGCCGCCCGTTCGAGTTTCCCCCGCCCCGCTTTTTTGCTATGCAACACCCGATCCCGAGATGGTCGAACGGGCCGTCCCCGAACTGGAGCCCTCCCATGAACCTCCTCGTCCACCTCGCCCCCGCCGACTACACCACCTGGAAGGCGGATTTCGACCGCGACATGGAAGGGCGCATGAACGCGGGCCTCACCCTCATGCAGCTCTGGCGCGACGCGGACGGGACCGGCGTCACCGCGCTCTTCGAGGCCAACGACCGGAACAAGGCCGAGGCCTGGCTGGAGACCGAGCGCCGCACCGGCGCCTCCCTCGACGCGCGGTTCATGAGGACCGCATGACCCCCGAGACCCGAGACTCCGTCCGCCGCGTGCTGTCCGCCTGGACCCTGCGGCTCGCCATCGTCTTCCTGCTCGCCGTCATCCTCACGAAGTGGCAGGGTCCGACGCCCTGGCTTTCGGTGGCCCTGCTCTTCTATGCCGTCGTCTCGCTCCTCTCCTCGATCATGATCGAGCGGGCCCGCCGGAGGCAGATCGCCCGGCGCGACACGCCGCCCGAGTCATGACGCCCGAACTCACGGCGCTCGCCCTCGCCGTTCTCCTGCAGGCCGTGCAGTTCGCGCTCTACGCCATCCCCGCCAATCGCGAGCTCGGCCCCGGCTACACCATGTCCGCCCGCGACCGGGAGCCGTCGCGGCCGATGTCGGTGATGACCGGCCGCCTCGGCCGCGCGCTCGCCAACCATTTCGAGGGGCTGATCCTCTTCACCGCCGCCGTCGTGATCGTGACGCTCTCGGGTCAGGCGGGCGAATTCACCGGCCTTTGTGCCTGGATCTACCTCGCCGCCCGCATCCTCTACGTGCCGGCCTACGCGTTCGGCTGGCGCCCGGGACGGTCGATCATCTGGGCCCTGGGCTTCGCCGCGACGCTTCTGATGGTCGCAGCCGCGCTGATCTGAGGGTGTTGCACGGCGGGGGGATGCACTACATCTGTGCCACACGCGTAACACAGCCGTAACACGCGCATAACACGCCGCCAGACCGACCCAAACGACCCCGGAGACCTCATGTCCAGCTACGACGTCATCATCATCGGCAGCGGCCCCGGTGGCTATGTCTGCGCCATCCGCTGCGCCCAGCTCGGGCTGAAGACGGCGGTGGTCGAAGGGCGCGACACGCTCGGCGGCACCTGCCTCAACATCGGCTGCATCCCGTCCAAGGCACTGCTCCACGCGACCGAGGCGCTGCGCGAGGCGGAGACGACGTTCGCGAAGATGGGCCTCAAGGGCAAGACCCCCTCCGTCGACTGGCCGCAGATGCAGGCCTACAAGCAGGACACCATCGACCAGAACACCAAGGGCATCGAGTTCCTGTTCAAAAAGAACAAGATAGAATGGCTCAAGGGCTGGGGCTCCATCCCCGAAGCGGGCCGCGTGAAGGTCGGTGAGGAGACGCACGAGGCAAAGCACATCATCATCGCCTCCGGCTCCGACGTGGCCCCCGTGCCCGGCGCCGAGATCGAGGTGGACGGCAAGATCGTCGTCGACAGCGAGGCTGCGCTGAGCCTGCCGAAGATCCCGAAAAGCATGGTCGTCGTCGGCGGCGGCGTCATCGGCCTCGAGCTCGGCAGCGTCTACGCCCGGCTCGGTGCCGAGGTGACGGTGATCGAGTTCCTCGACGGCATCACCCCCGGCCAGGACGCGGAAGTCGCCAAGAATTTCCAGAAGATCCTGTCCCGTCAGGGCCTCAAGTTCATCACCGGCGCCGCCGTCTCGAAGGTCGAGACGAAGAACGGAAAGGCCGAGATCGCCTACAAGCTCCGCAAGGACGACAGCGCGCAGAGCCTGAAGGCGGACGTCGTGCTCGTCGCGACGGGGCGCAAGCCGCACACGGCGGGGCTCGGCCTCGACGCGCTCGGCCTGTCGATGACGAACCGCGGCCAGATCGCGGTGGATGACGGCTACAAGACCAGCATCGACGGCATCTACGCGATTGGCGACGTGATCGAGGGACCGATGCTCGCCCACAAGGCCGAGGACGAGGGCATGGCGCTCGCCGAGATCCTCGCCGGCCAGGCTGGGCACGTGAATTACGGCGTCATCCCCGGCGTGATCTACACCCATCCCGAGGTCGCCAATGTCGGCCTGACCGAGGAGCAGCTGAAGGAACAGGGCCGCGCCTACAAGGTCGGCAAGTTCTCCTTCATGGGCAACGGCCGCGCCAAGGCGAACTTCAACGCGGACGGCTTCGTCAAGCTGCTGGCCGACAAGGAGACGGACCGCATCCTCGGCTGCCACGTGATCGGCCCGATGGCCGGCGACCTGATCCACGAGGTCTGCGTCGCGATGGAGTTCGGCGCCGCGTCCGAAGACCTCGCCCGGACCTGCCACGCGCACCCGACCTATTCGGAAGCGATGCGCGAGGCGGCGCTGGCCTGCGGCGACGGCCCGATCCACGCCTGATACGACCGGACCCCGGTTGGTGCGACGCGCGCTAGCCGGTGAAGTCGATCGCGTGCAGGGCCGCGCCGTCGGTCCTGAGCCAGGCCCGGTGGACGGCGTAGTCCGGCACCAGCCGCTCCACGGCGGTCCAGAAGCGCGGCGAATGGTCCATGTGAAGGAGGTGCGCGACCTCGTGCGCGGCCACGTAGTCCAGCACCTCGGGCGGCGCCATCACCAGCCGCCAGCTGAACATCAGGGCCCCGCGCGAGGAACACGATCCCCAGCGGGAGCGCGTGTCCCTGAGCGACAACTTCGCCGGGCGTCGGCCGATCGCCTCTGCATACCGGTCTACCGACGCGGCGAGATGCGTCCGGGCCAACGATAGCAGGAGCGCCTGCACGCGCCGCCCGGCCTGCACATCGTCGGCGACCGCGATGGTCGCGCCGAGATGCCGCGCCGCCCGCCCCGACCCCGCGACCACCGGAACGTCCCGTCCGAGAAGTGGCACCGACCCGCCCACGCGCACGACCCGCAGCGCGGGCACCGCGGCGACGGCCCGCCGGACCCAGGCCGCCTGATCCCGCACGAAGGCGCCGGCCTGCCGCTCGGACATGCCTTGCGGGAGCGTCAGGGTCACGCGACCGTCCGACCGGCCCACCCGGAGCGACATGCGACGCGCCCGCGCGGAACGGCGCAACTGTACCGGGATCCCGTCCAGGCCGGGCACCGACAACGTCTCGGACATGACCGCCCCCCCGGGGCTTGCCACCCCTTCCCCCCTGTGGCATCCGGGCCAAATTCCCTTGACCAGCGGTGCCGCACAGGCGCCCGGACGCGATGAAGGAACCGACATGCCGAAGGAAGAATGGGGCGTCAAGCGGGTCTGCCCGACGACCGGCAAGCGCTTTTACGATATGAACCGCTCGCCCATCGTCAGCCCGTATACGGGCGAGACAGTCACGGTCGACACCGGCAACAAGACCCGCATCCTCGCGGCGGACAAGGACGACGTGGACGCCAAGAAGGACGAGACGGCGGACGAGGATCTGCTGCTCGACGATGACGACGTCGATATCGAGGACGACAATGCGGAGGCGGACGATACGGCCGATGCCGTGCTCGACGACGACGAGGACGACGACACCGTCTCCCTCGACGAGATCGCGGATGTGGGCGGCGACGACGACGACGACTGATTTACCTTTGCGGGAACGGCGAACAGGGCGGGATTTTCCGCTTGCGCCGTGCCCGACCCTGCCCTAGATGGCAGGCCGGTCAGGGGCCTTAGCTCAGTTGGTAGAGCGCTTGCATGGCATGCAAGAGGTCAGGGGTTCGACTCCCCTAGGCTCCACCACGCCGTCCTTGAAATTAGAAGATAGTTCTGCCTTTTTTGTCAGAGTGGCTCTGTTGCACGGAACGCCTGAAGGCCGAGCTCCCCCTGTTCCAGCCGAGGTCAGACGACGGGTTGAGTGACGGGGATGCCGAGGGCAGTGAAGCGGTTCATGATGGCGATGCGGACCTGGAGTTCGGCTGTCTGGCGGTCGAAGTCTCGGGCCATGAGCGTCTGGCCGAGCAGCTTCATGCAGTTCATCGATTGGCCGGCAGGGCATTGCGAAGCAATGTCCCGAGAGGCTTCGTCCCTGCGCGGCTGCGGCGGTGATAGCCGCTTCATCGTCGCCAGACGGTGCGGTCGAGGCGCTTGATGGTGCGCAGAGCCTCGTTCCTCGCTTCTGCGCCGGGGCTGTCCCTCTTCCAGGGTTTGGCGTTTCGCCGGGGCGGGATGACAGCGTCCGCGCCGCGGTTCGCGATGGCGTC
>NZ_CANLTR010000007.1 GCF_947494055.1 uncultured Jannaschia sp. | reverse complement strand
GCCTGCGCTTCGCGATCCGCGAGGGCGGCCGCACCGTCGGCGCCGGCGTGGTCTCCAAGATCACCGAGTAAGCCACTACCCACGGTCTGGAACGACGAGAGGGCTCCCGCAAGGGGGCCCTCTTCGCGTTCGGGCGTCCCGGTGGCGCCGGGTCGGGACCGGTGCGTTCCGCACCGATGTCCTCGACGGTGTCCGACACTTGTCAGGGTACGTCCTCGTCGGTGTCCGCCAGGACACCGCTCTCGATGGCGAACCTCTTGGTGTCGCATTAAGGGGAAAGAACTGACTCGGGCGGATCTGCCTTTCGATCCCGAGGCTCCGCTCGACTGGATGCCCGCGCAAATCCCCGGCCTCGATGCCTTGACCCGGAGGGCGCTGACTAGAGGGACGACTTGCCCGCCCGTCATCGCCTCAGGAGCTGGCCGATACCGATCGTGTATGGCATCAATCTGGACGCGGGCGCCGAGCCGGGGGACACGGTCTGTCGACCCGATGCCGGCGAGCAGCGCGTCGTGCCCTTTTCCCGACGGCAACTGTCATCGGAGACCGTTCCTTTCGGCAGGATCGTCAAGGGGCATAGGGCCGAGGTACTGGCCGTAATCCTGCACGATTTTGGCGACGCGCCGATGGAGCGGATCAGAAACGTCCTGGCGCGTTCGACGAACGTCAATCTGATCCGGATGCGTATGCAGGTGAAGCCTCGAGACCGAGGCAGGCCTCACGGTCGGCGGACGACGAAGTCTGGCCTGATGCCGGAGATGGCGATGGCCGCGTCGACGTCGGTTCCCGCGAGGGCGCCGTAATCGGTGACGAGAGCCGTCGCAAAGCCCATGCCGCGCCCGCCCAGAATGTCGGTGTGGAGGGTGTCGCCGACCATCAGCACGCGCGGTGGTTCGGGTCGCGGGCTCATACGGCCAAGAGCCAGATCGTAGATCGCCGGGAACGGCTTGCCGAAGAATTCGGGGACGATACCGGTGCTGTCGGCGAGACGGTGGGCGAAGTGGCCGGGCTCACGTGAGAGGCCGCCCTCGCGCGGGGCGGCGATGTCGGGGTTGCCGACGAGGACCGGGCGCGGCCGCGCGCGAAGCGCGTCCTCGAGTCGCGTTTGCCGAGCCTCGGTCCAGCCGTCGGAGCCGACGAGCAGAAAGCCCTCGACCCGATCGTAGGCCGCACGGTCGTCTTCCAGAAATTCGCCGGACGGCGCGTCGAACTCCTCCAGCCCGTAGCGCGGATTCAGCATGAGCCCCCAGCGACGGGGCGGCAGGGAAGCAAGGTGGGCCAGCAACGCCTCGCGGCTGGAGACGACCTCCTCGGGCGAGAAATCGAATCCGAGACGGGCGTAGCGCGCCATCATCACCCGCTTGGGGTAGCCCGCGGAGTTGGACACGACCATGACGCGCTTGCCGGCACGACGCAGCGCGGCGACGCGTTCGGACGCGCCCGGGATCGCGGCTTCGCCCACATTGAGGACGCCATAGGCGTCGAGCAGGATCACGTCGAAGGGATCGCAGACCTCGCCCAGAGTCTCGGCGGACCTGTGGCCCGAACCGAAGCGCGCCCGCGGCAACCGATCGGCGACCGCGCAGTAGGCGTCGAACGGCCAGGCGAGCGCCGCCGCCGCGGCGCCGCTCATATGATCCGGCGGCGGAGCCAGGCAGAGACGATCTCGCCCAGGATGACGAGCGCCAGGATCGCCAGCAGCACCATCGCCGCCTCGCGCCAGTTGAATGTGTCTATGGCGCCCTGCAGGATGATGCCGATGCCGCCCGCGCCGACGAGGCCGAGCACCGTCGACTCGCGCAGGTTGATGTCCCATCGCAGGATCGCCACGGCCCAGAAGGTCGGCATCACCTGCGGAACGATGGCGTAGGCGATGACCTTGAAGCGCGACGCGCCGGTCGCCTCGAGCGCTTCGACCGGCCGCTTGTCGATCTCCTCGATCGCCTCGCCCAGCAGCTTGCCGACGAAGCCGATCGACCGGAACATGATCGCGACGATGCCCGCGATGATCCCGGGGCCGAAGATGGCGACGAAGAGGAGGGCCCAGATGATCGTGTTGACCGACCGCGAGGTGACGAGGATCAGCCGCCCGAGCCACAGCGTCGCCTGGTTGGGCGTGGTGTTCTGCGCGGCGAGGTAGGCCACCGGCAGTGCCAGGATCACCGCGAAGGCCGTGGCGATGGTGGCGATGTTCACCGTTTCCCACAGCACGCGAAGGATGGTGCCGAGGTTGGTGGGGTCGGGCGGATACATCCGGGCGAAGAGGTCGCCCATCTGCACGGGCGCGTCCCAGACCCAGGCCCAGATGATCTCGATGGAGCCAAGCGCCCAGGCCACCGCCAGCGCGCAGGCGGCGAAGACGGCGTAGCGCTGCATGCGCTGGCGCAGGGTGAAGCGCGCCCAGTCGTCGCGTCCCATCTCGGCGAGGGTCATAGGCGCTTCCTGATCCAGCCGCTCACGCCCTCGGAGAGGAGGATCGCGGCGACGATGACCATCGTGATGGCCAGGGCGAAGTCGTAATCGTAGCGGCCGAAGGCGTTGGCGAGCGTCGCGCCGATGCCGCCCGCGCCGACGATGCCCACCACGGCCGAGGCCCGCAGGTTCGAGTCGAGCTGGTAGATCGTCAGACCGATCTGTCGCGGCATGATCTGCGGAAAGATCGCGTAGGCGAGCGTCGAGAAGTAGGGGGCCCCCGCCGCCCGCATCGCCTCGACCTGACCGAAGTCGATCTCCTCGATCCGCTCGGCCAGCATCTTGGCGACGAAGCCGATGGAATAGACGATCAGCGTCAGGACGCCGGCGAATGGCCCGAAGCCGACGGCCTTGACGAAGATGATGGCCACGATCACCGGATGGAAGCTGCGTGCCACGATGACGATGGCCCGGCCCAGGTAGAAGACCGGCCTGGGCGCGATGTTGCGCGCGGCCATGAAGGCGATCGGGATCGACAGCAGGACCCCACCTGCCGTCGCCAGAACGGCGATCTTGAGGCTTTCGAGGAACCCGTCGATCAGCAGCCCCGAACGCTCGAAGCTCGGCGGGAAGGCGCCGCCGAAGATGCGTTGCGCCCGAACGAGCCCCTCGGCCACGCGTCCCCAGTCGATCGGCAGGGTGACGAGTGTCCAGCCGACATAGACGATGACGCCGAGATACACCGCCCAGCGCAGCACCGGGTTCGATATGAACGGGGGCCGTTGCCAGGTGTCGGGATGGCTCACGACGCCTGCCTCAACCCGTCGGCGCGGTCGGCGGCGGGGCTGCCGGAATAGATCCGGTCCATCGCCTCCTGGTCCAGCGCGCCGGGCGCGTCGTCGAAGATGATCCGGCCGTAGCGCATGCCGACGATGCGGTCGGTGTATTCCCGCGCCTCGTGCACGTTGTGGATGTTGATCAGCACCGGCAGCTTCAGCTCGCGCGAGAGATCGCGCAGCAGGCCCATGATCTGCTCCGACGTCTTCGGGTCGAGCGACGCGGTGGGTTCGTCGGCAAGCAGGATCTCGGGCTTCTGCATCAGGGCGCGGACGACGCCGACCCGCTGCCGCTCGCCGCCCGACAGCTCGTCGGCGCGCTTGTTGGCGTAATGCGCGATGCCCACCCGCTCCATCAGCTCGTAGGCGCGGCGGATGTCGTCCTTCGGATAGCGCCGCATGATTGCGGCCCATGTCGAGATGTAGCCCAGCCGCCCGGACTGCACGTTTTCCATCACCGTCAGGCGGTCGACGAGGTTGAAGCTCTGGAACACCATGCCGATCTTGCGCCGCGCCTCGCGCAGGTGGCGGCCGCGCAGGCGGGTCAGCTCCGTGCCGTTGAGCACGATCGAGCCCGATGTCGGCTCGACCAGCCGGTTGATGCAGCGCAGCAGCGTCGACTTGCCCGCGCCGGACGAGCCGATGATCGAGACGACGCTCTCGCCCTCGATCGTCAGGCCGAGGTCCTTGAGCACCGGGTCGCCGCCGCCGTAGCGCTTCACCAGGTCGGTGATCTTCAGCATGGGAATCTCCTGAGAGGGTCCGGCCGCAGACCGGCCGGACCCGAGGCCACGTCACTCGGCCGCGAGGCCCTCGGGCGTGTACTGCACGCCGTTCGCCGCCTGGATCTGACGGATGACCGCCCACTGGTCCTCGTAGGTGACCGGGATGAACTTACTCACGCCGGTGAACTCCTCCCCGAGCGCGGTGCCCTCGAAGTCGAACGAGAAGAACGCCTCCTCGATCGCGTCCTTGAGTTCGGGGGCAAGGTCGTGGGCGTAGGTATAGGAGGTCGTCGGGAACGGATCGCTTTCCCAGACGATGCGCACTTCCTCGGGATCGTAGAGACCACGCTCGGCCATCCGGTCGACCACCTCCGAGGCGACGGGGGCGGCATCGTAGTCGCCGGCCACGACGCCCAGCATCGACTGGTCGTGGCTGCCCGAATAGGTCACCTCGTAATCCTCGTCCGGAACCACGCCGAGATCGGGGAACAGCGCCCGCGGCGCCTGGTTCCCCGAGTTCGAGGTCGGCGACGTATGGGCGACCCGCTTGCCGGCGAGATCCGGCATCTCCTGGATGTCGCTATCCGCCTGGGTGTAGACCTGCAGCGTGTATCCGAAGCGCCCGTCGTCCGAGCCCATGATCGCGAACGGCACCGCGCCGGCAAGGTTTACCGCGAAGGGGGTCGGGCCGGTCGAGAAGCCCGCGATGTGCAATCGGCCGGACCGCATCGCCTCGACTTCGGCCGAGTTCGACTGGACCGCGAAGAACTGCACGTCCTTGCCGGTGACCTCCTCGAGATGCGCGATGAACGGGTCCCAGATGTCCTCGTAGATCGCCGGGTCCTCGACCGGCGTGTAGGCGAAGACCAGCGTGTCGGGGTTCGACAGCTCGCTTTCGTCCTCCGGCGCGTCTGCGACGAGGTCGCCGTCCGCGTCGCAATACATGCTGTCGAGCGCGCCGCGATCGCTGCACTCCTCCTGCGCCAGCGCAGCCTGCCCGGTCAGGGCCAGCGCACCCGCAAGCAGGCTGGTCACGGTCATCTGTTTCACAAACATATGGCTCCTCCTCCACGATCGTGTCGCGGCGGCTCCGTGGGCCGCGCGTCAGGCGCGGATATCACCACCGATGACGGCAGATCGCAACACGGGCGTCAGGGATATCCGTGACGTCAGGCATCGCGATGGGGTCTGAAGGTCGCCCGTCCGCTCGCCGGAGAGGTGCGCGGCACGCGGCGCAAGGACCTTGGCATCGATCCTCGAATGCGGCGACGACCGCGTTTCCCCGTCGCCCTCGACCGCAGCCAAGCTGTCCGGTGCGACGGGAGGCACTGCGCCGGGTTTTTCGAGCCGAACGAGTCGCATCGGAACAGGGCAGCGGGTCCGGCACGCGCCCCCGGATTGCCGATCCCCGGCATGTGGGAGGCTTTTCATGCCGCAGCCTGTATCTGCGGATCGAGGGATGGAGGCGGCCGTGAACGACGATGTGCCGTCGGCCGCCGTCCCGATAGGTCACCCCGTCTAGGGGGCGAGCGTGGCCAGGGCCATTCCCACGACCGCCAGCATCGCCACCGCCATCCCCACGTTGATCGCCCGTTGCGTCCGATGCGCGAGGTCGAGGCGACGGAGCCCGATGCCGGCGCCGAGCCAGGCGAGGTGCAGCGGCACCCAGATCGCGTTCATGATCGCCAGCTTGACGAGCGCCTCGGCCAGGGTCGCTTCGGTGAAGATCGGGAAGCCGGAGAACAGGGTGGTGTTCACCGCATAGGCCTTGGGGTTGATCGCCTGCAGCGCCAGACCGTCGATCATGCCGGGCTCCCGGCGCGCCTCGATGAAGGCGATGCGGGCGCCGGCCGTGGCGATCTTGAAGGCGAGGTAGAGCAGGTAGCCCGCGGAGGCCAGAAGCAGGACGACGCGGAGCCGTGCATCCGCGAGGATGAGCGCGGCCAGGCCCGAGATGACGGCCAGCGCCACGACGTTCGAGCCGAGGAAGAGGCCGACGAGGTAGCGCAGGCCCGGCCGCGCCCCGTAGGCGGCCCCGATCCCGGCGGTCGAGAGGACGCCGGGGCCGGGCGTGGCGATCAGGAAGACGACCGCCGCCGCGAAGGTCAGCACGCGCCGGTCGCGTCCGCCATCGCCTGCGCCTCGATGGCGAGCGCCATGACGCGGAACGGATGCTCCGGGTCCGGCATGCGGCCCGTCCGGACGCCATCGAGGAAGCCCGCGAAGAAGGGCAGCGGCTCGTCGGAGGCCTGCCAGCGCTCCGAACGGTCGTTGTTGACGAGGATGACGTGATTGCCGCCCTCCGCCCCCTCGGGATCGACGTATTTGCGGATCTCGATGAAGCCATCCGTCCCGGTGACGAAGAGCCGTCCGTCCCCCCAGGTGGGCAGCCCGTCGGGCGTGTACCAGTGCAGCAGGATGGTCCCGCTGGTCCGGCCCGTGCGCATGGCGATGCGACCCCGGTCCTGGAACGGCGGCGCGCGCAGGCAATCGGCCTCGGCGAACAGGATTTCGGCTTCGGTGGACCCGGACAGGTGCAGCACCTGCTCGATCTGGTGCGATCCGATATCCGCGAGGATGCCACCGCCCTTCGCGTGGTCCCAGAACCAGTCCGGGCGCGTCGGCGCGTTCAGCCGGTGTGGCGCCAGCAGCGTCACGTCGATCACCTCGCCGATGGCGCCCTCGGCCACGAGGCGCGAGACGCGGGTCATGCCCGGCACTTCGAACCGTTCGCTGAAATCGACGGCCCAGATGCGTCCCGTCGCCCCGGCAGTCCGGCGAATGTCCTCCAGATCGTCCTGCGTCAGCGCGCCCGGCTTGTCGCTCAGGACGTGCTTGCCCGCTTGCATGGCGCGGCAGGAGATACCCGGCCGCTCGGACGGGACGCCCGCGGTGACCACGATCGTGACCTCCGGGTCCGCGAGCAGCTCCGCCTCCGTGCGACGCGGCGCGTCGGGGTAGCGCTCGACCCAGCCCTCGAGCGTGCCGGGCTCCCCCTCGGTGGCCCAGCCGACCAGATGCCCGCCGGCCTCAATCAGGTTCGCGACCATCGTGTAGCAGTGCCGGTGGTCGATGCCGATGACGGCGATTCCCTCAGACATTCTCGATCTCCTCTCGTTGTCCCGACCGCGCCGAGGCCTGGATCGCGTCGATGAGCGCGATGGCCGGCAGCGTGTCCCGCGCCGGGATCGCCGGGGCGCGTCCCTCGCGCAGGGCCGCGGCGAAATCCTCGATCACCGCCTGGTGCCAATCGTGCTGGAACGCCATCGGGTCGGCCCCGCCGCCGGTGCCCGCGGCCGGCTCGCCGAAGCTGCGGCGTTCGCCGTCCGCTCCGGTGACCGTGAGCTCCCCGCCCACGAGCACGGCCGAACCGTCGGTCCCGTTGACCGTGAGCACCTCCGTCCCGCCGGGCCGGTGCGTGACCGAGGCCATCAGCGCGCCCGTGGCCCCCCCGCGGAACCGCAACGCGGCGGCCGCGAAATCCTCCGCCTCCAGATCGTGGAGCGGCGTCGTCGCCACCATCGCCTGCACCGCGGCCACGGGGCCGCAGAGATGCAGCATCAGGTCGATCGAATGGATCGCCTGCGTCAGCAGCACCCCGCCGCCATCGCGCTCGTAGGTGCCGCGGCCGGGTTCGTCGTAATAGCTCGGGTCCCGCCACCAGGGCACGCGCAGGTCGACCGAGGCGATCTGCCCGAGCCCCGCCATCTCCTTCGCGAGCGCCTTTGCGGCGGGGCGCATCCGGTGCTGCAGCGTCACGCCGAAGGGCACGTTCGCCGCCTCGCAGAGGTCCACCAGCGCCGTCGCCCGCGCGAGGTCGCGCTCGAGCGGCTTCTCCGCGAGGATCGGCACGCCCGCCCGGGCCAGTTCCGCCACGTGGTCCTGCCGCGCGTTGGGCGGGGTCAGGAGAATGACGAAATCGACACCCTCCGCGAGCGCCGCGACGCTCTCGACCGCCCGCGCGCCGTGTGTCTCGGCGAAGGCCCGCGTCTTCGCCGGATCGCGCGCCAGCACCGTCGCGAGCTCCAGCCCCGCGTCGCGGATCGCCGCCACATGCGTCGCCGCGACCATTCCCGTCCCGATCAATCCGACCTTCACGTCACCCTCCGTTCGCGCCACCAGATGAACAGCCCCGCCGCCGCGATCACCATCGCGCCGAGAATGGTCGTCGCCTCAGGGACCGTGCCGAAGACCAAGAAGCCCGTCGCGGCCATGTAGATGAGGAAGGCGTAGCTGAAGGGCATCAGCACGCTGGCCGGCGCGAAGCCATGCGCGTGCGAGAAGAAGTGGTGCCCGGTCCAGGCGAGGCCGCCGAAGCCGATCATCAGCGCCCATTCGAACGCCGTCGCCGGCATCTGCCAGACCCAGAACATGAACGGGGCGAGGATCGCCGTGCCGACCAGCCCGGCATAGAGCTGCATCGTCCGCGGCGCCGCCACCCCCGCGAGCCGCCGCGTCAGGATCGAGAAGAGCGACAGCGCTAGCGCGCTCGTCAGCGACAGGAGCATCGCCCAGTGGAACGAAGCGTCCCAGGGGCGCACGACGACGAGGACTCCCGCGAAGCCCACGGCGATCGCCGCCCAGCGCCACCGCCCCACGCGTTCGCCCAGA
The DNA here is from genome assembly GCF_947494055.1 of uncultured Jannaschia sp. GTDB lineage: Bacteria > Pseudomonadota > Alphaproteobacteria > Rhodobacterales > Rhodobacteraceae > Jannaschia. The sequence continues at coordinate 139,470 of NZ_CANLTR010000007.1, read as the reverse complement.
AGCGGCACGGAAAGCGCGGAGACGAGGATCGGCGAGGAGAAGGTGATCGCCGCGATCGTCGTCAGGTCCAGATAGCGCAGCGCGACGAAATTGGTGATGGTCGAGACGAGAAGCAGCCCCCCGCGCAGCAGCATCAGCCCCGAAAGCGGCCAGGGTGCGGTCCAGCCGGAATGGTCGCGGCCGAGCATCGGTCCGGTGGAAAGCACGAGATGCGTGGCGTAGCGCATGAAGGCGAGCTGCAGCGCGGGCAGCCCCGCGAGCGACAGCCACTTCACCGACGTGTCGTTCATCGCGAAGAAGGCATTGGCCACAAGCATCAGCAGGATGCCGCGGCCGGCATCGTCGACGCGCGGCCGCGCGAGCCGGGAAACCGGGATCGGCGGCGGCATCAGTGGTGCGTCCGGTGCCGTTCGAGAAGGATGACGGACGCCCCGGCCCGTGCGGTCAACGCCACGGGGCCGGCGTCACATCACCGCCCCGATCTGCCACGGCACGAATTCGTGGTCGCCCAACCCCTGCGCCTCGGACTTGGTCGTCTCGCCGGAGGCCACGCGCAGGAAGGTCTCGTAGATCTCGCGGCCCTTCGCTTCCACGCTGGACCGACCGTCGAGGATGTCGCCGGCGTTCACGTCCATGTCCTCGGGCATCCGGTCGAACAGCGTCTGGTTCGTCGCGACCTTGATCGTCGGCGCGGGCTTCGAGCCGAAGGCGGAGCCGCGCCCCGTCGTGAAGCAGACGAGGTTGCAGCCCCCCGCGATCTGTCCCGTCACCGAGGCCGGGTCGTAGCCGGGGCTGTCCATGAAGGTGAAGCCATGGGCGCGGACCTGCTCGGCGTATTTGTAGACGCCGGTGAGCGGGGTCGTCCCGCCCTTCGCCGCCGCGCCGAGCGACTTCTCGAGGATCGTGGTCAGCCCGCCCTTCTTGTTGCCGGGCGAGGGGTTGTTGTCCATCGAGCCGCGGTTGCGCTCGGTATAGTCCTTCCACCATTCGATCAGGCCGACGAGCCGCGCGCCCGTCGCGTCGTCCACCGCGCGGCGCGTGAGCAGGTGCTCGGCGCCGTAGATCTCCGGCGTCTCGGCCAGCACGCCGGTCCCGCCCTGCGCCACCAGCAGGTCGCAGGCATGGCCCAGCGCCGGGTTCGCGGTGATCCCCGACCAGGCGTCCGAGCCGCCGCATTGCAGCGCGACCGTCAGTTCGGAAACGGGGCAGGGCTCGCGTACCGCCTCGTTGGCGATGGGCAGCATCGCGCGGATCTTCGCGATCCCCGCCTCGACGGTGCGGCGCAGGCCGGCGACGTTCTGGATGTTCATCGTCTGGAAGGTCGGCGAATGCTCCAGCCCCCAGGCGTCGAGCAGCCAGTCGATCTGGTTCATCTCGCAACCCAGACCCACCATCAGGACGGCGGCGTGGTTCGGATGGCGGGCATAGCCCCACATCACCCGCTGCAACGCCTCGAACCCGTCGCCGTCGCCTGCCATGCCGCAGCCGGTGCCGTGGGTGAAGGCGCAGACGCCGTCGACGTTCGGGTATTGCGCCATCTCCTCCGGCCCGAAGGCGTCGGCGATCATGTGGGCGGCGGTGGCCGAGCAGTTCACCGAGGTCAGCACGGCGACGTAGTTCCGGGTGCCGACGCTGCCGTTCTTGCGACGGTAGCCCATGAAGGTGTCGCCCGTGGCGGGCTCGACCGGGCGCAGGTCGGTGCCGAACTCGTAGGCGTGGTCGGTGGCCCGGAACGCGCAGTTCTGGACGTGGACATGGTCGCCCGGCGCGATGTCGGTGGAGGCGTAGCCGATGATCTGCCCGTATTTCAGGATCGCGCCGCCGGTGGCGATCGGCGCGGTCGCGATCTTGTGGCCGGACGGGATCAGCGTCGCCGTGACCACGTCCTCCACCGCCGCCCCGGCCTCCATCGGGCCGGTCGCGGTAACGACGTTGTCGGAGGCGTGCAGGCGAATGGTTCGGGTCATCGGAGGCTCGGTCGGCTGGGAATGCCATCGTCATAGACCCCGGCCGGGGAAGTTAGAAGGCCCCGCCTGCGCACGCGGCCAGGCACGGGACCGGGGCCAGCCCCGGAGCCCCGGGATATTTGCGAAGCAAAGACGGGCCGGACCGGAGCCGCGCGGGACCTCAGTCGAGCAGGATGGCGATGATCGGTGGGTAGATCAGCAGGATCGACAGGGCGAGGAGCTGGATGCCGATGAAGGGCAGGAAGCCGCGGAAGATGTCGGTGAGCGAGATCTCGGGCGGGGCGACCGATTTCAGGTAGAAGGCGGCCGGGCCGAAGGGCGGCGACAGGAAGCTGACCTGCATGTTCATGCAGAAGAGCACGCCGAACCAGATCGAGAGCTGCGACGGCTCGAGCGTGCCGAGAAGCCCGATCTCCTCGATCGGCAGGCGCTGCACGATCGGCAGGAAGACCGGGATGATGAGGAGCACGATCCCCACCCAGTCCATGAACGCGCCCATGAAGAGGAGGATCACCATCATCGTCAGCAGGATGCCCATCGTCGGCAGGTCCGCCGAGACGATCAGGTTCGCCACGTAGGTGGGGCCCCCCGCGATCGTGTAGGCGCCCGCGAGCGTGGCCGCGCCGATCGTGACCCAGATGATCGTGCCGGTCGACTTGAGCGTCCGCATCATCGAGTCCCAGACGAGCTCCACGTTGGCCTCGCCCCGGAACACCGCGATCAGGAAGACCGCCACGACGCCCATCCCCGCGGCTTCGGTGATGCCGGATATGCCGCCGTAGATTGAGCCGAGCACCACGCCGATCACCACGATCGGCGCGACGAGGCCCTTGCCCATTGACCAGCCCCGCTTCGCGCGGTGCGGCTTGAAGACGAGGAAGAGGAGCGCGAGCGCCACCGCCACGACGATCCCGAAGGTCACGACATGTCCGGGGGTGCCGAGCACGATCGCGTCCACCCCCTCGACGACCGCGTTCTGCCCCGTCACCGTGAAGAACAGCGCGCGCAGGAACAGGGCCGTCCCGAAACCCGCGACGAGGATCGCGAGGAACGCGCCGAAGAGCATGTCCTTCTCCCCCGGCGGCGGGTCGTCGGGCGACGCCTCGGGCAGGGGGGCGAGGGCCGGGTTCGCCTGCGTCCGGACGATGATGTAGATGATGATGAAGGAGGCCAGCATGAAGCTCGGCAGGAAGGCCGCGGTGAACAGCGCCTTGATCGAGGTCTCGGTGATGAGCCCGTAGATGATCAGCACGATCGAGGGCGGGATCATCGTGCCGAGCGAGCCGGAGGCGCAGATCGTGCCGATGGCGAGGTTGCGGTCGTAGCCCAGCCGCAGCATCTGCGGCAGCGCGATCAGGCCCAGCAGCACGACCTCGCCGCCGATGATCCCCGACATCGCCGCCATGATCACCGCCATGATCGAGGTGACGATGGCGATGCCGCCCCGCGTCCGGTTCATCCAGACGTTGAGCGAGGAATACATGTCCTTCGCGATTCCCGACCGCTCCAGCAGCGCCGCCATGAAGATGAAGAGCGGGATCGAGATCAGGACGTAGTCGGTCAGCAGCCCGTAGATCTTCTGCGCCAGGATGTTGAGCGGCCCCGACCCGAAACGCCCCGTGAGCATCCCTTCGCCGAAGGTCCAGGGCGCGGTCAGAAGCGCGGGCTCGAACTTCATCACCAGCACCGCGACCGCGAGGATCGCGGAGGCGAAGCCCAGCGGCATGCCGATCGCGAGCAGCAGCATCAGCGCGATCAGCAGGATCAGCGATATCGTTCCGACGTCCATCCGTCGCCCCCTCGGTCAGTCAGTCGTATCGGTCGCTGTGCCGGATCACTCCGCGCCGACCTGACGGCGCAGCCGCTCGACCTCGTCCGGGTCGATGTCGTCGGCGGCGCTGTGCACGACCGGTTCGGCGTTCCAGTCGCGGATCAGGTTCGCCACGGCCTGGATCGCGACCAGCGTCACCACGATCAGGATCATCGGCTTGAGCGTCGCCGGGATCGGCGGGTCGAAGGCGGTGCCGAAGGTCTCCCAGCGGAGGTATTTCTGGCTGGCCTCGCCCCAGCCGCCCCAGAACAGGAAGAAGGCGAAGGCCAGGATCAGCGCGACGGAGATCACGTCGCAGACCTTCTGGAGCGCGCGCGGCATGATGTCGTAGAGCAGGTAGATGCGGATATGGCTGCGCTGCTGCATCGCGTAGAGGCCCGACAGGATGAAGATGAACCCCGCCATCCACAGCGACAGCTCGTTGGCCCAGAGCGTCGGCCGCTCGACCACGTAGCGCATGAACACCTCGAACACCATGACGCAGACCAGCGCCCCGATGAGCATCATCGTCACCCGGCCCACGAAGACCGAGATGCGGTCGAACCAGCCCCAGTCCTCGTATTCCATCGGCGCGCGGCGCACCGTGGCCACGCCGAGCACGAAGAACACGAACGCGCCGATCAGCGCGACCCAGGCCACGGGCCCGGCAGCGTCGTAGCGGCGGGCCAGCGCATCGACCGTCGGGCCGTCGGCGGTGAAGGTCATCAGGAAGGCCGGCATCCGCCACATCGCCCAGGCGAAGCAGAGCGTGAACAGCGCCGGCATGGCCAGTTGCAACAGGCCGGGCGTGGTCTGGACGTCGTCGTCGGATGCAGATCTCATGACGGGTTCCCCTGGGACTTCGGATGACCCGGACGGTCAGGCGGGCAGCCCGGTGCGGTTCGGGCCGCCCGCCCCGGATCGCGGCACCTCCCCCTGCCGCGGACCCGTCGGGTCGGCGCGGCCCCCCGGGGCCGCGCCGGGACTCAGAGGCCGGTCACTCGGACTCGGGGGCCTCGGTCTCGGACCCGTCACCCGCACCGCCGGAGACAAGGCCCAGATCGGTCAGGTAGGCCATGTGCGACTCGACCAGCGCCTCCGCCTCGGGCGTTGTGGCGAATTCCGGCCAGGTCGCCTGCGCCGCGTCGCGGAACTCCTGCCGATCCTCGTCCGACCAGCTCGACAGCGTCACGCCGGATTCGCGCAGCCGCGCCGCCGCTTCCGCGTTCAGCTTCTCGAAGGAGAGCGCCGTGCGCAGCGCCAGCGATTCCATCGCGGTGGAGATGATCGCGCGGTGATGCTCGGGCATCCCGTCCCACACGGTCTTGTTGCAGGCGAGGTGGTCCGAGGGCATCGAGTGGAAGCCCGGATAGGTCGCATTGCCGACGAGGTCGAACAGGCCGATGCTCTCGTTGTTTGCGAGGCCGGAATAATCGGTCGCGTCGATGATCCCCGTCTCCAGCGCGGTGAAGACCTCGGTGAAGTCCATCACGACCGGGACGGCGCCGAGCTTCTCGAAGATCTTCGTCTCCATGCCCGGGGGCGAGCGGAACTTCCAGTTCTGCAGGTCGGCCACGGTGGTGACCGGCGTCTTCGAGGACAGGCTCTCCTGCCCGTAGACCCACCAGCCGACGAGCTGCATGTCGAACTGGTTGTAGAGTTCCTGCGCCGCCTCGAGGCCGCCGCCGTAATAGAGCCACGAGAGCTGCTGGTAGGGCGTGTCGTAGCCGCCCATGATGTCGCCGACGAACTGGAAGGCGGGGTTCTTGCCGGTCTGGTAGGCGCCGCCCGTCATGTCGCAGTCGAGGATGCCGGTCGCGGCCGCGTCGAAGGTTTCCACCGTCTTGACGACCGAGGAGGAGAAAAACGGCTCGATCGTGATCTCGCCGTTCGACATCGTCTCGATCCGGTCGAAGAATTCCTGCGCGAGCTGACCGCTCGTCTGCTCGGGATTGTAATGCGTCTGGATGCGCAGGGTCGTCTGCTGCGCGGCCGCGGCGCCGGCGAGGGCGGTGGTCGCGGCGAGCGCGAAGGCGATGGTCTTCATGATGTCCTCCCGATAGTGTCACTGGCCCCGAAAATCCGAGCGATCGAACCTCCCTCGGGGATGTTTCGCGACCCTAGCGGCTCGGCGCGCGTCCGCAAACACAAAAAATGAAAATCTCTCGACAGATGATATTCGCCGGAATATCGAAATTGCGGGAGGGGCGCCCACGTGGCAGATATGACGACCCGCAGGGACACGCCGGCGATCTATGCCGACCTTCAGGGCCGGCTGCTCGCCGGAGGATTCGCGCCCGGGGCCAAGCTCATGCCCTCCGTCCTGCAGCACGAATACGGCTGTTCCGCCAACACGGTGCGCGACGTCCTTCTGCAACTTTCCAAGGTCGGGCTGGCCGATTTCGCGATCCAGCGCGGGTTCCGCGCCAGCCGGGTCTCGGCCGAGCGGCGCGACGGGCTCGCCCGGTTCCGGGTGATGCTGGAGCAGGAGGGGGCGGTCCGCTCGATGGGCCGGGGCGGCCTGCCCTGGGAGGCGCGTCTCGCGGCCGCGCATCATTCGCTGATCCACATCGAGGCGCAGATCGCCCGACGATCGGAGGGCGCCCCGTACATGGACCTCTGGATGGAAGCCGAACACAACTTCCACCGCACGCTCATCGCGGAATGCGGGGTTCCGCCGCTCATCGAGACCTTCGAAGGCGTCTACATGCAGTTCATCCAGCAGATCCACGATCTCGAGAGCCGACGCGTCGCGACGCATTTCCATACGGTGATCGAGGAGCATCAGGCCATCGTCAACGCCGCGCTCGGCAGCGACGCGTCCGCGCTGCGCGCCGCGATCGAGGCGCATCACCGTCGACACTTCCTGTAATCTTCGCCGTGCAAGCTTATGTTTCTGTTCAATTCCCCTCGTTGCGGCGTCGCAGTTCGAGATAGAGCGCGGAATGGTCGAGATCGCCGCCGTCCATCTCGTCGCGGAGGGTCCTGAACCGATCGGTCACCGCCCGGACCGCCGGCAGGTCCAGTGCGCCCGCTGCATCGAGGACGTTCTCCAGGTCCTTGATCTGCAACCGGGCCGGCCCGCCGGGTGCGAAGTCCCGCGCCGTCATCCGCGCACCGTGCTGTTGCAGGATCGTGCTGTCGGCGAAGCCACCCCGGAGCGCTTCGCGCACCGCGGCCGGATCGGCGCCGCCTTCTTCCAGCAGCAACGTCGCCTCGGCCACGGCCGCGATGGTGCAGGCGACGATGGCCTGGTTGGCGAGCTTGGCGAGCTGGCCCGTCCCGACGGGGCCGACATGGACCGGCCGGCCCATCGCCTCGAGCACCGGCGCGACGCGCCCGAAGGCGTCCGCCTCGCCGCCAGCCATGATCGCGAGCGTCCCGCCTTCCGCGCCCTTGGTGCCGCCCGAGACGGGTGCGTCCACGTATCCCATGCCCCGCTTGGCGAACCGTTCGCCCGCGGCACGTGCCTCGGCGGGGCGGATCGAGGCCATCTCGACCCAGATCGCCCCGTCCGCGAACCCGGCCCGCGCGGCGCTCTCGACTTCCGCGGAGGCCGGTCCGTCCGACAGCATGGAGATCACGATGCCTGAGCCCGCGACCGCCTCCGCCGGGTCGTCGCAGGCCTGCGCCCCCTCGATGGCACGGGCCTTTTCGGGCGAGCGGTTCCAGACCCGCAGGTCGTGGCCCGCGCGGATCAGGTTGCGTGCCATCGGCGCGCCCATCAATCCGGTTCCGAGCAGGGTAAGCTGGGTCATGTGCGTCTCCTCCGTTGCACGCCACCCTGAAACCCCTTAGCCGGAAGCACAACGGGGAGGATGCCATGACCGAGAGACTGCAAGGCAAGCGCGCGCTGATCACCGCCGCCGGACAGGGCATCGGCCGCGCCACGGCCGAGATGTTCATCGCCGAGGGGGCCGAGGTCTTCGCGACCGACCTCGACGCAACCCTCCTCGACGGGCTCGATTGCGAGACCTACGCGCTCGACGCACGCGACGATTCTTCGGTCCGCGACGGCATCGAACGCGCACGGCCGGACGTGCTCTTCAACTGCGCGGGCTTCGTGCATCACGGCACGGTCATGGATGCGAGCGACGCGGACTGGGTGTTCGGCTTCGACCTGAACGTGACCTCGATGTTCCGCACCATCCGCGCCGCGCTGCCGATCATGCTGGAAGCCGGGGGCGGCTCGATCATCAACATGTCCTCGGCCTGCTCCTCGGTGATCGGCGCGCCGAACCGCTTCGTCTACGGCGCGACCAAGGCGGCGGTGATCGGGCTCACCAAGTCGGTCGCGGTCGATTACGTGAAGCAGGGCATCCGCTGCAACGCGATCTGCCCCGGCACCGTCGAATCGCCGTCCTGGCACGAGCGCGTCGACGCACTGGGCCAGCAGCTCGGCTCCAAGGACGAGGCGATGGCGCAGTTCGTCGCCCGCCAGCCGATGGGACGCGTCGCGACCGCGAAGGAAATCGCCGCGCTCGTCACCTACCTCGCCTCCGACGAGAGCGCCTTCACCACCGGCCATCCGCACATCATCGACGGCGGCTGGTCCGGGCAATGACGATCCGGGTTACCCGAGGGTAACCCCTTACAGAAGCTTAACAAATCCGGGTATCGCACGATGACCAAGCTCCGCTCCCGCCTGTGGTTCGACAATCCCGACAATCGGGAGATGACGGCGCTCTATCTGGAGCGATATCTCAATTACGGCCTCACGCGGGAGGAGCTGCAGGGCAACAAGCCGATCATCGCGATCGCCCAGACCGGCAGCGACCTGAGCCCCTGCAACCGCCACCATCTGGAACTCGCCAAGCGGGTCCGCGACGGGATCATCGCGGCGGGCGGCGTGCCGCTCGAAGTGCCGGTCCATCCGATTCAGGAGACGGGCAAGCGGCCCACGGCCTCGCTCGACCGCAACCTCGCTTATCTGTCGCTGGTCGAGACGCTGAACGGCTATCCGCTCGACGGCGTGGTGCTGATGATCGGCTGCGACAAGACCACGCCGGCGCTCCTGATGGCGGCGGCGACGGTCAACATCCCGGCCATCGCGCTCTCGGTCGGGCCGATGCTGAACGGCTGGTTCCGGGGTGCGCGGACGGGCTCGGGCACGATCGTCTGGAAGGCGCGGGAGCTGCACGCGGCGGGCGAGATCGACGATGCGGGCTTCATGGAGATCGTCGCGTCGTCCACGCCCTCGGTCGGGTACTGCAACACGATGGGCACGGCGACGACGATGAATTCGCTCGCCGAGGCGCTCGGCATGCAGCTGCCCGGCGCCGCGGCCATCCCCGCGCCCTACCGCCAGCGCGGCCAGATCAGCTACCAGACCGGCCAGCGGATCGTGGAGATGGTGCACGAGGACCTGAAGCCGTCGGACATCATGACCCGCGCGGCCTTCGAGAACGCCATCGTCGTGAACTCGGCCATCGGCGGCTCGACCAACGCGCCGATCCACCTGAACGCGGTCGCGCTGCATCTCGGCGTCGCGCTCGACAACGACGACTGGCAGGACCTCGGCCATCGGGTGCCGCTCCTCGTCAACCTGCAACCGGCGGGCGAATATCTGGGCGAGGATTACTACCATGCGGGCGGCGTGCCGGCCGTGGTGGGCGAGTTGATGCGGGCGGGGCTGCTGCCGCATCCGGACGCGCCGACGGTCAACGGGCAGAGCATGGGCGCGAATTGCGAGGGCAAGGTCTCGGAGATGGCCGAGGTCATCCTGCCCGTCGACGCGCCGATGATGGCCGATGCCGGCTTCGTCAACCTCAAGGGCAACCTGTTCGACTCGGCGATCATGAAGACCTCGGTCATCTCGCCCGAGTTCCGAGCGCGCTACCTGTCGAACCCCGACGACCCGGAGGCCTTCGAGGGCCGCGCGGTCGTGTTCGACGGGCCGGAGGATTACCACGCGAAGATCGACGACGAAGCCCTTGCGATCGATGAGAACTGCATCTTGGTGATGCGCGGCGTCGGCCCGATCGGCTATCCCGGCGCGGCCGAGGTCGTGAACATGCGGCCGCCCTCCTACCTGCTGAAGAAGGACATCCATGCGCTGCCCTGCATCGGCGACGGACGGCAATCGGGCACGTCCGGCTCGCCCTCGATCCTGAACGCCTCGCCGGAGGCGGCGGCGGGTGGTGGGCTGGCGCTGGTGGAGACCGGCGACCGTCTGCGCATCGACCTCGGGCGCGGAACGGCCGACATGCTGGTCGACGAGGAGGAACTCGCGCGCCGTCGGCGCGCGCTGCCGGCCCGGCCCTTCACGCCCGACAGCCAGACGCCGTGGCAGGAGATCTTTCGCGAGCGCGTGGGCTCTCTGGCCGAGGGCATGACGCTGCGCGGGGCCGACGCCTATCGCGGCACCGCGCAGAAGGGCGTCGCCCGCGACAATCACTGACATCGACCACTGACACCGACACCGAAAGAGGGGAACGACGAGATGAAGCTCTGCCGCTACGGCGAACCGGGGGCCGAGAAGCCCGGCCTGATCGACCACAACGGCGACCTGCGCGACCTGTCCGCCGAGGTCGCGGATATCGGCCGCGAGGTCCTGTCGGACAAGTCGCTCGACATCCTGTCGAAGCTCGACGCGATGGAGCTTCCGAAGGTCGAGCATCCGGTCCGGTTCGGCCCCTGCGTCGCGGATATCGGCAAGTTCATGTGCATCGGGTTGAACTATTCCGATCACGCCGCCGAGACCGGGGCGGACATCCCCGATCATCCGATCCTGTTCATGAAGGCCAATTCGGCGATCGGCGGTCCGAATGACGACGTGATCCTGCCGCGCGGCTCGACCCGCGGGGATTGGGAGGTCGAGCTCGGCGTAGTGATCGGCACGACCTGCAAATACGTTTCGCCGGAGGAGGCGCTGGATTACGTCGCCGGCTATTGCGTCATCAACGACGTGTCGGAGCGCGAGTTCCAGACCGGGCTCAGCGGGCAATGGACCAAGGGCAAGTCCTGCGACACGTTCGGGCCGATCGGGCCGTGGCTCGTCACCCGCGACGAGGTGGGCGACCCGCAGGACCTTTCCATGCATCTCGACGTGAACGGCCAGCGGATGCAGACCGGCAACACGAACACGATGATCTTCACCGTGGCCGACTGCATTTCCCATCTGAGCCAGCTGTTCACCCTGCATCCAGGCGACGTCATCTCCACCGGCACGCCGCCGGGCGTCGGCATGGGCATGAAGCCGGAGGCGGTCTATCTGAAGGCGGGCGACGTCATGGAGCTCACCATCGAGAAGCTGGGCAGCCAGCGGCAGGACGTCCGCATCGATGAGTAGCACGAAACTCCTCCAGATCGGGTCGATCTCCGACCGCATGCGCGACGCGCTTGCGGAAGCGTTCGAGATCGACGTGCTGGCCGATCAGTCGGACCGCGCCGCCTTCCTCGCCGAGCGCGGCGGGGATTATCCGGCCGTCGTCACCACCGCGGGCCTGCCGGACGACGTCCTGTCGGCCGCGACGGGACTGAAGGTCGTGTCCAGCTTCGGCGTGGGCTACGATTCGATCGACGCCGAGGCCTGCGCGGCGCGCGGGATCCTCGTTACGCACACGCCCGACGTGCTCAACGACGAGGTCGCGAACACCTTCGTCATGCTCTGGCTCGCCGTGTCCCGCGATCTGCTCGGGTCCGAGCGCCACGCCCGCTCCGGGGCCTGGGCGAAGGACGGCGCCTATCCGCTGACCCGCTCGATCCAGGGGCGCCGGGTCGGCATCCTGGGCCTCGGCCGGATCGGGCAGACCATCGCCGACCGCTGCGAGGCGTTCGATGCGGAGATCCACTACCATTCGCGCAGCCGCAAGGACGTGCCCTATACCTACCACGACAATCCTGTCGCGCTCGCGCAGGCGGTGGAGGTCCTGGTCGCCATCACGCCGGGCGGGGCCGAGACCGAGCATCTGGTGAGCGCCGAAGTGTTCGACGCGCTGGGCCCCGACGGGCTGTTCTTCAACCTCGCGCGCGGCTCGGTCACAGACGAGGCGGCGTTGATCCAGGCGCTGCTCGACAAGCGGATCGCCGGGGCGGGGCTCGACGTGTTCGAGGCCGAGCCGAAGATCCCCGATGCGCTCAAGGAGATGGAGAACGTCGTCCTGCTGCCGCACGTCGCGTCGGCCACGTACGAGACCCGCGCGGCGATGGGCGACCTCGTGGTACGCAACCTGCTGCAATGGCAGAAGGACGGCTCGGTCCTGACCGCGGTTCCGGAATGCCGCGATCTGTAAGCTCGGGGCGTCGGACGCGATCGGCGCGTCCGGCCCCCGTCTTTGCTTACCAAATATCCCGGGGTCCGGGGCTGGCCCCGGTCCCGCGGATCAGGCCGGGCGTCCCGGCATCCGGCCGATGCGCGCCGCCAGATGCGCCACCCGGTCGGTGATCTCCGCGCGCACCGGGCCCGCGCACGGCGGGTCGCGCAGCGTCGTGAACCACCGTTCCGGCGGGTTGCGGCCGCGCGAATTGCCGTCGAAGCGCAAGCCGCGCAGCACCGCCTCCGCCTCGGGGGGCAGGCGGTCGGGGATCTCCTTCCCCGAGAGCACGGCCCAGTTCCCCGACCAGAGCCGGCCCACGGACCACGGATTGTAGCCGCCGCCGCCCAGTAGCAGGAAGCGCGGTGCCAGCGGCATGAGCGCGGCGAGGCAGGCCCAATGCGCGTTGTTCGAGAGTGCCAGGCGCGACAGCGGGTCGTCCTCAACCGCGTCGGCGCCGCATTGCATCACGATCGCGTCCGGTGCGAAGGCCTCCACCGCCGGCAGGATCAGCCGGTCGCGGGCCAGCGCGAACTCGCTGTCGTTGGTCGCGCGCGGCAGGGGCAGGTTGAAGACCTGACCCACGCCCGCATCCCCGAGCGCGCCGGTGAAGGGCCAGCGCTTCTCCTCGTGGGTGGAGATCAGGAGCGTGTCGGGATCGTCCGCGAAGGCGTGCTGCACCCCGTCCATGTGATGCGCGTCGATGTCCACGTAGGCGATCCGCCGCGCCTTGTTGCGACGGAGCGAGAGGATGCCCAGCACCGCGTCGTTGAGGTAGCAGAACCCGCTTGCGCGGTCGGGCATCCCGTGATGCGTGCCGCCGCCGGGATTGTGGATGCGCCCGCCGTCCCGCAGGAGCTCGCCCGCCAGCAGGGACGCACCGGCGCCGGTGGCGGGGCGGCGGAACATCTCGGGAAAGACCGGATTGGAGAGCGTGCCGAGGCCGTGACGCGCCGTGTCGGTCTCGCTCGCATCCTGCGTCGCCTCGACGCGTTCGAGCGCGTCCACGTAATCTTGCGTGTGCCAGAGCGTCAGCGCGGCGGGCTTGGCGCGCGGCGACGCCCGGAACCGCGCGGGCGGCAGCCAGCCCATCGCGCGGGTCAGGTCGAGCACCGTACTGACCCGCGGCACGCGCAGCGGATGCCACGTCCCGTAGCTGGACCCGCGATAGATCTCGGAGCCTAGAAGGAGCGGTGTCACGCCGCAACGTCAACGAAAATGAAACGGCCGGTCTCCATGACACCAAGCTTAGACGGGGCCCCGGCCGCTTCAAGCGCGACTTGCAGGCGCGGCAGGACCCCTTATCTTGAATAGGTCTTTCAGAGGGGAGCCACGATGATCCGTTACGCACTCCGTTGCGCCGGGGGACATGCCTTCGAGAGCTGGTTCCAGTCGGCCGACGCGTTCGACGGGCTGGCCGCGAAGGGAATGTTGTCCTGCGCCACCTGCGGGTCGACGGATGTCTCGAAATCGCTGATGGCGCCCAAGGTCGGCAGCCGCCAGGATGCGTCCGAGACGCCGCTCGAGGCGAAGATCGCGGCGTTCCGCCGCAAGGTGGAGAGCGAGGCGACTTATGTCGGAGGCCGCTTCGCCACGGAGGCACGCGCCCTGCACGAGGCCGCGCAGGCTGAGGATCGCCGCGCCGACAAGGCCATCTACGGCGAAGCCAATGCGCGCGAGGTGCGCAGCCTTCTGGAGGACGGCGTGCCGATCGCGCCGCTGCCCTTCATGCCGAAGGCCAAGACCAACTGATGCGCGCACTGGTCACGGGAGCGTCCCGCGGGGTCGGCGCCGCGCTGGTCACCGAGGGGGTGGCGCGGGGCCACGAGGTGCTGGGCACGACGCGCGACGGCGCGGGCCTCACGCTCGAAGTGACCGATCCGGCCTCGCAGGCCGAGGCGGCGCGGGCGGCCGGCGCGATCGATTTCCTTGTCTGCAACGCGGGCGTCTATCTCGACCGCTCGGCCGGGATCGAGGACGTGACCGCCGAGCAGCTGCGCGACACCTTCGACACCAACGTGACCGGCGTGATCCTGACCGTGCAGGCGCAGCTTGCCAATCTCTCCGAGGGTGGGCGGATCGCCATCGTCTCCTCGCAGATGGGCTCCTCCGAACGCACCGGGTCGAGCGGCTTCGCCTATCGCGCCTCGAAGGCCGCCGCGGCCAATATCGGCGCCAATCTCGCGACCGCCCTGAAGGATCGCGGCATCGCGGTCGGCATCTACCATCCCGGATGGGTGCAGACCGATATGGGCGGCGCGGCCGCCGGCGTGACGGCCGAGCAATCGGCGCGCGGCCTGTGGGACCGGTTCGAGGCGCTCGATATGGAGAGCTCGGGCCGGTTCGAGACGTTCGATGGCCAGCCGCATCCGTTCTGACGTCACCCGCCGCGCGCTTCTTGCCGCAATGCTCGTTGCCGGCCCCTTCCGCGCGGGCGCGCAGGCGCCGCCGCTGACGATCTTCGCCGCCGCGTCGCTGAAGCCCGCGCTCGACGAGATCGCCGCCGCCTGGGACGGGCCCGTGGCTTTGTCCTACGGCGGGAGCGGGACGCTGGCGCGGCAGGTCGCGGCCGGGGCGCCGGCGGATGTCGTCCTGCTGGCGGCGGTCGACTGGATGGACTGGCTGGCCGGGCAGGGCGTGCTCGACGGCACGCCGGTGTCGGTCGCAACCAACCGGCTCGTCATGGCCGGCCCGCCGGGGGGCGGTCCCGTGCCGCTGGAAGCCGCGGCGATCCTCGGCAGGCTGGGCGCGGACGGACGCATCGCGATGGGCGAGCCGATGTCGGTGCCGGCCGGCCGCTACGCGCAGGACGCGCTCGAGGCGCTTGGGCTCTGGCAGGCCCTCGCGCAGCGAATGCTCTACGCCGAGGACGTTCGCGCGGCCTTGGCCTATGTCGCGCGGGGGGACGTGCCTTTCGGGCTGGTCTACGGGTCCGACATCGTCGGGAGCGGCGTGAGCGTGGCCGCCGAGATCCCGTCGGAGGCGCATGACCCGATCGCCTATCCCGGCGCGGTGGTCGCCGGGACCGCGGCCGGGGCGCGCGATTTTCTCGACCATGTCGTCGATGCGCGCGACGTCTTCGCGCGCCACGGCTTCGCCTCTTGATTGACCTGCCGCCCGACGCCCTGTCGGCGCTCGCGCTGTCGCTGAAGGTTTCGCTGACCGCCACGCTGGTCTCGTTGCCGCTGGCGATCTGGGTGGCGCATCTGCTGGCGCGGGGGACGTTCCGGGGCAAGGGCCTGCTCGACGCGGCGGTGCACCTGCCGCTCGTCCTGCCGCCGGTGGTGACGGGCTACGCGCTGCTCCTGCTGTTCTCGCGGTCGGGACCGCTGGGCGCGGTGCTCGAGCCGCTGGGTCTCGGGCTCGCCTTCCGCTGGACCGGGGCGGCGCTTGCGGCGGCGATCATGGCCTTTCCGCTGATCGTGCGGGCGATCCGGCTGGCTTTCGAGGCGGTGGACCCGCGGCTGGAGGAGGCGGCGGCGACGCTGGGGGCCTCGCCGCTCAGGGTCTGGCTCACGGTCACGCTGCCGCTCGCGGCCCCCGGCCTGCTCGCCGGGGTGACGCTGGGCTTCGCCAAGGCGTTCGGGGAGTTCGGCGCGACCATCACCTTCGTCGCCTCGATCCCCGGCGAGACGCGCACGTTGCCCGCGGCGATCTACGCCTTCCTGCAGGTGCCGGGCGGTGCGCCGGGGCTGCGCGGCATGGTCGTCGTGGCGGTGCTCGTCGCGGTCGGCGCGGTGCTGGCGTCGAACTGGCTCGCGCCACGGCTCGCCGCGCGCGTGGCGGGGCGTTGATGTTGGAGGTCGCGCTGCAGCGGTCCGTCGGGGCCTTCACGCTCGACGTGGCGCTCGAGGCGGACGCGGGCACGACGGCGATCTTCGGGCCTTCGGGGGCCGGCAAGACGACGCTCGCCCGCTGCGTCGCGGGGCTGGCGCGGCCCGATGCCGGGCGCATCGCGCTCGACGGGCGGGTGCTGTTCGGCCCTGGCACGGACCTGCCGCCGCACCGGCGCGACATCGGCTACGTCTTTCAGGAGGCGCGGCTGTTCCCGCATCTGAACGTGCGGCGAAACCTGCTCTACGGGGCGCCGCGGGGGGCCGATCCCGGGGACGTCTGCGAGATGCTGGGGATCGGGGACCTGCTGGGACGGCGCACGGCCGGCCTGTCGGGCGGGGAGGCGGCGCGGGTCGCGATCGGGCGGGCCCTCCTCCGGCGGCCGCGGCTCCTGATCCTCGACGAGCCGCTGGCGGCGCTCGACGGGCCGCGCCGCGACCGGGTCCTGCCCTGGCTGGAACGGGTGCGGGATGCGGGCGTGCCGATCCTCTATATCAGCCACGCGGTCGAGGAGGTGGCGCGGCTGGCCGACACGCTGGTCCTGCTGCGCGACGGCCAGGTGGCGCGCGCCGGGCCGGTGGGCGAGATCCTCTCGGACCCGTCGGTCGCCGCGCTGATGGGGCCGTCGCAGGCGGGGGCGGTCCTGACGGGGCGGGTGGTCTCGGAGGCGGACGGGATCGCGGCTGTGGAGACGGCGGTCGGGACGGTGCAGGTCGTGGGCGCGGGCGGGGTCGGGTCGCGGCTGCGCCTCCGCATCCGGGCCGAGGACGTGATCGTGGCGACCGAACGGCCGCGGGGCGTGTCGGCGCTCAACGTGCTGGCGGGCACGGTGGCGTCGGCGCAGCCGGGGCAGGGGCCGGGCGTCATGCTGCGACTGGCGATCGGGGAGGGGCATCTGCTGGCCCGCGTGACGCGGCGATCGGCCGCGACGCTGGACCTGAGCGAAGGTCGCGTGATCTGGGCGCTGGTGAAGGCGACGGGCGTGGCGCGAGCGGATATCGGATGAGATGCGCCGAGCTTGGGGTGAAGGCGGGACCGTGTCCGGCTTGATTCTCGGCGAGGGTTCTGCGGTCTGCCGGTCCGTGGATCTCTGGCTCGGGGAGGTCGGGAACGGCCCGGCGTGCCGCAGGCGCGTCTGCCGCGGATGTCGACGCGCGCGTGACCCGCTTCAGTCGGTTTGTCCTTGACCCGCCCGATTGCCCCGGAGGCGGGCGGCCAGCATGTAGGGGACCGGCGTCACCAAGGGGGTCAGGATTGTCGCCGCGCCCATGCCGCCGGTCTCCGTGATCCCGATCGAAGTCTAGGCATTGGCGCCGCTGGCGAAGGCGAGGGGGAGCACGCCGCGGATGAAGCTGCGGGCCGTCATCAGCACCGGGCGCAGGCGCAGCTCCCCGGCCCTGGCCGCCGGTTCGGCGGGGCTCGGGCCGTCTTGTCGCGCCTCTTCGGCGAAGGCGACGAACGGGATCGCGTTCTTGGCCGACAATGAAGCTGCCCCCAAATTGACCGGACAGGGTCTTCCACTTCCCTAGCATGCTGCTGAAGAAGTCGGGCTTCGACCCGGTTTCAGGAACATGATTCATTCTTTGGGCCACCAGGGCGGAGGGCGGTGATGCGCGGCATAGATGAGACGAGCGGATCGCTGGTCAGCTATGTTGACCTGGAGGCGCGCATTCCGGCACGGCATCCCCTGCGCAAGATCGGGCAGGTGGTGAACGACGCGCTCGCCAGTCTCGATACCGATTTGAAGCGCTCTATACCGGTTTCGGTCGCCCCTCGATTGCGCCGGAACGCCTGATCCGGGCCAGCCTGCTCCAGATCCTCTTCTCAATCCGCTCCCAGCGGCAGCTGATGGAGCAGATGCAGTATAACCTGCTGTTCCGCTGGTTCGTGGGGCTGGGCATCGACGACCAGGTCTGGGGTGAAGGGCGCGAGCCCTGAACGTGCGAAGCCCCGGGCCGCAGGCCGACGGTGTTCACGAAGAACCGCGACCGACTGCTGACGACCGAGATGTCGCGCAAGGTCATGGCGGCGATCCTGGCACACCGGGAGGTCTCGCCGCTCCTGTCGGACGAGCATTTCGCTGCGCGGTCCTTCGGTTCTCGGTCGACGGCACGCTCGTCAAAGCCTGGGCTTCGATGAAGAACATTCAGCCGAAGCCTGAGGTCGCACCGCCCGATGACGAGGGGCCGGGCGACCCGCCCGCGCCAGACACGATTGCAGCCGAGCAGCCCGCACAGACCCAAACCGAGACCGACCCGATACCCCGTCCCACCCGCCAACACCGCAACGCCGAGGGCGACTTTCGGGGTGAGAAGCGTTCGAATGCCACCCATGTCTCGACGACCAACCCGGACGCCCGGCTCTACAGGAAGTCGCCCGGCACCGGGGCGATGCTATGCTTCATCGGCCATGCGCTGATGGAGAACCGCAGTGGCCTGATCGTCCAAGGCGATCTTATCGAAGCGGACGGCCATGCCGAACGGCGTGCCGCGCTCGACATGGTCCATCGCCACTCCCCGGGATCGACCTGCAAGCTGACCCTCGGAGCGGACAAGGGATATGACGCTGCCAGGTTTGTCGCTGATCTGCGACAGGCCTGCGTGACACCGCATATCGCCCGGAAGGCGATATATTCAGCGATTGACGGGCGCATCACCCGGCACAGGGGTTATGACCTATCCCTGAGGCACCGGAAGCGGATCGAAGAGGCATTCGGCTGGGCCCGTCGGCGTCATGGCCCAGACCGTCTATCGCGGCGTCGAGCGGGTGCGTTCTTGCTCCATTCTGACGATGGCAGCCAACAACCTCGCCCGGTTGCTTTGATTGCTAGCCCCATGAAGCCGAAAAGCGGCATCAGCCGGGCATACCGTTCACGCTGACAGGCCGGAAGCTCAGGCAACCGGCCCTGTCCCGAGGAGATCGTTCCACCCCGGCGACTTCTTCAGCAGGCTGCTAAGGGGTAGGAGTACTGTTCCCACCATGACTGGCCACATCCCATGGTCCGGGATCCTGATCGAGCCGTAGCGCCGCCGCCGGTGGTCGCCGGCCGAGAAGCTGGCGATGGTCGAGGCGACGTACGAGCCCGGCGTCACGGTAAGCCTGATGGCGCGCCGCAATGGCGTCCAGCCCGACCAGCTCTTCGCTTGGCGCAAGCTGGCGGCGCGATGCGCCCTCGCGGCGACGAATGCCCGCGAGGGGGTCGTGGTTGCCTCCGAGCACCGCACGGCGCAGAACCAGGTCTGCGAACTCCAGCGTCTGCTGGGCAAGAAGACCATGGAAGCGGAGATCCTGCGCGAGGCGCTCGATGTCGCCGTCCCCAAGAAGCGTCCCTAACTTGTGCTATCATGGCCCGCGGGAGGTTCCCCCTCTCGGGCATGCGAGCATGCCCTGCCGGGCATTGGGTGAGCGCCGTGTGCGAGGTACTGGGCGTTGCTTGCTCGAACGTGGGGGAGCAGGCAAAGTCGGGTCCTACCGCTTCTATCATCCGCCGCGGTCGCCCGCCCGCATCAGATGCGGACCTCGTCGCCCGGATTAGGGCGGTGATCGGCGAGCTGCCAACCTATGGCTATCGTCGGGTCCATGCGATCCTGCCGCGTCAGGCGCGAGCCGAGGAGTTCGTCATGCCCAACCATAAGCGCGTCTGCCGCGTCATGCGTCACCACGGTCTTCTCCTTCAGCGCCATTCGGGCAAGGACGAGGCCCGTCGCCACGACGGGCGCGTCGCGGTCGCCCCGCCCCCACGCCGGGCAGGCTCGGCGGGTTGATGATCTGGACCCACGCGTGCGGTTTAGCGCGCAGACCCGCCTGCAGCCGGACGGTGACGTTGCGTGCGGTGGTGTCCCCATTCTGCGAGGCGGAGGATCAGGAAGCCGGTGTAGCTCTAGGCGCCGCCGATCAGGCTGTTGGCGGCAACGGTGACACTCTCCTCGGCCTCCGGTTCGGCGGGGAACTGCGCCTCGATCTCGAGGACCACATTCTTTGTCCGCCACATGGCCGCGCCCGGCGGCAGCTGCACGTCGACGATGAGACAGCCCTGATCCTCCTCGGGCACGAATCCCGCGGGCCGCTGGAGGAACGGGACGAACGTGACCGGGATCAGCAGACCGAACCCGGACGGGACCAACCGGCAGATCTTCTCAGCCGCTCTATGCCGTGCCGGTAGCGGCGGGCGGCGCGTTCGAACCAGTGGTTGAGGGCCTGGAACGGCCTTGCCGGTGGCCGTCGCACGCACGCAGCATGATCCGCGACGGCGCCGGCATGAGGGTCAGCGCAGTCAGCGACGAGATCGAGACCGTCGCCGCTATGGTCAGCATGGACTGGTTGGAGAGGCTTCCGGTCGGACCGGGAACGAACGCGACCGGGATGAACAGGCCGAGCAGCACCAGCGTGGTGGCGAGGATCGGGCCCGTCACCTCGATCATCGCCTGCTTGACCGCTGGACCGGGCTTCAGGTCTCTGTCCCTCAACGTCCGGGTGACGTTCTCGACCACCACGACCGCATCGTCGACGACGAGGCCGACGGCGAAGATCCTGCCTAGAAGGCTGAGCGTGTTGATCGAGAAGCCGAGCAGATAGAGGACCGAGAAGGACCCGACCAGCGCTACTGGAATGACGATGCAGGGCAAAAGCGTCGTGCGAAACTGCTGCGGGAAAAGGTCGACGGTGGCTACCACCAGCGCAACCGCAACGGACAGGGTGATGAAGACGCTCTGGATGCTCTTCTGCACGAAGGTGCCTATGGTAAAGGCGAACTCTTCGTCGATCCCATGCGGAAAGCGCTCCGCCAGCCGATCGAGCTTGTCGCGCAGCGCCGCTTCGACCTTGAGCGCGTTGGCGCCGGGCGCCTCGAAGATGCCGGTCTGCGCGCTCGGCTGGCCGGAGAACCACGATCCCGTGCCATAGCTCTTCGAGCCCAGCTCCACGCGGCCGAGCCTGCGCGCAGTATTCGCTGAACGGAGGCATCGAGGTCGTGCGGACGAACAATCCGGCCTTTGCCGTCGCTGCGCGGGGAGTAGATGACCTAATCAAGGTTATCCGCTCGATGGCACCCGAGGCGGGTAGAACGCTGGGGAACGTGTGGAGGCGCCTTCGGACCGAACGAGACGCAGCGCCTTTGGCAGGCCTGCGTCAAGGTGTTCAGCAGGCCACGAGCAGGCCCGCGACGTTGGAGCGTCACGACAACCACCAAAGGCCGGCCAATCCCAGGGCCGCGATGCCCATCTGCGCCGGCCGCAGCCGCCGGAACCAGAGCGGCGCTTCGGCCCGATCCGCGGCGATGGGGTCGAGCACCGCGAGGCTGGCGTAGATCGCGCTCAGGAGAGCGAAGGCCGGTCCGACGGGCAGGATCAGCGCGAGGAAGCCTGCCCAGAAAAGCCAGGCGAACATTGCGAGCTGGCTCCAGGTCCACCCGCCCGGCATGCGGAAGGAGAGCCCCCGACGGACGCCGGACAGGAACAGGGCGATCGCCGCGCCCCAGAGATGCATCGCCGGACGCAGCACGTCCGGTCCACCGAACCAGAGCCAGATCGCCGCGAGCGGAAACGGCAGAACCGGTCCCCAGCCGAGGATCACCGCATCCCATGGAACCCGGCCTGGTTCCTCGATCTGCAGGGTCCTCGCGCCGTCATCCGTCATGCCGGTCCATCGCCTCGTCCAAGGTCCGGTTCCACGGTTTCCTGTAACGCGTTCGCATGGGACGGGGGCCGTCGCAGGGTCGGCTAGCGGCGCCGGTGCGACGCCGCCCAGGCAAGCGCGCCGAACCCGAGGGCCGCGCCGGCCGCCCCTACAGCCATAACGTTGAGACGGTGCGCGTCGGGCATGCCCTTTCCGTGCCGGACCCCGCCGCTCGCCCGCTTCCCGTCGAATACGGGATTCAGCACCGTGCCGTCGGAGATCGCACCGGCGCGGGCCCGCCCGAGGGACCACCGCATGATGCCGCCGATGAGGTTCTCGGTCGCGCGCGGCGCCAATCCGTAGGCGCGTTGCGCGGCGCGGGACGGCCAACCGACTGGCACCTCGTCCCGCGGGCGGCGCGCCACGCTCACGATGGTCTCCGCGACCGTCTCTGGCGCATAGAGGTAAGGTCCGGGATCTATGTTCCGCCCGGTATAATTCGCGCCGTGGGTGACGCCGGGCGTGTCGATCACGGCGGGAAACACGCCGCAGACATGGATCCTGCGGGCTTTCTTGAGTTCCTGTCGGAGGCTCGCCGAAAAGCCCCGCAGCGCGAACTTGCTGGCGGTGTAGGCGGCCGCGAAGGGGGTCGGCGCCCAGGCCGCGAGGGAAATCGTGTTGATGATCGTACCATGACCCTGACGCAAGAAGAGCGGGATTACCGAATAGGCCCCGAACATCGCGCCCATCAGGTTCACGTCGATGGTTCGGCGGTGTATCTCCAGCGGCACGTCCTGGTAGGCGCCGATCGCCCCGAGGCCGGCATTGTTGATCCAGATGTCGATCCCGCCGAACGCCTGGACCGCCGCGTCGCGCAACGCTTCGACGGCTTCCGGATCGGCAACATCGGTCTGCACGGGCAGGGCGCGGCCCCCGAAGCGCTCGCATTCCCGTGCGACCTCTTCCAGCACGGCGAGGCGGCGGGCCGCCAGCGTGACCCGCGCCCCCCGCGCGGCGAAGGCCCGCGCGGTCGCCCGGCCGATGCCGCTCGACGCGCCGGTGATGACGACGGAGGCTCCCGCAAGATCGTACATTGGCCGTTCCCCTGGTTGATTGCTGTCACGTGCGGGACAGGAACAGTCCTGACCGAAATTGGTTGCAGAATTGCCGGTGCGGCAAACGAGCCGAGATCGTCGGGACATCCGTGCCGTCGCGCCCCGCGCGATCGGCCGCATTTCGCTGCAACCCGATGCGAGGTCCCGCGTTACCGCTCGAAGATCGAGGAGGACGGTTCCATGGACGACGACAGGACGAAGGATCGCACCACGGACGAGGCGCCGGCAATCGCCGGCAACAAGAAGCCCGGGCCGAAAGAATCCCCGGTGCAGGTCCGCCCGTCCGGCAAGGAGGCGATGGCCGACAAGCCGGAGAACTGGGACGCGCAGGACGAGGCCCTGGACGAGACCTTTCCGGCGAGCGATCCCCCGACGAACTACTAGACGTTCGACGACGGCCTCGGCACGTCGTCGTGTCGGGGCGCGGGCGGCGTCAGCATGCAAGTGACGGGCCACGTTCCGCCTCGCGGTGCCTCGGGTTCCGGAGACTAGGCGGCTACGGGACCGCAGCCAAGACTTTCGTCAGTTCTCCGAAAGGCTTTGGCGCAGTTCGGCCAGCCACGGCGCCGCCGTCGCGTCGGACGGCGCGCGCCAGTCGCCGCGTGGCGAGAGCGACCCGCCGGGCGAGACCTTGGGCCCGTTCGGCAGGGCGGAGCGCTTGAACTGGCTGAAGGCGAAGAAGCGCTCGAGGAACACTTCGAGCCAGCGCGCGATGTCCTGAAGATCGTAGTGCCGCTTGGCCGCGTCCGGAAAGCCGATCGGCCACAGGCCCCGCTCCACGTCGCGCCAGGCGTGCCACGCCAGGAACGCCACCTTGGAGGGCGGCAGGCCGTAGCGCATGATGTGGAACAGGAAGAAGTCGTGCAGCTCGTAGGGGCCGATCCGGTCCTCGGTCGATTGCAGCTCCTCCTCCTCGCCCTGCGGGACCAGCTCGGGGGAAATCTTGGTGCCGAGTATCGCCTCCAGAACGTCGTCGGCGGCAGGGTCGAACTGGTCGGTCTCCACGGTCCATCGGATCAGGTACTGGATCAGCGTCTTTGGGATGCCGGAATTGACAGCGTAGTGGCTCATCTGGTCGCCCACGCCGTAGGTGCACCAGCCGAGCGCGAGTTCCGACAGGTCGCCCGTGCCGATGACGAAGCCGCGGTTCTGGTTGGCGAGCCGGAACAGGTAATCGGTCCGGAGACCCGCCTGCACGTTCTCGAAGGTGACGTCGTAGACCGGCTCGCCGCCGGCGAAGGGGTGGCCCATATCCTCCAGCATCTGGCGTGCGGCCGGGCGGATGTCGATCTCGGCCGCTTCGATGCCGAAGGCGCGCATCAGCTTCCAGGCATTGCCCTTCGTCGCCTCGCCGGTGGCGAAGCCGGGCATCGTGTAGCCGAGGATGGTCGTGCGCGGGAGGCCGAGCTGGTCGCAGACCTTGGCCGCGACGATGAGCGCGTGCGTCGAGTCGAGCCCGCCCGAGACGCCGATCACCATGTGGTCACCGCGCGTCGCCTCGAAGCGGCGGCGCAGCCCCTCGACCTGGATGTTGAACGCCTCGTAGCAATCGAGGTCGAGATGGTTCTGCCGGCTGGGCACGTAGGGGAAGCGGCGGATCGGGCGGATCAGGCCGGCATCCTCCCAGTGCGGCGCATGCGCGAAGCCGACGCGGCGGAACGACGACCCGCTCGCCTCGGCGCAATCGGCGAAGGTGCCTGTGCGCATCCGCTCGTTCAGGATACGCTGCGTGTCGATATCCGCGAGGCAGAGCGCCGGCTCGAGCGCGAAGCGCTGCGATTCCGCCATCAGGTCGCCCAGCTCGTAGATCGCGCCCTGACCGTCCCAGGCGAGGTCGGTCGTGCTCTCGCCGGGACCGGCGGCCGAGTAGGCGTAGGCCGCCATCGCGCGGGCCGATTGCGACCGGCAGAGCATGTGCCGCTCGTCGGACTTGCCGATCACGATGTTGGAGGCCGAGAGGTTGGCGAGGATCGTCGCGCCCGACAGCGCCGCCGCCGAGGAGGGCGGGATCGGCGCCCAGTAATCCTCGCAGATCTCGACATGGAAGACGAAGCCCGGCAGGTCGGTCGCCTCGAAGATCAGGTCGGTGCCGAAGGGAACGTCCCCGCCGTCGAGACGGATGCTCTGCCCGACGATGCCCCGGCCATGCGCGAACCAGCGCTTCTCGTAATATTCGCGGTAGTTCGGCAGGTAGGATTTCGGCACCACGCCGAGGATGTTCCCACGCGAGATCACCACGGCGCAATTGTAGAGCCGCCCCTCGTGGCGCAACGGCGCGCCGACGAGAAGGACGGGGGCGAGATCGGCGCTCGCCGCCACGATCTCGGCCAGCGCGGCCTCGCTCGCATCGAGAAGGGCGGTCTGCAGCAGCAGGTCGTCGAGCGCGTAGGAAGACAGGCAGAGCTCGGGATAGACGAGGAGGTCGACCCGGGCCGCATCGGCGCGGCGCGCCTCGGCGAGGATCGCGTCGCGGTTGAAGGCGACGTCCGCGGTCCGGACCTGCGGCGTGCTCGCGCCGATCCGGACGAAGCCGTGCCGGTGCAGGGCGGCGAAGTTTTCCGGGCCCGTGCGATCGTTCATCGTAATCCCTCCTCGAACATCTCCACCGCGACGGGCAGGCAGGCGAGGCGCACGCCGCCCCGGCCCAGCGGCCCGAAATGCGCCTCCCGATGCATGGTCTTTCGGCCCTTCGTGGCACAAGCGAAATGCACCAGCCCCTCCTCCTGACCCTCTCCCGCGGGCCCGGCGAAGCCCGTCACAGAGAGGGCGGAATGGGCCCCGGACCTGGCGCGCGCCCCGTCCGCCATGGCGATGGCGACCTGCCGGGAGACGGCGCCGTGCGTGGCGAGCAGGTCCTTCGGCACGCCGAGCATCTCCGCCTTGGCGTCGTCCGTATAGGCGACGTAGCCGCGCGCGAAGGCCCGCGAGCAACCGTCGATATCGGTCAGGAGCGACGCGATCAGCCCGCCGGTGCAGCTTTCGGCCGTCGCGAGGGGACGCTCCGGATCGCAGGCCCGCTCGAGAAGCCGGCGAATGCGTTCCTGCAGATCCTCCGAAATCTCCGCCGTCAGCGTCTCGACCATTCGTCCCTCCCTATCGTCCCGTTGCCACCGACAACGATGCGGCGGCCAAACGGTTTCGGACGGACGCCGTACGATGGGATCGGGACCGGAACCCGGCGCGATCGCCGAAGGAGTGGTGGCGCGGTCAAGCGTCGGTGCGCGGATCGGTCGCTCAGACGAACAGCCATTCGAGCTGCAGGTTTATGGCGATCGCAATGAGCACGCCGCCGCCGATCCAGGCGACGACCTCCCGCAGGGTGCGCCGACGATCGAGGATCCGCGACATCTTTCCGCCCATCCAGGCGACGACCAGGTCCGAGGGGATGGCGGTGAGCGGGACCAGGATGCCGAGGACGAACATCTGCGTCCGGATGCCTTGGCCGGACGGGTCCGCGAGGGTCGGGTCGATGAACGGCGGCAGGAACAGGGCGAAGAACAGCACTGTCTTCGGATTGAGTAGCTCGACCCAGATGCCCTGACGCACGATGTCGAAAAACGAGCGGTCCGTGACGGACCGGACGCGGAGATCCTGGCGGGCGCTGGACCGGGCCTCGAGGATCATGCCGATGCCGAGCCACGCCAGATAGGCGGAGCCGGCGAGGCGCAGGATGACCACGAGCCCCTCGAAGACGGAGAACAGGGCGGCGAGGCCCAGTGCCGTGGCGATGGCGAGGAGCATGCCGCCGAGACAGAGCCCGATCGCCGAGGCCAGCCCGGCGGCACGGCCCTGCGCGACGCTGCGGGACAGGACGTAGAGCATCGACGGCCCCGGCGTGACGCTGAGGGCGAGGCCCGCGACGATGACGGCGAGGATCGAGTCGACGGGTGGCATCGGTCAGGAGGCGATGCCGTTCAGGCGCCGTTCGAACGGGTTCGTCGTCGAGTCCGGGGCACCGCGCGCCGCGACCTTCCGGTCGCGGGCCAGCCGGGTCCTGAAATACGGAAAATCCCGCACCAGCATGCGCTCGAGATGCGCGCCGGCCATGAACGGCTCGTAACGCGGCGCGCGCTCCGGACCGAGGAGTTCGGCGAAGGGGCGGATGATGGTGTCGTAGTTCGCGGCCACGAAATAGGGCAGCGAGAACCGCTCGGCGCTCAGGTTCAGGACCCGGTGCGGCGTGGAGCGAAGCAAGCCGTTCGTCCAGGCCTCCAGCATGTCGCCGATATTGACCACGAAGACGGACGGATCGACCGGGACGTCGATCCAGTGGTCGTCCTGCGTCATCACCTGCAAGCCCTTGTTGCGGGTATGCAGGAGCGTGAGGCATTCGTAATCGGTATGCGCGCCCATGTTGACCGACTTGTGGTCGGTGACGTCGTTGCGACGGACATAATGCAGAAGGCGGAGCTGCGAAATCGGCTTGCTCATCTGGCGCGTGATCGTGCCGGCTTGCAGGCCGAGATGCACCTCCAACGCCTGACAGATCAGGCGCCCGAGCGCGGATACGCTGGCGTAATAGGCCGCGACCGTCTCGCGGAAGTCCGGCAAATCGGGCCAGACATTCGGACCCAGCATCCGGTTGCCGGCCAGGAAGTCGGGGTCGTCGGCCGGCAGATCGAGGCCCAGATCGAACGCCTCGTAGCTTCGGTTGACCTCGTCGGGGTAGTCGCCCTTCTCCGTGAACGGGACATAGCCGCGATGGTTCGGGGAATGGCCGATATAGTAGCGCGCCTTCGCCGCCTCGCCCTGCGCGAAGAACCGTTCGGCCACGGCGTAGGTCCGCTCGATCAGCCCCAGATCGACCCCGTGGTCGCAGATGCGGAAGAACCCGACCCCCCGAGCAGCTTCACCGATCGCGTCGGCGATCGACGCGATTTCCGCCCGGTCGCCCGTGTGGAGGCCGGCGACGCTGATGAGGGGGAGATCGGTAAGGGTATCGGTCCGGCGTTGCAAGGCCATCCTCTTTCGGGGCATGAGGGATCGTCTGTGTTACCGCTCCGACCGCGAGGACCCGTCCGGCCGGGGCAGGGCGGCCGGGAAATACAGTTCGAACACGGTTCCGTCGGGAAGGTTCGGTCTGACGAGGACCGCGCCGCCCGATTGCCGAACGAAGCCCTGTACCATCGAGAGGCCCAGACCGGTCCCTTCGCCCACCGGCTTCGTCGTGAAGAACGGATCGAAAATCCTCTGGCGCGCCTCTTCACTGATCCCGGATCCCTCGTCGGCGACCGACAGCCGGACATACCTGCCAGGCGGGCATTCGAAGGGACAGGCCGGGTCGTCGAGAAGGTCGCGCACGACATTCGCTGTGGAGATCGTCATTCGCCCGCCCTCCGGCATCGCGTCGCGGGCATTCATCATCAGATTGACCAGCGCCATCTCCGCCGCGCCCGGATCGATCTCGACCGCCCAGGCCTCCGCGCCGAGTTCGAGCGCGACGTCGCGGCAGAGCGTCCGGCCGTTGCCCCCGCAGACCGCGCGGACGAGCGCGTTCACGTCGAGGATCTCGGGGTCGAGATGCATCTTCTGCGAGAAGGCCAGCATGTCGCGGATGAGTTTGGCGCCCCGATCGGCAGCGTTTCGCGCGTCCGCCAGGCATTCCTGCGCTTCCGGCGCACCCGGATCGCCGCCGACAAGTTCGAGGTTGCCCGAAATGACGGTGAGCAGGTTGTTGAAGCCGTGGGCGAAGCCGCCGGTCAGCCGCCCAATCGCCTCGAGCTTGCGCATGTTGAAGAGTTCGGTCTCCAGCGCCTTGCGGTTGCTCGTCTCCGCGGTGAGCTGCGCGTGGGACTGGACGAGGTCACGGTAGCGTTGGTTGGAACGCTCCACCTCGGCCAGCAGCTCGAGCTTGGCGCTGGTCATCGCGGCGACGGTGGTCAGGACCTCGAGCTCGGACAGGCCGAAGGCGGCGATCTCCGGATGCTCGCTGTCGATCACGCCGACCACCTTGCCCTGCGAGATCAGCGGCACGCAGATCTCGGACCGCGCCGGTTGCGTGTCCGGAATGTAGTTCTGATCCTTCAGCAGATCGTCGACGACGATCGGCTTGCGGGTTTCGGCGACCCGACCGGTGATCCCCTGACCGAACGGGATCCGCAGCGGGTTGATGATCGTGCGCCCGTAGGGGTTCTTCTCGCCGAGGGCCGCGGCCTGCGTCAGCGTCGTCCCCTCCGCATCGGCGCGGTAGATGATGCAATCGACGAAGTTCAGCCGGCCGACCACGTTCCGGGCGACGTACCAGAACAGGTCCTCGACATTCGGGATCGAGATGATGTCCACCGCGAACGCGTTCAGCGTCCGCAGGGTCGAGGCGTGTTCCGGACCCGTGCGGTCGAATGCTGCAAACTTTATCGCGTCCCGCAAGGCGTCATCCATCCGGTAACCCTGGTCCCGATCGCCAACCGACGGAACCCCCGTCGCTCGGCATTAACATCCGTCCGATCCGAGACCGGACGAATGACGTTGATCGTAGCGATTTGAGGCAATCCGGCAATGGTCGAGATGTCATCCGGCCCTTACGGGAACGGTGGCGCCGCCGGTCGAGGCCGTTGACAGGCCCCGACGCCGCGGGGAAAGCTTCCGCAATGCAGGTGACGGGTGGAGGAGACCCGGCACCTGCGAACGGTCGAGGGACGGGCGCCGGAGCGGATCCTGCCCATCCGCTCGTGCGTCCACCGAGGGAGGAACGACATGCACAGAAGAACCATGCTGGCCGGCGCGACGCTGGCCCTCGCGAGCGTCGCGGCGGGCGCGCCCGTCCTGGCGCAGGATTATCCGTCCCGACCGATCCAGATGATCGTGCCCTGGGGCGCGGGCGGGGGAACCGACGCGGTCGGGCGTGTCTTCGCCTCGCTCCTGCAGGAGAATCTGGGCGTGCCGGTCAACGTCGTGAACCGTACCGGCGGCTCCGGCGTGGTGGGCCACAGCGCCATCGCCAATGCCGAACCCGACGGCTACACGATCGGGGTCATGACGATCGAGATCGACATGATGCATTGGCAGGGCCTGACCGACCTGACCTACGAGAACTTCGACATCCTCGCGCTCGTCAACGCGGATCCGGGCGGGCTCATGGTCTCCGCCGACAGCGAGTACCAGGACGCCGCCGCGCTGCTCGAGGCGATCCGGACCGAGCCCAAGGGCACGTTCAAGGGCTCGGGCACGGGGCAGGGCGGCATCTGGCATCTGGGCCTCGCCGGCTGGCTCATGTCCGAGGGGCTGCCGCCCGACCAGGTGACCTGGGTGCCGAGCGAGGGCGCCGCGCCGGGGATCACCGACATGGTCGCGGGTGGTGTCGACATCGTGCCGTCCTCGCTGGCCGAGGGGCGCGCGATGATCGAGGCGGACCGGGTTCTGCCGCTCGCCTCGATGTCGCAGGAGCGGCAGGAGGCGTTCGCGGACGTGCCCACCGTCACGGAGGCGACCGGCACCGACTACACCCACGCCGTCTGGCGCGCGATCGCGGCCCCCGACGGTTTGCCCGAGGATGTCCACGACCGGCTCGAATCCGCGATCCAGGCGGCCTACGAGAGCGAGGAATACCAGAGCTTCATGCAGGATCGCGGTTTCGGGCTCCGCTGGGCCGGGTCGGAGGAGGCGACCGAGATCGTCGCGGCCGACGACGAGAGCCTCGGCGCGGTGATGAAGGAGGCCGGGCTTGCCGCCGAGTGACCGCGGGACCGTGACCGGACGCACGGCGTGAAGCTCAACGATTCCGCGCTCGGTCTCATCCTGATCGTCGCGGCCATCGCGATCCGATGGTCCGCGACAGGCTTCTCCCGCCTGCCGAACCAGGCCTACGGATCGGAGACCATGCCGATCGCGCTTTCCGCGCTGGCGCTCGGGCTCGGGGCCTACATGGTGGGGCAGGGGGTCGTCGCGCGCGACGGCCTGCCCCGGGCACGGATGGCCGAGTGGGCCCGGGCGCCGAGCGCGGTGGCCCGCGTCGCGCTCGCGCTGGCGCTGGTGGCGGGCTATGTCCTGCTGGCCGGGCGGCTCGGCTTCGTCCCTGTCTCGGTGGCGATCCTGCTCGTCCTGATGCTCGCCACGCGGGTCCGGTGGTGGGTGGCAATCCCGGTGGCCGCATTCGCCACCCTCGTCATCCAGCAGGCCTTCGGGCGCCTCCTCCTCGTGCCGCTGCCGCGTTCGGACGCGCTCGGCTTTCTCTGGTAGTCGCCATGTCCGTCTTCGCCGAGGCCCTCGGGCTCGTCTTCCAGCCCTTCGTCCTCCTCGTGATCCTCGGCTCGGCGGCGTTCGGGATGTTCGTCGGCGCCATCCCCGGCCTGACGGCGACGATGGCGACCGCGCTCCTGGTCCCGATCACCTTCTTCATGGACCCGGTCCCGGCCATCGCGGCGATCGTGACGGCCACGGCGATGGCGATTTTCGCGGGCGACATCCCGGGCGCGCTGCTCCGGATGCCCGGCACGCCGGCCAGCGCCGCCTATGTTGAGGACGCCTACGCGATGACGCGCGCCGGGCGCTCGGAGGAGGCGCTCGGCGCGGCGCTGGTCTTCTCGGCCATCGGCGGCATCTTCGGGACGATCGTGCTGATGACGCTCTCGCCGGTCCTGGCCGAGGTCGCGCTCAAGTTCTCCTCATTCGAGTATTTCTGGCTCGTGGTCCTCGGCCTCTCCTGCGCGATCTTCGTCTCACCGGGCTCGGTCGCGCGCGGGCTGATCGCGCTCCTCATCGGACTCTTCGCGGCGACGGTGGGGATCGAGAATCCCGCGGGCCAGCCACGCTACACCTTCGGCAGCGTCGAGCTTCTGGCGGGCGTGCAGTTCATCCCCGCGATGATCGGCCTCTTCGCGGTAAGCGAGGTGCTGCGCAGCCTCGTGGACGCGACGCGCCGGCCGGCGATCGTGCCCGACCGGGGCAGCGGCATCTTCCGCCGTCAATGGGCGAACCTGCGGGCCTATCCGTGGCAGACGCTCCGAGGCAGCGCGCTCGGCACCGCCATCGGCGCGCTGCCCGGCGCGGGGGCCGACATCGCCGCCTGGATCTCCTACGCCGTCTCCAAGCGCTTCTCGCGCGAGCCGCGGAAGTTCGGGACCGGACACGTGGAGGGGCTGGTCGAGGCGGGGGCTTCCAACAACGGGGCGGTGAGCGGGGCGTGGATCCCGGCGCTGGTCTTCGGCATTCCGGGCGACTCGATCACCGCCATCGTGATCGGCGTGCTCTACATCAAGGGAATCAATCCCGGCCCCACGGTCTTCATCAATGACCCGCAGCTGATCTACGCGGTCTTCGTCGTGTTCCTGCTCGCCAACGTCATCATGCTGCCGCTCGGTTGGGTGGCGATCAAGGCGGCGGGCACGATCCTCGCGATCCCGCGCAACGTGTTGATGCCGATCATCCTGATGTTCTGCATCGTCGGCGCCTTCGCGATCAACAACTCGGTCTTCGGGGTGGGCGTGATGCTGGTCTTCGGGGTGCTGGGCTTCCTTATGGACGAAAACGACATCCCGATCGCACCGGCGATCCTGGGCCTCGTCCTCGGACCGATGCTGGAGCGGAACTTCATCACCTCGATGATCAAGGCCGATGGCAGCTTCCTCGCCTTCTTCGAACGGCCGATCGCGGCGGGACTGGGCCTCTTCACCTTCGCGGTCTGGTGCATCCCCGCCGTCGCCTGGGCGATCCGGCGCCGCCGGGACGCCTGACGTCGCGCCGAGGCGGGCGCTCTCTGCCTCGGCCTCCGGTCTGCAACCGTCCACGATCTCATGGGCCGGAGCGGTGGATCGAAGCGTCCCATCGCGCGAGATCGGGGGAGCAGCCATTCGAGCGCGCTAGCCCGTTTTCGCTTTTTTCAGGCCTGCGTGAAATATGCCCCCAGTCTGTTGCGCGACGCGCCGGGACAATGCGACGATGACTTCGGCTCGGACGGCGTTGCTTTCGTTACGTCTGGCTGAAAGGCCTCTACCCTCGCCGCGTCGATCCCTTGCTGTCCCATGAACCCGACATCCAGGCCGATCTTGCCGAGGCTGTCGCAGGATCCCGCATGCGGGGCTGCCATCGCGATAGGACGGTCCGCTCTGCCTCCTAGGCGAAACCGTCCGTGAGACTTAGTGAAGCCGCCATGGGCGCCGGGGCTGCGTCGCCTATGGCCCAACGTCTGGCAATCTTTAACCGGACCACCGAGTTGCAGACGGCCGGCTTCCGGGGAAGGCGATGCGATCCGCGCCCGGTGCCATGCTCGTGGACGATGCCAGCCGGCAATACGGTACGGCGCTAGAAGCGGCCGCGCGGCCTGCACGTGCGTGCGGCCCATGATCTCAGTCGTGCTGACGCGCGCGTCCAGAGGCTGCAAAGCCTGCATCAGCCAGCCTGTGACAACCTCCGACATGACCGCTCCCCAAGTTGGATTGTTGCGATCCCACCTTGGCACAGTGTGCCGTCGGGGGGCGGTTACACCATCAAAGCCGGATAATGCCCATACCAAGCAAAAACGATGATGGCAGAGGCGGTGGGATTCGAACCCACGAGACGCTTTCGCGCCTGCCGGTTTTCAAGACCGGTGCCTTCGACCGCTCGGCCACACCTCCGACCCGGTCCGGCTACACCGGCGCGCGGGATATGGAAAGGCGGATCGCGCCGACGTACGGGCAGGGATGCGACGAGGCCACGCGCGCCGTATCGCGACCATGTCACTTGCCCCTCGCCGCACCCTTCGGCACCCTGCGGCCGACACCGCCGATCCCCGAGGTTCGATGCTCGACGCCGCCGCCCGCCGCCTGATCGATCCGCCGCTGAACCGCGCGGGCCGGGCCCTCGCCGCACGGGGCGTGGGCGCCGATGCGGTGACGCTCGCGGGCCTCGCGCTCGGCCTCGCCGCCGCCGCCGCCATCGCGGGCGGCGCGCCGGGCTGGGCGCTCGTCCCGCTTCTTGCCTCACGTCTGCTCGACGGGCTCGACGGTGCCGTGGCCCGCGCCACGCAGCGCACCGATTTCGGCGGCTATCTCGACATCTGGTGCGACTTCGTCTTCTACGGCGCCGTGCCCTTCGCCTTCGCGCTCCTCGACTCGGCCAATACTCTCGCCGCCGCCTTCCTGCTCCTGACCTTCTACGTCAACGGGACGAGCTTTCTCGGCTACGCGATCCAGGCGGAGAAGCGGCTGATGGCGACCACGGATCAGGGCCTCAAGTCGTTCTACTACTCGCGCGGGCTGCTCGAGGGGACGGAGACGATCCTGTTCTTCGTCCTCCTCTGCCTCGTGCCGCAACATTTCGTTCCGCTGGCCACTGCCTTCGGCCTCCTCTGTCTTGCCACCGCCATCGGACGCGTCCTGCGCGCCCGGGCCATCCTCACATGAAAGCTCCGCCCATGCGCCTCGCCCTCGCGCTCGCCGTGACCACGGCCCTCATCCTCCCCGTTCATGCCCAGAATGCGCCCGACCCGTCCGACTGGGACGCCGTGACCGAGGCGGCGCAGGGCCAGACCGTCTACTGGCACGCCTGGGGCGGCGCGACGCCGACCAACGACTTCATCGCCTGGATCGGCGACCGTGCGTCCGAACAGGGGGTCACGCTCGAGCATGTGAAGCTCGCCGACACCGCCGACGCCGTGGGCGCGGTCGTCACCGAGCAGCAGGCGGGCCGCGACGCGGACGGATCGGTCGACCTCATCTGGATCAACGGCGCGAATTTCGCGTCGATGAAGGAAGCGGACCTGCTCTTCGGCCCCTTCGCCGAGCAGCTTCCGAACTGGCGCTACGTCGATGTCGAGGGCAAGACCGTCACCACCGACTTCACCGTCCCGACGGAGGGTTACGAGAGTCCCTGGGCGATGGCGCAGCTCGTCTTCGTCTACGACGGCGCCCGCGTGCAGGACCCGCCGCGGACCGCGCCCGAGCTTCTCGCCTGGGCCGAGTCCAATCCCGGTCGCTTCACCTATCCGCAGCCGCCCGACTTCCTCGGCACGACATTCCTCAAGCAGATGCTGATCGAGCTCGCGCCCGAACCCGCGGCGCTGCAGGACCCGGCGGGCGAGAACTACGACGAGGTCACGGCGCCGCTCTGGAGTTTCCTCGACACGCTGACGCCGCAGCTCTGGCGCGAGGGCCGGGCCTATCCCGAGACCGGGCCGCGCATGCTGCAGCTCATCAACGACGGGGAGACCGACCTGGCGTTCAGCTTCTCGCCCGGCGAGGCCTCGACCGCGATCGCGAACTTCCAGCTGCCCGAGAGCGTGCGGACCTACGTGCTGGAGGAAGGGACGATCGGCAATGCCAGCTTCGTGGCGATCCCCTACAATTCCTCCGCCAAGGAAGGCGCGATGGTCGTCGCCGACATTCTCCTGTCGCCCGACGCGCAGGCCCGCGCGCAGGACCCGGCGGTGCTGGGCTACGATACGGTCCTCGACCTCGGCAAGCTGTCGGAGGCGCAGCGCGCGGCCTTCGACGCGCTCGATCTCGGCGTGGCCACCCTGACGCCCGAGGAACTCGGTCAGGCCCTGCCGGAGCCGCACCCCTCCTGGGCCACGCGGCTCGCCGAGGATTGGGTCGCGCGCTACGGCGTCGCGAACTAGGGGCGTGCTCCGCCCGCTGCCGCTCCTGACGGCGGGCGTGCTGGCCGGTCCGGTCGCCTTCGGTCTTCTGGGTACGGTCCTGCCGGCCTTCGGCCTGCTGGTCCCGGAGGCGGAGATGCCCTGGGCGCAGGCGCTCAGCTGGCCGGGTCTGCCACGCGCGCTCGGCGTGGCAATCCTATCGGGTGTTCTCTCGACGCTGGGCGCGCTGACGATCGCCACGCTCATCCTCGCGGGCTGGCACGGGACCCGCGCCTTCGCCTGGCTCGAGCGCGCTCTCTCGCCGCTCCTCGCCGTCCCCCACGCCGCGGCAGCGCTCGGGCTCGCCTTCCTGATCGCTCCCTCGGGTTGGATCGCGCGTGTTCCGGCAACGCTGTTGGGTTGGGAACGTGCGCCGGACCTGCTGATCCTGAACGACCCGTGGGGCCTGTCGCTCGCCGCCGGGCTCGTCGCCAAGGAGATGCCGTTCCTGCTGCTGATGATGCTCGCCGCCCTGCCGCAGGTGCAGAGTCGTCGCCGCCTCCGCGTCGCCCGGTCGCTGGGGCAGGGACGGGTCGCGGGCTGGCTCAAGGCGGGGTTTCCGGGCGTCTATGCGCAGGTGCGGCTGCCGGTGCTGGTCGTGCTCGTCTTCGGCATAACGAACGTGGACGTCGCCGTGATCCTCGGGCCGAACACGCCGCCGACGCTGGCCGTGCAGGTGGCACGCTGGATGATGTCGCCGGACCTGTCCCTGCGTGCGGTGGCTGCCGCGGGCGGGCTGATTTTGCTTTTCGCGACGCTCGGCGTTCTCGCGCTCTGGCTTCTCGGCGAGCGAATCGCCGGACGCCTCGGCCTTCTCTGGGTTCGCAGCGGGCGCGGCCTGCCGGAGCGGCGCGCGCGGGGCGCGGGCTTGCTCCTCGCCGGAACCTCCGCCACGATGGTGCTTGCCGGACTGGCCGCGCTCGCGGTCTGGTCGGTCGCCGCGCGATGGAGCTTTCCCGACCCGATGCCCGAGGCGCTGACCTTGCGCAGCTGGTCGCGCTTCGGCCCGGACATGCTCGCCGTGGCCGGCGACACGATGGCGCTCGCGGCCCTCGCCACGCTTGCCTCCCTCGTCCTCGTGATCGGCTGCCTCGAGGCCGAGCATCGCTTCGGCCTCACGCTGGGCCAGCGCGCGCTGTCGCTGCTCTACCTCCCCCTCCTCGTGCCGCAGGTGGCGTTCCTGCCGGGGCTGCAACTCCTGCCCCTCGCGCTCGGGATCGGCCCGTCCTGGCCGCTCGTCCTGGCCGGCCACGTCGTCTTCGTCCTGCCTTACGTCTTCCTCTCGCTGGCCGGCCCGTTCCGCGCCTGGGACGCGCGGCTGGCGCGCGTCGGAGCGGGGCTCGGCGCGTCGCGGGACAGGGTGCTCTGGCGCCTGCGACTGCCGATGCTGACGGGGCCGCTGCTGACGGCCGCGGCGATCGGGCTCGCCGTATCGGTCGGGCAATACCTTCCCACGCTCCTCCTCGGCGGCGGACGGGTCACGACGCTCGTGACCGAAGCCGTGGCGCTCGCCTCCGGCGGCGACCGGCGGGCCGTGGGGATCTGGGGGCTGGGGCAGACGCTGGCGGCGCTCCTGCCCTTCGCACTGGCGCTTCTCGTTCCGGCGCTCGTGTTCCGGCACCGGCGGGGGATGCGGCATGGCTGAGGGTCTGATGCTCGACCGTGTCTCGATTGCGCGGGATGGCACGACGCTGCTCTCCGTCGACGCGACCGTTGCGCCGGGCGAGGTGCTGACGCTGATGGGGCCGTCGGGGTCGGGCAAGTCCACGCTGCTCGACCTCGTGATGGGCGACCTTTCCCCGGCCTTCCGCGCGACGGGCCGCATCCTTCTCGACGGACGCGACCTCGCGGGCCTGCCGCCCGAGGCGCGGCGGATCGGTATCCTCTATCAGGACCCGCTCCTGTTCCCGCATCTCGACGTCGGCGCGAACCTCGCATTCGGCTTGCGCGGCGGGACGCGGGCGGCGCGGCAGGCGGAGGTGGCGGGGGCGCTGGCCGAGATCGGGCTGGAGGGCTACGCAGGCCGCGACCCTGCCACGCTGTCGGGCGGGCAGGCGGCGCGGGTGGCGCTGATGCGGGTGCTGCTCGCGAAGCCCCGCGCGCTGCTTCTCGACGAGCCATTCTCCAAGCTCGACGCCGAGCGGCGGGCGCAGATGCGGGATCTCGTCTTCTCGCGCGCGAGGCGGGCAGGGGTACCGGTGCTGCTGGTCACGCACGACGCTGCGGATGCCGAGGCGGCGGGGGGAGAGGTGGTGCGTCTCTAGGCACGTGCCTTTAGCGCGGTAAGGCGAGACAGAACCGCCCGGCGGCACGCCGGGCAGCCCACTACACCTTACGGAAACGTCGCCCGCTAGACTTACCGCCGTCGCCGCTTGCGTCCTTCGCCGGCCGTGTTGAAGCTCGGCTCCGGCAATGCGCCGAGATGTGGGAACGGGTCTGTCGCATGGGGAATCGCGTTGGCGGCGACGAAATGTTCCTGGAAGCGCGGGGCCACGGCCGTCTCGACCTTCTCGATGCGCCGGACCAGCCCCTCGATATGCCGCCGCGATGCGCGCGAGCAGAGCGCCATCCGCGCGCCGTGCCCCGCCGCGTTGCCCGCCGACACGACGGCGGACAGCTCCGCGTCGGGGATCATGCCGAGCACCATCGCGTGGCGCGGCGAGATATGCGCGCCGAAGGCCCCGGCGAGCGTCACCCGGTCGACATGGTCCACCCCGAGCTCGTCCATCAGCAGTCGCGCGCCGGCATAGAGCGCCGATTTGGCGAGCTGGATCGCTCGGATGTCGTTCTGCGTCACCAGGATCCGGCGCTCGCCCGACGCGTCCGCCCAGAGCCGGTAGGCATGCGTGCGGCCCGAACTCTCGCAGCGGTCGGTGCCGACTTGCGCCGCCGAGCCGATCAGGCCGGACCGGTCGAGGATGCCGGCCATCCGCATCTCCGCCACCGCCTCGATAATGCCCGAGCCGCAGATGCCGGTGATGCCGGCCTCGCCCACTGCCTCGTCGAAGCCCGCCTCGTCGGACCAGAGGTCGGAGCCGATGACGCGGAAGCGCGGCGTCTTGGTTTCCGGGTCGATCTGCACCCGCTCGATGGCACCGGGCGCCGCCCGTTGGCCCGCGCTGATCTGCGCGCCCTCGAAGGCCGGGCCGGTGGGCGAGGAGCAGGCGAGCAGGCGGTCGCGGTTGCCGAGCAGGATTTCGGCGTTGGTGCCGACATCGACGACGAGGGTCAGCGGCTCCGCCTGGTCGGGCGCCTCGGCCAGCGCGACGGCGGCGGCGTCGGCGCCGACATGACCGGCGATGCAGGGCAGGATGTAGATGCGAGCACCGGGAGCGAGGGCGGCGAGGTCGAGCTCCGGCGCGGCGAGCCGCACCGTGTCGGCGGTGGCGAGCGCGAAGGGCGCCTGGCCCAGTTCCACCGGGTCCACGCCGAGCAGCAGGTGGTGCATGACCGGGTTGCCGACGATCACCGCTTCGACGATGTCGGCGGCCGCGACCCCCGCCTCGGCGGCAAGCTCCGTGGCGAGGCGGTCGATGGCCTGCCGGACGACGCGGGTCATCTCGACGTCGCCGCCCGCGTTCATCATCGAATAGCTGACCCGGCTCATCAGGTCCTCGCCGAAGCGGATCTGCGGGTTCATCACCCCGCCCGAGGCGCGCACCTCGCCGGTGCCCAGGTCGCACAGATGCGCGGCGATGGTGGTGGAGCCGAGATCGATGGCGAGGCCCAGCGGCGCGTCGGTGCGGAGGCCCGGCCAGAGCGCGGCGATGCGGTTCTCGTCGTGGTTGACCGCGACCGTCACCTGCCAGGCGCCCTGCCGCAGGACGGGCTGGAGCCGGCGCAGCAGGACGAGGGGGATGTCGAGATCGTGCAGGTCCCACTCGGCGGCCAGCGCCGTGCGGAGCCGTTCGAGATCGCCCGAGGGATGATCCATGTCGGGCTCGTCCACGGCCACGAAATAGAGCCGCGTGGCCGGGTCCATGACGATGGGCTTGCCCGAGGCGGCCTTGCGGACGACCTGCCGGTGGACCTGGCTTTCGGGCGGCACGTCGATCACGACGTCGCCCTCGACCTTCGCCTGGCAGCCGAGGCGGCGGCCGGGGGCGAGGCCGCGCTTCTCGTCGTAGCGCCGCTCGACCGCATTGATCCCGGACAGCGCGTCCGCCGAGACGGTGACGCCGAGCTTCGGAAATGACCCCGCGCCCGGTTCGACCTGGCAGCGGGAGCAGATGCCGCGGCCGCCGCAGACCGAGTCGAGATCGACGCCAAGCTGCCGCGCGGCGGTGAGCACTGGGGTGCCGTGCGCCACGCGACCGCGCTTGCCCGACGGCATGAAGATTACCTGATGGTCGCTCACGCTGCTCTCCGCGTTCGTCGTGCCGTCCGCGTCACCTGCCTCAGGCCACGGGCGTGGTCCAGCGGGTCAGGCCCGCCGCCGACCGCCGCGCCGGCCGCTCGACCGCGCGCCCGAACTCTGCGCCGCCTGCGCCGCCTCGGGGAAGGTCGCGCCTTCCTTGACGGCGTCGAGGATGCGGGTGAAGCCGATCCAGCGGCCGCCGTTCGGGTCGTGGTTCATCAGCATGTTGGCGGCGTTCACCGCCTCCATCTCCTGCGCGCGGATCGGGTTCATGATGGCCGACGTCATGCCGGCACAGATCGCCATCGGCAGGAAGGCCGCGTTGATCCCGTGCCGGTTGGGCAGGCCGAAGGAGATGTTGGACGCGCCGCAGGTCGTGTTCACGCCAAGCTCGTCGCGCAGGCGCCGGACCAGCGTGAAGACCTGATGCCCGGCCGTCGCCATCGCGCCGATCGGCATGACGAGGGGGTCGACCACGATGTCGTGCGCGGGGATGCCGAAATCGGCGGCCCGCTCGACGATCTTCTTGGCCACCGCGAAGCGCACCTCCGGGTCCTCGGAGATGCCGGTGTCGTCGTTGGAGATCGCAACCACCGGCACGTTGTACTTCTTGACGAGGGGCAGGACGAGTTCCAGCCGCTCCTCCTCGCCGGTCACGGAGTTCAGGAGCGGGCGTCCCTCGGCCGTCTCCAGCCCCTTTTCGAGCGCGCCGGGCACCGAAGAGTCGATGCAGAGCGGCACGTCGACGAGCGCCTGCACGCGGGAGACGAGCTCGGGCATGAGCATCGGCTCGACGAAGTTGTTGTCGGCGTAGCGCGGGTCGGCGCCCATCTTGTTGGTGAAGACGGCGCCGGAATTGATGTCGAGGACCATCGCGCCGCAGGCGACCTGCTCGATGGCATCGCGCTCGACCGTGGAGAAGTCGTCCAGTTCGAGCTCGGCGGCGAGCTTCTTGCGGCCGGTCGGGTTGATGCGTTCGCCGATGACGCAGAACGGCTCGTCGAAGCCGATCGTGACGGTCTTCGTCCTCGATTCCAGTACGGTGCGCGTCATTCGGGGTCCTTCGTGTGGGTCGTGAGCCAGTCGGCGGATGTCTTGATGCCGCCCAGCGGGAAGACGTGGACGGATTCGATGTTGAAGTCCGGATGCGCGGCCTTGTGTCGGGCGAGCGCGGTCGTGACCTCCGTCGGCTCGTAGGGCAGCATGAGCTTGGTCACGTCCATCGCGCGCTTCTGCAGGACCTTCAGCGAGGGGCCGACGCCGCAGGCCACGGCGAACTTGATGAGCGTCTGCAGCTTCGCCGGCCCGGCCACGCCGATATGGACGGGCAGGTCGATTCCGGCATCGCGGATCGCGTCGGCCCATTCGATGACCGGGGCGGCCTCGAAGCAGAACTGCGTGGCGATGGC
Source organism: uncultured Jannaschia sp. (assembly GCF_947494055.1). Classification (GTDB taxonomy): domain Bacteria; phylum Pseudomonadota; class Alphaproteobacteria; order Rhodobacterales; family Rhodobacteraceae; genus Jannaschia. The sequence goes on along the minus strand of NZ_CANLTR010000007.1, from coordinate 98,560 downwards.
CATCTTCGCGTCGGTGCGCTCGGAGAACTTCTGTTTCCATTCGAGCGCGGCGGAGACGTTTTTCGTCGTCCCGTCCATGTCGATGTCGCGGTTGCCTTCCGGATGGCCGGCGACATGGAGGCGTTCGAACCCGTCGAAGGCGCCGGATTCGAGAAGTTGCATCGAGGTCTCGTACGCGCCCCGGGGCTCCGGCACGCCGCCGGCGAGCATCAGACCTTGCGTCACGCCGGCCTCGCCCCGGTAGCGCGCCACCCAGTCGAGGAGCGTGGCGCGGTCGGCGATGCTGCGCGCGGGGAAGTGCGGCATCGGCTCCATCCCCTCGGCGCGCAGGCGCGCAGCGGTGGCGACCATGTCCGCGATCGGCGTGCCGTCGATATGCGCGATGTAGACGCGGGTGCCGCGCGGCATGAGGGCGGCGAAATCGTCCACCTTCTCGGCCGTGCGGGGCATGACCTCGATCGAGTAGCCTTGCAGGAAGGCGGCCAGGGCCGCGTCCTTCGGCTGCGCCTCCGGCGCGGGCTTCGCGCGATTGGCCCTGTGGAAGCCGAGGATGCTCATGCTTCCACGCCCCCGGCCAGTGCCGCGGCGCGCAGGCGGTCGGGCGTCCATTCGGCCTCGAGCGCGGCGGCGCGGGCGGCTGCGGCCTCCGCCCCGTCGCCCTCGGCCTCGCCGTCGGGCACCTTGCGCCAGTCGGCGAGATAGGCATCGGTCTCGGACGCGCCGGCCTTCATCGCCGCACGGTCGATGGCCTGCTCGAACCGCTCGGACAGCGGCACCTTCGCCGCCCGCCGGCCGGAGCCCGCGATGACCTGCGCGGGAATGTCCCGCCAATAGACGACCGTGATCTGCGCCATGATGCCTCCGCCCTCTCGCGTCCCGCCCGCTATATGGGGCGGGGGCGTCGCACTTGCGACGGATTTCGACGTCGTGCCGCCCGATGGCGACATCGCCCTTCATAGCCCCGGCGCGACCGCATGGCGAGGGGGCGGCAAGATCGCAGGTTTCATCTCGGAGATGAAGAATACTTGTCGAACCGGCCATCCGGGGGCTAGGGTGTCATTAACCTTACATACGGAGGCGAGAATGCCACCGGACGACCGGACGGACGTGTCCGGGCCCGTCGCTGGCGCCCTGCGCGCCACCGGGCCCACGGTCCGGCCTTCACATGCTGCCGTTCGCGTTCCGGAACGGCCCGACCCCGCGGAGCTTTACGCCGCGCTCGATCTCGGCACCAATTCGTGCCGGATGCTGATCGCGCAGCCGAAGGGCGCGTTGCTGCACGTGGTCGACAGCTTCTCGAAGTCGGTGCAGCTCGGCAACGGGCTCGAGACCTCGGGGCGGCTGAGTCGCGCCTCGATGGCGCGCACCATCGGCGCGCTGAAGATCTGTCGCCGCAAGCTCGAGATGCACGACGTCCGTCGCATGCGGCTGGTGGCGACGGAGGCCTGCCGGCGGGCGACCAACGCCGCCGAGTTCATCCGGCTGGTGGAGCGCGAGACCGAACTGCCGCTCGAGATCATCAAGCCGGAGGAAGAGGCGCGGCTGGCCGTCGTCTCCTGCGCGCCGCTCGTCTCCGCCAAGACCGAGCAGCTCCTCGTCGTCGATATCGGCGGCGGCTCCACCGAGCTCGTCTGGATCGACCTGACGCGTGTGCCGCGCCACGACCGGGCGCGGGCGATCATGCGGCTCCATGCCGGATTCGAGGGGACGCGCGACGATCCGTTCCCGCGCGCCAAGGTGGTGGACTGGATCTCGATCCCGCTGGGCGTCGCCACGCTGAAGGACCAGTTCCGCGACGTGACCGACGACGCCGCGCGCTTCGCGCTGATGTCCTGGCATTTCGAGGAATGCCTGGCGGAGTTTTCGCCCTATGCCGATGCCGAGGGTGCGGTCGATCCGGGATTCCAGATCATCGGCACGTCGGGCACCGTCACCACCGTGGCGGCGACGCATCTGAACCTGCGCCGCTACGACCGCAACAAGGTCGACGGATTGCGCATGACCTCGCAGCAGATCGACCGCGTGATCCGCGGCTATCTCGCGCAGGGCCCCGACGGGCGGCGCCTCGATCCGCGGATCGGGCGCGACCGGCACAGCCTCATCATGTCGGGCGCTGCGATCCTGCAGGCGCTCTTGCGCGTCTGGCCCACGGACCGGCTGTCCGCGGCCGACCGGGGTCTGCGCGAGGGGCTGCTCTATGCGCAGATGTCGGCGGACGGCGTGCTGGACGACGGGCCGTTCTGACTTTCCAAGTCCGCCCGGTCCGCCTATCTGCCCGGTCATGGTCAAGAAGCCCACCAATACCTCCGGCCGCGGCCGGCGCGATCTGACGGTCAAGGTCAAGACGGCGCGGGGGCGCAGGTTGTCCTCGAAGCTCTGGCTCGAGCGACAGTTGAACGATCCCTACGTGCAGCGCGCCCGGGCGGAGGGTTATCGCGGCCGGGCGGCCTACAAGATCATGGAACTCGACGACAGATACGGCTTCCTCGTGCCCGGCGCGCGGGTCGTCGATCTCGGCTGCGCGCCGGGCGGCTGGTTGCAGGTGGCGGCGCCGCGCGTCAACGCGGACGGATCGAACGCGAAGAAGGCGCAGGGGCGCCTCATCGGCATCGACCTTCAGGAGGTCGATGCGGTGTCGGGTGCCGAGATACACCAGCTCGACTTCCTGTCCGACGACGCCGATGCGGCGATCAAGGGCTGGCTCGGCGGCCCCGCCGACGTGGTGATGTCCGACATGGCGGCGTCGAGCTCGGGTCACAAACAGACCGATCACCTGCGGATCATCGCGCTTTGCGAGGCGGCGGCGGAGCTGGCCTTCGACGTGCTCGCGCCCGGCGGGGCCTTCGTGGCGAAGGTGCTGGCCGGCGGGGCCGAAGGGGAGTTGCAGAAGCGCCTCAAGCAGCGGTTCGAGAAGGTCGCCAACGTGAAGCCCGGGGCGAGCCGGTCGGATTCCTCGGAGAAGTTCGTCGTGGCGCAGGGCTTCCGCGGCTGACGGGCGATGCGGGTTCGCTGCGGCCCATCAGCACCGCCTCCGGCCCGTGACCCCGCCGAGGCTGGCGCGGCCGGGTCGCAGCGTCTACGGTGACGGACGGGGTCCGCACCTGCGCGGCGTGGATGCACCGGGACTAGCAAGGGTCTTGGCATGGACGGATCGTCGGATGATGAGATGGGCCGCGATGCCGTCCTCACCCACGGTGTCGTCAGCGCCCGGCCGGACGACCTTCTCCACGGCCGCGGCCTCTATGTCGTCCGCGGCGTCCTGCGCGAGGCGGCGCTCCGGCTGTGGAGCGACGATGCGTTCGGGCTGGCGGGGAACGTCGCGTTCCGCGCGCTCCTCGCGATCTTTCCGTTCCTGATCTTCACGAGCTCGCTTACCGCCTTCGTCGGGGACCGGTCGATGGCGGACGGGCTGATCGACTTCCTGATCGCCATCGTTCCGCCGACGTTGGTCGAGCCGATCGTCTCGGAGGTCGAGCAGGTGATGACCGTGCAGCGGAGCGGCGTCCTCAGCCTCGGCATCCTGTTGACGATCTGGTTCGCGGTGGGTGGCGTCGACGGGGTGCGGATCGGCCTGAACCGCGCCTACGGCATCCGCGAGACGCGGTCGGTCATCGTGCTCTACTCGGTGATGGCCGCGGTCGTGCTCCTCGTGAGCTTCGTGCTCGTTCTGATCGGTTACATGCTGGTTCTCGCGCCCCGCGCCGGATCGTGGCTGCACACGCTGATGCCCGGTTTCGACCCGGCCTCGGTCACCGTTCGACTGGTGCGCTATCCGGTGGCCGCCTTCATCCTCATCGCGACGCTGTTCGCCGCGCATGTCTTCCTGCCGGCACGCCGGACCAAGTTCCAGAACATCTGGCCGGGCGTCATCTTCACCACCGCCGCCTGGACGATCCTCGCCATCGCGTTCTCATTCTACGTGAGCCACTTCGCGAGCTACGCGAGCTACTATGCCGGTCTGGCGGGCATCATCGCGACGATGTATTTCCTGTACCTTGCCGCGCTCGTCCTGATCTTCGGGGGCGAGCTCAATCGCGCCCTGCGGATCCGGCGCCTCGCGCGGGTGGTCGCGGAGCGCGAGCAGAGCCGCGCTTCGTGACCCGCGCGAGGTCGGCCGCCGTGAATCAGGTGTCCTTCGGCGCCTCGTTGCCGCGGATGCGCTTGTCGCGATCCTCGTCGATGGAGAAGTCTTCGGACCCTTCGGACGGCTTGTCGTATTTGGTCTTGCCGCCCTCGGCCGACGGCTGGGCCTCGCTCTCGCCGTAGGCGTTCTCCTTGGGGTCGCCGGGGGCATGGTTGCGCTCCGGGATCGGCTGCTGGGGGGCGTCGCGATCGGTCATGATGATCTCCTGTGGTTGCTGTGACGGAACGCGCGCCGGCGCCCGCGGGTTCTGCGGCATTTGCGCCACGATGCCGTTCCGCCTAGCAGAGGGCGAAGCCCGAACCCGGAGACGTTCCATGCCCCAGACGATCACCCGCGCCGGACACAGGCTCGCCTACCACGCGATGGCGGGGCGGGGGCCGGGCGTCGTGTTTCTCGGCGGCTTCCGGTCCGACATGACCGGCACCAAGGCCGTGGCGCTGGAGGATTGGGCGCGCGCGTCGGGGCGGGCGTTCCTGCGGCTGGACTATTCCGGGCACGGACAGTCCGGGGGCACCTTCGAGGGCGGCAGCATCGGCGACTGGTACGCCGACGCGCTGACGGTGATCGAGGCGGCGACGGAGGGACCGCAGATCCTCGTCGGCTCGAGCATGGGTGGCTGGATCGCGCTCCTGATCGCGCGCGACCGGCCGGAGCGCGTCGCGGGCCTCGTCACGATCGCCGCGGCGCCCGACTTCACCGAGGACGGCTACTGGGCGGACTTCTCGGAGGCGGAGCGGCTGACGCTGATGACGCGCGGGCGCGTGACCGTGCCGTCCGATTACGGCGAGCCCTACGTGATCACGCGCCATCTGATCGAGGAGGCGCGGGACCGGCTGGTGCTGCGCACGCCGCTGGATCTCGGAATGCCGGTGCGGATGCTCCAGGGCACGGCGGACGAGGCCGTCCCGACGGAGACGGCGACGCGGCTGATCGCCCATGCTTCGGGCAAGGACATCCGGCTGACGCTGGTGAAGGGGGCGGACCATCGCTTCTCCGGCCCCGAGGAGCTCGCCCTGATCCGCGAGGCGGTGATGGACGTGCTCGCGCGGGTCTAGGGCCAGAGCGCCCAGATCCCCCACAGCGCAGCGATGAAGGCGAGCCAGGCCAGCGCCATGACGCGTCCGTCGCGGGTCAGGAGCCCGAGCGAGAAGAGAACGATCGTTCCGCTCGGGATCGAGGAAGCGAAGGGCAGGAGTTCGAGCGGCGGGATCGTGCAGCACAACAGGATGATGGCCAACGCCACGATCCGGGTCGCGGGCGCGTGGACGAGGATCGACAGGTGATCGCCCAGATGGCGGTCGGACCACTTGGCGGCGGGGCGGAGCTTGTCCAGCGACGTGTGAAGCTTCTGCTTCGAGACCGAACGGTTCTCGAGAAAACCGGGCAGCCACATGTCCTCGCGTCCGAACAGGATCTGCACGGCGAAAAGCGCGATGATCAGGGCGATGATTGTCGGCACGCCCGGGATGCCACCGATGGGCGTCAGCTCGAGCGCTGCCGGGATCCCCAGAAGCGCCGCCGTGCCGCGATGCCCGATCTGGTCGTTGATCTCCCCGAGCGTGACGTCGTCCGAATCGTTCCCCGCACCCTCGAGCGTCGATACGATGTCCATCAGTCTCGCCATGTCGCCCCCGTTGCGCGTCTGCCGTCCAACGCCGGACCCGGCTTATCGTTCACGCCGCCGGCCGAAGCTGCGCCGGAGCCGGCGGCGCGCAGCCGGGCAGGGCTATTGCCGGGTGACACTGCGGCTGTTGGTCTCGCCCCGGACCACGATACTGCGCACCCCGGCGAGATCCTGCCGCGAGAAATAGCGGCCGGCGAGGACCTCGCGGGAGCGCTGCGTGCCCACCGGTTCGGTCGCGAGCGGTGCCAGGAGCTTGAAGTCGAGGACGAGCGCCGCCGGATCCGCGTCCGGCACCTCGATCAGCTCCGCTTCCCAGTAGCCCTGGGTCGGCGGCAGGCCGATCGCCGAGACGATGAGCCCGGACGGCGTCGGCGCGGCGGACAGCGATACGACCTGCGCGACGTTCGGCCGATCCGAGGCGGCGAGCGCGTCACGGATCGCGACGTCGCGTGGCGAGTCGAGGATGCGCATCGGGCTGACCCGTTCGGAACTGCCGCAGGCCGTCAGCGTCGCCGCGAGGCCGAGCAACGCCGCCCCGATCCGCACCCGTCCGTCCATGCCCGCACTCTCCCGTCGTCCGGGGACGGGGCTAGCCGATCCGGCCATGTTTGGGAAGCGGGCTGGATCTTCGCGGCGCCGGACCCTAGCTCAACGGACCGTAGGAAGGGACGCGCATGGCACAGGAACGTTTCGAGGATCTGGTCGAGACCTTCGAGTTTCTCGACGACTGGGAAGATCGCTACCGCCACGTGATCGAGATGGGCCGGGCCTTTCCGCGCCTCGACGACGCGTTGAAGGTCCCGGCGACGAAGGTGGAGGGCTGCGCCAGCCAGGTCTGGCTGCATCCCCGGATCGAGGGCGGGGGCGGCGCGGCACGATTCGATTTCGCCGGTGAGAGCGATGCGATGATCGTTCAGGGCCTCATCGCGATCCTGCACGACCTCTACGGCGGTCTCACGCTCGCGCAGGTGGGGGCCGTGGACGCGCCGGCGGAGCTCGCGCGGCTCGGGCTCGACGATCACCTTTCGTCGCAGCGCTCGAACGGGTTGCGCGCGATGGTCCGCCGCATCCGCGAAGTGGCCGCCGCCGAAGCGGGGTAGTGCGGCGCTCTGCGTACCGGTGCCCGCTTGACGACGGAGCCCGGTGCAGTGAGTGATGCTCGGCAGCGCGGGTCCGACGCGGCCATCATGGACCGTCCCCCGCCCCTGCCGGAGCCGCGGCCCCATGCCCGACATCATCGCCGCGAACGAGCCGATCCTCGCCCTGATCCTGCTCGGTGTCCTGTTCGCCACCTTCATCTTCGAACCCTATCCGCCGGAGGTGACGGCGACCGGCATGGCGGCGCTTTTCATCGTGCTGGGCCTCGTGGACGAGGACGCGGTGATGGGCGTGTTCTCGAACTCCGCGCCGATCACCATCGCGGCGATGTTCATCGTCTCCGGCGCGCTGATCCGGACGGGGGTGCTCGACGCGATCGCCAATCTCGTCATCGCGCAGGCGCGCAAGAGCAAGCTGCTGGGGATCGGCCTCTTCATCGCCGTGACGCTGTTCGCCTCGGCCTTCGTCAACAACACGCCCGTCGTCCTCGTCCTCATTCCCATCGTCATCCGGCTCGCCGGAAACATCGGTCTCGCGCCGACCCGGCTCCTGATCCCGCTCAGCTATGCCGCGATCTTGGGCGGCACGATCACCCTCATCGGCACCTCGACGAACATCCTCGTGGATGGCATCGCGCGCGACAACGGCATGCCCGGGTTCTCGATCTTCGCGATCGCGCCGGTCGGCCTCGTCACCGCGGCGGTCGGCGGCACCGTGATGATGGTCCTGTCGCAATTCCTCCTGCCGGACCGGGGCTCGTCGGATGCCGGCATGAGCGGGTCGGAACTGCCCTACCTGTCGGAGGTCACGATCCTGTCGGCCTTCGAGGAGATCGATCTGCCGCTGGGCGAGATGGCGGCCTTCGGTCGTCCGGGCGTGCGGGTGACGGGACTGCGCCGTGGCGGCAATATCCAGCGCCAGCGGATCAAGGAGGAGATGCTCCGCCCCGGCGACGCCGTCGTCGTGGTCGCGGCCACGTCGGAGCTCCTCACGCTGTCGGAGACGACCGGCCTGCGCGTCGGCCTGCGCCGCTTCGTCGAGGTGGAGGCGGGCGAGACGCCCCGCGTGGTCGAGGCGATCGTGACGCCGTCGCACGGCACGATGGGCAAGCGCATCTCCGACCTCGCGCTCGGCCGTCGCTCGGGCGTGCGGGTGCTCGGCGCCTACCGCCACAAGCACATCGCCGGGGCGGACCTGTCGAGCGTGCGGCTGCGCCCGGCCGACAAGCTCCTGCTCGAAGGCAGCGCCTCGGCTCTCGAATCGCTGGCCCGCTCGGACGACGTCGTGTCGATCACGACCCCCGGGGGACGCGCCTTCCGGCGGCGGCAGGCGCCGATCGCCATTCTCGCGCTTCTGGGAATCGTGGGGATGGCTGCGCTCGGGGTCATGTCGATCGGGCTCCTCGCGCTGATCGGCGTCGCGCTCATCCTCGTCCTGCGCTGTATCGATGCCGACGAAGCCTGGGGCTCCATCGACGGGGCGATCCTCGTGCTCATCTTCGCGATGCTGGTGATCGGTGCGGGGCTCGACCAGACCGGCGCGGTGGAGCTTCTGGTGACGTGGCTGACGCCGCTTCTGGAAGGAATGCCGCCGCTCCTGACGCTGGCGATGATCTACCTCGTTGCGTCCGTCCTGACCGAGATCGTCACGAACAACGCGGTGGCGGTGGTGCTCACCCCCCTCGTCATCTCGCTCGCGTCCGAACTGGGCGTCGCGCCCTTGCCCTTCGTCGTCGCCGTGATGTTCGCCGCCTCGGCAAGCTTCGCGACGCCGATCGGCTACCAGACGAACACGCTGGTCTACGGCGCGGGCAATTACCGCTTCACCGACTTCCTGAAGATCGGCGTGCCGATGAACATCATCGTCGGGATCACGTCGATCCTGATGATCAGTATCGTGTTTCCGCTCGGCGAATAAAAAAAGCCGGGCATCAAGCCCGGCTCAAGTCCAACAGGGAGGTGAAGTCCGCGCGCAAGCGCGTCCTTCGATTGCTTAATTATTCCGCAGGCTCCGACCCGACAAGGCTCAAACAGGAGGCAGTTCTGCAACGCCGTCATGCAGGACGCGCATGGCTTCTAGCTACTGTGCGGCGATCTGGCGGGCGCGGCGATAGGCCACGACCTCCTCGACCACGAAATCCCGGAACGCCTGCACCCGTCGCGACCCGCGCAGTTCCTCCGGGAAGGCCAGGAAGACCGGCACCTCGTTCGACTCCACCTCGGGCAGCACGCGGACGAGCTGCGGGAAGTCCTGCTGGAGGTAGTCGGGCAGCACCCCGATGCCGAGATCGCTCAGCACGCTCTGCAAGACGCCGAAATAGTTGTTCACCGTCAGCGTCCGCTTGATGTCGTAGGTCATGAGCTCGCGGACCAGCATCGCGCCGGCGCTGACCTGCGTCGCGCCCTGCGCCTGGCAGATGAGGCGGTGGTCCGAGATATCCTTCATCCGCCGCGGCATGCCGTTGGCCTTGATATAGGCCGGGGAGGCGAAGAGCTGCATGCGGATATCCATGAGCCGCTTGCGCACGAGGTCGGCCTGGCTCGGCTCCTTCATGCGGATGGCGATATCGGCCTCCCGCATCGGCAGGTCCAGCACCCGCTCCTCCAGCATCAGGTCGATGCTGAGATCGGGGTAGTTGCCGTAGAGCTTCTGCAGGCGCGGCGCGAGCCAGATCGACCCGAAGCCGATCGTCGTCGTCACACGGAGATTGCCGAACACTTCCTCCTCGGTGTCGCGGATACGCGCCGAGGCCGCATCGAGCCGCTTCGACATCGCCTGCGTCGCGTCGAACAGCAACTCGCCCTGCTCGGTCAGGATGAGGCCGCGGGCGTGACGGTGAAACAGCGTCGTCTCGAGACTCTCCTCGAGCGCCCGGATCTGCCGGCTGACCGCCGATTGCGACAGGTGCAGGACGTCGCCGGCATGTGTCAGCGAACCCGCGTCGGCGACCGCGTGGAAGATCCGCAATTTGTCCCAGTCCATCATGCTGCCCTCGATCCGGTCCGCACCTGTCATCCCATATAGGAGCCGAGCGCGGATATCTCCTCATGATTCCGATTTTGCGGGTCAGTCATGGCCCGTGCCGTCTCGGGAAGACCCGAGACCACGGGCTAGGACGTTTTTGTCAACATTCGGTTCGTTTCACAAAAGCCCGGTTTGCCGCCGCGCGGCCCTTCGACGCCGGATCGCCTCTTGTTAGGGCAAAAGACGCGGGATCGCCGCGCGTGTTTGCACGTTATGCGCGTTGTCCGGGCCTGGCACCCGCGGCAGAGCAGGCCGCCTCAGCCCTTCCGGATCCGGAACCGCTGGCCCTTGACGCCCAAGAACGCATGCCCCGCTTCGGCGCAGAAATGCGGCACGTCCACGTGTGCCGCCGGATCGTCGGCCAGCAGATGTACCTCCGCGCCCGAAGGCAACGGCGCCATCCGCTTGCGCAGCCGCAACACCGGCAACGGGCAGAGCAGGCCGAGCGCATCCACTTCCAAGTCCATGCAGATTATCCCTGATCTCCGGTCCGCTATCTGCCATCGTGGGCCCAAGCGAGGCAAGCCATGACCGACGTGAACACGAGCAGGATTCGCCACCGGAAGGTCCTCTACATTCCGGGCTTCGATCCGTTCCCGCCGCGGCGCTACCGCGAGCTCTACCGCCGCGAGGGGGCCGAGCAGGCGCGCCTGTCGGGCTACGAGCTGAACCTGTCGGCCGGTGCGGATGCGCGCAGCTGGATCGTCGAAGCGGTGATCGAAGGCGCGCGGACCCGGACCGAGTTCGAGGTGCTCGGCTGGTCCGATCTTGTGGCGGACGGGATGTCCGCTTCGGTCATGGGGACCTACGCATCGCTCGCGAGAACGGCGTGGACCTATCTCAGGTCGGGCACGTTCCTGCGCGTGCTGCGGCTTCGCAAGGGTCCGATGCTCGCCGTCGCGTACTCGACGGGCGTGTTGCTGATGCAGCTGCTCCTCGCCGTGGTGATCGGCGGCCTTGCCTGGTGGGTCGTCGCGGTGATGGCCGGGGGCTGGATCGGTTTGGTCTTCGGGCTCGCGGCGGGGCTCGCCACGGCCTGGATCACATTGCGCTGGTTCAAGGCTCGCGACAATCGCCTCCTCGCCCAGTACCTGCTGCACGATTACGCGTTCTGGGCGCGCTCGAGCGGGGCCTACCCCGCTTCCATCGAGGCACGGCTGGCGGCGTTCGCCGATCGGGTCGCCGCGTCACTCGCGACCGAGGCGGAGGAGGTTCTCATCGTCGGCCATTCGGCCGGGGTCCATATCGGCGTGTCGCTTCTGGCCGACATGATCCGCGCTGGTCGGATTCCCGAAGGGCGGTGCGCGTTCCTGAGCCTCGGACAGGTCGTCCCGATGGTAAGCTTCCTTCCGCAAGCCAACAAGTTGCGGGACGACCTTCATCTGATGGGCGGCCAGGACGTCGTCCCGTGGATCGATATCTCCGCCCCCGGCGACGGATGCACCTTCGCGCTTTGCGACCCTGTTGCCGTGTCGGGCGCTGCGCCGCAGGTGCGGACCGGGCCGCGCATCCTCTCCGCCGCCTTCTCGCGCACGTTGTCGCCGGCGAAGCAGCGGGAGCTGCGGCGCAGGTTCTTCCGCGCGCATTTCCAGTATCTCTGCGCCTTCGACAATCTGCAGGGCCGGTTAGGGGAGTACGATTATTTTCGTGTCACCGCCGGCCCGCTCCGACTGGCGGACAGGTTCGCCACCCGGAAGGACAGCCCGTCGACCCTGCGCGATTCCGGCCGTTCCGCGACCCGGCGCGCCGCGTGATCCCCCCGAAGCCGGCGTCGCGCCAGGGTCGCGCGGGGTGGCTGCGCTACATGCGCCTGTTCCGCCGGGACATCCTGTCGGCGCAACCGGCGCATCTCTACCGGGCCTGGATGGCCGAGTTCCGGACGCCGTTCTTCCGAAGTTACCTCATGAACGACCCGGAACTGATTGATCTCGTGTTGAAGGATCGGCCGGAGGATTTTCCGAAGTCGACGCGCGTGACCGAGGGGCTGGCGCCGATGCTGGGCCGGTCGGTCTTCGTGACGAATGCGGCGGAATGGGCACGGCAGCGACGGATCATCGATCCCGCCTTCGCGGGCGGGGAGATCCGGCAGGCATTTCCCGCGATCCGCGCGGCCGCGGAGGCTATGGTGGCGCGCCTGTCGGAGGACGCCTGCGAGATCGAGGCGGTCGCCAGCCGCGCGGCGGCGGACGTGATCTTCCGGACGCTGTTCTCCGTGCCGATCGAGGACCGGCTGGCGGCCGAGGTCTTCGACGGGTTCCGGACCTATCAGCGGGCGCAGCCGCTTCTGAACCTCGCGGCCTTCTTGCCGCTGCCGAACTGGATGCCCCGCTTTCACCGGCCCCGTACGCGAGCGGCGGCGCGGGCGATCCGTGCTGCCGTATCGGCGCTCGTCGCGCGGCGGGCCGAGGAGATATCGGCAGGTCGCGCGCCCGACGATCTGGCCACGCGGATCATGACGCTGCACGATCCGGTCAGCGGGACGCCGTTCTCCACGGCGGAGATGGTCGATCAGGTGGCGATCTTCTTTCTGGCCGGCCATGAGACGTCTGCGGCGGCGCTGGCCTGGGCGCTTTATCTGCTGGCGATACATCCCGAGGTGCAGGGTCGTGTCGCTGCCGAAGGCGTATGTTATAACGTCTCGGACCTGTCCGGGCATACCTTCACGCGGAACGTTGTCCGCGAGACCCTGCGCCTCTATCCGCCGGTGCCGATGATGGTGCGCGAGACGCTGCGGCCGGAGACGTTCCGCGGCCGTGCCGCGCCCGTCGGCGCGCAGGTCGTCCTGAGCCCCTGGCACCTGCATCGGCACGAACGGATCTGGGCAGCGCCCGACGCCTTCGATCCGGACCGCTGGCAGCGGGCGGAGACGAGGGCACAGGCGCGACAGGCCTACATGCCGTTTAGCGCCGGGCCGCGGGTCTGTCCCGGTGCGGGCTTCGCAATGGCCGAGCTCGTCGTGATAGTCTCGGCGATCGTAAGCGCGTTCGAGCTTTCGCCAGCCGGCCCGACACCGGTGCCGGTCGCGCATCTGACCGTACGGTCGCGCGATGGCATCTGGCTTCGCCTGCGGGCGCGGACGGCGGATTGAGTATTTGCGCCAAGAAGAAGGGGCGGGTTCAGTCCCGGCCGCGATAGGGCTCGACGTATTGCAGCGCCATGTCCCAGGGAAAGAAGATCCACGTGTCCTGGCTTACCCCGGTGATGAAGGTGTCCACCATCGGCTCGCCCTTCGGCTTCGCGTAGACGGTGGCGAAATGGGCCTTCGGATAGAGGTCGCGGACGACTTCCAGCGTCTTGCCGGAATCCACGAGGTCGTCGACGACGAGCACGCCGGTCCCGTCGCCGACCATCTCCGGGTCGGGCCGGGAGAGGACCTGCGCGGCGCCCTGCGTCTGGTGGTCGTAGGACTTGACCGAGATCGTGTCGACGGTGCGGATGCCGAGCTCGCGGGCGACGATCATCGCGGGCGCCATGCCGCCGCGCGTGATCGCCACGATGGCCCGCCAGCCGCCGTCGTCCGGGCCGCGTCCGTCGAGACGCCAGGCCAGCGCGCGGCTGTCGCGATGGATCTGGTCCCAGCTGATGTGGAAGCCTTTCTCGTGGGGGAGCGGATGCGGATCGGGCATGAGGACCTCTCAGGGAATGGCGAAACGGAGACCGAGCGCGCCGAGCGCGACGCCAAGCCCGCGGTCGAGGACGGTCTTGAGCCGGGCATAGGCGGCGCGGGCACGGGGCAGGGAGAAGACACGGGCGACGACGACGTACCACGCCGCCTCGACCCAGAGGATGTTCAGGAGGACGACCGCCTTCTCCCACGGTAACGCCGTTGCGGGGACGAGGCCGACGAAGACCGCGCCGAAGAAGATCGCGGGCTTCGGGTTGGCCAGCATGGCGAGCAGGCCGAGGCGGATAGCAGAGGCGAGCCCGCGCGGCGCCGCGTCGGGGTCGATGACCGGAAGGGGGTCGGGCGCGTGCCGCCACATTCGCACCGCGAGCCAGACGAGGAACAGCCCGCCCGCGACCTTCATCGCCGTGAAGAGGAGCGGCAGGGTCTCGAGCACCAGCGACAGGCCGAGAATTGCGGCGGCGGCCCAGACGAAGGCGCCGAGCCCGAAGCCGAGCGCGAGGCCGAGGGCGGGTCGGAACCCTTCGGCCGCCGCCGTTCGCACCGCGAGCACGAAGGCCTGACCCGGCGAGATCGCGGCAGCGAGATGGATCGCGGCGACGCCGAGGAAGGCGAACGGACTCACGACGCCACCAGAAGCCGCAGGCCGAGGGCGCCGAGTACGAGCCCCATGGCGCGCATCAGGATCGGCTTGGCCGCGAGGTATCTGTCCCGCACCGCATCGCGCGACACGAGCGTCGAGAGGGTGGCGTAGACCACGATCTCGAGGACGATGTGGTCGAGCGTGACGAGGAGCATGGCGGCGGTGCCGAGGTTCGGCGGGAAGATCAGGAGGAGGACGCCGACGGAGAAGAGGATCGACTTCGAATTGCCGAGATTGAGAAGGAACCCCCGCAGGAAGGCGCGGCGGGGCGAGGCGGGTGGCGTGTCCGCGATCGGGCGGGTCGCGTGGCGCCAGGTCTGGATCGCGAAGGCGAGGACGAGCAGGCCGCCGCCGATCTTCATCGACGTGTAGACGAACGGATAGGCGTCGAAGATCGCCTCGAGCCCGAACAGCGCCGCCAGCGTCCACAGGCCGGCCGTCACGGCGAGCCCGATCCCGGTCACGATGCCTTCGCGCTGTCCGCCGCGCAGCGCGGCCTGCAGGCAGACGAGGAAGGCCGGTCCGGGCGCCGCGACCGCGAAGAACAACGCCGCATTGAAGGCGATCAGATGGCCGGCGGTGAGCCCGTCCATCAGCCCTTGGGCGCCGCCACCGGCTCCGCCTCGCCGCCCGAACGCTTGTCGAGCGTGATGTCGGGCGCCTCCACGTTCTTCATGCCGACGACGTGGTAGCCCGCATCGACATGGTGGATCGTTCCCGTGACCGCCGAGGACAGGTCGGAGAGAAGGTACATCGCCGACTGGCCCACCTCGTCGATGGTGACAGTGCGGCGCAGCGGCGAATTGTACTCGTTCCACTTCATGATGTAGCGGAAGTCGCCGATCCCCGACGCGGCGAGCGTCTTGATCGTGCCCGCCGAGATGGCGTTCACGCGGATCCCGTCGCGCCCGAGGTCCTCGGCGAGATACTGCACCGAGCATTCCAGTGCCGCCTTCGCGAGCCCCATGACGTTGTAATGCGGCATGACCTTCTCGGCGCCGTAATAGGTCAGGGTCAGGGCCGAGCCGCCGCTCTTCATCATCTTCTCGGCGCGCTGCAGCACGGCCGTGAAGGAATAGACAGAGATGTTCATGGTCTTGAGGAAGTTGTCGAGCGAGGTGTCGAGGTAGCGTCCCCGGAGCTCGGACTTGTCGGAGAAGCCGATCGCGTGGACGATGAAGTCGAGATTGTCCCAATGCGTGCCGAGTTCCGTGAACATCGCGTCGATCGAGGCGCCGTCGCCCACGTCGCAGGGCAGGACGATATTACTGCCGACCTGACCCGCGAGCGGCGCGACGCGCTTCTTCAATGCCTCGCCCTGATAGCTGAAGGCGAGTTCCGCGCCCTGTTCCGCGCAGGCCTTGGCGATACCCCATGCGATGGATTTCTCGTTGGCAAGCCCCATGATGAGCCCGCGCTTGCCGTCCATGATCCCCGCCATCGGCCCCCCGCCTGCAACTTGTCTTGCGCCCGGCAATAGGCGAAAGGCCAGGATGCGGCAAGGGAAGCGGGGCAGCGGGATGGCGCCAAGGCTTGAAGGCATATTCGAGGGGGACGATCCGGTCGCCATCGCGGCGCGCTGGCTCGAGGAAGCGCACGGGACGGAGCCGAACGATCCGAACGCCATCGCCCTCGCCACCGTGGATGCCGACGGTATGCCCAACGTGCGCATGGTGCTGCTGAAGGAGATCGAGCGCGATCCCGGCGCCTTCGTCTTCTACACGAACTTCGAGGGCACCAAGGGACGCGAGATCGAAGCGAGCGGCAAGGCGGCCTTCGTCATGCACTGGAAGTCCCTGCGTCGGCAGGTCCGCGTCCGTGGGACCGTCGAACGCGTGGAGGATGCGCAGGCAGACGCGTATTACCGATCGCGCTCGCTGCAATCGCGTCTGGGCGCTTGGGCGTCGCGGCAATCGCGGCCTCTGGAGAGCCGGGCGGCCCTGATGGCGGAGGTCGCCAAGGTGACGGCGGTGAAGGGTCCGAACCCGGACCGGCCACCATTCTGGGGCGGGTTTCGTATCCGGCCGCTGGAGATCGAACTCTGGGCGGACGGCGCGTTCCGCCTGCACGACCGATTCCGGTTCGTGCGAGCCACTGCGGAAACCAGCAACTGGACCGTAGACCGGCTCAATCCCTGACAGCCGATAAGTCCAGGCGGATCGCTCGGCCGGATCTCGCCGTTCAATCTGACGTTGCGGCGGAAACGCCGTCGGACGCGCCCTGTACCTTGATCCCGGGCATTGGATTTTTAATTCACCATCAAGGTGAAAGAACAAGAGCAGACAAGCATACGATGATAAGTAACAGTGCCGACCTATCCGTCGAAGATCACGACGCGGCCCCCGTCATCGAGGGCGAAGTCAAGTGGTTCGATGCACAGCGCGGTTTCGGTTTCGTCGTGTCCGACGACGTCGACCGCGACGTGTTGCTTCACGTCAACGTCCTGCGCAATTTCGGGCAGTCCTCGGTGAGCGACGGCTCGCATATCCGCCTGACGTATCAGGCCGGCGACCGGGGGCTCCAAGCGGTCGAGGTTCTGGCGATCGAAGCGCCGGAATTGGACGCGGATACGGCGCCCGAATACCTTCAGCCGATCCCGGCGGACCTGCCCTATCTGCCGGCCCGCGTGAAATGGTTCGACCGGGCCAAGGGCTTCGGCTTCGCGAACGCGTTCGGCACGCAGGACGACATCTTCGTCCATATGGAGGTCCTGCGGCGCTTCGGCCTTGCGGATCTTGCACCCGGGGAGGCAATCTGCATTCGCGCGCTGGACGGTGCGCGGGGACGATTGGCCGTCGAGGTGCGCAGATGGGAAGACTACACCGCCTGAACGCGGTCCTGTTCGGGCTCGGATTGATCTGGGCGGCCGTACCGGTCTTCGCGCAGGGTTGTTCGGAGAATGCCGTCGACGTGCGCGGGGAGTTCGGCAAGGTGCGTTTCCGCGTCGAGCTGGCCCTTACGCCCGAGGAACAGGCGCGCGGCCTCATGTTCCGCGAAGAGATGGCGCAACTCGCCGGGATGCTCTTCGTCTACCCGTCTGAGCGCAGCGTCTCCTTCTGGATGCGCAACACGCTGATCCCGCTCGATATGGTCTTCATCGACGCGGAGGGGCAGGTCGTCCGGGTCCACGAGAATGCGGTCCCCCTCGACGAGACGGCCATTCCGGCCGGGACGCCGACGCTCGCCGTGCTGGAGATCAACGGCGGGCTGGCGCGGCGCCTCGGGATCGATGCGGGCGATGAGGTGCGCAGTCCCGCGCTGCCGCAGGACACGGCCGTCTGGCCCTGCGAGTAGGTCTTTCCCCGCGCGTTGCGCGCTGCTAGAGCGCGGATGTCGGGGCGTGGCGCAGTCTGGTAGCGCACCTGTTTTGGGTACAGGGGGTCGTGAGTTCGAATCTCGCCGCCCCGACCATCGCAAGCTGGAAGATCAGCCGCCGTTCGGGGCGCGGCGATGCGGGCCGTCCGACGTGCGGTCGCGGGGCCTCGCGCGCGCATCTTCGGGCAACGCCTCCGCCATCATCCCCATCAGCGCGGGGTCGGACCCGCCGCGTGCTGCCGAGCCGGCCACGAAGACAACTCGCCCGCCGTCGCTGGCTGCATCACGAACGGCTTCCATCTCGTTGACGGATGTGAAGAAGACCAGCGCCTCGGCGGGCGAGAGACCGGTCGTGCCGACGAAGTTCTCCAACGCCTCGGCATTGCCCTCGGCGATGGTCTTGCGGAACTGCGACCAGGCCGCGCCTTTGATCTCGAGGCTCTGGCCCTCCGCGTTGGCCTTGGCGACGGCCAGCCGACGCGCGGCCTCGCCCTCGTTCTCGGCGGCCTCCTTCAGACGCTGCGAGGCGATCACGCGGTCGAAGGCCTCGCGGAGTTGCTGGCTGGGCTGGGGGTCGTCGACGAGGACGTTCTCGATCCGGAAGCCGAAGGACGTCATGCGTTCCTTCAGGGTCGATTCCACGTCCTGTTCGAAATTGTCCCGACTGCGGAACAGCTCGTCGAAGGTCAGGCCCGACGCGGTCGAGCGGACCTGGTTCACGACGTAGGAGCGGATCTGCGATTCGGGGTCGTCGAGCTTGTAGAACGCCTGCTCGGCCCCGTTGTCGCTGACGCGATACTGGACGCGGATCGGCACGGTGACGAAGGCGTTGTCGCTCGACTTCACGGTAACTTCCTCCGCGATCTCCATAATCTTGAGAGAGAAGTTCGACGAGGCCGTCTGGATCGGCCAAGGCAGCTTCGCCGATAGCCCGGCGCCCCGGACGGAGGAGAATTTGCCGAAGGTCTCGACGATCTTCACGTGCTGCTGACTGGTGATGACGATCATCGACGGAACCAGCGCGAGCAATGCGACGCCGAGGACGAGCCACAGGATGGCGGTGGTTTCGATCATGGTCTGTCTCCCGTCGTGAACTCTCTGATGCACATGGGTCACAATGCCGGAAAACCCAGCGGCCGGGACAATCGGTAGCGGGTGACGTCGAGCGTGATCGTAAGGGCCCGGATCGGGCGCTTCGCCGGAAACGACTTATCCACAGAAAATCTCGGGCGCATGCCACCCCCGGATGGCAGCCCGGGTCTGTGGACGGTTCGGTGTGCGGGATGCGGTTCGGCCAAGCCACGTTGACGATCCGAATGCTTCACAGGCTGTGACTCCTGTGGATCGTTTTTGTCGAAGCGGACCGGCGGGCCGAATTCCACTTCACCATTCGATTTTATTAACCCTCGAATCCTTGACGATGGATCTAGGCGCACTCTAATTTGTGATCCTAGCGGTGCACGACACCAGATGTAGTGCCGTAGCCGATGGGAAGATGGATCACGGAATGGGTCGGCATGCCCGCGGGGCGTGCGGTCGCGGTGCGCCCCGGCGCCGGGACTCCGACTGATTTCGCCGGTCCGCAACCAGACAGATCAGGAGGCGGCCATGCGGCTCGAGCGGAAATTCACGGAAAGCGGACAGGATGCCTACGCGGCGCTGACCTTCACGACGACGACAAGCGAGATCCGCAATCCCGACGGACGCGCCGTGTTCAAGCTCGATGACGTCGAAGTGCCCAAGGGCTGGAGCCAGGTCGCCTCCGACGTCATCGCACAGAAGTACTTCCGCAAGGCCGGCGTCGCAGCACGCCTGAAGCGCGTTCCGGAAAAGGGCGTGCCCGAGTTCCTCTGGCGCTCCATCCCCGACGAAGCGGCGCTGGCCGAACTGCCCGAGGCGGAGCGCTTCGGTGGAGAAACCTCCTCGAAGCAGGTCTTCGACCGGCTCGCCGGGGCCTGGGCCTATTGGGGCTGGAAGGGCGGCTACTTTTCGACCGAAGATGACGCGCGCACTTACTTCGACGAGATGCGCGTGATGCTCGCCCGGCAGATGGCCGCGCCGAACTCGCCGCAATGGTTCAACACCGGCTTGCACTGGGCCTACGGCATCGATGGCCCGGCGCAGGGGCACCACTACGTCGACCCGCAGACCGGCAAGCTCGTCCGCTCCAAGTCGTCCTACGAGCATCCGCAGCCGCATGCCTGCTTCATTCAGTCCGTCTCCGACGACCTCGTCAATGACGGCGGCATCATGGATCTCTGGGTCCGCGAGGCGCGGCTCTTCAAGTACGGCTCCGGCACCGGCACGAACTTCTCGTCGCTCCGCGCCGAGGGCGAGGCGCTGTCGGGCGGCGGCAAGTCCTCCGGCCTGATGGGGTTCCTGCGGATCGGCGACCGCGCGGCGGGCGCGATCAAGTCCGGCGGCACGACGCGTCGGGCGGCCAAGATGGTCATCGTCGACATGGACCACCCGGACATCGAATCCTTCATCGACTGGAAGGTAATCGAGGAGCAGAAGGTCGCGGCCCTCGTTGCCGGCTCGAAGGCGCATCAGGCGCAGCTCACGAAGGTCATGGAAGCGGTCCGCGCCTGGGACGGCGCCCTGACCGACGCGACCGATCCGAACGTGAACGAGACGCTGAAATCGGTGATCCGCGACGCCAAGAAGCAGATGATCCCCGAAGCCTACATCATGCGCGTCCTGCAATACGCCGCGCAGGGCTACGACAGCATCGAGTTCCCGGTTTACGACACTGACTGGGACAGCGAAGCCTACAACACCGTCTCCGGCCAGAACTCCAACAACTCGGTGCGGGTAACGAACGCTTTCCTCTACGCGGTCGAGAAGGACGCGGACTGGGAGTTGACCAACCGTACCGACGGCCGCGTCGCCAGGACCGTGAAGGCACGAGACCTGTGGGACAAGGTGGGCCACGCCGCCTGGGCCTGCGCCGATCCGGGCATCCAGTTCCACGACACCGTCAACGACTGGCACACCTGCCCCGAGGACGGGGCAATCCGCGGCTCGAACCCGTGCTCGGAATACATGTTCCTCGACGACACGGCCTGTAACCTCGCCTCGTTGAACCTGCTCAAGTTCCTGCGGGAGGACGGCTCCTTCGACCACGAAGGCTACGTCCATGCCTGCCGGTTCTGGACCATCACGCTCGAGATCTCGGTGGCGATGGCGCAGTTCCCGTCAAAGGAGATCGCGCAGCGCAGCTACGATTTCCGCACGCTGGGCCTCGGCTACGCCAATATCGGCGGGCTTCTGATGAACATGGGGCTGGGCTACGACTCGCGCGAGGGCCGGGCGCTCTGCGGCGCGCTGACGGCGGTGATGACCGGCACGTCCTACGCGACCTCGGCCGAAATGGCCGGCGAGCTCGGGCCGTTCCCGGGCTACGGGAAGAACGCCGCGCACATGCTGCGGGTGATGCGCAATCACCGAAACGCGGCGAAGGGTCGGACGGAGGGCTACGAGAGCCTCGCCGTGAACCCGGTGGCGCTCGATATCGCGGGCTGTCCCGACGGGCGGCTGCCGGAACTGGCCGCCAAGATCTGGGACGACGTGGTGGCCCAGGGCGAGGCCCACGGCTTCCGCAATGCGCAGGCCACCGTGATCGCGCCCACTGGCACGATCGGGCTCGTCATGGATTGCGACACGACGGGGATCGAGCCGGACTTCGCGCTGGTGAAGTTCAAGAAGCTGGCCGGCGGCGGCTACTTCAAGATCATCAACCAGTCGGTGCCCGCCGCGCTGCGCAAGCTGGGCTACGGCGAGGCGCAGATCGGCGAGATCATCGGCTACGCCGTCGGCCACGCCTCGCTCGGCAACGCGCCCGGCATCAACCACACGGCGCTGATCGGTCACGGCTTCGGCAAGGCGGAGCTCGACAAGATCGAGGCCGCGCTGCCCTCGGCCTTCGACATCCGCTTCGTCTTCAACCAGTGGACGCTGGGCGAGCGGTTCTGCACCGAGACGCTGGGCATTCCGGCGGCGAAGCTGAACGACCCGACCTTCGACCTGCTGCGGCATCTCGGCTTCTCCAAGGCGGAGGTCGAGGCGGCGAACGACCATGTCTGCGGAACGATGACGCTGGAGGGCGCGCCGGGCCTGAAGCCGGAGCATTTGCCGGTCTTCGACTGCGCCAATCCCTGCGGCAAGAAGGGCCGCCGGTTCCTGTCGGTCGAGAGCCACATCCACATGATGGCCGCCGCGCAGAGCTTCATTTCGGGCGCGATCTCGAAGACGATCAACATGCCGAACGCGGCGACGATCGAGGATTGCAAGGCGGCCTACGAGCTTTCCTGGTCGCTCGGCGTGAAGGCCAACGCGCTCTACCGCGACGGCTCGAAACTCTCGCAACCTCTCGCCGCCTCGCTCGTCGAGGATGACGACGAGGCCGCGGAGGTGCTGGAGAGCGGTTCCCCCGCCGCAAAGGCGCAGACGCTGGCCGAGAAGGTGGTCGAGAAGATCATCGTCAAGGAGGTCGTGCGCAGCCACCGCGAGAAGATGCCGGAGCGCCGCAAGGGCTACACCCAGAAGGCGGTCGTGGGCGGCCACAAGGTCTATCTGCGGACCGGCGAATATGCCGACGGCAATCTCGGCGAGATCTTCATCGACATGCACAAGGAGGGCGCGGGCTTCCGGGCGATGATGAACAACTTCGCCATCGCCATCTCGGTGGGCCTCCAATACGGCGTGCCGCTCGAGGAGTTCGTGGACGCCTTCACCTTCACCAAGTTCGAGCCCGCGGGCATGGTGCAGGGCAACGACTCGATCAAGAACGCGACGTCGGTGCTCGACTACATCTTCCGCGAGCTGGCCGTCAGCTATCTCGACCGGGAGGACCTTGCGCATGTGAAGCCGCAGGGGACGACCTTCGACTCGATCGGCGAGGCGGAGGCGGCCAAGGCGGTGGACGGCAACGTCGCCCCGGTCGAGCGTTCGGCGGCGTCGAAGTCGCTGGAGGTCATCAAGTCCGTGACCTCCTCGGGCTACCTCCGCAAGCGCCTGCCGAGCGGCCTTGTTGCGCTCCGGGGCGGGGCGGACCGTGTCGCGGCGGAACTCGCGCGGAACGGGGGCGAAACGATGACGGTCTCCCAGTCCGAGACCTCGACAATCGCCATGACCACGAGCCTCGACCCACGCGCGAAGGCCAAGATGCAGGGCTACGAGGGCGAGGCCTGCGGCGAATGCGGTAATTACACGTTGGTCCGCAACGGCACCTGCATGAAGTGCAACACCTGCGGCGGGACGTCCGGCTGTAGCTGATCCGAACTGCGAGGGCGGGCGTTCCGATGTCCCGCCCTCACGGAATCCCTGCTCGGTGCGTGCGGCGCAACACCTTGCAGACCGTCACGAAAGTATCGCTTCCCCTGCGGAAATTGTGGGGTACGGTCTCCGCGAAACCTGGGGGAGATCACGAATGAACCATCTCGCATACACGACCGCGATCATCGCCGTGGCGGCGGCCGGGCCGCTGGCGGCGGAAAACAGGATCGACGGGCAGTCGGCCGACGCGCCCGACCTCGCGGCCTATGGCAATCTGCCGGTGGGCGTGCGTCAGATCGAGCTCGTGCACGAGAACCAGATCGACATCCTGGCCATCGACCCCGAGGGCGAACGGCCGGCGGAGCTGCCGCGTTACGACCGTCCGCTGACGGTGGAGATGTGGTATCCGGCGGCGCAGAACGCGACCGGGGACACCTCGATCCGGACCTTCCTGCGCGACGGCGAGACCGAGATCACGCTGGAAGGGCGCGCGATGCGCGACGCCGCGCCGGCCGCGACGGGGGCGGAATACCCCCTCGTCCTGCTCAGCCACGGCTATCCCGGCAACCGGTTCCTGATGTCGCATCTTGGCGAGAATCTCGCCTCCAAGGGCTACGTCGTCGCGTCGATCGACCACACGGATTCGACCTACCGGACACAGGCGGCCTTCGGCTCGACGCTCGTGAACCGGCCGCTCGACCAGCTCTTCGTCCTCGACGAGATGGCACGACTGAACGCGGATGCGAACTTCGACCTCACCGGCATGATCGACACGGACAATGCCGGGCTCATCGGCTATTCGATGGGCGGCTACGGGGCGGTCATCACCGCGGGCGGCGGCGTGACGGAGGAGTCGGTGGACTTCTCCTTCGGCGCGCCGCAGGGCACGCTCGGCATCCATGTCGCCGGCAGCGAAACGCACGAGGCGCTGCCCGATCCGCGCATCAAGACCGCCGTCGCGATCGGCCCCTGGGGGAAGAACCGGGACTTCTGGGACGCGGAGGGGTTGGCCGGCATCGAGATACCGATGCTCTTCATCGCCGGCTCCGACGATCAGGTGTCGCTCTACGAGGAGGGCGTGCGCGAGATCTGGGAGGGTGCCACAGGCGTGGATCGGTCACTGCTGACCTTCGAAGGCGGCAGTCACAACACCGCCGCGCCGATTCCCGCGCCGGAGGAAAGCTTCGCGGCGGGCGTCTCGGGCCATTACACCGACGAGGTCTGGGACACGGTGTTCATGAACAACGTCGCCCAGCACTTCACCACGGCCTGGTTCGACGCCGCGCTGAAAGGCGACGCGGGCGCGGAGAGCTTCCTGCAGCTTCCGGTCTTCGGCAGCGAGGGCTGGACCGGGTTCGACGCGGGCACGGCCGACGGTCTGAGCTACGAAGTCCTGCAAGCCGAAGTTGCGCCGTCGCCGGTGCCGCTGCCGGCCTCGGCCTGGCTGCTCGGCCTCGCGGTCGGCGGTCTCGGCATGATCCGCGCCCGCCGCAGTCGGACCGCTTAGGCGCCGCGGGCGTCGTTCGCGGGGCGACACGGGGACGAATGGCGCGCGATCGGCCGTGTCAGCCGGTCGCGCTCGGATTGGGCCGTCAGTCGCGCCCGCCGAACACGGCGACCACCGTCGCGCGGCCGTTCTCCTGCGTCGCCGCGGCGAAGCCGAGATAGCTTGCGCCGTCGCCGCCGAACGGTGCCTCCGCTTCTGACGAGGCCCAGTCCTCGACGAAGGCTTCTACCTCCTCCGAAGAGAGAGCCGACCCCGACCCGCCGCGGCTGGCGCTGCGGACCGACATGCTCGTCCAGCCGGTCGCGTCCGCAGGGAGCAGGCCGAAGAGGTCGTCGGGCAACGCGCCGTCCGACGCCACCGACTCGCGCAGACGCATGGCCACCGTGTTGAGCGCTGGACTTGCTTCGAGCGGGGCGAGGTCGTGCTCCGCGCGTCGGGCGTTCACCGCCTCGAGCGCGGCGCTCCGGATGCCGTCCGCGTCGAGCGGCGTGCCGCCGTCGTCCGCGCCGGGGCCAGCGAAGGTCTGCACCGCATGGATCTCGTCCCCCTCACCGGCGATCCCGAAGCCGAACCGGTCGAAACCTTCGGAGAGGATGTTCTCGCGATGACCGGGGCTCTGCATCCATCCGGTCTGGAAGGCCTCGACGCGGGACATGTTGGCGGGCGGGGTGCAGCCCGAGCACATGGCGATGTTCTCGCCGGTGAGCGACCATCGGCTGCCCCCGGCGGCGAGAAACCGGTCGAGCGGCGTCGTCCCGTCGGGGGCGACATGCGCGTAATAGTCCTCCGCAACCATGTCCGTCGCATGGCCCTGCGCCGCGTCGTCCAGTATCGCGTCGGCGCGCAGCGTCGAGAGCCCGGCCTCGTCCCGGGCCTCGTTGACGAGGTCGAGGGCGCGAGTACGGAGCTCATCGAGCCGTTCACTCTCCTGCGCGCCGGCCGGATAGGTGCAGGACCAGATCGCGAGCGCGGCCAGTCCCCGGGCAATGGCTTGGGTCAAGGTGGGTCTCCTCTCGGCTTCGACTCCATGGACCAACCAGCGCTCCTGCGCTCCCGTTCCTTCAGGCCCCTGCGGCGCGGCGGAGAGGGGATCAGGCGAGCTTGCGGATGCGCAGCTGCGTGATGCGGTTGGCCTCCCGCTCCGCCACCTCGAAGCGGAAGCCGTGGAAGCTGAAGACCTGCCCCGTCGTCGGGATCGTCTGCGCCTCGTGGATGACGAGGCCCGCGACGGTATTCGCCTCCTCGTCCGGCAGGCTCCAGTCGGTCGCGCGGTTCAGGTCGCGGATCGTCATCTGGCCGTCGATCACGTAAGTCCCGTCCGGTTCGGGCTCGACCACCGGGGCGTCGGGCTGGTCGTACTCGTCGGTGATCTCGCCCACGATCTCCTCGAGGATGTCCTCGAGCGTGATGAGGCCCTGCAGGGCGCCGTATTCGTCCACGACGAGCGCGAAATGCGTGTGCCGCTTCAGGAACTCCCGCATCTGGTCGTCGAGCGTCGTGGTCTCGGGGATGAAGTAGGGCTTCATCATCACCTCGGTCACGCGCAGCTTCTCGACCGCGTCGACCCCGCCGCCCTCTTGCCGGACCATCCGGTCGATCGCCCGCAGCAGGTCCTTGGAATGAAGTACGCCGATGATGTTCTCCGGCTCGTCGCGATAGACGGGCAGGCGGGTGTGCCGGCTGGCGAGGCACTGATCGAGGATCTCGGCCGGCGCGCTCGCGACGTCGATCATCTCGATGCCGGAGCGGTGGAGCATGATTTCCTCCACGAAGCGTTCGCCCAGGTCGAGCGCGCCGAGCAGCCGGTCGCGATCCTCCTTCTCGACGCCCCCCTCGGTATGGCCGAGCGTGATGGCGCCCACGATTTCTTCGTGTGCGGACATGATGTTTGTGTCCGGATCGGTATCGACGCCGAAGAGCCGCAGGACGCCGCGCACGAGCTTGCGGACGGCGTAGACGACCGGCGAGAAGAGCCGGATGACGATCGAGATCGGCGGCGCCACGAGGCTCGCCGCGCGCTCGGGATTGGTGATCGCGTAGGTCTTGGGCAGCACTTCCGCGAAGATGAGCACGAGAAGCGTCATGACCAGCGTCGCGATCGCCACGCCCCCGTCGCCGAACAACGTGGTGAAGAGCGCGGTCGCGAGCGAGGCGGCGAGGATGTTGACGATGTTGTTGCCGAGCAGGACCGAACCGATGAGGCGTTCGCTGTCCTCCGTGACCTTCAGCGCGCGAGCTGCCGTGCTGCTGCCCTTGTCGGCCTGGCTGCGCAGCTTCCCCCGGCTTGCCGCGGTGAGCGCCGTCTCGGAGCCGGAGAAGAACGCCGACAATGCGAGAAGCACGAGGATGGCCAGCGCCGTCCCGACGGTGGCGCCCCAGTTGAAGGTTTCGATCGACTGTTCCATCGTCGGGTTATGGGCGCAGCGTCAGGGCCCTTCAAGCGGATCCGGTTTGGCGAGCGGGTGATGCGTAAGCACGAGTTCGCGCAGTCGCGTCTCGAGGACATGGGTGTAGATCTCTGTCGTCGAGATATCCGAATGGCCCAGCATCGCCTGGATGGCCCGCAGGTCCGCGCCGCCCGACAGCAAGTGGGTCGCGAAGGCGTGGCGCAGGACGTGCGGGCTGACCCGCGCGGGGTCGAGCCCGGCATGGGCGGCCAAGAGCTTCAGGCGGGAATGGAACCAGATGCGGGTAAAATGCCCCGACTTGCCACGCGACGGAAACAGGTGGGGGGATGGCGGCACCCCCTTCGCCAACCGCGCCGCCGCCTCGTCCTCGTCCCGGCGGACGAGCCATACGGTCAGCGCGGCCCGCGCGGCGGGAGAGAGCGGAACCATCCGTTCCTTGCCCCCCTTGCCGCGGACGAGGAGCATCCGCGGATCGCCCCGGGCCGCGGAAACGGGCAAGCCGACGAGCTCGCTCACGCGCATGCCCGTCGCGTAGAGAAGCTGCATCAGGCACGTGTCGCGCAGTCGCTCGGTCTCCGTACGCCCCATCTCTTCGGCCGCGTCGAGAAGCGCATCGACCTCCGCCTCGGTCAGCGTCTTGGGCAGGCTCTTGGGCTTGGCGGGTCCGGTGATGCGGATCGACGGGTCGTCCTGACGCAACCCCTCGTCGTAGGCGAAGCGGTAGAGGCCGCGGATCGCTGCAAGCCGTCGGGCCCGGGTCGAGGCCGCGAGCCCGGCCGCTTCACAGGCGATCAGGTAGGCCTCGATCTCGCCCCGTGTCGCACTCTCGGGATCGCGGCCCTTCGCACGCAGATGGGCGAGGTAATCCGTCAGGTCGCGGCGATAGGCGAGCAGCGAGTTCAGCGCGGCCCCCCGCTCGGCCGCCTGCGCCTCGAGGAACATCTCGACCCAGTTCACAACAGCAGCATCTGCAGCGCGATCCGCCGCGCCATGTCCTCGTGGCCGACGGACCGCAGGAAGGCCAGACCGCGCGCAACCTCCCGGGGATCGCTCTCCGACCCCGCGGCCAGCGAACGCGCCACCTGCAGCAGCGCCTCGCCCAGCCGTCCGTCCGATGCGAGTTGCACGAGCTCCTCGGGCGCGGCGTCGGCGAACCCGTCGGCCACGGCGCGTGCGAGCGCGTCCGCCGGCGGGTCGTCCGGAACCTCGCCCCGCGCGACGGCGACGGCGAGGCGGCTACGCTCGTCGGACGCGGCGGGGACCGCGACCGCTCCGTAGGCGGGCGACAGGAGTCCGACCCGAACCGCGAGATCGGCCGTCTCGCCCTCGAGCGGGAGCGTGGCCAGACGCTCCCCGAAGAGCGCCGCGAAGGGCACCAGAAGCCGGGCGGCCTCCATCCGTTCGACCGCGTCGGGCAACGCGTCCGCGACCGCCTCCATGTCGCCGGCGAGCAGCGCCTGGTCGAGCGCCTGCACCGCCGCCGCGCGGTCCCAGACCCCGCCCGATGCGGCCGGCCGGCGCTCCGTATAGAGCGCGAGCAGTCGGTTCGGGTCCAACGCCTGTGCCCGGGTCAGCCGCTCCGCCGCCTCGATCTGCGCCTTCCACCCGGTCGTCGTGCGCAGATCGGCGGCTGCAAAGGCGAGGGGCAGCGGCTGCGTGGGGGGCGCCTCGCCGATCCCGTCGAGCAGGCGGAAGCCCAGGGGCGTCATCGGATCGGGGGGAGGGGGAGGCGGCAGGAGCTCGGAACTCTCGGGGTCGAGGAAATGCGCGAGCAGCGCGTAATCCGGCTCCGACACCGCGCCCAGCGCCCGACCGGTATCGAGCGAAAGCCACGCCGCCGCCCAGTCGCCGGTGCGCGACAGACAGAAGATGCGCGCGGGCAGGGTCGGCGCGACACCCGGATTGGCATTCATCGCGTCGCAGGCCCGTGCGTCGTAGCCCGTCAGCAGCGAGACGTCGAACCAGCGGCGGAATGCCTCCGCATCCGTCGCGCCCGCCCGTTCCAGAAGCGCCTGCGCCTGTTCCAGCGCGCCGAAGCGCAGGAGCGCGTCGACGCGGGCGAAGAACAGCGCATCCCCGTCGGTCGCGGCGGCGGGCGGGTCGAGCTCGGCAAGAAGCAGCATCAGCACCAGATCCTGCACCGCCGGGAGCGCGTCCGTCGGCAGATCGGCGATCCGTTTCGCTACGCGCTCCGGGTCGGATCCCGCGAAGGCATCCCGCGGCAGGCCGGTCACGCTGGCGGGCAGGAGGCCGACCGCGTCGCGGCGGGTGCCGCCGAGCGGCGTCGTGCTGATCGGCGTGCCGGCCAGCGGGGTCGCCTCCGGCTCCGGCGGCCCGGCCTGCGGCGCGCGAAGGCTGTCGGAGAGCCACGGGATCGCCGAGGCCGGTGCGTCCGTCTGCGCGGCAGCCGGTCCCGTCAGCCCGAGCAGGACCGCGAGAAGCATCTCAGCCCGCATCGATCTGGATCGTCTCGTTGATCGGCGCCGTCTCCGGCTCGAGGAGGTACGAGTATCCCCAAAGTCCGAGCGTTCCGAGGATCAGGAGGATAAGGAGATACTTGAGGAACCGGAGCATGCTCGCCTTCAGCGTTATCGTTGCATCCATTGTGGCGGCCCGAGATATAGATGGCAATCGTGGCGGCGTCAGGGCAGGGAGGGGCGGTGCAGCAGATGGGCAACAAGGTGCCGGGGATCGTGACGGCCGAGCGGGGGCTCCGGCTGACCCGTCCGGTCGCGCTCGTGGGCATGATGGGCTCGGGCAAGACCGCCGTCGGCACTGCCCTGGCCGTGCGCCTTCGCGTGCCGTTCCGCGACACCGACGAGGAGATGGTCACAGCGGCGCGCATGACCATCCCCGAGATCTTCGAGCGCGATGGTGAGGCGTTCTTCCGGCGGCGGGAGACGGAGGTGCTGCAGCGATTGCTGGCCGCGGGGCCCGGCATCCTCTCGACCGGAGGCGGCGCGTTCCTGCGGGCCGAGAACCGCGAGGCCATCAGCCGTCTGGGCGTGTCGGTCTGGCTTCGTGCGGATGGCGAGTTGCTGTGGAACCGCGTGCGCCACAAGACGACACGTCCGCTTCTGATGACCGGCGATCCGAAGGCGACGTTGTTCGCGCTTCTCGAAGACCGAACGCCGGCTTATGCCGAAGCCGATCTGAACGTCGAGACCGATCCGCATGTCTCGATCGCGGGAATGACCGACCGGGTAATCGTCACGCTCGAGCGGGCGGGGGTGCTGGCATGAGCGACGTGGTGCATGTCGATCTGGGCACTCGGGCCTACGACGTGCATGTCGGCCAGGGCCTGATGGCGCGAGCGGGCGATCTGATCGGACCGCATCTGCGGCGCTCGCGCGTTTTCGTCCTGACGGAAAAGCGGGTCGCGGCGCATCATCTCGTCGCCCTGCGGGCCGGTCTGGGCGCGATCGAGGCGTCGGCCCTCGCGCTCCCGCCGGGGGAGGGGACGAAAGGCTGGGCCGGGCTCACGCAGGCGGTCGAATGGCTGCTCGATCAACGTTGCGAGCGTGGCGACGTCGTGGTGGCGCTCGGCGGGGGCGTGATCGGCGATCTGGCGGGCTTCGCGGCCGCGATCCTGCGCCGAGGCGTGCGTTTCGTGCAGGTACCGACGTCGCTTCTGGCACAGGTCGACAGCTCGGTCGGCGGCAAGACCGGGATCAACACGCGGCACGGCAAGAACCTCGTCGGCGCGTTCCACCAGCCGAGCCTCGTGCTGGCCGACGTGGACCTGCTGACGACGCTGCCCGCGCGCGATTTTCGGGCAGGCTATGGCGAGGTGATGAAGTACGGACTGCTGGGGGACGCCGCGTTCTTCGGCTGGCTCGAGAAGAATGCCGCTGACCTGGAGACGGACGCGGAGCTGCGGGTCGAGGCCGTGCGCCGCTCGGTCGCGATGAAGGCCGATATCGTGCGCCGAGACGAGACCGAACAGGGGGATCGCGCGCTTCTCAACCTCGGCCACACGTTTGGACACGCGCTCGAGGCCGCGACGGGCTATTCCGACCGGCTGCTCCACGGCGAGGGCGTCGCCATCGGCTGCGCGCTGGCCTTCGACCTCTCGGCGCGGCTCGGCCTCTGCGCGCAGGAAGTGCCGAGCCGGGTGCGCGGGCATCTGCAGGCGATGGGTCTGCCGCGCGACCTGCGCGACATTTCCGGCGACCTGCCCGACGCGGCGGCGCTGCTCGATCTGATGGGACAGGACAAGAAGGTCGTCGATGGGCGGCTGCGTTTCATCCTTGCGCGCGAAATCGGCGATGCCTTCGTGACCGACGCCGTTCCAGCCGCCGACGTGCGCGCCGTGCTCGAAGCCTCCGCCTGAGCGGTTGCATCGTCGCGCCGCGCTGCGGCAATGATGGCGCATGAACGATCTCCTGGCGCAACTTACGGCCTTCCGGGCCGAGTTTTCCCCCCTCCTCGAGCCGTTGGCGAAACTGCTCGGCGCGATCGCCGTGGCGGTGATGATCCATGCGGCGATCTTCGCATTCCTCCAACGTGGTATGTTGCAGGAAGACACGTTCCTGACCCGCTTCCTGCACCGCGCGCGACGACCCTTGCGACTGGCCCTCGCGCTTCTGGCGATCGCGCTCGTCACGCGGAGCCTGACCTTCCCCGACCGGCTGGCCGCGATCCTCGGGCACGGCGTGCTGATCGCGATCATCGTCCTCATCGGCTGGAGCGTGATGGTGGTCATGGACCTGCTGACCGAACGCTCGCTCAGGCATCACCGGCTCGACACGGCCGACAACCTGATGGCGCGGAAGTTTCTGACGCAGGTGCGCATTCTGCGGCAGGCGGTGACGATCGTGACGGTGTTGCTGACCGTCGCGGCGGTGTTGATGACCTTCGAGGGCGTGCGCCGCTACGGCGTGTCCCTCTTCGCCTCGGCCGGTGCCGCGGGATTGGTGGTTGGTCTGGCGGCACGCCCCGTCCTCTCCAACCTGATCGCCGGCATCCAGATCGCGCTGACGCAGCCGATCCGGATCGACGATGTGGTTGTGGTCGAAGGCGAATGGGGCTGGATCGAAGAGATCTTCGCGACC
This sequence comes from uncultured Jannaschia sp., assembly GCF_947494055.1. GTDB lineage: Bacteria > Pseudomonadota > Alphaproteobacteria > Rhodobacterales > Rhodobacteraceae > Jannaschia. The sequence continues at coordinate 66,841 of NZ_CANLTR010000007.1, read as the reverse complement.
TTCGTCGTGGTCCGCATCTGGGATTGGCGTCGGCTCGTGGTGCCGCTGTCCTACTTCATCGAGCAGCCGTTCCAGAACTGGACCCGTCAGAACGCGACGATCATGGGGTCGGTGTTCTGGTATGTCGACTACACGATGCCGGTCGAGGAAATGCGCGCCGAAGTCGAGCGCATCATCCGGGCGAGTCCTCGCTGGGACGGCAAGGTGGCGAACCTGCAGGTGGTCGAGACGGACAAGGAGGTCATGCAGTTGCGCGCGCTGATGTCGTCGCACGATTCGCCGACGAACTGGGACCTGCGCTGCGAGGTGCGCGAGAAGATCATCGGCTGGATTCAATCGACGCATCCGGCGTCGCTGCCGCGTCTGCGGGCCGAGATGGTGGCAGGAGACGGCGCGTCCCTGTCGGGGCACCCGTCGGAGGCCGCGCCGCGACCGGTCGGGTCGGCTTGACACCGTCGTGATTTAAGACGTTCGGGCCCGACGCTGCCGATCAGCGGTATTGCGAGAAGCTCACGCGATCGACCTGGGACCGGAGATCCCGCAACACGGCGACGCGGATGGCCGAGGCGAGGCCGGCGCTGACGCCCCGGTCCCGGTCGATCCGCGCTGCCAGAGCGTTGACCGACAGGCCCTGAGACTTTGCCATGCTCTGGAACTCGCACCAGAAGGCGTCCTCCAGCGAGACCGAGGTCCGGTGGCCGTGCAAGGTCAAGGACCGCTTGCGGGGCCGCAGGTCGGTCATGCGATGTCGGGCCCGTCATCCTCCGGCGGCGCGTCGCGGCGATGGGCGTCTAGATCGCGACGGACCTTGTCGTTCTCCGCTTCGGTCCGGACGCGCTCCTCCTTGGTCCGCCCGTGCTTCGCCGAATTGGCGTCCGCCTCGGCCCGCTTCGCATCGCGGGCGCGCGACTTGCGGACGCGGGCGAGGTTGACGACCTTGCCGCCCGTTCCGTTCCCGCGCGCGTCCGATGTCACAGTCTCAGTCCCTCGGGCCGATCATGTCCTCCGGCCGGACGACCCGGTCGAAGGTTTCCGCATCGACGAGGCCGAGGCCGATCGCCTCCTCGCGCAGCGTCGTGCCGTTGCGGTGCGCGGTCTTGGCTACCTTCGTCGCGTTATCGTAGCCGATCGTCGGAGCGAGCGCGGTGACGAGCATCAGGCTCTCCTTCATCAGCTTGTCGATCCGCTCAACGTTGGCCTGCGTGCCGGCCACCATGTTGTCGGTGAAGCTCGAGGCCGCATCACCCAGAAGCTGCATGGATTGCAGGACGTTGTAGCTCATCATGGGGTTGTAGACATTGAGCTCGAAATGTCCTTGGCTGCCGGCGAAACCCACGGCGGCGTCGTTGCCCATCACCTGCGCGCAGACCATGGTCAGCGCCTCCGCCTGCGTCGGGTTCACCTTGCCCGGCATGATCGAGGAGCCGGGCTCGTTCTCCGGCAGGATCAGCTCGCCGAGACCGGAACGCGGCCCCGAGCCCAGCAGCCGCATGTCGTTGGCGATCTTGAAGAGACTCGCCGCGACCGTCTTCAGCGCGCCGGAGAACATGACCATCGCGTCATGCGCGGCCAGCGCCTCGAACTTGTTGGGCGCGGTGACGAAGGGCAGGCCGGTGATCTCCGCGATCTCGGCCGCGACCTTCTCGGCGAAGCCCTTGCGCGTGTTGAGCCCGGTGCCGACCGCCGTGCCGCCCTGCGCCAGCTCGTAGATGTCGGGCAGGCAGGCCTCCACCCGCTCGATCCCCTTCGCGACCTGGTGCGCGTAGCCGCCGAACTCCTGACCGAGCGTCAGCGGGGTCGCGTCCTGCGTATGCGTGCGGCCGATCTTGATGATGTCGGCGAACTCGTCGGATTTCGCCCGCAGCGCGGCGTGCAGCTTGCGCAATCCGGGCAGGAGCACGTCGCGAGCGGTCATCCCGATCGCGACGTGCATCGCCGTCGGAAACGTGTCGTTCGACGACTGGCCCATGTTGCAATGGTCGTTCGGATGAACGGGAGACTTCGACCCGATCTGGCCGTTCAGAATCTCGATGGCCCGGTTCGCGATGACCTCGTTGGCGTTCATGTTCGACTGGGTTCCCGAGCCCGTCTGCCAGACGACGAGGGGGAAGTTGTCGTCGAACCGGCCGTTCACGACCTCCTGCGCCGCCTGCTCGATGGCCTGCGCCAGATCCGCGTCGAGGTCGCCGAAATCGAGGTTCACCCGCGCCGCCGCCAGCTTGATGACGCCGAGGGCACGAACGATGGCCACGGGCTGCTTCTCCCAGCCGATCGGGAAGTTCCGGATCGACCGCTGGGTCTGCGCGCCCCAGTACTTGTCGGCGGGCACGTCGAGGGGGCCGAAGCTGTCGGTCTCGGTGCGGGCTTCGGTCATCGTCGGCTCCGTCGAATCTGCGGCGCGCCGGTCACGTGCCGCTTGGGTGGCAGGGGCGCGTCAGGCAACCCACTTCATTTTCGGAACCGGTCGAGGCGCACGATCTCCGCGTCCTGATGCGGCTCGTCGCTCTCCTCGATTTCTTCGAAGGGGGCTTCCTCCGCGGTCCCGTCCGGGTCGTCGTCCGGATCGGCGCTGCGATGCTCGAATCGGAACCCGAACTCGACCGACGGATCCACGAAGGTCTTCATCGCGCCCCAGGGCACGGTGATCGGCTCCGGATTGTCGCCGAAGTTCAGGACCACCGAAAAGCCGTCCTCGCGCACGTCGAGCGCATCGAACCAGTGCTGGAGCACGATGGTCATGTCGTCGGGATAGCGTTCGCGCAGCCAGTCCGCGATCTCGACACCCGGATGGTTCGTGTCGAAGGAGATGAAGAAGTGATGCTCCCCGGGCAGTCCGTCTTCCGCGACGCGTCGCAAGACCCGCGCGATCAGGCCGCGCATGGCGTCGTGCATCATCGTGCCGTAGTCGATCGTGTCGGATGTATCGGCCATGAACCCCGCGCCTCTCCTTTCGGGCATGATAGAACAGAGGTCCCGCGCACCGGCAAGGGGGCCCCGGGGACTGCGTGGAACCCATGACCGTTTCGTCCGGCCCGATCGCTGACCATGCAGCAGCGTGCGACCGGGAATCGGCAGCGCGGCGTCGTCGACTTCCAGTCAGTTGGCCTGCAATCCCCCGGCACTCGCCCTAGTAGGGCAGGGGATTGCTCCGGTTGATCGCGTCGATGGCGGAGACGAGCTCTTCGGAGAGGACCATGTCCTGCGCCTTCAGCCCGTGGGCGAGTTGCTCGGCGTTCGTTGCCCCGAGAATGGCCGAACAGGCAAAAGGCCGGGTCTGGAGCCAGGCCAGCGCCATGTGGACCGGGTCGATCCCGTGCGCCCGCGCGAGTTCCAGGTAGATGCCGGTGATGGGCTCGACCCGTTCGGACCACCGCCCGCCCATCCCCTCGTTGATCGACCGGCGCGACCCCTCGGGCAGCACGCCGTTCTGGTACTTTCCCGTCGCGATTCCGGCCGCGAGCGGCGAGAAGGCGAGCATCGTGACGTCCTCGTAGACCATCATCTCGGTGAGATCGGTATCGGCAAGACGGAACAGCAGCGAGTACTCGTTCTGGATCGAGACCGGGCGGGCGGGCCCGTCGCCCGCGACGTCGTGCGCGGCGAGGCGGAGCCACTGGTCCATGCCCCAGGTCGACTCATTCGACGTCCCGAAAGCGCGGATCGTCCCGCGCGCGATCTCCCGCTCCAGCGCGCCCACGCAATCGGCCATGTCCTGCAGGATCGCGTCCCGTCGGCCCTCGGGGCGATAGTTCCAGTACTTCCGGAACTGGAAGCTGCCCCGGTTTGGCCAGTGGAACTGGTAGAGGTCGATCATCTCGACCCGGAGCCGCTTCAGCGACGCCTCGATCACGCGCGGGATACTCGCCGACGTGATCGGCGCGCCGTCATGCGCGAGCCCGCCTTCGCCCGCATGCTTCGTGGCGATGCGGATTCGGTCTGCGTTCCCCTTCGCGACCCAGTTGCCGACGATCGTCTCGGTGTCCCCGACCGTCTCCGCGCGGACGGGGTTCACCGGATACATCTCCGCCGTGTCGAGCCATGTCACGCCGGCCTCGATCGCCATGTCGAGCTGTTGGTGGGCGTCCGTCTCCCCGGTTTGCCGGCCCCAGGTCATGGTGCCGAGCATGATCTCGGAAATGGTGTCGTGTCGGCCGAGCGGTACGGTGCGCATGAAGTCTCCTAGAGGTCGAGGTCGAGCCAGACCGGAACGTGGTCGGACGGCTTCTCTCGCCCCCGCATCTCGGTCTGGATGGTGCAATCCCGCATCCGGTCCGCGATGGCGGGCGAAAGCAGGAAATGGTCGATGCGGATGCCGTCACCGCGGTCCCAGGCGCCGGCCTGGTAGTCCCAGAAACTGTAATGGCCGGGGGCGGGCGTGCGGGCACGGAACGCCTCGGTCAGGCCGAGGTTCAAAAGCCGCCGCCACGCCGCGCGTGTCGCGGGCAGGCCGAGCGCGTCGGTCTCCCAGACCTCCGGCCGCTTCGCATCCCGCGCGTCAGGGATCACGTTGAAGTCTCCGGTCATCAGGAACGGAATTTCGGCGGCGAGCAGGTCCCGCGCCCGCGCCTCGAGCCGCGCCATCCAGCCGAGCTTGTAATCGTATTTCGGGCCCGGCGCCGGATTGCCGTTGGGCAGGTACAGCCCGCAGACGCGCACCGCCCCCGCGTCGCCGATCACCGTGCCCTCGATGTAGCGCGCCTGCTCGTCCGTCTCGTCTCCGGGCAGGCCGCGCGTCACGTCCTCGACGGGCGTCTTCGACAGGAGGGCCACGCCGTTGAAGCCCTTCTGGCCATGGACATGCAGCTCGTAGCCCGCATCCTCGATCACCTCCCGGGGGAAGACCGCGTCGGCGGACTTGATCTCCTGCAGGATCGCGACGTCGGGCGCGTCCTCGCGCAACCAGTCGGACACGGTCGCATGGCGCGCCTTGATGCCGTTGATGTTGTAGGTCGCGATCTTCATGGGTCTGGCGTCTTTGCTTCTCAAATATCCCGGGGGACGCGCGGAGCGCGGGGGGCAGCGCCCCCGTCTCAGCCGCCGATGAAGCGCTCGGCCCGTTTTCTCGCGAGCACCGCGCGCAGGTCGTGCATCGCCAGCAGCAGCCGGTCCGTCACCGCTTCGAGATCCTCCGGCGTCGCATGCGCCTGCGCCCATTGCGCCGCGAGGTTCAGCCGCTCGGCCAGTTCGGTCATTCCGGACACCTCCCGCCGGCTCAGTTCGGTGGTCCGTTCTCCGGCCCAAGCCTCGATGGCGGCCCGGTCATCCGCATTCAACTCGCCGCCCCCCTGCGGCCGGATCTCCCCGTTGCGGACATTCACCGTCGCGATCGGCGCCAGCTCGAGTCGCTGTGCCCGGTTCTCGGTCTCAATCCTGAACACCAGGGCACCATTCTCCTTCACGCGGAAATAATAGGGTGGAAGCGCGCCGGTCTCGGTCACGTGAGCCCCTCGCAGAAGCGCCGGATCCGGAGGCAGGCCTCGCGCAGCGCGTCCTCGCCCGTCGCGTAGCTGACGCGAAAATGCGGGCTGGAACCGAAGGCCGCGCCGAAGACGACGGCGACGTTCTCCTCCTCCAGAAGCGCCGTCGCGAAGGCCTCGTCGTCGTTGATCGTCATGCCCCCGCGGCTGGTCTTGCCGATGCAGCCGGCAATCGACGGGTACACATAGAACGCGCCTTCGGGGCGCGGACAATCGATGCCGGGGCAGGCGTTCAGCCCTTCGACCACGAGGTCGCGCCGCTTTCGGAACAAGGCCTGGTTCGGGCGGATGAAGTCCTGCGTGCCCTCGAGCGCTTCGAGCGCCGCGTACTGGCTGACCGAGCAGGGATTGGACGTCGATTGCGACTGCACCTTCCGCATCGCCGCGATCAGCGCCTCCGGTCCGGCGGCGTAGCCGATCCGCCAGCCGGTCATCGCATAGGCCTTGGAGACGCCGTTCACCGTGAGCGTGCGGTCGTAGAGCTTCGGTTCCACTTGTGCGGGTGTGGCGAAGACGAAGTTGTCGAAGACCAGATGCTCGTACATGTCGTCGGAAAGTACCCAGACATGCGGATGCCGCAGAAGCACGTCGGTCAGTCCCTTCAGCTCCTCGGCCGAATAGGCCGCGCCGGTCGGGTTCGACGGCGAGTTGAAGACGAACCACTTGGTCCGCTCGGTGATCGCCGCCTCGAGCGCGTCGGGCGTCAGCTTGAAGGCCGTCTCGATCCCCGCCTCCGCGATGACAGGCTCACCCCCTGCCAGAAGGACCATGTCCGGGTAGCTTACCCAGTAGGGCGCAGGGATCACCACTTCGTCGCCGAAGTCGAGCGTCGCCACGAAGGCGTTGTAGAGGACCTGCTTGCCGCCGGTGCCGACGCTCACCTGCGACGGCGCGTAATCCAGCCCGTTGTCGCGCCTGAACTTGTCGCAGATCGCCTGCTTCAACTCCGGGATGCCGTCGACGGCGGTGTATTTGGTGTGGCCGTCCTCGATGGCGCGAATGGCCGCGGCCTTGATGTTCTCGGGCGTATCGAAATCCGGCTCGCCCGCGCCCAGGCCGATCACGTCGCGACCCGCCGCCCGAAGCTCGCGCGCCTTGTTCGTCACCGCGATGGTGGGCGACGGCGCCACGCGGGCGAGGGTGTCGGAAAGGAACGCCATGAGGTCGGGACTCCGGGTTGGCAGGGGGTCGGACCCGTCCTAGGTTGCGCTTGACCGGCAATCAAGGAGCCTCGCGATGGACGAGACGACCGAGACCGCAGATTGGTACGATCCCGCGGCGACGACTTTCGGCGATCGCCTGACCGGCGCGCGCGAGGCGGCGGGCCTCGACGTCGAGGGGCTGGCCGAACGGCTGGGCGTTAAGGTCAAGACGATTCGCGGCTGGGAGGGCGACCGGACGGAGCCACGCGCCAATCGCGTTTCGATGCTCGCGGGCATCCTGAACGTGTCGCTCGTCTGGCTGATGACGGGCGTCGGCAAGGGCCCCGCGACCACCGAGACGCCCCGCGACGGTGAGATGCTGGAGGAGGTCGGGCGCCTCGCGCGGGAGGCGGCGGGCCTGACCGACCGGTTGCGGATGCTCGAGACCCGGCTCCGCGCTCGCCTCGAGGAGGATCGGTGAGCGACACGGCGACGCGGCGAAAGCGCCTGCGCATCCGCGCCTGGCGTCGCGGCATCAAGGAAATGGACCTTATCCTCGGCGGTTATGCCGACGACCGTCTCGCCGGGATGGACGAGACCGAGATCGCGACCTTCGAGGCCGCGCTCGACGAGAACGACCACGACCTCTTCGCCTGGGTGACCGGGCAGGACGCGCCGCCGCCCCGCTTCGCGCCGCTGATGGCGGAACTCTCCGCCCGCAATTCCGGCCGCGCGCGCTGAACACCGTTCGACATCTCGTCGAAGCCGTTGCAAGTTCTCGCTTCGTTTAACGAAATATCAGTTTGTTGACGCTCTATTCCGCGCACTGACATTGCGAGAACTAGGGCAAGCCATGAGCCGACTGGACAACATTCAACCCCGGAACCAGCCGGACTTCATGTCCGGCTATCTCGACGCGCTGACATTGGTGGAACGTCTGCACCGCCTCCTGCTGGACGTCATCAAGGACGAGTTCGAACGCCTCGGTCTGCTCGAGGTCAACGCCGTGCAGGGCCTTCTTCTCTTCAACATCGGCGAGAACGAGGTGACCGCAGGCGAGCTGAAGTCGCGCGGCTACTATCAGGGCTCCAACGTGAGCTACAATCTCAAGAAACTCGTCGAGATGGGCTACATGCATCATCAGCGTTGCGAGATCGACCGCCGCGCCGTCCGCGTCCGCCTGACCGCCAAGGGCCGCGAGGTCCGCGACGCGATCGCGGCGCTGTTCACCCGCCATGCCGACGGCATCCGCCATACCGGTGTCCTCTCGGATGCGGGCCTCGTGGAGATCGTCGCGACGCTGCGCCGGGTGGAGCGCTACTGGTCCGACCAGATCCGCTACATCTACTGAACGCGAGGGACGCGACCGGCCGCCCCGCGTCACTCGATCTGCGGGCAGAATGCCCGTTCCCGCGCCGGTGAAACCGGCTTGCGTCCCAATCCTTCCGCTCATACAGACGGCCACGATTTCACCCCGCCTTTCCGGCGGGGCGTTTGCATATGCAGCCGGGCCCGCAAGGCCCGCGCCCGGAACGGACGGAAGGATGCTCCCATGCTGGTCACCGAGACCCTGAACGAAGGCCTCAAGCGCGGCTATACCATCACGGTGCCCGCCGCCGATCTCGACACGAAGGTCAACGAGAAGCTGACCGAGGCGCAGCCCTCGGTCGAGATGAAGGGCTTCCGCAAGGGCAAGGTCCCGATGGCGCTTCTCAAGAAGCAGTTCGGCCAGCGCCTGATGGGCGAGGCCATGCAGGAGGCCATCGACGGCGCGATGGGCGAGCACTTCCAGGCGTCGGGCGACCGTCCCGCGATGCAGCCCAAGGTCGAGATGGCCAACCAGGACTGGAAGGAAGGCGACGACGTCGAGGTCACGCTGAGCTACGAGGCGCTGCCGCAGGTGCCCGACGTGGATTTCGCCGGCGTCGAGATCGAGAAGCTCTCGGTCGAGCCGGCCGAATCCGATATCGACGAGGCGCTGAAGAGTCTCGCGCAGAACGCGCAGACCTTCGAGGCAAAGGAGGGCGCGGCCGAGAACGGCGACCAGGTCGTGTTCGATTTCCTGGGCAAGGTCGACGGAGAGCCGTTCGACGGGGGCGCTGCCGACGACTACCCGCTCGTCCTCGGCTCGGGCAGCTTCATTCCCGGCTTCGAGGAGCAACTCGTCGGCGTCTCGAAGGGTGAGGAGAAGCAGGTCGAGGTCAGCTTCCCGGCCGAGTACCAAGCGCCGCATCTGGCCGGCAAGGCCGCGACCTTCGACTGCACCATCAAGGACGTGAAGAAGCCGGCCGAGGCCGAGATCAACGACGACCTCGCCAAGCAGTTCGGCTCCGACAGCCTCGATGCGCTGAAGACGCAGATCTCCGACCGCCTGAAGGGCGAGTACGACAGCGCCGCGCGCCAGGTGGTCAAGCGGCAGCTCCTCGATCAGCTCGACGACCTCGTGACCTTCGACCTCCCGTCCTCGCTCGTCGATGCCGAGGCGCAGCAGATCGCGCACCAGCTCTGGCACGAGGAGAACCCGGACGTGCAGGGCCACGACCACCCGAAGATCGAGCCGACCGACGATCACCGCAAGCTTGCCGAGCGTCGCGTGCGTCTGGGCCTGCTCCTCGCGGAGCTCGGCCAGAAGGAGGAGGTCCAGGTTTCCGACGCCGAGATGACGCAGGCGATCATGACGCAGGCGCGGCAGTACCCGGGTCAGGAGCGCGAGTTCTTCGAGTTCATCCAGAAGAACCAGCAGGCGCAGCAACAGCTCCGCGCTCCGATCTTCGAGGACAAGGTGATCGACCTGATCCTGGAGCGGGCGAACGTGACCGAGAAGACGGTCACGAAGGAGGAGTTGCAGGCCGAGGTCGAGAAGCTCGAAGAGATCTGAGCGACTCCACCGGTTCGCCGGAATTGGAGAAGGGCGCCCGCGGGGCGCCCTTTTTCGTCGACGCTTAAGCGCGATCAGCTTTCGGGAGACGGTCGGACGTGGATCAGGCTGCCGCTTTCGAAATCGGTAATCACGAGGAACGATCCGTCGTCCTGGATCTCCACGTCGCGGATGCGGCCCTGGTCGCGGAGCAGGCGTTCCTCCTCGACGACATGGCCTTCGTCGTTCAACGCCAGTCGGACGACACCGCCGGGATAGAGCGATCCGATCAGGGCGTCGCCGTTCCACTCCGCGAAAGTATCGCCGGAATGAAAGGTCATGCCGCCGGGCGCAATCACCGGATCCCAGAAGTAGACCGGCTGCTCCATGCCTTCCTGCACCGCGTCACCGGACCCAATCGGCTGTCCGGAATACTGCTTGCCATAGGAGATGACCGGCCAGCCGTAGTTGAGTCCCGCTGCCGGCCGGTTCAACTCGTCGCCCCCCTTCGGACCGTGCTCGATGGTCCACAGCGTGCCGTCCGCGTCGAGTGCGGCGCCCTGGATGTTGCGATGGCCATAGGACCATATCGTGTCGGTCGCGTCGTCCTGCCCGACATACGGATTGTCCTCGGGCGTCGCGCCGTCGAGGTCGATGCGGATCACCTTGCCGTAGGTCTTGTCGAGATCCTGCGCGTAAACCCGTGTTTCCATCGAGGAATGCTCTCCGGTCGTCACGAAGGCGGTACCGTCACCGGGAAAGACGATGCGGCTGCCGTAGTGCTTGGCGGTGTCGTCGGGCGGGTCCTGCACGAAGATATCCTCGACACCTTCGAGCGCGGACAGGTCGTCGCTCAACGTTCCCCGCGCGGCGGCGGTTGCCGAGAGGCCGTCGCCCATCGGTTTGGAATAGGTCAGGTAGACCATCCGGTCGGTCTCGAAATCGGGACCGAGCGCCACGTCGAGCAGCCCGCCCTGATCGACGGCATGGACCTCGGGCACCCCGCCGATCGGCTCCGACACGGAGCCGTCGGGCAGGACGTGACGCAACCGTCCCGGCCGTTCCGTCACGAGCCAGCCATCCGCGTCGGGCAGGGTGGCGATGCCCCAGGGATGGACGAGGTCGCTGGCGATCACCTCGAGATCGAGCTCGACCCCGCTCGGCGTGATCGGGGCGCGGAACTGCTCGGGGAAGGCCGGCTCGAAATCGGTGTTCCGGCCTCCGTAGTTGAAGTCCTGCGCCATGGCGCAGGCGGGCAGGGCGGCGAGAAGGATGGCGAAGCGCATGCGGATCGTCTCCGGTCTGGTGTCGGTTGCCGGAAACGATAGCGCATCCCGCGGATTTATCAGGCCGGTCCGTCTCACAACCGCGTCAGGCGGCGTTCGCTAGAGCGTCAGACGGTACCGCAGGAACCCGTCCTCGTCGATGCCCATCTCCTCCAGGTCGAGGCCCGGCACGTCCCCGGCATAGGCGGTCGCCGCCGGGCCGGTCTCGAACACGACGCTGGTCCCGTCGAGCGGCAGGAAGCCCCAGTTCGCGTCCGCCGACGGGCTGATCGTGCCCTGCTCGACGATGTAACGAACGATGACGTCGCGGTTCGTGTCCGGCGCCTCGACGACGATGGTCGACCCGTCGGCCCCGGGGAAGTTGCCGCCGCCGCCCGCGCGGTAATTGTTGGTGGCGACGATGAACGCCTGCGCGGGGTCGATCGGCGCGCCCTCGTAGCTCAGGTCCACGATGCGGTTCGCCTCCGGGTTCACGAATACGCCTTCCGCGTCGTATTTCGAGGGCTGGCTCAGGTCGATCCGGTAGGACACGCCGTCGATCACGTCGAAATTGTAGCTCGGGAAATCCGGGTTCAGCAGGATCGCGTCCGCGCTGCCCGGCTCGATTTGGTTGAACATGCCGGCGGAGCGTTCGAGCCAGTCCTTCACCTGCGCCCCGGTGATGCGCACGGCGCGCACCGTGTTCGGATAGAGGTAGAGGTCGGCCACGTTGCGGATCGCCACGTCGCCCGCCGGGACGTCGGTATAATAGTCCGGACCCCCGCGGCCGCCGGCCTTGAAGGGCGCGGCCGCCGACAGGACGGGCAGGTCCTCGTGCTCCGAGCCGGCCAGAAGCTGCTCGACATACCATTTCTGTGCGATCGAGACGATCTGAACGGACGGATCGTCGGCGACGAGCGCGAAGTACGAATGGAGCGGCGCGTCCGTCTTGCCGACCGGACGGCGCACGTAGTCCAGCGTCGCCTGGTGGTCGTCCTCGGTCACCGCCAGCACCGACTCCACGCTCTCGACCTGCGGCTCCCAGTCGCCGTCCTCGTCGCGGGTCGCGATGGGGCGGATCTCCTGCGTGCTCGCCGCGATGCGCCAGCCGTTTCCGTCCCGCTCGAGGAGCAGGTCGACGAGACCCATGTGACTGCCCCAGAAGCCGGGCATGACGGCGGGCTTGCCATGGATCAGGCCGGCCTCGGCATCCACCCCCTCGAGTCCGGCATAGGTCTCGCCCGGGAACTCCTGATGGTGGTGACCGGTCAAAACGACGTCGATCCCCTCGACGGCGGCGAGGGGGATGGAGGCGTTCTCCATCATCTCGGTATATTCGACCGGGCCGATCCCGGAATGCGAGAGGGCCACCACGATGTCCGCGCCGTCCTCCCGCATTTGCGGCACGTAGGCCTCGGCCGCCGCGACGATGTCGCGGACGGTGACGTTGCCCTCCAGATGCGCACGGTCCCAGCGGAGGACCTGCGGCGGGGTGAAGCCGATCACCCCGATGCGGATGGGATGCGTCTCGCCGGCGCCGTCGGTCAGCTCCCGGTCGAGGATGACGTAGGGCGGCACCAGCGTCTCGTCCTCGGTGATCGACGCGCCCTCGCGGCGGACGACGTTCGACAGGACGACCGGGAAGGCCGCTCCGGCCAGCGCGGTCTCGAGGAACTCGAGCCCGTAGTTGAACTCGTGGTTGCCGATCGTGCCGGCATCGTAGCCCACGGTATTCATCGCGGCGATGACGGGGTGGATGTCGCCTGCCTTCAGCCCACGCTCGTAGGCCATGAAGTCGCCGAGCGGGTTGCCCTGCAGGAAGTCGCCGTTGTCGAGGACGATCGCGTTGCCGGCCTCCGCGCGCAGATCCTCGATCAGCGCGGCAGTCCGCGCGAGGCCCACGGTATCGATCTCGCGGTCGGCGTAATAGTCGTAGGGCCAGACATGGACATGCAGGTCCGTCGTCTCGGCGATGCGCAGATGCGCCTGACCCGCCTGCGCCCGGGCGGCGAAGGGATGGACGGCGACGAGGCCGGTCGCGGCACTGGATGCGAGGAAGCGTCGGCGGGAGAGGATCATCGGTGGCTCCGCGAGGTCAGGGTGAGTCGCGGGCAGGATAGCCGGTTTACCGGCGGATGCACGACGCGACGGACGGCGCGGAACGGTCGGCGGCTTCGCCCGTTGGGTCGCCGAGTTCAGCCAAGGGAGATACCTGATGTCCATCAAGGAAATGATCGCCGAGCACCCAGACGTCGCGGGCCATGACAACGAGTTCCTGGGGCAGGCCGTGCGCCACGCGATGTATTGCGCCGCGATCTGCAATTCCTGCGCCGATGCCTGCGCCGCGGAGCCGAACGTGGCCGAGCGGGTCGACTGCATCCGCAAGTGCAACGACTGCTCGGATATCTGCGAGGCGACCTACCGCGTGGCGACGCGGCGCACGGGCAGCAACGAGGCGCTTCTGAAGGCAACGCTCGAGCTCTGCATCCAGGCCTGCGAGACCTGCGCGGAGATGTGCGAGATGCACGACGACGCCCATTGCAAACGTTGCGCGACGATGTGCCGGGAATGCGCCGAGGATTGCCGGAAGGCCGCGGCCAACCTCTGACGTCGCGATCCGTCCGACCGGACATGGGTCGAAACGAGAAAGGGCCGCCCGATGGGGCGGCCCTTTCCCTGTCGGATGGATCGGATCAGCTCGGCTGCTCTTCCCCGCCCGTGTCGCTTTCGGGCGTGGGGACCGGGCCGCTCCGGTCGTCGCCGTATTCGTCGGCAGCGCCGCCGATATCGTCGAACAGCTCGGAGATCTCGAATTCCGCCGCGGCCTCTTCCTCGGCCGCAAGATCCTGAATGGACTTGCCCGACGCCTGAAGCTCGGCCTCCTCGGGGGAGCGCGCGACGTTCAGCTCGATTTCCAGCTCGACCTCGGGGTGCAGGCGCACCGTGACCTTGTGCAGGCCGAGATACTTGATCGGCTGCTGGAGCGCGACCTGCCCGCGGTTCACGGTATAGCCGGCCTCGGTCGCCGCCTCGGCCGCGTCGCGCGTGGTGACGGAGCCGTAGAGCGCGCCGGAATCGGAGGCCTGACGGATGATGACGAACTGCTCGCCGTTGAGGCGGGCGGCCATCGAGTCGGCCTCCTTCTTCGTTTCGAGGTTGTCGGCCTCGAGTTGCGCCTTGCGGCCCTCGAACGCCTTCACGTTGGCATCCGACGCGGTGAGCGCCTTGCCTTGCGGCAGAAGGAAGTTGCGGGCGTAGCCGGGCTTGACGTCCACGACCTCGCCCATCTGGCCGAGCTTGGCCACGCGTTCCAGAAGGATCACTTGCATGTCGCTCTCCTCACTTCACGGCATAGGGCAGGAGCGCCAGGAACCGCGCGCGCTTGATCGCACGGGCGAGGCGGCGCTGGTTCTTGGCGGAGACGGCGGTGATGCGCGCCGGGACGATCTTGCCGCGCTCGCTGACGTAGCGTTGCAGCAGGCGAGTGTCCTTGTAATCGATCTTGGGCGCGTTCGGGCCCTCGAACGGATCGGTCTTGCGACGGCGGAAGAATGGTTTTGCAGCCATGATATGCTCTCCTTACCGGCGCTCGCGGCGGGTATCCCGCTCGTCGCGCTTCTGCATCTGGACCGAGGGACCTTCCTCGTGGGCGTCGACCTTCACGGTCAGCACGCGCATGACGTCGTCGTGCAGCCGCGCGAGACGCTCCATCTCGTGCACCGCGTCCGAGGGGGCGTCGGTGCGCAGGAAGGCGTAATGCCCCTTGCGGTTCTTGTTGATCTTGTAGGCCATCGTCTTGACGCCCCAGTACTCGCTGTCGACGACGGTGCCGCCATTGTCCGCGAGGACGGTGCTGAAATGTTCGACGAGGCCCTCGGCCTGCGCGGAGGACAGATCCTGCCGCGAAATCATCACATGCTCGTAGAGCGGCATGTTCACTCCTGTCTTGTCGGCGCGCGTTTCATAGTCCGGAGCAAAGGGCCCGCCCCCCGGACACGAGAGACCACGCGGAATGGGTGCATGGCGGGTGGGCCGCGTATAGCGACGTGGGCACGGCATGCAAGGGGCCGCGTCCGCGGCGAACCGACCGGACATGCACAGACCTTGTTCGTGCAGATGTCTATCCGGCGCGTCCCTCGATCGCGTATCGGGACGTTGCAAAATCATTCCTGAACCCGGAGACATCATCGTGATCCGCACCACACTCGCCGCACTCTTCCTCGCGACGCCCGGCTTCGCCGAACCCGTCGCCTACACGCTCGACTCGGCGCACAGCCAGGTCGTGTTCACCTACGAGCATCTCGGCTTCTCGACCACGACCGGCATGTTCTCCGGGTTCGAGGGCGAGATCATGTTCGACGCCGAGGACCCCGCCGCGTCCTCTGTGGAGGTATCGATGCCCACGGCGTCGATGATCACCGGCTGGCAGCCGCGGGAAGAGCATTTCATGACCGAGGATTTCCTCGACGCCTCCCAGAACGAGGCCATCCGCTTCGTCTCGACCGGCATCGAGGTCACCGGGGAGGACACGGCGCTCATCACCGGCGACCTGACCGTCAACGGCGTCACGCAGGAGGTCGTCCTCGACACGAAGCTCAATCAGGCCGGGGAGCATCCGATGGAGGGCAAGCCGTGGCTCGGCTTCGATGCCAGCGCGACGGTCCTGCGGTCCGACTTCGACGCGGGCGCCTTCGCGCCGATGGTCTCCGACGAGATCGAGGTGATGATCTCAATCGAGGCGATGCAGGCCGGGGCCTGATCGTTCCGGGTCCGGATTGGAAAGCCTGAAACGAAAAGGGAGGGCCGAAGCCCTCCCGATCCGTGATGTCGGACTAGCTCAGTTGAACCAGCCTTCGTCGACCGAGGGCAACTCCTCGAGCTGCTCCTCGCTGAGCCGCGTGATGTAGCTGTAGGTCTGGTCGTCCACCGCTTCGAGGCGCAGGTCCTCGACCGGGACCATCACGTGCTTGTCGCCGATATCCAGAAAACCACCGACTTCGGCGACGATCCCGACCATCTGGCCGCCTTCGTCGAGCACGATGTCCTCGATCTCGCCGATCTGGGCGTAATCGGTGCCGTAGGCGTAGTTGTTGTAGCTGTACGCGTCCCGGTTCGCCGTATCCATCCAGGTGGTGTCGTCGTACTGGTCCGCGATCGAATAGACCGGGCCGCCTGTGATGTCGCGCGTCCGGATAAGGTCGGACATGTCTGCCATCGCGTCCTGCGCGAGTGCGGCCAGGGGCGCGCCACCGGCGATTGCGGCGGCGAGGGCGGTCGTTACAAGGGGCTTCATCATTGTGTGGGCTCCTTTTCGTTGCAAGATACGAACTCGACGCACACGTTCCGATGAAGTTCCATGCAAATACAACCGGTCCGGAGCCGTACGAAGCCTGAAAGGGGCCGTTCTTCGCAAAGCCGCCCTCGCCATCCGCGCCGGTCCGATGGGACGGCGATCCGGTTCGTTTGACGTCAGAAGAACGCCTGCAGCCCCGTCTGCGCGCGGCCGAGGATCAGGGCATGGACGTCGTGGGTGCCCTCGTAGGTGTTCACCGTCTCAAGGTTCATCATGTGGCGGATCACCGGATATTCCTCGGAGATGCCGTTGCCGCCATGCATGTCGCGCGCCAGTCGCGCCACGTCGAGCGCCTTGCCGCAATTGTTGCGCTTGATCATCGAGATCAGCTCCGGCGCAGCCTTTCCCGCGTCCAGCAACCGACCCGCCTGCAAGGCGCCCTGCAGGCCGAAGGCGATCTCGGTCTGCATGTCGGCCAGCTTCTTCTGGAACAGCTGCGTCTGCGCGAGCGGCCGGCCGAACTGCTTGCGATCGAGCCCGTATCGCCGCGCCGCGTGCCAGCAGGTTTCCGCCGCGCCCATCACGCCCCAGGCGATGCCGTAGCGTGCCCGGTTGAGGCAGCCGAACGGGCCCTTCAGCCCCTGCACGTTCGGCAGGAGCGCGTCCTCGCCGACCTCGACGCCGTCCATGACGATCTCGCCCGTGGTCGAGGCGCGGAGGCTCTGCTTGCCCTTGATCCGGGGCGCGCTGAGCCCCGTCATGCCCTTCTCGAGCACGAAGCCGCGGATCTTGCCGTCATGCGCGTCGGACTTGGCCCAGACGACGAAGACGTCGGCGAAAGGCGCGTTCGAGATCCACATCTTCGCACCGTCGATCCGGTAGCCGCTCTCGGTCTTCACCGCGCGCGTCTTCATGCTCGCCGGGTCGGAGCCGGCATCCGGCTCGGTCAGGCCGAAGCAGCCGATCAGGTCGCCCGCCGCGAGACCGGGCAAATATTTCCGCCGCTGCTCCTCGGACCCGTAGGCGTGGATCGGGTACATCACGAGCGAGGATTGCACCGACATCATTGACCGGTAGCCGGAATCGACGCGCTCGATCTCTCGCGCGACGAGGCCGTAGGTCACGTAGTCCGAGCCGAGCCCGCCGTATTCCTCCGGGATCGTCACGCCGAGCAGACCGGCCGCGCCCATCTTGGCGAACAGTTCCGGCGCGTCGAGCTCGTCGCGGTAGGCGTCGCGGACGACGGGGGCCAGCTCGCCCTGCGCGAAGGCGCCCGCCGCGTCGCGCAGCATCCGCTCCTCCTCGGTGAGCTGATCCTCCAGACGGAACGGGTCGGCCCAGTCGAACTGTCCCAGATCCGGGCCGCGGCCCTCGGTTGCCGTATCCTTCATGGCATCGTCCTCCGTTTGCTCTCAGATACGCCCCCGAATGCGCGACGGCAACGCGGCTTGACCGCACGGGTCCGCTCATGCCCCATGCGCCGATGGACTCGATCGACGACGTGCAGGCGCGGCTCGCGGAACAGGACTACGTTTGCGGGCGAGCGCTCGCGACGGTGGTGTTCCTCGCGCTCGCGCTCGACCGGCCGATCTTCCTCGAAGGCGAAGCGGGGACCGGCAAGACCGAGATCGCCAAGGCGCTCGCCGCGACGCTCGGGCGGCGGCTGATCCGGTTGCAATGCTACGAGGGGCTCGACGCGCATTCGGCGGTCTACGAGTGGAACTTCGCCGCGCAGATGGTGGCGATCCGCCGGGCGGAGGCCACGCAGACCGCGCCGCCCGACCTGTTCTCCGACGACTTCCTGATCGCGCGCCCCTTGCTCGAGGCGATGCGGCCGCAGCCGGGCGGACCGCCGGTCCTGCTGATCGACGAGATCGACCGCACCGACGCGCCGTTCGAGGCGTTTTTGCTCGAGGCGCTGTCGGATCATCAGGTCACGATCCCCGAGACCGGGACCGTGAAGGCGCCCGCGCCGCCGATCGTGATCCTCACCTCGAACCGCACGCGCGAGGTGCATGACGCCTTGAAAAGACGGTGTCTTTATCACTGGGTGGACTACCCCGACCATGCCCGCGAGATGGAGATCCTCGCTGCCCGCGCGCCCGAGGCGGCGGAGCGCCTGAGCCGGGAGGTCGTGGCCTTCGTGCAGCGTCTGCGGGGCGAGGATCTGTTCAAGCGGCCGGGCGTGGCGGAGACGATCGACTGGGCCAAGTGCCTGCTGGCGCTCGACGTGATCGACCTCTCCCCGGAGGTGATCGCCGACACGCTGGGCGCCTTGCTGAAGTATCAGGACGACATCCAGCGGCTGCAGGGGTCGGAGGCGAAGCGCATCCTCGACGAGGTGCGTGCCGAGATCGGCTGACGGGAGGGGCGTGTTACCGCTGTGTTATGGCTGTGTTACGGCTGTGGCACAGGTGTGGGATAGGTCCGAGGCCGCGCCGGTCCGCCCCCGTGGGCGGGGCTTCTCCCCCGTTCGCTGCCCGGGGTTGCCCTCTCGTCCTGTGGGGCCGAGCCGGATCCGTCGCGCACATCCTATCCCGCGCGCAGCGTGGCCCGTTCTCCCGCATGCCGCGCGAGGAAGGCCGAGACCCGCGGCAGGCCGGCTTCCAGCGCCGCGGGGTCGTTGGCGAAGCCGATGCGGACATATCCCTCCATCCCCATCGCCGAGCCGGGGGTGAAGAGCACGCCTTCCTCGGCCAGCAGGTCGAGGCAGAAGCGCTCGGAGGACAGGTCGAGGTCGTAGGCCACGAGCGCTGTCGTTCCGGCGCGCGGGCGCACCCAGTCGAGATGCGGCTCCGACCCGATCCACATGTCGATCAATGCGAGGTTGCCCCGCGTGATGCGCCGCGAGCGGTCGAGCACGCGGTCGGCGCTTTCGAGCGCGAGCGCGGCGAGGTGGTCGTCGATCAGGCCGACCGAGATCGTGTTGTAGTCGCGGTGCCGCGATACCGCCGTGCGGACCTCCTCGGGCCCCACGACCCAGCCGAGCCGGAGCCCGGCGAGCGCGAAGGCCTTGGACATGCCGGCCGTCGAGATGCCCCGCTCGTAGAGGTCCACGACCGACGGCCCGATGGAATCGTCGTCCTGCGCCGTGCCGCGATAGACCTCGTCGACGAGAAGCCAGGCGCCGGCCGCGCGTGCGATCTCCACGATCCGTTCGAGCCCCGCCCGGTCGATCAGCGCGCCGGTCGGGTTGTTGGGGTTGGTCAGCGCGACCATGCGCGTGCCCGGCGTCACCGCGCGGGCGAGGGCGTCCGTGTCGGGCAGCCAGTCCTCCTCGGCGCGGAGCGGGAACCGGACGACCTCGGCGCCGAGGCTCTCGGGGATCGAGACATGCTGCTGGTAGGTCGGCACGAGGCTCACGACCCGGTCGCCTGCGCCCACCATCGCCTGCCAGACGAGGGCGTTCGCGCCGGCGGTGCCGTGCGCGACGATCACGTCGTGGCGGGTCGCATCCGCGTAGAGGGCGGCGATCGCGTCGCGCAGGCGGTCGGAGCCCTCGATCGCGCCGTAGCCCAGTTTGCGCGGCAGAAGCTCCGCCAGCGCGTCGGCGTTTCGGCCCGTCAGGCGCAGGAGCTCGTCCAGCGTTAGGCTCGACACGCAGGTCTCGGCGAGATTGATGGCGCAATCGTTCTCGTGCGCGTTCATCCATATCTCGACGCCGAACGGCTCGATTTGCATGGGAGGCTCCTTTTCGGGATGTCGGACGCTACCTGACCGCATCGGGCATGCGGGGTCCAGCCCGGTGGGTCAGGCGGGTGGGAAGGCGGCGGAGGATAGAGACGACAAGGGCAGGGTCCGGCGGCGGGCGGGAAGGAGTCGCCGCCGATTTGCCGAAGGGTCGCATCAGCTGACGGGATGGATTCGAGGGTCGTTCTCGTCACGACGCGGAAACGACGGGCCATGGCGAATGGCGCTCTCTACGACGCAATGACCGCAGCCATGGCTTAATTCAGCGATCGGTTCGCCCGGCGGCAACGCCGGGCAGCCCCCGTCCGCCCCCCAGGGCGGGGGCTTTGCCCCCACCCGCGGCCGGGGGCTGCCCTGATCGACTCTCAGCCATAAGGCTGCTTCGGATTCTGGCGTCTCGTCTTCGGCGCTCAGCCGGCGAGCTCGACGGCGATCCGCGCCGCGAGGCGGGCGTTGTTCCGCACCAGCGCGATGTTCGTGGCGAGGCTGCGGCCCTCCGACCGGGTCGCGATCCGCTCGAGCAGGAATGGGGTGAGATCCTTGCGCGACACGCCCTGCGTCGCGGCCGCGTCGATGGCCTCCGCGATGATGCCGTCGATCTCGGCGGGTGCGAGCGCGTCCGCCTCCGGGACCGGGTTGGCGATCAGCAGGCCGGTGCCGGAGCCGAGGCGGAGATGAAGGTCCACCGCCCGCGCGATCTCCTCCGGCGTGTCGAGGCGGTGGTCGGCGCGTTTGCCGCTGTCGCGGGCGTAGAAGGCGGGGAAGGCGTCGGTGCCGTAGGCGATGACCGGCACGCGCTGGCTCTCCAGCACTTCGAGCGTCTTCGGGATGTCGAGGATCGACTTCACCCCGGCGCAGACGACCGCGACCTCGGTCCGGCCGAGTTCCGCCAGGTCGGCCGACACGTCCCACGTCTCCTCCGCGCCGCGATGCACGCCGCCCACGCCGCCGGTGGCGAAGACGCGGATGCCCGCGAGCGCGGCGAGCCGCATCGTGCAGGAGACGGTCGTGCCCGCGCTGCCGCCGCGCGCCATGATCGCGGCGAGGTCGCGGCCCGAGGCCTTGGCGACGTCCGGGCGGGCGACGAGCGCGTCGAGATCGGCCGCCGACAGCCCGACCCTGGGCCGCCCGTCGAGCACCGCGATGGTGGCCGGAACGGCGCCTTCGGCCCGGATGTCGTCCTCGACGGCGCGGGCGGTCTCGACGTTCCGGGGATGCGGCATGCCGTGGGTGACGATGGTCGATTCCAGCGCGACCACGGCGCGGCCCGCGTCGAGCGCCGCCCGGACGTCGGGATGGATGTCGATGAGGTCTGCGGTCATTCGGGGATCTCTCCTTCGTGACGGCCCCTCGGCAGGGTGGCGAAGGGCGGCGCCGCGCTTCTAACGCGGCGGACGGCGGAGTCGAGCCGTGGCGTCCTCGGAGACCTGCGGCAGGGCGGACGGGTCGTGGAACAGGGCTGATGCGACGGGACCGGCGCGGTTCCATCGTCCGTCGCGGCGCCGACGACCGGCGGACACGGAGCGCACGGGACCCGGCCTAGACCGAGGCTCGTCCGGGCGCCGGGTAGACGATGCCGTCCATGAGGAGGCGGGCGGTGCGCACGGTGCCGGTGCGGATTACGCGGCCCGTTCCGTCGCGTTCGATCAGGACCTCCGCCGCGCCGGACGGATGCTCGACGCGGAACGTGTCGCCGTCGGGCAGGGCCGCGAGCGCGGCGGCGGGCGATCCGTCGAGCGTGCAGGCCGTCGCCACCGTGATGGCGGCGAAGACGCCGATGCTGGCGTGGCATCGGTGCGGAATGAAGGCGCGCGTGCCGACGACGCCCCCTGCGCGGGGGGGCGAGACGAGGATCATCTTCGGGACGGATTTCTCCGCGACGTCCCCGAGGTTCATCCGCGGCCCCGCCGCCAGCCGGATCGCCTCGATCCGGTCCTTCAGGCCCGTATCGGCATCGAGTGCCGCGCGATCCTCCGTGCCCTCGATCCCGAGATCCGAGGCCCGCAGGATGACGCAGGGCATTCCGTTGTCGATCAGGGTGCAGTCGTGCCCGCCGACCCGGTCCACCACCTTGCCTGTGGGCAAGAGCGCGCCGCACATCGAGCCGGCGACGTCGTCGAACATCAGCGGCACCGCGGCATGGCATCCGGGCACGCCGTCGATCGCCGCGTCGCCACCGTAGGCGACGCGCCCGCCCGGCGTGGCGATGCGCGCGGTCGCGACCTCGCCGGTATTGACCATGCGGATGCGGAGTTCGGTCTCGCCGTCTACGGACGCAACGAGGCCCCGATGGATGGCGGCGGGGCCGATGGCGGCCAGCATGTTGCCGCAGCCCTGCGCGTCCGACACCAGCGGGCGGTCGACGAAGACCTGCAGGAAGAGGTAGTCGACATCCGCCGCCGCGTCCGCCGAGGGCGAGATCACCGCCACCTTGGAGGTCAGCGGATCGGCCCCGCCGATGCCGTCGATCTGGGCCGGGTCGGGGGAGCCCATGATCCGCAGCAGGAGCGAGTCGCGGTCGGCGGGGTCGGCGGGCAGGTCGCGGGCCAGGAACACCGCGCCCTTCGACGTGCCGCCGCGCATCCAGAGGCAGGGCAGGCCCGCCTCATTCATAGCGCAGGCCGAGCGCCTCCAGCGCGCCGCGCATGTCGTACATGTCGAGGCCCAGCTCCCCCGCGGCGAGCCTCCGCCGCTTCTCGTCCTCGGCCGCGATACGCGTCTTCGCGCGGTCGAGCACGGCCGCGGCATCGCCACGGGGGACGACGCAGACCCCGTCGTCGTCGGCGACGATGACGTCGCCCGCCGCGATGGCCTGTCCGCCGCAGACGATGGGCACGTTCACGTCGCCGAGGCTGGCCTTCACCGTGCCCTGCGCGCTGATCGCGCGGGACCAGACGGGGAAGCCCATCTCCTCCAGATCGGCCACGTCGCGCACGCCCGCGTCGATCACCAGCCCGCGGCAACCCCGCGCGAGGGCCGAGGTGGCGATGAGGTCGCCGAAATAGCCGTCGGTGCAGGGCGAGGTCGGGGCGAGCACGAGCACGTCGCCCTCCCGGACCTGCTCGATGGCGACATGGAGCATCCAGTTGTCGCCGGGGGGCGCACTGATCGTGACGGCGCTGCCGGCGATGCGCGCGCCGCGCCAGACCGGGCGCAGATGGGGGGCGAGGCAGCCCGTGCGTCCCTGCGCCTCGTGGACCGTGGCGACGCCCGCGCGGCCGAGCGCCTCGATGATGGCGGGGTCGGCACGTTCGATGTTCTGTTTCACGACCGGCATGTCAGGTCCTCACAATGCGTCGACGGTGCGGGGGAACACGCTCTCGAACCCTTCGGCGTACGTGCAGTCGCGTCCGCCCGACTGACCGCCTGAATTGCGCTTGAAGTGGTTGGCGCGCTGCTGGGCCACGCGGGTGTAGAAGTCCCACAGGTGGACCTGGCCCTGCATCGCCTCCATCGCGGCGCGCTTGCGGTCCCAGACGGGCGTGATGTCGAGGAAGGTGTCGGGCGTCCAGCCCATGCGTTCGGTCTGGTGCGGCTCGAAGAGGTAGAGCTGCGGCGCGCCGAGCACCTTCTGCCCGGGCTCGTGGCCCCAGGCCTGCGCGATCATGCGGGCCTCGAGCACGACCTGCGTCGTGTAGGAATGGTCGGTATTGTAGGGGTCGTAGCGCGAATGGCTCGCCATCCAGCGCGGCTGGACCTGCCGGATCAGGTCGACGAGGCGCATCTTGTCGTTGCGGCCGAGTTCCAGCGGGTAGTCGCCGAGGTCGAAGCATTCGAGGCGATGCACGCCCAGCGCCGCCGCCGCGGCCTCCGCCTCGGCGCGGCGGATCGCGACGACCTCTTCGAGGGACTTGCCGTCCTTCCAGAGCCGTGCGCTTTCGCCCCGCTCGCCGAAGGAAAGGCAGGCGACGGTGACGTTCCAGCCCATCTCGGCGTGGAGCGCGATGGCGCCGCCGCAGCGCCAGACGAAGTCGGCGGCATGGGCCGAAATCACGAGGGCGGTCGGCGGGGTCTCATCGTCCGGCATGATCGGTCTCCTCCCTTTCCGGCGACCCAGAGGATGACATGCGGATGGCCGGGCCGAAAGGCCAAGTGCACGACGCCGATTCCGGGGGGCTGGAGCGGCGTCCCCTCAGGCCGGCGCCGCGCCGGTCTCGTCGGAAAGGCCACCCGACGCGAGCGCAGCCAGCGCGACCATCGCCGCGGCGGTGCCGAGCACGAGGGCGAGGCCGCCCGTCTGGTAGGTCAGCCCCGACAGGAGCGTGCCGACGAGCCGCCCGCCCGCATTGGCCATGTAATAGAAGCCGACATCCATCGTGACCCGCTCCGACCGCGTGAAGGCGAGGATCAGGTAGGAGTGCAGCGAGGAGTTCACCGCGAAGAGGACGCCGAAGACGAGAAGCCCCGCGACGAGCGTGCCGGTGAGCCACGCGGCGGGGACGAGCGCCAGCCCCGCGGCCCAGCCCCGGACGGCGCGGATGAGGCTGCCCTCGGAGCGCTGGGCGGCCCGCAGGATGCGGGGCGCGGCGGCCTGCACCGCGCCGTAGAGGATGATCCAGAGCGCCATGAAGGTGCCGATCAGGAAGAAGGCCGTGCGGTTGCCGGCCTCGGTCCCGTCGGAGAGGACGGCGTAGAAATAGATCGGGATGCCGACGACGAACCACACGTCCCGCGCGCCGAACAGGAACACCCGCGCCGCCGAGAGACGGTTCACGTTGGCGGAGCGGGAGAAGATTTCCGAGAATTTCGCACCGCGGCGCCCCCTCGGCAGTCCCGGCGGCATGAACAGCGCCACGGCGGCGAGGATGACGGCGAGGATCACGGCCATCGACAGGACCGCGCCGGTGAAGCCGAGCGTCGCGAGGAGCGCCGCGCCGAGCAGGAAGCCCAGTCCCTTCACCGCGTTCTTCGACCCGGTGAGCAGGGCGACCCAGCGGAACAGCCCGCCGCCCCCGGCCGGGGCGAGCAGCTTCACGGCGGATTTGGACGACATCTTGGCGAGGTCCTTGGCCACGCCGCTCGCCCCCTGCACGCACATCACGAAGGCCACAGAGGCGGCGATGGTCCAGCCCGGGTCGAGCGCGGTCAGCGCGAGGAGCGCCGCGACCTGCAGCCCGAGCCCCGCATAGAGCGTCGAGGTCAGCCCGAACCGCGCGGCGATCCAGCCCGCCGCGAGGTTCGTGACCATCCCCGCGACCTCGTAGAGGACGAAGAGATAGGCGAGCTGCACCGGCGAGAAGCCGAGCGTGTGGAAGTGCAGCAGGACCAGCATCCGCAGCGCGCCGTCGGTGAGCATGAACGCCCAGTAGGCGGCGGTGACGGCGATATAGGCCGACAGCCCCTCGGGCCGCGTCGCCGCCGGTGCGCTCACAGCGCCGCCCCAACCATCAGCGCGACGTCGACGAGGCGGTGGGCGTAGCCGTATTCGTTGTCGTACCAGGCGTAGACCTTCACCTGCGTGCCGGCCACGACCATGGTGGACGGCGCGTCCACGATCGCGGAGCGCGGGTCGTTGACGTAATCGGCGGAGACGAGGGGCCGGGTCTCGTAGCCGAGGATGCCGCGCAGGGGCCCGTCTGCGGCGGCGGCGAAAGCGGCGTTGACTTCCGTCGCATCGGTCTCGCGCGCGACCTCGAACACGCAGTCGGTCAGCGAGCCGTTCAGGAGCGGCACCCGCACGGCATGGCCGTTCAGCCGGCCGGCGAGTTCGGGATAGATCAGCGTGATCGCCGTGGCGGACCCGGTCGTGGTCGGGATCAGCGAGTTCAGCGCCGAGCGGGCGCGGCGCAGATCCTTCGCCGGGCGGTCGACGATGGTCTGCGTGTTGGTGACGTCGTGGATCGTGGTGATCGACCCGTGGCGGATGCCGAAGGTCTCGTGGACGACCTTCACGACGGGGGCCAGGCAATTCGTGGTGCAGGAGGCGGCGGTGACGATCCGGTGACGCACGGGGTCGTAGCTCGCGTGGTTGACGCCGTAGACGATGTTGGCCGCGTCGCAATCCTTGACCGGGGCCGAGACGACGACCTTCCTGACGCCGGCCGCGAAATAGGGGGCGAGCGTCGCTTCGGTCTTGTGAACGCCGGTGCAGTCGATGACCACGTCCACGCCGTCGAGCGGCAGCGCGGCCAAGTCGCCGGTGCCGACGAAGGGCAGGCGGCGGTCGTCGATGGTCACGCTGTCCGCGTCGTGGGCGAACGTCGCGGGCCAGCGGCCGTGCACGCTGTCGAACTCGAAGAGATGCGCGTGCATGGCGGGATCGCCGGTGGCGTCGTTGATCCAGGCGATCTCGGCGCCGCGCTCGAGCAGCGGGCGGAGCGCGAGCTTGCCGATCCGGCCCAGCCCGTTCACTGCGTAGGTCGTCATGCGGCGCCCCCGTCGATGTCGTGCCCTCGGCGGATTGCTTAGCGGAACCGGGCCGGGCGGCAAATGAAGGTTTGATGACAGGCCGGGATCGGTGCGGCGACGGCCATGTTTTCTCAGCCGCCGTAGACGAGCTCGACCGGCCAGAGCGAGAGGGCGGGGATGTAGGTGATCAGCATCAGCGCGGCGAAGACGGCGGCGACGAACCAGACCAGCTGCGGGACGATGCGCTCGACCGGGATCTTCGCCACCGCGCAAGCGGCGAAGAGGTTCACGCCCAGCGGCGGGGTGATCATGCCGAGCGCGAGGTTGACGACGACGACCAGCCCGAAATGCACCGGATCGACCCCGTAGGCCACCGCGATCGGCGTGAGGATCGGGGCGAGCACGAGGATCGCCGCCGAGGTCTCGATGAACATGCCGACGACGAGGAGCAGCAAGTTCACGGCGAGGAGGAAGGCCACGCGGCTCTCGAACATGTTCCGGAACCAGCCGGCGATCTCGTTCGGCAGGCCCGACCGCGTGATCAAAAAGGAGAACAGCGCGGCGGCGGCGATGATGATCATGATCGCGGAGGTCGAGATCACGGTCCGCGCGAGGATGCCGGGGAGGTCTCCGGGGCGCAGTTCGCGGTAGAGCAGGAGCCCCACGACGAGGGCCGCGGCGACGGCGGCGGCGCTGGCCTCGGTGGGCGTGAAGATGCCGGAATAGATGCCGCCCAGGATCACGACCGGCACGAGCAGCGCGGGCAGCGCGGCGAGGAGGGCGGGGCCGGGATCGAGGCGGCCCTCGCCGTCGTTGCGGCCGATCCCGCGCCGCCGGCAGATGAAGAGGACGAGCGCCATCAGCGTCGCGGCGACGACGAAGCCGGGGCCGATCCCCGCGACGAAGAGGCGGCCGATCGAGGTGTCGGTGGAGACGCCGTAGAGGATCAGCGGGATCGAGGGCGGGATCAGCACGCCGAGCTCGGCCGACGAGGCCTGGATCGAGGCGGCGAGGGGGCGCGGGTAGCCGTGATCGGCCATGGCCGGGATCAGGATCGCGCCGATGGCGAAGGTGGTCGCCACCGAGGAGCCCGAGACCGAGGCGAAGAGCATGCAGGTCAGCACGCAGGTGCAGGCGAGCCCGCCCTGCACGCCGCCGACGATGGACTTGGCGAGATCGACCAGCCGGCCGGAGATGCCGCCCGCCGACATGAGGTTGCCGGCGAGGATGAAGAGCGGGATCGCGACGAGCGGGAAGCTGTCGATGCCGGTGAACATCCGCTGCGCGACGAGGAGGAGGGGCAGGCGGCCCTGTGCCTCGATCCCCGCGACGGAGGCGAGACCGATCGCCACCGCGATCGGCACCCCGGCGAGGAAGAGGATGGCGAGCGAGAGGCCGAGCGCGGCGTTCACGAGACGGGCCCGAAGGTCTGAGGCGGGGTGGCGGCGCCGGTGAGGCCGCGGAGCGTGGCGGCGAGGATTGCGACAATGATGAACGCGGAGCCGACCGGCAGCGCGGCATAGACCCAGGCGATCGAGATCTCGAGCGCGGCGAGGTTCTGGCGCGCGACGCGGCCGCACATGAGCCAGCCCTGCCATAGGAGGATCGTGAAGAAGAGGAA
Source organism: uncultured Jannaschia sp. (assembly GCF_947494055.1). Classification (GTDB taxonomy): domain Bacteria; phylum Pseudomonadota; class Alphaproteobacteria; order Rhodobacterales; family Rhodobacteraceae; genus Jannaschia. The sequence goes on along the minus strand of NZ_CANLTR010000007.1, from coordinate 39,148 downwards.
GGACGCCGCGTTCGCGGCGATGAACAGCATCCGGCCCAGGGGCGCGGGCAGCGCGGTCTGGATGAGATCGACGGAGATCATCGCGCCGTGCCGGTAGGCGGCGGCGACGCCGAGGAAGACCGACCAGATCATCGCCGAGCGGGTGACGACCTCCGACCATGTGGAGGGCGCGTCGAAGACGAAGCGGGTCACGACCTGGAACATCGCGAGCCCGGCGGTGACGCAGAGTAGCGCGATGGCGGCGCGGAGCGCGAGGCCGGTCGTGATCGCCTCGAGCCGCAGGAAGGCGCGGATCATGGGGGAGCCGTTCGGGAAGGGGGCCGGCGCGGGTCCCCGCGCCGGCGGATGCGGGGCTTATTCGGCTTCGCGGATGCGGTCGACCATCTCGGAGCCGTACTCGTCGGTGTAGATGGCGTAGGCCGGCTCCGCGATGGCGGCGAAGGCGTCCTTGTCGATCTCGGTGACGACCTCCATACCGTTGTCGCGCATGATCTGGACGCCCTCCTCCTCGAGCCGGTTGACCTCGGCGCGGGTGGCCGCGCCGCTGGCCTTCGCGGCCTCGTGGAACCAGCCCTGCTCCTCCTCCGAGAGTCCGTCGAAGAGCACGGGGGAGGCCAGGATCGCGACCGGGGAATAGACGTGGCCGGTGAGCGTGGCGTAGTCCTGCACCTCCCAGAACTTGGCGGCGACGATGACGGTCACGGGGTTCTCCTGCCCGTCGACGACCCCCTGCTGGAGCGCGGGGAAGAGCTCGGGGAAGGCCATCGGCGTCGGCGCGGCGCCCAGATCCTCGAACGCCTCCATGTGGACGCGGTTCTCCATCGTGCGGAGCTTCAGCCCGGCCAGATCCTCGGGCGTCTCGACCGGGTGCTGCGAGTTCGTGACGTGGCGGAAGCCGTTCTCCGACCAGGCGAGACCCACGAGCCCGTTCTCGTCGATCTTCGCCAGCAGCTCCTGCCCGATCTCGCCGTCGAGGACCGAGCGGGCGTGGTCGTAGTCCCGGAACAGGAACGGCAGGTCGAGGACGAAGACCTCGGGGACGAAGTTGCCGAGCGGGCCGGTGGAGGTGATGACCACGTCGAGCGAGCCGATCTGCAGCCCCTCGATCATGTCGCGCTCGCCGCCGAGCTGGCCCGCGGGCGCCTGCTCCCCGGTCCATTCGCCGCCCGAAAGCTCCTCAAGCGTGTCGATGAAGGCCTGCGCGCCGAGGCCGTAATGCGAATCCGGCGACAGCGAATGGCCGATCACGATGGATTGCTGCGCGGTCGCGGCGCCGGCCGCGAGCGTGGCGACGGCGGCGAGGCCGAATGCGGTGTGTTTCATGTCTCTCTCCCTGTTGCGGACAGGCTTCGAGCCGGTCCGTCCTCCCGTGCGACAGGGTTTGCCGCAAACGGGGGCGGGGCGCAAACGGGGTTTGAATCGGCCACCGGGTCTGCCGTGTGGCTTGTTGGCATGACGTCGGGACGACCGGCTCCGCAGCGATCCCCCGTTCAAACGATGTCAAGGCGTGGCAGGTAGGCTTGCGGACACAAGCGACGGAGCCTGATCCCATGCGGAACCTTGCACGATACGTCTCTCTCGCGATTCAGGGATTCGCGTTCGAGGCCGCCCCTGCTTTCGCCGAGGAAACGTATCTCGACCCGGACTACATCGGCTGCATGATCGCCGTCGACGACGCCGACATCATGTTCCGCCAAGCTCTCCAGTCCACGTGTGTCTCACGAATGGCGGACTTGTGCGACTCGCGGGACGAGGATGCCACCGGCAAACGGACCGTCGAATGCCTCAACCGTGAGAGCCGGCAAGCCTTGCGTTTCGTGGCCAGCGTTACGGAGGCGCTCCCGCGTACGATCGAGGGGCAGGACTACCGTGCCGCTTCGTATCGCCGTCGCCACATGGACATTACGCAAACCCTGGCCGAGCTTCGGCAGGAGCCCCGACCGGAGGAATTGCCAGAGGCGACGTTGCGGATCGTCCGGGTCGCGTCCGCCGTGCATATGGTCTTCCTGCTGGCACGTGACAGCGGGACGGACCTCGACAGGTTCGTGCCGGCGGCATCCGGCGAATAGGACGCGCAGCCTCTGTCCCGCGCGCTATCCCACCCGTTCCCGATATTCCCGGTCCTCCTCCGGCACGTCGAGGGTGGACCAGGTGGTGCCGTCGCCCGGCGGGGGCGGGGTGTCGCAGGTGCGCCTGTGGATGTTCACGCGGCTGATGAAGTTCGCCGAGACCGGGGCGGTGACGAACAGGAAGGCCATGATCAGGATCTCGTGCAGCGCGCCGGTGGTGAAGGTGAAGGAGTGGATCATCGAGGCCATCAGGAACGCGCCGGTGCCGAGCGTGCCGGCCTTGGTCGGCGCGTGCAGCCGGGTCATCGGATCGGCGAGCTTCAGCAGGCCGATGGCGGCGACCAGCGTGAACAGGAGACCGATCAGGAGGAACGCCGCGATGGCGAGGATTGCTGCGATCTCGATCATTCGATGACGTCCCCCCGCAGGACGAACCGTGCGTAGGCGACGGTGGAGACGAAGCCCAGCATGGCGATGATGAGCGAGACCTCGAAATAGATCGCCGTGCCCTGGTAGATGCCCAGCAGCACGATCAGTCCGATCGCGTTGATGAACATCGTGTCGAGCGCGAGGATGCGGTCGCCGGTCGCCGGCCCGATCCACAGCCGGACCATCGCCAGGATCTGCGACAATCCCACGATCGCGAAGGCCGCATAGAGGGACCAGGTCATCAGAATGGTCGCGAAGGTCATCGGAAGATCTCCTTGAGGCGGCGTTCGTAGCGGTGCTTGATGTCGTCGCGCACCGCGTCCGGGTCCGGCGCGTCGAGCGCGTGGACGAGGAGGCTCCGGCCGTTGTCCGAGAGGTCGGCGGAGACGGTGCCGGGGGTCAGCGTGATGGTGCCCGCGAGGATCGAGATCGCCTCGGGCGTGCGCAGGTCCAGCGGGACCACGACCCAGGCGGGGCGCATCCTGTCGTTGGGCTTGGTCAGCACGATCCAGGCCACCTGCACGTTGGCGACCACGATGTCCCAGAGCACGAGGAGGCAATAGGCGAGCATCTTTCCGACCGCGATATGCTCGGGCCGGTCGGGCCACCAGCGGGCGGTGCCGATCGGGATGATGATGCCGAGGATGAGGCCGAACACCGCCATGCCGGCCGAGAACTCGGGTTGCAGCAGCATCCAGACCCCGGCCATCAGGATCGTGAGGGCGGGATGGGGAAACAGCTTCCGGAACGGCTTCATCATGTCAGTGCGCCTCCTCGTCGGGATCCGCATCCGACAGCTTGCCCGGCGTCTCGAGCACGGTCGAGAGGTATCGGTCGGGCGCGAAGAGTTGCGCGGAGATGGCGGAGGTATAGGCCGTGACCGGCCCGGCGAAAATCGTATGCGCCACGAGCAGCGCGAGCAGGCCGCCGACCGCCACGTAGGAGAGGGCGGGCGGGCGCGACGGGGCGGGGGCGGCCTCGTCCGGGGCCACGGCGCGGGCCTTCCAGAACACCTCCGTCCCGGCGCGGGCGAAGCCGAGAAGGCTGATGAGCGAGGTGACGAGGATGATCGTCCAGACCCAGACGACCGCGTCCGTGCCGAAGGCCGCGTCGAGGATCAGGAGCTTGCCGAGGAAGCCCGAGAGCGGCGGCAGGCCGACCATCGCGATGGCCGCGACGAAGAAGAGCGCCGCGGTCATCGTCGCGCCGGCGACCGGCGGCTGCGCCGTGAGGTCGAGATCGGCGCGGCCCGCGCGGACCAGATCGCAGATCAGGAACAGGGCGGCCGCGGCCAGCGTGGAATGGACGATGTAGTAGAGCGCCGCCGCGATGCCGGCCGGGGTGAAGAGCGCGATCGCGACCATCACCATGCCCATCGAGCCGATCACCGAAAAGGCCACCAGCCGGTCGAGCCGGCGCGCGGCGAGCACGCCGACCATGCCCACGGCGACCGAGACGAGCGCGGCGGGCAGGAGCCACCAGCCGTGCAGGCCCCCCGTCGCCTCGAGCCCGGGCGGGAAGATCATCGTGTAGACGCGGATGATCGCGTAGGCCCCGACCTTGGTCATGATCGCGAAGAGCGCGGCGACGGGGGCGGGCGCCTCGGCATAGCTCGACGGCAGCCAGAAATGCAGCGGCACCAGCGCGGCCTTGACCGCGAAGACCATCAGCAGGAGCACGGCGGCGATGCGGATGCCCATGTTCGCGTCCGGCGCGATGAGGCGCACCCGCTCCGCGAGGTCGGCCATGTTGAGCGTCCCCGTCTCGGCGTAGAGGGCACCGAGGGCGAAGAGGAAGAGCGTCGAGCCGAGCAGGTTGTAGAGCACGTATTGCGTGCCCGCCCGGAGCCGCACGGTCCCGCCCGAATGGATCATCAGCCCGTAGGAGGCGATCAGCAGGACCTCGAAGAAGACGAAGAGGTTGAAGAGGTCGCCCGTCAGGAAGGCCCCCATGATCCCCATGATCTGGAATTGCCAGAGCGCGTGGAAGTGCCAGCCCCGCGCGTCCCAGCCCGAGCCGATCGCGTAGAGCAGGACGAGGAGCGACAGGATCGCCGTCAAGAGCACCATCAGCGTCGAGAGGCGGTCGCCGACGAGGACGATTCCGAACGGCGCGGCCCAGTCGCTGAGCTGGTAGAGGATGACGCTGCCATCGGCGGTCTGCCAGGCCAGGCCCGCGGCGAGGACGAGCATCACGACGCCGCCCGCGACCGAGATCGCACGCTGGATGCCGATGTGATGGCGCGCGACCAGCACGACGAAGGGCGCGAGGAACGCGGGCAGGACGACGGGCAGGATGATCCAGTGGCTCATCGGGCGTCCTCCCCCTCGGCTGCATCGTCGACATGGTCGTCGTCGTCGCCGAGATAGGCGCCGAGCGCGATCATCACGACGACGGCGGTCATCCCGAAGGAGATCACGATGGCCGTCAGCACCAGCGCCTGCGGCAGCGGGTCGGTGTAGCGCTCCGCATCGGTCAGGATCGGGGGCGCGCCGACGGTGAGCCGGCCCGAGGCGAAGAGGAACACGTTGACGGCATAGGTCAGCAGCGACGTGCCCATGATGACCGGGAAGGTCCGGAGCCGCAGGACGAGGTAGAGCCCCGAGGCCGTGAGCACGCCAATGGCGGAAGCGACGAGAAACTCCATGTCAGGCCCCGATCTCGGTGGTGCGGGGCAGGTCGTCGCGCGAGGGATCGATGCCCATCGGATAGTCGTCCTCCGGTCCGTGTTGCCTCCGGGCGAGGCGCGAGAAGCTCTCGAGCGAGAGCATCACCGCGCCGACGACGGCGAGGAACACGCCCAGGTCGAAGAGCGCGGCGGTGGCGAGCTCGAACTCGTCGAAGGGTGGGATGCGCACGTAGGTGAAGGCCGAGGTCAGGAACGGCGCACCGAAGAACCACGAGCCGATCCCGGTCAGGCCCGCGGTCAGCACGCCGGCGCCGATGACGCCATGATAGGGGTATTTCAGCCGCGCCGAGGTCCAGGCGAAGCCCGAGGCCATGTATTGCATGACGAAGCCGATCGACACGATCAGCCCGGCGATGAAGCCCCCGCCCGGCTCGTTGTGGCCGCGCAGGAAGACGAAGAAGCCCACCAGCATGACAACCGGCATGATGACGCGGGTCACGATGACCATCAGCATCGGATGGGTGCCGCCGGCGCGGGGCTGATCGGGGAGCCGGTTGAGGAGTCGCGCGCGGACCGGGCCGGCCAGAAGCGACTCGGTCAGGGCGAAGATCAACAGCGCGGCGATGGAGAGCACGATGATCTCCCCGTAGGTGTCGAAGCCTCGGAAGTCGACGAGGATGACATTCACGACGTTCGTGCCGCCGCCGCCCTTGTAGGAGTTGGCGAGGTGGAACTCGGAGATGCTGGGCGCCACGGTGTCGCGCAGCAGGTAGTGCCAGGACAGCGCCATCGTCGCGAGGCCACCCGCCACCGCGATGATTCCGTCGCGGGCGCGGCGGAAGGCCGAGCTCTCGATCGGGGTACGGTTCGGCAGGAAGTTCAGCGCGAGGAGGAGCAGGATGATCGTGACGACCTCGACCGTGAGCTGGGTCATCGCGAGGTCGGGCGCGCTGAAGAGGACGAAGCCGGCGGTGACCATGAGGCCGACGATGCCGATGAGGATGAGCGACAGGAGCCGGTTGCGGTGCAGGAAGACGAGCGCGCCGGCGGCCGCGACGAGCATGGCCCAGCCGGCGACCTGCACCACGCCGGGCGTCTGCATCGCCCGGCTCGGCGCCGCCGAGGCGCCGGTCAGCCCGGCATGTGCGCCGACGGCCACCACCGTGACCGCGAAGATCGCGGCGTAGCGCGAGAACGCGCCGTCGTGAAGCGGCGCGACCGTCCGGCGGGCGAGACCGACGATCCCCGCGATCACGCCGTCGAACAGGGTCTTGGCTTCGGGACGGGGCGTGCGGTCCCACAGGCGCTGCGCCGGGCCGTGGGCGGCGAAGGCGAGGAAGCCGCCGCCGACGGCGACGATCGACATGTAGAGCGCGGGCGTGACGCCGTGCCAGATCGCAAGATGCGCCTCCGGCACCTCCGCGGCGGGGCCGAGCACCGCGGCGGTCACCAGCTTGACGAAGGGCTCCGCCAGGAACGGCATCACGCCGATCAGGACGACGAGCACGACCAGCAGGGCCGGCGGACCCCAGAGGCCCGGACCCGGATCGTGCGGATGGCCGGGGTAGTCGTCGCGCACCGGCCCGAAGAAGACGTGGCCCACGAAGCGGAAGCAATAGGCCGCCGAGAAGAGCGAGCCCAGCACGGCGAGCGCGGGGACGAGCCAGGGCAGGTCGAAGAGCGTGGTATGCGCCGCCTCCTCCAGCATCATCTCCTTCGACAGGAACCCGTTGAGGAACGGGATGCCCGCCATCGACAAAGCGGCCAGCGTGGCGATGACGAAGGTGACGGGCATCAGGCGCCGGAGCCCGCCCAGGCGGCGGATGTCGCGGGTATGCACCCCGTGGTCGATGATCCCCGCCGACATGAACAGGGCCGCCTTGAAGGTCGCGTGGTTGAGGATGTGGAACACGGCCGCCATCGCCCCGAAGGCGGTGCCGGTGCCCAGAAGCATGGTGATGAGGCCCAGATGGCTGACCGTGGAGAAGGCCAGCAGCGCCTTCAGGTCGTGCTTGAAGAGCGCGATCGTGGCACCGAGCACCATCGTGATGAGGCCCGCGCCGGTGACGAGCACGAACCATTCCGGCGTCCCCGACAGGACCGGCCAGAGCCGCGCGAGCAGGAAGATGCCGGCCTTCACCATCGTCGCCGAGTGCAGGTAGGCCGAGACCGGCGTCGGCGCGGCCATCGCGTGCGGCAGCCAGAAATGGAACGGGAACTGCGCCGACTTGGTGAAGCAGCCGAGCAGGATCAGCACGAGCGCGGGGTGGTAGAGCGGCGAGGCCTGGATCGCGTCGCGGTTCTCGAGGATCACGCTGAGGTCGTAGCTGCCGGCGATCTGCCCGAGGATCAGCATGCCCCCGATCATCGCCAGCCCGCCCATGCCGGTCACGGCGAGCGCCATCCGCGCGCCCTGCCGCCCCTCGGGCAGGTGCTTCCAGTAGCCGATGAGCAGGAACGACGACAGCGAGGTGAGCTCCCAGAAGATCAGCAGGAGCAGCACGTTGTCCGACAGCACGATGCCCACCATCGCACCCTGGAACAGGAGCAGGTAGGTGAAGAACTCGCCCATGTGATCCTCGCGGGCGAGGTAGTGCCGGGCATAGGCGATGATGAGGAGGCCGATGCCGAGGATCAGCGCGGCGAAGAAGAAGCCGAGCCCGTCGAGCCAGAACGTCACGTCGAGTCCGAGCCCGGGCATCCAGGACACCCGCGCGGTCACGATCTCGCCCGCGAGCACGGCCGGCAGGTTCGTCAGCAGGCCGATCAGGGCGAGCAGCGTGACGGTGAAGGTCACGCCGGCGCAAGCCTGCCGTCCGGCGGAGTTCATCAGTCCGGGAAGCATCGCCCCGAGGAAAGGCAGGGCGACGATAAGGAAGAGGGACACGCGAACTCCTGACTTGTGGCCGGCCGTTATGACGTTTTGCGCAACGCCGGCCGCTCGCACAAGAAGGGATAGGACTTTTGGCGGAAATGAGGCGTCAGGATGCCGTACCCGTCACCTTTCCCGCTCCGCGGCGTCACCCGGCCCGGCCCGCGTCGCGACCCGTCGCCGGAACCCAGACGAAGGCTGGCGGTCGCTGTCGCCTCCGTGCGAACAAGGCGCATGTCGCGTTCGCAGACCCGCCCCGACCCGTCCGACTTCATCCGCTCGCTCTATCTCGACCATACCCGGGCAGCGCGGCGCTTCCGCTACGCGCTCCTGCTGTTCGACGTCCTGACGGTGGTGTTCGTCATCGTCACCTCGTTCTTCCCGCGTTCGCCGACGGTCGAGGTGCTCGACGCGATCTTCGGGGTCCTGATCCTCGCCGATTTCCTCATCCGCCTGCGTCTCGAGACGGAGCGGGGCTACTTCCTGATGCGGTTCACGACCTGGGCCGACATCGCGGCGATCGTGTCGTTCCTCGCACCGGTGGCAGGCGAGGGACTGGGATTCCTGCGGATCCTGCGGACGTTGCGGCTCTTGCGCAGCTATCACCTGCTCGCGCAGCTTCGGAAGGATGTCCGCTACTTTCGCGCGCACGAGGACATCATCCTCGCCGCCGTCAATCTCGGCGTATTCCTGTTCGTGATGACCGGCCTCATCTACACGACCCAGTGGGCGGTGAATCCCGAGATCGGGAATTACGCCGACGCACTCTACTTCACGGTGACGACGCTGACGACGACGGGGTTCGGGGACATCACGCTGACCGGTCCGTGGGGGCGGATGCTGTCGGTGGCGGTGATGATCTTTGGCGTGACACTGTTCCTGCGGCTGCTGCAGGTGCTGTTCCGGCCGCCCAAGGTGCGGCAGGAATGCAACCGGTGCGGTCTGCTGCTGCACGACCCGGACGCGGTCCATTGCAAGCATTGCGGCGCGACGATGCATATCGTCACCGAAGGGCTCGCCTGACGGGGCTTGGGTTCGGGTCCGAAAGTCAGAACTGGGTGAAGTCGAACTTGTAGACGGAGGCCGGTTCGGGCTTCGTCACGAGCGGCGTGGTCGAGACGAAGCACTTCTGCGTCGCCCGCCCGGTCGCAGGCCAGAACCGCAAGCGCCGGGCGGTCGTTCCGCCGAGCGACTGTCCCACGCAGGGAATGCCCTCGTCCTGCAGGAATTGCAGCGCGAAGGCGGCGTTGGCCGCGCCGATGCCGGAGAGGCCGTCGACCATCCGGGCCCCGCCGAAGAGCTTGGCCTGCATCCGTTCCTTGCGGGCGCCCTTCTTCATCATGTCGTTGATCAGGAGTTCCATCGCCTGGGCGCCGTAGATGACGTTCTTCGAGGAATGCGCCTTGCTCTCGGGCAGGAGGAAATGGTTCATCCCGCCCAGACCGGCCTGTGCATCGAAGAAGCAGGCAGCGACGCAGGATCCGAGGACGGTCGTGATGATCGCCTCCGGATCGGCGGAAACCGCCTGGGTTCCCTGTGCGACGTGCAGGATCATGCGGCCTCCCGGTTCGGCTGAGCCATCATGGCGGTCAGGCGACGCGCGCCGAGGTGGACACGGCATTGCACTGCTCGAGGACGGCGCGGGTCATCCGCGACAGCGGCAGCTGCTTCTCGACGGCGCCCATCTCGTGGGCCACGCGCGGCATGCCGTAGACGAGGCTCGATTCCTCGTCCTGGCCGAGCGTTCGCGCGCCGGCCTCGCGCATCGCGGCGAGTCCGCGCGCGCCGTCGTCGCCCATGCCGGTGAGGATCACGCCGAGGGCGGGTGCGTCCAGCTTCGCTATGGAATGGAACAGCACGTCCACCGAGGGCCGGTGGCCGTTGACCGTCGGGCCCTCCCTGAGCCGGCAGACGCGCCTTTCCCGGCCCATGACTTCGAGATGGTGCGATCCCCCGGGCGCGAGATAGATCCGGCCCGGCTCCAGCGGCGCACCGTTCGTGGCCTCCTGTACCGCCGCGGCGCAATGCGCGTCGAGGCGGCTCGCGAAGCTTGCGGTGAAGGCTTCCGGCATGTGCTGGGTGACGACGGTCGGGGGGCAGTTCTCCGGAAAGTCGGACAGGAGCGTGATAAGGGCATCGACGCCACCGGTCGACGCGCCGACCGCCACGATCCGACCGTCGGGGACGAAGTCCGGAGCGGGGGCAGGCGTCGCCGGGCCGTCGCGCAGAAGGACGCGCATCTTTGAGGCGCCGCGCACCCGTGCGCGCAGGGGATCGTAGGCATGCGCCCGGCTTCCGTCCTCGGGCTTGAGGAAGATGTCGTAGGCGCCGAGGGCCAGGGCCTGCACGGATCTGGCGTTCCGACCGCCGGCGATTTCGGAGGCGACGGCGATCACGGGCATCGGCCGCAGGCGCATCAGCTTCTCGAGAAAGGAGAGCCCGCCCTTGCCGGGGCGCCTGATGTCGAGTGTCAGGACATCGGGATCGAGCGCAATGATCGCCGCCCTTGCCGCAAGCGGGGTCGAGGCCGTCCCGACGACGATGATCCCGGGGTCACGTTCCAGTTCCGTCTTGAAGACGGCGCACGTGGTCGGGGACCCGTCAACCACCAGGACCCGGATCGGTTTCACCTGGAATATTCCTGACTGGGGAAGAACAATTCGGTCGTCGTCATATCAAGGCGGGGCAGGGGCGCGAACGCCCCTGCCTTTCGGTCGGGTCTCAGAACTCTTCCCAGTTGTTTATCAGGGTCTGCGATTCGTCGGCGAGCGCGACGTTGCCCTGGGCGCGGAGCGGGCTTGCAGCGGCTCTCGGACGCGGCGTCATCGCCGTGACGTTGTTCCGGCCCGTCGCGCGGCCCGCATTGGCCGCCTCTCCGGTCGTGAACTGGCCCATCAGGTCGGCGAGCGACATGGTCTCGACGCGCATCGTCTGGCTGGCGGCGTTGACCTCCTCGACCATCGCGGCGTTCTGCTGCGTCACCTGGTCGAGCTGGCCGACGGCGGTGTTGATTTCGCTGAGGCCGACCGATTGCTCGCGGGCGGAGGAGGCGATTCCCTCCACGAGCGACGTGATGGCCGAGACCGATTCGACGATGGTCGAGAGCGCCTTGCCCGTCTCGTCAACGAGTTCCACGCCGGCCTCGACCTGCTGCGACGACGTCGAGATCAGCGCCTTGATCTCCTTGGCCGCATCCGCGGAGCGGGTGGCGAGCGCCTGGACCTCGGAGGCCACGACCGCGAAGCCCCGCCCGGCATCGCCCGCCCGCGCCGCCTCGACGCCCGCATTTAAGGCGAGGAGGTTGGTCTGGAAGGCGATGTCCTCGATCACGCCGATGATCTGGCTGATCTGCTCGGAGGATTTCTCGATCTTGCTCATGGCCTTCACGGCCTTCTTGACGATCCGTCCGCTGTCGATGGCGGCCTTGCGCGTGCCGGAGACGTCGGCGCCGGCCGTGTCTGCTGCTTCGGCCGCGGCCTTTACGCTGGTCGTGAGCTGCTCGAGTGCGGCGGCGGTCTCCTCCAGTGCGGCGGCCTGGTTCTCGGTCCGCTTGGCGAGGTCGTCGGCGGCGCTGCCGACCTGGTTCGACTCACTCTGGATGTTGGCGGCGTTGAGGGCGACGGCAGAGATCGTCTCGTCGAGCTGCGCGATGGCGGCGTTGAAGTTCTGCCGCAGGTCGTCGTAGCTCGGCGCGAAGGCCTCATTGATGCGGATGGTCAGATCGCCGTCCGCGAGGTTCGAGAGTGCGCCGTTCAGCCGGTCGATGACCTGCGACAGGTCGGCCTCCATCGCGCGTCGGTGCGCGATGCCCTCCAGACGCTCGGTCTCGGCCCGCGTGATGTCCGTGACCATCTCGACGATGCGGACCACTTCGCCGTCGCGGTCGCGCACGGCGTTGCAGGAGCCCTGCACCCACACGGTGCGGCCGGCCTTGTCGACCCGCTCGAACACCCCCGAGATCGTCTTGCCCTGGCCGAGCGCACGCCAGTGATTGCGATACTCTTCGGACTGGGCGAAGTCGTCCGGGGCGAACATCGAATGGTGACGGCCGACGATCTCCGCCTCGGCGTAGCCCATCATGTCGGAGAAGTTCCCGTTGGCCGCGAGGATCTTGCCCTTCGTGTCGACCTGGATCATCGCCTGCCCGTCGCTGATCGCCGCGATGATGGCGGCCTGTTCGGCGGTCTCCTCCTCGAGCTGGCGGCGCCGGGTTTCGGACTCGGTCACGTCGGCGACGATCTTTACGATGCCGACGACCTTCCCGGCCTCGTCGCGGACCGGGTTGTAGCACCCCTGCATGAAGATCCTGCGTCCGTCCTTGCCGACGCCCTCGAACGTACCGCGCAGCGGCTGCCCGGCGGCGAGCTGGTCCCACATGCGCCGGTACTCGGCGGTGTCGGCATGGCCTTCTGGCGCGAACATGGAATGATGGCGACCGATCATTTCGTCGGGCGCGTAGCCCATCATCTGGAAGAATACGTCGTTCGCCTTAAGGATTGTGCCCTTCGGGTCGAACTGGATCATGCCCTGGGTCGAGCCGATCGCCTCAATGAGGTGATGCTTCTCGCCGTTGGCCTCTTCGCCCGCGGCGAGCTGGTCGCGGCACTCGGAGGCGGCTTTTGCGACGCGGCCAATCTCGTCGCCGCGCGTCGCTTCGGGAATATCGGTGTCGAACCGCCTGGCGCCGATCGCCCGGAGGGCGCCGGAGATGTTCTGCAGCGGCCGACTGATCCCCCGGGCGATCAACACGCCGACGATCGTGGCGAACGCGGCGAGCAGGACGAGCTCCAGCGCGAAGAGCAGGCTACCGGTGATCCGACCGCCGAGGAGGGCGGGCAGCGTCGTCGACACGGTGACGGTCGTGACCACGAGGGCCGTGATCGCGGCCGGGAGCTTTGTGGACAGGGGTAGATCGGTGAGGCGTCGCATCAATCTGAACCTTCGTGCTTGTGTCGGTCCGTCCTGCGCTGCTTGCGAGGCCGGTCATCGCCCGCGGTCATCGACGCGGAGGGTGAAGGCGGCCTTAAGGACGACGGGCATTTTGCCTTGCATTTTTCCTTTCGGCCGAAAGACGGTTCACCCTTCGTTAGCCTCTGCCGCCTAGATCGCCGCCATCACGGGGCACCGCCGCGAACGGTGCCCGAGACGAGATGCGGAGATCGACGTGACCAAGACACCCGAACCAGCGGTCTTCACACTTCCCGCGGCCCTCAATCACGACATCGTCCGCGAGCTTGCCGAGTTTCTCGTCGTGGCACGCGGAACCCCCGTGACGATCGACGGCACGAACGCCGTCCAGGTCGGCGCGCAAGCGGCGCAGACCCTCGCGGTCGCAGCGCGGACCTGGGCCGAGGACGCCGTGTCGCTGCGGATCGCCGACCCCTCGGGCGCCGTCGCCCGAAGCCTCGAAACCCTGGGCCTCGCCGAAATCCTCGCCGACGCCCTCAGCCACGAGGGAGCTGCCGCATGAAGGCCCAGGTTCTCGCCATCGACGATTCGCGCACGATCCGGACGTTGCTCGCCGCGACGCTCGAGGAATACGACTTCGAGGTCACGACGGCCGTGGACGGCGTGGACGGTCTGGAGAAATTCGCTGAGACCGCCCCGAGGGTCGTCATCACCGACATCAACATGCCCAATCTCGACGGATTCGGCGTGATCGAGGGTATCCGCACGGGATCAATCAACAAGACCGTGCCGATCATCGTGCTATCGACCGAGAGCGGCGCCGAGCTCAAGGACCGCGCCCGCAAGGCCGGCGCGACCGGGTGGATTGTGAAGCCGTTCGACGAGGCCTCCCTCGTCTCCGTCCTCAAGCGCATTACCGGTATCTGACGCCATGGCTGCACTCGACGCGATCAGAGCGACGTTCTTCGAGGAATGCGAGGACCTGATCGAGGCCCTCAACGAAGGACTCGGCGAAATGGCCGATGGCGACCACGGCAGCGAGACGGTGAACGCCGTGTTCCGCGCTGTCCATTCGGTCAAGGGCGGGGCAGGCTCGTTCGGCCTGAACGACCTCGTGAGCTTCGCGCATACCTTCGAGACCGTGCTTGACCGCATCCGTTCGGGCGATCTCGAACCTGCGGACGAACTCATCGCCCTGCTGCAACGCTCCGGCGACGTTTTGGCCGACCTGGTGGAGGCCGCTCGCGACGAGATTCCGTTCGACGCCGCGACGGTCGCCACCACGTCCGAAGCGCTTGAGGCCGTCCTCGGCGAGGACGCCGCGCCCGAGGAGGAGTTCGTGTTCGACGCTGTCGGGGCGGATTTCGACTTCGACCTGCCGGTTCTTGACGGCGCCGGGTCGGGGCCCGCGACCTACATGATTGCCTTCGCTCCCCACCGCGACCTCTACGCCAACGGCCACGAGCCGCTCGTGCTGATCGGTGCGCTCGCGGATCTGGGCGAGGTGACGGTGGCGGCGGACGTCTCTCGCCTGCCCGCCGTGGATGCGTTCGACTGGGAGGAGAGCTATCTCGCCTGGGAGATCACGCTCGTCTCGACCGAGCCCGAGGGCGCCGTTCGCGAAGTGTTCGAGTTCGTCGACGGGCTTTGCGAACTGGAGATCACCGTCACCGAACCCGAGGGCGGGGGTGACGGACCGGGATCGCCGGACCTGCCCGACCTCGGCGATCTGGGTCCCGACGACATGCCGGGCCTGCCCGACCTCCCCGACCTGTCGGATGCGTCGCCCGCCGCTTCGATGGAGGTCGCGGCGGACTTGCCCGAACTGCCGTCCCTGGAAGACCTGCCCGCGGACAAGACGGACATCCCGGCAACCAGCAAGAACGTCTCCGCGAAGAAGACGCCCGAGGCCGCCCCGGCCGCCGCCGCCAAGAAGGAAGCGCGCCCGACGTTGCGCGTCGATGTCGACCGGATCGACCGGCTCATCAATACGGTGGGCGAACTCATCATCAACCAGGCGATGATCACGCAGCGCGTGCGCGAGATCGGCGTGCCGCTGACGCCCGAGATCGTGACCGACCTCGACGATTACAGGCAACTCGCCCGGGATATCCAGGAGGGCGTCATGGGGTTGAGGACGCAGCCGGTCAAGCAGCTCTTCCAGCGCATGACCCGGATCGCGCGGGAGACGGCGGACGTTGCCGGGAAGTCGGCGCAGCTCGTCATCGAGGGCGAGGAGACCGAGGTCGACAAGAAGGTGATCGAGAAGCTCGCCGATCCGCTGACGCACATGATCCGGAACTCGATCGACCACGGCCTCGAAGTGCCGGAAAAGCGTCGCGATGCGGGCAAGCCCGAGAAGGGAACCGTCAAGCTCACGGCCTGCTACAAGTCGGGCGACGTCCTCATCCAGATCGCCGATGACGGCGCGGGTCTGAACCGTCCGCGCATCCGGCAGATCGCGGTCGAGAAGGGGCTGATCCCCGCCGAGGCCGATCTCACGGACGCCGAGATCGATCAACTCCTGTTCCGGCCGGGCTTCTCGACCGCTTCCTCGGTCACCAGCCTCTCGGGCCGCGGGGTCGGCATGGATGTCGTCAAGACGTCGATCGCCGCGCTTGGCGGCCGCATCTCCATCGCGTCGACGCCGGGCGAGGGGTCGGTCTTCTCGATCCTGTTGCCGCTGACGCTGGCCGTGCTCGACGGCATGGTCGTTCGTCTCGGCAACGAGACGATGGTGGTGCCGATCGCCAGCATCGAGGAGGCGATCCGGCCCCACAAGGACGACCTGAGCCAGCTGGGCACCGCACGCACGTTGTTCGCCAATCGCGGGGAGTACCTGCCCGTGATCGACCTGGCCGAGCGGTTGGGCCATCCGGTGCGGGCGAAGAAGCTGACCAAGAAAACGCTTCTGGTGATCCAGTCCAACGGATCGCGGATTGCCCTCGCCGTCGACGGCGTCGTCGACAAGCGACAGGTCGTCATCAAGAGCCTCGCCAAGAATTACCGTCACATCGCCGGCATTTCGGCCGCGACCATCCTTGGCGACGGCAAGGTCGCGCTGATCGTCGATCCCGACGGTATCGCCGAGGACCCGCCCGCCGGTGCGATGCGGCCGGGCCCGGACGACGTGCATCCCACGGAGGAGAAGAAAGATGCCGCCTGAAGCGGAGGCGCTCGCCGCACCGGCCGAGCTTTATGCCACGGTCATCGTGGCCGGTCAGGACTTCTGCATCGACATCAAGCAGGTGCGCGAGAACCGCCGCTGGTCTCCGACGACCACGCTGCCGCATTCCCCGCATTACATGATGGGCACGATGAACCTGCGCGGCGAGGTCATTCCGATCATCGACCTGGCCGCGCTGTTCGGGTTCCCGAACATCGAGCCGACCGACCGGCATGTGATCGTCATCATCGAGCACGAGGAGAAGATCATCGGCCTCGCCGTGGAGGCGGTGCGCCGCATCCTCAGCGTGACCCCCGACCAGATCCGCGACGCGCCGGGTGCCAAGCGGGATACGAGCACGTCCTGCATCCGCGGACTCATCACAACCGAGTCCGGCGTCATCCGCATCATCAGCGTCAGCGACGTCGTCACCGCGATGGAGGAGGTCCTCTGATGGTCGCCACCGCCGTCCGGGGGGATTATCCGTTCACCGACCGCGATTTCCAGAACATCGCCGCGCTCGCCCACGAGAACTTCGGATTGTTCCTGGAGCCCTGCAAGAAGCAGCTGGCCTATTCCCGCCTGGCCAAGCGGCTACGGTTCCTCGGGCTCGAAACCTTCGGCGAGTATTGCGACATGCTCCGCGGCCCGCTCGGCAAGGACGAACAGCGCGAGATGCTCTCGGCGCTGACCACGAACGTCACCCAGTTCTTCCGCGAGAAGCACCATTTCGACCAGCTTCGCACAGCCGTGCTGCCCGAGCTGCTATCCCGGTCCAGGGCCGGACGACGCGTGCGGCTGTGGTCGGCGGGCTGCTCGGCGGGGCAGGAGGCGTATTCGCTGGCGCTGACCGTCCTCGACCTCTGTCCGGACGTGGCACAGTACGATTTCCGCATCCTCGCGACCGATATCGACCCGGTCATCCTGCAGCGCGCGGTCCAGGCCCGCTACCCGTTGGCGGAGCGCGAGGCCATCCCGACCGGCATGCGGCAGTCACAGACAATTGCTGAAGGCGACACCTTCGTGATGTCCGAAGCCACGCGAAAACTCGTCTCCTTCGGCGAACTCAACCTGATGGAGCCGTGGCCGATGAAGGGGCAGTTCGACGTGATCCTGTGCCGCAACGTGGCGATCTACTTCGATGCCGCCACGCAGTCCCGCTTGTGGCAGCGCTTCGCCGACCTCCTCGCGCCGGACGGTCACTTGATGATCGGCCATTCGGAGCGGTTGTCCGGGCCGGCGACGGCCATGCTGCGCAGTTGCGGCGTGACGGCCTACCGGAAGATGCAGAGTGGCCTCGCGGCCGGATAACGAAAGAGGACGTGTGATATGGGCATTCGCGAAAAGCTTCAGGTCATGGTCGTCGACGACATGTCGACCAGCCGTGGCCTCCTGACCCAGGGCCTCGACGCGCTCGGGGTGTGGAACTACTGCGAGGAGAATGACGGCAAGTCGGCCTTCCATCGGCTGCAGCAGCGCCCGGTGCACCTGGTGCTTTCGGACTACAACATGCCCGGCCTGGATGGTCTGGGACTGCTCGAATACCTGCGCCGCAGTCCGAAGACGCAGAAGACGGCGTTCATCCTCGTGACCGGCTCGCCCACGGCCGACGTCGTCGCGCGCGGCAAGGCGCTCCGGGTCAACTCGATCCTCAAGAAGCCTTTCACGCCGGCGCAACTGCGCGACTGCATCGAGAAGGTGGTGGGCCCGCTGTGACCCCGCACGCCCTGTCCGAGCCGCTGCCCCTCCAGCGGGTGATCCGCAACGTCGCGCGCGAGGTGGGTCGGCTGCATGGCCCCCTGTCGGAGCTCGAGGCCGCGGCCATCGAGGGCGACGGTTCGGCCCTGGGCAATCGGGACGCGCGGGCACGGTTGCAGGCTTTCGACCGGCTCTCGCAGCATGTCGTCGCGCTTTCGACGTTTCTCGACCGCCTTTCGGCTGCCGTTCCGGACGATGCGGAGGTCGACGCGCGGCCCGACATCGCGGCGATCCCCCTCGAAGAGATCCGGCGGGGATTGCTGGCCAATCTCACCGCGTGTCCGCTCACGACGCCATCCCCGTCCTTCGGGTCGGATTCCGCGAAGCGCGCTCAGGTCGGCAATGACGTGGACCTCTTCTGATCTTGCGTCCGTCGCGCGGGGCTCCGATTCTGCGACCACAACAGGCTTGCGGCGGCAAGTCCACGAACGGGGTCTTTCCTCGCTCAGACCCTGAACCCGAACCTGTCGGTGGAAATCCGAAAGGTTAACGGCTAAGTCCGCTGGCAACGCCGCGGTCAGGCGAATTGCCGAGCGGCGCATGGCGCCGGTGGAATCGAGCATCCGCCTGCAGGCCCGACCGAGAGACGAAGAACTGCGAGGAGTGGACGTGAACGAAACGAGGTCCCGGAATCCCGACGCATCGTCTTCGATCTTCAAGCCGGGGGAGAATTGCTGGCGCGTCACGCGCGCCGACAAGCTGGCGTTGATTGTCGACGCGGCCGATTACTTCCGGATGCTGCGCTGTATCTTTCTCGCGGCGAAGCGGGAATTGCTTCTCGTCGGCTGGGATTTCGACTTCGAGATCGACATGCTGCCCGGTGAAAGCGACGCGGACGGTCTGGCGCCCGACGGCTATCCCAACGCGCTCGGCCCGTTCCTCGAGGCCGTCGTCGCGCGCACGCCGGAGCTGAATGTCTACATGCTCAAGTGGAACGGAGCCGTCCTGGTGGCGCCGGGGCGCTTCCTGCCGACAGTGGCGCTCGACGTCTTCGGCGACGACCGGATCCATTTCGCGCTCGACGGCCATCATCCGTTCGGCGCCTGTCATCACCAGAAGATCATCGTCGCCGACAACGGTTTCGCCTTCTGCGGCGGCATCGACGCGACCGAAGGCCGATGGGACACGTCCGAGCACCTGCCGAAGGATCCCCGGCGCGCCCGCAAGAACGGCTCCCTCTCCGAGCCGTGGCACGATGCGACCTCCGCGCTCACCGGACCGGTCGCTCAGGCCCTGGGCGACCTGTCGCGTGGACGTTGGCTGCGCGCGACGGGCGAGGAACTGACGCCACCCGATGACGTCCGGCAAATCGATTGGCCGGACGATCTGGAAGTGGCCGCGGAGAACGTGGACGTGGCGATCGCGCGGACAAGCCCGCCCTTCGACGGGGAGGAGCTGACGAACGAGATCGAACGACTCATCCTCGACAGCATCGCCGCGGCCGACCACGTGATCTACATCGAGTCGCAGTACTTCTCGGCGGAAACCGTCTGCGACGCTCTCGAGGCGCGCCTGCGGGAAGAGACCGGTCCCGAGATCGTCATCATCAACCCCGAAGCCGCGCTGGAATGGCTCGAGGACAGGGCGATGCACGTCCTTCGCGCGCGGATGATCGAGCGGCTGCGCACGGCCGATCACGGCAACCGGTTCCGCATCTATCACCCGGTCGCGTCCGACGGCGAGCCGATCTATGTCCACGCAAAGATCTTCATCGTGGACGACCAGATCCTGCGGATCGGATCGAGCAACCTCGACGATCGGTCGATGGGGTTCGACACCGAATGCGACATCGCCTTCGAGGGACCGCAGGATTCTGTCCGGGCGTTCCGCACGCGGCTTCTGGCCGAGCATCTCGCCGTGTCCGTCGAGACGGTGGAGGAGCGGCTGCGCGAGAAGGGCAGGCTGATCGACGCGATCGAGTCGCTCAACGCGACCGGAGGACGTGCGCTTCAGGCAATCGAGCCGCCGCCGGAGGAGGACATGTTCGGCGAGTTCCTCGCCGACACTCGCCTGCTCGACCCGCGCTACATGCCGGGCGAGATGACGGTCGCCGGACACGGCCTGCGCCCCCGGCATTTCGTCATGATCGCGGGCGCGGTGGGTGCGGGGCTTCTGGCCTGGCTCGCGTGGCGGAGGCGGACGGCGCAACGCTAGGCGTCTCGCCGCGCCGGACCCTGCGGCAACGCGCCCGGTCGCGGAACCCGAGCGGGGCCTGACAGTTTGCCAGCCGAGCGGCAGGGGAAGCGGATGGCGCAGGACAGACCAACGGGCGCGGAGGCCCTGCGCCTCGCCGCCTGGATGCGTGCGAACGAAGCCCCGCAGGCCATCCATGTCGCGGCATCCGAGCTACGGGCCGAAGCGATCGCCAGCTTCCTTCGCGCGACCCATCCCGAACTCGCAATCCACCTCCTGCCGCCATGGGATTGCCTGCCCTACGACTGGGCTTCGCCGTCGCCTGCCACGATGGGCCGACGGATGGCGGCGCTTCGCGGCATGGCCGAGGCCGGGAACGCGCCATGCGTGGTGATCACGACACCGGCCTCCGTGATCCAGCGCATCGTTCCGCCGGATGTCAGCGATGCGCTCGACATCGCGATCGGCGCGACGGTGGACGCGGAGCAGGTGATGGCCCGTCTCGCCGCGCTCGCCTACCGGGAGGAAAGCCGGATCGACGAGCCGGGCGAAGTGGTCCTGCGCGGCGCCGTGCTCGACGTCTTCCCGGCCGCGCTCGACCATCCCCTGCGGATCACCTTCGAGGACGGGCGCATCGCCACGATCCACGTCTTCGATGCGACGTCCCAGCGCACCATCGCGGACCGGGATCGCGCCGTGATCGACGCGGCGAGCGAACTTCCGGCAGTGGTCGCGCAGGATCATGCGCCGGGTGGGGAGCATTGGCTGTCCGACCATCACGACGGGCTGGCGACCTTGCGGGATGTGTTGCCCGGCGCCCGCTTCACGGGAACGCCCGCCGCGCTGCGATCGGTGGGCACCGTGCTGACGGGGCTGGCGACGGCCTGCGAGGAGCGGATGCAGGCCGAGATCGACGGCGGCAGCGCGCGACGTCCGTTGCCGCCCGACCGGCTCTACCTCGATCCGGCGGAATGGAGTGGCTGGCGCGAGTCAGCCGGGGAGATCCGCCTCGACGGCGTGGCACGCCCCCCCGTCATCGCCGGCGAGGCCCGGCCCCGCGCCGCCCTGCGGGAGGCGATCGCCGGAGCGGGGCGCACGATCCTCGTTGCCGGCACGCCGCGCGAACGCGCGCGCTTGGCCCGCATGGCCGGCGCGGATGTCCTGCGCGCCGGGACGTGGCAGGAGGCCGAAGCGGCGCCGGAGGGCGGGGCCGCGACGCTCGTCGCGCCGCTCGATCACGGGCATCGCGACGGCGAGATCCTTGTCCTGACCGCGCGCGACGTGCTCGGCCGGCAGGCCGCCGCGGCCTCTGGTGCGGCCGCACCACCCCCCTGGATCGCCGAGGCGCACGAACTGCATACCGGCGACTTGGTGGTGCACGAAGCGCATGGGCTTGGTCGCTTCGAGGGGCTCGAGCCGGTGGACGGGGGCGAGGCTCTGCGAATCGTCTACGGCGACGATGGCGTACGGCTCGTACCGGCCTCCGAGGCCGGGCTCGTCTGGCGCTACGGGCAGGACGAGGACGGCGTCGCGCTCGACCGCCTCGACGGAAAGGGGTGGGCGCGTCGCCGCGCCCGTTTCGCCAGTGCCATCCGCAAGTCGGCGGAAGCGATGGTCGAGGCCGCGCGCGGTCGCGCCGGGGTGGAGGCCCCGGTCCTGAAACCGGATGAGGCCGCCTACGAGACAGTGGCCGCCTCCTTCCCCTGGGAGGAGACGCCGGACCAGCGCGCGGCGATCGCCGAGGTCTTGTCGGACCTCGCCTCGGGGCGGCCGATGAACCGGCTTCTCGTCGGCGACGTGGGCTTCGGCAAGACCGAGGTGGCGATCCGCGCCGTCGCCGCCGCCGCGCTTGCGGGGATGCAGGTCGCCATCGTCGCGCCGACCACCGTGCTTGCGCGACAACATGCGACGACCTTCGGCCGGCGGCTTGCCGAGGTCGGGATCGAGGTCGCGGCGCTGTCACGCTTGACGAAGCCCGCCGAGGCCGGGCGTGTCCGCGCGGGGCTCGCCGACGGGTCGGTTCGCGTCGTGGTGGGCACGCATGCGATCCTCGGAAAGTCGGTCGCCTTCGAGGCGCTCGGCCTCGTCGTGATCGACGAGGAACAGCGCTTCGGCCGGGCCCACAAGCGCGCGTTGCGCACGATGGGCGCCGCCGTCCATACGCTCTCGATGACGGCGACGCCCATACCCGGATCGCTCGAGGGTGCCATCGCGGGCGTGCGGCCGTTGAGCCTGCTCCGCACGGCCCCGGCCCGCCGTCGTCCGATCCGTACGATCGTCGCGCCCGCCGAACAGGGCGCGATCCGCGACGCGCTCCGACGCGAGGCCCGGCGGCACGGCCAAAGCTTCGTCATCGTGCCGCGGATCGAGGAGATCGACGCGGCAAAGGCGATGCTGGCCGAACTCGCCCCCGACCTGTCGGTGCGCGTGGCGCATGGCGACCGCCCGGCGCGCGAGATCGACGAGGCGATGACGGCCTTCGCCGACGGCGCGGGCGACGTGCTTCTGGCGACGACCATCGTCGAATCCGGGCTCGACGTGCCGCGGGCGAACACGATGATCGTGTTGCGCCCCGACCTCCTCGGGCTCGCGCAGCTCCACCAATTGCGCGGGCGCGTGGGCCGTGGCAGCCGGCAGGCCTATTGCTGGCTGCTGACGGATCCGGAAGATCCGCCGACCGAGGCGACCGAGCGGCGGCTCGACACGGTCGCGGCGATGGATACGCTCGGCGCCGGGCTCGCGCTCTCCGTGGCCGATCTCGACCGGCGCGGCGCGGGCGATCTCTTCGGTCTGGCGCAAACCGGGCACGACGCGCGGGTCGGCCCGGCGCTGCACGCGGCGATGCTGGCCGACGCGCTGCGTGTGGCGAAGGGCGAGGGCGGGATACGGCGGCCGGATATTCATGTCGATGCGCCCTGGAGCCTGCCCCACGACTACATCGCGAGCGCTGACATGCGTGCGACGCTCTATGTCCGTCTCGGCCGGATCGACACGCCGGAAGCGGCCGCGCGACTCGCCGACGAGGTGGAGGACCGGTTCGGCCCGCCGCCGCCCGAGGTCGTCGCGGCGCTGCGGCTCGCTCGCCTCCGCGCACTCGCGACCCGGCTTGAACTCGAGGGAGTCTCGGCGGGCCCGGACGCCGTCGCCCTCGACTTCGCCGGCGAGGTGCCGGAGGACGTGCCGGACGGCGTCGAGCGTTGCAGCCGGCGCCTCGTCCATCGCAGGGAACTGCCCGAGCCGGACGCGCGGCTGGAGGCGGCGATCGACCTGCTCGACCGTCTGTCCTGACGTTAGGCTCGATCCTTGTCCGACGGGGAGAGTGGGGTCTGCTGCCAACGGGCAAAGCCTCGCAGAGGGCGGAGGTCCGAGAACGCGCGCCGAATGGAGCATGCCCGATGGCTCATCGGGTTTATCGACTGCAGTCGCTATTGATCGCGGGCACGTCGTCCGACGTACCGTTGGGTGACGGTCGAAGGGGCGGCCCGCGCGTATCCGGCGGGAGTCGCCCGGCATTCGACCATCCGGGTCTCGGTGGCCCCGTCCTCGTCGCCGAGTAGGTCCTACGGCCCTGCGACCCCCCGGTTCGACGCGCCGGTCAGGAGGAGGTGCCGGTCTTCGGCAGAAGCTTCTCGAGATTGTCGATCGCCAGCGGCTCGATCGCGCGGATCACGGCGCTCGTCCCTCGGCTCTCGTGCGTCTGCGAAGCGTCGCGGCGGCGCTTGAAGATGATCGTGTCACGCGCGACGACGTGCCGCCAGCCAAGCGCCGTCGCCTCCACGAACCACTGGTAGTCTTCCAGGGCGAAGCCGTCCGCGATCGCGCGGTCCGGAAAAGGAAGCTCCTCCCACACCGCGCGAGGCGCGACGCACATGGCGTCGTAGTAATTCGCGATGGCAAGCACGTAGGGCGAGAAGAACGGGTGGTCCTGCGCCGGGTTGGAATAGACGTGGTTGATCCCGTCGAACTGCCAGTTCAACTCGGGATGGACGATGGCGCGGCGTCCCGTCGCCTCGGCCGCTTCAAGTTCCTCGATCGCACGGATCAGCCAGTTCTCGGAGAACAAGTCGTCGGCGTCGAGGAAGGCGACCCACTTGCCCCGCGCCGCCCCGATCAGCGCGTTGCGCGTGCGGCCCTGGTCGCGGAAGGCGTAATCATGGCGTTCGAAATCGACGAAGTCCGGCTGGGTCATGTAGTCGCGGCAGGCCGGCGTGCAGCTATCGAGACCGAGGAGGAGCTGCACGTCGTAGCCCCTCTCGCGCACGGGGGCGAGTGCAGCGCGCAAGCTGCGGAAGGACGGGCCGGCGACGACGGTCTCGGCATGGGCGGTGATCGCCACGGTGAGATCGGTCATACGTCGGACCCCCTACGGATGTGGCCAAGCAGGTCGGCGAGTTGCGCGCGGAACCGCGCGTCGTTGCGCCGCGCCCGGAGCGCGCGGGCCAACTCCGCCGCCTCCGCCTGCGCCGCAGGCAGGTCGGCGAAGATGCGGTCGAGCGCGGCGGCCGGGTCTGCACCGTCCGGCGCGCGGCCCAGATCGCACGCCACCGCCTCGGAGGCGACGAGCGGTTTGCCGGCGACGGCGGCGCGCAGCACGGTCGGGTCGATGCCGCTGCCCGGCGCGAGAACGACGTCGGCCTCGGCGACGGGCCCGCCATCGACAGGGGCCATGTGGGTCCGCACGTTCGGCAGGTGGTCGAAGCGGGGCAGGGTCATGTTCCGCTGGCGGGTCGGCAGCTGCACCGCGAAGCTGAGCTCGGGTCGGCCTCGGGCGAGGCGGCCGAGTTCCTCGGCGAAGCTCAGATCCGCCTCCTGACAGATCCACAGCACATTGACGCGTTCGCCCGTGGAGGGGGCCTCGTCGAAGACGGCCGGTTCCAGCAGGCGCAGCTTGGCGCGTTGCGCCGGTGGGACGAGATAGTCCGCGGCGAAGCGTGCCAGCGTCGTCTCGCTGTCCGAGCAGACCGCGGAGAGCAGGTCGAAATGACGGTAGAAATGCTGCGCGGCCGAGGGGCTGCGCCAGTTGTGGTCGTCCACGCCGACACGGCCGAAAAGGCCCACCAGATCGACGCTCGCCGAGAGCGCCCGGCCGTAGACCTTGAGCATTTCCCAACTCATCGGGTCGTCGGCGATGATGCAGATCTCCGGCCGCAACGACCGGATGAACTCGAAGAACGGGCGCAGCGCGTTGGCCGCGTTCATCTTGCGCGTCGCATCGGCGCAATCGATGACGCGCAGGCCGGCCGGCAGATCGGACGTCGCGGGTGGCCCCTCCGGATCGGTCGAGACGAGCACGATCTCCTCGGCCCCGTGTTCGGCGGCGAGGGCGCGGACGATCTGCTTGACCATCTCCGGCGCGCCGACATGAATGTCGCGCGGCCGCCGGCCGAGGGTGACGACGAAGCGGGCGCGGCGGAACCGGGCGGCCGCCTGCATGTCGTTGAGCGCGACGATCCGCGCCATCACCAGGTCGGAGCTGAAAGGCAGGCAGCGGATGCGCGCGGCGCTGCGCCAGGATTGCCCGATCAGCGGGTCGAGCGCGTTGGCCCGGTCGACCATCCGGCCGAGCTCCCCGCTCTCTAGACGGTCTCGGATGCTGCCGACGCGTTCCTTCAGATGGTCCGCGGCCGCCTCCGGCGTCAGGCCGAGGATCGCGGCAAGCTCGTCGTGCTGCCCGAAGCGCGCGGCCTTCACCGTGCCGCCCGCACGATGCGTCAGGTAATGGCCGAACGGCGTCAGGCCGCTCTCGACTGCTTCGGGGTAGCGCTTGACGTAGAGCTTGGAGGAAAAGAGCGGCGTCGGATTGCGGCCCTCGCGACCGCCGGCGAGCATGTAATGGGCGACGGGGTCGATGCCCTTCTGCGCGATGTCGGAATATTCCATGAAGTAATAGGGAAGGTCCATCTCCGCCTTGAGGAGATCGTATTCCGGACCGAGCCCCTCCGGACGGGGTCGCAGCCGAACGGCATTGACGAGGACGGCGATGCCCTGGTCGTAGAACAGCTCGCGGGTGTCCATCGCGGCGGCGGCGTCGAGATAGCGCTCCTCGATTCCCATGAGCAGATGACGCGGGACGGCTCGCGCCGCGGGCTTGTCGCCCTCCGTCTCGGGCGCAGTCCCCGGCGTCGCGACAGCCTGCGTTTCCGCCGGATCCGCCGAACCTTCGGTTGCGGGGGCGCGGTCGGGTATCGGGTCAGGCATCTCGGACGTCCATCCGCGGTTCGTACCCCGCCCGAACGGGCGCCGCGGCAGGCGTCCCTGTATTGCGGCGTCTGGCAAAGAGGTCGGGCGCGCGCATCGCGGCTTGATCAGGCATGCGTTGTCTAAATCCACCCGGAGCCCGGACGTCAACGTCTCGTGGAGCCCGTCAGACGGTGAATGGCGGCTGAGATCGTAATAGGGTCGAGCGATTAATTGCTCGAGATGGAGTACACCACGCGACATCGAAAGAAATGGTGTCGCTAGAACGTCTGAAGTCCCGCGACCTCATGCTTGGAAAGGTCGACCGGACGAGCCGGCAAGGGTCGACCTTGCCAGGTTCGAGCGCGCATCTGGTTGGCGGGTGACTCGCATCCCGTATCGCCGAGCGAAATGCGGATGGTCGCAGAACGCGAGAGGAGACGTATCGCTTCAAAAACCACCGGGGATCCCTTAGGCGCGTGGCTCACGGTGGCTGGCCGTGGGTCTGGAGCAAACGGGGGCGGAATGTCGCTGGCGCCGCAGGAGATGGCACGATTGAGCGTCGCGCCGATGATGGACTGGACCGATCGGCATTGCCGGGCGTTCCATCGCGTCCTGACGCACAGGACGTTGCTCTATACCGAAATGGTCACCGCCGCCGCGCTGATCCGGGGGCGGGCGACGCATTTGCTGGATTTCGATCCCGCCGAACACCCGGTCGCGTTGCAGCTCGGCGGCAGCGATCCGGGCGAGTTGGCCGAGGCGACGGCGCTCGGCGTGGAACGGGGCTACGACGAGATCAACCTGAATGTCGGGTGTCCGTCGGATCGCGTGCAGTCGGGCTTCTTCGGCGCCGTCCTGATGGAGCGGCCCGCGCTGGTCGCGGCGTGTCTTGCTGCGATGGTCCGGGCGTCGGGCGGCGTGACCGTGACGATGAAGTGCCGGCTCGGCGTGGACGATCATGAGCCGGCTGTCGTGCTGCCCGACCTGTTGTCCCGGATGGCCGATAGCGGTGTGGGTCAGGTGATCGTCCACGCCCGAAAAGCTTGGCTGCAGGGGCTGAGCCCGAAGGAGAACCGCGTGGTGCCGCCGCTCGACTACCCGTTGGTCCATGCGATGAAGGCGCGGTTTCCCGATCTCGCGATTGCGGTCAATGGCGGGATCGCGTCGCTGGACGCGGCGCAGGCGCATCTTCGCCACGTCGACGGGGTGATGATCGGCAGGGCGGCCTATCACGATCCGGCGAGCGTCCTGCTGCGAGCGGACAGCCGAGTCCACGGCGCCGAGGATCCTTGTCCGGACCGGGTCACGGCCGCGCTGCGGATGGTGCCTTACATCGAGGCGCATCTGGCCGACGGTGGCAAGCTCGGGCAGGTGACGCGGCACATGCTCGGCCTGTTCGCCGGCTGTCCGGGGGCGCGGGGATGGCGGCGGACGTTATCGGAGGGCGCGGCCCGCCCCGGCGCGGGGGTCGAGGTCCTGCACGCCGCGCTGGAGCAAGTTTCGGCCGCCGCAGCCTGATCCGGTATCGGAAGGGCCCCGCCCGAAGGCGAGGATCAACAAGCGAATCGAACCGGGTTCGGAAACTTTGTGTTCGAGCGTGGTATCCAGATGCTTTTGTTCGCGCCCCGCTCCCGTCTTGCGCTTTTCTTGGCTTACTGACTCGTCTCGGGGCCGGCCGTCGACCTTGACGGGTCGGTCTTCTACCACCTGCTTCAGCCGATCGTCTCACGCAGCCTGCAAATAGAGCAGATCAGCGTCGCGACCTCAGATGCGGCAAATCTGCCTCGGACAGTGAGGGCGGATGCGACGAAGGAGGCGGTCGATCCAGCATTCGTGGGGTCTGGGTTTTGTCGATGCTGCTAGCCTCGGCGATGGCGAGCCTTGTTGGGGTCCTGCCGGGGTCGGGTTCAGCGCTTGAGGCGTCCTGCGCGTCCGCCGCGGCGGACCTTGTGGCGCGCCGCCCGTGTCGGAAGCTCCGCCATGAGCGCTTGCCGGGCCTCGGGCGTCATGCGCGTCCAGGCCGCGATCTCGTCGAGGCTGCGCAGGCACCCCGTGCAGAGTCGCGTCTCCGGATGGACGACGCAGACGCGGATGCAGGGGCTCTCGATCTCGTCCCGGCTCCAGACCGGATCGTCTTCCTTCACGGCACAGCCCCGATATGGCGCAGGCGGTCGAGCGCGCCCTGCAGGATGTAGCCCGCGGCGACATGGTCGATCACCGCCGCCCGACGCTTGCGCGAGGCGTCGGCCTCCAGCAGCGCGCGTTCCGCCGCGACGGTCGAGAGACGCTCGTCCCAGAAGGCGATCGGCGTCTCGATCCGGCGGGCGAGGTTGCGGGCGAAGGCGCGGGTCGATTGCAGGCGCGGCCCTTCGGAGCCGTCCATGTTGAGCGGTAGGCCAAGCACGATGCCGGCCACCGACCGCGCGGCGAGCAGCGCTTCCACCGCCACCGCGTCGGCCGTGAACTTCGTGCGCCGGATCGTCTCGAGCGGGGTGGAGACCGAGCGCATCGTGTCGCTGACCGCGACGCCGATCGTCTTGGTGCCGAGATCGAGCCCCATCAACGCGCCATGGCCGGGCAGGGCGGCCGCATAGTCTTCCATCGTCTCGCAGATCACCGGGCGAGCCCCGCATCGTCCGCTGCCTGCGCCAGCAGGTCGAGTGCGTCGGGGCTTTCGGCGAAGACCGACTTCGCCTCCGCGTAGACGGCAGCCGCGTCGTCGGTGCGGCCCAGCACGCCGAAGGAGGTGATGAGCCGCGCCCAGTCGGCGGGCGGACCACCCTCTGTGGCGAGGCGCGTGGCGAGGCCCTCGACCATGCCACCGATCATCGCAACCCGGTCTTCCGGCGTCATCGCCGCGCTCGCCGCGATGTCCGCTCCGGTCGGCCCGCTGGGCTGCGGCAATTCGTCGAGGGCCGTGGGATCGCCCGCACGAACCGAAACCTCCTCGATCTGGGCGTAGATCGGCTCGAGCCACGGATCGTCGGGCGCGCTGTCTGCCACCAGCCGCTGCCACAGGCGGAACGCGAGGTCGGGCCGGCCGCCCTGTGCGTACATGAGCCCGGCATAGTAGCGGGCAAGGCCGTTCTCCGGGTCGCGGCGCACGGCTTCCGAGAAGGCACGCTCCGCTTCGGGGGAGACGTAACCGCCGGCGGCGATGACCATGAGTTCGCCGAGAACGGCAAAGTCCTCGCCGGTCGCGTCGTCGTCTCGGATGGCCACCACCCGGTCCTGCGCCCGCCACGCCGCGCGCATGTCGCCCAGACCCGAGAAGGTCGTGACTGCGAGCTCCCAGCCGCGCAGGTCGTCGTGCCGTCCGGCCAGAACCTCGCGGAGCTGCCCCGCCATCTCGGTGATCTCCGGTCGGGACGTGTCGATTTGTTCCGGCACGGCGACCTCCGCTGTCTCCTGCGAGGGGCGGGCGCGGCGAGCCGTATCGATGCGCTCGATCCGCCCGGCGAGCGGCATGTCCCCGTAGCCCGGTGCGCCAATGGCGAGGTAGGTGGCGAGGCTTACGGCGACGACCGGGACGGCGACGAGGCCGATGCCGAGCCACCGGGCGCCCGGACCGGTTGCGGCCGCCTGACGACGATCGGCCGCGAGCAGCCGGCGCGCGACCTCGGCCCGCGCCGCCTCGGCCTCCTCGGGCGCCAACGTGCCGCGCGCCGCATCGCGTTCGAGCTCGGCCAATTGATCGCGGTAGATCTCCACGTCCGGCGCCCCCGGCGCGGCGGGACGGTCGCGCAGGAGCGCGGCGGTGATGGCAGTGATGCAGACGGCCAGGATCAGGGCCGCGACGATCCAGAAAATCATGCGCCGCACCTAGCCCCGTTCGCCCTGCGACAGAAGCCCCACTTGCGGCATCGTGACCGCGCGCGCTACCGGCGATGTCGCGAAACTTCCCGAAGATGCCGCAGCGGGTCCGAAGCGACCGCGGCGGTCATGCGAAGGGGAGCCGAGATCAGGGACCGAGAACCGGAGGGCCGCCCGCCCATGCGACGCTTTTCCGCCTTTGCCATCGCGCGCGAGGCCATGCGAAACCACGAGGGCTGGGGCCGGACCTGGGCCAAGCGTCCGCCCGCCAAGCGCTACGACGTGATCATCGTCGGCGCGGGCGGGCACGGGCTCGCGACCGCGTATTATCTCGGCAAGAATTTCGGCATCACCAATGTCGGCATTCTCGAGAAGGGCTGGCTCGGCGGGGGCAACACGGGTCGGAACACGACGATCATCCGCTCGAACTACCTGCAGGACCCGTCCGCGGCGCTCTACGAGAAGGCCCGCAGCCTCTACGAGACGCTGAGCCAAGAGCTGAACTACAACGTCATGTTCTCGCCGCGTGGCGTGATCATGCTCGCGCAGACCCATCACGAGGTCCGCGGCTACAAGCGCACCGCTCAGGCCAATGCGCTGCAGGGCGTCGCGACCGAGTGGATCGGGCCCGAGCGAGTGAAGGAACTCTGCCCGATCATGAACATCGAGGGACCGCGCTATCCGGTTCTCGGCGGCCTCTACCAGGCGCGCGGCGGCACGGCGCGGCACGACGCGGTCGCCTGGGGCTATGCCCGGGCCTGCACCGACATGGGGATGGACATCATCCAGCGCTGCGAGGTCACCGGCATCGACCGCGACGGCGGGCGCGTGACCGGCGTGCAGACGACGCAGGGCCCCATCGGCTGCGACAAGCTCGGCATCGTGGTGGCCGGACATTCCGGCGTGCTGGCGAAGATGGCCGGGTTCCGGCTGCCGCTCGAATCGGTGGCGTTGCAGGCGCTCGTCTCCGAGCCGATCAAGCCCTGCATGGACGTGGTCGTGATGGCGAACACCGTGCACGGCTACATGAGCCAGTCCGACAAGGGCGAGATGGTGATCGGCGGTGGCACGGACGGCTACAACAACTACACGCAGCGCGGCTCCTTCCACCATATCGAGGAGACGCTGCGCGCCCTGGTGGAGACCTTCCCGATGATCTCGCGGCTCAAGATGCTGCGCCAGTGGGGCGGGATCGTGGACGTGACAGGCGATCGCTCGCCCATCCTGTCGAAGACGCCGGTCGAGGGCATATACGTCAATTGCGGCTGGGGGACGGGGGGCTTCAAGGCGATCCCGGGTTCCGGTTACGGCATGGCGGAGCTGTTGGCGAAGGGACATTCGCCGCTGACCGCGGCCTTTGGCATGGAGCGGTTCCGCGAAGGGCGCTTCATCGACGAATCCGTCGCTGCGGGGGTGGCTCACTGATGCGTGCGCATTCGCAAAGAGACCTGCGCGTCAAGGCGGTAACCATGAGGGTCCGCAGAGACTGGCGAAACCTCGCCTACGGTGTATATTCGAACCTTGTCGAATATTTAGCCGAGGCGTCATGCTCTCCAGAATCCTCCGCCGGCGGCCCCGCGGCCTGGCTCTCGTCCTTGGCGGGACCGGACTGGCGGTGGTCGTTCTCGGGATCGTCCTCGTCGGCGGCTTCCTCGATCTCGGGGTCGGGGGCGCGCCACAGGTCCGGATCGACACCCCGGCGACGGCTCAGGTCGCCAAACGCTGATCCTCGACGATTTCGCACCCTGACGGACGGGGTTGCGCCATGCTGCTTCTGACCTGCCCGAATTGCGGCCTCGCGGTCGAGGAGACCGAGCTCGCTCCCGGCGGTGAAGCGCACCTGAAGCGCTTCGGCCCGGATTCGACCGCCGACCAGTTCGAGGAATACCTGTTCCTGCGCGACAATGCGAAGGGGGTGCATTTCGAGCGCTGGCGGCACGCCTATGGCTGCGGCAAGTGGTTCCTCGCCGCGCGCAACACCGCGACGCTCGAGGTCTACGGGACCTATTCGGCCCAGACGACCGAGCCGCCGCAGCATATCCGTGACGAAATCGCGCGAAGGACGGACAGATGAGCCGACGCCTGAAGACCGGCGGGCGGCGCATCGACCGCAGCCGCCCCGTGACCTTCACTTTCGACGGCCGCGAGATGCGGGGCTTCGCCGGCGACACCGTCGCCTCGGCGCTGCTTGCCAACGGTCAACTGGTGATGGGGCGCAGCTTCAAGTATCACCGGCCGCGCTCCGTTGTGGCGTCCGGGCCGGAGGAGCCGAACGCCCTCCTTTCCATTGGCGAGGGCGCGCGGTTCGAGCCGAACCAGCGCGCCACGGTGCAACCGCTCTGGGACGGGCTCGTTGCGCGGAGCCAGAACGCGTGGCCGTCCCTTGGCTTCGACGTCGGCCGGGTCAACGATTACGGGTCGAAGTTCCTCCCCGCAGGCTTCTACTACAAGACGTTCATCCATCCGCGCCCGCTCTGGAAGCACGTCTTCGAGCCGTTCATCCGGCGCGCGGCGGGGCTCGGCGCCGCGCCGACCGAGGCCGATGCCGACACCTACGCGCACCGCTACGCCTATTACGACACGCTCGTCATCGGCGGCGGGATCGCAGGCCTCCTCGCGGCGCGCGCGGCGGCGGAGGCGGGCGACCGCGTGATGCTCGTGGAACGGCAGGGCCATTGGGGTGGGCGCGCGCCGACGGACGGCGCAACGATCGACGGCAAGCCTGCGGCGGAGTGGGTGAACGATACCGTCCAAGCGATTGACGCGATGGACAATGTAACGACGATCCTGCGTTGCGAGGGATCGGGCGTCTACGATCACGGTTACATCCTTTGCACCGAGGGATTGACCGATCACGTGGCCGAGAAGTCCGGGCCGCGGCAACGGCTCTGGCGTGTCCGCGCGGGCCGCGTCGTGACCGCCACCGGCGCGATCGAGCGTCCGCTCAGCTTTGCGGGCAATGACGTGCCGGGCGTCGTTCTGGCATCTGCGTTGCGCGACTACGTGACCGAGTATGGCGTGTCGCTGGGCGAGCGCACTGTCATCGTCACGAACAACGACGATGCCTATCGCACGGCGAAGGCATTGCTGGCGGCCGGCTTGCGCGTGCCGGCGATCCTCGACGTTCGAACCGGGGTGGACACGCCTCTCGTTAACGAAATCAAGGCGATGGGCGTCCGTGTTCATGCGGGTCGGGCGATCGCCAAGGTCCACGGGGACGGACAGGTCACGGGAATCTCCGTCTGCGCCCAGTCGGGCGACGGCACCGTGCTGCAAGAGATCCGCTGCGACTGTGTGGCGATGTCGGGCGGCTGGTCCCCGGTCGTGCATCTGTGGTCGCATTGCGGCGGCAAGCTCTGGTGGGACGAGGCGCGCGCGATGTTCCGCCCCGATGCCGATCATCCGCCCACCGGTGCGGACGGCAAGGGCTTCGTCACCTTCGTGGGCGCCGCGAGCGGGGCGCTGACCGCGGCCGAGGTGCTGGCTGACGTGACTGACACGATCGGCGGGACGGTGCCCGTAGTCGAGGACACGGCGGAAGGGCCGATCCAGCAGGTCTGGACGATGCCTGAGGGCGCGCCGCACAAGCTGCGCGCGAAGATGTGGCTCGACTACCAGAACGACGTGAAGGTCTCCGACGTGCGGCTGGCCGCGCAGGAGGGGTTCGAGAGCGTCGAGCACGCCAAGCGCTACACCACGCTCGGCATGGCGACGGACCAGGGCAAGCTCAGCAACATCAACGGGCTCGCCGTGCTGGCCGACCGGCTCGACACGACGATCCCGCAGGTCGGCACGACGACGTTCCGCCCGCCCTACACGCCGGTCACCATCGGCACGCTGGCGGGCGAGGCGCGCGGCGTCGCGTTCCAGCCCCTGCGTCGGACGCCGATCCATGATTGGCACGAGAGCCACGGCGCCCATTGGGAGCCGGTCGGCCAGTGGCGGCGGCCCTATTGCTTCCCGCGCGCGGGCGAGAGCCACGCTGAAGCCGTCACCCGCGAGATCCGCAACACCCGCGAGAAGCTCGGCCTTCTCGACGCTTCGACGCTGGGCAAGATCCTCGTGCGCGGCCCGGATGCGGGGCGGTTCCTCGACATGCTCTACACGAACATGATGTCGACGCTGAAACCGGGCAAATGCCGCTACGGACTGATGTGCGACGAGAACGGCTTCCTGATGGATGACGGCGTGGTCGCGCGGATCGACGACCAGACCTTCCTCTGCCATACGACCACCGGCGGCGCCGAGCGCATCCACGGCTGGATGGAGGATTGGCTGCAATGCGAATGGTGGAACTGGAAGGTCCACGCGCTCAATCTGACCGAGCAGTTCGCGCAGATCGCCGTCGTCGGCCCGAAGGCGCGGATAGTGCTGGAGAAGCTGGGCGGCATGAACGTCTCCGCCGACACGCTGCCGTTCATGACCTGGGCCGATGGGACGCTTGGCGGGTTCGGCGTGCGCGTCTACCGGATCAGCTTCTCGGGTGAGCTCAGCTACGAGATCGCGGTGCCGGCCGGGCAGGGCCGCGCGTTGTGGGACGCGCTGATTACGGCGGGCGCCGAGTTCGACGCGATGCCCTACGGGACCGAGGCGCTGCACGTGATGCGGGCCGAGAAGGGCTTCATCATGATCGGCGACGAGACCGACGGGACGATCATTCCGCAGGATCTCGGCCTCGACTGGGCAATCTCGAAGAAGAAGGACGACTTCCTCGGCAAGCGAGGGCAGCAGCGCGACGAGTTCCAGAAGGCCGACCGCTGGAAGCTCGTCGGGCTGGAGACGCTCGACGGCTCGGTGCTCGAGGATGGTGCATATGCCGTCGTGGACGGGCGGAATGCGAACGGGCAGCGCCGGACCGAGGGACGCGTGACCTCGACCTACTACTCGACGACCCTCGACCGGGGGATCGCGATGGGTCTCGTCGCACGCGGGCCTGCGCGAATGGGCGAGACGGTCCGTTTCACCCGGATCGGGGGCGAACCGGTCGAGGCGCGGATCGTCGATCCGGTCTTCTTCGACAAGGACGGGGAGAAGCAGAATGTCTGAGGTCGCCGTCCGCGCGATGGGCCCCGTCGGCATGATCACCCTGCGCGGCGCGCTGGAGACGCTTGCCCCGGCTGTCGAGGCCGTGACCGGCTGCGCGCAGCCTGCGCAACGGCTCTCGACCGAGGCGAACGGGAGACGCGCGATGTGGATGTCGCCCGACGAATTGATGCTGGTCTGCGATCATGCGGAGGCGCCCGGCCTCGCGTCCCGCCTGACCGACCAGCTCGGCGACGCCTTCGCCACGATCGCCGTCGTCAGCGACGCGCGCATCGTCTTCGAACTAACCGGACCGGGGTCGGCCTCAGCGCTTGCAAGCCTCATGCCCGTCGACTTCGCGCGGCTCGACCCCTCGGAGGTTCGCCGGACCCGGATGGCGCAGATCCCCGCCGCGATCTGGCGCGAGGGCACGGCCTGGCGCGTGATGTGCTTCCGTTCCGTCGCGCACTACGCAGAGGCCCTGCTGCGCGGCGCCGTTCCGGCCTGAGCCAGCCCCCGGGGGGTTGACCCCGCGCCGATCCGGGCAACATGTCGCAGGACGCAAACGAGGAGAGACCACATGGCTTTCGAGCTTCCCGACCTTCCGTATTCCCACGACGCGCTCGCTGCTGACGGCATGTCGAAGGAGACGCTGGAGTATCACCACGACATCCACCACAAGGCCTATGTCGACAACGGCAACAAGGCGATCTCCGGCACGGAATGGGAGAGCAAGTCCCTCGAGGAGATCATCAAGGGCACTTACGACCCGAATGCCGTGGCGCAGTCCGGCATCTTCAACAACATCAGCCAGCTCTGGAACCACAACCAGTTCTGGGAAATGATGAGCCCCGGCCAGAGCGCCATGCCCTCCGAGCTGGAGAGCGCGATCACCGAGAGCTTCGGCTCGGTCGACAAGTTCAAGGAAGAGTTCGCCGCCGCCGGCGCAGGGCAATTCGGGTCCGGCTGGGCCTGGCTGGTGAAGGACAGCGATGGCGGGCTCAAGGTCACCAAGACCGAGAATGGCGTGAACCCCGTCTGCTTCGGCCAGACCGCGCTTCTCGGCTGCGACGTGTGGGAGCATTCCTACTACATCGACTTCCGCAACAAGCGCCCGGCCTATCTCGACAACTTCCTGTCGAAGCTGGTGAACTGGGAGAACGTCGCCTCCCGTATGTGAGCCTGTCGAACGCTACGGAAAGGGGCCCGCGCGGCCCCTTTTTCGTGTCCGGAACATCCCGTCCGCCGCGGGGTTGATCCGGCGAACAGCTACGGAGGAAGCATCATGGCCGAACGTCATCGCTCCAGCGACGGAACCCGCGATACCGACCAGTTCGTCAAGGACATGCCCGCCACGCCGAGCCAGCAGGGCCGCGCCAACGGCGAGCTCGAACGCCAGGTCGGGTCCCGCGCCGAGGAAGAGACCGCCAAGCACGGCGAGGGCGTGACCCGCGTGACCAAGTCCGACGAAAAAGGACAGGGCAATCTCGGCGGCCTGCACGGCACCGGCTCGGAGGACGAATAGATGCCCAGCTTGAAAAATGGCACGATGGTCGTCGTCACCGATAG
Organism: uncultured Jannaschia sp.; assembly: GCF_947494055.1. Taxonomy (GTDB): domain Bacteria; phylum Pseudomonadota; class Alphaproteobacteria; order Rhodobacterales; family Rhodobacteraceae; genus Jannaschia. Next base: position 2,600 of record NZ_CANLTR010000007.1, on the reverse strand, counting down.
CGAGAAGGCGCTGTTCATGGTGAACCTTACCGATGGGGAAGATCCGAACTTCGACGTCGTCCGCGTCGATGAGGAGGCGAACCCGCCCGACCGGGAGCAGAAGGCGAACCGCAAGGGCATGAACCAAGAGAGCTCGGCGCCGGGGGTACGGTCCTACGACGAGACCGACTTCCACGAACTGCAAAAGGAGCGGTTCGCATCCGACCTCGCCGAGAAGCTCTACAAGATGGCGCATGCCGGGCGGTTCGAGTCGCTGGTCATCGTTGCCTCGCCGCAGGTCCTCGGCGTGTTGCGTAACGAGATGCATAAGGAAGTGTCCGACAAGGTCGTCGCGGAGATCCCGAAGACGCTGACGGGTCATCCGCGCGACGAGATCGAAACGCTGGTCAAGGCGCATCTGGACAAGATGGACAGCGCTGCCTGACGCGTTCGATGCTTTGCGAGATGCTGCGGCCCCCGCTTCGGGGGCCGTTTTCGTTCGAGCCCGTTGCCGCGCCCGGACGCCTTTTGACGCACCGCTCCGTCGCTGTTAGCCTTCCGCGTGTCCATATTGGGACGATGGGAGCACGGGCGGATGTTCGGGACCCGACGAGCCAATCAGACGATCGGCGTCCTCGCGGGCCTGCTGGCGCTCGGGGTCGCCGGATGGGCATTCTTGCCTCTTTCTCGCGAGTCACCATTGGCTGCGACCTCGCGACCCGAACTCGTCAAGGGAGCGCAGGCCATCGAGGATGCTGGGGCCGAACGCCCGACCACCCGCTTGGTCCTCAATACGTTGGGCGCACCCGACGCGACGCCGGCGCTGCCTCCGGAGGCCGCAACCCCGCTTCTCGATATCGTCCGCGTCGACGTGGAGGGCGGCGCGGTGATCGCGGGCCGCGGCGGCGGCGGATCCGAGGTAACCGTACGGTTCGACGGGAATCCTGTCGCGACGTCCCGGGCCGACGCAGCGGGGAACTTCGCGTCGCTCTTCGACCTGCCGATGTCCGCCGCGCCGGGCCTACGGTCGAGACGCAGGACGCCGGAGGGCGGGTGGCGCACGGAGATGAGAGCATCATCGTCGCGCCCGTGAAACCCGAGGCGCCGGCAATGCCCGACCCGCCCTCCGTCGCTTCTATCGAGACATTGCCTCGGACGAACGACGAAGATGAAGGCGTCGTTAGCGAGCTGGCGGTATCAGCACGGAACGAGGCTGAAGTCGCCGAGGCTGTCGTCGGTAGGGTCGAAGTCGGGGATCGACCCGGATCGGTCACGCCGCCAACGCGTGAGACGCCTCCGACCCCGCAGGGAGGAACTGCGGAGGGAGAACGGTCAGATAGGACCGCGGGCGAGGCGATACCGGAATTGACGGTCCCCGAGGCGCCGGCCGATCTATATGCCGGGACGAACACCAACGACGCGCCGGAGGCTCCTCTGCTGCCGAACGACAGGGAGGAGGGCCGGCCGGTCGCGGCAAAAGAGGAGGTGCCGGGCCTGATGTCGCTGATCACAGAAGTCGATAAGCGTCCGGCCATCCCCAGTCCACTAAGCTCGTCTCAGGGGTCCGAGGCCCGCACTATGTCCGCGACGGACGTTTCGACCGGGCCGCTCCCGCCCCGCCTCCTGCGGACCGGCCCGAATGGCGTATCGGTTGTGCCCGGTACGTCGCCCGGTCCGGCAACCCGAAAGGAACTCGGGATCGACGTGATCGGCTACGACGCGTCCGGCGAGGTGCAGATTGCGGGGCACGGACTGCGCGACTTGCGGCTGCGCATCTATCTCGACAACCGGCCGGTGCAGGTGGCCCAGATCGACGGTCACGGAGTATGGGCCGTCGAACTGCCTGAGCTCGACAGCGGCGTCTATATGCTTCGCGTCGATGCGCTTGCACCCGACGGGAGCGTCGCAAGCCGGATCGAGACGCCGTTCCAGCGCACCGCGCCCGAGGTTGCGGCAGCGGCACGGCGAGACGGGCTGAGTGCGATCACGGTGCAGCCGGGATATACGCTCTGGGCCATCCCCGAGGACTATTTCGGTGAGGGTGTTCGGTATGTACAAATCTTCGCGGAGAACCGTGATTGCATCCGCGATCCCGATCTGATCTTCCCGGGCCAGATTTTCACGTTTCCCTAACTCTTCAATCCCGGCGTTTGGTGGATTGGATCGAGGATGAATCTATCCGGCTCTGATGTCCGGATTTTGCAGATGTATTCGTAGGGTGTGAGGCCGCCGAGGGTCTTGGGCCTGCGGGCGAAATTGCAGGCTGCTATGAAGTCGCTGAGGTGGGCGCGGAGTTGATCGTGGCTGTCGTAGTGATAACGCTTGACGTTCAGCCGTCGCCGATCCCCCGGATCGGCTTTGGGCCTCACCCTCCTTGATCGTCCGGTTCATCCGTTCGACTCGGCCGTTTGTCGGGAAAGCAGTCCCCCGGACTGTTTTCTGATCCTTCAAACTCCATGGGTGGTTGGGCTTGATCAGGCGGTGCTCGATTTCATGTGCCTCGCAGATCATGTCGAACCGCATCTGCCGGGAATACGCAGTGTCGCGGTTCCGGGGCTGCCCGGCGAACTGGATGCCGTTGTCAGTCAGGATCGTGTGGATGCGATATGGGATCGCCTTGA
>NZ_CANLTR010000006.1 GCF_947494055.1 uncultured Jannaschia sp. | reverse complement strand
GCGCGCCGCAACGCTCATCAGGTGGCCGGGCGTCGAGAGCACCTTTCTGTTCGTCATAGCTACTGCCTTGCAAACCAACGCGAGGATCGTGGCAAGAACCCCAAAGCCCGGCTCACGGGATGAAGCACAAAGAAGATCAGCCCTTGACCGACGCGACTAAGGAACTCGGCGAGGCACTACTATAGGAACCCAAGGGCGCATACATCCCGTGCCGGATCGAAGAGGGATGCGCTAGGCTACGGCATTACCCGTAAGGTCGGATCGAAGTTGCTCATGATCGGGCGGCTGCGTCGAAGGGACGCTTCCGGTAGCCGCGATCGGTTCCGAAGCTATTGTCGGTGGGCCGGCCCCCTTGCAGTCAAAACGCTTCAGTCTCGCGGCAAAGACTTCACCCGGCCGAGCGCCGTGAGCAGACGGCGTTCGAGGTCTCGTCGTTCGGCTGGCGTCAGGAAAGCGCCGATCTCGACCTTGCGGGGACCGCCGCCGAGGGTGAGGTAGTGCTCGACCTGGCCGACTTTCTCATGCCGCTCGACTCGCAACCAGTACGGGTTCGCCTCCCAGTCGCGGCGGCGCCCGTCGGGATCGATCCGCACGAGACGGGCACGGTCGCGGGTCATCGCGAAGGTCTCGTGGATATCGCGGTCGCGCCAGTTCCGCTGGAGCGACCACCAGAGCCCACCCACCGAGATCATCGCGAAGGGCAGGATCGCCATGAAGACGACCGTGCCGAGGAGGCCGACCAGTGGAATGCAGGCCAGACCGAAGGCGATCCCGATCACCCAGACGAAGCCGGTGCCGGTCAGCGATTGGTGGGGCCAGAGCTCCACCTCGAACGCGAAGGCCCCGGACTGTGCCGGGGCCTCCTCCATGTCTCTGGTGACCCGGAAGGGCATCAGTGATGCGGATGCCGGTCCCACATCTCGCGCGTGGGCAGGGTCTCGAACGTGTGCTCCGGCGGCGGGTTCGGCAGGATCCATTCCAGCGTGTCCGCATGCTCGCCCCAATAGGCCGGCGTCCGCACGCGCTGACCGGCGATGATCGTGTAGAAGATCACGCCGATGAAGAACAGGAACGACGCGAAGCTGAGGAACGCGCCCCAGGAGGAGACGTGGTTCCAGAGCGCGAAGGCATCCGGATAGTCGATATAGCGGCGCGGCATGCCCTGACGCCCGAGGAAGTGTTGCGGGAAGAAGGTCAGGTTTGCGCCGATGAAGAACGCCCAGAAATGAAGCTTTCCGGCCCATTCGGGATATTGCCGTCCGCTCATCTTACCGATCCAGTAGTAGATGCCCGCAAAGATGCCGAACACGGCACCGAGCGACATCACATAGTGGAAGTGTGCCACGACGTAGTAGGTGTCGTGATAGGCGCGGTCGATGCCGGCCTGGCTCAGCACGATGCCGGTCACTCCGCCGACAGTGAACAGGAAGATGAACCCGATCGCGAAGAGCATCGGCGTCTTGAACTCGATCGAGCCGCCCCACATCGTCGCGATCCAGGAGAAGATCTTCACGCCCGTCGGCACCGCGATGATCATCGTGGCGACCATGAAGTAGCTCTGCTGCGTCAGAGACATGCCCACCGTGTACATGTGGTGTGCCCAGACGACGAAGCCGAGGGCGCCGATCGCCACCATCGCGTAGACCATCGGCAGGTAGCCGAAGATCGGCTTCTTGGAGAAGGTCGCGACGACGTGGCTGACGATGCCGAAGGCCGGCAGCACGACGATGTAGACCTCGGGATGGCCGAAGAACCACAGGATATGCTGGTAGAGCACCGGGTCGCCGCCGCCCGCCGGGTCGAAGAAGGTCGTCCCGAAGTTCCGGTCGGTCAGTAGCATGGTGATCGCGCCGGCGAGCACGGGCAGCGCCAGCAGGATGAGCCACGCGGTCACGAAGATCGACCAGGCGAAGAGCGGCACCTTGTGCAGCGTCATGCCCGGCGCGCGCATGTTGAGGAAGGTTGTGATGATGTTGATCGCGCCCAGGATCGACGAGGCGCCGGAGACGTGGACCGCGAAGATCGCGATGTCCGTCGACAGGCCCTGCTCGGTCGTCGAAAGTGGCGGGTAGAGCACCCAGCCGATGCCGGACCCGGCCTGACCGTTGCCGCCCGGCACGAGGACCGAGGTCACGGCGAGCGAGGTGCCCGCGACGAAAAGCCAGAAGCTGAGGTTGTTCAATCGCGGAAACGCCATGTCCGGCGCGCCGATATGCAGCGGCATGAAGTAGTTGCCGAAGCCCCCGAAGAGCGCCGGGATGACCACGAAGAACATCATCAGGATGCCGTGGCCGGTGATCAGCACGTTCCAAAGGTGCCCGTTGGGCGTGCATTCGCCGGCCGCCGCCGCGGTGAACCGCGCCCCCTCCATGCACATGTACTGGACGCCCGGGTCCATCAGCTCGAGCCGCATGTAGACGGTGAAGGCCACCGATATGAACCCTGCCAGACCCGATACGAACAGGTAGAGGATCCCGATATCCTTGTGGTTCGTGGACATGAACCAGCGCGTGAAGAAGCCGGGCTTCCCGTGCGCCTCGTGTCCCGTATGTGCGGCGTCGGCCATTCGGTCGCTCCCCGTGGACGTGAAATGCGATTCCCGCGCCGGGCGATACCCCGGCACGTTCGTGGCGCGTTCTAGCAATCGCGTCGCCTGTGGGCAACGGCACAAGAGGTCGCGCCGGCAGGGAAAGTTCCCGCGGCGGCGCGGGTCGCTCACGATAGGGCGCCAGGGCCCGCGACACGGCGGGAATGCGAACGCCGAAGAGGAGCGCGGCGTTCAGGATCGAGAAGACGAGCGCGATCCAGGGCAGGCCGAGCACGAGGGGGGTTACGGCGATCTCGGCAATGACGACGGCATGGTTCGAATGCGGGATCAGGCGGAACGGCCCGCGCGTGACGACCGGTTCGGGCAGGACGATGATCCGCGTGGTTTAGCGCTCCCCCAGTGTCGCGAGCACCCAGACACGCAGGAGCTGGAGCAGAACGAAGACGACGAGCCAGCCCAGATGGACCGGCTGGTCCCATCCGAACCAAGCGAGCGCGCCGATCCACGCGGCGTGCAGCGCGACGATGGTGGGATAATGGACCGCGCCATGCTCGATCCCGCCGCGTGCGAGGAGATGCGCCGTGTTGCGATGCGCGATCCACAGCTCTCCCAGCCGCTGCGCGACGAGGAAGGCGAGGAACGCGGTTGCGCCGCTCATCCGCGCCTCAAGCGGCGATCTCCAAGGGCACGTAGGAGGCGGTGAAGCCGGGACCGAGACCGCACATCAGCATGCGCCCGGTCCGTCCGGCCTTCCGCGCCGCGTCGAGCACGAAGAGAACGGTGGGCGCGCTCATGTTGCCGTGCTCGCGAAGCACCTCGCGTTCGAGGTCGAGCGCACCTTGCTCGATGCCGAGCGCGGTCTCCAGCGCGACGATGACCTCGGCGCCGCCCGGATGTCAGAGCATGCGGTCGAACTCGTCGCGCGTCCGCCTATGGATGCGAGCGCGGCTTCCGTCGCCTCGGCCATGTGGCGGGTGGCGAAGTCGGGGGTCCGTCCGCTGCACATGGCGCGGGGCGGGTCGCGTCAGTTCGCCGTAGCGTCAGGTAAAATGACGCAGGAAGGTCCGCCGGAGCGCGTCGTCGAGATCGCCCATCGTCACCGGCAGGCCCAGATCGACGAGCGACGTGACTCCGTGTCCGGTAATGCCGCACGGCACGATGCCGTCGAAATGGCTCAGATCGGGTTCCACGTTGATCGACAGGCCGTGAAAGCTCACCCATTTCGTCAGGCGAATGCCGATCGCGGCGATCTTGTCGTCGCGCGTGGTGCCGTCGGGCAGGGGAGGCTTCTCGGGCCGCTCGATCCAGACGCCGACGCGGCCCGGACGGATCACGCAGCGGAGTCCGAACTCCGCAAGCGCGTCGATCACCCAGGCCTCGAGCGCCTGCACGAAGGCACGCACGTCGCGGCCGCGCGCGCCGACGTCGAGCATCGTGTAGACCACGCGCTGACCGGGGCCATGATAGGTGTATTGCCCGCCACGCCGTGCCTCGAACACGGGGAAGCGGTCGGGGTCGCGCAGGTCCGCAGGCCGGGCGGACGTGCCGGCCGTGTAGAGCGGGGGATGCTCTAGCAGCCAGATCGCCTCGTTCGCCGCGCCGTTCCGGATGGCGGCGACGCGGGCCTCCATCTCCGTGATCGCCCGATCGTAGGGCACGAAGTCGTCGGACAGGATCCAGTCGGGCTGCATCTTCAGGCTCCTCCACAGAACGCCTTCCCGCCCACAACTTTTCGTTAGGCGCAGAGCCGAATCGGTGGCAATGTTTCGCCCGTTACCTGAAGGGACGAGTTCATGTTTACAAATCGCATTGTCGCGGCTGCCACCGCGATCACCCTCTGCCTTCCCGCACCGATGGCGCTTGCCGGCGCGGACGACATCGCCGGGGGCATCATCGGCGGGATCATCGGGGGGGCCATCGCCAACCACGCGCAGCGGCCCCGCACGGTCTATCGGTCGACCACGCCGCGCCGGTTGACCCCCACCATGAGTTCCGCGCAGCGCCAGCAGAACCGCGAAGTGCAGACCGCGTTGAACTATTTCGGCTTCGATGCCGGCGGCGCGGACGGCGTGCTGGGCGCACGGTCGCGCGGGGCCATCTCCGCCATGCAGGCCTTCCTGACGCTGCCCGCCGACGGCACGCTCACCGATTTCGAGCGCAACGTGCTGACGGCCGCGCATACCCGCGCGATCTCCGGCAACCCGGACACCTTGCGCCTGATCTCGACCTCGCCGCTCGGAGCGCGTGCGGCGCTGAAGGCGCAATACGCGCTGATGACCGGAGGGCCCGTCGAGGCCGAGCCAAGGGAGCGGATGGTCGGCTATCCGGGCCTGCCGCTCGAAGTCAGCCGCGCGGTGGACGAGATCGCGGCCTCCTCGGACCCGTCGCCCGAGCAACTCCTGCAGCGCGCGGGTTTCGTGCAGCTTGCCGACCTGAACGGCGACGGCAACAACGACTTCATTCTCGACACGTCCTATTCCGGCTCGTCGTTCTGGTGTTCGGCCCAGCAATGCAAGGCGCTGGTCTTCGTTTCGACGCCCTCGGGTTACGCGCGGAACGACCTTCTCGCGCATTCGCCCACGCCGGCGAGCTTCGAATGTTACGGCGATGGATGCCGGCTGGCGGACGAGGCGACCACGATCTTGGCCGCCAAGCCCGATGCGCCGGCCGTGCAGGAGCCGCCGGAGACCACGCTGGCGGCGGCACCCGCCCCGGCGCTGCCCTCCTTCGCGGCGCCGGTTGCCGCGGCCAACTCCCTGGCCAGCCATTGCGGCAAGGTGAACCTGCTGACGGCGCAGCGCGGCGGGTTCGTCCTCGCCTCCGACGGTGGCGACGCGCCGGTCGCGCGTGCCGAGCAGTTCTGCCTCGCGCGGAACTTCGCGGTCGATACCGGCGAGCAGATGGTTGCGGCGATGCCCGGCACGACGATGGAGATGGTGCAGGCGCAATGCGGCAGTTTCGGCCCCGCCATGTCCTCGCAGATCGCGGCATTGTCCTCGAAGCCGCAGGCCAATGTGATGGAGGCCGTGGACGCCTTCGCCGCGACCACCGGCATGACGTCCGACCAGTTGCGCACCACCGCCACGCTCTGCCTCTCGGCGGGATATGCCAGTGACAACATGGGCGTGGCGCTCGGCTCGGCGCTGCTCCTCGTGTCGATGGGATCGGCCCCGCATGCGGAGCTTCTCGGCCACCACCTGCAGGACGGATTCGGCACCGCGACGCGGTCGGACCTCGCGCGGGACTGGTACGGCACGGCGATCGACGCGCTGACGGGCGGGGCGGAGCCGGTCTTCGCGCCGAACCAGCCGAACCGCACGGAGCTGCTCGTCTGGGCGGCCGGTCTCGCCGAGACTGACGCGGCGGAGGCCCCCGCGCCGATCCCGGCAACGCTGCCGGCTTTCCCGGCACCAGTGCAGGAATGACATTCGCTGTATGATGGTCTAGGGCGCGCCCGTCCGGGCGGGTCTTTTTTTGCGGCCGGCGGGCGCCGACCCCCTTGCCGCGGCGGCCCGCCGCCGCTATCCCCCCGCCAGTCCGATTGGCCGATGCGGTCGTGGCGGAATTGGTAGACGCGCAGCGTTGAGGTCGCTGTGGGGTAACACCCGTGGAAGTTCGAGTCTTCTCGACCGCACCAATCGGATTTGACGCGACGCCGCCCTGATCGGGCGGCGTTGCGCGTTTCCACTCTTCGCCTTCGATAGGTCGAATTTCGCCGTCGCCCCGGCCAGGCCCCATCCGGGTCCGACCGACCTCGCCGGCACTCGGGAGGAACGTCACTTTGCGTGGTCACTACGGAGTTGAACCTTGTCGATCTTCTTCCACAATTTGACTTGCGAAGGTGCGAGCAGCCCGAGTCAGGTGAAGCGGCGGACCAGTCCACCGAGGCCGAGCGCGCCGACGAGAAGCCAAAGCGCCGGGGGCAACGGTACGACCGGCAGGTCCGATTCCGCTGGATTCTCGGGGCCGCGGGTTGGCTTGAGACTGGCCTCCGGGGGCTTTCCCGAGTTGATCAGCGGCGGTGACATCACGAACGGCGGGGGCCCCGCAGCCGGACTGCCCGCTCCGCCGCGGGTGGTCGAGCCCGCACTCGTTTGCACGGCGAGAATCCGCGCCGGAAAGACGACGGGCGCCCAGAAAGCCAGCGTTTCGTCGTCGCCGTAGGACACGTCGCGGATATCTGCGACGTCGAGGGTGCGCCACGCTCCGCGGGTTTCAGCCACGCAACGATCGGCATAGCGCGCGACGTAATCGCCCCATTCGACCACGTTCGGCCTCCGCCCCATCAGCATTGCAAGCTCCTCGGGGGCAATCTGGCGCTCGCAGGGCTCGGGCAGGCAGGTCCGCGGCAGCACGACGCCCTTGCCTTCGGCCCGGTAGGCCGTTTCGAGCAGGATCTCGGGGATGCAGGTATAGCCAAGCTCGTCGCGCTCGGTCAGCGCGGCGAGCGTGACGGCGGAGGCGGGGACGGGTCCGAGCGCGAGCCCGGCGGACATGATCGCGATCGCTACGCGGTTCGGTGAAAGCTGGACCATGGGGATCTCGTCGCCTTTCCAACGACGGCCGTCGGCCGCCACCTGACGTCTGTTCGCGTCCGGTTCCTGTCACGAAAGTTGCGAAGAAAGGGTTTCGGCGGTTTGCCCGCTTCGTTCCGAATTGAGGCAAAGTCCTCCGGACCTGGCCCGACAGGTCGATCGAGGGTCGAGCGGGTCAGTCCGGAATCCGCCTCGGGAGAGGGCAATCAACGACGACCCGCCGAAGTCGGATCAGGCCGTGCGGGGCCCCCGCAGGCGGCCCGCCGGGCGGGTATCGGTCAGCTTGATCTCGCCGTGACGTTCCGATCCGAGGCGCAGGGTCGCATCTCGCAGCATCTCGATCCCCGCAGCGGCGTCCTTCGGCAGCGCGGCGCCGTCGATCGGGCGTCCGAAGGTGATGTGGTAGGGCTGCACGTCCTTGTTCAGCGTCTCGTGGAACAGGGTGATGTCGCGCAGCGTCGGGTGGATCGCGTCGAAGGCGTAAAACATCGCCGAGTTCCGCGCGCGGATATGCACGGGAATCACCGGCAGCTCGAACTTGCGGGCGATCATCGCGGCCGAGGCCATCCAGGGCCGTTCGTGCAGCCGCAGACCGCGTCGCTTGGCCAGCCGTCCGGAGGGAAAGATCACGCCGATCCGCCCCTTCTCGAAGGCGGTGCGGGTCAGGGCCATCGTCTCCCGCGTCTTGGTGACGGTCCGCAACTCGGGACGCCATTCGACCGGAACGATGAGGTCCGCAAATTGCGGCAGGACGCGGATGATGTCGCTGTTGGCGTAGATGAACGCATCCGACCGCCGCCGCACGAGCAGGTCCTGAAGGATGATCCCGTCGGCGATGCCCGTCGGGTGGTTGGCCACAACGAGGGCAGATCCGGTCGCCGGAATGTTTTCCAGCCCGGTCGCCGTCACCCGGCGCGCGATGCGGCGCGCGAGGTCGGCCATGATCCGGTCGACGGGGAGGTCGACGTAATGCGTCCCGATCTCGACCGTCCGCTCGTAGGCCAGCAACCGGTCGAGAACGATACGCGCCGCGCGCGCGGCGACCGAACCGCGGGACAGCCAGGGCGCCCGTTCGGCGATCATGGGGTCGAGGCGGTCGCGCATGTGCTTGTCCGTAACGGTCGTGGATGTCGGGCCCGTGACGGACCTGATGGTCTTGCGCGGAAATATAGGCAGGCCACGGACAAATCCACGCGAAATTAAGAACCCGTTCGTAACGGTACGATCCCGCCGCTTCAGCCCAGCATCCGCTCCACCATCTCCGACAGGTCGCGGCTTAGCCCGTCGGTCGCGGCGATGCGCTCGAGCGCGCCGCACATCAGCGCCTGACGGTCGGCGTCGTAGCGGGTCCAGCCGTCGAAGGCCTGCGACATGCGCGCGGAAAGCTGCGGATTGGCGCCGTCGACGCGCAGGAGCCAGTCGGCGAGGAAGGCATAGCCCGAGCCGTCGGCGGCGTGGAACCCCGCCGGATTGCCGCCCGTCAGCCCGCCGATGACGGCGCGCAGGCGGTTCGGGTTCCGTCCGTCGAAGTCGGGATGGGTCATCAGCCGTTCGGCCGTGCCGACCGCGTCGCGCGGCGCGGCATGGGCGACCTGCGCCATGAACCACTTGTCCATGACCAGCCGGTCGTGACGCCAATCCGCCTCGAAACGGCCCGCCACGCTCTCGTCGCCGGCTTCGAGCAAACAGACGAAGGCCGACATCCGGTCGGTCATGTTGTCGGCAGCGTCGTAGGCGACACGCGCGGCCTTGCCGCCGTCGAGATACGTTTGCAGGCGCAGGAGCGCCGCGCCGAGGGACCGGCGACCGGCATCCTCGGCGCGCGGATCGTAGGTGCCGGGGACGGCCATCGTGTCCCGCAGGGCCGGAAGGTCGTCCGCCAGACGCTCCGCGACCGCCAGTTGCGCGGCCCGGCGGACGGCGTAGATCCGGTCCGGGTCCGGCACGTAGCCCGCATTGTGCAGCGACCCGGCAAGGTCGTCCTCGGAGGGCAGCGAGAGATTGAGCGCGCGGAAGGCCGGGGCGGCCTCGGCATCCGTCGTCACCGCGGCCACCGCGTCGAGCCACGCCGCGTCGAACCCGGCCTCTTCGGTCAGCGCCCGCATCAACCGATCCTTGGCCAACGCGCGCCCCGACTCCCAGAGCGTGAAGGGCGCCGTGTCGTGCGCCAGCAGCGTAAGACGGTCCGCGTCGGACTGCTCGAACTCGAGGATGACCGGAGCGGAGAAGCCGCGCAGCATCGACAGGACCGGGCGCTCGGGCAGATCGAAGGTCATCGACGCTTCCGCCTCCCGCAACTCGAAGACCTCGGTTTCCCGGATTTCCGCGCCCTCCCGGTCGAGCAGGCCGAAGGCCAGCGGAACATGCATCGGCGCCTTGTCGGTCTGACCCGGCGTGTCGGGAACGGTCTGTTTCAGGTCAATGCGATAGGTGCCGTCGTTGAAGCTCTCCGTTACTGCCACGCGGGGTGTGCCGGCCTGGCTGTACCAGAGCTTGAACTGCATCAGGTCACGGTCGCCGGCCTCCTCGAAGCAGGCGAGCCAGTCCTCGATCGTGCAGGCCTCGCCGTCATGGCGCTCGAAATAGAGGGCGACGCCCGCGGCATAGCCGTCGTCGCCCACGAGACGCCTGAGCATGCCGATCACCTCGGCACCCTTCTCGTAGACGGTGGCTGTGTAGAAGTTGTTGATCTCCACGAAGCTCTCGGGCCGGACGGGATGGGCGAGGGGGCCGGCATCCTCGCGGAATTGCCGCGCGCGCAGGTTCATCACGTCGCCGATCCGCTGCACCGCGTAGCCGCGCTCGTCCTGGCTGAACTGCTGGTCGCGGAAGACGGTCAAGCCTTCCTTCAGGCAGAGCTGGAACCAGTCGCGGCAGGTGATGCGGTTGCCGGTCCAGTTGTGGAAGTATTCGTGCGCGACGATGCGCTCGATATTGGCGTAATCCGCGTCGGTCGCCGTCTCGGGCGAGGCCAGCACGTAGCGGGAGTTGAAGACGTTGAGTCCCTTGTTCTCCATCGCGCCCATGTTGAAGTCGTCGACCGCGACGATGTTGAACACCGACAGGTCGTAGGCCCGGCCGTAGACGCGCTCGTCCCAGGCCATCGAGCGCTTCAGGCTGTCCATCGCGTAGGCCGTGCGCCCCTCGTCGCCGGGTCGAACCCAGACGTTGAGCGCGACCTCCCGGCCATCCATCGTGGTGAAGCGGTCGGAGGTCGCGACGAGGTTCCCCGCGACCAGCGCGAAGAGGTAGGTGGGCTTCGGCCAGGGGTCGCGCCAGCTTCCCGGCTGAAGCTCGTCGCCATTCGAGAGCAGCACCGGCAGGTCGGCCTCGATCTCAACGTCGTAAGTCGCCATGACGTCGGGCCGGTCCAGCATCCAGGTGATGCGGCGGAACCCCTCCGCCTCGCATTGGGTGCAGTACATGCCGTTCGACATGTAGAGGCCGGTCAGCGTCGTGTTCCGTTCCGGCGCGATCTGCACCTCCGTCTCGAGAAGGAACGAGTCGGGCATGTCCGTCAGGATCATCCGGTCGCCCTCGATCCGCATGCGGTCGCCCGGATCGACGCCATCCACGAGGACCGTGATCGTCTCCAGCGCCTCGCCGTCGAGCACCATGTCGCCCGGTCCCCGCCGCTCGCAGGACAGCCGCGCCTGCACCCGCGTCGCGAGCGGGTCGAGGCGGAAATGCAGGTCGACATGGGTGACGGTCACCGCGGCCGGGGCGTAATCCTTCAAATGAACCCGGTTGTCCTGGGCGGGGGCGGCGTCGCGCATTGCATTCTCCTTCGTGACGGCCGGACGCTAGGCCCGGCGCAAGCCGGTGGCCAGCCCCTGTCCGCGCGACCCCGTGCCGCTAGATGGCGGTCGGCATGGGCAGGGAGGTATCATGGCCAAGATGGTGCGGAAGGGCGATCTGCCAACCAAGGTCTGCGCCCGCTGCGGGCGGCCCTTCGCGTGGCGTCGCAAATGGGCGAAGGACTGGGACGCGGTCCGCTATTGCTCCCGCCGGTGCCGCGAGGGAGCGGCAGGGTCGGGCAAGGCCTGAGCGTCGCCTGTACAGCGCGTTCTGGTTGCTCGCCCTGCGCCCAAGGGCTAAGCGTCGCGCCGAAACCGAACCGGGAGGCATCATGTCGCGCATCGAGAAATCAACCCTGAGCGTCGCGCCCGAGCTCGCGACCTTCATTGAGACCGAGGCCCTTCCGGGCACGGGGATCGATGCCGAGACGTTCTGGAACGGTTTCGCCGACCTCGTGACCGACCTCGCGCCCCGCAACGCCGAATTGCTGGCGACCCGCGACCGGATGCAGGAGCGGATCGACGCTTGGCATCGCGAGCGGAAGGGACAGGAACTCGACGCCGCCGAGTACCGCGCCTTCCTCGAGGAAATCGGCTACCTCGTTCCCGAGGGCGGCGACTTCGTCATCGGCACCGCCGACACCGATCCCGAGATCGCCTCGATGCCCGGGCCGCAGCTCGTCGTGCCGATCACCAATGCCCGCTACGCGCTGAACGCCGCGAATGCGCGCTGGGGCAATCTCTATGACGCGCTTTACGGCACGGACGCGATCGGCGACCTGCCCGAAGGCGGCGGCTACGATCCGGCCCGGGGCGAGCGGGTTATCGGCTGGGGCAAGGCGTTCCTCGATCGCGCCGTCCCGCTGGCGCACGGATCCTGGGGCGACGTGAAGGGCCTCGATCTGACCGACGGGCACCTCACCGTGGAAACCGCCGAGGCGCGGTTCTGGACGGAAGGACAGCCCGGCGGGCACGAACTGGCCGATCCGGACGCCTATCGCGGCTGGGTGCGCGACGGCGAGACGGTGCGGGTCCTGCTGCGCAACAACGGCCTCGGCATCGTGCTGGTGCTGGCGCGGGACGGGGCGATCGGCAAGACCGACCCGATGGGGCTCGACGCGATCCATCTGGAAAGCGCGATCTCCGCGATCATGGATTGCGAGGATTCCGTCGCCTGCGTCGACGCCGAGGACAAGGTGCTGGCCTACCGGAACTGGCTTGGCCTCATGCGCGGCGACCTGACCGAGGAGGTGACCAAGGGCGGCACCACCTTCACCCGCGCGCTCAATCCCGACATGGAGTTCAATGCGCCGGATGGCAGCGTCCGGACGGTAAAGGGCCGCGCGCTCATGCTGATCCGCAATGTCGGCCACCTGATGACCAATCCCGCGATCCTGATGGACGGCGGGATGGAGATCCCCGAGGGGCTGATGGATGCCGCGATCACCACGCTGATCGCCATGCACGACCTGAAGAAGGCCGAAGGGCTGCGGAACTCCGTCACCGGTTCCGTCTACGTCGTGAAGCCCAAGCTGCACGGCCCTGAGGAGGTCGCCTTCGCCGACACGATCTTCACCCGCGTCGAACGTCTGCTGGGCCTGCCCGCGAACACGGTGAAGCTCGGTATCATGGACGAGGAACGGCGGACCTCGGTGAATCTCAAGGAATGCATCCGTGCGGCGAAGGACCGGGTGGCCTTCATCAACACGGGCTTCCTCGACCGCACCGGCGACGAGATCCACACCTCGATGGAAGCCGGTCCGATGCTGCCCAAGGGCGAGATGAAGACGACGCCCTGGATCGAGGCCTACGAGGATCGCAACGTCGATATCGGCCTCGCCTGCGGGCTGAAGGGCCGGGCGCAGATCGGCAAGGGGATGTGGGCGATGCCCGACCGGATGGCCGACATGCTGGCGCAGAAATCCGGCCACCCCGAGGCCGGCGCGACCTGCGCCTGGGTGCCGTCGCCGACGGCGGCGACGCTGCACGCGACGCATTACCACGAGGTCGACGTGATGGCGCGGCAGGACGATCTGGCGCGGGGCGGGCCGCGGGGCACGCTCGACGACCTTCTGACGATCCCCGTCATGCACGGTCGCAACCTCTCGGATGCGGAACTCGACGCCGAGATCGAGAACAACGCGCAGGGCATCCTCGGTTACGTCGTCCGCTGGATCGATGCCGGGATCGGTTGCTCCAAGGTGCCCGACATCAACGATGTGGGCCTGATGGAGGACCGCGCGACCTGCCGCATCTCCAGCCAGGCGCTGGCGAACTGGTTGCATCACGGCATCGTCTCCCGCGAGCGGGTAGACGCGGCGATGCGCAAGATGGCCGCCAAGGTCGACGCGCAGAACGCGGGCACGCAGGGCTACAGGCCGATGGCGCCGGACTTCGACAGCGTGGCCTACCGCGCGGCGCAGGATCTGGTCTTCGAGGGGCGGGTGCAGCCGTCGGGCTATACCGAGCCTGTCCTGCACCGGCGGCGGCTGGAGCTGAAGGCGCAATAGGACGGCCATGTCGATCCGCCGGGACTTTCCGGATCTCCCGCTCGTCTGGGCCGCGGGAACTCTGGGTCTGCAATGCATCGCGGCCTGGCTCCTTCCCATCCGGGGGTTCGCGGCGGATCGGATCGGCTGGTTCCTCGTCGCGGCCGGTCTCGGGCTCGTGAGCTGGGCGGCGCTGAAGTTCCGGCGGCACCGAACCACGATCGAGCCACGGGAAACCCCCGCGCATCTGATCGTGGAAGGTCCGTTCCGCATCAACCGGAACCCGATCTATACCGGCATGGCCCTCATGCTCGTGGGCTTTGGCGCCGTCCTCGGCACCGTGTCGGCGCTGCTCTGCGCCGCGATCTTCCCGGTGATCGTCACGCAGCGCTTCATCCGCGGCGAGGAGAGCGACCTGCGGGCTGCGTTCGGGGCCGATGCGGACCGCTATCTCGACGCGACGCGTCGCTGGTAGGCGGCGGGTCGCGCGAACCTATCACTAAGGAGAAAGAAATGAACGAGATCAACCTGCGTCGCGCGCGCCAGATCATCAAGGGCACCTTCGACAAGGGGGCCGAGATGTCGCTGAAGCCGCTCACGGTCGTCGTGCTCGACGCGGGCGGCCACGTGAAGGCGTTCGAGCGGCAGGACGGTGCGTCGCCGGGCCGGTTCCAGATCGCCTTCGGCAAAGCCTACGGCGCGGTCATGCTGGGCATGGCGGGCCGCGCGCAGATGGAGCGGGCGGAAAGCCAGGCCTATTTCATGGCCGCGATGAACGGGGCCTTCGACGGCCGCGTGGTGCCGGTTCCGGGCGGCATCCTCGTGCGCGACAACAAGGGTGTCGTGATCGGCGCGATCGGCGTCACCGGCGACACCTCCGACAACGACGTGGAGGCCGGTCTCTCCGGGCTCGAGAAGGCCGGGCTCACCGGCGAGGCGTGACGCTCTGTGCGGCAGCGCCGCCGGGCCTGTGCCCGCCGGCGCCTTTCGCGGATGCCGCATGACCGCTATGTTCGCAAGAACCGGAGGATCTTCATGCGTCCGATCGTCGGCATCATCTCGAACAACATCCTGATCAACGACCAGTATCCCGCCCATGCGAACGGGACGATGAACACCGAGGCGGTGGCGAAGGTCTCCGATTGCATGGCGGTCTGTTTCCCCGCCGACCCTGAGGTCGCGGATGTCGACGAATTGCTCGAGGCCTTCGACGGCTTCCTCTTCACCGGAGGTCGCCCGAACGTCCATCCCGAGGAATACGGCCATTCCGAGACGGAGGCGCACGGCGCGTTCGACCGTGATCGCGACCGGGTCGCGCTGCCCCTCATCCGCGCGGCGGTGGAGCGCGGGCAACCGGTCCTCGGCCTCTGCCGCGGGTTCCAGGAAGTCGCCGTCGCCTTCGGCTCGACGCTCCACCCCGAGATCCGCGAGCTGCCGGGTCGCGAGAACCACCGTATGCCGCCCGACGGGACGATCGAGGAGAAGTTCGCGCTGCGCCACGAGGTGACCTTCACCGTCGGCGGGCCATTCGCGCGGCTGATGGGATCGGCGAAGGTGATGACGAACACGCTGCACGGGCAGGGGATCGACGAGCCCGGCCCCCGCGTCGTCATCGACGGACGCGCCCCCGACGGCACGCCCGAGGCCATCGACATCGAAGGTGCGTCGGGTTTCGCGCTCGCGGTGCAGTGGCACCCCGAATGGAACGCCGCCTGCGACCCGGTTTCGCGGCCCCTCTTCGAGGCGTTCGGCGATGCCTGCCGCGCCTGGCGGGCCGGTCGGCAGGCGCCGCTGCGAAAGACCGCGTAGGGCGGTTCCGCCCGATCCGAGGCTACGACGGAATCGTCGTGCAGGCTCGGAGCCGGTCTGACGATTGCGGTATGACTTCGGTGCCGTTTCGACCCTGTCGAAGTGGCGTCACCCGTCTTTCTGAGAGGGTAGCGTGGCGAGCGAGTCAGTGATCGAGCGCGGAGGTGCTCTTCGGCCGCTTCGCCTCACCCGTATTGCTCCAGCATCTGCAGCAGGTCCGCATGGGTGTTGGCCTCCGCCACGGGCTTGTCGTCGCGCCAGCGCAGCATCCGCGGGAACCGCAGCGCCACGCCCGACTTGTGGCGCGTCGACTTCTGGATGCCCTCGAACCCGATTTCGAAGACATGCTCCGGCGGAACCTGTCGCACGGGTCCGAACCGCGCCAGCGTGTTGCGGCGGACCCAGTGGGTGATGCGGCGGAACTCGGCATCGGTCAGGCCGGAATAGGCCTTGGTGAAGGGGACGAGCTCGTCCTCCTTCCAGACCGCGAAGGTGAAATCGGTGTAGAGGTTCGCGCGTCGTCCGTGCCCGGCCTGCGCGTAGACCATCACCGCGTCGATGGTGAGTGGGTCCAGTTTCCACTTCCACCAATCGCCCTTCTTGCGGCCGACATGGTAGGGCGAACCCTTGCGCTTCAGCATCAAGCCTTCGGCCTGCGCCTCCCGCGCGGTCTCCCGAATGGGGCCAAGCGTGTCCCAGTCCGCGAAGTCCACCACCGGGGAGAGTGCGACCGGCGCATCAGCAGGCAGGTCGGCGATCCGCCCGACCAGCCGCGCGCGACGCTCGGCGAAAGGCAGGGCCCGGAGGTCGACGCCATCCTCCTCCAGCAGGTCGTAGGCGCGCAGGATCACCGGTGCGTCGGCCAGCACCTTCTTCGACACCGTCTTTCGCCCGATGCGCGTCTGCAGCGCCGAGAACCCCATCGGCCGCCGCGTCTCCGCGTCCCATGCGAGGATCTCGCCGTCGAGCACCGTGCCGTCGGGCAGGAAGTCGGCGGCGCGGGCGAATTCCGGGAAACGGTCGGTCATCAGTTCCTCCCCCCGGCTCCAGAGGTGGTGCTGCCCGCCACGCAAGATGAGCTGCCCGCGGATGCCGTCCCACTTCCACTCCGCGATCCAGTCCTCCGCGGGGCCGAGATCGGCCGGGTCGCCCTCCACCCCGTAGGCAAGGCAGAACGGGTAGGGCCGGCTCAGATCGGCCTCGGGGTCGGGCGCAGTGATGAGCGCAACATAGCTCGTCGTCTCGGGCGTCCACTTTCCCATCAGGCGATGGGCGAGCTCCGCCTCCTCGATGCCGGTGGCTTTCGCGAGCGACCGGGTCATCAGCTTCTGACTCACGCCCACGCGGAAGCCGCCGGTGATGAGCTTGTTGAAGACGAAGCGCTCCGCCCCGTCGAGCTCGGTCCAGGATCGGAGCACCCAGGCCTTCCGCTCCGGCTCCGGCTGTGCGGCGAGGGCGCGGATGTCGGCGATCCAGTCCGAGAGGCTCCGGTCCGGCGCCGCCTCCGCCTCGGGAAGGACGAGGTGGATGGTCTCGGCCAGGTCGCCGACCACGTCGTAGCTCGCCTTGAAGAGCCACATCGGCAGGCCCGCCACCTCCGCCGCCCATTCCGAGAGGCGGGTGGCGTTCACCGTCCGCTTCGGCCGCCGCCCGGACAGCAGCGCGATGGTCCAGAGCCGGTCGGCCTCCGGCGCATCCTCGAAATAGGCGGTGAGCGCGGCGGTCTTGGCCAGCGTCTTCGTCGTCTGGTCCAGCGCGGTGAAGAGTTGCGCGAAGCGCTTCATGCCCCGGGCTCCCCGCGCAGATGCGCGGCAATCCGGTCGAGGGCGCGGTCGGCCGCGGCGGAGCGACCGGCGAAGAGGTGGTAATCGTGCGGCACGCCGGGCTCGACATGGACCGCGACCGGCACGCCGTCCTCCCGCATCCGCCCCGCCAGACGATGCCCGTCCGCCTCGAGGAACTCGCCGCGGCTCAACTCGATCAGCGTATGCGGTGCGCCCCGGTAGCGGCCGAAGAGCGGCGAGACGCGCGGGTCGTTCGGGTCGGCCGCACCGACATAGGCGCGCTGGAACCGACGCAGGATCGGCTTGGAGAACACCATCTCGGAATGGTCGTGCGGCGCGCGGGAGGCCAACAGGTTCGTGCCCGGCGAAATCAGCGTAAGGCTCTGCGGCGGCCTGTCGGGAAGCAGGTCCTGCAACGCCGCGAGCGCGAGCGTCGCCCCGGCGCTGTCGCCCAGCAGGTGATAGGGCCCCGGCACGGCCCGGAGCGCGGCGAGGCAGTCGTCGGGCGCGGCGGGGAAGGGATGCTCGGGAGCGAGCCGGTACTCGGGCACCCAGACCTCGAGGCCCGCGCGTTTCGCGAAGAGGTCGGTCAGGCCCGCATAGCTGTCCGGCGATCCCATCACGAAGCCGCCGCCGTGGAGCCAGACGGCCCGGCCCGACGCCCCCTCCGGCGTCGCGACGCGGCAGCGGATGCCGCCCGCCTCGCGCCACTCGGTCCGGAGCGCCACGCGATCGCGCAGCAGGCGATTGCCGATCTCGAAAAGACGGCGCTGGAGCGGGAAGGGCAGGGCCAGCGCAAGGAACGGCCGCTCCAGCCAAGGCGCGGTGACCCGACGCATCCGGTCGAAGCGGGCGCCGGAGATCACGCTTCCGCCTCCTCGGTCTCGAGCAGCTCGTCGCCGTATTCCGTCGCCACGATCTGCGCGTCGTAGCCCTGTTCCTCCAGCCATTGCCGGAACACGGCCGTGTAGCCGTGGGTGGCGAAGATCCGCTCCGCCCCGGTCTCGCGCACCGCCATGTTGAGCCCCGCCCAATCGGCGTGGTCGCTCACGACGAAGCCCCGGTCGGCCGCGCGCCTGCGCCGCACCCCGCGCAGCGCCATCCAGCCCGACGCGATCGCGGTGGAGACAGGGCCGAACCGCCTGAGCCACGGCCCCGCCAGCGCGGAGGGCGGCGCCACGATCAGCCCACCCGGATGCGCCTTCAGGTCGGTCTCCGACGTCACCCGGATCGTGTCGGGCAGCGTCACGCCCTGGCGGCGCAGGACGGCGTTGGTGTTCTCGACGGCGCCGTGGGTCAGGATCGGGCCGATCGAGGCATCGACCATCGTCATCACCCGCTGGGCCTTGCCGAGCGCGTAGGCGCCGATCGCCGAGTGACGCCCCGCCGCCCGGTTCGCGCGCCACCATTCGTCGATCTGTGCCGACAGCTCCGCGTCGGTCAGCCAGTCGAAGACCGGCAGGCCGAAGGTGCATTCGGTGATGAAGGCGTCGCAGCGCACCGGCTCCCACGGTTCGCTCAACCCGTCCGGCGTGGTCTTGTAGTCGCCCGAGACGACCCAGACCTCGCCGCGATGCTCCACCCGGATCTGCGCGCTGCCGGGGACGTGGCCGGCGGGGTGGAAGCTCACCCGGACGCCGTCGATCTCGCGGATCTCGCCGTAGGCCACGCTTTCGAGGTCGATCTCGCCCAGACGGTGCCGCATCACGGGCGCGGCTTCGTGCGTGGCCAGATAGTGCCGGTGGCCCTCATAGGCGTGATCGGCATGGCCATGCGTCACCAGCGCCCGGTCGACCCGTTTCCAGGGGTCGATGTAGAAGCGGCCGGCCGGGCAGTAGATGCCTTCGTCGCGAAATTCGAGAACCATGACCCGTCATCTAGGGTCCGGCCGGGGCGGGGACCAGTGATCCCCGCGATCAGTCCATCGTCACGAACGTGATCTCGCCGGCCTCTTCCAGCCTGCGGATCGTCGCCACCAGGTCGGACCGGGCGGCTTCGGACTCGTCGGCGGGGATGGTACCGGCTTCGGCGATCTGGTCGCGGAACTGGTCGGCGAGGCGGCTGGAGATCGTGCCGAGGATGAAGGTTTCGACCTCGCGCATCTCGTCGGGCAGACCCGAGAGCGCCTTGACGACGACCAGCGCGTCGACTTCCTTGAGGATCTTCGGCATGCTGCGGGGCTCGATCCGCTCCGGGATGTTCTCGAAGCTGAAGACCGCCTTGCGGACCCGGGCCGCGAAGGCCGCGTCGCTCGCGTCGAGGCTCTCGAGGACTGCGTTGCGCACCCGTGCCGTCGCGACGTTGAGGATGCCGGCCACACGGATCACCGAATCCGTCTCGAAGGCCGGTGCGGTCCGGCTCGCGCTCTGCCGGCCGAGCGCCATGCCGATCCGGCCCACGGCGCCGGGCGCCACGTCCTCGGTCCGGGCGAAGGCGGCGGCGATGGCCTCGGCGCGCTCGGAGGGAAGCTCCGCCATCAACTCGGCGGCGCGCCCGGAGGGCAGCTTCGACATGACGATCGCGCAGACCTCGTCGGACTCGCCCTCCGCGAAGGCGAGGAGCGCGGGCACGTCGAGCTCGGCGATGACCGCCCAGGGTCCTTCGCCCGCCGGCGCGTCGGGCCCGAGTTCCGCGGTCAGCGATTCCACGACCTCGAACGACAGGTGCCCGCCAATCGTCTCGACCACGTTGGCGAGGTCGCGCGGGAAATGCAGCCCGATGCTGTCGAGCTCGGCGGCGAATTCCTGGACCACTTCGGCCAGCGTCTCGCGATCGACGAAGCGCAGGCGCGCCATTTCGCGGACGATGGCGCGCTGCTGCTCGGGCGGCAGTTCCCGCAGACCGGAATCCACCCCGCCCGAGATCAGCAGGTGAACGAGGACGGCGGCCTTTTGACGCTTGGTCAGTTGCGGCCGGGCGTCGAGCGAGGGGAAGGCGAAGTCGGACAAGGCGCGGATCCCGTTCGGAGAGACGTTCGCCCCGTCATGCCGTCCTGTCGGTTAAGATGCGGTTTCGCTCAGTCGGCGCGCAGGCCCGAATCCTCCTCGGCGCCGATCATCAGGTTGAGGTTCTGCACCGCCGTGCCCGACGCGCCCTTGCCCAGATTGTCGAGGACCGCGACCACGGTGACGCGGCCCGTGCCGTCGCCGTTGACGTAGAGCACCATCCGGTTCGTCCCGTTCATGGCCTGCGGGTCGATCCGCTCGCCCGCGCTCTCCACGCCGACGAAGGGCTCGTCGCGATAGGCCTCGCGCAGCGCCGCCTCGATCCGGGCGTGGCCCGCCACCCCGCCGGGCAGCAGGTCGGCATGCAGGTGGAGCTGCACCGCCATGCCCTGCGCGAACCGCCCGACGGCGGGCTGGAACAGCGGGCGCCGCGTCAGTCGGCTGTATTCCATGATCTCGGGCAGGTGCTTGTGCCCCTGTTTCAGCGCGTAGAGGTAATAATCCGGCGCATCGCCGGTTTCGTATTCGGCGATCAGCGACTTGCCGCCGCCCGTATAGCCCGAGATCCCGGTCAGGACGGCGCCGTGGTCGTGCCCCACGATCCCGGCATCGGTCAGCGGCCGCAGCATGGCGATGGCCCCTGTCGCGAAGCAGCCGACATTGGCCACCCATTGCGCCGAACGGATACGGTCGCGCTGGCCCGGCAGTTCGGGCATGCCGTAGACCCATTCGCTGTTCACCCGATGCGCGGTGGAGGCGTCGATGAGGCGGGTGCCGCCGGAGATCATCACCGCCTGCCGCGCCGCGTCGTCGGGCAGGCAGAGGATCGCCAGATCGGCCTCCGCGTAGGCGTCGCGGCGGGCGATCTCGTCCTTGCGGTTCGCCTCGCCGAGCGAGATCAGGCGGATGTCCTCGCGGCCCTGAAGCCGGTCGCGGATGCGGAGGCCGGTCGTGCCGGCTTCGCCGTCGATGAAAACTGCGGTGGTCATGTGCGTCTCCCCGTGCCGAGAACAGGGATACGCGGGGCCGCCCTGTGCCGCAACCGCCGGAGCCATCGGGACGCCACACGGCGTCCGTCCCGCGACGGACGCGGCATCGCCGTTGCACGGGCCCGTCCTGCCGCGTAACCCCGGCGCATGCGAATTCTCTTCCTCGGCGACGTCATGGGCCGCGCGGGCCGGCGCGCCATCACCGATCGACTACCCGGCCTGCGCGCGGACTGGCGCCTCGACGCGGTCGTGGTCAACGGCGAGAACGCCTCCTCAGGGCGGGGTCTCAACGCCGCGCAGTCGCAGGGCCTGTTCGCGGCCGGGGCAGACGTCGTCACGCTGGGCGACCACGCCTTCGACCAGAAGGACATGATGCAGGCCGTCGAGCAGGAGCCCCGCATCCTGCGCCCGATCAACTACGCCAAATCCGCGCCGGGCCGCGGCTGGCGTGTCTTCGACGTGGCCGGGCGCAAGCTGCTGGTGGCGCAGGTACTGGGCCAGGTCTTCATGTCGCGGACCTACGACGACCCGTTCTCCGCCATCGAGCCGGTCCTGAAGGCGCATCCGCTCGGCCGCGCGGTGCAGGCGACTTTGGTGGACGTCCACTGCGAGGCCACGTCCGAGAAGATGGCGATGGGCCATTGGTGCGACGGCCGTGCCAGCGTCGTGGTCGGCACTCATACACATGTGCCCACGGCCGACGTGAGCATCCTGCCGCGCGGCACAGCGTTTCAGGCCGATGCCGGCATGTGCGGTGACTACGATTCGGTGATCGGGATGGAAAAGACCGAGCCGATGCGCCGCTTCGTGACCGGCATGTCGCGGGAGCGTTTCGAGCCGGCGGGCGGCGAGGCGACGCTTTGCGGCCTTTTCGTGGAAACCGACGACGCGACGGGCCTCGCCCGCGAGGTCGTGCAGGTGCGCCAGGGCGGGCGGCTTTCGCAATCGGGGCCCGTCTTGTGAACTGGATCGAGGTTCCCCAGGCGATGCAGGCCTGGGTGACGATCGCCGTTCTTCTCGCCATGCTCGCCCTCTTCGTGCGGGAGACCTACCCGACCGAGGTCGTGGCGATGGCGGGGGCAATCGTCCTGCTCGTCCTCGGCATTCTGCCCTACGAGGCCGGCGTGGCGGTGCTGGCGAACCCCGCGCCCTGGACGATCGCGGCGATGTTCCTCCTGATGGGCGCGCTCGTGCGGACCGGCGCGCTCGACTGGTTCACCCGTTTCGCCGAGGGGCAGGTGGGCCAACGTCCGCGTCTCGCCATCGGCATGCTCCTCGGCGTCGTGCTGATCGCCTCGGCCTTCGTCGCCAACACCCCGGTCGTCGTGGTGATGATCCCGGTCTTCGTGCAGCTCGCCCGCGCGATGGAGATCGCGCCCTCGAAGCTCCTCATCCCGCTCTCCTATGCCTCGATCCTCGGTGGCACGATCACGCTGATCGGGACCTCGACGAACCTGCTCGTCGACGGCGTGGCGCGGACGCGGGGGCTTGCCCCGTTCACCATCTTCGAGGTCTCGATCCTCGCCATCCCCGTCGCGCTGGCGGGCATGGCCTATCTCTACCTCGTCGGCCGTCATCTCCTGCCGGAGCGCAGCTCGATGGCCGCGATGCTGGGCCGCCGCCGCGCCGCAAAGTTCTTCGCCGAAGCCGTGATCCCGCCCGACTCGAACCTGATCGGACGAGAGGCGACCGACGTGCAGCTCTTCAAGCGCGAGGGCGTGCGGCTGATCGACGTGGTGCGCGGCGACGCCTCGCTGCGCCGCAACCTGACGGGCGTCGTCCTCCGGGTCGGCGACCGGGTGATCCTGCGCACCGAGATCGCGGAACTGCTCACGCTGCAGCGCAACCCGGACCTGAAGCGCCTCGACCAGGTCGGCGCGGTGGAGACGACGACGGTCGAGGTGCTGATCACGCCCGACGCGCGGATGGTCGGGCGGCGGCTGGGCGATCTTCGCCTCCGGCGGCGTTACGGCGTCTATCCGCTGGCGCTGCACCGGCGGGACCGCAACATCTCGGGGCAGCTCGACGACGTGACGGTGCGGGTGGGCGACACGCTGCTCCTCGAGGGCGCGGCGGAGGACATCCATCGGCTGAGCCAGGACCTGAACCTCGTCGAGGTGAGCCAGCCGCGCGAAAAGGCGTTCCGGCGCGAGCGGGGCTGGATTCCCGTGGCCGTCGTCGCGGGGATCGTCGTACTCTCGGCGCTGGGCCTCGCACCGATCTTCGCGCTGGCGGTCATGGGTGCGGTGATCGTCCTGCTGACCCGGTCCGTCGATGCCGACGAGGCCTTCGGCTTCGTCGACGGCCGGCTCCTGGCTATGATCTTCGCGATGCTCGCCGTTGGCGCCGCGCTCGAGGCGTCGGGCGCGGTGGAGATGATCGTCGGGGCCATCGCGCCCTGGCTTGCCGGTCTGCCCGGTCCGCTCCTCGTTCTCGCCGTCTTCGCGCTGACCTCGACGCTGACCGAGCTCGTCTCGAACAACGCGGTCGCCGTCGTCGTCACGCCGATCGCCATCGCGCTGGGCCAGACGCTGGGCGTTGATCCGCGCGGGCTCGTCGTCGCGGTTATGGTGGGGGCGAGCTGTGCCTTTTCGACACCCATCGGCTACCAGACGAACATGTTGGTCTATGGTCCGGGCGGTTATCGGTTTACCGATTTCGCACGGGTGGGAATCGGCATGAACGTCGTCGTCGCGCTCCTCTCGTCGGCCCTGATCCCGCTGATCTGGCCGCTCTGACCTGATCCCCGCGGAGGCTTCGATGCGCGCCCTGTTCCTTCTGCCCCTCGCGCTCTGCGCCTGCCAGACGCTCGGCTTCCCGCGCGGCGAGGACATGTTCGACGTGCCCGAGGGAGAGGTTCGCGTGACGCGGGCGACGGCGGACGCGATGCGCGTGACGCTGCGCCTGTCGGACGGCACCCGCTGCTCGGCGGAACGGCCCGAGGGCGTGACCGGCAACTGGTCGGGCGTGACCACCGATTGCGGCTATGCGCTCCCCTTCACCGTCAGCTACAAGCCAGCGCCCCGGCCCGAGCGGTTCACCATCGAGGCGCCGATGGGCGGCACCGGCCCGCGGGCGGAGGTCTACGTGACCGACGTGGACGGAGTGCGCCGTCTTTTCGTGGCGCCGCTCGACGAGGATATCCGGTTCGAGACGGCGCCGCCGGTCTGATCCCGCTCTTCACCTTTCGTCAACCTTCAGGCTTGGTCGTTAACCTTCCCGCAAGGTTGACGTTTCATTAACGGGCGCATCCGATCAAACGCCGCCGGTGGCCGATGCCCGCATCCTCCGATCCGCCCGTTTCCATCACCGTCGTCACCTGCCTGCGCGACGAGGGGCCCTACATCGTGGATTGGCTCGCCCATCTGCGCGCGCTCGGCGTCGCCCGGGTGCTTGCCTTCACCAACGATTGCTGCGACGGGACCGGGGCGCTTCTCGACGCGCTCGCTCCCGCGGGCGTGGTGCAGGTGCCGCAGGGCGACGTGCTCGGCGATGGCGGGCCCGCGCCGCAATGGCGCGCGATGGCGGCGGCCTGGGACAACGGGATCTGCGCCGGCGCGGACTGGCTCCTGCATCTCGACGTCGACGAGTTCGTGGCGCTGGACGGCCCTGCAGGCCTGCCCGACCTGATCGCCGAGATGCCGGGCGCGGAGGCGATCGCGCTGCCCTGGCGGCTCTTCGGCTCCGCGGGACGACTCGAGGCCGGGGCAGGGTCCGTGCCCGAGCGCTTCGACCGCGCCGCCCCGGTCGGCCTCGCCTATCCGGCGCTGGCGAGCTTCTTCAAGACGCTGTTCCGCAGGGACGGGCCTTTCACCGGCTTCGGGATTCACCGACCCCGGCAATCCGCGCCGCCCGCCTTCTTTGACGACACCGGACGTCGCGACGACGCGCTGGCGGCCGATCCGAAGCGCATCCTGCTCTGGCGCGGCGGGACGCCACCAAAGGGGCGACGCGTGCAGCTGAACCATTATGCGGTCCGCTCGATCCACGAGTTCCTGCTCAAGCGCGGGCGGGGGATGCCCAACCATACGGGCAAGGTGCCGGGGCTCGAATACTGGGTGGAGCGGAACTTCAACCAGACGACCTGCAAGATGATCGCGCCGCAGCTCCCGGTGATGCGCGCCGAGGCGGCGTGGCTCCGCGACCTGCCGGGCGTGGCGGCGGCGGAGGCGGCGACGCGGGACTGGCACCGGGCCGAGCTGGCGCGCGTGCTCGCGACGGAAGAGGGGGCGCGGCTCTGCGGGCGGCTGGTGCTCGCGGGCGGATCGCTCGCGCCGTCCGCGCGGCTCGGGCGGGCACTTCTCGACGGGATGGCCCGGGCGCGTGGTTGAGACACGGATCCTGAACGGCCGGGTCTTCGGCGACGTGACCGTGATCGACGCTGTCGGCGGCCCGGACGGCGCATGCATCTTCCTCGGACGCGGGCTCGACCCCGCACGGATCGAGGCGGCGTGCGTAACGGTCAATGGCTCGGTCATGGCGCGGGTCGCGGACGGCGCGGAGGTTGCGGTGCCGGTCGCCGGCTGCGACGCATCCGTCCCGGTCGCCGCACCCGAGCCGGACCTGTTCGCAGGGTTGCGGGTGATGATGGGCTGCCGCAACGGGGAGCCGGCGGAGATCGTCCGCGACTGGCTCGACTGGCATGTCGGGCAGGGGGCACAGGCGGCGCTGATCCTCGACCGGACCCGACCGGGCGAGCCGCCGTTGGCCCCCGCGCTGGAAGCCGCACTGGCCGTCACGCCGGTCGAGGGGCTCGCACGCCTCGTCGTCGTGTCCGCGCCGTTCCCGCTCGGCGGCAAGGCCGTGAGCGAGCGGCACCCGCTCCAGGCCCCCGATGCGCCCGGCCGGGACCGCATGGACGTCCCGGCGGCGGATCCCTGGACCGCACCGTTGGTGGAGCTGGTCGTCCTCGAGGCGCTGCGCTGGCGGTTCCTGACGAAGGCGCGGGCGGTGGCGTTCCTCGACGTCTCGGACCTGCTCGCACCCGCGCCGGCCGGGCAGGGCGCGTTCGCGCGGATCGACGCGAACGAGACGGGGGTGATCCCGATTCTCGGGCGACGGATCTATCCGTGGCGCGTCCGCAGGGACCGAGCGGTGCGGTTCGGCGACCATGTCTGCACCCTGTTCGATGCGACGGGCGGGCACCGCCGCTGGATCGCCGCGCCCGCGCGCCTGCCGCCGGACGCGCCGTTCCGGCTGACGCGGATCGGGAGGCTGACGTCGGACGGAGAACCGACCTTTTTCCACCGCGCGATGGCGCTGCGTTGCAACGAGGCGGGGGACCGCCCGCTCGCGCCGAAATCGGGTCTGGTGCAGAGCGACGCGCTTTTACGACTGTCGCGCGAAGGCTTCGGGCACGCGCCCGTCCTGCCGCCCGTCTCCGCCGCGCCCGTCGCCTGCCTGCCCGCCGCGCTGCCGGGGCGGACGGCGATCGTGACCTGCATGAAGAACGAGGGGCCGTTCATTCTCGAATGGATCGCCCATCACCGCGGCATCGGCGTCGACGATTTCCTGATCTACACCAACGACTGCACCGACGGGACCGTGGAACTGCTCGACGCGCTCGCGGCCGCGGGGATCGTCGTGCGGCGCGACAATCCGTTCCCCGGCACCGGCCTGAAGCCGCAGCACGCCGCGCTCGCCGACGCGGAGGCGGAGCCGATCCTCGCGCGGGCGGGCTGGGCAATCTGCATGGATGTCGACGAGTTCATCGACGTGCATGTCGGTGCCGGGCGGCTCGCCGACCTCTATGCCGCCGTCGGCGACGCGAACATGATCTCGTTGACGTGGCGGCTCTTCGGTCATGACGGGCACCTGACCTTTGCGGACGCCCCCGTGACGCAGCGCTTCACCGCCTGCGCGCCGGAGCTTTGTCGCAAGCCGCATCAGGCCTGGGGCTTCAAGACGCTGTTTCGCCGGAACGCCATCTTCCGCAAGCTGGGCGTGCACCGGCCGAAGGGGCTGCGTCCCGATCTCTGGCGGCAGGTCGCCTGGGTCAACGGCTCGGGCCGGCCGATGCCGCGGGAGATGCTGCGCAACAGCTGGCGCTCGACGATGGCGACCTACGGCTACGATCTGGCGACACTGAAGCACTATGCCGTGCGCGACGCGGAGAGCTTCCTCGTCAAGCGCGACCGCGGGCGGGTGAACCACGTCGCGCGCGATCAGGGGCTGGGCTACTGGTTCCGGATGAACAACAACGCCGAGCGGGATACGCGGATGCGGGCGCGGGCCGCCGCGCTGGCCGAGGGGATTGCCGCCCTGCGGGCGCTACCGGGCGTCGCGGTGGCGCACGATGCCTGCGTGGCGGCGCACCGGTCGCGGATCGCGGCCCTGAAGGCGGTGCCGGAGAACGCGGCGTTCCTCGCGGAGATCGGCGGTGCCCGGCTCGACCGGCTCAGCCGGATGCATGCGCATTTCGGGGCGAACGTGTTCCTCGCAGGGCCCGACAGCGTGCCGGACGCCATCGCGTTCGCTGACCATCCGGCGGACTTCTTCTTCACCGTGGACGAGGTCGCTGAGACACGACACTGACCGTCAGCGGCAGATGTCGCGCAGGGCGAGCCAGGCGGTATCGTCGAGGGAGGGCGGCATGTCGGAGGGCGCGGCCCCGGCCGTCGGGCGTCCGGTCGCATCGGCCCAGGGCGCCCAGGCGAGATGGGCCGCGTCGAAGGCCGCCCGCAGGCGTTCGTCGACGGGAAGCTCCGGCGGATCGGCCAGGAGCGCCTCGACACGGCCGGCGACGGCGTGATCCGGCACCCGCCCGGAAGCGAGAAGGCGGGCGAGATCGACGAGGCCGAGATCCCGCAGGAAAGCTCGCAGGGGCGGTGCCGTCCGGGTCGTGACGATCGAGGCGAGGAGGTGCCCGGCCGCCACATCGGGATCGTCATGGGAGTCAAGGGTTCGGTTCGACAACACGATCAGGTCGCCGGGCAGCGCCAGTTCGGGCGGCTCGAGTTCGCGCAGAACCGCGAGGCGCAGCGGCCGGGTCGGCGTGAGGCGCTGGCGCAGCGTCGCGAGCGCCTCGTCCCCCGGGATCGAGTTGCAGGTCGAGCCGGCGCGATGGGCGAGTGCGTCGAGCATCCGGTCGCCGATGTCGCGCGCCTGCGCCGGCGGGATGATATCGACCGCGTGACGCCGCAACGCGCCCGGCAGCCAGGCCAGCATCGTGACGAGGGCAACGACGATTGCCGTCGCGAGGAGAAGGCGGCGAAGTGCGCCGGGCCGGCGGCGGCCCGTCTCGACGGCGGAGACGACACGGTCGAGCGCGGCGATCATCTCGGGCTCGGCGATCTCCAGCTCCTCGCCCGCCTCCTCGTGGGGAGCATAGAGGGCCGGCATCCTGCGCGGATTGCGGCGGACCAGCGCCGGCAGCGACCAGTGGCTGAGCGCCGTGCCAGCGAAATCCTGCACGACAAGCTCCGCCTCGCCCAGCGTGACGTAGACCTCCTGCCGCGGCGCCTCCGCCCCGGGGCGCCAGAATGCCGTCGTCTCCAGCCGTTCGATGCCGGCGAGCGCGGTCAACCGGACGCCGCCGGGGCCTGCCGGTCCAAGACGCGGATACCTGGACGGGGGTCGCGCGTGGCCCCGGCCGCGACGCGGCTGCGCTCCCGGTATGCCGTCACCTGCATCGCGCCCGTTGCTCCTCGCCTCACGGGTCGCGATACTGCGACGACGCGGCGGGGCAGGACAAGACCGGACATGCAGAACAGACCCGTCGCCGCGGCCGGCTTCATCCTGGTCGCGACCCTCACCATCGGCTTCATCGACCAGTTCGTTCGCGTGATCGCGGAGACGTCGAGCCTGTGGACCTTCCACGTCATCCGCACGGCGATGATCTGGACGGGGGTCCTTGGCTGGCTCGCATTGTCGGGCCGGCGGCTAGCCGTGTCGAACTGGCGCGGCCTGCTCGCGCGGTCGGGGATCATGGCGACGGCGCTGATGATCTACTTCGGCGCGTTGGGCTTCCTGCCGGTGGCGCAGGCGGCGGCCGGGCTCTTCACCGCGCCGATCTGGGTGCTGATCCTGTCGGTCGCCGTGTTCGGTCTGCGGATCGGACCGGTCCGCATCGCGGCGGTGCTCATCGGCTTCGCGGGCGTGGTGATGGTGCTCTCGCCGAATCCGGACGCGATCGAGCCGCTGGTCTTCGTGCCGATCCTGGGGGGCGCGTTCTACGCGATGGGCGCGATCGCGACCCGGGAATGGTGCGCGACGGAAACGGCGCTTGTGGTCGCGCTGGGCTCGTTCACGGCGCAGGGGCTCTGGGGCCTCGTCGGGATCGCCGCGATCGAGGCGCTCGGGCCGGGGGACGGCTTTCTCGCGCAGGGCTGGGTCTGGCCCGACGGGGAAGTGCTCGCGTGGTGCGTCGTGCAGGCGGCGGGCAGCCTGCTCGCCGTGGTGTGCCTGACGCGCGGCTATCAACTGGCGGAGGCGTCGCTGGTCTCGGTCTTCGAATATTCGGTTCTGGGCTTCTCCGCACTGTTCGGCCTTATGCTCTGGGGCGACGCGCTCTCGCCCGTCTCGCTTCTGGGCCTCGGCCTGATCGCGGGGGCGGGATCGCTCATCGTGTTGCGCGGACGAGGGGCGCGGGTCGCGTGATCCTGTCGCCCGGCCGCGGCTATGCCTTCGTCCACGCGCCGAAGACCGGCGGCACGTCGATGGCGCTCGCGCTCGAAGCGCGGGCGATGGCGGACGACCTCCTGATTGGCGACACGCCGAAGGCCATCCGCCGGCGCGGACGTCTGCAAGGCGCGCGGAGTGCGGGGCGGCTGTGGAAACATTCGACGCTTGCCGATGCCCGTGGACTATTGCCCGACGCGGTGATGGACGCGCTGCGCCCGGTCATGCTGGTCCGCAATCCCTGGGCACGGATGGCGAGCTACTACCACTGGCTGCGCGGGCAGACATTCGACCACCCGGCGGTCCGCGTGGCGAATCGTTCGGACTTCGCCGGGTTCGTCGCGGACGCGGAGGTTAAGGAGAGCTTCCGGCGCGCGCCCTATGCCAGCTATGTAGCCGGAGGGGCCACGCCGATCTTCATCCGGCTCGAGCATCTCGCGACCGATCTCGCGCCGTTCGAGCGCCTGCTCGGGTTTCGCCTCGTCATGCCGCACGCGAACCGCTCGGACCGGCCAGTCGAGTGGCGCGCGGCCTACGACGCGTCGATACGCGCGCGGGTCGCCGAGATCTGTGCCGCGGATATCGCACGGTTCGGCTATCGGTTCGGGATCGGAGCCTGATATTGCCCGGGGCCCGCCGTCGCGGCGGCGCCGGTCACACGATGGCACTGGGTCGGCGACCTCTTGCCGTTCCGTCCGCGTCCGTGCGAGAGCAGCGCATGGTCAAGCCAGTTCCCTTCAAGCGAAGCACGTTCGCCACCGGCCCTGACGATCACGCACCCTGTGCCTTCCTGATCGGCACGCGGGTCGCCACGTCCGACGGCATGCGGAACGTGGAGATGCTCGAGGTCGGCGAGCTGGTTGACACGACGGTCGGGCCGCTGAAGATCGCGCAGATCGAGCGGAAGATCATGCGACGCGCCGACCTGATCTACCGGCGGGACGACTGGCCCGTGCGCGTTCCGGTCGGATCGCTCGGCAACCCGGGACCGCTTCGCCTGTCGCCGCCGCAGCGCGTGTTGCTCGACGGGCCGACGGTGGAACGCGTCGCAGGCATGGCCGAAATCTCCGTGGGCATCCGCGACCTCGTGGGTCTGCGGGGCCTGATCGTTGAGCGGCCGATCGCCGACCTGCATTACACCACGCTGGATTTCGGCCGTCCGGTCGTCGTGGAGGCGGAGGGCGTCGCCTGCGAGATTCAGGCAAGCGACGTCCCCGTCGTCGAGCGCGAGATGGCGCGCGCCGCGTTCACCGCGATGAACGCCGAGGGCGAGCCGCGGCTCCGCACCCTGCGCTGACCGGTCAGGCCGCCTTCGCGCCGTCGCTCCCGTAGAAGCGCGCACCGTCCGCCGCCATTCGGCGCAGCACGTCCGGCGCCGAGAAGCGCGGCCCGTGCCGTTCGGCCAGCGCGTCGCAGGTCGCGACTGCCCACGCAGCGCCGACGATGTCGAGCCAGGCGAACGGACCGCCCGACCACGGCGCGAAACCCCAGCCGAGGATCGCGCCGACATCGCCCTCGCGGATGTCCTCGAGTACGCCCTCCTCGAGCGCGCGGACGGCCTCGAGCACCTGCACCAGCATCAGACGGTTCTGCACCGCGTGCAGGTCCGGCTGGTCCGCAGCCAGCGGATGGCGCGCGCCGAGCTCCGGCCAGAGCCCCTGACGCTTGCCCGCCTCGTCGTATTCGTAGAAGCCCGCCTTCGCCTTGCGGCCCAGCCGCCCGGCCTCGGCCATCGCGAAGAGTACGTCGTCAACCGCGCCGTCGGGATAGGCGTCGCCCATCGCCGCGCGCGTGGCCTTCGCGATCTTCACGCCGAGGTCGATCGAGGTCTCGTCGACGAGCTGCAAGGGCCCGAGCGGGAAGCCCAGTTGCTTGGCGGCGTTCTCGATCAGCGGCGGCGCGACGCCCTCCGCGACCATGCGGATGCCCTCGTTGATGTAGGGGATGATGCAGCGGTTGGCGTAGAAGAACCGCGCGTCGTTCACCACGATCGGGGTCTTCCGGATCTGGCGGACGAAATCGAGCGCCTTTGCGACGGCGCGGTCACCCGTCTCAGCCCCCTTGATAATCTCGACCAGCATCATCTTGTCGACGGGCGAGAAGAAGTGGATGCCGATGAACTGCTCGGGCCGGGCGCTCGCGCGGGCGAGATCGGTGATCGGCAGGGTGGACGTGTTCGTGGCGATTATGCAATCCGTGCCGACCACGGCCTCCACCGCGCGTGTCATCTCCGCCTTGACGTCCGTGTCCTCGAACACCGCCTCGACGATCAGGTCGCAGCCCCGCAGCGCGTCGAGATCGGTCGTGGCGTGCACACGGCCCAGCACCTCCGCCTTCTTTTCCCCGGTCACCTTCTTGCGGGAGATGCCCTTGTCGAGCAGCCCCTCGGAATAGGCCTTGCCCTTGTCGGCCGCGGCCTGTTCCCGGTCGATCAGGACGACTTCGATCCCGGCATTCGCGGCGACGTAGGCGATGCCCGCGCCCATCATGCCCGCGCCGATCACGCCCAGCTTCGCGACCTTCTGGTCGGGCGCCTCGGGGCGGTTCGCGCCCTTTTCCAGCGCTTCCTTGTTGATGAAGAGCGACCGGATCATCGCCTCCGACGAGGGGTTCATCAGCACGTTCGTGAACCAGCGCGCCTCGATCCGCAGCGCCGTGTCGAAGGGCACCATCGCGCCCTCGTAGACCGCGGAGAGAAGCGCCTTCGCCGCGGGGAACGCGCCCTGCGTCCGGCCGTTCACCATCGCCGAGGCGCCGACGAAGGTCATGAAACCCGCCGGATGGTAGGGCGTGCCGCCGGGCATCTTGTAGCCCTTCTGGTCCCACGGCTTGACGAGGTCGCCGTCCTTCGCGGCCAGCACCCAGGCCCGCGCGTCGGCCATCGGGTCGTCCGACACCTCGTCGACCAGCCCCGCGGCCTTTGCTTTCTTCGGGTCGCTGAGCTTGCCCTCGAGCAGGAAGGGCGAGGCGCCCATCGCGCCGAGCTTGCGGACGAGCCGCGTCGTGCCCCCCATGCCGGGAAAAATGCCGACCATGATCTCGGGCAGGCCGATCCTGGCCTTCGGATTGTCGGCCGCGAAGATGCGATGGCAGGCCAGCGGAATCTCGAACCCGATGCCGAGCGCGGTGCCCGGCAGGACGCAGGCCACGGGCTTGCCGCCCTTCAGCGTCTTCGGGTCCATACCCGCCCGCTCGATCCTGCGCAGGATGCCGTGGCAGCGTGTCAGCCCGTCCATCAGGCCCTGCGCCGGCGCATCGCCCGCCTCGGCCTTCATGCGCGCGATGACGTTGAGGTCCATGCCGCCGGCGAAGCTGTCCTTCGCGGAGGTGATGACGATGCCGCGCACGGCCTCGTCCGCGAGTGCCTCGGTCACGCAGGCGTCGAGGGCGTCCCAGCCTTCGAGGCTGAGCACGTTCATCGACTTGTCCTTCACGTCCCACGTGATCGTGGCGATGCCGTCGTCGTCCTTCGTCCAGGCGAAATCCGTCATGTCTTGTCTCCCTCACGTGGGTAGGGGGTGCCGTCGAGATGCGTGTAACCGTCCGGCGTGCCGCGCAGGTCGAGGCCGGGATAATTGCAGACGTTCCCGGGATGACGCGCGCCGACGATGAGATAGGTCGCGTCGCGGTCGGTGTGGTTGCGCAGCATGTGCGCGACCTCGACCCCCGCCGGCCAGCAGCAGGCATCGCCGGGACCGATCACCGTTTCCTCGCCGTTCTCG
This sequence comes from uncultured Jannaschia sp., assembly GCF_947494055.1. Taxonomy (GTDB): domain Bacteria; phylum Pseudomonadota; class Alphaproteobacteria; order Rhodobacterales; family Rhodobacteraceae; genus Jannaschia. The sequence continues at coordinate 158,631 of NZ_CANLTR010000006.1, read as the reverse complement.
ACGACGGTGAGCGCGCCCGAGAGCATGTAGAGGAACTCGTCCTCGTCGCTTTCCCAGTGCATCTGCGAGGATTGCCCGCCGGGATGCAGAACCTCCAGCACGGCGCCGAACTGGGTCAGTCCGCCGGCGTCGGTCAGGTAGCGGTAGTGCAGGTTGCCGCGGCCGAGGTCGTAGGGCGCGGGATATCCCGAGACGCCCTCGGTCTCGGCCACGCTGTCCTTGCGCAGGATCATCAGACCCGCTCGATGATCGTGGCCGCGCCCATGCCGCTGGCTACGCAGAGGGTGGCGAGCCCCGTCTCCCGGTCCGACCGTTCCATCTCGTCGAGCAGCGTGCCGATGATGATCGCGCCCGACGCGCCGAGCGGGTGACCCATGGCAATCGCCCCGCCGTTCACGTTGAGCTTGGCGTGATCGACGTCGAAGGCCTGCATGTAGCGCAGCACGACCGAGGAAAACGCCTCGTTCACCTCGAACAGGTCGATGTCGTCGATCATCATGCCGCTGTCGGCGAGGATCTTCTCCGTCGCCGGAACCGGTCCGGTCAGCATGATGGTCGGGTCGGTCCCGATCTTGGCGGTGGCCCGGATGCGGGCGCGGGGGGTGAGGCCCCACTTCTTCCCGAACACCTCCGACCCGACCAGCACGCCCGCCGCGCCGTCGACGATGCCCGAGGAATTGCCGGCATGGTGGATGTGGTTGATCCGTTCCAGATGCGGGTATTTCATCAGCGCGACCTTGTCGAAGCCGGGCATGACCTCGCCGATCGCCTGGAAGGCCGGATTGAGCGCGCCGAGCGACTGCATGTCCGTCCCGGGCCGCATGTACTCGTCGCGCGCGAGGATCGGCAGGCCGTTCACGTCGCGCACAGTGAGCATGGCGCGGTCGAAGCGTCCGTCCTCCCAGGCCGCCGCCGCACGGCGCTGGCTTTCGACAGCAAAGGCGTCGGCGTCGTCGCGGCTGATGCCGTATTCGGTGGCGATGATGTCGGCGCTGATGCCCTGCGGGACGAAATAGGTCTCCATCGCCACGCTCGGGTCGACGGCGATGGCCGCGCCGTCGCTGCCCATGGGCACCCGGCTCATGCATTCGACGCCGCCGGCGATGTAGCCGTCGCCGGCGCCCGCGCGGATCTGGTTCGCCGCGAGGTTCACCGCCTCCATGCCCGACGCGCAGAACCGGTTGATGCTGAGCCCCGGGATGCGCTCGTCGAGGCCGGAGGCCAGCACCGCGGTCCGCGCGAGGCAGCCGCCCTGTTCCATCACCTGCGTGGCGTTGCCCCAGATCACGTCCTCGACGGCGTGACCTTCGAAGCCCGCGCGCGCCTTCAGCGCGTCGAGAACCGTCGCCGAAAGATGGACGGCGGTGACCTCGTGCAGGCTTCCGTCGGGGCGGCCCTTGCCCCGGGGGGTGCGGACCGCGTCGTAGATATAGGCGTCTGTCATGCGAGCCTCCTTACAGGCCGCGGTCGGACGGGCGACCGGGCATCAGGTCGTAGGGGTGCTTCCAGCCGGGCAGGGCGGCGATCCGGTCGAGCCAGGCGTCGATGGCGGGCCACTCCGTCCGGTCGAAGCCGAAGGGTTCCGGGTAATACAGATAGCCGCAGCAGCTCAGATCCGCATTCGTGACGTTACGGCCGACGATCCAGTCGCGACCCGTCAGATGCGTGTTCAAGACCTCGAAGGCGCCGCGCAGGCGTCCCTGCTGAAAGGAGATCACCTCGGGCGGGCGCTTCGCCTCGGGCAGGAAGTTCATCAGGAACCGCGTCGCGCCCGCCACGCTCGAGAGCTTGTGGTTGTCCCAGAGCACCCAGCGGAGGACCTCGTAGCGTTCTTCCTGTGTGCCGCCGAAGCGTCCGGTCCGGTCGGTGATCCATTGCTGGATCGCACCGGACTGGCTCAGCTGGAAACTACCGTCGACGAGAAGCGGCGCCTCGCCCATCACGTTGGTCGCGCGGTAGGTGTCGGCGCGGGCGGCGCCGTTGAAGAAATCGACGAAGACGGGCGTCCAGTCGAGACCAGCCAGTTCGAGCGCGAGGGCCGCCTTGTAGCTGTTCCCGCTCTCGCCGAAACAATGCAGCTCGATCGTCATCCCTTGCTCTCCCCGTCCCGGGACCGGGCTCCGGCGCGCCGGAGCCGACCTGCCGTCCCAGAGCCTAGCGGATGAGCCTGGTCCGCGATAGACACGGCAGGGCTCGCGGCATGCCAACAGGGGTGGACACCGAAGATCACCTTCCGTGTCGCCTCGTTACTGCGGATCACGCGATCCGGCCGTGTTCGTCACCGCCTTGTAGAGCCCAAGCCGGTGGCGCAGCGCCTCGTGGTGGGTGACGACGTCGAACGCCTCGAAGAGGAACGACAGCGCATCACGCTCCTCGAGGCCGGTCTCGGCGACGAACTGCTTGAGCCGCCGGTAGCCGATCTCGGACATTTCGGTATGAACTTCAGATGTATGAGCTTGTGAATGCGACATGCGCATCTCCAATATTGTCGGTCTTCAATCAGGGGTGGCCCGGCATTCGCGGCGGGCCTCAGAACGCCGTTGAATCAAGGGCCATGATCGTATCTGCCCCGGTCTTGATGCGCGCAAGGTGCATTGTGGTCGCCGGGAGTTGGCGGGCCATGTAATACCGACCCGTCGCGACCTTGGCGGCGAGGAAGTCGTGGTCGGCCCCGTCCTGCGCCATCGCAGCGCCGGCCGCCCGCGCCATCCGCGCCCACATCAGCCCGAGGCAGACATGGCCGAAGAGGTGCATGAAGTCGTAGGAGCCCGACAGCGCCGCGTTCGGGTTCTTCATGCCTTCCTGCATGAAGAAGGTCGCAGCCTCCTGCAGGTCCTTCGAGGCCGCCTTGAGCGGGTCGAGGAAGCCGCCCTTCAACGTCTCGTCCTCCGCGTTCTCGCGGATGAAGGTCTTCACGATCTCGAAGAACGCCATCACGTTGCGGCCGCCGTCGGTCGCGAGCTTGCGGCCGACGAGGTCGAGCGCCTGCACGCCGTTGGCGCCCTCGTAGATCATCGCGATGCGGGCATCACGCGCGAATTGCGACATGCCCCATTCCTCGATGTAGCCGTGGCCGCCATAGACCTGCTGCGCGGCGATGGCATTCTCGAAGCCCTTGTCGGTGAGGAAGCCCTTCACGACCGGGGTGAGCAACGAGACCAGGCCGTCGGCGGACTTGTCCCCGCTCCGCTCGGCGCGGTCGATCAGCGTCGCGGACCAGAAGGTGAAGGCCCGCGCACCTTCCACGAAGCTCTTCTGATCCATCAGGTTGCGGCGGATGTCGGGATGCACGATCAGCGGATCGGCCGGGCCCGCGGGGTTCTTCGCGCCGGTCACGTCGCGCCCCTGCAGCCGGTCGACCGCATAGGCCAGCGCGTTCTGGTAGGCCACCTCCGCCTGGGCGTAGCCCTGCAGGCCGACGCCGAGCCGGGCCTCGTTCATCATCGTGAACATCGCCCGCATGCCCTTGTGCATCTCGCCCAGCAGATAGCCTGACGCGCCGTCGTAGTTCATCACGCAGGTCGAGTTGCCGTGGATGCCCATCTTCTCCTCGAGCTTGCCGACGGAGACGCCGTTGCGATCGCCGAGGGTGCCGTCCTCGTTGGCGAGGAACTTCGGTACGATGAAAAGCGAGATGCCCTTCGTTCCGTCGGGGCCGCCGGGGATCTTGGCGAGGACCAGATGGACGATGTTGTCGGCCATGTCGTGATCGCCCGCGGAGATGAAAATCTTCTGACCGGTGATCCGGTAGCTGCCGTCCTCCTGCGGCTCGGCCCGGGTGCGCATCATGCCCAGATCGGTGCCGGCATGCGGCTCCGTCAGGTTCATCGTGCCCGTCCATTCGCAACTGTACATCTTCGGCAGCCAGAGCGCCTTCTGCGCCTCGGTCCCGTGCGCGGCGATCGCAGAGGCCGCACCGTGGGTCAGGCCGTAATACATGTTGAAGGCCATGTTCGCCGCCGACAGAATGTCGCCCACCAGCGTGTAGACGAGATAGGGCAACCCCTGTCCGCCATAGGCCTCCGGTGCATCGAGCGCGGTCCAGCCGCCGTCACGGAGCTGATCGAAGGCGGCCCGGAAGCCGTCCGGGGTGCGTACGACCCCGTTCTCGAGCCGACACCCCTCGCGGTCGCCGACTGCATTGAGCGGCGCGATCACCTCGCTGGCCAGCTGGCCCACCGTCTCGAGGATCGCGCCGGTGAAGTCACGGTCGAGATCGGCATAGCCCGGAACGTCCTGCCCGCCGATTTCGAGCACGTCGTGGAGGACGAACTGGATGTCCTTGGTGGGCGCGGTATAGGTTGGCATTCTGCGTCTCCTCGGTCGAGGTGGATGGGGCGGGTGGAGCGGCCGTCGTTCAGACGGCGCGCTGGGGCTGTAGCTGCTGCATCATCTTCTCCCCCCAGCTGAGCTGATCGGACAGTTCCTTGATCGCGGCATCGAGTTCGTCGCGCTGTTTCTTCATGTCCGCCAGACGCTCGCTGCCGATTTCGTAGGCCCGGGCGATCTGGGTGTACTGGTTGTCGCCGGCGCCATAAAGGTCGAGCAGCTGCCGGATTTCCTCCAGCGAAAAGCCGAACCGCTTGCCCCGCAGGATCAGCTTGAGCCGGGCGCGGTCGCGGCGGGTGAACCACCGCTTCTGACCCTCCCGCTTGGGAAACAGCAACTCTTTCTGTTCGTAGAACCGGAGCGTCCGCGGCGTGACGTCGAACGCGTCGCACATCTGGCGGATCGTGAGAAATTCTTCTGCCATTGTAAAATTTCCTCGTTCTGGCCCGCCCCGAAATTGGGCGGGATGTAAATACGAGAAATTTGATACAAGACGGTTTGACGCTTACGTAATGCGGACGTTACGTCAGTCTCGGCGCGGGAGCCGTGGTTTTCAGTCAACTTTTAGCTACAGCCGCAACAGAGAGCGCCGAGGGCCGCGATTGTCGCCGTATCTGGGATCAGGGGCGATTCCCGAGCTCATCCCGGACGCCGTCCCGCAGCGCAGTCAGTTCAGAGATGGCATCCTCGAGGTGGCGCTTTCGTTCGAGGAGTTCGTCGAGCTGCCGGTTGGCGAGCTCGATCCAGGCCTGCTTCTGCGTGGTGCCCTCCGGGTCGGCGTCATAGAGTTCCAGCCATTGCCGGATCTCCTCCAGCGAGAACCCGAACTTGCGGCCGCGCAGGATCAGCGTCATCCGGGCGATCTCCCGCGGACCGTAATACCGGGTCCGCCCCACCCGCTCGGGCGACAGCAGTTCGATATATTCGTAGTGTCGCAGGGTGCGGGGGGTCACGTCGAACCGGGTGCACATCGCCTTAAAATCGAGCCGTACCGCCATGCCGCACCTCCGGGAACGATGTTCGCACGTTCCTCGCCCACCTGTCCATCGGACGGGGTTGCGGCGGCTTGGGCTTCGCGGCATGCCTCCGCGAATGAGCGGGACCGACGACAACGCGATCGTGGCGGCGAGGAATTTCGTCGCGTCCCTCCCGCATTGCCGGGCGCTCGGCATGGTCGTCGAAGCCGCGGGCGACGGGGTCGCGACGCTGTCGATGCCCTATTCGGAGGCCCTGATCGGCGATCCCGGAACCGGGGTGATCCACGGCGGGGCGATCTCCGCGCTGATGGACACGAGCGGGGGCGTCGCGGTGCTGTCGCATTCCACGGGCGCGGCGATGACCGCGACGATGGATCTCCGCATCGATTACATGCGCGCGGCGGAACCGGGCGGGCGCATTACGGCACGGGCGCATTGCCGCCACGTCACGCGCAGCGTCGCCTTCGTGCGGGCCGAAGCTTTCGACGAGATGCCCGGGTCGGGGCCGGTCGCGGTGGCGAACGGGGCCTTCGCGCTGGAGCGGGCGACCGACCCGTGAAGCGTCCCGAGCCGATCCAGGTGGTCAAGCAGCGCCGCGACGCGGCGCTGCGCGCGCTCATGAACGGCGTGCCCTATATCCGCTTCCTCGGCATCGCCTTCGACCGGCGCGGCGACGAACTGACCGGTGTGCTGCATTACGACGAGAAGCTGATCGGCAATCCGGGGCTGCCGGCGCTGCACGGCGGGGCGACGGCCGCATTTCTCGAGGTCACGGCAACGATGACGCTGTGCTGGGCCACGCTCTGGGACGATCTCGAGGCCGGCCGGATCGACGTGGCGACGCTCTCCGCCAGTCAGCCGACGCGCCTACCGAAGACGATCGACTTCACGGTGGACTACCTCCGATCCGGCCTGCCTCGCGACGCCTATGCACGGGCGCGGGTCAACCGGTCGGGACGGCGCTACGCGAGCGTGCATGTCGAGGGATGGCAGGACAATCGCGACCGTCTTTTCGCACAGGCGACGGGGCATTTCCTGATGCCGCCCCGCGCATGAGCGAGACGGGCCCGCGCGACCTGACGCATCGCCGCATCCTCGGCGTGGCGATCCCCGTGGTCCTGTCGAACGCGACCGTCCCGATCCTTGGCGCGGTCGATACCGGCGTCGTGGGACAACTGGGCGAGGCGGCGCCGATCGCGGCCGTGGGGGCGGGTGCGATCATCCTGTCTTCGGTCTACTGGATCTTCGGTTTTCTACGGATGGGCACCACCGGCCTCGCCGCGCAGGCGCTCGGCAGCGGGAACCGGGCGGAACTCGTCGCGCTGCTGAGCCGCGCGCTGCTGATCGCGGCCGTGGCGGGGGGGACGCTCATCGCGCTGCAATGGGCGATCTTCGCGGGCGCGTTCCGCCTCGCGCCGACGAGCCCCGAGACGGAGGCGCTTGCGCGGGATTACATGGGCATCCGCATCTGGTCGGCGCCCGCCGCCATCGCGATCTACGGGCTGACCGGCTGGCTCATCGCGCAAGAGCGGACGGCGGCGGTGCTCGTCGTGCAGGTTGCGATGAACGGGGCGAACATCCTGCTCGACCTGTGGTTCGTCCTCGGGCTAGGCTTCGGCGTCACAGGCGTGGCCTGGGCCACGTTCCTGTCGGAATGGGCGGGCGTGGCGCTGGCATTGTGGCTTTGCCGGGCGGCCTTCGCGGACTCGGCCTGGCGCGACCGGGCGCAGGTTTTCGACCCTATCCAGTTGAAGCGGATGATCGCGGTCAACACAGACATCCTGATCCGTTCGGTCCTGCTGCAGGCGACGTTCACGTCGTTCCTTCTGGGTGGCGGCCTGTTCGGGACGGTGGCACTGGCCGCGAACCAGGTGCTGCTGCAATTCCTTTACATCACGTCCTACGCGCTCGACGGCTTCGCCTTCGCGGTGGAGGCGCTGGTCGGACGGTTCTTCGGCGCGGGCGACCGCGCGCGGCTGCGGCGGGCGGTGGCGATGTGCAGCGCCTGGGGGCTGGGCACCGTCGCGGCGCTGGCCCTGGCCTTCGCCCTGCTGGGCGGCGGCATCGTCGACATCATGACGACAGCGCCGGAGGTGCGGCAGGCGGCGCGGGATTTCCTGCCCTGGATGGTGGCGGCACCGCTCGTCGGGGTGGCGGCGTGGATTCTGGACGGGATCTTCATCGGCGCCACGCGCACGCGCGACATGCGCAACATGATGGTCCTGAGCACGATCTGCTATGGAGCGGCCATGGCTCTGCTGGTGCCTGCTTTCGGCAATCACGGGCTCTGGGCGGCTCTGATGGTGTCGTTCGCCGCGCGCGGGATCACGCTCGGGCTGCGCTATCCGGCGCTGGAGCGGGCCGCGACCGGGGGCCAGCCCCCGGACCCCCGGAATATTTCGGAAGCAAAGACATGAGGCCGGGTCAGAGCCAGCGGTCGCGGTCGGTCCCGATGGCGTCGGCGATGTGCGCGAAGCCGTCACGGGCCAAGAGGGCTTCGAGGCCGTGCGCGATGCGGCCGGGCAGGCCGATGCCGTCGAAGACGAGCGCCGTGTAGAGTTGCACGGCCGAGGCGCCGGCACGGATCTTGGCGTAGGCCTGCTCGGCCGTGGCGACGCCGCCCACGCCGATCAGCGGCAGATCGGTCAGCGTCGAGAGGCGGGCGAGGATGCGGGTGGAGCGTTCGAAGAGCGGCTGGCCCGAAAGGCCCCCGGCTTCGTGTCCATGGGGTGATCCGAGCCCGTCGCGCGCGACCGTCGTGTTCGTCGCGATGATCGCGTCGACGCCCGCGGCCGCCGTGGCAAGCTCCTCGAGCGCTTGTGCATCCAGGTCCGGCGCGATCTTCAGGAAAATGGGGATTTGCCGCGGCAGGGCATCGCGGGTGGCGAGGACGCGTCCAAGGAGTGCCGAGAGCGCTTCTGCGCCCTGCAGGTCGCGCAGGCGTTCGGTATTGGGGCTGCTGACGTTGACGGTAGCGAAGTCGACATGCGGTCCGCAGGTCTCGATCACCCGGGCGAAGTCGGCGGCGCGATCCGGACTGTCCTTGTTGGCGCCGACATTGATGCCGATGACGGCGCCCGCCGGCCGGCGGCTCAGGCGGTCGGCCACGATCTCGAGACCTTCGTTGGCGAAGCCGTACCGGTTGATCGCGCCGCGATCCTCGGTCAGGCGGAACAGCCGGGGCCGAGGATTTCCCGCCTGCGGGTGGGGGGTGACGGCGCCGGCCTCGAAGAAGCCGAAGCCGCAGCGGGCGATGGCGCCGAGCGCGGTGGCGTTCTTGTCGAACCCTGCCGCGAGACCGATCGGGTTCGGCAGGTCGAGCCCGGCGAGGCGGATGGCCAGGCGCGGCGAGGTGACCGGCCCGGTGCGCGGACCGAGCCCGGCCCGGAGCGCCGCCAGCGCCAGAGTGTGGGCGCGCTCCGGATCGAGCCGATGCAAGACCGCGAGCGCCGCCCGTTCGATCATTCGAGGTCGTCCGGGAAGACGTGACGGCCGTCGTCAAGCGGCAACGGTTTCGCCCAGGCGACCTGATCGTCGCGGAGCGGCGCGTAGAGATGCGGAAACTCCGCACCGCCGCGCGAGACTTCCCAGCGAAGATTGTCGCCGACAGACGCGTCCTCGACCGCGATCAGCCAGAGCCCCTCGACGCCCGCAAAATGCTTGGCCGCCGTCTCCGCCACCTGGTCGGCGGTGGAGAAGTGGATGTAGCCGTCATCGACGTCGATCGGCGCGCCGAGGGTGGTGCCGTCGGCCCGGAGCGCGTTCCATTCCGGCGTGCGGAAGAGCTTGTAGATCATGGCCCCCGATGGCGCGGCACGCATCGGGCGTCAAGCCGGTGTGATGTCGTATGCCTTTGACAATGCCCCCGCGGGCCGCGCACCATCGCCCGAATCCAACCAGGGGGTTTGACAAGAATGCAACGACTTCTCACCGCGACCGCGATCCTCGCCGCGACAACCGGGCTGGCACGGGCCGAATACGAACTCACGATCCTGCACACCAACGACTTCCACGCGCGGTTCGAGCCGATCAGCCAGTATGACGGTCCCTGCGCGCCCGAGGAGAACGAGGCCGGAGAATGCTTCGGCGGCACCGCGCGCCTCGTCAATGCGATCGCGGACGCGAAGGCGGATACCGGCAACTACATCCTCGTCGATGGCGGCGACCAGTTCCAGGGCACGTTGTTCTACACCTACTACAAGGGCGCGATGTCGGCCGAGATGATGAACATGCTCGGCTACGACGCGATGACCGTGGGCAATCACGAGTTCGACGACGGCCCGCAGGTGCTGCGACAGTTCGTCGACGCGCTCGATTTCCCGATCCTGATGTCGAACGCCGATGTCACCCGGGAGCCCGAGCTTGCGGACGCGATCCAGAAGTCGACCGTGATCGAGGAGGGCGGCGAACGGATCGGCCTGATCGGCCTGACGCCGCAGGATACCGACGAACTGGCGAGCCCCGGCGAGAACGTGAGCTTTTCCGATCCGTCCGAGGCCGTGCAGGCCGAGGTGGATCGCCTGACGGAAGACGGCGTCAACATGATCGTCGTTCTGAGCCATTCCGGCTACGAGACCGACAAGGAGGTCGCGGCCAACACGACCGGCGTCGACGTGATCGTGGGGGGGCATACCAACACGCTTCTCGGCGACATGGAGGGGGCGGAAGGGCCCTATCCGACGATGGTCGGCGAGACCGCCATCGTGCAGGCCTATGCCTACGGCAAGTTCCTGGGCGCGCTCGACGTGGTCTTCGACGATGACGGCAAGATCATCGCGGCGATGGGGCAGCCGATCATCATCGACAGCACCATCCTCGAGGACGACGCAACCATCGCCCGCATTCAGGAGATGGCGCTGCCGCTCGACGAGATCCGCAACGAGGTGGTCGCGCAGAGCGAGGCGCCGATCGACGGTGGCCGCGAAACCTGCCGGGCGGAGGTCTGCGAGATGGGCGTGCTGATCGCCGAGGCGATGCTCGACCGCGTGAAGGACCAGGGCATCGACGTCGCGATCCAGAACGGCGGCGGCATCCGTTCCTCGATCGATGCGGGCGAGGTCACGATGGGCGATGTCCTCACCGTGCTGCCGTTCCAGAATACGCTGTCGACCTTCCGCGTCGACGGCGCGACCCTGGTGGCGGCGCTGGAGAACGGGGTGAGCCAGATCGAGGAGGGGGCCGGCCGGTTTCCCCAGGTCGCGGGGATGTCCTACGCTTTCGACCCGGCGGCCGAGCCCGGAAGCCGCGTCAGTGACGTGACGGTGGGCGGCGAACCGGTCGATCCCGAGAAGATGTACGGCGTGGTCTCCAACAACTACGTTCGCAATGGCGGGGACGGCTATTCGATGTTCGTCGATGCCGAGGACGCCTACGATTACGGTCCGGACGTCGCCGACGTGACGGCGGAGTACCTGGCTGACCAAGGACCCTACACGCCGATGACGGACGACCGCATCACCATCAAGTGATCGCCTGACGTCCGACGGGACGATGTCGATGCAGGGCCGGCTTCGCATGCTGCGGGGCCGGCTTTACTCGCAGGCGCACGTTATTCTACAGTCCGGGCGTCGTTAAAAGAACCGACGGGGTCCCGCCGGGTGTCACTGCCCGGCTCCGGTCTTCGTCGCATCGCCTTTCCGGGAATTGCACATGCTGGCCCCCACGCCGATCAACCAGACCGAGCGCCTGGCGACACTTCGCCGGTACGGTCTCGATACGCACTCGCATCGCGGCGCGTTCGAGGGGATCGTCGAGCTTGCGGCGCAAATCTGCAATTGTCCGGTGTCGCTGGTCTCGATCGTCCACGCCGACGATCAGCGGTTCGAGGCGCGGAGCGGGACGAAGCTTGACGGGACCGGGCTCGACGCGTCGATCTGCAGCCACGCGATCCTGCAGGACGAACTGCTGGAGATACCCGACGCACGGCTCGACATGCGCACGCAGGACAATCCTCTGGTTACCGCCGCGGATCAGCCGGTCCTGTTCTACGCCGGAGCGCAGATCAAGACCCGGACGGGCATCGTCCTCGGCACGCTCTGCGTTCTCGACTACCGGCCGCGGCGGCTGGGGGATTCCGAGCGCCGGGCGCTGCGTATCCTCGCGGACCAGGTGATGCAGCGGCTGGAGCTGCACGAGGCGCTGCGGCAGCAGGATGCGATGCGGCGCGAGGTCGATCATCGCGTCAAGAACAGCCTCGCCGGCGTCGCCGCGATGACCCGGATGTCGGCACGCGGCGCGAGCGACGACGTCCGGGCCGCGCTTCTGGAGGTCGAGCAGCGCATCAACGTGATGGTCGAACTGCACAGCGATCTTTATCAGGCGGATGACCCGGACGCCCCGATCGAGGTAACGGGATACCTGCGCCGCATCGTCCGCTACATGGAGAACATGGCGCCCGCGAGCGTCGAGATCGACGTCGAGCTGGCTCCGCTCGAGCTGCCGAACAAGCGTGCCTCGGCCCTGGGCGTCCTCGTCAACGAGCTGATCTCCAATTCCTGCAAGCATGCCTTTCCGGAAGGCCGGACCGGTCGAATCGTGCTTCGAGGCCGACCGGACCCCGGCGGGCGGTATAGTTTGTCCTGCGAGGATGACGGCGTCGGAAGCGCGAATGCGCGGGCCGGTCTCGGACGACGGATCATGGAGGCGTCGGCGGCGCAGCTCGACGGGTTCCTCGACGTCGCGTCCGACGGTTCGGGGCATCGGGTAAAGCTCGAATTCCCTCTCGACGCGGCCTGAGGCGTTCGCGATGTGCGGCCGCTACGCCCTGACCTTGCCGCACGAAGCGATGGTGCAGGTTTTTGCCGCCGCTCCGTCGAACGACCTGCCGGAGGGGCCGCGCTTCAACGTCTGTCCGACGACGCAGGTGCCGGTGGTGACGGCTGCCGAGGGTGAGCGGCGGCTCAGGCCGATGCGATGGGGGTTCCTGCCGCATTGGTACAAGAGCCCGACCGACGGGCCGCTCCTCATCAACGCGCGCGCCGAGACGGTCGCGGAGAAGCCCGCCTTCCGCACCGCGATCCGCGAGCGGCGGTGCCTGATCCCCGCCACGGGCTTCTACGAATGGACGAAGGCGGACGGACAGCGGCTGCCGTGGTACTTCCATCCACGCGAGGGCGAGGCGCTGGCCTTTGCGGGCCTCTGGCAGGATTGGGGGCCGGAGGATCTGCCGACCTGCGCGATCGTCACCTGTACCGCGGGTTCGACGATGGCGGAGATCCATCACCGCGAGCCGGTCACGCTCGACCCGGCGGATTGGGCGTTGTGGCTCGGGGAAGCAGGGCACGGGGCAGCGACGCGCATGCGGGCGGCGCCGGAGGGACGCCTGACGCGATACCGCGTCTCGACGAAGGTGAACTCGAACCGGGTCGAGGGGCCGGACCTGATCGACCCTCTGATCGACGAGGATGATCGCTGAACGTCGGTCAGGAATGCTCCTCCTTCGCCGTCGCCGCCAGGGCGCGGTTGAAGGCCCGGAGCGCGTCGACATGCAGGACCACGCCGACGATGTCGGGCGTCTCGGCCTTTCCGTCGACGCGCGCGACCACGAGGAAGTCCGATCCCGACGTCTCGAACAGCGGCATCGCCGTCTCCAGCGTGTCGCTGGGCGACACGAACAGCCCGTCGTTCAGCGCCCGCCGCACCCGGTCGGTCGCGGGCGCCTTCGCGTGTTCGGGCGCCTTCATCACCGCCGAGACCTTGAACATCGCCAGCAGGTAGCGCTGCGGCCCGTCGGCGAGATGGACGTTGCGCCGCTCGAGCTGCGTCAGGAAGAAGGACCGCGCGACCAGCCGGCCCGACAGGGCGGAGGCGACGGAGACGGCGGTCATCACCGCCAGCCCGGTCTGCCAGTCGCCGGTCAGCTCGAACACGATGAGCGTGGTGGAGATCGGCGCCCCGAGCACCGCGCCCGCGACCGCGCCCATCCCGGCGAGCGCGTAGAGCGTCTCGGAGCCGGAGACGTTCGGGAAGACCGCCGTGGCCATGCCGCCGAAGGCGAGTCCGGTCAGCGCGCCGACCATCAGCGCGGGCGAGAAGATGCCGCCGCCCATGCGGCCGCCCATCGTGATGCTCGTCGCCGCGACCTTCACCACGGCGAAGACGATGGCGTCCTTGAGCAGCAGATTGCCCGACAGCGCGGCGGAGGTGGTCTCGTAGCCGACGCCGATGATGTGCGGGAACACGATGGCCATGGCGCCGAGCATCAGGCCGGCCACCGCCGGCCGGAGCATGGGCGGCAGACGGAAGCGGGCCTGCCACCGCGTCGCCATGTCCTCGGCCACGAAGACCGATCGCATGAGCGCCACGGCGACGAGTGCGGCGACGATCCCGAGCAGAAGGAAGGCGGGCAGTTCGAGATAGAAGGCGAGGGCCCCCTCCTGCGGCAGGGCGAACTCGGTCCGGTCGCCGAAATGGATGCGGCTGATGACGGCGCCCGAGACGGCGGCGATGGTGATCGGCGCGAAGGCGTGGACGGCGAAATGGCGCAGGACGACTTCCAGCGCGAAGAGCGCCCCGGCCAGCGGCGCGTTGAAGCTGGCCGCGACCCCCGCGGCGACGGCGCAGCCCAGCAGGTCGCGTCCCGTCACACCGTCCGCGTTCAGCCGGTTCGACACCCAGCCGGCGATCATGCCGACCATGTGGACCACCGGCCCCTCCCGCCCCGAGGAGCCGCCGGCAGACAGCGTGATGAGCGAGGCCGCGATCGAGGCCAGTCCCGCGCGCCGCTCGACCCGGCCCTCCTTCATCGCCGAGGCCTGGATCACTTCCGCCGGCCCCCGCACGCGGCCATCCGGCGTGAACCGGGTCAGCAGCCAACCGACGATCAGGCCGCCGATCGCCGGCAGGATCAGGACCCGGAACCACGGCATCGTACGGGCGAAACTGTGCAGCTGGCGCGGATCGTCTGTCCCGTAAAGATGCGCCTGCAGCCACTGGATCGACAGCATGAACGCCACGGCCGCGTAGCCCGACGCGATGCCGAGGACGAGGGCGATGAACCAGAACTGCACCTTCGAAGGCCCCTGCTGCCGGATCACCTGCCAGGACCGGCGCAGGGTGGCGAGCGTCGCGGTCGCCAGCGGGACGGGCGTGGCCTTAGGGGGCGTCGTCTTCGGCGGCGTGTCGCGGGGGGGCGCGTCGGTCAAACCTTGTCCTTTTCGCGCCCCTCGCGCATGCACGGCGCCGAAGGGGAGGGCCGATGATCCCGAACGACGCGCTCGACGAATTGCGGGGAATGCTAGGCGAACGCCTGTCGACGGGAAAGAGCGATCTCTCCCTGCACGGGCGGTCCGAGACCTGGCATCCCGAGATGCCGCCCGATGCGGTGGTCTATCCGAAAGACACGGAGGAGGTCGCCGTCATCGTCCGTGTCTGCGCGCGGCACGGCGTGCCGATCATCGGCTGGGGCGCCGGCACCGCGCTCGAGGGTCACGGCTCCGCGTCGCGGGGCGGGGTGAGCGTCGATTTTCGCGAGATGGCGGCCGTGCTCGACGTCTCGGTCGAGGACATGCTCGTCCGGGTCCAGCCGGGCTGCACGCGCGAGGCGCTGAACCGGGATTTGCGCGCGACGGGCCTCATGTTCCCGGTCGACCCCGGCGCCGACGCGTCGCTCGGCGGCATGGCCTCGACCCGCGCCTCGGGCACCACGGCCGTCCGGTACGGCACGATGCGCGACCATGTGCGCGCGCTCGAGGTCGTGCTGGCGGACGGGCGGGTGATCCGGACCGGAACGCGCGCGCGGAAATCCTCTTCGGGCTACGACCTGACGGGTCTGTTCGTGGGGGCGGAAGGCACGCTCGGCCTCATCACCGAGCTGACGCTGCGCCTGCACGGGCAGCCGGAGGCGGTCTCCGCGGCGGTCTGCGGGTTCGATACCACCGAAGGGGCGATCGAGGCGGTGATCCTCGCCATGCAGATGGGCCTCGCCCCGGCGCGGATCGAATACGTGGACATGGCCACGGTGCGCATCCTGAACGCGGCCGACGCCGCCGGCTTGCCGGAGAAGCCGCATCTGCTGCTCGAGTTCCACGGTACCGGGGACGGCGTCGCCGCGGAGGCCGCGCGGTTCGGGGAGATCGCGGCGGAGCAGGGCGGCCGCGACTATCGCTGGGCCACGAAGCCGGAGGAGCGCACGCGGCTCTGGACGATGCGGCACCGGGCCTATCACACGATCCTCGCCAGCCGGCCGGGAACGACCGCCATCGTCACCGATGTCTGCGTGCCGATCTCGAAGCTCGGCGTGGCCATCGGGCGGGCGGCGTCCGAGATCTCGGCCTCACCGCTCGACGGTCCGATCCTCGGCCATGTGGGCGACGGCAATTACCACGCGATCCTGATGGTGGACCGGAACGCGGCGTCGGAGATCGCGGAGGCCAAGCGTCTGCCGGACGCGATGGTCGCGCATGCGCTCGAACTCGGCGGGACGGCGACCGGCGAGCATGGCGTCGGCCTCGGCAAGCTGCATCTGATGGCGGCCGAGCACGGGGCGGCCTGGGAAGTGATGGGTGCGGTCAAGCGCGCGCTGGACCCGGCGGCGCTGATGAACCCGGGTAAGGTCGTTCCGCAGGACGGTTGACGCATCGGCCCTGTTGGCGGCCGCAGGTCCATGGCGTCCCGTACGTCGCCGGGCTCAGATCTGCTCCACCGTCACCTTGTCGGCGTAGAAGGCCAGGTGCCCCTCGATCGCCTTGGCGTCCGCGTTGGAGACGTTCTCGTAGGTCCAGGCGACGTCGGGGATGCGCACCGACTGGCCGACATAGGCGTAGTAGTTTGCCGTGCCCTTGAACGGGCATTCGGTCTCCGTCTCCGTGCGTTCCAGAAGCGCCATGGCGACGTCGGCCCGGGGAAAGTAGATGACGGCGTCGCGGTCGCCCTCCTTGAGCGCGAGCGCCCTGCGGCTCTCCACGAGGATGCCATCGTCGGTCCTGACGGTCCAGTTGCCCGTCGCCGGTGTCACGTCGATCTTGATCATTCACTATGTCTCCCCACGTTTCGCGCGGACCCTATCCTCCGTGTCCGGGACTGGGAAGCCTCGGAGGGGCGCGCAGACCCGCTCGAGCCAGGCGCGGTCCTCCGGGTCCAGGCGCGGGCCGATCCTGCGGGCGACCTCCGCGTGATAGGCGTCGAGCCAGGCGCGCTCGTCCGGGGAGAGCAGGTCGGTCAGAATCAGCCGCCGGTCGATCGGCACGAAGGTCAGCGTCTCGAAGGCGCGCATGTCGCGGTCGTCGCCGCCCTCGGGGCGCTCGGCCTCCGTCACGACGACGAGGTTCTCGATGCGGATCCCGTATTCTCCAGCCCGGTAGTAGCCCGGCTCGTTCGACAGGATCATTCCCGGCTCCAGCGGGATCTGACTCGCCCGGCTGATCCGGGCAGGGCCTTCGTGGACGCCGAGATAGACGCCGACGCCGTGGCCGGTGCCGTGGTCGTAGTCCCGATGCTCGGCCCAGAGCGGCGCGCGGGCCAGCGCGTCGAGATGAGCGCCGGCGACGCCCTTGGGAAAGCGCGCGCGGCTGACGGCGATCATTCCCTGAAGCACGCGCGTGAAGGCGTGGGCGATCTCCAGCGGCGGCGCGCCGAGGGGGATCGTGCGGGTAACGTCGGTCGTCCCGTCCTCGTACTGGCCGCCGGAATCGACGAGGAGCACGCTGTCGGTGTCGAGCACCCGGTCCGTCTCCTGGTTGACGCGGTAATGCACGATGGCGCCGTGCGGGCCGGACCCTGCGATCGTGTCGAAGCTGATATCGCGCAGCGCGCCCGTGTCCCGGCGGAACCCCTCGAGTGCGCGGACCACGTCGATCTCGGTCGTTTCGGGCGCGCGCGCCGTGTCGAGCCAGTGCAGGAAGCGGACCATCGCCGCGCCGTCGCGCAGATGCGCCTCGCGCGTGGCGGCGATCTCGGCCTCGGTCTTGCGCGCCTTGGGCAGGGCGACCGGATCGGTCATTTCCACCGGTTCGCGCAGCGCCGCGTGCATCGCCACGGGGCAGGCGGCGGGGTCGAAGCCCGTGGGACCGGTGAGGCTCTCGAGCAGCGGGATCAGATCGTCGGGGGGCGTGACGCGGACGTCCGGGCCGAGATGGTCGGACACCGGTCCGGTCTTGACGGGATCGCAGACGAGATCGACCGATCCGTCGGCGTGGATCACCGCGAAAGCCTGCGCGACGGGCGTGCGCGCGATGTCGCCGCCGCGGACGTTGAGGAGCCACGCGATCGCGTCGGGCTGGTTGGTCACGAACTGCGCCGCCCCGGCCGCCTCGATCGCCGCACCGATCCGCGCGCGCTTCTCCGCGGCGGTCCGGCCGGCCAGCTCGTCGGGATAGGCGCGCATCGGCGCCGCGGGCGGGGCAGGGCGATCCTCGCGGATCGCGTCGACGCCGTTCGGGGACGAGACCAACTCGATCCCGTCCACATCCTGCAGCCGCGCGATCTCCCGCACCGTATGGAGCATCGGATCGAAACTGACGCGACCGCCCGAGGGCAGGGCGTCGGGCAGCCAATCGGCGAGCGTGGTGGCCGGCCAGTCGACGGTCTCGAACGTGTCGGGGTCGGTCTGCGCCGCGACCTGCACCTTGTAGCGCCCGTCGGTGAAGATCGCCGCGCGGTCGGTGAGGATCACGGCGAAGCCCGCCGAGCCGGTGAACCCCGAGATCCAGGCCAGCCGTTCGTCGCATGGCGCGACGTATTCGCCCTGCCAGGCATCCGCGCGCGGCACGAGGAAGGCGTCGAGACCCTGGCCCGCCATCCATGCCCGCAGCCGGGCCACGCGCGGCGGGGCGGCCTCTGGGCGGGCGGTGACGTCGAAGTTCTGGAACATGGGCGGCCTCCTTGGCGCCCGGCATAGTCGTGGGCCTGCGAAGGGGAAAGACCGTTGCGGAGGCGGCGGGCGGCCCTTGCGACGAGAGCCATAACGCGCGAACCGTTTGGGTCGGTTCCGATCGAAACGGTTGTTTGTCGTTGGGTGGAAGAACGGGTGCTTCCAGCGCGTCATCCGTCGCGGGCGGACGAGCGAGGGGCCAGCCCCTCGCGCTCCCCGGAGTATTTCCGCCAAGAAGAAGGGGTCAGGAGACCCGGCGCATGCCCATGACGCGGGCCCGGGCGCGGGGGTCGGCGTCGAACAGGGCGGCGAGCTGCTCGGTCATGGCGCCGGCAAGCTGATCCACGTCGGTGATCGTGACCGCGCGGTCGTAGTAGCGCGTGACGTCGTGGCCGATGCCGATGGCCAGAAGCTCGACGGCGCGGCGCTTCTCGATCATCGCGATGACGTCGCGCAGGTGCTTCTCGAGATAGTTCGCCGGGTTCACCGACAGGGTCGAGTCGTCGACCGGCGCGCCGTCGGAGATCACCATCAGGATCTTGCGTGCCTCGTGCCGCGCGACCGCACGGCGATGCGCCCATTCCAGCGCCTCGCCGTCGATGTTCTCCTTCAGCAACCCCTCCTTCATCATCAGCCCGAGATTGGGCCGGACCCGCCGCCAGGGCGCGTCGGCGGACTTGTAGACGATGTGGCGAAGGTCGTTCAGGCGGCCCGGCGCGGGCGGGCGACCGGCCTTCAGCCATTCCTCGCGGGCGAGCCCGCCCTTCCAGGCCCGGGTCGTGAAGCCGAGGATCTCCACCTTCACGCCGCAGCGTTCCAGCGTCCGCGCCAGCACGTCGGCGCAGATCGCAGCGATGGAGATGGGCCGGCCGCGCATCGAACCGGAATTGTCGAGCAGCAGCGTCACGCAGGTATCGCGGAACTCTGTGTCGCGCTCCATCTTGAAGCTGAGCGGCGTGGTCGGATTGGCGACGACGCGGGCGAGTCGGCCGGCATCGAGAATGCCTTCCTCGAGGTCGAACTCCCAGGAGCGGTTCTGTTGCGCCTGCAGGCGCCGCTGCAACTTGTTCGCGAGCCGTGAGACGGCGCCCTTCAGGGGGTCGAGCTGCTGGTCGAGATAGGCGCGCAGGCGTTCGAGCTCGGCGATCTCGGCCAGCTCCTCCGCGTGCACGATCTCGTCGTTGCGTTCGGTGAAGACGGTGTAATTCGGATCGGCGTCGGAGACGGGGGGCGGCGGTGGCGGCTCCGACGATTCGTCGGCGTCGGGCATCTCGGCCTCCTCGCCCGCCTCCTCGTCGGCCATGTCGTCCATCGACACCTCGGCCTGGCTTGGATCGTCCTGCTGGTCCTGACTCTGCTCGGGAGAGGCGTCGGCCTCGTCCTCCTCCTCGTCGTTGCCGGTGGAATCGGGCTCCTCGTCCTCCTCGGCCTCACCCTCCTCCTCGTTCTC
The DNA here is from genome assembly GCF_947494055.1 of uncultured Jannaschia sp. Lineage (GTDB taxonomy): Bacteria > Pseudomonadota > Alphaproteobacteria > Rhodobacterales > Rhodobacteraceae > Jannaschia. The sequence goes on along the minus strand of NZ_CANLTR010000006.1, from coordinate 139,067 downwards.
GGCCTCCTGGTCGGGATCGTCGCCGAGCTGATCGCCGTAGCCCAGATCCTCGATCAGTTGCCGTGCAAGGCGGGCGAAGGCGCGCTGGTCGCCCAGCACGTCCTGCAGATTGTCGAGCCGGTCGCCCGTCTGCTCCTCGATGAAGCCGCGCCAGAGCTCGAGCGCGTTGTCCGCGCCCTTCGGCAGGTCGCGGCCGGTGGCCATCTGGCGGATCCAGTACCCGGCCGCCGTGGCGAGCGGGATCTGCGCCTTGTCGGCCACGTCGGCGTAGCCCTTGCGCGCCGCCTCTACCCCGATCTTGGCGTCGATATTACCGGCGGTGCCGGGCATGGCCCGCGCGCCCACGGCCTCGCAGCGCGCCGTCTCCATCGCGTCGTAGAGGTCGCGCGCCATGTTGCCCTGCGGCATGTAGCGGGCGTTGACGCCGGAATCGTGATGGCGATGGCGCAGCGCGAAGGCATCGGCCGTACCGCGGGCGAGCAGCACCTCCTCCCGCGTCATCCGCCGGCTCACCTGCGGCAGGCGGACGCTGTCGTTCGTACGGCCGGGCGGATCCACCGAGTAGGTGACGGCCAGGTCGGAATCGTCGGCCATCGTCTTCGTGGCCTCGGCCAGCGCCTTCTTGAACGGATCGGCGGGATTGTCGGTGGGCTTGCTCATGGGTGCTAGATTGCGCTCGCGGGGTCGAAAGGCAAGGCGTGCCGGCAGCGGCAGGGGTTGCGTCGCGGGCGGTCCGGCGGCCTTATCGCGCGTGATGCGCCATCCGGTCCGACCATGATCCGCGTTCTGGGCTACGCCCTTCTCGTCGTCGGCGTCCTCGCCGCCACGCTCTGGTTCGCGCGCGACCTGCCGCCACCGGAGCGGGTGCGCTTCGCGGCGGGGATCGAGGACGGAGGCTACTGGCGGATCGCCGAGCGCTACCGCGACATCCTGGCCGAGGACGGGATCTCGCTCGACCTCGTCGCCACCGCCGGCTCCGTCGAGAACGCGGCGCTGCTGGCAAGCGGGGTTGTGGACGCGGCGCTCCTGCAGGGTGGGATCGAGCCGGACGTGCCGGTCGAGACGTTGGGATCGGTCTTCATCGAGCCCCTGTTGATCTTCGCGCGGCTGGATACGGGGACCGGAGGCGCGGACGCGGTCGCGCCGAATCGTCCCGTCGGCATTCCGCGCAACGTCGCGGAATGGGCGGGGCTCCGGATCGCGGCCGGAGCGGAGGGGTCGGGGACGCGGGCGGCGACGTCGAGCCTGCTTGCGGCGGCAGGGTTGCCCGGCGCGGACAACACGCTGCTTTCCCTCGGTGGCGCCGACGCCGCGGGCGCGCTTGCGGCGGGGGAGGCGGACGTCGCCGTCTTCGTCGCTCCGCTCTCCGCGCCCTATCTCCAGCCCATCCTCTCCGATCCCGACGTGATGCTTCTGCCGGTGGCGCATGTCGTCGCGCTGTCGCGGCGGATGGCGCAGGCGCGGATCGTCGACGTGCCGTCCGGCGCGTTCTCGCTCGACCCGCCGCTGCCGGCCGAGGATCTCCGCCTCCTCGGGCTGGTCGCGCGCATTGTGGCCGAGCCGCACCTGCATCCGGCGGCGGTCGACCGGATCGTCGAGGCCGCGATCCGCGTCCACGGGCCGGGTGACGTCCTGACATCGGCGGGCACCTATCCGTCGATGGCCGACGCGGCGCTGCCGCAGGACAGCTACGCGCGCGATCTGCTGGCGGACGGGCCCTCCGTCTTCGCCGACATCCTGCCCTATTGGGTCGTGGCCCAGATCAACCGCTTCGCGATCCTGCTCCTTCCGATCGTCTTCCTGCTGCTGCCGCTCCTGCGCGCGCTGCCGGGGCTCTACGCCTTTCGCGTCCGCTCCCGCGTGTTCCGGCACTATGCCCGGATCCGGCAGATCGAGGCGGAGGCGGCGCGGACCGCGGATGCCGGGCATCTGACGGACCTGCAGACGGAGCTTCGGGAGATCGACGACGAGATCGCGCGGCTTAAGCTCCCGCTGGCCTATCGCGACTATGCCTACAACGCCCGGCTTCATATCGACCTCCTCCTAAGCCGGATCGCGTCCCGGGGGTGATCGCGGCAGACCGTCCTGCGAAAACGACGCACCGCCGACCGTGCGCCACGGGGAACGGATTGCCCGGCCAAGTCGTTCTGGTCATGCCGCATCGCACCGGCGTCGCGCGGGAGGACGATCCGCGAGGATTGTGGCGCGACGCTGCGTAAGAAATCAGGATCAGGAGTATCCGACATGTCCAATAAGATGGGAATCAGCCGGCTCGCGCTCATCGCCATGCTGGCGACGGGCCCGGCGGCCGTCTACGCACAGGACACGACCGAGACGCCCCCGGCAGAGGGCGAGGCCACCATGGAGCCGCCCGCGGAAGGCACGATGGACGACACCACCACGACGACCGAGACCGTCCCTGTCGAGCCCGTCGAGGGCACGACCGAGATGGAGGAGACCGCCGAAATGGAAGAGCCGGCGCAGCCGGTGGAAGGCCAGATCGTGATGCAGGGCGAGAATACCGCGCTCGCCAGCAACCTGATGGGAAGCTCCGTCTACTCGACAGAGGACGAGTCCATTGGTGATATCAGCGACATGATCGTGAACCTCGACGGAACCGTCGAAGGCGTGGTGATCGGCGTCGGCGGCTTCCTCGGGATCGGCGAGAAGCGCGTCGCGATCGAGATGGGACAGCTCGAGGTGATGACCGACGAGAACGGCGAGACCCGCCTCCAGACCGCGGCGACGCGCGAGGACCTCGAAGGGGCGCCCGAATTCGTCAGCATGGACGAGCAGGAGGCCGAGAACGCGGCCGCGCAGCCGGTTGGCGACACGATGGGGACCACCGGCACGGGTGGCATGGCGCCGGCCGACGGAACCATGGCCCCGGCGGACGGGACGGAGATGGCGCCCGCGGGCGACACCGGAATGGCCCCGGCCGACGGCACCGCGACCGAAGGCACGACGGAACCGGCCGGCAACTGATTATTGCCAGAATGTGAAAAGGGGCGGCCTTCGGGCCGCCCCTTTTTCATGTTTGCGCCGAGCTGACGACGCCGTCCGGCCAGGGCCGGACGACGCCGCGTCAGCCGAGCGACAGGCTCGCCGCGCTCTCGGGCAGTTCCTCGTCGAAGCAGCGCTGGTAGAACTCCGCGACCGTCTGCCGCTCGAGCTCGTCGCACTTGTTGAGGAAGGTCAGGCGGAACGAATAGCCGATGTCGCGGAAGATCTGCGCGTTCTGCGCCCAGGCCAGGACCGTGCGCGGTGACATCACGGTCGAGAGATCACCGTTCATGAAGGCGGTCCGGGTGAGGTCGGCGACGGTGACCATGCGCGAAATGGTCTGCCGACCCTTCTCGTTGTTGTAGTTCGGGTTCTTCGCCAGAACGATCATCGTCTCGGCGTCGTGGCTGAGATAGTTCAGCGTCGCCACCATCGACCAGCGGTCCATCTGCGCTTGGTTGATCTGCTGCGTGCCGTGGTAGAGGCCGGTCGTGTCGCCGAGGCCCACCGTGTTCGCCGTCGCGAAGAGGCGGAAGGACGGATGCGGCGTGATGATCTCGTTCTGATCCATCAGCGTCAGCTTGCCGTCGTGCTCGAGCACCCGCTGGATCACGAACATAACGTCGGCGCGGCCGGCATCGTATTCGTCGAACACGATCGCGACCGGGTTGCGCAGCGCCCAGGGCAGGATTCCCTCGTGGAACTCGGTCACCTGCACACCGTCGCGCAGCCGGATCGCGTCCTTGCCGATCAGGTCGATGCGCGAGATGTGGCTGTCGAGGTTGACGCGCACGCAGGGCCAGTTCAGCCGGGCGGCGACCTGCTCGATATGGGTCGACTTGCCGGTCCCGTGATAGCCCTGGATCATCACCCGGCGGTTCCAGCCGAAGCCCGCAAGAATGGCGAGCGTGGTGTCCGGGTCGAACTTGTAGGTGGTGTCGATCGCCGGCGTGCGCTCGCCCGGATCCTCGAACCCCTTCACGATCATATCGGAATCGATCCCGAACGCCTCCCGGACGGAGACGTCCCGGGTCGGCTTCACCTTCATCTCCAGACCCCCATCCGCCATCTCGATACACTCCTTGCAGCCGCGTGCCCGGATGCAACATAAGGGAGAGGACCGCAAGGGAAAGGCCAGGTCGGACCCGGCCAGCCCCGTGGTCGCAGGGGAGGGGTCCTTGGCGACACAGGAAGAGATCGAGCGCTGGCTCGCAGGTGCTGCGATTGGCGACCGCGCCGCATTCGGCCGGCTCTACGACGCGACGTCGGCGAAACTGTTCGGAATTGCACTGCGTGTCTTGGGGAACCGCGGGGAAGCCGAAGACGCTGTGCAGGACATATACGTGAAGATCTGGAATAACGCCGACCGGTACCGGGTCAACGGCCTGTCCCCCATCTCCTGGCTGGCGACGATCGCGCGCAACCATTGCATCGACATCCTGCGAGCCCGGCGCCGGGAGAGCGGACGCGTAGAGATGCCAGCGGACGATACCCTGCACGACACCACGCCGGGGCCCGAGGCGCATGTCGTGGCGCGCGGCGAGGCGAAGAAGATCGCCGAGTGCCTGGGCGAGCTCGAGGCGCAGCGGTCCGAGGCGGTCCGCGGGGCCTACCTGATGGGCGAGAGCTACGCCGAGCTGTCCGCGCGCTTCGAGGTGCCGCTCAACACGATGCGGACCTGGCTCCGCCGGAGCCTGATCACGTTGCGGGAGTGCATGTCCCGATGATCGACGCACCCGGACGCTCCCCCGAACGCCCCGAGGACGATGCCGCCCTCGTCGGGGAATACGTGCTCGGTTTGCTTGATCGCGACGAGGCGGCCGCTCTGGAGCGCCGGCTCGCGCGCGAGCCCGGGCTCCGCACGCTGCATTCCGAATGGGCGGACACCTTCGCGACGTTTCTGGGCACGGAGGAGGTGACGCCGCCCGCGCGCCTGAAGCGGCGCGTGGAGACCCGCCTCTTCCCGGGCGCGCCGCGTCGCGGCTGGGCGGGGTGGGGCGCCATCATCGGCATGCCGGTCGCCGCCTTCGCCGCCGCGTTCTTCCTGCTTCAACCGCTCGATCCCTTCGATCCGACCCTCCATGTCGATCTTGCCGCGCCGGATGCGGGATTGCTCGTGGCCGCTGGGGCGGACGAGGACACGCTGCGCATCATCCTGCAGGAGGGCGCCGCCGCGCCGGGTCGGTCTCTACAGCTCTGGCTGATCGCGGGCGATGCGGGCCCGGTGTCGCTCGGCCTCGTGCCCGAGGACGGCCAGATCGACATTCCGCGGCCCGAGGGTCTGACTCCGGGCGTGGTCTTCGCCATCTCCGACGAGCCCGAGGGCGGCTCCCCCACGGGGCAGCCGACCGGCGAGATTCTTGCCGCCGAGCCGCTCTTCGAGATCTGAGGCTCCAGCGCGCCTGAAACTTTGCGGCGACGCTTTCGTGATTGTGGGTAACCGAGGCGAGGATGCCCGGTCCAACGAGCCCATTGGGAGAGATTGAGATGAATTATATTGCCATGGCGACCGCCGCCGCGCTGACGCTGCCCGTTGCCGCCTTCGCCCAGGATGCGACGACCGAGAACCCGATGGTCGGCGGCGCGCCGATGATGGCCGACATGAACATCGTCGAGAACGCCGTGAACTCGGCCGACCACACCACGCTCGTCGCTGCCGTGCAGGCCGCTGGTCTGGTGGAGACGCTGTCGGGCGAGGGTCCGTTCACCGTCTTCGCACCGACGAACGATGCGTTCGACATGATCTCCGACGAGACGCTCGAGCAGCTGATGATGCCCGAGAACAAGGAACAGCTCGCGCAGATCCTCGCCTGCCACGTCGTGGCGGCCGATGCCGACGCGATGGCGATCAAGGGCATGATCGACGCCGACGGCGGCACGCATCCGGTCCCGACCGTCGGCGGCTGCACCCTGCAGGCGACCTATGACGGCGACGACATCATGCTGACCGACGAGAACGGTCGGACCGCCAACGTCACCATCGCCAACGTGCAGCAATCGAACGGCGTCATTCACGTCATCGACCGCGTTCTCCTGCCGCAGCAGTAAGTCCCGCACCGCAATCGCCACGCCCGACGGGCGTGGCACGGGCGGCGGTCCCGTTCCCTCGGGGGGCGCCGCCCCGACGAGACGCCTTCGGGTCCGTTTTCGGATCCGGAGGCGTTTCGCGTCGGAACGTGATACGATCGCGCGCATGAAGCGTATCGTCATCCTCTGCGACGGCACCTGGAACGTCGCCGAACATCCCCATCCGACCAATGTCGTCCGGCTCGCGCAGGCGCTCGCGCCTAGCGGGGACGACGGGCTGGCGCAGGTTCCGGTCTATGTGGAGGGCGTGGGCACCGGGCGTCGCGGCGTCACGTGGCTTGCCCGGACGAGCGACCGGGTGCTGGGCGGGATGCTGGGCCTCGGGCTGCTCGACAACGTGGTCGAAGCCTACCGCCACCTCGTGTTCCTCTACGAGCCGGGCGACGAGGTCTACGTCTTCGGCTTCTCGCGCGGCGCCTTCACCGCCCGGTCGCTCGTGGGATTCATCGGCTTCACCGGTCTTCTGTCCCGGGCCGACCTGGCCCGGCTCCCCGAGGCCGTCGCCCGCTACACCGAGCGCCGGCAGGAGAGCGCGGCGCGGCGGCAGATGCGCAATGCCGAATGGCGCGCCCTGCATTCGCCGTGGATCATCACCGATCCGGCCGACGCGCCTGTCTACGCCGAGTTCGGCGCCGATCAGGCCATCCCCTTCGACATCGACTATCTCGGCGTCTGGGACACGGTGGGCGCGCTCGGCGTGCCCGGCTTGCTGACCCCCGGCACGGTGACGCATCGCCGCTACGCGTTCCACAACACGGCGCTTGGCCCGATGGTCCGATCCGCCCGCCACGCGGTCGCCATTGACGAGCGTCGGAAGCCGTTCCGCCCGACGCTCTGGGACAATCTGGAGGCGCTGAACGCCGATCGCGAGGGGCGGCCCTACCGGCAGGAATACTTCCCCGGCGACCACGGCGCCATCGGCGGCGGCGGCCCGATCACGCATCAGAGCGCCGTGGCGCTCGACTGGATCATGGCGGGGGCGGAGGCGGCCGGGCTCGGCTTCGATCCGCTGGTCCGGCGGAAAGTCGCCGAGGAGGGCGATCCGCTTGGCCATCTCCAAAGCTCCGACCCGCCGAATGGCGGCCTTTTCGCCGAGGCGATGCGCCGGTTCGGCCGGTCACGTGATCCGGTTGCCACTTGGGAGGCGGTAAGCGAGGCGGCGCGTCGCCGCTGGGCCTGCGAATTCGAGAGTACGCCGCCCTACCGACCGCCGCCCCTCGGCCCGCGCGAGGCGGAGCTGCGCGCCTGGAAGGCGGAGCGGGACGGCGGGCACGTCACTTGAAGTTGCGGCTGTCCTTGAGTTGGTCCCATGCCCAGACCACCTCGGAGAGCTGCTCCTCCTGGCTGCGATCGCCGCCATTCATGTCGGGATGCAACACCTTGATAAGGCTCTTGTAGGCCTTGCGGATGGCGGCCTTGTCCCAGTCATCTCTCGCCTCGAGGATCTCGAGCGCCTTGCGCTCGGTGGGAGGCAGCTTGCGGCCGACCACGCCCCGGCCGGGATTGCGCGTGGCGTTGCCGCCCAGGACCTGGTGCGCGTCCTCGATTCCAAGCCGCGCCCAAGCGCGCTCCTCGACGGACTTACGGAAGGGGCGGGTCTGGGCGTCCTTCTCCGATTGCCGTTGCAGCTCGGCCTCTGTCGCGCCGTCGAAGAAGGACCACTTCGCGTTGTATTCGCGTACATGGTCCTTGCAGAACCAGTAGTAATCATCCGTCGAGTCGCGGCTCTTCGGGGCGCGGAACTTGCCCATCTCGGTGCAGCCCGCGTGGTCGCACTCGCGCGTGGAGGTTTCGACCGCACCCGACATGCCCCGGCGTCCACGCGGATTGCGCTTCTTCGCCGTGGATACGCGCAAGTCGAAGTTGAACGGGTCACTCTTAGTCATCTGCACCCCTTCCGGCTAGAGGCACCAGAGTTTAGCCATAGCACCGGCAGAGGGAAGACCTTTCGAAAGGATTATTCATGCAGATGCAGGCGATCATCGAGGCGCGGCTGAACGACGCGTTCGCGCCCGACCGGCTGGAGGTCGTCAACGAGAGCGCGAAACACGGCGGCCACGCGGGCGACGACGGCTCGGGCGAGAGCCACTGGCATGTCGTAATGACGTCGGGTGCGTTCGCGGGCAAGTCGCGGCTGGCGCGTCACCGCATGGTCCATGCCGCACTCGGCGACGTCATGCCCCGGATCCACGCATTGTCCCTCAATCTCGCGGCGCCGTCGTAGCCGTCGTTGAGCTGCGGAAATGTCTTGCGGCGCGTTTCGTCGTGTGAATGTAGGTCGCGAGCGACGGACGTGATCTGCGGAGGCTCCGGGCGCATCGAGAAGCGGGGGATGCGACGATGACGAAAAGATGTCCTGCCGGGCGCGTCGCAGCGGCCTTTCTGGCCTCGACGGTGATCTTGTCGATCACGGGCATGGCCCCGGCATTGGCGGAGTCAGCGCAGAACGATTCCGGGCTCTTCCCGAGCGACGAGCGCGTCCTCGAGTTCGGAACGCAGCAGCGGAACATTACGGTAGCGCCGTTCGTGCAGTTCGACGGTGGTTACTACGACCAAGACCCCGGGCGGAGCGCCTTCGGGTCGAGCATCAATCTCGCGCGGATTTATCTTTTCGGAGCCTACGACGCGTTCGGAGGGACGCTGGCCCTCGACACGGAGAACAACGCGTTCTTCTACCGGTACGCGTTCGTCAATTATCAGCCGACCGACCGGGTGACCCTCCAAGTGGGTCAGCAGGACGAACCCTTCTCCCTGCAGGATGTGTCGGGCAGCCGGTTCCTGCCTTTCGCCACCAGCGGGCAGTCGGCGGCGCTGATCCCGGGCGACACGGTGGGGATCAAGGTGTCCTACGGCGGCGACAATCATTCGATCTCGGCGGGCGTGTTCGGCGGCGACGTCAACAACGGCGTGGGCGACGGCGGCGTGGCCATCACCGGCCGCGTCACCTGGGCGCCGATCTACAGGCAAGAGGAGATCACCCGCGGCGGCGATGCCACCCGCGAGGGCGTCGGCACGCAGCGGGTGACGGATTTGCTGCATCTGGGCCTCGGCCTCTCGACCCGGCGGGACATCGACGGGGGCGTGTCGTTCTCCGGCGGGACGAACGCGACCATCCCGACGGGCGCCGCGTCCGTACTCGCCTCGAGCTCGACCATCGCGGAGGTGGACGCCCTCACCCGTGTGAACCTCGAAGTCGCCCGCTCCGTCGGATCGCTGTCGTTCCAGGGCGAGCTGACGGCAGCGAACGTGAAAGGCGCGCGCGAGGACGGCACGGCGCACGGCGGATACCTCTACATGACCTACTTCCTGACCGGCGAGAAGCGCGGCTACGATCGGTCGAGCGGTACGTTCGGGCGCGTCGTCCCGATCGACCCGATCGGGGGCGGAGGATACGGCGCGGTCGAAGTCGGGCTGCGCGCGGATTACCTCGACCTGACCGATCTCGGCGACGAGAGCGGGCGGCAGCACGGCCTCTCGGCCGTCGCGAACCTCTACATGACGAAACGGCTGACGCTGACGGCGGACTATTCCTACGCCCGGGGCACGGCCGGGGCGATCGACGGAACCGAGTCGCACGCGGTCACGGCACGCGTCCAATTCGCCTACTGAGCGTCCGGACGCGCTCGGCGCGACACCGCGCCGAGCGCTTCGGCGTCACAGCCCGAGTTTCGCGCTCACGATCTCGTTGACCGCCTTCGGGTTCGCCTTGCCGCCGGTGGCTTTCATCACCTGACCCACGAACCAGCCGGCGAGCTTCGGATTGGCGCGGGCCTTCTCGACCTGGGCGGGATTGGCGGCGATGATCTCGTCCACCGCCACCTCGATCGCGCCGGTATCGGTGACCTGCTTCATCCCGCGCGCCTCGACGATTTCGGCCGGGTCGCCGCCTTCGGTATAGACGATCTCGAACAGGTCTTTGGCGATCTTGCCGGAGATGTCGCCCCGCTCGATCAGCGCGATGATGCCGCCCAGCTGCGCGGGGCTCACGGGGCTCGCCTCGATCCCGGCATCGTCCTTCTTGAGCCGTCCGAACAGGTCGTTGATGACCCAGTTCGCGGAGGCCTTGCCGTTGCCCGATGCGGCGACGACCTCCTCGAAGAAGGCCGCGTTGGCGGTATCCGCCGTCAGCACGCCGGCATCGTAGTCCGACAGACCGAACGTCGCGACGAAACGGGCCTTCTTGGCGTCCGGCAGTTCGGGCAGGGCCGCGGCGATGTCATCCACCCAATCCTGCTCCAGCTCGAGCGGCAGCAGGTCCGGATCGGGGAAGTAGCGGTAGTCATGCGCCTCTTCCTTGGAACGCATCGAGCGCGTCTCGCCCCGCTCCACGTCGTAGAGCCGCGTCTCCTGCACGACCTTTCCGCCGGCCTCCACGATAGCGATCTGGCGACGCGCCTCCGCCTCGATCGCGGCCTGGATGAAGCGCAGTGAGTTCATGTTCTTGATCTCGCAGCGCGTGCCGAGATGGGCGAAATCCTGCGTCTCCTGGTAGCGCTCGTAGGCGCCCGGGCGGCAGATCGAGACGTTGACGTCAGCCCGTAGGTTGCCGTTCTGCATGTTGCCGTCGCAGGTGCCCAGATAACGCATGATCTGGCGCAGCTTCGTGACGTAGGCGGCTGCTTCCTCCGGGCCGCGGATGTCGGGACGCGAGACGATCTCCATCAGCGCGACGCCGGTGCGGTTCAGATCCACGAAGGACATCGTCGGGTCCATGTCGTGGATCGACTTCCCCGCATCCTGTTCGAGATGGATGCGCTCGATCCGGACGACGCGCGCCGTGCCGTCGCCCATCTCCACGAGCACCTCGCCCTCGCCAACGATCGGGTGGTAGAGTTGGCTGATCTGGTAGCCCTGCGGCAGGTCCGGGTAGAAGTAGTTCTTCCGGTCGAAGGCCGAGCGCAGGTTGATCGCCGCCTTGAGGCCGAGGCCGGTCCGCACGGCCTGCGCCACGCAGAACTCGTTGATGACCGGAAGCATCCCGGGCATGCCCGCATCGACGAAGGCCACGTTCGCGTTCGGCTCCGCCCCGAAGCGGGTCGAGGCGCCCGAGAACAGCTTGGCGTTCGACGCGACCTGGGCGTGAACTTCCATCCCGATCACCAGCTCCCAATCGTCGGTCTCGCCGGCGATCACGCGGGGTTTCGGCGCGTCGTGGGTCAGGTCGAGCATGGGGCCTCCGGTCGGCGGGTCGGGTCGCCTGCGGGTTTACGGCCGGTCCGGGCGCGGGGCAAGGCGGCGCGCGGCTGGCGGGAGATTGCCGATCGCGGGGCGATCCGAGGGCGAAGGTTTGCGCATCGGGGGGGCGATGCTATCCGGCCCGTGTCCGTTCCGGCTGCCACTGGAGTTCGGATATCGGGGGCGGCGTGGAATCGCGGTGCCCGCCGCGACCGGGTTCACAATCGGAGCGGCGTACATTGATGAATGTTCGGGGGAACTTCATGACGAGATGTCTCAAACGCGCGCTTATGGCGGGCGCGTTGGCCGCTTTCGGCCCTATCCTGTCCGGCTTGGCGTATGCGGAGTCCGCCTCGCCACGGATCCTGACGACGGTGCCGAGCACGATGTCCGCGCTTGCGCCGCAGGCCGGTCCCGCGCTTGCACCCGGCGCCTCCGAACGGCCCGCGCCGCGGCCCGCGACGGTCGATCTGCCCGACCTTCGCTGGGACCACGTGAACGGCTCGGACCGCTGGACCCGTGCCGTGATGCAGGCGCTCGACACTCAGGGAACCCGGCTCGTCGATACCGTGCCGCGCGACATCGGCGAGTGGTGCCCGGCCTATCCGGAGGCCGACGAATGGGGCCGCAAGTCGTTCTGGGCCGGGCTTCTTTCCACGCTGTCCAAGCATGAGAGCACGTATCAGCCCCGGGCGGTCGGCGGCGGCGGGCTTTGGTACGGCCTCGTGCAGATCCTGCCGGCGACCGCGCGCGGATACGGCTGCAAGGCGCGGTCCGGCGAAGCATTGAAGGACGGCGCGCTCAACATGGCGTGCGCCGTGCGGATCATGAACGTGACCGTCCCGCGCGACGACGTCATCTCCCGCGGGATGCGGGGCGTGGCAGCCGATTGGGGGCCGTTCCATTCCAGCCGCAAGCGCGAGGACATGCGCCAGTGGATTGCCCGGCAGCCGTTCTGCAGCGGCCTGCATGCCTCGATGCGTCCGGTGAAGCGTCCGGACTCGATCGAACTGCCGACCGATGGAGAGGAAGTGCCCCTCTTCGTGGCTTGGGAACTCGACAAGGACTTCTTCGCCCAACGGCGTGCGCCGGTCTGGCCTGCCGCCGTCGACGGCTGATCCCAGAACATCGGACGCGACGCTCGACAGCGGCCCCGGCGCGATCGTCGGGGCCGCTGTCGTCTCAGAGCACCAGAAGCCAGGCCGACACGGTGAGAACCGACGCCGCCGTCGCGAGCAGGACGGAGGAGGCGGCGATGCGGACCGCGCGGCCCTGCATGGCAGCGAACAGGTAGGAATTCACGCCTGGCGCCATGGCCGCGGTCAACACTGCCGCGCGGAACGGACCCTGTTCGAGACCAAGCAGGCGCCCGGCGCCATAGGTCCATGCCGGATGGAGGATCAGGGCGATACCGCAGACGAGGAGGATGCCGCGCGCGTCGCCCTCCGGCCGATATTGCACGAGAACGCCGCCGAGGCCGAAGAGCGCCGCGGGCAGGGCGGCCCGGGCGACGAGGCGCACCGCCTCGAGCGCGGGATCGGGGAGCGGCAGCCCGATCAGGTTCACGACCAGGCCGAGCGCCACGCCAATCATCAGCGGGTTGTGCGTCATCGACCAGCCGACCGCCCGCACGGCGCCGAGCGGACCGCCCCCGCCGCCGCGCACGACCTCCATCGCCGTGACGCCGACGAAGTAGCAGAATGCTGCGTGGAACGCGATGATCGCATAGTTCGCCGCGAGGCTGTCGGTGCCGAAGGCACGCTCCGCGATGGGCAGGCCGAGCAGGACGGTGTTGGCGAACATCGCCGCGAACCCGATCGCCACCGCGTCTTCCCGTCCGCGCCGCAGCCACAGGATCGCGCCGAGGATCCCGGCGGCGAAGCTGACCAGCGAGCCCGTGTAATAGGCCGCGAGCAGCCGCCAGTCGAACACGACCGCGAGATCGAGATCGACCATCGCCAGGAACAGCAGGCAGGGGATGGCGAAATGCTGGGTGAAGACCATCAGCCCGTCGACCTGGCCTTGCGTGAAGGTCTTGCGCCAGACGGCAAGGTATCCGGCACCGATGATGAGGAAGACGGGGACCGTGACGGTCAGGACATCTAGCACGGCAGTTCCAGCACCATCCCGTCATGCGCCGGTGTGACATGGTCGGGCGTCTCCGCGTCGACCGTGGCCCAGTCGAGATCCACATGCATGTTCGTGAGGATTCCTCGGGCGGGCCGCAGGCGCGCGAACCAGTCGAGCGCCTCGTCCAGGCTGAAATGCGTCGGGTGCGGGCTGCGCCGGAGCGCGTCGAGCATCCAGATGTCGAGATCCGCCAGGTCCGGTAGCGCGGTCCCGGGGATGTCGGAGACGTCGGGCATGTAGCACAGGCCGCCGATCCTGAGCCCGAGCGCCTCGATATCCCCGTGCTGGACCGGAATCGGCGTGATCGCGACCGGCCCGCCCGCGCCGTCGATCGTGATCGGCCCGGCCAGTTCGTGCCGCGCGAGGATCGGCGGATAGCTCGACCCGTCCGGCGTCTCGAACGCGTAGCCGAAACGCATGCGCAACGCCGCGAAGGTATAGGCGTCGGCCCAGACGTCGAGCAGGCGACGCCGGTTGAAGACGATCATCCGCAGGTCGTCGAGCCCGTGCACGTGGTCGGCATGGCTGTGCGTCCAGACGACCCCGTCGAGCGTCCCCACGCCCGCATCCAGAAGTTGCTGGCGCATGTCGGGCGACGTGTCGATCAGCACGCGCGTCGTCCCCGCATCCGCGATCCGCTCCACCAGCAGGGAACAGCGCCGCCGACGGTTGCGGGGATCGTCCGGGTCGCAATCGCCCCAGTGATTGCCGAGCCGGGGCACGCCGCCGGAGGATCCGCAGCCGAGGATGGTGAAGCGAAGGAAGGCCATGTCGCGTACATGCGCCGAGGCCGGGGAAGGGGCAAGCCGGTCCGTCCGCCCGCCTCCGTCTTTGCTTTCCAAATATCCCCGCCGGAGGCGCCGCCCCTGGGCCTATCGCAATGGCCAGAAGAACAGCGTCGCCGGCAGCGCCACGGCCAGGATCAGCACCGTCAGCGGCAGGCCCATCCGCCAGTAATCGCCAAATCGATAGCCGCCGGGCCCGAGGATCAGCGTGTTGTTCTTGTGCCCGATCGGCGTGAGGAACGCGCAGGAGGCCGCGACCGCGACGGCGATGAGGAAGCTGTCGGGATCGACGTCGAGCGCGTAGGCCATCTCGATGCCAACGGGTGCCGCGACGATGGCGGTGGCCGTATTGTTGAGGATCGCCGACAGGACCATTGTGACGATCATCAGCAGCAGAAGCGCGACCCAGGCCGGTTGCCCGGTGGCGATGCCGTTGAGCCACCCAGCGATCAGTTCGGTCCCACCCGCATCCTCGAGCGCCGCGCCGAGCGGGATCATCGAGCCCAGGAGGACGACGACCGGCCACTCGACATGGGTGTAGAGCTCGTGCAGAGGCACGATCCGCGTGAGTGCATAGCCCAGCACGACCACGCCGAGCGCCACCGTCAGATCGACGAGGCCGAAGCTCGCGCCGATCACGGCCGCGAGGAAAAGGGCGGCGGCCGGCCAGATCTTGCGGTTCTCCGTCACCGCGAGACCCCGGTCGGCAAGCGGCAGCGCGCCAAGCCAGGCCACCACCTCCTCGACCTGTTCGGTCGGCGTGAGCAGCAGCAGGATGTCGCCGCTCCGCACGTTCGTGCTGCGCACCCGTTCGGTGATGCGGCGGCCCTTGCGCGCGATTCCCATGAGCACCGTCCGCTGCCGCCAGGTCATGCCGATGGCCTGCGACGTGCGCCCGTTGATCCGGCTGCCGTCGGTGACGACGACCTCGACCAGGCTCAGGCCCTGATCCGCCGCATCCAGGAGCGTCATGCGTCGGTCATCGGAGAAGTCGAGGCCCTCGGAGGCCCGGAACTCGTCGAGCGCGGCGGGTTCCGCCTCGAGAAGAAGCGAATCCCCGTCCTTGAGCCCGACATGGCGGGCACTGCCGAACATGCGGCGGCCGTCGCGGATCAGGCCGATGATGTGGACGCCCGTTTCCTCGGCAACGTCGGAGAAGTCGGAGACGGGCTTGCCGATGCGGGGATGATCCTTGGGTACGGTGAGTTCGGCCACGTAGCTGGTCAGGTCCTTCTCGCCGCCGCCCTGTGCCTCGCCCGTACCGGGGATGAGCCGCCAGCCGATCAACGCCACGAAGAGAAGGCCCGCGGCGGCGGTCACGAGGCCGACGGGCGCGAAGTCGAACATCGCGAAGCTCTGGCCCAGATGGTCCTGCCGTATCCCGGCAATAACGATGTTGGGGGGCGTGCCGATCAGGGTGATCATTCCGCCGAGGATGGTCGCGAAGCTGAGCGGCATGAGCGTCGCGCTGGGCAGGCGCCCGGCCTTGCGCGCGGTGGCGATGTCCACCGGCATCAGCAGCGCCAGCGCCGCCACGTTGTTCATGAACGCCGAGAGCACCGCCCCGATGCCGCCCATGATGGAGATGTGGCTGCCGATCCCGCGACCCGCGTCGATCATCGTCCGGGTGATGAGCATCACCGCGCCGGATCGCACGAGCCCGGCGGAGACGACGAGAACCAGCGCGACGACGATCGTCGCCGGGTGGCCGAACCCCGCGAACGCCTCCTCCTTCGGGATCACGCCGAGGATCACGCCAAGGAGCAGCGCCGCGAAGGCCACGATGTCGTAACGGAACCGCCCCCAGAGGAGGAACGCGAACACGCCCCCGAAGAGCGCGAAGAGGATGATCTGGTCGGTCGTCACCGCGGCCCCCGTGAAATGTCCGGCCCCTCTAAAGGTATCGCACGCCGCGGCGCAACGCGGATGGGCCGGGATTGCGCGGGCCGTGGGCGAGCCGCTATAGCGTCGCGACCGACACCACTTCAGATCAGACCGGAGGCACCCACCGATGGCGGGCCATTCCAAATGGGCGAACATCCAGCACCGCAAGGGCCGTCAGGACAAGCTGCGTGCCAAGCTCTTCTCCAAGCTCTCGAAAGAGATCACCGTCGCCGCCAAGATGGGCGACCCCGATCCCGACAAGAACCCGCGCCTTCGCCTCGCCGTCAAGGAAGCCAAAGGCCAGTCCGTCCCGAAGGACGTGATCCAGCGCGCGATCGCCAAGGCTTCCGGCGGCGAGGGCGAGAACTACGACGAGATCCGCTACGAGGGGTACGGCCCCGGCGGAGTCGCTGTCATCGTCGAGGCGATGACCGACAACCGCAACCGCACCGCATCCTCGGTGCGCTCGACCTTCTCCAAGAACGGCGGCAATCTGGGTGAGACCGGCTCCGTCGGCTTCATGTTCGACCGCAAGGGGCAGGTGGTCTATCCGGCCTCCGCCGGCGATGCGGACGACGTGCTCATGGCCGCCATCGAGGCCGGCGCGGAGGATGTCGAATCCGACGAGGAAGGCCACGTGATCTGGTGCGGCGACACCGACCTCGCGGCGGTCTCTAGCGGGCTGGAGGAACAACTGGGCGAAAGCCAGTCGACCAAGCTCGTCTGGCGCCCGACGACGACGACTGAACTCGACCTCGAGAGCATGCAGTCGCTGATGAAGCTCCTCGACGCGCTAGAGGACGACGATGACGTCCAGAGCGTCACCGCCAACTTCGAGGCCAGTGACGAGGTGATGGCGCAGCTCCAGTGAAGCGGACGGCGACGCGACCGTGACCTCGTTTCCTTCAGGCTTCGGCCTCGGGCTTTCGCTCATCCTCGCCATTGGGGCGCAGAACGCCTTCGTCCTGCGGCAGGGCCTGCGCGGGGAGCATGTGTTGCCGGTCGTTTTGACCTGCGCCCTTTCGGACGCGTTGCTGATCGCGGCGGGGGTGGCAGGCTTCGGCGCGCTCGTCACCGCGGTGCCCTGGATCGTGCCGGTCTTCCGCTGGGGCGGCGCGGCCTTCCTCGTTCTCTACGGCGCGCGCGCCGCCTGGGCGGCCTGGCGCGGCGGCGGGCATCTCGATCCGGCGACGGCCGCGGGCGGGCTTCGCCGCGCGGTGGCCATCTGCCTCGCGCTCACCTGGTTGAACCCGCATGTCTATCTCGACACGCTGGTCCTGCTCGGCGGAGTTTCGACGCAGGCCGACTCACCCGTCGCATTCGGTCTGGGCGCCATGACGGCGTCCTTCGTCTTCTTCTTCTCGCTGGGCTACGGCGCGGCATTGCTGCGGCCGGTCTTCGCACGTCCCGCCGCGTGGCGCGTGCTCGATGCTGGGATCGCCCTCGTGATGTGGGCGATTGCCGCAAGCCTGCTTTCCGCCTGAACGCGCGCGGGGATCGCGGCCGTGTGCCTTGCGGCGGCCAGGCGTCCGGTTCAAGGCAGGCGCATGATCCGGCCGTCCAGACCCTTGCAAGGCATCCTGTGGATGCTGCTGACCGGTGTCCTGTTCGTCATGGTCACCGCCGTCGTGAAGTTCGCGGGCGAGAACCTCCCCGCGGCGGAATCGGCCTTCCTGCGTTACCTGATCGGCTTCGTCTTCCTCATTCCCTTTGCGCGGTCGGCCCTGACCGTTCGCATGCCGGCGCGGCAGGTGGCGCTCTTCGCCGGGCGGGGTCTCGTCCACGCGATTGGCGTCATGTGCTGGTTCTACTCGATGACCCAGATCCCGATCGCCGAGGTGACGGCGATGAACTACCTCAACCCGGTCTACGTGACGCTCGGCGCGGCGGTGTTCCTTGGCGAGCGGCTCGCCTGGCCGCGGATCTGCGCCGTGCTGGCCGCCCTGGCCGGGACCGTCGTCATCCTGCGGCCCGGCCTTCGCGCGGTCGAGACGGGGCACCTTACCATGTTGGTCACGGCCGCGCTGTTCGGGGCGTCCTACCTTCTGGCGAAGCCGCTCTCGGATCGGTACCCGGCGGGGCTCGTCGTGGCGATGCTGTCGGTCTTCGTGACGCTGGGCCTCGCGCCCTTCGCCATCGCCGTCTGGGTGACGCCGACCGTCTCCGAGGTGTTCTGGATGGGCGTCGTCGCGCTTTTCGCCACGGCCGGGCATTACACGATGACGCGGGCCTTCGCGGCCGCACCGGTCTCGGTCACCCAGCCGGCCACCTTCCTGCAACTGATCTGGGCGGTCCTTCTGGGTTGGGCTTTCTTCGAGGAATCGCCCGATCTATGGGTCGTCGTCGGTGCGACCATCATCATCCTGTCCGTCACCTTCATCGCATGGCGGGAATCGCGACGAAGCCGGGCGATCACCCCGCCGTCCAGCGCAGCCAAATTCTAGAGACAATCGCGTCGATTTGGCTGCATTCGGTTCGCAACCGGCGCCAATGATCGTGCATTGGTTCGGCATGATCCGCCTGCTTCTTATCTTCCTCGCACTCGCCAATCCGCTCGCCGCCGAAACCCTGGAAGGTCCGGTCCGCGTGATCGACGCCGACACGATCGACATCGGTGCCGCCGCCAGCATCCGGCTGCTGGGCATCGACGCCGCCGAGATGGGCCAGACCTGCAAGCGCGCCTCCGGTGAGGTGATCGATTGCGGCGTGGTGGCGACCGAAGGTGCGGTGAAGCGCTTCGCCGGCCGCCGCGCGACCTGCGAGGTCGAAGGACGGGACCGCTACGATCGCGTGCTTGCCACCTGTCGGGTGGACGGCGTCGATCTGGGCGCGGAACTCGTTCGGTCCGGCCTCGCCCGCACCTATCGTGACAACGTGACCTATGCGGCGGAGGAGAAAGAGGCCGTGCTGGCCGGTCGCGGCCTCTGGGCCTACGAGATGGACGATCCGAGCGTATGGCGGGCGGCAATGCGCGACCGGCGTTCAGCCACATCGGATCCCGCGCCGGATGGCTGCGCCATCAAGGGCAACATCAGCAACAACGGGCGGATCTATCACCTTCCCGGTAGCCGATCCTACGCCGCGACACGGATCTCCGCGGCCAAGGGCGAGCGGTGGTTCTGCTCGGAGACGGAGGCGCGCGCCGCGGGGTGGCGGCCGGTCGCCCGATAGATTCGAATGCGACCAGCCACATGCAGAACGAAGTTCGTGTGGCTCAGGTGACCGGATCCTGCGGCGTGACGCTTTCGCCCTCGACCTGGTCCTTGAAGTTCTCGAAGAACGTATCGGCCATCTTCGAGGCGAAGCTGTCGATGAGGCGCGAGCCGAGCTGCGCGATCTTGCCGCCCACCTTGGCGTCCACCACGTAATTGAGCTCCGTCCCCTCGGGCACTTCCGTGAGTTTAACGTCCGCCCCACCCTTGGCGAAGCCGGCCACGCCGCCCTTTCCTTCGCCGGTGATACGATAGCTCTCGGGCGGGTGTGCATTCGACACCGTGACGGCACCCTTGAACGTCGCCTTCACGGGGCCGACCTTCTGCTTCACCACGGCCTCGAACCCGTCCTCGGCGGAACCCGTGAGTTCCTCGCAACCGGGAATGCAGGCCTTGAGCGTCTCGGCATCGTTCAGCCGCGCCCAGACGGTTTCGCGCGGGGCGCGGATTGTTCGGCTTCCGGTCAGTTCCATGGGGTCTCCTCCGTGCTTCGCCCGCGATCATCGCGAAGCGGGAAGCCTGCGACAAGTCGTACCGTAGTCTAGTCCGATCGATGGCGCGGCGGAACGCCCTCAGGATGCGACTTGGCGGTTGCGGCGGATGGTGACGATGATCGACACGATCGCGGCCCAACCGGACACGGCCATCAGCGCGATCAGGGGCAGGGCGCCGCCGCCGAGCGGCAGGATGTGTCCGGCGATCTCCGCCAACGCGGCGCCGCCGCCGATCATGATCGCGCCGCCGAGGCCAGAGGCGGTGCCGGCGAGATGCGGGCGGACGGAAAGCATCCCCGCCGTGGCGTTCGGTATGACGAGGCCGTTGCCCAGTCCGACGAAGGTGATGAACCCGAAGAAGACCCAGTGCGACGTGAATCCAAGAAGCGTCAGCGTCAGGAGGAGGCCCAGGCCTGTGGCCTGTCCGATGGCTCCGATCAGGATCATCCGGTCTACGCCCGCAACTTGCGAGAATCGGCCTGAAATACCGTTGCCGATCATGTAGCCGATGGCCGGGGCGCCGAAGAACAGGCCGAGCGTCTCGGGCGGCATATTGTAGACGACACTGCCCACGTAGGGTGCGCCGCCGAGATACGCGAAGAAGGCACCGGACGCGAAGGCCGAGGCCAGGCAATAGCCCCAGAACCGCGTCGAGGTAAGCAATTCGGGATATTGCCGCACTTGGCTGCGAAGGGAGCCGCCCGACATCGGTGCCGTCTCGCCGAGATCGAACCAGGTCAGCACCCACAGCGCGGCGCCCGCGACGAACATGAGCCAGAAGTTCGAGTGCCACCCGAAATGCGCGTCGAGCCAGCCGCCGATCGCAGGCGAGACCATCGGCACGACGGCCATCCCCATCGTGACATAGCCCAGCATCGACGCGGCCCGGTCCTGCGCATAGAGGTCGCGGACCACGGCCCGGGCGAGGACCATCGCGACCACGATGCAGGCCTGCGCCATGCGGAAGACGAGGAACGTCTCGACACTCGACGCGAGGATGCAGCCCAGGGTCGCGAGCAGGAACAGGACGATTCCGGTCAGGATGACGGGCCGACGGCCGTAGCGGTCCGAGATCGGGCCGACGAAGAGCTGAAGCGCGGCGTTCACCCCGAGGAACAGGACGACCGCGCGTGCCACGACGTTGTAATCTGCCTGAAAATAGTCCGCCATGGCCGGGAGCGACGGCAGGAACACGTTCATCGCTAGCGTGGAGACGCTCACGAGCGCGACGAGGGTCAGGATATGCGGGGGAGTCCGCGTGCCCCGCACCGACGGGACCGTCGACTGCTCAGTCACGATGGCCATGCCAAGGCGTTATAGCCCGCAAGCGAGGCAGGGTAGTGTCGTCAGCGCACAGGCGTATGTGCATTCGGCGAGTCGGGGCGTCGCGCCTCTGCCAGCCCCGGGCTTTCCCGCATCCGTCACGCAAGCTAAGCAGGACCGCAAGGGAAAGGAACGCGCATGAAGGACATCCTCGGCGAACTGGAATCCCGTCGCGCCCGGGCGCAGGCGGGCGGCGGCGAACGGCGGGTGGCCGCGCAGCACGCGAAGGGCAAGCTGACGGCGCGGGAGCGGATCGAGCTTCTGCTCGACACCGACAGCTTCGAGGAGTTCGACATGTTCGTCGCGCACCGCGCGACCGATTTCGGCATGGCCGAGGACCGGCCCTCGGGCGACGGCGTGGTGACCGGCTGGGGCACGGTCAACGGCCGGCTCGTCTACGTCTTTTCTCAGGATTTCACGGTCTTCGGCGGCTCGCTGTCGGAAACGCACGCCCAGAAGATTTGCAAGATCCAGGACATGGCGCTGCAGAACGGGGCGCCGGTGATCGGACTCAACGATTCCGGCGGCGCGCGCATCCAGGAGGGGGTGGCCTCCCTCGCGGGCTACGCCGAGGTGTTCCAGCGCAACGTGGACGCGTCCGGCGTGATCCCGCAGATCAGTGTCATCATGGGCCCGTGTGCTGGCGGTGCCGTCTATTCGCCCGCGATGACGGACTTCATCTTCATGGTGCGCGACTCGAGCTACATGTTCGTGACCGGCCCGGACGTTGTGAAGACCGTGACGAACGAGGTCGTCACGGCGGAGGAGCTCGGCGGCGCCGCGACGCATACCAAGCGCTCCGGCGTGGCCGACCTGGCCTTCGAGAACGACGTGGAGGCATTGGCGGAAACGCGGCGGCTGGTGGATTTCCTGCCGCTCTCGAACCGGGAGATTCCGCCGGTTCGGCCGTTCTTCGACGATCCGAACCGGGTGGAGGAGAGCCTCGATACGCTGATTCCGGACAATCCGAACGCGCCCTACGACATGGCCGAACTGATCCTGAAGATCGCGGACGAGGGCGACTTCTTCGAGTTGCAACCGGACTTCGCGCGCAACATCCTGACGGGTTTCATCCGGATCGAGGGGCGGACGATCGGCGTCGTGGCGAACCAGCCGATGGTGCTCGCCGGGTGTCTGGACATCGATTCAAGCCGTAAGGCGGCGAAGTTCGTGCGGTTCTGCGATGCGTTCTCCATCCCGCTCCTGACGCTCGTCGATGTGCCGGGCTTCCTGCCCGGTACGGCGCAGGAATATGGCGGCGTCATCAAGCACGGGGCGAAGCTGCTCTTTGCCTACGGGGAAGCGACGGTGCCGAAGGTGACGCTCATCACCCGCAAGGCCTATGGCGGGGCCTACGACGTCATGGCATCCAAGCACCTGCGCGGGGACTTCAACTATGCCTGGCCTACGGCGGAAATCGCGGTCATGGGCGCGAAGGGCGCTGTGGAGATCCTTTATCGTTCGGAGCGGGCCGATCCGGAAAAGATCGCGGCGCGGACCGAGGATTATGAAGATCGCTTCGCAAACCCTTTCGTGGCCGCGGAAAAGGGGTTCATCGACGAGGTGATCGTCCCGGCGATGTCGCGCAAGCGTATCGCCCGGGCCTTCGCCAGCCTCCGCACGAAGCGGCAGGACCGTCCCTGGCGCAAGCACGACACCATCCCGTTATAGATCGCCCGTTACAGGTCGGCCGGAACGCCGGACGCGTGTCGTGGGTTTGCCCGGCACACCGCGCATCGAACCGGAGGGCTGAGCCATGACGAAGGATCACGGACCGAGCATCAAGGACGACGAAACCTACGAGGCGCTGCGCGATCAGGGCGCGTCGGAGCAGAAGGCCGCGCGGATCGCGAATGCGAAGGCCAACAAGGACATGCATCCTTCGAAAGAAGGGGGCAAGTCGCCCTCCTACGAGGAATGGACGAAGGACGATCTCTACGATCGGGCTCAGGAGGTCGGGATCGAGGGTCGCTCCGAGATGACCAAGGACGAACTGATCGATGCCCTGCGCAACAGTTGAATCCCGCGCGCAGCGTTCTGCCGCGGTTCTCGTGACCGCCCCAAGGTGGCAAATGTCTGCCGTTGGATCGCCCCTCGCGCGCGATCCCGAAAGATCACGATTGCGGGAACCGGGCGGACGTGAAACGTGTTGGCGATTGAGGGGCGACCATCAAATTCACCCGCCCCGATAGAGAGACAGGAGATATTCATGCGCAAAGCCGTCAACCTCGTCGCCATTCTGGGCCTCACTGCCGCGATCGCGGCCTGTTCGGGCCGCACGGAAGAGCAGCAGGACGTGGTGTACGTTCCCGTCGAGCCGGAGCCCGTCACGACCAAGTACTGAGGCGGCGCGCAATCGGAGCGGTCTCGTTCCGTGCGTTCGCACCGTATCGAAGCCGGTCCCGCGCGAAGCCGCGGCGCCGGCTTCGTTGCGTCAGGGTTCTAACGGTGCGACCGTTGCACATCGTGAAGGCGATCCATGCTGAAGCATCGCGGGTTTCCGGGTCGATTGCCGGGAACGGACTTCCAGTTCGTCGTTCGCCGTGCGAACCCGAAAGGGGCAACGCCGCTTACGCGTCGTGAGCGGTACCGGGATCGCAAAGACATCGATCGGGCCGCGGATCGGGCATTTCTCGCTGCGTTGATCGAGCATTTCGATAGCGGACCGTTCCAACGCGGCAATCTCGATGCCGGCCGCCTGTCGTGGCTCTTTGGCCGGGAGGTGGTTGCGGTGGACGATACGTTCCATCCGGCGGATTACGACGCTTGTCTCCGTGTGGATATGGATCGCGCCGCCGCGGCCTTCCCCGAACTGTTCGAAAGCGGAGGCGAACCTGACAGTTCCTTCACGGACGATCCCGATTGATTACCGTCGGGTCGGCGATGGGCTGATTCTGGCCGATCGCGCGATCTACGCCGATTTTTCTTTGGACAATCATGGAATGGCCGCACCCTGTTCGCGTGTCGAAGGTCCGTCCTGCCCCAAGGCAGGGTCGGGGCGCGACATGAGTGGAACCGTACCCCTTCCCCTCCCGGGCGATGGTCAGGTCGAGAGATCGCGCCGTCGCCCGGACCTTTCTTGTACCCGCAGGCAGGCAACGACGGGGCAAGAGCGGGGACCGGAGCGGCTCCGCGACAACAAGAATACGGTTCGCAGGAGCAGGACATTGCCGATCTACATCGCTCGGGTCACCGGTATCGTTGCCGCGTTGGCCCTTTCCGGCTGCTACGGGACCGACAACGAACGCGCGCTTGGCGGAGCCTTGGTCGGCGCGCTTGGCGCCTCTGCCATCAGCGGCAGCGTCGCGGGCGGGGCGGTCACCGGCGCTCTCGTCGGCGCGCTGGCCGACGATTTCGCGACGCGCGGACGCGGCTACTAAGGCGGCGGGCGCTGACTTCGAGGCAATCCGGGTCAACGCAACGACGCAACCACATGCGCTGAACAATGATTGGAGATCCAGGCGGTTTCCGGACACGCCATCCCCCTTCGGCGCGAGCCGGAACCGTCGTTGACCCCTTTGCGTTCGAACGTTGCAATCAATTGGAGAACCACCATGCACCGCAAGTTTCTGATTCCCGCGCTCGCCCTCGTTGCCGGCCTGTCGGCCTGCCAGCAGGGGAGCGACTTCGAACGTGCCGCGATCGGCGGCGCCATTGGATGCGCGGCCGGCGAGATCATCAGCGACGGCAACTGCGTCGCCGGTGGTGCGATCGGTGCGGCGGGCGGCGCCCTGTCCAACGACTTCTGAGCCGCGACCCCGCCGGGCGGGGTTGTCTCGGACCGATTTCCGGGCTGTCCTGTCTTGCGACCGGGCGGCCCTTTCTGTTTGAGAAACCGGCGCAAGACCGGGAGGGGGGACGATGTTCGAGAAGATCCTGATCGCCAACAGGGGCGAGATTGCCTGCCGGGTTATCAAGACTGCACGACGCATGGGGATCGAGACGGTCGCCGTCTATTCCGACGCCGATCGGAACGCGCTGCACGTGCGGATGGCCGACGAGGCCGTGCATATCGGACCGGCGCCAGCCAACCAGTCCTACATCGCGATCGACCGGATCATGAAGGCGATCCGCTCGACGGGCGCGCAAGCCGTGCATCCGGGTTACGGCTTCCTGTCGGAGAACCCGCGCTTCGCCCAGGCGCTCAAGGCCGAGAGCGTGATCTTCATCGGCCCGCCGGTCGGCGCCATCGAGGCGATGGGCGACAAGATCACCTCGAAGCGGATCGCGGCCGAGGCCGGCGTCTCGACCGTACCGGGGCATATGGATCTCATTGCTGACGGGGACGAGGCCGTTCGGATCTCGGGCGAGATCGGCTATCCGGTCATGCTGAAGGCCAGCGCCGGGGGCGGGGGCAAGGGGATGCGGATTGCTTGGTCCGAAGATGAGGTGCGCGAGGGGTTCCAGGCGTCGAAGAACGAGGCCGCATCGAGCTTTGGCGACGATCGCATGTTCATCGAGAAGTTCGTCACGCAGCCGCGCCATATCGAGATCCAGGTGCTCTGCGACAGCCACGGACACGGCGTCTATCTGGGCGAGCGGGAATGCTCGATCCAGCGTCGAAACCAGAAGGTCGTGGAGGAAGCACCGTCGCCCTTCCTCGACGCCGAGACCCGCGCGGCGATGGGGGCGCAGGCGCTCTCGCTCGCGCAGGCCGTGGGCTACACGTCGGCGGGCACGGTCGAGTTCATCGTCGACGGCGACCTCAACTTCTACTTCCTCGAAATGAACACGCGTCTGCAGGTCGAGCATCCGGTCACGGAGCTCGTGACCGGCGTAGACCTCGTGGAGCAGATGATCCGCGTCGCGAACGGCGAGCGGCTTTCGCTTCGCCAGGATGACATCACGCTCGATGGCTGGGCCATCGAGAGCCGGCTTTACGCGGAGGATCCCTATCGGAACTTCCTGCCGTCGATCGGTCGGCTGACGCGCTACCGCCCGCCCGAAGAGGTCGACGGGGAGACGTTGAAGGTCCGGAACGACACCGGCGTCTTCGAGGGCGGCGAGATCACCATGTTCTACGATCCGATGATCGCCAAGCTCTGCACGTGGGCGCCGGAACGCGCGGGCGCGATCGAGGCGATGCGGGACGCGCTCGACGGGTTCGAGGTCGAGGGGATCGGGCACAACCTGCCTTTTCTCTCGGCGGTCATGGACCATCCCCGCTTCGTCTCGGGCCAGATCACGACGGCCTTCATCGCGGAGGAATATCCCGACGGCTTCCAAGGCGTCGGGCTGCCCCCGGAACACCTGGCACGCGTCGCCGCCGCCTGCGCCGCGATGCACCGGGTGGCCGAGATCCGGCGTACGCGCGTCTCGGGGCGGATGGACAATCACGAGCGCAAGGTCGGGGCCGAGTGGGTCGTCACGCTGACCGGGCACGAGGGCACGACGCGTCTCGAAGCGGCCATCCTGGCGGATCGGCACGGCGCGGACGTCACCATCGGCGACGACGTGCTTCGCGTCGAGAGCGACTGGACGCCGGGTCAGCCGCTCGCACGCCTGTCCGTCGGGGGCGAGTCGCTGGTGCTGAAGGTCGGCAAGATCACCCACGGCTTCCGCATCCGAACGCGCGGCGCCGACCTGATCGTCCATGTCCGCACCCCGCGACAGGCCGAGCTGGCCGCGCTGATGCTCAAGAAGGCGGAGGCCGACACCTCGAAGATGCTTCTCTGTCCGATGCCGGGACTGATCGTGCGGATCGACGTGGCCGAGGGCGACGAGGTGCAGCAGGGCCAGGCGCTGGCCGTCGTCGAGGCGATGAAGATGGAGAACGTCCTGCGGGCCGAGCGCAAGGGCGTCGTCTCGAAGGTCATCGCGGCCGCCGGCGACAGCCTCGCCGTCGACGACGTGATCCTGGAGTTCGAATGAGGTGAACGCCTCGGGTCTGATAGACGCGATCGACCCGCGCATCTGGCAGGCGGTGATCGCGGGCGGGGTCGTCGCGCTCGGCTGGATCGTCAACGGCGCGCGGGAACGGGCGGAAGCAAGGCGGCAACGTCGCTCGCGCACGCGCGACGTCCACAAGGCGCTCTTCGCGGAGATACAGAACACGCTGTCGGTGTTTTATGGCGAGGGCCGCGCCGAACAGGATGCGGCGGAGCTCATCGCCCGGATGCGCGCGGATCCGGATTTCGTCCCCTTCGTTCCGCACGAAGTGCACGACCGCGTCTTCGTCGCCCTCATCAGCGATATCGAGGTTCTGCCGCGCCAGACGATCGACGCGATCGTGGCGTTCTACAGCTACATATCCGCCGTCATGGCGCTTGCGCAGGATATGAGGGGAAGGGGCTATGCCCGGCTACCGGCGGACCGCCGGATCGCGCTTTACGAGGACTTCATGGCGATGCGCCTGCGCGCCTTCGCAATGGGCCAGTATGTTCTTAAGTTGATCCGCATCTACGCGGATTCAGGACCGGAAGCGGCCGAGCGCTTCGCGGCGAAATCCGGCGCAGGCAAGCGCCGTATGCCGATCAGTAACCCGGTCTCGGACCGGATCGACCCGGAAGGCCCGGGATCGGCATGAGTGGAATGTCTTCGTCGCGTTCCATCGAAGGCCCCTTGGTTGCCCTTGACCACAATATGGGGTGCTTCGTTAATTTTCGCAACTATCCGCTGCCGTGACGTTCGCGGCGGCGCATCGGCATCTTGTCGATGGACCGGGAGATTTCGCGCACGGACCAGGGCAGGGGCTTGCGCAGCTTGACCTGCCCGTCCTTGCCGATCAGCACCATCATGAAGCCCCGCGGGCGCAGCTTGTCGCGCAGCGCGGTCCGCGCCTCGGGGTCGGTGTCCACGACCACGATCACGTCGCGTTCGACAAGCTCGTCCATGCGCGCCTCGATCTCCTCGATCTGCTCGATGAAATTCGGGTCCCGGGCGGAATTCGCGAAGACGACGACGGGACGGGCGATCCACTGCAACTCAGCCAGATCGACCTCGCTCGCCTCGAAGATGCGTCCGGGCTCCGCCAGCCAGGCCGCTTCGAAAGATTCCGCGTCCGCCGCCCAGGCGCCGGGCGCAAGCGAGAGGGTTGCGAGGAGTGTGATCAGCTTGCGCATCTCGACCTTTCGTCCGTTACTCTGTGAATATAGGACGAAATGAGGGTGTGCGAAGGACCGATCCGGCCGATGCCAGGTATTTGACCGCATTCGCGCGCAGGCCGGCCCGACAGCCCGGGCAGAGACGGGGGACCCGCAGATGGCACGATCCGACGCGAAGACCGAATGGGCACGACTGGCCGCCGCCGAATTGAAGTCGCGTGCGCCGGAGGATCTGACGTGGCGCACGCTGGAGGGGATCGACGTCGCGCCGGTCTACACGCCGGACGATCTCGCGGGGATCGCCCATCTCGATACCCTGCCCGGTGAGGCGCCGTATCTGCGCGGCGTGAAGGCGACGATGTATGCGGGTCGGCCCTGGACGATCCGCCAATACGCCGGCTTTTCGACGGCGGAGGAGTCGAACGCCTTCTACCGCCGGGCCCTGGCCGCCGGGCAGCAGGGCGTCTCGGTCGCCTTCGACCTCGCCACGCATCGCGGCTACGACAGCGACCACCCGCGCGTCGTGGGGGACGTGGGCAAGGCCGGCGTCGCCATCGACTCAGTCGAGGACATGAAGATCCTCTTCGACGGCATTCCGTTGGACGAGATCTCGGTCTCGATGACGATGAACGGCGCGGTGATCCCGATCCTCGCAAACTTCATCGTCACCGGCGAGGAGCAGGGGGTGGACCGTGCGAAGCTGTCGGGCACGATCCAGAACGACATCCTCAAGGAGTTCATGGTCCGCAACACCTACGTCTATCCGCCCGAGCCCTCGATGCGGATCGTGGCGGACATCATCGAGTACACCGTCGAGGAGATGCCGCGCTTCAACTCGATCTCGATCTCCGGCTATCACATGCAGGAGGCGGGCGCGGACCTCGTGCAGGAACTGGCCTTCACGCTGGCCGACGGGCGCGAATACGTCCGGACGGCCATCGCGCGCGGCATGGACGTCGATCGTTTCGCCGGGCGGCTCAGCTTCTTTTTCGCGATCGGCATGAATTTTTTCATGGAGGCCGCCAAGCTGCGCGCCGCGCGCGTGCTCTGGCATCGCATCATGCAGGAGTTCGAGCCGAAGAACCCGAAATCCTCGATACTGCGCACCCATTGCCAGACCTCGGGCGTGAGCTTACAGGAGCAGGACCCCTACAACAACGTCGTCCGCACCGCCTACGAGGCACTCTCCGCCGTGCTCGGTGGGACGCAATCGTTGCACACGAACTCCTTCGACGAGGCGATGGCGCTGCCGTCGGAAACGTCGAGCCGGATCGCGCGGAACACGCAGCTCATCCTGCAGGAGGAGACGGGCGTGACCAACGTCGTCGACCCGCTTGCCGGCTCTTTCTACGTCGAGCGCCTGACCCATGATCTGGCGGAAGCCGCCTGGACACTCATCGAGGAGGTCGAGGCGATGGGCGGCATGACGAAGGCCGTGGCCTCCGGCATGCCGAAGCTGCGCATCGAAGAGAGCGCGGCCACGCGGCAGGCCAAGATCGACCGGGGCGAGGATGTCATCGTCGGCGTCAACAAGTATCGCCGGGAGACGGAGGACGAGATCGACATCCTCGCGATTGACAACGATCTAGTCAGGGCGGGGCAGGTGGACCGGCTCGAGCGCATCCGGGCGAGCCGCGACCAATCCGCCTGCGACGCGGCGCTGGCGGAACTCACCCGACGCGCGGCCGACGGTGGCAACCTGCTCGAAGCGGCGGTCGAGGCCGCTCGCCAGCGCGCGACGGTGGGCGAGATCAGCCTGGCGATGGAGGAAGTGTTCGGCCGCCACCGGGCCGAGGTGAAGACGCTGGCGGGCATCTACGGAGCGGCCTACGAGGGGGACGAGGCCTTCGCCGCGATCCAGCGCGACGTCGAGGCCTTCGCGGAGGAGGAGGGACGCCGGCCGCGCATGCTGGTCGTCAAGATGGGTCAGGACGGACACGACCGTGGCGCCAAGGTCATCGCGACCGCCTTCGCCGATATCGGCTTCGACGTCGACGTGGGTCCGTTGTTCCAGACGCCGGAAGAGGCCGCACAGGACGCGATCGACAATGACGTTCACGTCATCGGCATATCCTCGCAGGCCGCCGGGCACCGGACCCTTGCGCCGAAGCTGATCCAGGCGCTCCGCGCGCAGACGGCCGGCGAGATCCTCGTGATCTGCGGCGGTGTCATTCCGCAGCGGGACCATGCGTTTCTGAAGGAAGCCGGTGTTGCCGCGATCTTCGGTCCTGGCACGAACATTCCGCAAGCAGCGAAAGAGATCCTCGGCCTTGTCCGGGCCGCCCGCTGAAGGCGTCGCGTACTTGCGGACGGGGGTTGCCCGCTTGGGAAGCCAGGATGTGGAGGGGGGCGAAGAGGCACTTTTTGACTTGCGACCCTTTCCGGCCTCGCCTATCCCACGCCGCACGGTTGGGGTGTAGCCAAGTGGTAAGGCAGCGGTTTTTGGTACCGTGTACCGTAGGTTCGAATCCTACCACCCCAGCCAATGAACTCCGATCAGACACGAAAAGCGCAAGAAGATAGGGGTTCCGATCTCCTGTCGGAAACCCGCGTATCCCACCGCCGCGTCAATGGGATACGCGGTAGGATACACGCCTCCGAGCCATCCCGTCCATCGCCGCGCCGCCGATCCGTATCTCCTGCGAAGAGGGCGCATTTACTACTTCAGGAAGCGCTTACCCAAGGTCATCTCAGGAAATTGCTGCCGTACGTTTCTGTGTCTGTCACTGCGGACCCCCTTACTGAGCGAAGCGATGAGCCGGTCCGCCCGGGTCTTCGCCGCATATCAACGTACAGAGACCAGAGTGATGACCGGCCTTGAAAGCGCAACCTCGCATCCAAAACCATTCTCGCCGTCCTGACGGAAACGGCGCGGAACGAACTCGACCGCATCCTCCGCGAGCAGGATGAGGGTCCTGTCCTGTACGACGACGAGATCGACCACCGTATCGAGCAGATCGACAGCCGGCGCACAGCGCTGCGCCGGCGCGCGCGGGGCAATGACTTCTCGGCGCCGTCCACTGCCCGGCAGGGTCATGCGAAGCATGATCCCGAGAGGGGCGGTGACCGAGGCGATCGGCTCGCTCTCAGGGACTTGGCCAAGCAGGTCCGGCAGCACGGAAGCACGGAAGCACGGAAGCATCCATTGCCCGACAGGCGATTGCGAAGCAATCTGCCGAAAGGGGCCCACGCCGCTGCCGGTGATCTCGACTGCACGAACCTCGAGCGTGCTCTCGTCGACGACAAGGTGGACCTTGCGCCAAACCCGCCTCCGCGCCCCACCATGTTTGCGAGCGTGCCATTCGCCCTCACCGCGCGCTTTGATACCGGTCCTGTCCACTGCCCGGCAGGGCATTGCGCAGCAATGTCCCGAGAGGGGATCAGCAGGTGCAGCGGGCCGCCGCTGCCGCGGTAGGGCAGTTGCACGGCCAGCATCTTTTGCCGCCAAGACAGCGTCGAGACTGAGGAGGATCAGCGAGCCTTCCAGTGGAAGGATCGCCCGACGAAGGGCACCGGCCAGTCGAACCCTGCCAGCTTGAGAAGGCTTGCTACGAAGCCTGTCGTTTGGCGCAGCGGCGGGCTGAACAAGACCTTGATCCCTCTCGGGACATCACCGCGTGATGCCCTGCTGGGCAAGGGTCAGACAGGCTTGGATCGCGGCGTCACTGTAGACCGTCTGCCCGCCGCGCTTGCCCGATGGTGCAGCGTGTCAAGGCGTCGACGGGTCAAACCAGACCGTCAAAGATCCGCGCTCACGTAGCGAGGCGTTGTAAGTAGACTAGTTCAGAGTGCGGTAGCGGTTCGGAACAGGCTTGGACATGCCGTCCAGCTATGCTGCTGGAGGCGCAATGTGAATTCCGGGCAGACTTCGTGCAACAAGGCCGCGGAGGAGTCCCCGTTAGTTTACTTATCGACCAACTTGATGTGCGCCATTCTGTCGTCGGTCATCTCCGTCTTGGTTCGAGGTGCTGCAATCGAATGTTTTAGAAGATCGCCGGTCGCCGCCAGCGTCGCCACCACGTGCCGCGCTCAGCCGAAGGCTCCGTGCTCGGCGTCCAACACCAACCGTAAGGAAACCCTCCGATGCGGAGGTCTGCACTTCCTGTAATGTCTGACCGCCGGACGTCCTTGCAGTTTCCATGCCGAATGGACCGGCCAGTTCGTCAACGATGCGGCGCCCTACCGGGGCGGGAGTCAGTTGACGTAGGTCGGCATGATCCAACGGGGCAGGGCAAGGATAATGTCCGGAAATAGAATGATGATTAGAAGTACCGCAATCATTGGAAGGAGAATTACGGCCACGTCACGCAGGGCGTCGATCAGGCGGATCCGTCCGATCGAGGCCGCGATCAGCAGGCAAAGACCGTAGGGCGGCGTGACCAAGCCGAACGCGAGGCTCATAACGCCGATGATAGCGAAGTGGATCGGGTGCATTCCGACATGTTGCGTCACCGGGTAGAGCACGGTGCCCAAGATGATGATCGCCGGGATCGCATCGATGAACATGCCGATCAGCAGAAAGGCCAACGCGCTCATGATGCCGATGCCGATGATGCCGAGACCCATTTGGTCGATCTGTTCGACAAGCGCTGCGGGAATCTTGAAGTAGGCAAGACACCAGCCGAAGGCTGAAGCGGTGCCGATGCAGAAGAGGGTGATCGCGGCGAAGCGGGCACTGTCGTAGATCACGCCGGGCAGGGCACGCGGGGTGATCGAGCGATAGACGAAAACGCCGAGGATCAGGGAGTAGATTACCGCAACGACGGAGGCTTCGGTCGGTGTGAAAAAGCCGCCGACGATGCCACCGACAATGATGAGCGGAGTCATGAGGGCGAGGGTGGCCGAAGCCAGGGCCCGCATGAGTTCGACGAAGGTGGACCGCGTGTGAACGGCGTAGCCGCGCCGTTTGGCATAAATGTAAACGGTAAGCATCTGCGAGCCGGCGATCAGAATGCCCGGCACGACACCGGCGAGGAATAGCCCGCCGATGGAGACCGACATCAGCCCCCCCCAGACAACCATCAGGATCGAGGGCGGGATGATGACGCCCATGACGCTCGAACAGGCGGTGATGGCCACAGCGAAAGGGGCATCGTAGCCCTCCTTGCGCATCTGGGGAATGAGGAGCGAACCGATCCCGGCCGCGTCTGCGGTGGAGGAGCCGGAAATGCCGGCAAACAGCATCGAGACGACGACGTTCACATGGCCGAGTCCACCCGGCAAATGCCCCACCATGGCGCGCGCCAATCGGATGAGGCGGTCGGTGATCCCCGCGGAGTTCATCAGGTTCGCCGCCAGCAGGAAGAAAGGCACGGCGAGCAGCACGAAGGAGTTGTAGCTCTTGAACATTTCCCGCATCAGGAGGATGGGGGTCAGCCGCTCCTCGATGAAGAAGACGGGGACCACGGCGAGACCCAGTGCGAAGGCTACGGGAACTCGCAGGAAGACAAGGATACCGAAAGTTCCGAACAGGATCGCGGCGACTTCAGCGGGACCCATCCGGACCACCCCTCCTGAATTCGATGATGTCGGCCCAGATCCGTTCGAGAAGGAACAGGGTCCAGGTCGCGCCGGCGAGCGGCCAAGCGATGTAGATGGCCAGCATCGGCAGACCGGAGATCTCGGATCGCTGACGAGAGCCGAGGATACCGAAATCCCAGCCCCACCAGAGGAAGGATACCGCCATCGCGAGCATGGCGAGATTGACCAGGAGCCGGAGCGCCAATTCGACCCACTTGCGGCGGCTGTGAGGCATGACGTCGACATCGAAATGGGTGCCGTCGCGCACGGCGATCATGGCGCCGATCATGATCACCCAGACGAAGCAGAATCGCGCAATTTCCTCTGTCCAGATGTAGCGCGGGATGACGCCGGTGTAACGGCTGAGGATCTGCATCGCGACGGGCACGATCAGCACGGCCATCAGCAGGGTCAGGAGCAGCTTGAGGAGACGGTAATAGCCTTCCAGCAGGACGTGCATGGCCCCTCGCAGATGTTTCGTGGATCAGGATGGGCGGTGGATTGGAGCGGACCCGCCGGCGAAGCGGACCCGCCCAGGGTCACTCGACGGCTTCGATCGCCTCGAGAACGTCCTCTGCGCCAAGCTCCTCGGCATAGGCGCGCTTGACCGGAGCGGCAAGCTCGAGCAGCTTGTCGCGCTCGACGAATTCGTGCGTGGTCAGCAGACCCGCCTCTTCCATCGCCGCGAGTTTCTCGCCGTCTTGGCCGCTCTCGACGTCGCGGCCGAGCTTGCCACCCGCCTTGCCCGCCTCGATGACGCATTCCTGCTCCTCGGGGCTCAGCCGCTCGAAGGTAGCGTTCGAGAAAGCGATGGGGCGTACGGTGATCGCGTGCTTCGTCAACGCGATATCCGGGCCGACTTCGTAGAATTTCATTTGCTCGATGCCGGCGGCCTCGTTCTCGGCGGCATCGATCACGCCGGTCTGTATGGCGTTGTAGACCTCGTCATAGGCGATGACCGAGGGCGCGGCCTGAATGGCCTCGAAGATACGGGTCTGGATCGGCGCGCCCATCACCCGCATCGGAAGGCCCGACAATTCTTCCATGTTCGTCACCGGCTTGTTGACGATCAGGTTGCGCGTGCCGCCTCCGGCGTAGCCGATAAGGCGCACGTCGGCCTGTTCGAGGACGTCCTGAGCCAGCGGCGCGAGCGCATCCTGCTCCATCACGGCGTTCCAGTGCTCGAGGTCGCGGAACAGGAACGGCATGTCCATCAGCGGGGCCTTCTGCGAGAAGGTCGACATGTGCGAGGGGCTGACGATGCCGTAATCGACGGCAATGCCTTGGCTCATGTTCTCGAAGTAATCCTTCTCGAGCCCGAGCTCCGAGTTCAGGTGCAGATCGAAGGTCAGCGAACCGTCCGAGCATTCGCTTGCCACGCGCTCGAATTCTCGCAAAGCCTTGGTGAAGGCATGGTCTTCGTCGAATTGGACCGCGCCGACCAGTTCGACCGCCTGAACGGGCAGAGCCGTGAGCACAAGAAGCCCAAAGCCGCACGTCAGCTTCCCTATCGTATGCATGTAAATTCCTCCCAACGGTCAGGCCCGTTCGCCCAGACAGTCGTCTTGTGAACGTTCCTCGGGGAGCACGTTGCAGCTTTGAATGGCGTGTGTCTACATTCCCGTTTTGAGGATGTCCTGGGGAGTGCGCTGTGCTTGGCACCGCGCACCATCGACAACCTCGCCAAAAACCGGACGGATTCTGCCATGAGCTCGAAACCCTTCACTTTCCCCGAACTCGACGGGAAGTCGGTCTTGATCACCGGGGCCTCGACCGGAATCGGCGCGGCCCTCGCTAAGGCCTTCGCCGCACAGGGGGCGAAGGTTGGCGTGCACTACAATTCCAGCCAAGACGCCGCGGAGAATCTTGCTGCCGAGATTGAAGAGGCGGGTGGCACGACCGTTCTGGTGCGTGCGGATGCCTGCGACTCGGCTGCGTTTGCCTCCGCCGTGGACGAAGCGGCCGAGAAGCTTGGCGGGCTGAACGGCCTGATCAACAACGCCGGCGGAATGGTCAAGCGCGTGCCCTACGAGGAGGCCACCGATGCGGATTACGACCGGGTAATGGACCTTAATGCGCGGTCAGTTCTGACCGCTTCGCGTGCTGCGCTGCCCTATCTGAAGAAGCAGGGCGGCTTCGTGATCAACACCACGTCAATCGCGGCGCGCAATGGCGCAGGCGGCGGCGCGGGACTCTACGGGTCGTCGAAATCCTTCGTCTCGAATGTGACGCGCGGTATGGCAAAGGAATGGATCAGCTACGGCATCCGGGTGAACGCGGTTTCGCCTGGCGTGATCGAAACGCTCTTCCATGAGAGGTATTCGACGAAGGAGCAGATGGATACGATGCTCGCGACTGTCCCCCAGGGACGCCTGGGCAGTGCTGAGGATTGTGTCGGCGCATTCCTCTTCCTGGCCTCCGAGGCTTTGGCAGGCTATATCATCGGGCAGGTCATCGAGGTCAACGGCGGCCAGCTGATGCCCTGACGGGTGTCTTCCGTTCGACTATCTGGCCTGAACACGAGCGAATTACGCGTGTGCGCCAAGAATTTAACCCCTATTATTCACGCGAAGAAGCATATGCGCGTCGGACCCGGGTGCAGCCGTTTGACAGGCCACGCGGCCGTTGAATTTCGCTTCTCGTAGTCGACCGAATTGCCAGCCATGACGTTTCGCTTGGCTAGCGCGTAGCATTCTGCACGATGGGCCTCGGAGATCGCTTATACGAACGACACTCGAAGGGCGTGACCCAACCGCTTTGCAGCATCTACGGCCGGATCGCCGCGCAGCGGCCATGCTTGAGTCAGGCCCTCGATGATTACGAGCAATTCGGCCTCGGCCTCGACGACGCCGGTTGCCGCGGCCGCTCTGGACGCGACCTCCGCCTTGTGGCGTTCGAGAAGCTCGCGGAGTGGACCGCTGTTCGGGTCGGCTGCCACGGCGGCATGAAACAGACAGCCATGCGACGTCTCGGTCGCCATCCAGGTGCCGACCCTCACGAGGATAGCGTCGGTCGCTTCTTCGGTGTCGTCCGGCAGGCCATCGAAGACATGCAAAAGGTAGCGTTGATGCCGGTTCTCCAATGCCGCCAGAACCATGTCGGCCCGGGAAGGGGTATATTTGTAAAGCGTGCGCAGGCTCACGCCAGCGGCATCGCGCAAGTCCTCGACGGAGGGCTCCGCGAAGCCGCGGCTGGCGAAGGCTCGCTCGATGCCGGCGGATATCTTGCTCATCATGTCAGCCATAAGTGACTACGTAGAATGATCCCTCTACCTAGGCAAGTAGAGGGATCATTCTACACGGGAGCTGCTTCGATGACGTTGCCTGCTACGATGAAAGCCGTCGTCCTCACCGGACATGGCGGTCTAGACAAGCTTGAATGGCGGGAGGCCGTGCCGGTTCCCCAGCCTGACGCGGGAGAGGTCCTGATCCATGTCGGTGCTTCCTCGGTGAACAATACCGACGTGAACACTCGGACTGGCTGGTATTCCAAGTCCGTGCGGGGCGACACGAACTCAGCGGCGACGGAAGGATATGGCGGCATCTCAGACGCCGACGGTTCGTGGTCCGGAGCGCTGAGTTTCCCGCGCATCCAGGGCGCCGATTGCTGCGGCAAGATCGTCGCGGTTGGCGAGGGCGTGGACGGTGCCCGTGTCGGCGAACGGGTTCTCGTGCGGCCGATGCATCGCCCAAAGAGCACGGAGCCTGATGTCCTTGTGACCTTCGGCTCCGAGCGCGACGGTGCCTTTGCCGAATATACGACCGTCGAGTCCGAACACGCCTTGAAGATCGACAGTACGCTTTCTGATATCGAACTCGCTTCCTTTCCCTGCGCTTTCTCGACCGCCGAAGGAATGATCCAGCGTGCGGCCCTGGGCGGGGAACGGGTGCTGATCACGGGGTGCCTCGGGCGGTGTCGGCTCGGCCGCCGTGCAACTCGCCAAACGCCGCGGTGCCCATGTCACCGCGGTCACCAGTGCCGCGAAGATGGAGGCGCTGAAGGAGCTTGGGGCCGATGCCACGGTTGATCGGGACGAGGCCTTCCCCGAGAACAGCTTCGACGTCGTGCTCGATCTGGTCGGCGGGCCGCGCTGGCCCGCGTTGCTGAATGCGCTCGTGCCGAGGGGCCGCTACGTAACCTCGGGCGCAATCGCAGGGCCGATCGTCGAGCTGGACCTGCGAACGCTATATCTCAAGGATCTGACACTTTTCGGAAGCACCCGACAGGCCCCGAGTGTCTTCACTGACCTGGTGGGCTACATCGAGATGGGCGACATACGCCCGGTCTTGGCTGAGCGTCGCCCTCTGCACGAGTTGCGCGTCGCTCAGGAGGCCTTCCTCGAAAAGTCTCATATGGGGAAGATCGGGATAGAGATTTCCGGGTGACGGATGCCGGAAGTCGCTCTTCCACGACGGAACAGGTCCAAGGTCGAGGAAGGGTTCACGGCAGACCTGCGGCTTGAAAGGATCGTGGCCACCGATAGAACCCACGAGGGTGTGCGTCGCATCACAGTGAGCGCGACATCACGACCGACGAGATTCCCTTCGAGGATGTCGGCACGAGGAATATCGTGCAATACCGATCCGATCGAGCTTCGTCGCATGGGGTGGTGCCTCGGTCGTCACGGTGAACTGGCCGCGGCATTCCTTCTCGGCGGACCCATACAGACCGGGGCGGACGGAGCCACCGCGCAGCGGGTGCGAGCTAAGGCTGCCGCAGTGCGGACAGAACTGGTCATTGCCCCAGATGGCGTTCTCGAGAACGAGCCGCGCGTGACGCTCGGTCGGCATCGTCTTCCAGATGTCGCGGACGGACTTCAGTTCGGTATCACGACGTAGGCTTCCTTCAGGGGGAACCAAAAGATTGGCTGGTTACTCCGAACCGGAGACGACTACGCCGAGGCGGATGGAAAGCCTGCAGGCTAGGCTTCCCGGGAACCCTGCTTTGTCTAGATAATATTGAAAAGGCGGAGCGGTTCGAGGAAGGAATGGTGACCAAGGCTGGGGATTGGCATCACGGTTCGTCCGCTAGGGCGACAATGTTTCTGTTAAGTTGCCGCGAGACGTATTCTTGAAGGCTTTATTACACGGAGGCTGCTCGGAATTCGCATCGCGAGTCCTGCGGTATAGCTGGGTGACAGGTCCAAGCCCGCACCGACCCTCTACGGCACCCTGAACTGGCCTGTCTACCACGCGTCTCTGTGCGGACGCGGGCCGCCGGCGGTCTGGTTCGACCCGTCGTCGAAACCGTGGCACGCAGCGTCTTCGAGCAGGCAGGGCGGGCAAGCGTTGCGTCTGCCGCAAGGTGCATCTGGCCTTGGACGAGCGTGAGGAGGATCAGGAAAGGCCCCGGTAGGGCGCTTCCCCAACGAACCTCGAGGTGCGGCTGGTCGAATTTGTTGGAAGCGGGGTGGGCGACGCGCGCATGCTGCCTAGCCTGCTGTCGCAGATCCTCGAGGGTGAGCCGATCGCGTCCATGTCGGCCCCCTCTCGGGATCATGCAGTCGAAGCCGTTAAACTACTTCCCAAAGGGTCAGACCAACCTGGTCTGGGTAATGGGTCATCTATATCGGGCCGTCGAAGGCTCTGATGTCGGGCACGTCGCCGTGCCACTTTTCGACCTCTACGCAACAGAGTTGTCCCGTTGAGCCCTGCGCGAGCCGTGATGTCCCCGCGTCCCGCGTCACTGCGTTAGGGTTGCCGTGTTGGCATATCCGTTGGCCGTCAAAGTCGATCGGATCGTACCAAGCGCCCGTCGGGAGATTGACGACGCCTCTTGCGACAGACTCGGTTATTGCTGCGGCTGCCAGACATGCGCCTCGATCGCTTGAAATCTTGATCAGGTCTCCATCCGCTATGCGTCGATCCTGCGCGTCGCCGGGATTGAGATATGCAACTTCGCGACCCTTTCGCTTGGACGCCTGTGAGGCCGCGCCGAAATCGAGCTGGCTGTGCAGCCGCGTCGCAGGCTGGTTTGAAACCAGCCAAAGCGGACAGGCCGGCGTGGGCACTTCGATCCGGTCGAGCCAGACCGGGTGTCCGGGACAATCGGGATAGCCGAACCCGGCGATCGTCTCCGAGTAGAGTTCGATCCGGCCGCTAGGAGTTGGAAGGGGGTGCGCAACCGGGTCGGCTCGGAACTTGCGGAGCATGCCGCCGTCGTCGACGGGCGCCGGCAAATCGACCTCGCCCGTATCGCGGAAGGCATCGAAGTCTGGTGCTGGAAGGCCGCGGGCCTCAAGTGCCGCGCGGGTGGGTTCGTAGAGGTGACGCAGCCAAGCTTCGGTGTCGCGCCCTTCCGTGAAGGCGTCCCCGCAACTCATGCGCGACGTAAGACCCTGGAAGATCGCGAAGTCGTCCCGCGCCTCGGCGAACGGCTCGGCCAAGGCGCGCATCGCCACCATCTGCAAATCGGTCTTGGCGGCGCCGATATCCTCCCGCTCGAGGCTCATGGTGGCAGGCAGGACGATATCCGCGTGACGCGCGCTCGCCGTCCAGGCGAAATCCTGCACGACGAACGTGTCGATTCCGGCGAAGGCTAGGGCGAGCCGCGTCAGATCCTGATGATGGTGGAATGGATTTCCGCCGGCCCAGTAAACCAGCTTGATTTGCGGGTAGGTCAGGCGCTGACCGTTGAAGTCGAACGAGGCGCCGGGATTCAGAAGCATGTCGGCGATGCGTGCGCAGGGGATGAATGCCTCGACCCCGTTCTGGCCCTGTGGAAGCGTTGGCAGAGGCAGGTCGATCGGAACCCGGCCGGTATGGCCGAGGGAGCCGAGCGCATAATTGTATCCAGCGCCCGGCAGTCCGATCTGCCCCAGCATCGCGGCCAGCGCGATACCGGCCCAGACCGGCTGCTCACCGTGCTCCGCCCGTTGCAGGGAGTGCGACACGGTGATCAGCGTTCGCCCCTTCGCTGCGTCGAGGGACAAGGCAGTAATGACCTCAGCATCGAGACCCGTGATGCCGGAGGCCCAATCGGGCGTCTTCGGTATGCCGTCCGCTTCGCCGCGAACGTAGGCGATCAGCCGGTCCGCGCCGACGCAATACGTCTCGAGATAGCGGCGATCGGCCAGCCCGGCCGCGTCCAAGACGTGCATCATCGCCAGCATCATCGCTGTGTCGGTCCCGGGCTGCGGCGCAATCCACTCTGCGCGAGCTTCAGGCGGGAAGTCTCCACGGAGGGGGCTCACGTTGACGAAGCGCGCACCGCGTGCAGCGGCCTCGGCCATCGATCCCCGTTCGATATGCCGGGAGATCCCGCCGGCGGCGACGTTCGAGTTCTTCACCGCCATTCCGCCGAAGGCGATGACCAGATCGGTATGCTCGACGATCTGCCCCCAGGTGATGTTGTGGCGCGAGATCGCCTCGAACGATCCGACGACGTGAGGGAGCAGGAACGTCGAGGCGCCGGCGCTGTAGCTGCCGACCGAGCCGACATAGCCGCCGAGGGCTGTGTTCAGGAAGCGGTGCAGCTGGCTCTGAACGTGATGGAAGCGTCCTGCGCTGGCCCAGCCGTAGGAGCCGCCGAACACCGCCTCGGGGCCGTGATCGTCGCGCACGCGCGCAAGCTCGGCGGCGAGCCTGTCGAGCGCTTCGTCCCAAGGCACCTCGACATAAGCGTCCGTCCCTCGACTTTCATCTGGTCCGGGGCCACGCTCCAACCATCCGCGTCGGATCGCAGGCCGCGCGATCCGCGCGCGGTGACGAAGCGCATCCGTGAAGTTGTCAAGGAGCGGGGAGGGATCAGGATCGTCGGGATGAGGCCGGACCTCGAGACGATCCCCCTCAAGTCGGCCACGGAAGCGGCCCCAATGGGAGCTATGGGGCAAGCCCCAGTTCGATCCGTCCTCTGCCATGTCCGTCCTTTCGGTGTCAGGGGCGATCGCGCGGGTTGAGCGCGATGTCCTCCAGCGTGAGATTGCCGTAGATAAGTCGAAGGTGCTCATGGGCGCTGTCCATGTGCTTGCGCATCAGGGCCGCGGCCTGATCCCCGTCTCCGTTTCGGAGGGCTTCGACGATCCGGCCGTGAAAGCCGCAATTCTCCTCGGACCAGGCGCCATGCAGTTCGTGATCCGCACTTTCGCGAGCGGTCGCCGAAACGAGCAATCCCGTCAGGACCTCGACCATCAGCGACAGGAGGGGATTGGGTGAGGCGGAGGCGAGTACCGTATGGAACGCGAACTCGGCTTCACGCTGCTGGCGCCGTCCGTCCCCGTCGCTGGCGGGACGGGACGAAATTTCGATGAGGGCCTCGAGCTGGCTGAAGGTCGCGGCGTCGACATGCCCGATCACGGACCGGACAGCCTGCACCTCGATCATGCTGCGCAGCTCGTAGATATTCTGAATGGTCGCAACCTCGAAGTAGCAGAAGTTGCGGATTGATTGGATCGCTTCCCGCGCGCCGCTGGCCGCGACGACCGGGCCGCCCTTCGGGCCTGTGCGGAGCTGGATCAGGCCCTGCACTTCGAGTTCGCGGAGCGCCTCGCGGATCGTCGCCCGGCTGACGCCATAGGCCGCGATCATGTCCCGCTCGATCGGAAGCGCATCCCCGGGCCGAAGGCGCTGCATGATGATCGAGGCGCGTATCTGTCCGGCCACGACGGCGGATCGTTTGGGCGGCCGGGCCGGGCGCGGCGGGGCCTGCGTCGTCTGCCCGTGTCTGCCTGAACGCCCCGTCATCGAAGATCTCCCGAGCGATGCCCCCGGCGGGCGGGCGCCCGCCGGAGAATGCGCCAATTGGCTATTGCGGCTCTGCCGTGGCGACGTTCTCGGGCCAGATGATCTGACTCGCGTCGCCCTGGACCTGGGCCACGGGCACCGGAATGAAGTCGGGGCCGGACTGGACCGTGTTATCCTCGCCGAAGGCGTACTTGCCCACGAGGCAGTCGTAATCCGTGCCGCCAATCTCGCTTGCGATGGCATCCGCATCGGTGCCGCCGGCCGCGTCGATGGCCCGCAGTGCGACCACCATCGTGCAATAGGCATGTGCGTGACTGTAATTGGCCGACACGCCGAACTCCGCCTCGATCCTGTCGTTGAACGCCTGGTGCTCGGGCGTGATCTCCGGGCTGAATTGCAACGCTGCCCAGAACATGCCGTCCGCGATATCCGGGGCCTGCTCCATGAATTCAGGACGGGTGGGATAGAAAATCGCCATATGCGACGCCTCAAGCGCCTGCTCGTCAAGCTGACGCACGAAGGAGATGCCGGAATTGGCCAATGTGAACACGGAGACCAGGATGTCCGGATCGAGCCCGCGCAGCTTGGAGAGCTGCGGGTAGAAGTCGGTCGTGCCGGTCGGCGTCGTCTCCGTCGCCGCGACCGTCC
Source organism: uncultured Jannaschia sp. (assembly GCF_947494055.1). Taxonomy (GTDB): domain Bacteria; phylum Pseudomonadota; class Alphaproteobacteria; order Rhodobacterales; family Rhodobacteraceae; genus Jannaschia. The sequence goes on along the minus strand of NZ_CANLTR010000006.1, from coordinate 96,082 downwards.
ATCCATCCGCCTCGAACAGTTCGCCGATCTTCTCGGCATTGGCGATGCCGTAATCGGTATCCTCGACCACGAAGGCGATCGTCTTGTCACCTTCCGGCACGACGTCGTTCTCGAAGGCCCAGCTGTAGAAGCCATGCACAGCCTTACCGTACCCATCGCTGTTGTAGTTGCCCTTGTAATAGAGCGCGTAGCGCTCGGGGTCGGAGAGGACCTTGTCGGCGATAGCCGAGGAAACGGGCTCGGCGCTCAGGATCGGCACGCCGTATTGCGGCGCCATCTCCATCAGGGCGAGCGTCACATGACTGTGCAGCGTGTCGCCGATGATCATGTCGACATCGCTGCGGGTCATCAGCCTTTGCGCCGCCCCGATGGCCACTTCGGGTTTGGAGTTGGAATCCTCGACCACGAGCTCGACCTGCGGCGGTTCGTCGGAGACATAGTCGCCGGCCCCCTCGTTCCACTCCTTGACCGCAAGCTCCATCCCCTCGCGATGGGCGGTGCCGGTATTCGCCGCTGGGCCCGTCATCGGTCCGATCACCCCGATGCTGACGTCTTGGGCCTGAGCCGTGCCTGCCGTTCCGGCAAGCAGCATCAGAGCGAGTATGCGCCGCGCCGCTACAGGGCCCTTTGTATAAGTCGCCATGTCCTTCACCTCCTTCGTTGCAAGATTGTCGTCTCGGTTTCCTTCGCCATCATGCGGAACTCGAGCTTTCGTTCGTCCCGTGCCCTCGGCGGCGGCGCAGCCGGTCGAACTTCAGACCCGCGATGCCCTGCGGCGCCACGAATACGAACCCGATCACCAACGCGCCGTAGAGGAGCATCCGGTAGTCGCCGAACTCGCGCAAAAGCTCGAGCGACCCGGTCAGCAGCAGCGCGCCGTAGAGCGGTCCGAAGAACCGCCCCGCGCCGCCGACGATGATGATGGCCAGTAGCGTAATCAGCATTTCCGGCCCCGCCACGGAGGTCGGCGTGAGGATCATGACGTAATGGGCGTAGATCGCCCCGCTCAGCCCCACGATTCCCGCGCTCAGCGCGAAGGCCGCAAGCTTCCAGGCGCCGAAATTGATGCCAAGGCTTTCGGCCGCGGCCTCGGAATCCCGGATCGCAGCGAAGGTGAGGCCGGGCCGGGACCGTAGCAGCAGAAGCAGGCCCCCCTGCACGGCGAAGAAGAAGAGGCCCACGAGGATGAAGGACCCCCAAGCGTTGCCCAGACCGAAGCGGATCGTGGTTTCGCCGAAGGAGACGGGATCGAAGGGCGGGATGCCCCAGAACCCCAGTTCTCCGCGGGTGATGTCCTTGAGGTTGGAAAAGATAAGGCGAACGATCTCGGCGAAGGCCAGCGTGACGATCGCCACATGCGGCATCGAGCGGATTCGCAGGATGGGCAAACCGATGAGGAGGCCCGCAAGCGCTGCGAGCACCGCGCCCACCCAGATCGTCAGCCAGGGGCTAACGCCGCCGTAGAAGGCCGCAATCGCAGAGAGGTAGGCGCCGATGGCGAAAAAGGCATGGTGCCCCAGCGTCTTCAGACCGAGGATTCCGAGGGTCAGGTTCCAGCCCGAGGCGAAGATGGCGAAGATCAGGCTCAGCGTCAGGATGTGCAGGACGTAGTCATTGAGTGGCAGGACAAGCGTCAGGAGAAAGAGTCCGACGCAGATCAGAAACGACAGGGCAGGGCGGCGGCCGAGGATCTCCGTCATGCCTCAGGCCTCCCGTCCGGCAAAGAGCCCGTTGGGCCGTACCCAGATCACTGCAATCAGGAAGGTGAAAGCCACGACATCGCGCCATTCCGTTGGCAAGACCATCACGCTCGCCGCTTCGATCAGGCCAAGGAGGAAGCCAGCGGCGACGGCTCCTCCGAAGGAGCCCAGCCCGCCCAGGATCACCACCGCAAAGCCCTTCAAGAGGAATGACACCCCCATCCAGGGGTTCACCGTCAGGATTGGCGAAAGCAGGATCGCCCCGGCCCCGGCCAGCACGGCGGAAATGGCGAAGACGCTCGTATGCACCAGCCCAGCGGGGATTCCGACGGCAAGCGCGGCCTCGGCGTCCTGTGCCGTGGCGCGGACGATCCGGCCAAGGCTCGTGCGGTACAGGACAAGCGCGCAGAGGCCCATCAGCAGCAGTGCGATCACGAGAATCGACAGCCGCTGGACCGGCATCCGAAGCCCGCCGAGGCTGACCACGCCGTCGAAGAAGTAGGGCAGGGTGCGGAACTGCTCGCCCCAGACGATCTGCGCACCGCTTTGCAGGAAGATCGACAGGCCGATCGTCGCGGCGATGACGCGGAACGCCCAGTCCTCGCGGGCAAGAAGCGGGGCGATGGTGATGCGCTGGATCGCGGCGCCAATGCTGCCGACGAGCGCGAGCGTGACCACGGAGGCGAGCAGCACGTTCCATCCCAGCGTCACTGCGAAAAACAGGACCAAATAGCCGGCGATCATCAGAAGTTCGCCATGCGCAAAGTTCAGCACCCGCGTCGTGCCGTAGACCAGGGCGATGCCGGAGCCCACAAGGGCATAGATCGAGCCGGAGATGAGCCCATTGATAGCCATTTCGAGAAACAGGGGCGCGGTCATCGGGCGGCCTCCTCACGCACGCCGAGATAGACACGCTTCACTTCGGGATGGTCGAGCATCTCCTGGCCGGACCCGCTGAGGATCACGCGACCGCTCTCCAGCAGGTAGCCGCGATGGGATAGTGCAAAGGACAGCTTCGCGTCCTGCTCGTTGAAAAGGATGGCGACGCCCTCGCCATTGATCGTGCGCATGATCGCGCTGACGGTTTTGACCATTGCAGGCGACAAGCCGAGGAACGGCTCGTCCATCAGGAGGACCCGTGGCCGCGCCATCAGACCGCGCGCGATCGCGACCATCTGCTGCTGCCCGCCCGACAGCTTGCCGGCGGTCGCGTCCAGATGCTCCCGTAGGTCGGGCAGCAGGCCAAGCACCCATTCGAGAGACCCCTTCGTCTCGCGCGCAGGACGGGCATAGGCGCCCAGCACGATGTTCTCGTGCACACTCATGCGAGGGAAGAGTCGCCGTCGCTCCAGCACGATCGCCATTCCGTGACGCGGGCGCTCCGTCGCGGAGGCGTCCTGCATTTCGCGTCCGTCGAGCAACACACGGCCGCCCGACGGGGCCTTCAGGCCCATCGCCGCCTTCAGCACGGTACTCTTGCCCGATCCGTTCGGCCCCATGATCGCAACGATTTCGCCTTCGGCCACACGCATGTCGACCGACCAGAGCACCTGCGTGGCGCCGTAATGGACGTCGATCCCCTCAAGCCGCAGCATCGGCATCCCCGAGATAGATACGACGCACCTCGCCATGCGCCGCGATGTCGGCCATGCTGCCGGACGTGACGACACGTCCTCGGTCGAGGAAGACCGCGTCGTCGGCCAGCCCGTGCAGCACGTCCATCTTGTGCTCGATGACGAGCACCGTGATGCCCCGCTCGACACGAAGCCGGCGGATCAGGTCGAGGAGTTCCGGTACGCTGGGTTGATCGACGCCGCCTGTCACCTCGTCGAGCAATAGAAGTCGGGGTCGTGTCGCCAGCGCACGCGCGAGTTCCAGCCGCTTGCGCTGTCCCGTGCTAAGCGTCCGCGCAGGAGATGTGGCTTTTGCCCCGAGGCCCACAAAGTCCACGTATTCGGCGGCATCGCGACGAGCAGCTCCCATGGAAGCACCGCGCGAAACGATCGCGACCGCGACATTCTCGATCACGCTCAGGCCGCTGAAGGGCTGGGTGATCTGGAATGTCCGCGAAGGCAGCGACGCGATCCTTGATCTCGCGCGCTGCTCGGGCGGCCTGGCCTCTGGGATAGATCGACACGCGGCAATCGAGGCGACACCAGAAGGGCACCGATGATGCTCAGTCTCCGCCCTCGATCCGGCTAAGGTTCAGCTTGATTAATTGATCCTCTCCGACGAAATGGGGGTGGTCGGCCCGGACCGCGTTCCAGACCGCCTCCATCTGCCTGAGCGCGCCCACGACCCGATAAGCCGCGTCGATGGCATTCGCCCCGGCGCCCATCTCCCGGACATGGACCGGCGTGCCCGACAAGTGGACCTGAAACCAGATCACACCGGTATTGGCCCGCACGAGCATCTCCTTCTCGGGTTCGCGGATCAGGACCGCATCGGCGCGGTAGCCGCGCAGAGTTTCTTTGGTGCGCTCCTCATTGTCGTTCCGACCGCCCAGTTAGGTATGCTCCGCCGACTTCACTGGTCACGGGAAAAAGCCATGATCCGGGGTTGCCACCTTGAGCGACTCGGTCTAGAGGCCCCCATCCGGACGGGGTCGCGATTGCGGCCCCGCTTCCGTCAGGTCCGACGAGGGGGCCGGATGAGCCGTTCTCCTCCTCTCGACTTGAACAGCCAGGGTGCCCGGGCGGGCGCCTGGCCGTCATTCGGACGAACGACATGAAAAGCCAGAATATCCGTATCCGGCTCAAGGCGTTCGATTACCGCGTGCTCGACGCCAGCACGCAGGAAATCGTAAATACCGCCAAGCGCACGGGTGCCCAGGTTCGCGGGCCGATCCCGCTTCCGAACAAGATCGAGAAGTTCACCGTCCTGCGCGGTCCGCACATCGACAAGAAGTCGCGTGACCAGTGGGAGATCCGCACGCACAAGCGGATGCTCGATATCGTCGACCCGACGCCGCAGACCGTGGACGCGCTGATGAAGCTCGACCTCGCGGCCGGCGTCGACGTCGAGATTAAGGTCTGAGGAGGGCACGTCTATGCTGCGTTCCGGAGTGATCGCAAAGAAGGTGGGCATGACCCGCCTGTTTCTGGAAGACGGCAAGCAGGTGCCCGTCACCGTGCTGCAGCTCGACGGCGTGCAGGTCGTCGGTCAGCGTACCGCCGACAAGCACGGCTACACGGCCGTCCAGCTCGGCGCGGGGACCGCGAAGGTCAAGCGCACGAGCCAGCCGATGCGCGGTGTCTTCAAGGCCGCCAATGTCGAGCCCAAGCGGAAGATCGTAGAGTTCCGCGTCGACGACGACGCCCTGATCGAAGTCGGTGAGGAGATCATTGCCGATCATTACTTCGAGGGTCAGTTCGTCGACGTCTCGGGCACCTCGATCGGCAAGGGCTTCGCCGGCGCGATGAAGCGGCATAATTTCGGTGGTTTGCGCGCCTCGCATGGCGTCTCGATCAGCCACCGCTCGCATGGCTCCACCGGCCAGTGCCAGGACCCCGGCAAGGTGTTCAAGGGCAAGAAGATGGCCGGCCACATGGGCGCCGCCCGTGTGACCACGCAAAACCTGCAGGTTGTCCGCACCGACACCGACCGTGGTCTGATCATGGTCAAGGGCGCCGTTCCCGGCTCCAAGGGCGGCTGGGTGACGATCAAGGATGCGGTGAAGAAGCCGTTCCCCGAAAGCGCCATCATTCCCGCCGCGCTTATGTCCGCGCGCCGCGAGGCGCAGAAGGCCGCCGAGGAGGCCGCTGCTGCTGCGGAAGCGGAGGCGAAGGCCGCCGAGGAGGCGCGACTGGCCGAGGAAGCCGCCGCGCAGGAAGCCGCTTTGAAGGAAGCCGAGGCGGAGATCGCCGAGGACAAGGCCGACACGGATCATTCGGATCCCGAGAAGAAGGAAGGTGACGAATGAAACTCGATGTCATCACCCTCGACGGCGACACGGCCGGGTCGGTCGAGCTGAGCGACGACCTGTTCGGGCTCGAGCCGCGTCGGGACATCCTCTACCGCGTCGTCCGTTGGCAGCGGAACAAGGCGCAGCAGGGGACGCACAAGGTCAAGACGCGCTCCGAGGTCAGCTACTCGACCAAGAAGATCGTCCGTCAGAAGGGCTCCGGCGGCGCGCGCCACGGCTCCCGCAAGGCGCCGATCTTCCGCAAGGGCGGCGTCTACAAGGGGCCGACCCCGCGCAGCCATGCCCACGAGCTGACGAAGAAGGTCCGCAAACTGGGTCTGATGCACGCGTTGTCGTCGAAGGCACAGTCCGGCAAACTCGTCGTGCTCGACGAGCTTCGTGCGGAGGGCAAGACCGGCGCGCTCGCCAAGCAGCTCTCCAATCTCGGCTGGAAGCGTGCGCTCATCATCGATGGAACCGAGGTCAACACCGAGTTCGCGCAGGCCGCGCGGAATCTCGGCCATGTCGACGTCCTGCCTTCGGTCGGCGCGAACGTCATGGACATCCTCAAGCGTGACACGCTCGTGCTCACGAAGGCGGGTGTCGAGGCTCTGGAGGCTCGCCTGAAATGAACACCTACGACGTGATCCGAAAGCCGATCATCACTGAGAAGGCGACCATGGCTTCCGAGGCCAACGCGGTTGTCTTCGAAGTGGCGATCGATGCGAACAAGCCGCAAATCAAGTCCGCGGTGGAAGAATTGTTCGGTGTGAAGGTGCGCGCGGTGAACACCGCGATCACCAAGGGCAAGTCGAAGCGCTTCCGGGGGCGAATGGGCCGCCGGAAGGACGTGAAGAAAGCCTATGTGACGCTCGAAGAAGGCAACACAATCGATGTGACGACGGGGCTCTGAGCCCTACTGCGGCCGACCTGCAAGGGTCGGTCGTTTTCAACGGGGACCTCCGGGGCCCTTTGACCAAGGCGGGGCGACCCGCCGACATTGCAAACGGAAGACAGGTAACATGGCACTCAAGTCGTACAAGCCGACGACGCCGGGCCAGCGTGGGCTGGTTCTGATCGACCGTTCGGAGCTGTGGAAGGGCCGGCCGGTCAAGTCCCTCGTCGAGGGGCTGACCAAGAACGGCGGCCGCAACAACACCGGACGGATCACGATGCGCCGCAAGGGCGGCGGGGCGAAACGCCTCTATCGGATCGTCGATTTCAAGCGCAGCAAGCTCGACGTCCAGGCGAACGTGGAGCGGATCGAGTACGATCCGAACCGGACCGCCTTCATCGCGCTCATCCGCTACACGGATGGCGAGCAGGCCTACATCCTCGCGCCGCAGCGTCTCGCCGTGGGCGACCGCGTCGTCGCTTCGGCCCGCGCGGACATCAAGCCGGGCAACGCGATGCCGTTCCAGGGCATGCCGATCGGCACGATCGTCCACAACATCGAGCTGAAGCCAGGCAAGGGCGGGCAGATTGCGCGCGCGGCCGGTACATACGCGCAGTTCGTCGGTCGCGACGGCGGCTACGCGCAGATCCGGTTGTCCTCCGGCGAGCTGCGGCTCGTGCGGCAGGAATGCATGGCGACGGTCGGAGCGGTCTCGAACCCGGACAACTCGAACCAGAACATCGGCAAGGCTGGTCGCAACCGGCACAAGGGCATCCGCCCGAGCGTCCGCGGCGTCGTGATGAACCCGATCGACCACCCGCATGGTGGCGGCGAAGGGCGCACCTCCGGTGGCCGGCATCCGGTCACGCCCTGGGGCAAGCCGACCAAGGGTGCCCGCACCCGTGACAAGAACAAGGCGTCCAGCCGACTGATCGTTCGGTCGCGCCACGCTCGCAAGAAAGGCCGCTGATATGAGCCGTTCCGTCTGGAAAGGGCCCTTCGTGGACGCATTCGTCCTGAAGAAGGCCGAAGCCGCTCGGGAATCGAGCCGCAACGACGTGATCAAGATCTGGTCCCGCCGCTCGACCATCCTGCCGCAATTCGTCGGCCTCACCTTCGGCGTCTACAACGGCCAGAAGCATATCCCGGTCAACGTCTCCGAGGACATGATCGGCCAGAAGTTCGGCGAGTATTCCCCGACGCGGACCTATTACGGCCACGCGGCCGACAAGAAAGCCAAGAGGAAGTAAGTCATGGGCAAGGAAAAGAATCCCCGCCGCGTGGCTGAGAACGAAGCCATGGCGAAGCTGCGGTCGCTGCGCACCAGCCCGCAGAAGCTGAACCTCGTCGCCGCGATGATCCGCGGCAAGAAGGTCGAGCGCGCGCTGAGCGACCTGACCTTCTCCAAGAAGCGGATCGCGATCGACGTGCGCAAGTGCCTGCAATCGGCCATCGCGAACGCCGAGAACAACCACAACCTGGACGTCGACGAACTGGTCGTCGCCGAGGCCTGGGTCGGCAAGAACCTTACCATGAAGCGCGGCCGCCCGCGGGCGCGTGGCCGGTTCGGGCGGATCATCAAGCCGTTCTCGGAGATCACGATTAAGGTGCGGCAAGTCGAGGAGCAAGCCTGATGGGCAACAAGGTCAACCCGATCGGCATGCGGCTTCAGGTCAATCGCACCTGGGATAGCCGCTGGTACGCCGACACGAAGGATTACGGAAACCTCCTGCTCGAGGACCTGCGCATGCGCGAGTTCATCGAGAAGGAATGCAAGCAGGCCGGCGTCAGCCGCGTCGTGATCGAGCGCCCGCACAAGAAGTGCCGCGTCACGATCCACACCGCGCGTCCGGGCGTCATCATCGGCAAGAAGGGCGCCGATATCGAGGTGCTTCGCAAGAAGCTCGCCGCGATGACGGACAGCGAACTGCACCTCAACATCGTCGAGGTCCGCAAGCCCGAACTCGACGCGCAGCTCGTCGGTGAGAGCATCGCCCAGCAGCTCGAGCGTCGGGTCTCGTTCCGTCGGGCGATGAAGCGGTCGGTGCAGAACGCGATGCGCATGGGTGCGCTCGGCATCCGGGTGAACCTCGCCGGCCGTCTTGGCGGCGCGGAGATCGCGCGGACGGAATGGTATCGCGAGGGGCGGGTGCCGCTGCACACGCTGCGCGCGGATATCGACTACGCGCATTCGGAAGCCACGACGCCTTACGGGATCATCGGGATCAAGGTCTGGATCTTCAAGGGAGAGATCATGGAGCACGATCCCTCGGCCCGTGATCGCAAGGCGCAGGAATTGCAGGACGGTCCGGCCCCCCGTGGCGCCGGCGGTGGACGTCGCGACGACCGCCCGCGCGGCCGCCGGTAAGGAGAAACCACGATGCTACAGCCAAAACGGACGAAGTTCCGCAAGCAGTTCAAGGGACGCATTCATGGCGAGGCGAAGGGCGGGTCCGACCTGAACTTCGGCACCTACGGTCTGAAGGCGACCCAGCCCGAGCGTGTCACCGCGCGTCAGATCGAGGCCGCCCGCCGGGCCATGACGCGCCATATGAAGCGCCAGGGCCGCGTCTGGATCCGGATCTTCCCGGACTTGCCGGTCACGTCCAAGCCGACCGAGGTGCGGATGGGCAAGGGCAAGGGCTCCGTTGATTACTGGGCCTGCAAGGTGAAACCCGGCCGCGTAATGTTCGAGATCGATGGCGTGAGCGAACCCGTCGCCCGCGAGGCGCTGCGGCTCGCAGCGATGAAGCTGCCGATCAAGACGCGTACCGTCGTCCGCGAGGATTGGTAACTTAAACGGCGAGCCCGCTGTATACAAATTGGCCCCTGCCGGGAACGGCAGGGGCCTTCTGGTCTCCGCCGGCCTCCTAAGCGACTGGGGCATGCAACACCAGGATGGCTACCATGTCCGACATATCCTCGATCTTCAGCACACGCCTGTATCGCGCTACGTTGTCCGAGCATGGCCCGGCAATTGATGCGCGTGAGCTCGAGGCGTCCTGTCTCTCGATCGCCGAGGACGACGAGGCGGGACAGGCGTGGTGCGAAGAGAACGACTTTCCGGGCTATACGAGCTATGCCTCGCTGACCGACCTGGCGTGGCGATTCCCTATTTTTGCCGACCTCGTAAAGTCTCTCGACGCGCATGTGGGCGCATTCGCCGAAGCGCTGGTTTTCGATCTGGGGGACGGGCGTCTCATCCTCGAGGATATCTGGATCAATATCCTGCCTGAAGGCGGCAGCCATTCGGGTCACCTTCACCCGCATTCGGTGATCTCGGGTACGACCTACGTAGCGATGCCTGATGGGGCCTCGGCGATCCGGTTCGAGGATCCGCGTCTGCCATTCATGATGGCTGCGCCGCCGCGGCGGAAGGATGCCCCCGCGGACCTCCGCAGTTTCTCCTATGTCCGGCCGACAGTCGGTGACGTGCTTCTGTGGGAGAGTTGGCTGCGCCACGAGGTGCCGCTCAACATCTCCGAGGGAGAGCGGATCAGCGTGAGCTTCAACTACGCCTGGCGTTGAGTGCGGCGATCGGTCGGTGAGGCGGGAAACTCGATCCTTGGCCGATCTGACTGTTGTCATTCCCGGTCGGTCCCCCTATAGGCCCTTCACTCACCCTCCACCGGGAATTAGGTGACCCTCTTGGGGCCTGCCGGTGATGTTGCAGAAAGGAGCCGGCGATGAACGCCAGCGAAATGAGAAACAAGACGCCGGACGAGCTCCGGGACCAGTTGAAACAGCTTAAGAAGGAAGCCTTCAACCTGCGCTTCCAGGCTGCGACGAACCAGCTCGAGAACACCGCACGCATGCGCAATGTCCGCCGTGACGTCGCGCGCGTTAGCACGATCCTCAATCAGAAGGCGGCCGAGGCCGCGAAGTCGGAGGCCTGAGTCCATGCCGAAGCGTATCCTGCAAGGCGTCGTGACCTCCGACCAGAACGCCCAGACTGTTACCGTTTCCATCGAGCGCCGCTTCAAGCATCCGCTCCTGCACAAGACGGTTCGGAAGTCGAAGAAGTACCGCGCCCACGACGAGACCAACCAGTTCAAGGTCGGCGACGTAGTCCGCATTCAGGAATGCCCGCCGAAGTCCAAGACGAAGCGGTGGGAGGTCATCGCCGAATAGGGCGTTGACCTGAAGAAATCGAAACCCTGGGGACGAAGGCACGCATCGCCTCCCCAAAGGTCGGGAGAAACCAATGATCCAGATGCAAACCAACCTGGATGTTGCTGACAATAGCGGCGCGCGCCGTGTTCAGTGCATCAAGGTCCTGGGCGGGTCCAAGCGGAAATACGCCTCCGTCGGCGACATCATCGTGGTGTCGGTGAAGGAGGCCATTCCGCGGGGCCGCGTCAAGAAGGGCGACGTCCGCAAGGCCGTGGTCGTTCGCACCGCCAAGGAAGTGCGCCGCGACGACGGCACCGCGATCCGCTTCGACCGGAACGCCGCCGTGATCCTCAACAACAACAACGAGCCGGTCGGCACCCGTATTTTCGGGCCGGTGGTTCGCGAATTGCGCGCGAAGAACTTCATGAAGATCATCTCGCTCGCGCCGGAGGTGCTGTGATGGCCGCGAAACTCCGCAAGGGCGACAAGGTCCGCGTCCTGGCCGGTAAGGACCAGGGTCGCGAAGGCGAGATCGTCAGCGTCGATCCGAAGGCCGGCAAGGCTGTCGTCGACGGCGTGAACATGGCGATCCGCCATACGCGTCAGAGCCAGAACTCGCAGGGCGGACGCATCCCGAAGGCGATGCCGATCGACCTGTCGAACCTCGCTGTCATCGACGGCAACGGCAAGGTCACTCGGGTCGGCTTCCGCTTCGAGGACGGCAAGAAGGTTCGCTTCGCCAAGACCACGGGAGACGTGATCTGATGCTCGATCAAGCAAACTACACGCCGCGTCTGAAATCCGTTTACGCGGAAACCATAAAGCCCGCCTTGAAGGAAGAGTTCGGCTATAAGAACGTCATGCAGGTTCCGCGTCTGGACAAGATCGTCCTGAACATAGGGGCCGGTGCGGAGGCCGTGCGCGATTCCAAGAAGGCGAAGTCGGCGCAGGACGACCTGTCTACCATCGCCGGCCAGAAGGCCGTCGTGACCAAGGCTAAGAAGTCGATCGCCGGTTTCCGTGTCCGCGAGGGCATGCCGCTCGGCGCGAAGGTGACGCTGCGTGGCGCCCGGATGTACGAGTTCCTCGACCGCCTCGTCACGATCGCGCTGCCCCGCGTCCGCGACTTCCGCGGCGTGAACGGCAAGAGCTTCGACGGGCGCGGCAACTACGCCATGGGCCTGAAGGAGCACATCGTGTTTCCCGAGATCAACTTCGACAAGGTCGATGAAGTCTGGGGCATGGATATCATCATCTGCACCACCGCGAAGACGGATGCGGAAGCCAAGGCGCTGTTGAAGCACTTCAACATGCCGTTCAACAGCTGAGGGAATAGACATGGCAAAAGAATCCATGATCGAACGCCAGAAGAAGCGCGAGCGGCTGGTGAAGCAGTATGCTGCCAAGCGCGCGTCTCTGAAGGACATCGCCAACGACGAATCGAAGCCGGTGGAAGAGCGCTTCAAGGCCCGGCTGAAGCTGGCCGAGTTGCCGCGCAACTCCTCGCCGACCCGTCTCAACAACCGCTGCCAGCTCACCGGACGGCCCCGTGCCTATTACCGGAAGCTCAAGCTCAGCCGCATCATGCTGCGCGACCTCGCCTCGCAGGGGAAGATCCCCGGCATGGTCAAGTCGAGCTGGTAAGGGAGGTCAGATAGATGAACGATCCTATCGGTGATATGCTGACCCGCATCCGCAACGCGCAGATGCGCGGGAAGTCGACCGTCTCCACCCCCGCCTCGAAACTCCGGGCGCACGTCCTCGACGTGCTGGCCGACGAAGGCTACATCCGTGGCTACGAGACGTCGAGCGACCGTCAGGGTCATCCGACGCTCGAGATCGCGCTGAAGTACTACGAAGGCACGCCGGTCATCCGCGAGGTCAAGCGGGTGTCAAAGCCCGGGCGTCGTGTGTACATGGCCGTCGCCGACCTGCCGTCGGTCCGCCAGGGCCTCGGCGTTTCCATCGTCTCCACCTCGCGTGGCGTCATGTCCGATGCAGCAGCACGCTCCGCCAATGTTGGCGGCGAAGTGCTCTGCACCGTATTCTGAGGAGGGTTGCAATGTCTCGTATCGGCAAACGACCCGTCGAGCTGCCTTCGGGCGTCGAAGCCTCGCTTTCTGGTCAGAAGATCTCCGTCAAGGGGCCCAAGGGCACCCGTGACTTCACCGCGACGGACGACGTCACGCTGGCCGTCGAGGACAACGCCGTGACGGTAACGCCGCGCGGCAAGTCCAAGCGGGCGCGCCAGCAATGGGGCATGACCCGGACGATGGTCGAGAACCTCGTGACCGGCGTGACCACGGGTTTCAAGAAGGAGCTCGAGATCACCGGCGTCGGCTACCGCGCACAGATGCAGGGCAACACCCTGAAGCTGGCACTCGGCTACAGCCACGATGTAAACTTCGATGTGCCCGACGGCGTAACCGTGACGGCGCCGAAGCAGACCGACATCGTGGTCGAGGGCATCGACCAGCAGCTCGTCGGTCAGGTCGCGGCCAACATTCGCGAATGGCGCGCACCGGAGCCCTACAAGGGCAAGGGCATCCGCTATAAGGGCGAGTTCATCTTCCGCAAGGAAGGCAAGAAGAAGTAAGGACCAGACAGATGGCAAACAGCAAACGGGATCTGTTCCTGAAACGCCGCCTGCGCGTCCGGAACAAGCTACGCAAGATGGCCGCGGGACGTCCCCGTCTCTCGGTGCATCGCTCCAACAAGAACCTTTCGGTTCAAGTGATCGACGACGTGGCGGGCCGCACGCTCGCCTCGGCTTCGACGCTCGAGAAGGATCTGGGGCTTATCGGCAAGAACAACGTCGAGGCGGCAGCCAAGGTCGGCGCGGCGATCGCGGAGCGTGCGAAGAAAGCAGGTGTCGAAGACGTCTATTTCGACCGCGGCGGCTTCCTTTTTCATGGCAAGGTGAAGGCCCTGGCCGACGCTGCGCGTGAAGGCGGCTTGAAGTTCTGAGTGCGGGGGGCGTTCGCGCCCCCTCGATGATCCGGGAGCGGGTTCACTCACCAAGGATCGAACCAATTTGGGCACGGGCCCGAAACCGAAGGAGTGCCGCATGGCGGAACGTGACAACAACAGGGGACGCGGCCGCGGGCGCGACCGCGACGAGACCCCGGAATTTGCTGATCGCCTCGTGGCGATCAATCGTGTGTCGAAGACGGTAAAGGGTGGTAAGCGCTTCGGCTTCGCGGCGCTCGTTGTTGTCGGCGATCAGAAGGGTCGTGTCGGCTTCGGCAAGGGCAAGGCCAAGGAGGTCCCCGAGGCCATCCGGAAGGCGACCGAGCAAGCCAAGCGGCAGATGATCCGCGTGCCGTTGCGCGACGGACGGACGCTTCACCACGACATGAACGGCCGCCACGGCGCCGGTCGCGTGGTCATGCGCACCGCACCTGAAGGCACAGGCATCATCGCCGGCGGTCCGATGCGCGCCGTGTTCGAGATGCTGGGCATCAAGGACGTCGTCTCGAAGTCGATCGGTTCGCAGAACCCCTACAACATGATCCGGGCGACGCTCGACGGTCTGACCAAGGAGGCCAGCCCGCGTTCCGTCGCGCAGCGTCGCGGCAAGAAGGTGGCCGACATCCTGCCCAAGCGGGACGAGGCGCCGGCTGAGTCGACCCAAGTCGCAGAGGAGGCCTGATCCATGGCGAAGACGATCGTCGTCAAGCAGATTGGCAGCCCGATCCGCCGACCCGAGAAGCAGCGGGCCACCTTGGTCGGTCTGGGGCTCAACAAGATGCACAGGACGCGGGAGTTGGAGGATACGCCCTCTATCCGCGGTATGATCTCCAAGATCCCCCATCTCGTGGAGATCGTGGAAGAGCGCGGCTGATCCGCCACCCAGTTGCGTATGAATGCAAGGGGCGTCCGACGGACGCCCCTTTTTGCTTTGCGGGTCGCCGCGTGTGGTCAAGTGGCTGGATGGCTCTATTCTCGCACCCGACAGGAGGAAACATCATGAGCCAGACAAGACGCAGCTTTCTTGCCACCGCCGCCGCAACCGGCGCCGTGACCGTGTTGCCTTACGCTGCCCGCGCCGCGGCGCATCAGGCCGACACGTTCCAGACCGGGTCGGGCGAGGTGACGGTCCACCCGGTGAGCCACGCCTCCTTCGTGATGGAGACGCCCGCAGGTGTGATCTACGCCGACCCGGTGGGCGGGGCCGCGGAATACGCGGAACTGCCGCCGCCGGATCTGATCCTGATTACGCATGAACACGGTGACCACTACGATGCGGACACCCTTGCCGGGCTCGTCGGCGAGGCCACTCGCATCATCGCCAATCCGGCCGTCTACGCGATGCTTCCTGCAGAACTGCAAGACAGGGCCGAAGAGATCGGGAATGGCGGGGAGACGAGCTTCGGCGACGTCTCCATCGAAGCCGTTCCGGCCTACAACACGACCGACGGGCGGCTCGAGTTCCACCCGGAGGGTCGTGACAACGGTTACGTCCTGAACTTCGACGATTTCCGCGTCTATATCTCTGGCGATACCGAGGATATCCCGGAAATGCGGGCGCTGGAGGATATCGACCTCGCCTTCCTCTGCATGAACCTTCCCTACACGATGGACGCCGAGCAGGCTGCCTCGGCCGTGCAGGAATTTACGCCGACCTACGTCTATCCCTATCACTACCGGGGCCAGGACGGGGGAACGCAGAATCCGGCCGAGTTCGCGCAACTGGCCGGCGACGCTACGGAAGTGAAGACCGGCGAATGGTATGCGCCGGGCGAGCTCGGCTGACCGTTCGTCGGAGCGAGGGGAACTCGGGCGCACCGAACGCGCCCGGGATATCCCGTTCACACGCCATCTCATCCTCTTGCGTTCACCTTCCGGCTTCGCTATTCGCGCCGGGTCCGCGAAGGACGCAATATGAACGCCGTGTCCCTCCCGCATTCGCTTCGGGGAGGTCGTCCGGCAAGAGGAGAAGCGATCATGAAACTGCACGAACTCCGCGACAACGATGGCGCGGCGCCCAAACGTAAGCGCGTCGGTCGTGGCCCCGGCTCCGGCATCGGCAAGACCGGCGGCCGCGGCATCAAAGGCCAGAAGTCCCGTTCCGGCGTGGCGATCAACGGCTACGAGGGCGGTCAGATGCCGCTCTACCAGCGGCTCCCGAAGCGCGGCTTCAACAAGCCGAACCGGAAGTCCTATGCCGTCGTCAACCTGTCGAAAATCCAGGAATTCATCGACAACGGCCGCCTCGACGCGGACGCAATCACCGAGGAGAGCCTCGTCACCGCCGGCGTCGTGCGGCGCAAGCTCGACGGCATCCGTCTGCTCGGCAAGGGCGAACTCACCGCCAAGGCCGCCATTACCGTCACCGGCGCGTCTAGGGGCGCGGTCGAGGCGGTAGAGAAGGCGGGCGGATCGGTCACGCTTCCGGCAGCCGCCGACGCCTGATCGGTTGCAGGCGGTCACGGCGCCGCGTACATCGGTTCCACGTTTTCCGAACGCCGTCTGCGGGGAAATCCGTCGGGCGGCGTTCCCGTTTCAAGAGAGGCTCGCATGGCGTCAGCTGCGGAGCAAATGGCCGCGAACATGAGCTGGGGCGCGTTCGGCAAGGCGAAGGAACTGCGCCAACGCATCCTGTTCACGATCGGCCTTCTGATCATATACCGGGTCGGCACCTATATTCCCGTGCCTGGCATCGACGCGGAGCAGCTTCGCCGTTTCGTCGAGGATGCGAGCGCGGGCCTCGGCGGCGTGCTCAACATGTTCACCGGCGGCGCCATCGGCCGCATGGGCGTCTTCGCCCTCGGGATCATGCCCTACATCTCCGCTTCGATCATCATCCAGTTGATGACGGCGATGGTTCCGCAGCTCGAATCCCTGAAGAAGGAAGGCGAGGCGGGCCGCAAGAAGATCAATCAGTACACGCGTTACGGGACGGTCGCGCTGGCGACGCTCCAGGGCTATGGCTTGGCGGTCTCGCTGCAATCGGGCGGGCTGGTGCACACGCCAGGCTGGTTCTTCATCGCCTCCTGCGTGATCACGTTGGTCGGCGGCACGATGTTCCTGATGTGGCTGGGCGAGCAGATCACCGCGCGCGGGATCGGCAACGGTATTTCGCTGATCATCTTCGTGGGCATCGTGGCCGAGCTCCCCTCCGCTTTCGCGCAGTTCTTCGTGCAGGGCCGGACCGGTGCGATTTCGACCGCGGTAATCCTTGGTGTCCTCGTGATGCTGCTCGCGACGCTGCTCTTCGTCGTCTTCATGGAACGCAGTCTGCGCAAGATTCATATCCAATATCCGCGCCGACAGGTTGGCATGAAGGTCTATGACGGCGGGTCGAGCCATCTGCCGATCAAGGTGAACCCGGCCGGTGTCATCCCGGCGATCTTCGCCTCGTCGCTGCTGCTCCTGCCGACGACGATCAGCACGTTCTCGGGCGCGAATTCCGGTCCGGTCATGTCGACGATCCTCGCCTATTTCGGGCCGGGCCAGCCGCTCTACCTGCTGTTCTTTGCGGGCATGATCGTCTTCTTCGCGTACTTCTACACCCACAACGTCGCCTTCAAGACCGACGACGTGGCCGATAATCTGAAAAACCAGAACGGCTTCATCCCGGGCATCCGGCCGGGACGGCGCACGGCGGAATATCTCGAATACGTCGTCAACCGCGTTCTCGTGCTCGGCGCGGGCTACCTTGCCCTGGTCTGCCTGATCCCGGAAATCGTGCGTCAGGAACTCGCCATCACGGCCTATTTCGGGGGAACGTCGATCCTGATCATCGTCTCGGTCGGTATGGACACGATTCAACAGGTGCAGTCGCATCTGCTGGCGCACCAGTACGAAGGTCTGATCGAGAAATCGCAGCTGCGTGGTAAGCGGCGCGGACGAAACAAGGGAACGGCACGTCGATGAACATCATCCTTCTGGGACCGCCCGGGGCGGGCAAGGGAACGCAAGCCCGCAGACTCGTCGACGAACGCTGCATGATCCAGCTCTCGACCGGAGACATGCTGCGCGACGCGCGGAACTCCGGGACCGAGATGGGGAACCGCGTGGCCGGGATCATGGACCGAGGAGAATTGGTGACCGACGAGATCGTCATCGGACTGATCGAGGAGAAGCTGGAAGGCGACACCGGCGGCGGGCTGATCTTCGACGGGTTCCCCCGGACGCTCGCCCAGGCGGACGCGCTTGAAGCGCTTCTGTCGCGCAAAGGGACCGGGCTCGATGTCGTGATCGAGATGCGCGTCGATGACGAGACTCTGGTCGCTCGCATTATCGCACGGTCGACCTGCGCCGCCTGCGGCGAAGTCTACAACGATCTGACGCGACCGGTTCCGGATGACGGGCGGTGTGCGAAGTGCGGTGGAATGCAGTTCACCCGTCGCGCCGACGACAACGAGGAAAGCCTCAAGACGCGTCTGTTGGCGTATTACAAACAGACGTCTCCCTTGATCGGATACTACCACTGCAAGGAAAAGCTCCGGGTCGTGGACGGCCTCGGCGAGATTGCGGATGTCGCCGCGAGCATTTCCGAAGCGATGTCAAAAACTCCTTGACAGCGCGCCGCGCAGCGCTTGACGCGCCCGTCAATAGCCCTTAGGTCGCAGTCTCCGCCGGTTATCGCAGGGTTCCCGGTGATATGTTTTTGCTCGGTCGGGAACGACGCGGGCGTTGTGAAAAAAGGTTCTGGGGCTACGGAACCGCAACGAAGAAGGAAGCTCCCTTGGCTCGAATCGCTGGTGTCAACATTCCGACCGGGAAGCGTGTTCCCGTCGCCCTGACCTATATCACGGGAATCGGTCCCTCAAAGGCGCGCGAGATCGTCGAGGCGACGGGGATCGATGGATCCCGCCGCGTCAACGAACTCTCCGACGCCGAAGTGCTGTCGATCCGCGAGTTCATTGACGCCAACGTCACCGTCGAGGGCGATCTGCGTCGCGAAACGCAGATGAACGTCAAACGTCTTATGGACCTCGGTTGCTACCGCGGTCTGCGCCATCGTCGTAATCTGCCGGTGCGGGGTCAGCGGACCCACACCAACGCGCGGACCCGGAAGGGCCCCGCGAAAGCCATCGCCGGCAAGAAGAAATAAGGGAGCGCACAGACATGGCACGTGATACCCGCCGCGCTCCGAAGCGCAAGGAACGCAAGAACATCGCCGCCGGTGTGGCGCATGTGAACTCATCGTTCAACAACACCAAGATTCTGATCTCCGACGTGCAGGGCAACGCCATCAGCTGGTCCTCGGCCGGCACGATGGGCTTCAAGGGCTCGCGCAAGTCGACGCCCTACGCCGCACAGATGGCCGCCGAGGATGCGGCCCGCAAGGCGCAGGAGCACGGCATGAAGACGCTCGAGGTCGAAGTGCAAGGTCCGGGGGGCGGTCGCGAATCTGCGCTTCGCGCCCTGGCTGCGGCCGGCCTCCAGATTACGGCGATCCGCGACGTGACGCCGATCGCGCATAACGGCGTTCGTCCGCCGAAGCGCCGCCGCGTCTGATCCGAACCAGATTATCCGACGGGGGCCGTTCCGCGGCCCCCGTGCCGCCGTTTGACACACCTCGGGAGTCCCGCGCCATCCGCCCCGGCGCCGGACAGGAATGGAGGGACAGGGCATGATCCACAAGAATTGGCAGGAACTCATCAAGCCGCAGCAGCTTGAGGTCCGGCCGGGCAACAACCCGGCCCGTCAGGCGACCGTCGTGGCCGAACCGCTCGAGCGGGGCTTCGGTCTGACGCTCGGCAACGCGCTGCGCCGTGTGCTCATGTCGTCGCTGCAGGGCGCCGCCATCACAAGCGTCCAGATCGACAACGTGCTCCACGAGTTCTCAAGCGTGTCGGGCGTCCGCGAGGACGTGACGGACATCATCCTGAACCTCAAGGGTGTCAGCCTCAAAATGGAGGTCGAGGGGCCGAAGCGCGTCTCGATCTCGGCCAAGGGTCCGATGGTCGTTACCGCGGGCGACATCAGCGAGTCGAACGGGATCGAGGTGTTGAACCGCGACCACGTGATCTGCCATCTCGACGACGGTGCCGAGTTGTACATGGAGCTGACCGTCGATGTCGGGAAGGGCTACGTCTCAGCCGACAAGAACAAGCCCGAGGACGCGCCGATCGGGCTGATCCCGATTGATGCGATCTACTCGCCAGTCAAGAAGGTCTCCTACGAGGTGCAGCCGACCCGTGAGGGGCAGGTCCTCGATTACGACAAACTCACGCTGAAGCTCGAGACCGACGGCTCGCTTGCGCCCGACGATGCGGTCGCCTACGCGGCCCGCATCCTGCAGGACCAGTTGCAGGTCTTCGTCAACTTCGACGAACCGGAGGCCGCGCGTGGCGCCGAGGCGGCCGACGACCTTGAGTTCAATCCGCTGCTTCTGAAGAAGGTTGACGAGCTGGAGCTTTCGGTGCGTTCGGCCAACTGCCTGAAGAATGACAACATCGTCTATATCGGCGACCTGATCCAGAAGACCGAGGCCGAGATGCTGCGGACTCCGAACTTCGGGCGCAAGTCGCTCAACGAGATCAAGGAAGTGCTCTCGGGCATGGGCCTGCATCTCGGCATGGAGATCGTCGACTGGCCGCCCGAGAACATCGAGGACCTCGCCAAGAAGTTCGAGAATGAATTCTGATACTACGGGACGCCTCAGGGCGTCCCGCGACCCGGGCATCCTGCCCCAAGAGGTGAGGTCGCGACACGCATCGCGATCCGGACAAAGCAAAATGGAATCGGAGTAAAAACATGCGTCATGCCCGCGGATACCGCCGCCTCAACCGCACGCACGAACATCGCAGCGCGATGTTTGCCAACATGGCCGGCTCGCTGATTGAGCACGAGCAGATCAAGACGACCTTGCCGAAGGCGAAGGAGCTTCGCCGTATCGTCGAGAAGATGGTCACACTCGCCGGCCGGGGTGACCTTCACGCGCGCCGCCTCCTGCGGTCGCGGCTGAAGGAGGACCGGCACTTGGCGAAACTCATGGACGTGCTCGGACCGCGCTACAAGGAGCGCCCGGGCGGTTACGTCCGCGTGCTCAAGGCGGGGTTCCGTTACGGGGACATGGCGCCGATGGCGATTGTCGAGTTCGTCGACCGCGACGTCGATGCGAAGGGTGCAGCGGATCGCGCGCGACTCGAAGCCGAAGATGTCGAGCTCGGCTAGGTCGGGACACAAGGAATCGATGCATGAGGGCTCGGCCAGCCAAGGCCGGGCCCTTCTGCTTTTTCGGCGACGGGACTGGATTTGCGCAACCGTTCGGATAACATCGGCCAATTAACAAAGAAAGAAAGCTAGAAATCGAAATACTTAAAGCCGAGGTTTAGGCGTTCATTAACCCTTACCGCGTCAACAATCGGCCGGTAATGTTGACGGAACTCCGCCAGCGAATGGAACGATGGAAATGTCCGATAAACTGCGCCAGATCAGCAAGGTCATGCAGCGGCTCACCGAGATCGCTCCGGCGGGTTGGCAGACGGGCATCCATATCCGGTTTGCCCAGCCGCTCTACCTCCGCAGCACCTACCCGCAGTCCTGGCAGGACCATTATGCCACCAACGCCTATTCGCTACGCGATCCGCTGGTCTTCTGGGGGATCAGCCGGACTGGCACTGTGCGGTGGAGCGAGATCACGCTGCCCGATCCGTTCGGCGTGATGGACAAGGCCCGGGAGTTCGGTCTGCATTACGGCGCAGTCATTTCCTGCGGAAAGATCACATCGCGGACGATCGTCGGCATCGCGCACGGCGAGAGAGAGTTCACCGATGAGGAGATCGCAGAGACGGCCTTGCTGACGGACGAACTCCACCTGGCCGCCGACCTGCCCCAGAAGCTGACCCCCGCCGCTGTCGAGGCGCTTGCCCTGTCCGCGGAGGGATTTACGGCCGAGGACGCCGCGGGTCGGCTCGGGATCACCGAAGACGTCTTCGAGGCGCGGCTCGCGAGCGCGTGCAGCACACTGGGCGTCAGAACAACAGCCGAGGCATTGAGGATGGCCCGAGAGTTTCAGCTGATCTAAGGGGTTTGGCCCGCCCATCGACCGTACATCACGAGAACACTGGACCGGCGACACCGCTCCGCCGGCAACGAAAGTCATTGTCCATGCAAGTCACCACGCTTTCCTTCGACAACCTTCATGCCCACGGACCGCTTTTCGCCGACCTGCTGCGCGCCCGGCACCGTACGTTCATCGAGCAGGCGAAATGGGACCTCCCCGCGGCCGACGGCATGGAGTTCGACCAGTACGACACGCCGGCGAGCCGTTGGGTCGCGGTCCACGAGGGCGGCCGCATTCTCGCCGGCGTCCGGCTGACGCCGACGACGCATCGCTGCGGGATCTACTCCTATATGATCCGCGACGCGCAGCTTGGGCTGCTCTCGACCATCCCGCCGAACCTTCTCTTTCAGGAGGCGCCGGTCGATCCGAAGATCTGGGAGTCGAGCCGGGTGTTCGTGTCCCATGACGTCCCGGCGAGTAAGCGGCTGCGCGTGCAGATGCAGCTCATCTCGGAGATGGTGCAGGCTGGCCGCGCCCTCGGCGCGACGTCGGTCCTCGGCTTGATCCCCGCGAATTCGCCGCGTCTGGCCCGTCGCGTCGGGCTCGACTGCATCCCGGCTGGGCCGGTGCTCGACATCGGCGGCTCGATGAGCGTGGCGGTCAACATCTCGATGGCGACGAAGGTTCACTGACCCACCTTGCCGGCCGGCTTTCCCAGCGGCGCGGCAAGGTCTACATGACGGGGGATGGCCGACCTGTTCGATACCGCCCCGGAGCCCACATCCGACGTGCCGAGTGCGCCAGTACCCCTTGCGGACCGGCTGCGCCCCGCCTCCCTCGAAGCCGTGATCGGGCAGGGGCACCTCCTGGCCGAGGACGGTGCCCTGACGGCGATGCTGGAGGGTACGCTGCCGAGCCTCATACTCTGGGGCCCCCCCGGTGTTGGCAAGACGACCATCGCGCGTCTGCTCGCGGAACGCTCGGGCCGACACTTCGTCCAGATCAGCGCGATCTTCACCGGTGTCGCCGACCTTCGCAAGGTGTTCGAGACGGCGCGCAACAAACGGGCGAACGGCAAGGGGACGCTCCTCTTCGTCGACGAAATCCACCGTTTCAACAAGGCGCAGCAGGACAGCTTCCTGCCACATATGGAGGACGGGACGATCACGCTGGTCGGCGCGACGACGGAGAACCCTTCCTTCGAACTGAACGCCGCGCTGATGTCGCGAGCGCAGGTCCTCGTCCTCGAACGCCTGACCCTCCGCGACATGGAACTCCTGACGCAACGCGCGGAGAAGGAGATCGGCGCGAAGCTGCCGCTCGACGGCGAGGCGCGCGAGGCGATGCAGGAAATGGCGGACGGCGACGGGCGGGCGCTCCTGAACCTCGTCGAGCAGGTTGCGGCCTGGGGCGCCAAGGGACCGGTCGATCGCGACACGCTGTCCCGCCGCCTCCAGCGTCGGGCGGCGCAATACGACAAGTCCGGCGACGCGCATTACAACCTGATCTCGGCGCTGCATAAATCGGTGCGCGGCAGCGACCCGGACGCGGCGGTATATTGGCTGGCGCGGATGCTCGCGGGCGGCGAGGACCCACGCTACCTCGCGCGGCGCGTGACCCGGATGGCGGTGGAGGATATCGGCCTCGCCGATCCGCAGGCGCAGGGCATCTGCCTCCAGGCCTGGGAGACCTACGAGCGGCTCGGATCGCCCGAAGGCGAACTCGCCATCGCCAATGCCGTCATCTACCTCGCGCTCGCGCCGAAATCGAACGCGGCCTACGCTGCCTACAAGGCCGCCGTCGCGGGCGCGGCCAAGACCGGATCGGAACCGCCACCCAAGCATATTCGCAACGCCCCGACGAAGCTGATGAAGGAGCAGGGTTACGGCGCGGGTTACGCCTATGACCACGACGAGGTCGATGCGTTCTCGGGACAGAACTACTTCCCGGACGGCATGAAGCGTCCGGTCTATTACGTCCCCGTCGATCGCGGCTTCGAACGCGAACTCGGTCGGCGGCTCGACTGGTTCGTGGAGCAGCGCGAGAAGCGGCGCGCTCGCGGCGACGGTTGACACCGGGCGGCGCAGGTTCGACAGGACGGCCATGACCTTCCCCCTGATCTCCGTCGCGCTCGGCGGCGCGCTCGGCGCGTCGCTGCGGTTCCTCGTCGGCGCTGCCCTGATGCGCGAAGGCTTCCCGATCGCAGTCCTGACGGTCAACGTGGTCGGCAGTTTCGTCATGGGGCTCGCGGCAATTATGCTCGGACGAGCGGGCCTGCCGGAATGGCAGCCCTTCGTCCTGACCGGCGTGCTCGGCGGGTTCACGACCTTCTCGGCCTTCTCGCTCGAGACGCTGACCCTGATCGAACGCGGCCAGGGCGGCGCGGCAATCCTCTACGTCCTCCTGTCGGTCGGGCTCAGCCTGCTTGCGCTTACCGCCGGGCTCGCCCTCGCGCGGGGTCTCTCGTGAGCGGTGTGCAGACCATCGCAGTCGGACCGGGCGAGGGGGACCAGCGCCTCGACCGCTGGCTCCGTCGCCGGTTTCCGAACGTGACGCAGGGGCAGGTCGAAAAGATGTGCCGCAAGGGCGATCTGCGGGTCGATGGCGGACGGGTGAAGGCCAACACCCGCGTGACCGAGGGCCAGATGGTCCGTGTGCCGCCCTTGCCGGAGGACCGCGCGCCCGCGGCCCCGCGTCGCGAGAAGGTGGCCGAAGCGGATGCGGAGATGATCCGGTCCTGCGTTCTCTACCGTGACGAGCACCTGATCGCGCTGAACAAGCTGCCGGGCCTCGCTTCGCAGGGCGGCTCCGGCCAGACGCGGCATGTCGACGGGCTGGGCGACGCGCTGCGCTTCGATGCCGAGGAGCAGCCGCGCCTCGTCCACCGGCTCGACAAGGACACGTCGGGCGTCATGATCATGGCCCGCAATCGCCTGACCGCCGCGCAGCTATCGGAAGCGTTCCGCGACCGCGACACGAGGAAGATCTACTGGGCCGCCGTGGCCGGCGTGCCGCAGCTGCGGATGGGAACGGTCCGCTACGGGCTCGTGAAGTCCGGCGGCGGCGGGGAGGGGGGCGAGAAGATGCGGGTCGTGCATCCCGACGAGGTGGATGACGTTCCGGGGGCCAAGCGGGCGGTCAGCGACTACGCCGTTCTGGAAAGCCTCGGCGCCCGCGCCGCATGGGTCGCGCTCGTCCCCGTGACCGGCCGGACGCACCAACTCCGCGTGCACATGGCCGAGATGGGCCACCCGATCGCGGGCGACGGCAAATACGGCGGTTCGGGGCAGGAGAATCTGGGCGATGGCTGGGGCGCGTCCTTCGGCGGCGAGATCAGTCGCAAGTTGCACCTTCACGCGCGGTCGCTGACCTTGACGCACCCGATCACCGGCGCCCGCCTGCACATCACCGCGCCGCTGCCCGAACACATGCAGCGCACGTGGGACATGCTGGGCTGGTCGGCCGCGGACGTGCCCGTCGACCCCTTCGCGGAGGACGACCTTGTCTGAAGGGCTGGCGATCTTCGACGTGGACGGCACGCTGGTCGACAGTCAGGCGGTGATCGTCGCCACGATGGCGCAGGCCTTCGCGGCGGTCGACCGGCCCGTTCCCGACCGGCGCGAGATCCTGTCGGGCGTCGGCCTGTCGCTGCCGATCCTCGTCGCCCGGCTGACGCCCGGCGTCGACGAAGCGACGCGGGCGGAGATTGTCGCGGGCTATCGCAGCGCCTACGGGCCGACGGCAGCCGAGTACGGCGAGACGATGCTTTATCCGGGCGTGGTCGAGGGACTCGAGCGTTTGCGCAGCGTCGGCGTCATCCTTGGCATCGCCACGGGCAAGTCGCGGCGCGGCCTCGACCGCCTGATCGCGGCGAAGGGCTGGGACGACCTCTTCGCGACGCTGCAATGCGCCGACGATCATCCGTCGAAGCCGCATCCCTCGATGATCGAGCGCGCGCTTCTGGAGACGGCGACCGAGCCGGGCCGGTCGATGATGATCGGCGATACGACATTCGATGCCGCGATGGCCGCCGCCGCGGGCGTCCCGATGGTGGGCGTGGACTGGGGATTTCACACGGCCGATGCGCTCGCGGCGGCTGGGGCCAGCCCGATCGTGTCCGACTTCGCGTCGCTCACGGCGCTGATCGAGGCGCGCCTGACGTGAGCGAATGGGCCCCCAAACGGTTCTGGACGGACGCGCGCGTGGAGTCCGTGCCGCAGGGCCATGCCGTTCGCCTCGACGGCCGGTCGGTCCGCACGCCGCTGAAGACGGAACTCGTCGTGCCGTCCCGCGCACTGGCCGAAGGGATCGCCGACGAATGGCGCACACAGGGCGAGCGGATCGATCCGCTGTCGATGCCGCTGACGCGGGCGGCCAACGCGACGCTCGACAAGGTCGTGCCGCAACGGGCCGAGGTCGCCGCGGGTCTGGCGGAATACGGCGGCTCGGACCTGCTGTGCTACCGGGCCGCGGGGCCGGACGCGCTCAAGGCGCGGCAGGCTTCGGCCTGGGACCCGCTGCTCGCCTGGGCCGCCTCCGCGCTCGGCGCCCGCCTCGTTCTGACCGAAGGCGTCATTCCCGTCGAACAGCCGGATAGCGCGCTCGATGCCCTGCGACGCCGGGTCGCGACGTTCTCCGTCTGGGAGCTGACGGCCCTGTCGGAGTTCGTGTCGCTGTCGGGGAGCCTCGTCATCGGTCTTGCGGCGATGGACGGGCAGGACGCGGAGGCGCTCTGGGCGGCCTCCCGGGTCGACGAGGACTGGCAGGCCGAGCAATGGGGCCTCGACGCCGAGGAGGCCGAACGCGTGGCGATCCGGCGGGCCGCATTCCTCCAGGCGGCGCGATACCTGGAGCGGCTGAACGGCGCCTGACGCGGCAATCCGGTCGATCCGACGCACAATTCGGACGCTTCCGCCGCGTCCGACCGGATCGGTCGAAGGTATCTCCCTTGACCTTCGGCCCCCCATCTGGCCTCTTTCCGCGCAGTGAGGGGATCAAGCATCCTCACGTCAAAACCGGTCGGCCCGTATGTTTTTCGGTCCCGACCCCGTTCGCGCGTGCGGGCGGATCAACAGGAAGAGGTATATCCATGAAGAATTCCGTCCTTCTCGGCACGCTGGCCTTCGCCGGCCTCGCCGCCGCCGGAGCGTCCGCCGCGACGCTCGACGACGTGAAGGCGCGCGGGTCGCTGAATTGCGGGGTCAACACCGGCGTGCCGGGCTTCGCCGCGCCGGACGCGAACGGCGAGTGGCAAGGCTTCGACGTCTCCGTCTGCCGGGCCGTCGCCGCCGCCGTGCTGGGCGATCCGGAGGCGGTCAACTTCATCTCGACCACCGGCAAGACCCGCTTCACCGCGCTCGCCTCGGGCGAGGTCGACCTGCTGGCACGCAACACGACCTGGACGTTCTCGCGTGACACGGACCTGAAGTTCGATTTCGTCGGGGTGAACTACTACGACGGACAGGGCTTCATCGTCCCCACCGCCCTCGGCGTGTCCTCCGCCACGGAGCTCGACGGCGCCACCATCTGCATCCAGACCGGCACGACGACCGAGCTGAACCTCGCGGACTATTTCCGCGTCAACGACATGTCCTACGAGCCGGTCCCGATCGAGACCGAGGCAGAGGCACGGACCCAGTTCCTCGCCGGCGCCTGCGACGTCTACACGACCGACCGTTCTGCCTTGGCCTCGGTCCGCGTGACCTACCCGTCGCCCGACGATTACGTGATCCTGCCCGAGGTCATCTCGAAGGAGCCGCTCGGCCCCCTCGTGCGCCACGGCGACAGCGAATGGGGCGACATCGTCCGCTGGACCTACTTCGCGCTCGTCGCGGCGGAGCAATACGGCGTCACCCAGGACAACGTCGAGGAGATGGCGGCGGAAGCCGGCGACAACCCCGAGGTGAACCGTCTTCTCGGCACCGAGGGTGAGCTCGGCGCGATGATCGGCCTCGAGAACAGCTGGGCCAAGGACGCGATCGCGGCCGTCGGCAATTACGGCGAGATCTTCTCCCGCAACATCGGCGAGGATAGCCCCGTCGGACTGGAGCGGGGTCTGAACGCGCTCTACACCGAAGGCGGCCTGCAATACGCGCCGCCGTTCCGGTAAGACGAGACGGGGAGGGGCGCGGGCATCACCCGCGCCCCTCTCGCATCAAGAATCCTCCACGGGCATGAACGGGTCGATCCACGGCCCGACGGACGAGAAGGCCGAAACGCGCCCCGTCCGATAAGCCGGCGGAACACGGGGAACACATATGACGACACTGAGTGATCCGCCGCGCGCGGACGGCTTCAGGCTGAGCCTCCTCGTCCGCGACAAGCGCTACAGGTCCTACACGTTTCAGGCCATCGCGCTGATCGCCCTGATCCTGTTCTTCGGGTGGCTCGCGAGCAACGCGATCCGCAATCCCGTGCTCCGACAGGCCGGCATCGATTTCGGCTTCCTCGCCGATCCGGCGGGCTACGACATCAACCAGCAGCCGATCCCCTACACCAGCCAGTCGTCGCATCTTCGGGCCGCCTTCATCGGCGCCATCAACACGCTGATCGTTGCGTTCCTCGCCTGCGCGACCGCGACCGTCCTCGGCGTCATCGCCGGCGTGTTGCGGTTGTCGAACAACTGGATCGTCCGGAAGCTGATGGCGATCTACGTGGAGATGTTCCGCAACATTCCGGTGCTGATCTGGATCCTGATCATCTTCACGATCTCCGCGAACGTGTTCCCCCAGCCGAGCGCCTTCCGCGGGGACAACCCCGAGGCCTCGCCGATCTTCGGGGTCGCGGCGATCACGAACCGCGGCTTCTACCTGCCGCGCCCCTACTTCACGAACGGCATCGGCGCCGTCGCCGACGAGGTCCCGGCCGACGCGGCCGCCCCGGTCGCGCAGGAGGTCGCGAGCAACGCGAACTGGCTGATCGTGCTGGCCGTTCTCGTTACGTCGTTCTTCGCGGTGCGGGCCGTCAACGCCTGGGCGACGAAGCGGCAGAATGCGACGGGCGTCCGGCCTACCACCCTCTGGGTCAATCTCGGGCTCTGGTTCGTGCCGATCGTGGTCACGCTCGTGATCCTCGGGCTCCGGTGGGAAGTGCCGGAACTGCGCGGCTTCAATTTCCAGGGCGGCATCCTCGCCCGGAACTCGCTCATCGCGCTCTGGTTCGCCCTTTCCGTCTATACCGGCGCCTTCATCGCCGAGAACGTGCGCGCCGGCATCCTCGCCATCAGCCGGGGCCAGACGGAGGCGGCCGCCGCGCTCGGCCTTCGACCGGGACGCGTCATGTCCCTCGTCGTCCTGCCGCAGGCGCTCCGGATCATCATCCCGCCGCTCATCTCGCAATACCTGAACATCACCAAGAACACCTCGCTGGCGATTGCCGTGGGCTACATGGACCTCACCGGCACGCTGGGGGGGATCACCCTGAACCAGACCGGGCGGGCGCTGGAATGCATCCTGCTGCTGATGGCCTTCTATCTTGTCTTCAGCCTCGTCATCTCCGCCGTCATGAACGCCTACAACGCGTCCGTCGCCCTGAAGGAGCGCTGAGATGAGCGACACCCACGCCGAATCCGTCGCCTTCGTCCGCGAGAGCGTGATCCCGCCCGCGCCGCCGCCCGCCCGCGAGACCGGCGCCGTTCGATGGCTCCGTGAGAACCTGTTTGCGACCTGGTTCAACGCCATCCTCACGCTAGTCGCGCTCTACGTGCTCTGGGTCCTGCTGTCGGGCCTCGTCCCCTGGGTCGTCAATGGAACGTGGCAGGGCAGTTCCCTCGCGGAATGCCGTGAGATCCTGCAGGGCAATGGCGGCGGTTGTTTCTCCGTCCTGCGGGAACGCTGGCCGCAACTCCTTTTCGGGTTCCAGTACCCGGATTACCTACGGTGGCGTCCCGTCCTCGCGTTCTTCCTGCTCTTCGTGGCGGTGCCGCCCGCGCTCTTCATCATGTTCCTGCCGCGCTGGACGCTGATCGTGACCGCGATCTATCCGTTCCTGGCCTACTGGCTCATCTGGGGCGGCACGATCCTCACGCCGCTCTTCGCCGCTCTGGGCTTCCTCGCCGGCTATCTCGCGTTCTCGATCGTCGAACGGCGCGGCTTCGTCCTGGGCCTCGCCGCGGGATTGCTGGCCGCGGTCGCGGTCTGGTGGTTCGGAGGGCTCCTCGCCGGCGAGTTCCCCCGCTTCGCCCGCCTCGAGGCCGTGGTAAGCCGGGCGATGGGAGGCTTCATGCTCAACCTCATCCTCGGGATCGTCTGCGTGTCCCTGTCGCTTCCCTTCGGGATCCTGCTCGCGCTCGGGCGGCAGTCGCGGCTGCCGGTGGTGAAAGGCTTCTGCGTCGTCTTCATCGAGTTCGTCCGGGGCGTGCCGCTCATCACGCTGCTTTTCGTGGCGAACGTTGTTCTGGCCTTCTTCCTGCCGCCGGACGCGAATTTCGACCTCATCCTGCGCGTCATCATCATGATCACGCTCTTCGCCTCGGCCTATATCGCGGAGGTGATCCGGGGCGGGCTCGCCGCCTTGCCGAAGGGTCAGTACGAGGCCGCCGACAGCCTCGGCCTCGATTACGCGCAGGCGATGCGGCTCATCATCCTGCCGCAGGCGCTGAAGATCTCGATCCCGGGCATCGTCAACGTCGCGGTCGGGCTCTTCAAGGACACGACGCTCGTCTCGGTGATCTCGATGTTCGACCTCGTCGGCATGATCCGCGGTCCGATCCTCGCCTCGACCGCCTGGGCCGGCATCTACTGGGAGCTTTGGGCCGCGGCCTGCATCATGTTCTTCACCGTCTGCTACGGCATCTCGCAATACTCGCAGTGGCTCGAACGCCAGCTGCATACCGACCATCGTTGAGGGTAGTCACATGGCCATGACCGACACGGATACGGCAACGCCGCAGATGGAGATCTCCGACGAGGTCGCCATCGAGATCCGCAACATGAACAAGTGGTACGGTGCGTTCCACGTGCTGCGCGACATCGACCTGACCGTGCAGCGCGGCGAACGGATCGTGATCTGCGGCCCGTCGGGCTCGGGCAAGTCGACGCTGATCCGCTGCATCAACGCGCTGGAGGAGCACCAGCAGGGCTCGATCGTCGTGGACGGCACGCCGCTGTCGTCGGACCTCAAGAACATCGACAAGATCCGGTCCGAGGTCGGGATGTGCTTCCAGCACTTCAACCTGTTCCCGCACCTGACCATCCTCGAGAACTGCACGCTCGCGCCGATCTGGGTCCGAAAGATCCCGAAGCGCGAGGCCGAGAAGACGGCGATGTACTTCCTCGAGAAGGTCAAGATCCCCGATCAGGCCAACAAGTATCCCGGTCAGCTCTCCGGCGGTCAGCAGCAGCGGGTGGCCATCGCCCGCAGCCTGTGCATGCGGCCGCGGATCATGCTTTTCGACGAACCGACCTCCGCGCTCGATCCCGAGATGATCAAGGAGGTGCTGGACACGATGATCCAGCTCGCCGAGGAAGGCATGACGATGATCTGCGTCACCCACGAGATGGGCTTCGCCCGGCAGGTCGCGAACCGGGTGATCTTCATGGATGCCGGCCAGATCGTGGAGCAGAACGAGCCCGAGGCGTTCTTCAGGAACCCGCAGAACGAACGCACCAAGCTGTTCCTGAGCCAGATCCTCGGCCACTGATCGGCCGCGTCTTCGTTCGACTTGGGCGCGCGGGGAGGGCATCGTGCGCGCCCCAAGTGCAAAATTGCCGCGTTTGCCGTCGGAAATCGTGGTGACCGATCCGTGACAGGCGCTTTCCGTTAACCATTCTCCTAGGCTTCCGCGGGGGCAGCGCGATGGGCTGGCCCGGACGATTGCCGGCGCCGTCGCGGAGACCGCGTGTCCGGCCGCATTCGAGGAGACGGAAAATGACAGTCAAACTTGTCGTGGGCCTCGATGGCCAGGCGTCGGGCGAGAGGGCGTTGGCCCATGCCCAGCATCTCGCCGAACTGATCGGGGATTGCGAGCTCATCGTGACCTACGTGATCGAATGGTCGCCCTATTCCTTCCAGACGGCCGAGGAGAACGCGCAGCGTCACCGCCGGCGTGAGGAGGAGATCGCGACCGCGACGGAGCGTCTGGTCGATCCGGCCGTCGCGAAGCTCCGGGCGGCGGGACTGACCGCACGCGGCCTGGTCCGTCACGGGGATGTCGCCGACACGTTGAACCGCATCGCCGGCGAGGAGGGCGTCGAACAGATCATCGTCGCCCGCATGTCCGAGGGCGGCTTCGTCCAGCGGGTCTTCGGTTCCTCCACCTCCAACCTCGTCATGAGCGCCGTCGTGCCCGTGACCGTCGTCGCCTGAAGGAGGCCAGCATGAGACTTGTTTCGACATTCCTTGCCGCAAGCGCCGCGGCCCTCCTCGGAAGCGCGGCCTTCGCGCAGGAGGAGGCGCTGAGCCTCGATGACCGCGTCAACGCCGTCTTCTCCGACGTGACGGGCCCTTACGTGAGCTTCATCTTCATGCCGTTCCCGGGGACGGACTTCCCGTGGATCGTCATGTGGCTCGTCGTCGCGGCGACGATCTTCACGATCTATTTCGGCTTCGTGCAGTTCCGCTTTTTCGGCCACGCCATCGCGCTGGTGAAGGGTGACTATTCCGACCCGAACGACGCGGGCGAAGTCAGCCACTTCCAGGCTCTGGCGACGGCACTCTCGGGCACGGTGGGCCTGGGCAACATCGCGGGAGTCGCGGTCGCGATCGGTATCGGCGGGCCCGGCGCGACGTTCTGGATGATCGTCGCCGGGCTGCTCGGCATGGCCTCGAAGTTCACCGAATGCACGCTCGGCGTGAAGTACCGCAACGAATATCCCGACGGCACGGTCTCCGGGGGGCCGATGTACTACATGCAGAAAGGGTTCGACGAGCTCGGCCTGCCCGGCGGGCGCATCCTCGCGATCCTCTTCGCGGTGTTCTGCATCCTCGGCGCGCTCGGCGGGGGCAACATGTTCCAGGCCAACCAGGCGCATGCGCAGATATCCGGCATCGTCGGCGATTACCCGGGCGTCATCACCGGCCTCGTCTTCGCGGGCGTGGTCTTCGCGGTCATCGTCGGCGGCATCAAGTCGATCGCCCACGTGACGGAGAAGATCGTGCCATTCATGGGGCTTCTCTATGTCGGCGCTGCGCTGATCGTGCTGATCGCGAATTACGACATGATCGGCGCGGCCTTCGGACAGATCTTCGCGGGCGCCTTCACCGGGCTCGGGGTTGCCGGCGGGCTCGTCGGCGCACTGATCCAAGGGTTCCGGCGCGCGGCCTTCTCCAACGAGGCAGGCGTCGGTTCGGCGGCGATCGCGCATAGCGCGGTGCGCACGAACGAGCCGATCACCGAAGGGTTCGTCTCGCTCCTGGAGCCGCTGATCGACACGGTGGTGATCTGCACGATGACGGCGCTCGTCATCACGATCTCGGGCCAGCTCATCACCGACCCCGAGACCGGGCGCTTCGTCCTCGACGAGGCCGGCGCGGCGATCCGCACCATCGGCGACACGTCGGGCGTGGCCCTCACCTCGGCCGCCTTCGCGACGGCGATCTGGTGGTTCCCCTACGTCCTCGCGCTGGCGGTGGTGCTCTTCGCCTTTTCCACGATGATCTCGTGGTCCTATTACGGGCTGAAAGCGTGGACCTACCTGTTCGGCGAGGGTCGGACGTCGGAGCTGACCTTCAAGGTGATCTTCTGCATCTTCACCGTGATCGGTGCGGCGGCGAGCCTCGGGCCGGTCATCGACTTCTCGGACGCGATGATCTTCTCGATGGCGGTCGTGAACATCTTCGCGCTCTACTTCCTGATGAAGCTCGTGAAACGGGAGCTCGACTCCTATTCGGATCGCCTGCGCGGCGGGCAGATTCGACGCTTCAAGGCCTGAGGGGCGGCGAGGGAGAGACGGGAAGGGCGCCGCGCGGCGCCCTTTTCGCGTTCAGCGCCGCAACGCGGACAACGCCTCGCTGCGCTCGGCCCGGGCGAGGATCTTCGGATCCCGGACCGGCTCCCCGGCGGCATCGAAGAACGGCGTTTCTCTCCATTCGCCGGTGACATTCCGACCGACTACGCGCGAGACGAGCCGCGTCGCGACGAACAGGATGTTCTTGTGCCGGACCTTGCCGTCGGGCGTCCGGATGAAGCCTTCGCCCCGAACCGGGCCGATCGCCACCGGGTCGTCCAGCCGATCGGCGTTCATTCCGACATGAACGAGGCGCGGGCGCAGCGGCGTCACGAAGAGCGGCAAGTCGCAGCAGGCCGCGTACCACCGGAGCGCACCACGAGGCGTATGCCGGAACGCCCGCAGCTTGTCGCGGCCCTCGGTCACGCGGATGCGATCCTGACTCGTCTGGATGAGATCCACGACGCCGGGATCCTCGTGGCCGAGATACGTGTAGGCCGACCGGCAATCGTGGCAATGGCACAGGACGTGGCTGCAGGCGGCGGGCGTGACGTCGGCCACCGTCCCGCGAAGCTTGCCGCAGGCGCAGCCGTAGCCAAGATCCGGCATCAGACCGCGACGCGGCCGCTATCGCCTTCGGGCGCCTTGGTCTCGACGCTGCGCAATCTGGAATTGCCCCGCCGCGCGGGTGTCGGCCCGGACGCGTTCGCGTCGATGAAGTCGAGAACGAGCGGCCGGATGTTCCTGCGCCAGGACCCGCCGGCGAAGATGCCGTAATGGCCCGCCTCCGGCTCCAGGTGACTGGCCTTCTTCCCGTCCGGAAGCCCGGTCAGCAGGTCCAGCGCGGCGACGCACTGGCCGGGGGCCGAGATGTCGTCCTTGCCGCCCTCCACCGTCTTCACGGCGACATCGGTGATCCTGCCGATATCGACCCGGTGGCCGTCCACGACGAAGCGGTTCTGCGCGATCTCGAGACCCTTGAAGATGCGCTCGACGGTCGAGAGATAGAACTCCGCCGTCATGTCCATCACGGCGAGATACTCGTCGTAGAACCGGTTGTGGCGGTCGTGGTCTGCGGCCGTGCCGTTGGCGACGGCGAGGATCTGGTCGCGCATGGCGCGGGAATGCGTCTCGAGATTCATCGAGATGAAGGAACTCAGCTGGAGCAGCCCCGGATAGACCTTCCGGCCGACGCCCGCATGCTGGAACCCGACCTGCTGGATCATCGAGTGCTCGAGTTGCCCCATCGTGACGCGGCGCCCGAAATCGGTCACGTCTGTCGCGGCCGCGTCCGGGTCGATCGGACCGCCGATCAGGGTAAGCGTGCGTGGTTGCGCCTCCGGCTCCTGCTCGGCCAGAAGCGCTGTCGCGGCGAGGGTGAGCGGCGCGGGCTGGCACACGGCGATGACGTTCAGGTCGGAGCCGAGATGGCGCATGAACTCCACGAGGTAGAGCGTGTAATCCTCGATATCGAACTTGCCCGCGGAGACGGGGATGTCGCGGGCATTGTGCCAGTCGGTCACCCAGACATCCGCGTCGGGCAGAAGGGAGGTGACGGTGGAGCGCAGCAGGGTCGCGTAATGCCCCGACATCGGCGCGACCAGCAGGATGCGGCGCGCCATCTTCGGGCGGCCGGAGACCGCGAAGCGCAGCAGGTCTCCAAACGGCCGACTGACTTCCACCTTCGGCTCGACGATCATGTCGTGCCCTTCCGGCGAGGAGAGGTGCGGGATGTTCCAGTCCGGCTTGGCGATCATCCGGGCGAAGCTGCGCTCCGTCACCTGACCCCAGGCGGCCAGCATCTTGAAGGCCGGGTTCGGAACGAGCGCCGTCGCCGGGAAGCTGCCCATCGTGCGCGCCGTCGCGCCGAGCCACGCATTCGCATTGCGCGTGGCTTCCATCATGTCGTAGGCGGCCATGAATTGCATGAGGCGACTCCTCGTCTTGCTTGGGCGCGGGCCCGGCAGGCCCTGTCTTATTCGGCCGCATCGGGTATGCTTGCGTCCAGGGAGACCTTAGCAGTTGCAGCATGACGGGGGGAAATCAAGCGATGAGCGGGTCGGACGACGGAAACGAAATGTCGCGGGACGGCAACCCTCCGGACCCGGCGGGCCCCGCCGCGCTGGAGCGGTTGAACGAGAATCTGCTCCGGATCGACGCCTTGACCAAGCGTCTTGTGACGGCGCTCGCATCGCGCCGGAAATCCGATCCGGGGCTGCAGGGGCCGGGCGCGGAACTCTATGCCAAGGCGATGGCGGCCTACTGGACGGAGATGGCGAACAACCCCGGCAAGCTGATCGAGCGGCAGGTCGGCTATTGGGGCCAGGCGTTGCGCCACGCGATCGAGGCGCAGACCGCCCTGGTCAGCGGCAAGCCGATCCCGGCGCCCGACAACCAGCCGAAGGACCGGCGCTTCGCCAACCCGCTCTGGCAGGAGCACCCGTATTACAACTTCCTCAAGCAGCAATACCAGATCAGCGCGGCCGCGATACGCGACACGGTACACGAACTCGGCGGGCTCGACGCGGCCGACAAGCGGCGGGTGGAGTTCTTCAGCCAGCAGATCGTCGACCTGTTCGCGCCGACGAACTTCCTCGCGACCAATCCCGAGGCGATGCAGCGGGCGGTCGAAACCGAGGGCGAGAGCCTCGTGAAGGGGCTCGAAAACCTCGTCCGTGACATCGAGGCCAATCATGGCGACTGGCTTGTGACACTGTCGGACCCGGATGCGTTCAAGGTCGGCGGCAACATCGCCACGACCGAGGGCTCCGTCGTCTACCGAAACCGCCTCTTCGAGCTGATCCAGTATGCACCGACCACGGACAAGGTCCGTGCGACGCCGATCGTCCTGTTTCCGCCCTGGATCAACAAGTTCTACATCCTCGACCTGAAGCCGCAGAATTCCCTCATCAAGTGGATCGTGGATCGCGGCTACACGCTCTTCGTGGCGAGCTGGGTCAATCCCGAGCGCGAGCATGCCGACGTCACGCTGTCGGACTATATCGAGAGCGGTTTCCTCGAGGCGGTGGAGACCGTCAAGGCGATCACCGGGCAGTCGCAGGTCAACGCGATCGGCTACTGCATCGCGGGTACGACATTGTCGGCGACGCTCGCGCTGATGGCGCGGCGTAAGGACAGGTCGATCAAGTCGGCCACCTTCTTCACGACGCTGGCGGATTTCGAGGATCCGGGCGAGATGGGCGTGTTCCTCGACGACGATTTCGTCGCAGGGATCGAGCGGGAGAGTGCTGCGAAGGGCTACCTCGACAAATTCTTCATGGGCCGGACCTTCAGCTATATGCGGTCCAACGACCTCGTCTACGGACCCGCGATCAAGTCCTACATGCTGGGCGAGGCGCCGCCGGCCTTCGACCTGCTGCACTGGAACGGCGACGGGACGAACCTGCCCGGCCCGATGGTGACCGAGTATTTGCGCCGGCTCTGCATCGGCAACGAGCTGGCCACGACCGGCTTCGACCTACTGGAGCAGAAGGGCCTGACGCTCGGCGATATCGACGTGCCGCTCTGCGCGATCGCCGCCGAAACTGACCATATCGCGCATTGGCGCGGGGCGTGGCGGACGGTGGACAGGATGGGCGCGAAGGACAAGACCTTCATCCTGTCCCAGTCCGGCCATATCGCCGGGATCGTGAACCCGCCGTCGAAGAAGAAGTACGGGCATTACGCGAACGACGCGTTCGCTGCCGAAAGTCCCGAAGCGTGGCACGCGTCGGCGACCTTCCACGAGGGGTCGTGGTGGCCGCGATGGGAGGAATGGCTGCGACCGCGATCCGGTCGGGAGGTCGCGGCCCGCGCGCCGGGCGGAAACGGCTATGACCCGATCGAGCCCGCGCCGGGCAGCTACGTACTGCCGAAGGCGAGCTAGGTCGGGTTTCCCTCACTGTCGGCCGTTCCGTTCGGGCTGGTACGTTGACCACGCGTCAGTAACCAGTTCGACATCGGAGTAGATCGACATGACCAGGGAAATGGGAGCGTCCCGCCACGGGATGATGAAGGGTGTCACCGCCGCGATCGCGATGGCCTGCGAGGGAGAGGCGAAGGGCACGCAGAGCCTCGATCACAGGCCCGCGGCGGAGATCGGCAGCGCGCAGGGACCGCGCGTCCAGGCGCAGCGCAATTTCGGTCGGCTCCTCGATCGGCAGGAAGAACAGCCCTCGGTCGAGGAGATCCGGGCGCTCGCCAACCGGATGGCGGAAACGCCGGAGACGGCGACCGACGGGCCAGCGGATGCGGGGATGGCCTTTCTCGGACAGTTCATCGACCATGACCTCACACTCGATGCGACGACGCGCCTCGGCGTGGCGGCCGGGCGGGTAGAGGACGTCGAGAACTTCCGCACGCCGCGCTTCGACCTCGACTCGGTGTTTGGCGCCGGACCGGAGGTCGATCCGTGGCTCTACGGACAGGACGGGGAGGCGCGGGGGCTGGCCTTCGGGCGCGGCTGGGCGGCCGGGTCGCTCGGCAACCCGCTCGACTTGCAGCGCAACTGCAACGACCGTGCCCTGATCGGCGACCCGCGGAACGACGAGAACCTGTTCGTGAGCCAACTCCACGGCCGACTCTTTGTGGCCCGCTACAACGAGCTTCTGGCCGAGGAGACCGGGAGCGACGAGGAACGGTTCGAGGCCGCGCGGACCCGGCTGCGGCACGAATACCAGAACCGGGTCCTCACCGAGTTCCTGCCGGCCGTCGTAGCGCCGAGTGTCCTCGACCCGATGGTGTCGGGCGCTCGCGCGGGGCACCTGCCCGGGCCGGTCCATTGGGGTTGCGCGCCGGACATGCCGGTCGAGTTCTCGGCGGCGGCGTTCCGGTTCGGCCATTCGATGATCCGGCAGAGCTACGACCTGAACGACGCGCATGGCACGGTCGACGTCTTCTCGCCGATCAACCGCGGCTTCTCGCCGGTCAAGCGCGAGCACAACCTCGATTTCGCCCGCTACTTCGGACCGGCGGCGCAGAAGTCCCGGTCCATCGATACCAGGATCGTCCGCGCCCTCATCGAGTTGCCGCCCAACGTCGTGTCAGACCATCCCAATCTCGCGGAGCGCAACATGCTGCGCGGGCAGCACACGTTCTGCCTGCCGACGGGCGAGGCGGCGGCCACCGCGCTCGGCCTCGACGTGCTCGACCCGTCACCGGATGTAGAGGCGTTGAAGATGACCGGGCGGACGCCGCTCTGGTACTACCTGCTGTGGGAAGCCGAGCAGTTCGGCGGCAAGCTCGGACCCCTCGGCGGTACGCTCGTGGCCGGGACGATCCTGAACCTGATGCTTCGCGATCCAGGCTCTATCCTCAACCTCCCCGCGGAGGCGTCGCAGGCCGTCGCGCGCGTCGCCTGACGGAGGGAGCGGCCTTGCAATTCTGCAAGGCCGCCCTGTTGCCTCATTCGGTCCTTACGTCATGCTGCAATGCAGAATAATGGTTGAAATGCCGCACTGCAGCATGTATGTCCCTGTCAGCCGCCGAGGAACCGGCCCGATGGTCGGGTCCACCCGGTCGGCCCGACATGCGAGATGGAGACCGATATGATGAACCGGAACCAAGATTTCACGAAGTACATGACCGACATGATGGGTCAGTTCCCCGTCGATACTTCTGCGTTGACCGAAGCCTTCAAGACGCAGGCCGCCTTCGGCGAGAAGATTTCGAAGATCGCGCTGGCCGCCGCCGAGCAATCCGCCGAGATCAGCCACAAGTGGACCCGCGAGACGCTCTCGAAGATGGGCCCGATGGCCGAGATCAAGGAAGAGCCTTCGGACTACGCCAAGGCGATGACCGACTTCGCTTCCGCCTCTGCCGAAGTCGCTGCCGAGAACATAGCCGCCTTCGCCGAAGTCGCCAAGAAGGTCCAGATGGACACGGTCGAGCTGATGATGTCCGCCGGCAAGGAAGCGCAGGAAGACGCGACCGCCGCCGTGAAGAAGGCCACCTCCGAGGCCACCACGGCTGCGAAGAAGGTCCCTGCGACCGCGAAGTAAGGCCACGTCGTCTCCGGATCAGGGGCGGGACACCGGACGGGTGTCCCGCCCTTTTCGTTTGCGCTTTTCCGCGTGCCCGTTACGGTTCGGTGCATCGCAACCGATGGGGGCCGGAGATGTTGGACGAAGCCAAACCGCTCTTGATCAAGCGCTATGCGAGCCGTCGCCTCTACAACACCGAGACGAGCGACTACGTCACCCTCGAGGATATTGCCGGGTTCATCCGCGCCGGGCGGGAGGTCAAGATCGTCGACCTCAAATCCGGTGACGACCTGACCCGCTCCTACCTGCTGCAGATCATCGCCGAGCACGAGTCGCGGGGCGAGAGCGTGCTGCCGCTGGGTGTGCTGACCGACCTCGTTCGCTCCTACACGGGCTCGGCCCAGTCGGTGGTGCCGGACTTCCTGGCCATGAGCTTCGAGATGCTGCGCTCCGGTCAGTCGAAGATTGTCGAGAACATGACCGTGATGAACCCGATGTCGCAGATGCCGGGGTTCAAGGCCATGCGCGAGCAGCAGGCCGCCTTCTTCAAGGCGATGACCGGCGGCTGGACCGCGCCGCCCGACACTTCCCCGGACCCGTCCGAAGCCGCGCCGTCCGAGCCGCAGTCGCGCGAGGAGCTCGACGCGATCCGCGCGCAACTGTCCGAGATGCAGGAGATGCTCTCGAAGCTGAACAAGTAGCGCCGCGGCTCAGGCGATCTCGGCGAAGACGGCGTCGAGCGAGGCCGACAGCTTGTCGAACATCTCGTCCATCTGCGCGTCGGTCGTGATGAAGGGCGGGCAGAGCACGATGGCCTGACCGAGCGGCCGGCAGATCAGGCCGTGATCGGTGCAGGCATTGGCGATCCGCTCGGAGACGGAAAGCTCGCTTTCGAAGGGCTCCTTCGTATCCTTGTCGCGCACCGCCTCCAGCGCCCCCATCAGTCCGCGACCGCGCCATTCGCCGATATGCTCGTGCTTCGCGAGTTCCGCGAGCCCGGCCTCGAAGCGCGGGATCAGGCGCCGCACGTTGTCGAGCAGCCCGCCGTTCAGCACGAGGCCGATGGCGGCCTGCGCGATGGCGCAGCCGACGGGATGGCCCGAGGCGGTGAAGCCGTGCGGAAACTCCTCGATCACGCGCACCGCCCGGTCGAGCCGGTCGGCCAGTTCCGGCCCCAAGATCACGGCGCCCATCGGGAAGTAGCCCGCCGTCAATGCCTTGGAAGAGATGATCGCGTCGGGCACGAAGCCATAGCTCTCGCAGCCCCAGACCGCGCCGGTGCGGCCGAAGCCGGTGATGACTTCGTCGGCGATCACCGGAATGCCGTGGCGACGCAGCACCGGCAGCATCGCATCGAAATAACCCTCGACCGGCGGGATGACCCCGCCCGCGCCCTGCACCGGCTCCGCGAAGAAGCCCGCGATGGTGTCCGCACCCTCGCGCGCGATCATCTCTTCGAGTTCGGCGACGAGGCGGGCGAGGAAATCGGCCTCGCTCTCGCCCGGCCGCGCCTCGCGCCAGTAATGCGGGCAGGTCAGGTGGAGGAAGCCGGGCAGGGGCAGGCCGAAGACCGCGTTGTAGGGCTTGCCCGTCATCGAGGCGGAGACGGCCGTGACCCCGTGATAGGCGTTGCCGCGCGTCAGGATCTTGCGCGCCTGCGGCCGCCCCTCCGCGGCGTGCAGGAACCACAGCATCTTGACCATCGTGTCGTTCGCCTCGGACCCCGAATTGGTGTAGAACACCTTGCCGGTCTCGAAGGGGGAAACCTCGACCAGCCGCTCCGACAGCATCACCGCCTGGTCCGACATCCGCCCAAAAAAGGCGTGGTAGCCGGGAAAGCGCGCGTACTGATCCTGCGCGGCTTTCGTCAGCGCCGGATGGTCGAAGCCCGCGACCATGTTCCAGAGCCCGGAATTCGCGTCGAGGTAGCGCCGCCCCTCGGTGTCGACGACATAGGGCCCCTCGCCATGGGTCAGCACGACCGTGCCCCGCGCCTCGATCGAGGGCAGGTCGGTGAAACCGAAGAAGCTGGACGCCTTGGCGCGGGCATCCCAGGAATTGGGCAGGGCGGTATCGGGCATGACGGACCTCTCGAAAGTGCCGCCTTGCTACGCCGGCCGGCGCGGCGCGTCCATCAGCGTTCCATCGGGATCGTCACCGGTCCGTCATTGACGAGATGCACCGCCATGTCGGCCCCGAAGCGCCCGGTCTCCACCGGCACGCCCCCGGCCCGGAGCGCGGCGACGAAATGCTCGTAGAGCGGCTCGCCCGTCTCCGGCGGCGCGGCGGCGGCGAAGCCCGGGCGGTTGCCGCGCGACGTGTCGGCGGCCAGCGTGAACTGGCTGACGACGAGGGCCGAGCCGCTCGTGTCGCGGATGGATCGGTTCATCCGGCCGGCCTCGTCGCGGAAGACGCGCAGCTTCGCGATCCGCCCGGCGAGCGCCTCCGCATTGGCCTCGGTGTCGCCCTGCATCGCGCAGACGAGGATCATCAGACCCGCGCCGCAGCGCCCGACGACCTTGCCGTCGATCTCGACCCGCGCCTCCGCGACGCGCTGCACGACGGCCTTCACGCCGCGAGCTCGTCGCGCCGCGGCGGGTTGGCGCCGGCCCGGCTCACGGTGATCGCGGCCGCCGCCACGCCAAGCTCCAGTGCGGCGCAGAGCGCGGGCTCCGACGGGGTATCCGTCGTGAGCGCCCCGGCTTCCTGCAGCCCGGCCATCAGCCCCGCGTTGAACGTGTCGCCCGCGCCCACCGTATCGACCACTTCGACCCGGCGGGCCGGGACGGCGATCTCGCCCTTCGCGGTGATCGCACGGACGCCGCGTTCGCCCTCCGTCAGGCAAAGCACCTTCGGCCCCCGCGCCATCACCTGCGCCGCGTCCATCCCGAGCCAGCGCATGTCCTCGTCCGAGAGCTTCACGATGTCGGCCACTGCGAGGAGCCGGTCGAGCCGGGCGCGGAACGCGGCTTCGTCGCGGATGAAGCCCGGGCGGATGTTCGGGTCGATCATGATCGGAAGGTCCGAATGAGCGAGCGCCAGAGCCTCGTAGGCCTCCGCGCAGGGCTCCACGGCGAGCGAGATGCCGCCCAGGAACAGCGCCTCGATCCCGGTCATGTCGGGTGCGTCGGCAGGGGCCAGCATCCGCCCCGCCGTGCCCTCGTCGTAGAAGGCGTATTCGGCATGCCCGTCGGTGAGCGTCACGAAGGCCAGCGTCGTCGGCCGGTCCGAGATCGCCGCGCGGTTCTCCACCCCCGAGGCCGCGAGCGCGTCGGCGAGCCGGGCGCCGAACAGGTCCGAGGAAAGACCCGAGTGGAACGCCGCCGGCGCGCCGAGCCGGCCGAGCGCGATCGCCGTATTGAACACCGCGCCCCCCGTCGCCGGGAAGAAGCCCGGCCCGTCGGCCGTCTCGCGCGGCAGCATGTCGATCAGGGCCTCGCCCGCGCACAGGATCATCGCGCACCTCCGGTCATTGCGTCTGGCTGGCGATGAAGCCCACGATGGCGGCCACGATCAAGCCGAGGATCACCGCGATCGTGATCTTGATCGCCGAATAGGGCCGCTCGCCCTGCACACGGCCGGTCTGGCCGTTGACGACGAAACGGAAGGTCTCGCCGCGATACTTGTAGGCCGCGATCCAGACCGGAAGCAGGACATGCTTGAAGGTCACGTCCGAGATCTTCGTATCGAGCGCGGTGATGCGCTGCTGATCGCCGCCGATATCCATCCGCACGTCGCGGGCGATCACCGCGTCCATCCGGGTCCGCGCCTCGCGGAAGCCTTCCTCGAGCGCGACCTGATAGGCCTCGGCGCGGAAGCCCGCGAGGAATTGTGGCGCGTAGGGCGACAGACCGGACAGGTCCCAGGGCTCGAGCGCGTCGGTATGGCTCTTCGGCAGCGATTTCGACGCCAGCACCACCACGTCGTCGAAGAACCGCGCGACCCGACCCCGGCGCGGGGTCCAGCGTATCTTCGGA
This sequence comes from uncultured Jannaschia sp., assembly GCF_947494055.1. Taxonomy (GTDB): domain Bacteria; phylum Pseudomonadota; class Alphaproteobacteria; order Rhodobacterales; family Rhodobacteraceae; genus Jannaschia. Next base: position 52,664 of record NZ_CANLTR010000006.1, on the reverse strand, counting down.
ACCTGCACCGAGACCGGCTTGCCGTCGCGCATGACGGTGCGGCGGACGAAGTAGGTGTCGCCGCGCTGTCCGGAATAGCTCGTCTCGGTCCGCGCGTCGAAGGTCCAGAAGGGGACGTAGATGCCCGACATCTTGCGGCGCTTCTTCGCGTAGCGCTGCAACCCGTTCGGCGCGAACCAGAGCGAGCCGAGCCAACGGTTCATCGCCTCGTGCGCCTGCGGCTCCTCCAGCGCGAAGGGCAGGACGGCACCCGGCTTGATGTGCCGGTTCACGCCGGTCCCGGTGACGACCGGCGTGGCGCAGAACGGGCATTCGGCGGCGTGGACATCCGGGTCGAACTCGACCTGCGCGCCGCAATTCGGGCAGTCGAGGACGCGCGTCTCCTCCTGCTCGGCGCCGCCCGCACCGTCCTGCAGCCCCTCGCGGATGTCGATCTCGCGGATCGGGGCGCGGGCCGGCGTCACGTCGACGCTGTTGCCGCAATGGTCGCAGACCATGCGGCCGGCGGCCGGCTCGAACCGCATGTCGCCGCCGCAGGCCTCGCAGGGAAAGCGGTGATCCTCGGTCTTCGGGATCTCGCGCGGGCGTTCGGGCTCGCGGCGGGGCACGACGGGGACCTTCACGGGCGCCTCCGGATCGACAGATTCGGCATCGGGCGGCGTCAGGTGCCGGGCGGCGGAGGCGGGGGCATGACGGTGAAGAGCTGCGCGAGCTCCGCCACGTCCTCGGCCTTCTGCCAGCCGTCCTGGCCCTGCGTCCAGACATAGGTCTCGCGCGTGACCTCGCCCTCGGTCACCATCCGGCCCAGCCGCGCCTTGGAGAACGGCCCGCTCGTCTGCCCGCCCTTCGCGACGTGCCAGACATGCTCGACCGGCGGCGGGGGCGGCGGTGCGGCCTGCGCCGGTTGCGCCTCGGCGGGGCGCGGACCCCAGGGGCCGGTGGCCATCATGTTGCCCATCGCCATGCCCATCCCGGCGCCGAGCCCCATTCCCATGCCCGAGCCGGGCGTCGTGGCCGCGTTCTGCATCGCCTCGGAGGTGGCGAAATGGCGATACTTGTCGAGGTCGCCCAGCACGCCCATCGAGGTGCGCTTGTCGAGCGCGGCCTCGACGGCGGGCGGCAGCGAGATGTTCTCGACATAGAGCTCGGGCACCACGATCCCGTATTCCGCGGTGGTCGCCGAGATCTGCTCGGCCACGATCCGGCCCAGCTCGTCGGTGTTGGCCGCCATGTCGAGGACCGGGATGCGGCTCGAGGCCAGCGCGCGGGAGGCGGCCTGCACGATCATGTTGCGGATCTGGAACTGGATCTCGTCGCGGGTGAACTCGCCGTCGGTGCCCACGATCTCGGTCAGGAACCGCCCCGGATCGCTGACCTTGATCGCGTAGCTCCCGAAGGCGCGGAGGCGGACCGGACCGAACTCGGGGTCGCGCAGCGTGACCGGGTTCTTCGTGCCCCATTTCAGATCGGTCATCCGCGTCGTCGAGACGAAGTAGACCTCCGACTTGAAGGGCGAGCGAAAGCCGTGATCCCAGTGCTGCAACGTGGTCATCACCGGCATGTTGTTGGTCTCGAGCATGTAGAGCCCGGGCATGAACACGTCGGCGAGCTGTCCCTCGTGGACGAAGACCGCGGCCTGGCCCTCGCGCACCGTGAGCTTGGCGCCGTACTTGATCTCGTGGCCGTAACGCTCGAATCGGTAGACCAGCGTGTCGCGCGTGTCGTCCGTCCACTCGATGACGTCGATGAACTGGCCGGCGAGGAAGTCGAAGATGGGCATGGGCGTCTCCTGATCGGGTGGGGCGCGTCGAACGGGGTCCGGTCAGACGGGGCCGTCGTCGGGGCGAAGCTCGGCGGCGATCCGGCGGATGGTCGGACGGGCCTCCTCGGCGCTCATGCCGATCTCGAGCCGGGAATCGTAGAGCATCCGCAGCAGCAACTCGTCGTGCCGGGTGAGCAGCGCGTATTCCTCGTCGTCGTTGAAGATCGACGGGCGGACGTCGAAGCTGTCATTGGCGAGGCCGAGGCCCTGCGCGATCTCCTCGTGGTAGCAGGACTGGCGGAACAGGTCCGGATGCTCGGACCGCACGAAGGCGATGGCCGAGACATAGGCATTCGGCCGCTCCGACGCGGAGGAGGCGTAGACGGCGCAATAGGTCGTCCAGTCGAGCCGCGTGATCTCGCGGATCGTCGTCCGCGCGAGGCCCGGCTCGGCGGCGGCGATGGCGGGGCCGAGCCGGCGCTGTTCGTCCACGGAGGCCACGAAGATGTGGTAGTTTCCGCCCGTCTCCACGAGGTCGATCGGATGGTCCGTCAGGCGGGCGAGGCGTTCCAGATAGCCCTGCACCCGGACCCGGTCCGTCCGCCGCACGGAGTCGGGCACGGAGGCGCCGAAATGCAGCTCGACCCGCACCGGCCCCTCCCAGCGCCGAAGCTGCGCCCGGCTCTGCTGCGGGACGAAGCGCCCGTCCGTCTCGGCATATTCGGAATACAGCGCGATCCGTTCGAAGTTGCGGGCCAGTCGGGCGGCGTCGAAACTGTCCGCCTCGGACCCGTCGTCGCGCTTGAGCAGGCCCTGCGCCAGGAGTCGCCCCTGCAGATTGGCGTAGAATGCGCGCGCGTCCCGGCTCTCCGGGGAGATCGTCGCGGCGCGCGCGGGGGGGCGGTCCGGACGCGTCTTCGGGACCGGCGAGGGCTCGACCGGCTCCGGGGCGACCGTCTGACAGGCGGCGAGCGCCAGGGCGGCCGGAAGGAGGAGTGCGGCGCGCATCCGGTCAGCCGTTCGGCACCGACGTGCCGGCATTGGTGCCGACCCCGTCGCGGCGGGCGCTGGCCGAGGCGAGCGTCTCGCGCAGCTCGGCCTCCATCTTCTGCATCTCGCGCTCGGCCTCGGCGCGCTTGGCCTTGCCCTCGTCGGCGATCTGCAGGCTCTCGTTGATGGTCGCCACGAGGTCGTCGTTCGCCCGCCGCACGGCCTCGATGTCGAAGACGCCGCGCTCCATCTCGGTGCGCACCACCTTGTTGGCGTCCCGCAGGTTCTTCGCGTTCGCCGTCAGCAGTTCGTTCGTCAGGTCGTTGGCGTCGCGCACCGCCTCGGCCGCCTCGCGCGAACGCTGGATGGTGACGGCCTGCGCGAGTTGGGTCTCCCAGAGCGGGACGGTGTTGACGAGGGTGGAGTTGATCTTGGTGACCAGCGACTTGTCGTTCTCCTGCACCAGTCGGATCGAGGGCAGGGATTGCATCGTCACCTGACGCGTGAGCTTCAGATCGTGGACCCGCCGCTCGAGGTCGTCGCGCGCGGAGCGAAGGTCGCGCAGCTCCTGCGTGGCGATCATCCGGTCGCCCTCGGGCAGGGCCGCGACGCTGCGCTCCTTCGCGGGGATCGTCTCCCCGTCGAGCTCGGCGAGCTTCGCCTCGCCCGCGGCGATGTAGAGGCCGAGCTCGCCGTAGAAGTCGAGCGTCTTCTCGTAGAGCTTGTCGAGCGACTTGATGTCCTTCAGCAGGACGTGCTCGTGCCGCAGCAGGTCGCCCGTCACCTTGTCGATCTGCGCCTGCACGTCCTCGAAGCGTGCCACGAACTTGGAGAACGGCGCGGCCCGGCCGACCAGCTTCTCCCACCAAGACCGCTTGCGGCGCACGTCGAGCTCGCTCACCGAGAAGCCGCGAATGGTGGAGACGATGGAGCGCAGGCTGTCGCCCGCCGGTCCCACGTCCTTGCTCTTGACGTCCTGCAGCATCGACTGGCTGATCTGCTGCAGTTCAGCCTGCGCCTCCGCCCCGAACTCGATGATCGACTGCGTGTTCGCCATGTCGAGACGGTCCATCCGCGCGCGGATCTCGGCGGCGACCGGTTCGGGCGCGCCGGTCAGCGGCATCACCTCGCCGGCCGGCTCCGGCAGGCTCAGCGTGGCGACCCGGTCGATCTCGGTCGCCGTCTCCGCGGCCTTCTGCCTCGTGGCGGTGTCCATCGCTTACTCTCCTGTTGGCAGGCCATCGGCCTTCAATCGGTCCCGCAGCACCTCGATCTCGACGTCGAGATCGGTGCGGTCGGAACTCAACAACGTCTCGCGCCGGGCGTCCATCCCGCGTTCCAGATCGTCGAGCAGGTGGAAATAGTCCACCTTCGCCTGACGGTCGCGGGTCGAGGCGTAGAGGTCGGCGAACTTGGCCGTCGCGTCGCGCGCGCCCATCAGGTAGACGGTGAGGAACTTGCGCGCCGCGTTCAGGTCGCGCGGATCGTCCTCCACCACCCGGAACATCTCCCGCGCCGTTGCCGACACCCGGGCCACCCGCGCCTCCGCGTCGCGATCCTTTGCGCGCAGAACGGCGCTCTGCATGTCGGTCAGGTAGGTTTCCGCCTCCTCGATGGAGCGGGCGACGCGCTCGGTCTGGAACGTGTCGACGCCCTCCATCCCCTTGTCGCGCATCGGATCGGGGCCGAAGGCCACGACATGCAGCCCCCCCGCGATCAATCCGTAGAGCAGCCCCGGCAACAGACCCGTGAGTCCCGTCATCGCGGCCAGCATCACGCCCAGACCGACGACGACCGCCCCGAAGAGCTTGCGCGGGATGGCGGGGCGGCGCGCGATGCGGCGTTCGTTCCAGCGCGCCTCCGCCAGCAGGCCTTCCCGTGTGAGGTAGCCGCCGCCGGCGATCGCGGCGCCGGCCAGCAGGCTGCCCGCCATCGCGACCGGCCCGTCCTGCCCGAAGGCGGCAAGGACCGGGATCGCGCCGAGCAACATCAGGAACGTCGTCCGGGCCCGGCCGCGCAGGGGCGGCCGCATCTTGGCGGGCGGCTGCGTCCCGGCCTGTCCGCCGCCCGGAGAATAGCGTCCGCCGAACCGTCGCGCCATCAGAGGCCGCCACCGTCCAGCACGCCGGCCCCCGCCAGTGCGATCAGCACCGCGAGCGCCGCGAAGGCGATCTTCTGCACGCCGTCGGACCCCATCATTCCTCTCCTCGATCCTGCCGCATCATCCTATGACAGACGTCGCGCGGGAAACCAGTGCCGCGCCTTCAGCCCGTCGTCAGTGTTGCCCGCCAATCGGTCGCCGCCGTCGGGTCCCGCCGCAGATCCGCCCGGAGGTCGCGCCCCGCGCGCACGCCCGGCCGGTCCGCGACCTCCTCCAGCCAGCGCGCGAGGGCGGGCTTGTCGTCGAGGCTCTGCTGCTGACCGCGCCAGAGCGACGCCCAGGGCCAGATCGCCATGTCGGCGATGGTGAACCCGTCGCCCGCCACGAAACGCGTCTCGTGCAGCTTCCGGTCGAGCACGCCGTAGAGCCGCGCGACTTCGGCCCTGTACCGGTCCTTCGCGTAGGGCACGTCCTCGCGCGCGAATTTCAGGAAGTGATGGGCCTGTCCGGCCATCGGCCCGAGCCCGCCCATCTGCCACATCAGCCATTCGTCCACCGCGATCCGCTCCCGCTCGGTCTCGCCGCAGAAGCGCCCGGTCTTGCGCGCAAGATATTGCAGGATCGCCCCGCTCTCGAAAATCGAGATGGGCGCACCGTCAGGGCCCTCCGGGTCGGTGATGGCCGGGATCTTGTTGTTCGGGCTGACCTTCAGGAAGTCCGTTTCGAACTGCGCGTCCGCGCCGATATCCACGAGCCGCAGATCGTAGGGCAGGTCGAGCGCATGCAGAGCGATCGAGACCTTCCAGCCGTTCGGCGTCGGCCAATAGTAGAACTCGATCGGAGCCATGTCGCGTTTCCTTCTGCACCTCTTTGACACTTCGACACGGCGGCCCCCGGATACAACCCGCCGCGACACAGCGCTGCCTTGACCGGCTCGCATCCGCGCGGTATCGCCGCCGGCGAGGGGATTTGAACCAGCTTGCGGCCCTCGCGAAACATTCCGCTAAAGAGGTCCGGGACGTCCGCGTCCGCTTCCTCCGAGATTCTGGTGCCCGCGACCCGAAGGAGGTCTTCGAGATGAAAGACAACCAGTCCCGCCCGCGCAACCCGCGTACGCTCGCCGTCCATGCCGGCACCCGCCGCTCGCAATACGGCGAGGTGTCGGAGGCGATGTTCCTGACGCAGGGCTTCGTCTACGAGACGGCCGAGGCCGCCGAGGCGCGGTTCCTGAACGCCTCGCGGGAGGAGTTCATCTACGCCCGCTACGGCAACCCGACCGTCGCGATGTTCGAGGACCGGATCGCCGCGATCGAGGGGACGGAGGACGCCTTCGCCACCGCCTCCGGCATGGCCGCCGTCAACGGCGCCCTCGTCGCGATGCTGAAGTCCGGCGACCACGTCGTCGCGGCGCGCGCGCTGTTCGGCTCCTGCCTCTACATCCTCGAGGAGGTGCTGCCGCGCTACGGGGTGGAGGTCACGCTGGTCGACGGCACTGATCTCGACGCCTGGCGCGACGCGATCCGTGCGGACACGAAGGCCGTCTTCTTCGAAAGCGTCTCGAATCCCGCGCTGGAGGTCATCGACATCCGCGCCGTGGCGGACCTGGCCCACGGGGTCGGCGCGACGGTGATCGTCGACAACGTCTTCGCCACGCCCACCTTCTCGCGCGCGCTGGAACTCGGCGCCGACGTGATCGTGTACTCGACCACCAAGCATATCGACGGGCAGGGGCGCTGCCTCGGTGGCGTGATCTGCGGCACGCAGGACTTCGTGCGCAAGGTCGCCGAGCCGTATCTCAAGCATACCGGCGGGTCGATGTCGCCCTTCAACGCCTGGGTGATGCTGAAGGGGCTGGAGACGCTCGACCTGCGCGTGCGTGCGCAGGCCGAGGCGGCGGAGCGTCTGGCCCGCGCGGTCGAGGGTCACCCGAAGCTCGCCCGCGTCATCCACCCGCATCTCGCGAGCCATCCGCAGCAGGCGCTCGCCCGTGCGCAGATGGAGCGGGGTGGCACCGTCCTCGCGCTCGACCTCGCCGGCGGCAAGGACGCCGCGTTCCGGTTCCTGAATGCGCTCGGGATCGTGGTGATCTCCAACAATCTGGGCGATGCGAAGTCGATCGCGACCCATCCCGCGACCACCACCCACCAGCGCCTCCCCGACGATCAGAAGGCCGCGCTCGGCATCACCCCCGGCCTCGTCCGCCTTTCCGTGGGTCTGGAGGACGCCGACGACCTGCTGGCCGATATCGAGGCCGCGCTCGACGCCGCCTGAGGATCCATCGGGCCAGGACTTCTTCTTGGCCCAAATACTCATGACGCCCCGCCATCCGCGCCGTGCAGCGTCACCGTGACGAGGGCCGCCGGGCCCGTCCGCGATCGATCTTGCACCGGCGTCGGGGCTGGACATAGGGGGCGCGAGCGGCCACCTAGTGACCGTGCAAGCGCGAACCGAAGGGAGGGACGAGATGAACGTCCTGAAACCAGATATTGACCGCGAGCCGACCGAATCGGAGGCGCGCGCCGCGCTCGACGTTCTGGAACGCTACAGCCTGAGTGGGCAGCCGGCGATCGGCGGCTACTACCCCGTCTTCGCAGCGAGCTATCCCGACCATCCGGTGGACGAGGCCTACCGCGCCACGCTGCCCGACATGCAGAACGGCCCCGCCAGCACGATCCGCGGCGCGGACCGGATGATCCAGCATGTCGGCGTTTCGGGCTTCCGCGTGCCGATGCAAGTCGCGACGCGCGCGGGCCCCCGCGAGGTGGATGTCGACGTCACCGGTACCGTCAGCCTCGCCGCCGGCCGCAAGGGCATCAACATGAGCCGCCTCCTGCGGTCCTTCTACGACCAGGCGGAACGCCTCGACTTCACCAGCGTCGAGGCCGCGCTCGACGCCTACCGGCAGGAGATCGAGAGTGCCGACGCGCGGCTTCTCCTGCGGTTCTCCCTGCCGCTCCGGGTCGAGAGCCTGCGCTCCCGTCTGACCGGCTGGCAATATTACGACGTCGCGATGGAGGTCGTGCACAGCGAGGCCGGCCCGCGCCGCATCCTGCATCTCGACTACGTCTACTCCTCCACCTGTCCGTGCTCGCTGGAACTGTCGGAGCATGCCCGGCGTGTGCGGGGGCAGCTCGCCACCCCTCATTCGCAACGCTCGCTCGCACGGATCTCGGTCGAGGTGACGGACGACGTGACGCTCGAGGATCTGATCGACATGGCCCGCGCCCGGATCCCGACCGAGACGCAGGTCATGGTCAAGCGCGAGGACGAGCAGGCCTTCGCCGAGCTCAATGCCGCGAACCCGGTCTTCGTGGAGGACGCGGTGCGCCTGCTGGCCGAGGGTCTCGCGGCGCTGCCGGGGACGGCCGACTTCCGGGTCGCCGCCAGCCATCAGGAAAGCCTGCACAACCACGACGCTGTCTCCGTCCTGACCCACGGCGCGCTCTTCGCCGCGGCGGTGCCCGACCTGCACCTCTTCCCGTCGCTCACCGCCTGACGTGACCGCCGGGCCGTCCTGGTGGGACATGGCCCGTGTCTTCGGCCGGATCGGCCTGCTGTCCTTCGGCGGACCGGCGGCGCAGATCGCGCTGATGCATCGCGAACTGGTCGAGCGGCGGGACTGGCTGGCGGAGGAGACGTTCCTGCGGGGCCTGGGCTTCTGCACGCTCCTGCCGGGCCCGGAGGCGATGCAGCTCGCCACCTTCACCGGCTGGCGCCTGCGCGGAACGGGCGGGGGGCTTCTGGCCGGGCTCCTCTTCGTTGTGCCGGGAGCCGTGGTGATGGTGGCGCTGGCGGCGCTCTATCTCGCCTACGGGCGCCTGCCGCCGGTCGAGGCCGCGTTCCTCGGCATCAAGGCCGCGGCGCTTGCGATCGTCGCGGGCGCGCTGTGGAAGCTCAGGGCGAAGGCGCTTCGCGGTCGGCTCGCCCCGATCGTCGCCGGGCTGGCCTTTCTCGCCCTTTTCGTCTTGGGTGTGCCGTTCTGGGCCGTGCTCGGCACCGCGCTCGTCATCGGGGCCCTGCGCGGCGGGGACGCCTCGGCTGTTCCCGCCGCCGGCCCGGTCCCGCGGACGTTCCGGACGGTCGCGGTCTGGCTCGCGATCTGGTGGACGCCGCTTCTGGCGCTCGTCGTCCTCGCGCCCGGCTCGATCCCGGCGGAGGCCGGTCTGTTCTTCAGCTGGCTCGCGACGGTCAGCTTCGGCGGCGCCTACGCGGTGCTGGCCGCGCTGGCGCAGGTCGCGGTCGAGACGCGGGGCTGGCTCACGCCGGAGCAGATGGTCGACGGGCTGGGTCTCGCGGAGACGACGCCGGGCCCGCTCATCCTCGTCACCGTCTTCACCGGCTGGCTCGCGGGGGCGCAGTTCGGCTGGCTCATGGCGCTCGCCACGGCGGGCGTGACGCTCTGGGCGACCTTCGTGCCGTGCTTTCTGTGGATCTTCGCCGGCGCGCCGCATCTGGAACGTCTGAGCGCCAATCCCCGCCTGCGGGGCGCGCTCGACATGGTTTCGGCGGCGGTGGCCGGGGTGATCGCCAACCTCTCGGTCTGGTTCGCGATCCACGTCCTGTTCCGTCGGGTCGCGGACACGACGCCGCCGGTCCCGAACGCGGCGTCGCTCGACCCCGCCGCGCTCGCGCTGGCGGCGTTCGCGTCCGTCTGGCTGCTGATGCTGAAGCGCCCGCTCATGGAAACGCTCGCGCTCGCGGCGCTGGCCGGACTCGGCCTGCATCTCCTTTAGGTTACCTGACGCAAGCACGTTCGGACCTGCTCGGCCCGATCTGGAGTGCCGCCCGTCAGTTCGAGCAAGCTACGCGGGGCGTCTGTCCCAAATACAGACGGTTCGGCGGCATCGCCCGTCATGATGCCGAACGGGCAGCGCCCCCGCCCTGGCAGGCGGTCGAGGGCTGCCCGGAGTGACTTCGGACGGTCCCGAAAGCACGCCCGCCATCTCTCGACGCTTGGCGCTAAACGGCGGCGCGCACGGCGCCGGCGACCGTCTCCACCACGTCGTTCAGGAGCGCTGGATCCTCGCTTTCCGCCATGACCCGGATCAGCGGCTCCGTCCCCGAGGCGCGGATCAGGAGCCGCCCGTTGCCGTCGAGCCGCCCCTCGGCATCCGCGATGGCGCTCTTCACCTCGATCCGGTCGAGCGGGGCCGCGCCGCGTTCGTAGCGCACGTTCTCGAGCCGCTGCGGCACGCGCGCGAAGCTGTGCATGAGGTCGGCGGCGGGCTTGCCCGTCCGCACCATCTCCGCAAGGAACTGCAGCCCCGCGATCAGCCCGTCGCCCGTCGTCGCGTGATCGGTCATCACGATGTGACCCGATTGCTCGCCGCCCAGATTGAACCCGTGCGCGCGCATCGCCTCGACCACGTAGCGGTCGCCCACGCGCGTGCGATGCAGGTGCAGGCCGCGCGCGCCGAGGAACCGCTCGAGCCCGAGATTGGACATCACGGTGGCGACGAGCGTGTCGCCCCGCAGCCGGCCCTCCGACGCCCATCGCGCCGCGAAGAGCGCCATCAGCTGATCGCCGTCCGCGACGTTGCCGTCGGCGTCGAGGATCATCACCCGGTCCGCGTCGCCGTCGAGCGAGATCCCCACATCCGCCCCGTGGCTCACCACCGCCTCGGCGCAGGTGCCGGTCGCGGTCGAGCCGCAATCGAGGTTGATGTTGCGGCCATTGGGATTGACGCCCACCGTCACCACGTCCGCGCCGAGCTCCGAGAGCACGTCCGGCGCGGCGCGGTAGGCGGCCCCGTTGGCGCAGTCGATGACGACCTTCAACCCTTCCAGCGTCATGCCCGGCGGAACCGTCGTCTTGGCGTATTCGATGTAGCGCCCGAGCCCGTCGTCGATCCGCTTCGCGCGGCCGATATTCGGCGCGTCCGCGGGGGCGACGCCGTCCGCCACCATCCGCTCGATTTCCTCCTCCGCCTCGTCGGAGAGCTTGAAGCCGTCGGGCCCGAAGAACTTGATGCCGTTGTCGTCGGCCGGGTTGTGGCTGGCCGAGATCATCACGCCCAGATCGGCGCGCATCGAGCGCGCGAGCAGCCCGACGGCCGGCGTCGGCACGGGACCGAGGAGGAGGACGTTCATGCCCGTCGAGGTCAGCCCCGCCGTCAACGCGTTCTCCAGCATGTAGCCCGATTGCCGCGTGTCCTTGCCGATCACCACCCGGTGCGCGGCGAGACCCGTCCCTTCGCGCCGGAAGTAGCGTCCCGCCGCCGCGCCGAGGCGCAGCGCCATCTCGGCGGTCATGTCGCCCTCGTTCGCCCGCCCGCGGACGCCGTCAGTGCCAAAGAGGCCCATCCATCCCTCCTGTCTCGCGCCAGAGTGCCAGACCCTGCGCCACCTCGGCCACGTCGTGAACCCGGTGCATCTGCACCCCTTGTGCCACGGCCGCGAGGGTGACCGCCAGCGTGCCGGGCATCCGCGCCGCCGCCTCCGGCGCGCCGCCGATCGTGCCGACGAAGCGCTTGCGCGAGACGCCTACCAGGATCGCCACGCCGAGGCCGTGGAAGACCGCGATCCGGCGCAGGAGCGCGAGGTTGTGCGCGGCCGTCTTTCCGAAGCCGATGCCGGGATCGACGACGATCCGGTCGCGCGGGATGCCGGCGGCCAGGGCGGTGTCGATCCGTTCCGCCAGCGCGTCGTAGACGTCGAGCACGACATCGGCGTAACGCGGGTCGTCCTGCATCGTCTCGGGCGTGCCGGCGCTGTGCATCAGGCAGAGCGGGGCTCCGCTCGCCGCCACCGTTTCGGCCATGCGCGGGTCGTAGGCCAGCCCCGAGACGTCGTTGACGAGCGCCGCGCCCGCCTCGAGCGCCGCACGCGCCACGTCGGCCTTCCGCGTATCGACCGAGATCGTCCGCCCGGCCAGCGCGCGGATCACCGGCAGGACGCGGTCCACCTCCTCCCCGGCGGGCACCTCTCGCGCGCCGGGCCGCGTGCTCTCGCCGCCGATGTCGAGGATGTCGGCAGCCGCCATCGCCTTCGCCTGGGCCAACGCGGCATCGGGGGCGAGGAACCGGCCACCGTCCGAGAAGCTGTCGGGCGTGACGTTGAGGATGCCCATGATGGAGGGGCGGTCGAACGCCACGTCCGCGATGGCGGGGCGCGGTGCGACGAGGGGAGCGAGCGCCGCATCGGGGATGTCCGCGACGGGCACGACGTCCGGCGCGCGGCCGCGTTCCAGGATCGCCGCGTGATCGAAGCGGTACCAGCCTCCGGCCAGGCGCGGACCGGTCGCGTGCGGGGCGGGAAGGGGGCAGATGTAGCTCACGACGACAGCGCCTCGGCAACCGCCGCCGCCGGGGTCACGTCGCGCGCATCGAGGCGCGCTGCGATCCAGGCGGCCAGCGCCTCGGGCCCGAGGTCGGACGGCGCGTCGGTCGCGTCGCCGACGATTCGCCCGGGCGCCCAGAGAGCGAGACGGCGTTGCCGGAGAGACCAGTCGAGTTCCGTGCGCGTGGCGACCACGCTCAGCCGGTCGTCGCGCGCCGCGACCTGCCAGGCCGCCTGCTCGATGGCGAGGAGGTCGATCCGTCGCTGCGCGGTCGCCGTCGCGGCCTGCGGAGCCGGGGCGTCGGGCGTGGCGAGGAGGAGCGCGGGCGCCTCGGCGGCCAGCCTGTCGAGAAGTCGCGGCAATCCCCCGGCGGCATGCGCGCCGGCGGGCAGGCACAGGACCCGTGGGCGCGGGGCCTCGGGCATCCGCGTCGCCTCCGGCAAATCCGCGCGCGTCCGGACGATCTCGACGCCGAGCACGTAGGGCCCCCGGTCGAGCTTCCCGATCCGGACGAAGACGCGGGCCGCGCTTGCATGGCCGAGAACTCGCGCCGCGATCCGCTCGGCCAGCGTCTCGAGCAGGTTCACCCGCTCCGCCGCGAGCGCGCCATCCACCGCCTCGATCAGCGTGTCGTAGCTCAGGATGCCGTCGACGTCGTCGCCGGCCACCGCCTCGGGCGCCGGCATCACCTCCGCCACGATGTCGAAGCGGATGCGCTGCGTCACGCCGCGCTCGCCCTGGAACGCGCCGATCTCGACCTCCCGGATATCCTCGGTGAGCGAGATGCGGTCGCGCGGTCCGCCGGATGCCTGCGCGCGTTCGAGCGGCGTGGCGAAGGCGTGGGGCGGCGCGTCGGGGTCGGGCGGGGGCATCGGGTCTCCGGAAGGCGGGTTCGCCCTCTCAGACCACGTCGCCCGCCGGAGCGGAAGCCTTCGGCGCGGCTCAGGCGCCGGGAATCTGCCGGTAGAAGATGTGCCGCCCGAGAACGGCGGTGCGCGGATAGACCTTGGCCCAGTAGGGATCGACGTAATCGGCGTGGTAATGCGTCGCCCGGTTCGTCAGCACCCGCGGCGCGCCGTCGAGCAGACGCCGGGCGATGCGGCCGGCCGTGGCCCAGGCGGCGCCGTCGCGCACGATGTCGGCGATGCCGTCGCAGGTATAGGTGAACTGGCACGCGAACTTGCGCCCCGTGCCCTGGTTGACCACGCCGCACACGTCGTCGGGGTAGTTCTCCGCGTCGACGCGGTTCAGGATGACCTCGCCGACCGCGACCTGGCCGTCCAGCGGCTCGCCCCGGGCCTCGAAGTAGATCGCCTCGGCCAGGCAGCCCCAGGCCTCGTCGCCCGTGATCCGCGGCATCTCGCCCGGCTGCGACTCGTCCGTCGCGATGGGGCCGAGGGCGGCGACGGTGTCGCGGATGCGGCCCTGATCGGAGAGGGGGCGGGCGGTGCGGATCAGGCTCCGCCCCGTGCCCGCGACGAGGCCGCGCGGAGCCTGCGTATCGTCGCCGAGCGCGCGGGAGGGCTGGAACGCGGCGAGCTGCACACCGCCGCGGCCACCACCGAAAAGCGACTGCGCCATCGCCGGGGGGACCAGCGCGCAAAGGATCAGCACGCTCGCGAGGATCACGTTCTGCAATCCGGTCATCCGTACTCCGTCCGTCCGAAACACCGGGCGGGGCTATCGCGACGGGGTTAGGAAAGCATGAAACGGGACCGGTCAGGTCTTCGGCTTGTGCGCCGCCGCGTGTTTCGACGCCATCAGCGTCGCCTGCGCCGCGGCGAGCTTGGCCACCGGCACGCGGAACGGCGAGCAGCTGACGTAATCGAACCCGGCCAGACGGCAGAACGCGATCGAATCCGCCTGCCCGCCATGTTCGCCGCAGAGCCCCAGAACAATGTCGGGCCGCGCCTTGCGTCCCCGGGACGCGCCGAGCAGGAGGAGTTCGCCCACTCCGTCGATGTCGAGCGTGCCGAACGGGTCCTCCGGATAGACGCCCTCGTTGACATAGGCCGACATGAAGCGGCCCGCATCGTCGCGCGACAGACCGTAGGTCATCTGCGTCAGGTCGTTGGTCCCGAAGCTCAGGAACGCCGAAGTCTCCGCGATCTCGCTCGCGCGGAGCGCGGCGCGGGGCGTCTCGACCATCACGCCGACATCGTAGCGGAAGTCGGTTCCGCTCTCGTCGCGCACGGCGCCCGCGACGCCGTCGATCCGGCGCTTCACGAGTTCCACCTCGCGATGGGCGGTGACGAGCGGGATCATGATCTCCGGGTGCACGTCGTGCCCGGCCGCCTGCGCCGCGACGGTCGCCTCGAAGATGGCGCGGGCCTGCATCTCGTAGATCTCCGGGAGCGCGATCCCGAGGCGGACGCCGCGCATGCCGAGCATGGGATTGTATTCCTGCATCGCGTCGATCCGGGCGCGCACCTCCGAGAGCGGCCGGTCCAGCGCCTCGGCCAGCGCCTGGACGCCCTCGGGACCGGAGGGCAGGAACTCGTGCAGCGGCGGGTCGAGCAGGCGGATGCAGACCGGCAGGCCCGACATCAGCCCGAACAGCTCGGTGAAGTCCGCGCGCTGCATCGGCAGCAGCCGTTCGAGCGCGGCGGCGCGGTCCGGTCCCGTCTCCGCGAAGATCATCTCCCGCATCACGGTCAGGCGGCCCTCGTCGAAGAACATGTGCTCGGTCCGGCAGAGGCCGATCCCGTCGACGCCGAAGGTCCGCGACAGGGTGGCGTCGGCGACCGTGTCGGCATTGGCGCGCACGCCGATGTCGCGCACCGCGTCCGACCAGGCCATAAGGTCGCCGAACGCCCCGTCGAGCGCGGGCTCGTTGGTCGCGACCCTACCCGACAGGACCTGCCCGGAGGAGCCGTCGACGGTGATCACGTCGCCCTCCGTCAGGGTCGACCCGTCGGGCAGGCGCACCTGCCGGTTGCGGTAGCTGATCGTCAGGCCCGTCGCCCCCGTGACGCAGGGCAGGCCGAGCCCCCGCGCGATCATGGCGGCATGGCTGGTCGAGCCGCCGCGCTCGGTCAGGACGGCGTCGGCCGCATGCATGCCGCGCACGTCGTCCGGCGTGGTCTCGCGACGCACGAGGATGCAGGGTTCGTCGCGTGCCAGTGCGGCCTGCGCGGCGGCGGAATCGAAGACGATCCGGCCGGCGGCGGCGCCGGGGGAGGCGGCCACGCCCCGGGCGATCACCCGACGCTCGGCGGCCGGGTCGATCTGACGGTGGAGCAGATGCGACAGCGTGCCGGGCGCCACCCGCAGGAGCGCCTCGGCGCGCGGGATGATCCCGTCGCGGGCGAGCGCGGTGGCGATGGCGACGGAGGCGCGGGCCTCGCGCGGGCAGCGCACCGCGTCAAGCACGGCGAGACGGCCCTGGTCGATCGTGAACTCGACCTGCATCTCCTCGCGCAGACGCTCGCGGCACCGGGCCCCGATCTCGAGGAGTTCAGCGTAGACCTCGGGAAGCATCTCCTGAAGCGAGGCGCCGCGCGGGTCGCGGGTCAGGTAGATGGCCTTCTCCCGCCGGCGTAGCGCCTCGCGCCCCATCGACTGGCCCATGTAGCGGCCCGTCACTTGGGGATCGCCGGTGGCGGGATCGACGAACTGCACCACGCCCGCGCCGGACTGCCCCGGCCCCATTCCCTGCGCCATGCGCTGCACCACCAGCCCCAGACCGGCATCGGCGGGGGCGCCCTGCGCCTGCCGCAGGAGCCGCGCGGAGGTGCCCTCCCAGGCGCGCGCCATCGAACGCAGCACGGCGGCGAGCTGGTCGGCGATGGCCTGCGGGAAGGGCGCGTCGATCTCCGCCTCGTAGACGTCGCGGGCGATGGCAGGGGTCTCGGCTTCGGCGAAGGCCTCCTCGTCTAGGCGCATCACCTCGATGGCGAAGGAGCGGATGAAGCGCAGATAGATCCGGTCCGCCGTTTTTTCGCCCAAGGTGTTGGAAAGCCAGGCATGGGCCCGGTCGTTCATGCCGATGTTGAGGACGGCGTTCGGGCCGCCCCAGTCGGCGGCCTCCGAGGAGGAGCGGACGGAGAGCAGCTTCGGCTGTCCCTCGAAGAGCGCGATGAGGGTGGCGAGGTCGGGCAGATGGCCTTCGGCGATGCCGCGCACGGTGTCGAAGGAGAGCGCGACCGTCTGCGGGACCGGCAGGTCCATGCGGATAAGTCTTTGAAGACACTTGGCGCGATTACCGTGCCGGGCGACGCGGATGTCGGCCGTGGGGGTGATCTCGACGAATCCGGGCGTGTCCAGCATGATCTTGTCCTCGCACTTGCAGCATAGCGCCATGCCGCGTTGCGGCAAGGACGGAGATGCAACCCGACGCCATGTTGTCAGAGTTTCGCCCCGGCATGGTTAACGCCCGCCGAGCGCAAGCGTTGCCCGTGTTACGGCTGTGTTATGCCTGTGTTACGGTCGTGCCACATCCGTGGGCCATGCGGCCGGAGCGGGCAAGCGCCGTCACGCGGACAGGCATCGACGGGGCCGGCGGTTCCGGGCGCTGCGTCTCGCGGTCGCGAAACGCGTCAGGCGGCGATCCGGGTCAGATCGGCGATGCGGGTGCCGGCGCGGACGATCTCGGAGATCAGGTTGAGCCGGTTGCGCCGCAGGATCGCGTTCTCGGCGTTGACCTGCACCCCCTCGAAGAACGCGTCCACGGGGCCGCGCAGGGCGGCGAGGGCGGTCATCGCGGCGGGGTAGTCCTCGGCCGCCATCGCGGCGTCGATGCGCGGGCGGGCCTCCGCGATGGCGTCGAAGAGCGCGCGCTCCGCGTCGGTCTCGGCGAGCTTGCGGTCGGCGCCGAAGCTGTATTCCACGCCATCGGCCGCCTCGGCCTGCGCGAGGATGTTGGCGGCGCGACGGTAGAGCTGGATCAGGTCGGCGCCGTCCTCGGTCGCGAGCATGGCGTTGAGGGCGCGGGCGCGGGCGACGAGATCGGCGAGGTCGTCGGTGCGGTCCCCGGTCAGGCAGGCGTCGATGACGTCGTGCCGGATGCCCTCGTCGCGGAGGTGGACCTTGAGGCGGTCGTGGAGGAAGGCAAGGAGGTTTGTTTTGTCAGGGTCAATCCAAACTCTGTCAGCATCTGCAGTCACAAGACCCGTCAATTGCTGCTCGAGCTCGAACCAACGGCCAAATCCTGCATTCGCCAAATTCCAGAATGCGCCATCGATCGGCCCTTTTTCTTTTGCATTCAAACGTAGCCGAATGCTGTTGCTGACAACTAGCTGAATGACCCCAAGCGCCGCCCGTCGCAGCGCGTAGGGGTCCTTCGACCCCGTCGGTTTCTCGTCGATCGCCCAGAACCCCGCCAGCGTGTCGAGCTTGTCGGCCAGCGCGACCGCCACGCTGACCGGCGCGGTCGGAACGTCGTCGGAAGGGCCGAGGGGGGCGTAGTGTTCCTCCGCGGCGGCGGCGACCTCGGGGGGCTCGCCGGCGGCTTCGGCGTAATACCGGCCCATAAGCCCCTGCAATTCCGGGAACTCGTAGACCATTTCGGAGCTGAGATCGGCCTTTGCAATCTTTGCGGCATCGTTGGCGAGGTCCGGGTCTGCGCCCACGGCGGGGGCGATCTCGCGGGCCAATGCGGCGATCCGCTCAATCCGATCGCGCTGTGAGCCGAGCTTCGCGTGGAAGGTCACGTTTCCAAGGGCTTCGAGCCAATCCTTCATCCCCGCGCGGGCCACGCGGAGGTCGTTCTCCCAGAAGAACTTGGCGTCGGCCAGCCGGGCCGAGAGGACGCGGGTGTTGCCGTCGAGGATGGTCGCGCCGTCATCGGCGGTCTCGCGGTTGGCGACGGTGACGAAGCGCGTGATGCGGCCGTCGCGGTCGCGGACGGAGAAGAACTTCTGGTGCTCCTTCATCGAGGTCTGCAGCACCTCGGGCGGCAGGTCGAGATAGTCCCCGGCGATCCGGCCCATCAGCACGACCGGCCATTCCACGAGGCCGGCCACCTCGGCCAGCAGGCCCTTGTCCTCCACGACCTTCAGCCCGGCGGCGAAGGCGCGGTTGGTGGCGTCGTGCCAGATCGCCTCGGCCCGCTCCTCGGCGGAGAGGATCACGTGGGCGCGCTTCAACTTCGCCGCGTAATCCTCGAAGGATGCGACCTTTATCTCGCCCGGTGACATGAAGCGGTGGCCTTCGGTCACGTTGCCCGCCACGAGGCCGTCGATCTCCAGCGGCACCACCTCGGCCCCGTCGTCGCGCGTCATCAAGCAGAGGATGCGGCGCAGCGGGCGGACCCAGCGGAGCGTGCCGTCGCCCCAGCGCATGGATTTGGGCCAGGGGAAGGCGCGGATCGTCGTCTCCAGCACCTCGGCCACGATCTCGGCGGCGGGCCGGCCGGGGCGGGTGATCTTCGCGACGTAGACCTGGCCCTTCCTGTCGTCCTTCACGGCGAGGTCGTCGCGGGCAAGGCCGGTGGAACGCAGGAAGCCCTCGATGGCCTTCTCCGGCGCGTCGGTGCGGGGGCCGCGGCGTTCTTCGGTGGTGGTCGGGCTCGCCTCCGTCAGGCCTTCGAGCGCGAGGACGAGGCGGCGCGGCGTGGCGTGGGCGACGGCGCCGGCATAGGTGAGCCCGGCTTCCACCAGCCCGTTGGTGACCAGCCGCTTCAGGTCGTCGGCGGCGCGCGCCTGCATGCGGGCGGGGATTTCCTCGGAGAGGAGTTCGATCAGGAGGTCGGGCATGGTCTAGAAGCTCCCCTCGACGAGCGGTTGGAACGTGTCGCGATCCGGGCAGGACGGGCCCGTGGGCGTGCCGTCATAGGCCTTGTCGCCGCAATCGTTGAGCTGGTGCCAGGCCCAGCCGCGCCCGTCGGCGGCGAGTGCCACCACCCGGTCGACGCCGTATTGCGCGTTCGGGTAGCCGGTATAGGCGGTCGCGGTGCCGTCGATCAGCATCGCGTCGATCTCGCCCGCGTCGAAGCAGTCGAACCAGCCCGGCGCGATGGTCGGCGCGGCGTCGGTGCGGGGTTCGGGCCGCAGGTCGGCCGACGCGCCCTGTTCGTGGGTGAAGCAGGCGCGGAAGCCGAGCGGCGAGGCGGGCGAGGCGATGGCGCGGACATCGCCGGCGGACAGGGGCGCGACGCCCGCCGGACCGGCGAGCGAGAGCGTCACCGGCCCGTCGACGGGCGCGTAGTAGCCGCGGGTCTGGGCGTACCAGATGCCCGCGCCCACGGCGAGCGCGGCGCCGAGGATGAGGATGACGGTGATCTTGCCCACGCCCTGCGGCTCCCTGTCTGACGGGGGCGGGCTACACCGCGGCCCGCCGGGGGGCAAGCGACGGGCGGGGCGTCAGATCCAGTCGAGATTGACCTTGCGGGCGGGGTAGGCCGCGGCGATCTCGCGGCGCATGGCGAGGAAGTCGCGCCGGCGGTCGGGGAACTTGCGCTGGTGCGTCTCGACGAGGGTGCAGGCGATGGCGTCCAGAAGGCCCGCCGCGTGGAGCGCTGGCAGGAGGTCGAGCTCGCTGCCCTCCACGTCGAGCTTCAGGAGCGCGAGGCGCCCGGGTCGGCCCGTGAGCGGCGGGGGGACGTCGCCGGCGGCGAGCGCGGCGATCAGCGCGGGCAGGGGCAGGACGTCCACCTCGACGTCGTTGGCGCCGCTCGCGTCGGCGTCGCGCTTGCCGGTCTCGAGGGTGGAGGAGGTCGTGGCGGCGAGCGGGTCGCCGTCGAAGCGGGCGGACCGGCGCAGCGTGGCGCGGCCGGGGGTGGCGCCGACGGCGGCGTGGATGGCGCGGGCGGCCGGGTAGGGCGCGAGGCGGCGGACGAGGGCGTCGAAGGCCAGCGGGTCGGGCTCGAAGGCGAACACGGTCGCGCCGGTCTGCGCCAGGGGTTCGGCGATCTCGCCCACGTTGGCGCCGCAATCGAGGGCGATGTCGCCGGGGCGGAGCTGCGACAGGATGCCGTCGAGCAGGCCGCGCGCGGTGGCCCGGCGCAGACGCCGCTGCAGGCGCCGCGTCTGCCGCTTCGCCCGGGGGTCGGAATCGGTCGTCGTGTCCATGCGCGGCCTCCGTCGCCCCGGTCCTAGCGTGCCGGGACGGCGGATGGGTTAACGGCGCTCAGGCCGCGGCGTCGTGGCCGCCGGCGCGGGTCAAGAGGAACGCGTCGGCGCAGGCCTTCGCGAGCGTGCGGACCCGGCCGATATAGGCCTGCCGCTCGGTCACGGAGATCACGCCACGCGCGTCGAGCAGGTTGAAGAGGTGAGAGGCCTTGATGCACTGGTCGTAGGCCGGCTGCGCCATGACGATGTGGCGGCCGGTCTTGGGGTCGGTCGCGGGCTGCTCGAGGATGCGGTGGCATTCGGCTTCGGCGTCGCGGAAATGTTGCTCCAGCATCGCGGTGTCGGCCGTGTCGAAGTTCCAGCGCGCGTATTGCGCCTCCGCCTCGCGGAACACGTCGCCGTAGGTGAGCGGAATCGGGGCGTCGGGGGCATTGAAGGGCATGGCGTTGCCGTCGTCGCAGCCCAGCACGTACATCGCGAGGCGTTCGAGACCGTAGGTCAGCTCGCCCGAGACGGGGTGGCAATCGTGGCCGCCGACCTGCTGGAAATAGGTGAACTGCGACACCTCCATGCCGTCGCACCAGACCTCCCAGCCGAGGCCCCAGGCGCCGAGCGTGGGGCTTTCCCAGTCGTCCTCGACGAAGCGGATGTCGTGCAGGTCCATGTCGATGCCGATGGCCGCGAGCGAGCCGAGATAGAGCTCCTGCAGGTCGGGCGGGCTGGGTTTGATGATGACCTGGAACTGGTAGTAGTGCTGCCAGCGGTTCGGGCTGTCGCCGTAGCGGCCGTCGGTCGGGCGGCGCGAGGGCTGCACGTAGGCTGCCGTCCAGGGCGTGGGCCCGAGGGCGCGGAGCGTGGTGGCCGGGTGGAACGTGCCGGCGCCGACCTCCATGTCGTAGGGTTGCAGCACGGCGCAGCCCTGCGCGGCCCAGTAGGCTTGCAGCCGCAGGATGATCTCCTGAAACGAGCGCGGCGTGTCGGGACGGGTCATCGCAGGGCCTCTCGAACGGTCGCGGATGCGTCTATGCGGCCACGGTTTCGCCGTCAACGCGGGCCCGGGGACGGCGCGCGTGAGGTCGCCTTCACGGCCTGTTAACCTTGTCTCCCGACAGTTCCGCCGAACCTCCCCTTCAGACCGAGACACGCCATGCGCCGCGCCCTCCTTACCCTGATCGTCGCCGCCTTCGCGGGGCTGGCCGCCGCGCAGGAGCGCGCCTTCGTGCAGATCGAGGCGCATCCCGAGCCGGTCGAGGCGAATGCGCGGGCGCGCGCCTACGAGGCGATCGTGTCCGACATCAACGGGTTCCGCCTGGGCAGCGGCTGGTTCGCCATCGCGCTCGGCCCCTATCCCCCGGCGGAGGCCCGCGCGACGCTGGGTCGGCTGCGGGCGGAGGGGCTGATCCCGCGGGACAGCTACATCTCGGACGGCAACGCCTATCGCGAACGGTTCTGGCCGGCCGGGGGGGAGGCCGCGTCCGTCGAACCGGAGGCGGCGGACGACACGCTGGGCGCGGCGCTGGCGGCGATCGAGCGGGCGGAACCCGGTGCGGGCGCGCCGACGACGCCGCGCGCCCCGGAGGAAACGGTGCCCGAGGCCCGCCGCTCGGAGGCGGCACTGGGCCGGGCCGAGCGGATGGAGCTGCAGAGCGCGATGCAATGGTTCGGGCAGTATGGCGGCGCGATCGACGGCGCCATCGGCCGGGGCACGCGCGCGGCGATGGGCGACTGGCAGGCGGCGGCGGGCGACCGGGTGACGGGCGTGCTCACCACGCGGCAGCGCGCGCGCCTGCTTTCCGACTGGCGGGCATCGCAGGCGGCGCTCGGGCTGGAACCGCTCCGCGTGGCGGAAGCGGGGATCGCGCTGACCGCCCCGATGGGGCTCGTGACCTTCGACCGGATCGAGGCGCCGTTCGTGCATTACGCGCCGCAGGACGAGAGCGGCGTGCGCCTGTCGCTCCTCTCGCAGGCCGGCGACCGGACGACGCTGGGCGGGCTCTACGAGATCCTGCAGACGCTCGACCTCGTGCCGCCCGAGGGTGCCCGGTCCCGGTCGGGGGACGCGTTCCGCATCACCGGCCTCGCCCCCGACCGCACGACGCAGGTCGAGGCGCGGCTGATCGACGGTCACGTCGTGGGCTACATCCTGAGCTGGCCCGAAGCGCAGGACGCGCTGGCGGCCCGCGCCCTGCCGGAGATGTCGCGCACGCTCGCCTCGATCGGCCCGGCGCTGCCCGAGGCGGCCGGGTTCGACCCGGCGGAGCAGCGCTTCGACATGGTGTCCGGGCTGGAGGTGCGCCGCCCGCTCCGCTCCGCCGCGGGCTTCTGGGCCGATGCGGACGGGACGGTCGTGACGGCCGCGGCCAACGTGGCGGGATGCGGCCGGGTCACGCTCGACGGGCGGCACGCGGCCATCGTGACGCGCGAGCGGGACGGGGCGGCGGTGCTGGAGCCGCGCGCGGATCTGGCCCCCGTGCAGGTCGCCGCGCTGGCCCCCGCCGAGGGGCGGCTCCGCAGCGCCGTCTCGGTCGGCGGCTTCCCCTATGGCGGCGTGCTCGACGCCGCGACGGTCAGCTTCGGCACGCTCGAGGACGTGCGCGGGCTTGGCGGTGAGGAGGCGCTTCTGCGCCTGTCGCTGCGGGCGCGGGGCGGCGATGTCGGCGGGCCGGTGCTCGATGCGGCGGGACGCGTGGCGGGCATGCTGCTGCCTACGCTGGTGGAGGGAGACCGGGCGTTGCCGGACGACGTGGCGTTCGCGCTGAAGTCCACGCGGCTCGCGGCGATCCTGTCCGACGCCCCGGACCTGCCGTCGCTGGCGGGCGCCGCCGCGCCGCTTGCCGCGGAGGACCTCGCGGCCCGGGTGGCGGATCTGACCGTGCGGGTCGATTGCTGGGAGTGAGGCGCTGCCGGAGGGCTTGGGAGTCCCGGGCTACGGGCGTCAGGATCGATCCGTTTCTTCGGAGCGCCCCGCCCGGTCGTGAGGCCGGGCAGCCCCCGGCCGCCCCCATGGGCGGGGGCTTTGCCCCCACCCGCGGCCGGGGGCTGCCCTCGCCGCATCGCAAGCCTGTGGCGGTTTCGGTGTCCGACGCTCACGTCCGCCAGAACCCCGGCGTGAACAGCACGTAGACCACCACCAGTTCCAGCCGCCCGATCAGCATCGCGGCGGAGAGCAGCCATTTCGCCGTGTCGCCGAGCGGGGCGAAGTTGCCCGCCGGGCCGATGATCGGCCCCAGCCCCGGCCCGATATTCGCCACCGCCGTCGCCGCCCCGGAGATCGAGGTGACGAGGTCCAGCCCGGTCATCGCCAGCAGGACCGAGAACACGCCCATCGTCACGATGAAGAGGACGAAGAACGCCATCACCGACGACAGCACGTCCTCGCTCACCGCGCGCCCGTCGTAGCGCGCCCGGAAGACGCCGTGCGGGGAATGGACGCGGCGAAGCTGCGCCTTCGCGGCGGCGAAGAGGATCTGGTAGCGGAAGATCTTGACCGAGCAGGAGGTCGAGCCGGCGCAGCCGCCGATGAGGCCGCAGAAGAAGAACAGCGCGATGATGAACCCGCCCCATTGCATGTAGTCCACCGAGGCGTAGCCCGTTCCGGTCAGGATCGAGGCGATGTTGAACATCGCCTCCCGGATCGCCCGCTCGAACCGGTAGCCGTCGACGAGCATCAGCGTCACCGCCACCGTGACCACCAGCGCCGCCACGGTGCCGAAGAAGGCGCGGACCTGGCTGCTGGTCAGAAGCGGGCGGGCATGGCCGGCCGCGAGCTGGATGTAGAGGACGAAGGGCAGCGCCGCCGCCAGCATGAAGAACGTGGCGATGTATTCGTGGGCGCCCTGGAAGCTGCCGAAGCTCGCGTCGTAATTGGCGAACCCGCCGGTCGAGAGGGTCGTCATCGCGTGCACGATGGCGTCGAACCCGTTCATCCCCGCCGCCGCGTAGCAGAGCGCGCAGAGCAACGTCACGCCGATATAGATGGTGGAGATCAGACCGCTGATCTGCGCGGCGCGGGGCAGGACCTTGCCCATCGTGTCGAAGGCCTCGGAGCGGAAGATCTGCATGCCGCCGACGCGCAGTTCCGGCAGGAAGACCATCGCCATGACGATGACGCCGATGCCCCCGAACCATTGCAGCAGGCCCCGCCAGAGCAGGATGCCGGCGGGCAGGTGGTCGAGCCCGACGATCACGGTGGAGCCGGTCGTCGTCAGCCCCGACATCGCCTCGAAGAAGGCGTCCGTGTAGCTGAGATCCGTCGCGCCGATCATCAGGGGCAGCGCGGCGAAGACCGGCAGCATCAGCCAGACGCCGGTGGTGAGCATGAAGGTCTGCTGCAGGCTCAACCGGTCGCGCACGCCGTTGGAGCAGGCGAGCGACAGCGACATGCCGCACAGGAGCGTGATGAGGCCCGTCTCGGCGAAGACGGGCCAGTGTCCGTTCCGCTCGATCAGGTCGGCCCCGAGCGGCAGGGCCATCGCGCCGCCCAGCATCAGCAGCAGAAGACCGATCACGTATCCGACGGGGCGCACGTCCAGCATCGCGCCGGTGTCGGGCGGGGTCGCGGCTCTGTCAAGCGCGGGCGGAACGACGCGGCCTGCCGCCGGGAGGGCGGGCAACAGGACCGGCCGCCTTGCCTATGGCCGCGGAGCGGCCGTCGATGCGCGGCCGCTCCGTCGTCATGTGGTTCGGCGGATCAGTTCCGCGTCTTGTCGACCATCTTGCCGGACGAGATCCACGGCATCATCTCGCGCAGCTTGGCGCCGACCTCCTCGATCTGGTGCTCGTCGTGGAGGCGGCGGGTGGCCTTGAAGGACGGTTGGCCGACGGTGTTCTCGGCCATGAAGTCGCGCACGAAGCGGCCCGACTGGATGTCGGTGAGGACCTCCTTCATCCGCTTCTTGGTCTCGTCGTAGGGCAGGATGCGCGGGCCGGAGACGTATTCGCCGTACTCGGCCGTGTTCGAGATCGAGTAGTTCATGTTGGCGATGCCGCCCTCGTAGATCAGGTCCACGATCAGCTTCACCTCGTGCAAGCACTCGAAATAGGCCATCTCGGGCGCGTAGCCGGCCTCGACCAGCGTCTCGAAGCCCATGCGAATGAGCTCCACCAGACCGCCGCAGAGCACGGCCTGCTCGCCGAAAAGGTCGGTCTCGCATTCCTCGCGGAAGTTCGTCTCGATGATGCCCGAGCGGCCGCCGCCGATGGCGGAGCAGTAGCTGAGCCCGATCTCGAGCGCGCGGCCCGACGCGTCGTTGTGCACGGCCACGAGGCAGGGAACGCCGCCGCCCTTGACGTATTCGCCGCGGACCGTGTGGCCGGGGCCCTTGGGCGCCATCATGATGACGTCGACGCCGGGCTTCGGCTCGATCAGGCCGAAATGGACGTTGAGCCCGTGGGCGAAGGCGATGGCCGCGCCGTCGCGCAGGTTGTCGTGGACGTGGTCGCGGTAGGTCTTGGCCTGCAACTCGTCGGGCATGGTGAACATGATCAGGTCGCACCAGGCGGCGGCCTCCTCGATGCCCATGACCTGCAGGCCCTCGCCCTCGGCCTTGGCGCGGGAGGGGGAGCCCTCGCGCAGCGCCACGGCGACGTTCTTCGCGCCCGAATCGCGCAGGTTCAGCGCGTGGGCGTGGCCCTGGCTGCCGTAGCCGAGGATGGCGACCTTCATGTCCTTGATCAGGTTCACGTCGCAGTCGCGGTCGTAGTAAACGCGCATGGGTCTCTCCCGTTGGTTCGTTCCGGCGCGATTGGTAGAGGGGGGATCCGTCGAAGGCGAGAAGCGAACGGGGTGGATTGGGGCCAGGAATGACAATATTTATTCGCCGCCAAGGTTTGCAGCGGAGATTCCATGCTCGACGATCTCGACCGGCGAATGCTGCGCCTCTGGCAGGCGGAGCCGGAGATGGGCCCGGCGGACCTCGCCGCGCTTCTCGACCTGCCCGCCGCACGCGTGACGCGGCGGATCGAGAAACTGCGCGAGGCGGGGATCGTGCGCGGCGTGCGCGGCGTGATCGACTGGGCGGCGCTCGGCTATTCGGTGGAGGTCTCGCTGCGCTTCCAGCTCGAGAAGTCGGTGCCCGGCGCCTTCGACGCCTTCCTCGCCGCTGCCCGCGACGTGCCGGAGGTGACGGAGATCCAGACCTTCCTCGGCCGCGTCGACGTGCGTCTCGTCGCGATCGCGCGGGACCTGGCGCATTGGCAGAGCCTCTACCGCGACCGTATCCTCACCTTGCCGCATATCGCGGAGATCGAGGCGCTGATGCACGTGGCCACGGTCAAGACCGACCAGAGCCTGCCGATATGAGCGCGGGGACGGAGATCGACGCGACCGACCGTGCCATCCTGCGCGTGGTGCAGGCCAACGCGGCGCTTTCGGCCGGCGCGGTGGGACGGGCGGTCGGCCTGTCCCAGCCGGCGGCGTGGCGGCGGATGCGGCGGTTGCGCGACGCGGGCGTGTTGCGCGGGCGGGAGCTTTCGCTGGACGTGGAGAAGCTGGGCTTCGGCGTGACCGTCTTCCTCGGCATCAAGCTCGCCGCGAAAGGCCGCGTCAGCCTTGACGATTTCGAGCGCGCCGTCTCCGCCATCCCCGAGGTGCGGCAGGTGGAGCACGTGCTGGGCCGCTACGATTACCGGCTGCGCGTGACGGCGCGGGATCTGGCGGATTTCGAGCGGGTGCTGCGCCGGCGGATCATGGCGCTGCCCGGGATGGGCGAGATCGAGTCGAACGTGATGCTGAGCGAGGAGCGCCTCCCCGGGCCGCTCTGAGACCATCGGACCCTTTGCGCCCGCCCGGCCGCCGTGGAACAAGGCGGGCGACAGCGACAGGAGCATTCCGATGGCACTTCTCGACGACGTTGACCCGCAGGGCCTCGACGAATTCTCCGTGGTCTTCACCGACCGCTCCCTCAATCACATGTCGGCCGCTTTCCAGCAGGTGATGCGCGACCTTCATGCCGGATTGTGCGAGGTCTACGGCGCGGCGCATGTCGCCATCGTGCCGGGCGGCGGCACGTTCGGGATGGAGGCGGTCGCGCGCCAGCTGGGGCAGGGGGCGCGGGCGCTGATTGTGCGGAACGGCTGGTTTTCCTATCGCTGGTCGCAGATCATGGAGGCCGGCGCGTTCACCGGCGGGACCGAGGTGATGCGCGCCCGCCAGAGCGGCAACGATCCGCTATCGCCCTTCGCGCCGCCGCCGATCGAGGAGGTCGTCGCGCGCATCCGGGAGACGAAGCCCGATGTAGTCTTCGCACCGCATGTGGAGACGTCCGCGGGGGTGATCCTGCCCGACGAGTATATCACCGCGATGGCGGAGGCGGCGCAAGAGGTCGGCGGGCTGATGGTGCTCGACTGCATCGCCTCGGGCTGCGTCTGGGTCGACATGGGCGCGACCGGCGTCGACGTGTTGCTGTCCGCGCCGCAGAAGGGGTGGAGCGCCTCGCCCTGCGCGGGGCTGGTGATGCTCTCGGAGCGGGCGGTGGAGCGGGTCCGAGCCACGACGTCTGACAGCTTTGCCATCGACCTGAAGAAATGGCTGTCGATCATGGACGCCTATCTGGGCGGCGGACACGCCTATCATGCGACGATGCCGACCGATGCGCTGCGCGATTTCCGCGACACGTTCAGGGAGACGCGGGAGGTCGGATTCGCTGCGCTGAAGGACGCGCAGTGGGATCTCGGGAACGAGGTCCGCGCGATGCTGGCGGGGCATGGTATCCGGTCGGTCGCGGCCGACGGGTTCGGCGCCCCGGGCGTCGTCGTGAGCTTCGCGCCGTCGCCCGAGGTGCAGTCGGGCAAGGCCTTCGCGGCGCATGGCATGCAGATCGCCGCGGGCGTGCCGCTGCAGGTGGGCGAGCCCGAGGGGTTCGCGACGTTCCGCATCGGGCTGTTCGGTCTCGACAAGCTGCGCGACGTGGACGGGACGGTGGCGCGGCTGAAGGGCGTGGTGGACAAGGTGTTCGCCTGAAGGGGCGGGCCGCTTGACCGTTTCGCCCGGCGGCAATGCCGGGCAGCCCTCGACCGCCCCCCGCGTGATCGGCCGTTCCCTGGGACCTGTCAGGCGCCGAGGCCCAGCCGCATGATCGCCCGGCGCAGCGGGGGGACGTCGTGGAGCGCGGCGATGCCCAAGCGCCGTAGCGCCTGCACGGGGGCGAGGCCGGCAAGCGAGGTCCGGTTCAACAGGTCGATCCCGGCCATCCGCAGGGCGACGTCGGCGCGCCGGTCGCGCTCGTAGCGGGCGAGCATGTCGGGCGAGCCCGGCTCCCCCGTTGCGGCGAGGTCGCGGAGGGCGGCGATGTCCTTCAGCGACGTATTGAGCCCCTGCGCCCCGATCGGCGGCATCGCGTGCGCCGCCTCCGCCGCGAGCGCCAGCCGCCGCGCCGTCCAGCGCTCCGCCAGCACGGAGGAGATCGGCCAGGCGGCACGGGGCGAGGCGAGGGTAAGCGTCCCCATCACGTCCGCCGACCGCGCCTGCGCCTCCGCGAGGAATTCGGCGTCGGAGAGCGCCATGCGCCGGGTCTGCGCGCGGGCGTCGTCCATCCAGACGATTGCCGAGCGATGCCCGTTATCGTCGGATTGGAGCGGCACGAGCGTGAACGGCCCGCCGGAGGCGTGGATCTCGGTCGAGACGTCCTCGTGCGGCGCGGTATGGGTCACGGCGAAGGTGATCGCGGTCTGGCCGTAGCCCGCGCGCCGCGTCCCGATCCCCGCCATCTCGCGCAGGGGAGAATCGCGGCCGTCGCAGGCCAGGACGAGTCCGGCGGTCAAACGCGTGCCGTCGGCAAGCGTGACCCGCGCGGCGGCGTCGCGCGCGAAGAGCGCGGTCACCGACGTCCCGAAGCGCGTCTCGACCTTGGGCAGCGCCCCGATCCGGTCGAGCAGCGCGCGCCGCAGGACGGCGTTCGGAACGTTCCAGCCGAACGGCGCGTCCGAGATGTCCCTTGCCTCGAAGTCGCGCGCGACCGGCGGCGTGGTCGCGGCATCGACGATCCGCATGGTCCAGAGCGCGGTCGCGTTCGGCGCGAGTCCGTCCCAGACCCCGGCACGATCCAGAAGGTCGCGCGCCGGCTGCAGCAGCGCGGTGGTACGCAGGTCGGCGCCGGGCGCGTCCGCATCGACCACGGGGGCGGCCGGGTCGACGAGGGTCACGCGGTGCCCTTCCGTGCCGAGCGCGCAAGCAGCGGCAAGTCCGGCCGGGCCGGCGCCGGCAATCAGGATGTCGGTGTCCACCATCATGCGACGGATCTAGGCTGCCCGGAGGCGATGTCCCGGAGGAACGCGACCAGATCGTCGGTGTGGTGCCGCACGTAGGGCGCGGGGTCGCGGATCGGGCCGACATGCACGGTGACGACGCCCAGCTCGTGCGGCACGGCGAGGTTGCGGACGCTGTCCTCGAACATCGCGGCGCCGGTCGGGTCGAGCCCGTCGCGTGCGAAGACGCGGTCGAAGGCCTCCCGGTCGGGCTTGGGCACGTGGTCCGCGTGCTCGACCCCATAGACCGCATCCCAGAGCCCGCCCAGGCCACGCGCCGCCAGCACCCGCTCGGCATAGGGCGCGGTGCCGTTCGTGTAGATGATCCGCCGGCCGGGCAGGGCTTCGAGCACGGCGCGCAGGTCGGGGTCGGGGGCGAGCACGGAGAAGTCGATGTCGTGCACGTCGGCGAGGAACGGGCCCGGGTCCTCGCCGTGCTCGCGCATGAGGCCGGCGAGGGTGGTGCCGTGGTCGTGCCACCAGCGCGCGCGGAGCGCGTCGGCCTCGGCCGCGCTCACGCCGAGCTTCGCGCGGATCCACGCCCCCATCCGCGCCTCGATCTGCGGGAAGAGGGGCGTGCTCGGCGGATAGAGCGTCTCGTCGAGATCGAAGATCCAAGTTCTGACGTGGTCGAAGGCCATGCCCGGTCTGGTGGCCGCCGGGGATGGCGCCGTCAAGCGTTGCGCTGTCGCGGCCGCGTCGCTAGCGTCCGGCCCGCGGCACGGCACCGGGAGGGGTGGGATGGATGCGCATGCTCTGATCCTCGACGCGATCGACCGCGGCGCGTTCCGGCCGGGCGACCGTCTGGTGGAGATCGAACTCGCCGAGCGATTCGGCATGTCGCGCACCCCGATCCGCGAGGCGCTGCAGCGGCTGGAGACGCAAGGCGTGCTGCGGCGCGACGGCCGGTCGCTCATCGTCGCGACGCTCAACCACGACCAGATGGCCGAACTCTACGCCGTCCGCACCGAGCTCGAGGCGCTGGCCGCGCGGCTCGCCGCCAAGCACGCCGCCGCGGAGGAGGCGCGGGTGCTGGCGCAGATGGTCGACGAGGACGTCGCGTTCCTCGACGATGCCCGGGCGCTGTCGCGGGCGAACCGGCGCTTCCACCGCCAGATCCATCTGGCGTCGCACAATCGCTACCTGGTCCAGCAACTCGACATGGTACATCGCTCGATGGCGCTGATGGCCACGACCTCGCTCGCCGCACCCGGGCGGGGCGAGGTGGCGCTGGCCGAGCATCACGCGATCGTGGCGGCCATTGCCGCAGGGGACGGGGATCGGGCGGCGGACGCGCTCCGCAGCCATCTGAGCTCCGCGTTCGAGACGCGGCTCCGGGAGGAGGCGCGGGCGTTCTGAGCGGTCAGCCGCCGTGTCCGGCGCGCGGCCGGACCGCGATCGAGCCTGCCGCCACCGTCCGCTCCAGCGCGTAGATCTCCGCCGCCGCGGCGCCGCCGAACGCGCCGTGCTCGGTCTTTTCCCAGTGGAACGGCCGAAGCGCGATCTCGACGAGTGCGCGGATGACGGCCATCGTGGCGAGCGGGAAATACGCCTCCAGCGTCGGGATCCACCATCGGAGGTGCCGGTGGTGGGGCGCGGCGCAGCCGATGCAGGTGACGCTGATCGACAGCAGCGTGGCCGAAATCATCAGGATCGCCATCGCCACGATCCCGTCGCCCGGCAGCCAGTCGAGGATCGGATGGCGCCAGCCGAACATGATCGCGAGCGTCGACCAAAGCGTCGGCATCAGGAGCGCGTTCAGGATCGAGCCGAGGAACAGGAGCTGCAGACCGGCGAAGCGCTTCACGCCGAGATCCCGGATCAGAGCGAACGGGTTCCGCGTATGCACGGCCCAGGTCAGGATGTAGCCCTTCATCCAGCGCGAGCGCTGCTTTACCCATTTGAAGGGCGCCGCGTTGGCCTCTTCCAGCGTGGTCGTGCGGACCAGTTCGGTACGGTAGCCGCGACGGGCGAGCCGGACGCCCAGATCGGCATCCTCGGTGACGTTGTGCGCGTCCCAGCCGCCGACATCCTCGAGCGCGTCGCGCCGGAAGAAGAGCGTCGTGCCCCCGAGCGGCACCACGAGCCCCATCCGCGCGATCCCCGGCAGGACCAGCCGGAACCAGTTCGCGTATTCGATGGTGAAGCAGCGCGACATCCAGTTCCGGTCCGGGTTGTAGTAGTCCAGCATCCCCTGCAGGCAGGCCACGTCCGGCGGCGCCGTCTGGAACCGGCCCGCCACGATCATCAGCTGGTCCGGCGCCGGCGCGTCCTCTGCGTCGTAGATGCCGACGATGGAGCCGCGTGCGAAGTTCAGCGCGTAGTTCATCGCGCGCGGCTTGGTCTGGGGATAGCCGGGCGGCACCTCGATCACGCGCATCCAGATCGGCAGATCGGCGCGGGCGAGGGCGTCGATCGTTTCGGTGTCGGCCTCCTCGACCACAAGACAGATGTCGAGCAACTCGCGCGGGTAGTCGATCCGGGAGAGCCGGGCCGTCAGCTCGCCCACGATGTCCGGTTCGCGGTTGAGCGGCACGAGGATCGAGATGCAGGGCAGCTTGCGCGCGGCGGCCTCCACCGGACGGACCGACACGAAGGGTGTGGTGGCGCGGTGCATCGTGATCGCCGCGGCGACCCGGAGCGCGAGATTGCTCAGCATCACCACGAGGCCGAGCGCGGTCGCGAGGCGCAGGGCCTCGAGCGGCCACTGGATCGTGGCGTAGAGCGTGGCGACCAGCATCAGGGCGAGCACCGCCGCGCCCGGCCGGGCGCGCCAGAGACGACAGCTCATCTCCCGCGGCACGCGGCATTCCGCCGCGCGGGCAAGGGCGGGGCCGTGCACCTCCTGCATGCGCGTGTCGAGGGCCGTGTCGGTCACGACGGCGAAGAGGCACGGACCCATTTCCGACGGGATCGCGGCGCGCAGAACATCGAGGTTTTCCGGGCGGGAGGTCGCGATCAGGGTCTGTCCGCCGACCCGCCCCCAGGGCATGGCCCGGAACTCCAGCGCCACCGCGAGCGGCAGCTTGCGGGCGAGTGTGTCGGCCGAGATCGAGCTTCTGGGGGCGGGACCCGCCCGGCCCATCGAGCGCTGCTCGCCCAGCGCGTCCGCGAGCACGTCTTCCGAGACGAGGCCGCGACGCAGCAGCACGTCGCCCATGCGGGCCGAGAGGCGACGCTGCAGGATCAGGGCGCGCGCAAGGTCCGAGGGCGAGATGGCCCCCTTCTCCATCAGGATCTCGCCCAGCTTGCGCCGTCCTTCGCCGGGGACGCGGCGGTGAACGCGGACAAGCGGTCCAGGTCGGAGCAGGTCGTCGGCGAATCCGCCCATGCCCCCGTCCGGGGGCGCATAGACCGGGTTTTTCGCGGGGCGAGCGGGCATGGCGAGCCTTGCGCAAGGACGCGCCGTGCCTAGCCGTACTCCGGTTAACGAAGCTTTAAATGGCTTCAGCGCGTCAGGGCATGCGCATCCATCGCCGCCGCGAAATCATCGAAGAGGTAGGTGCTGTCCTGCGGGCCGGGGCTGGCCTCAGGGTGGTACTGGACCGAGAAGACCGGCCGGCCGGAGAGGCGGATGCCGCAATTCGAGCCGTCGAAGAGCGAGACATGCGTCTCCTCCACGTCCGCTGGCAGCGTCTGCGTGTCGACGGTGAAGCCGTGGTTCATCGAGGTGATCTCGACCTTGCCGTCGGCGCGGCGCTGCACGGGATGGTTGGCGCCGTGATGGCCATGGTTCATCTTGATCGTCTTCGCGCCGAGCGCCATCGCGAGCATCTGGTGACCGAGGCAGATGCCGAAGACCGGCAGGCCGCTCTCCACCATCTCGCGGATCACCGGCACCGCGTACTCGCCCGTCGCCGCCGGATCGCCCGGTCCGTTCGTCAGGAACAGCCCGTCGGGGTTCAGCGCGCGCACGTCATCCGCCGTCGCCGTCGCGGGCAGGACCGTCACCTCGCTCCCGGTATGGGCGAGGGAGCGGAGGATGTTGCGCTTGGCGCCGTAGTCGATCGCGACAACCCGGTGGCGGGGCGTCCCGACCTGTCCGAAACCCGCGGGCCACGCCCAGCGGGTCTGGTCCCACCGGTAGGATTGCGCGCAGCTGACCTCGCGGGCGAGGTCCATGCCGACGAGTCCCCGAAACGCACGGGCACGGGCGACCAGATCCTCGATGTCGAAGCGGCCTTCAGGGTCATGCGCGAGCGCGACATGCGGCGCACCCTGCTGGCGGATCGCACGGGTCAGGCGGCGGGTGTCCACGCCGCCCATCCCGATCCGGCCGCCGGCGGCGAGCCAGTCTTCCAGGCCCCGCGCGGCGCGCCAGTTCGACGGCTCGGTCGGGTCCCACTTGACGATCATTCCCGCGGCGACCGGATCCTGCGCCTCGTCGTCCTCGGGATTGGTGCCGGTGTTGCCGATATGCGGGAAGGTGAAGGTGACGACCTGCCCGGCATAGCTCGGGTCGGTCATGATCTCCTGGTAGCCGGTCATCGCCGTGTTGAAGCACAGCTCGGCTACCGCGACGCCCGTCGCCCCGAACCCGCGCCCTTTGAAGATTGTCCCGTCGGCGAGGGCGAGGCAGGCGGTGGGAACGAGGGACATCGGAACTCTCCGGGGCTGCTGCGGACGGGCACGCAAACTCGCGGGCTTCTAGAAAGGCGTCGCGGGTGCGTCAACACGCCGTGATGCGGGTGCCCCGCCAACGGCGCGTTTGCGGGGATGATTGCCGGCGCCGATGCGCTGCGCTAGGGGTCCCGGCCTGACCGATGCGATGCGAGGCACGTGCGATGGACATGCGGGAGCGGCTGAACAAGCGGCTGAAGGAAGCGATGCGCGACAGGGACCAGCGTCAAGTCGGCACGCTGCGTCTCATCAACGCCGCTTTGAAGGATCAGGACATCGCGCTGCGCGGCGAGGGCCGCACCGTCGGCGACGCCGAGGCGCTCGCGATCCTCGCCAAGATGGTCAAGCAGCGTCAGGAGAGCGCGCGCGCCTACGAGGAGGCGGGCCGGCTCGAACTCGCCGAGCAGGAGCGCGCGGAAATCGGCATCATCGAGGGCTTCCTGCCCCGCAAACTCTCGGAGGCGGAGGTCGAGGCCGCGGTCGACAAGGCAATCGAGGAAACCGGCGCGACCTCGGTGCGCGACATGGGCAAGGTCATGGGGGCGCTGAAGGGACGCTATGCCGGCCAGATCGACTTCGGCAAGGTCGGTCCGATGGTGAAGGCGCGGCTCGGCTAACGCGCGCGCTCGATTTCGGGCAGGATCGTGTCCTCGATCACCGAGGCGGTGATCGGGCCGACGAAGCGATAGGTCACGATCCCGTCACCGTCCACGATGAAGGTCTCAGGCAGGCCGTAGACACCCCAGTCGATGCCCGTCCGGGCTTCCGTGTCGGCCCCGATGGCAGCGAAGGGGTCGCCCAGTTCGTTCAGGAAGCGGTCGGCCTTCTGCAGGTCGTCCTTGTAGTTTATGCCGTAGACGGGGACGACCTCCGCCAATTCCTCGAGCTGCGGATGTTCCACGCGGCAGGGCACGCACCAGCTCGCCCAGAAGTTCACCAGCTTGACCTCGCCATCCGTCATTACCGCAGGATCGAGCGGTGTCCGCCCGGGCAACTCGGCGACAGTGAACGGCGGGGCCGGCTCGCCTACGCGGGTCGAGGGCAGGACGTCCGGATCCTCGCGGTAGAGGCCCGACAGGAAGAAGCCGCCGAGTCCCGCGAAGACCGCGACGGGCAGGAGCGCGAGCCACCTCATTCTCCGGCCTCCTGCAGGCGGCGGCGCGCGGCGCGGGCTGCCGCGACGGATTGCGCGATCAGACCGCCGACCAGCAGCGCGGTGACGCCGTAGGCCAGCCAGATGTCGGTTGCGTAGGGACCGAAGTCGATCATGCGAGACGTGCCTTCAGGGACAGGCTGTGCAGGCGGCGGCGGCGGATCTCCGTCCGCGTGCGCAGTAAAACGAGCGCGAGGAACAGCAACGTGAACCCCGCGATGGCGAGGACGAGGGGGAGCCAGAAGACGTCGGCGATGTTCTCCTCCGCGTCCAGCGAGAGCGACGCGCCCTGGTGCAGGCCCTGGTTCCAGAATTGCGCGGCGTAGCGCGACAGGACGGCGAAGACCGTGCCGACGAGGCACAGGATCGAGGTGAGATCGGCGGCCGCGTCCTGCGCCTCGATCGCTGACCAGAGCGCGATGTAGCCCAGATAGAACAGTCCGAGAATGAGGAATGCGGTCAGCCGCGGGTCCCACGCCCAGTAGGTGCCCCACATCGGCTTGCCCCAGATCGCCCCGGTCAGAAGTGCCACCACCGTCATCACGAGGCCGATCGGCGCGGCGGCGCGGGCGGCCAGCGCGGAGACGTGGTGGCGTCGGATCAGCCAGATCAGCGAGGCGACCAGCATCATGAACCACGCGTTGATCGCCACGAAGGCGGAGGGGACGTGAATGTAGATGATCTTGACGGAATGCCCCATCCGGAAGTCCTCGGGCGTGAAGAACAGGCCCCAGACGATTCCGGTCGCGCAGAGAAGCGCCGCCGCGCCCGCCACCCAGGGCAGGAGCCGACCGGAGACGGCCATGAAGCGGCGCGGATTGGCATATTCCCAGACGGACATTGCGGTGTCCTATTCAGCGAGGGGCCCGGCGGCAAGCGGGCTCACCGAAGGTTGACGCGGAGTGCGGCGGCGGTCGCGAAGGGCAGGAGCGCGACGCAGCCCAGCGTGATCGCCGCAAGAAGGGCAAGCGGCGTCGCGACCGGCAGGCCCGCGGCGCCGCGTCGCACCACCTCCGCGCCGAAGACGAGAGTGGGGATGTAGAGCGGCAGCACGAGGAGCGACAGGAGAAGGGAGCCGCGCCGGAGCCCCACCGTCAGCGCAGCCCCGAACGTGCCGAGCCAGGAGAGCGCCGGCGTTCCGACGAGAAGCGCGAGGATGAGCCACGGGAGCGCGGAGGCGGAGAGGAATAGCAGCAGCGACAGCGGCCCCGCGGCGAGCGCGAGCGGCAGCCCGGTCGTGATCCAGTGCGCGAGCGCCTTGGTTGTCGCCACGCCCTCGAGCGGCAGCGGAGCCATGGCGAGCAGGTCGAGCGATCCGTCCTCGGCGTCGAGCGCGAAGATTCGGTCGAGCGAGAGCAGACAGGCGAGGAGCGCACCGAGCCAGAGGATGCCGGGCGCGACGGGGGCGAGAAGGTCGGGGCGCGGTCCGACGGCGAGCGGGACGAGCGTGGCGAGGATCAGGAAGAAGGCGAGGCCCAGCCCGAACCCCCCGCCGGCGCGGATCGCGAGCCGCAGGTCGCGGAGGAGAAGCGCGTTCACTCGACGGCCTCGGCAAAGGGATCGCGGAGCGTCGCGTCGGATTTCGCAACGAAGACCGTGACGTCGAGTTCGTCCGCCTCGATGCCGAGGTCGATATGGGTCGCGAGGATCGCGGAACCGCCGGCGTCGAGATGCGCGCGCATCACGCGGGCGAAGCGGTCGACGGCTGCCCGGTCGAGGGAAACGGTCGGCTCGTCGAGAAGCCAGAGCGGCCGGCCGGTGACGAGAAGGCGGGCCAGGCCGGCCCGGCGCTTCTGCCCGGCGGAAAGCTCAGCCGCGAGCCTGCCGTGGAGTGGACCGAGATCGAAGGCCATTGCGGCCTTCTCTATTTCGGCGCGGCCGGTGCCGAAGATCGCGGCCCAGAAGGCGAGGTTCTCGCCGATCGTGAGCTGCGCCTTCAGACCGTCGGCATGTGCGGCATAGGCGGCGCGCTCCGGGTCCGGCATCGTGCCGGCAACGGGCGGCGTCAGCCCGGCGAGAGTTCGCAGCAGCGTGGTCTTCCCAGCCCCGTTCGGGCCACGGAGGGCGAGAGCCCGACCGGGCGGCAAGACGAAGGAGACCCCTTCGAGGACGATTGCCTCGCCCCGGCGGCAGGTCAGGTCGGTGACGGTGACGTCCATGCCCGCCCTCTATCCGCGCCGCGCCGGGATGGGGAGGGGGTCGGATGGCATACCACGGTATACCCTTGAACCCGGGCCGCCTTTCGGGCATTGAGCCGGCAACGACACGCGGCCTGCGCGTGACCCGCCAGCCAACCCATCCGGAGCAAGCCCATGACCGTCCAAGTCGGAACCGATACCGCCAAGACCCGCCGCACGCTCGAAGCGGACGGACAGACGGTCGACTACTATTCCATCGACGCGGCGACCGAGGCGGGGCTGGGCGATTTCAGCAAGTTGCCCGCGGCGCTGAAGGTCGTTCTCGAGAACATGCTGCGCTTCGAGGATGGCGGGCGGACCGTCTCCGTCGACGACGTGAGGGCCTTCGCCGAATGGGCGACGAAGGGTGGACAGAACCCGCGCGAGATCGCCTACCGGCCCGCACGCGTCCTGATGCAGGACTTCACCGGCGTGCCGGCCGTCGTCGACCTGGCCGCGATGCGCGACGGGATCAAGGCGCTCGGCGGTGATGCGCAGAAGATCAATCCGCTCAATCCCGTCGACCTCGTCATCGACCATTCGGTGATGATTGACGAGTTCGGCAACCCGCGTGCGTTCCAGGTGAACGTGGAGCGCGAATACGAGCGCAACATCGAGCGCTACCAGTTCCTGAAATGGGGTCAGACCGCGTTCGACAATTTCCGCGTCGTCCCGCCGGGGACCGGCATCTGCCATCAGGTGAACCTCGAATACCTCGCCCAGACGGTCTGGACCGACGCGGACCAGACCGGCGCGACGATCGCCTATCCGGACACGCTGGTGGGCACCGACAGTCATACCACGATGGTCAACGGCGCCGCGGTCCTCGGCTGGGGCGTGGGCGGGATCGAGGCTGAGGCGGCGATGCTGGGCCAGCCGATCTCCATGCTGATCCCCGAGGTCGTGGGCTTCGAGCTGACCGGCGCGATGGTCGAGGGGACGACGGGCACCGACCTCGTCCTCAAGGTCGTGGAGATGCTGCGCAAGAAGGGCGTCGTCGGCAAGTTCGTGGAGTTCTACGGCAGCGGGCTCGACAACCTGCCGCTCGCCGACCGTGCGACTATCGCCAACATGGCGCCCGAATACGGCGCGACCTGCGGCTTCTTTCCGATCGACGGCGAGACGCTGCGCTATCTGGAGAATACCGGTCGCGCGAAGGATCGCATCGCGCTGGTCGAGGCCTATGCCAAGGCGAACGGATTGTGGCGCGGGGACGATTACGCGCCGGTCTATACCGACACGCTGCATCTAGACATGGGCACCATCGTGCCGGCGATCTCGGGTCCGAAGCGGCCGCAGGACTTCATCGCGCTGACCGAGGCATCGAAAGCGTTCGGTCAGTACGTCAAGGGCATCCGCACCGGCAAGGACGTGAGCCCGCGCGCCGAGGTTCGTTGGGAAGGCGAGGGCGGTGCGCCCGAGCCGGTCGATATTCCCGGCGACGAGGGGCACCACATGCGCGGCTACGTCGATGCGGAAGGCGGCGCCTACCAGATGCACGACGGCTCGATCGTGATTGCCTCCATCACCTCCTGCACGAACACGTCGAACCCCTACGTGATGATCGGCGCGGGTCTCGTCGCGCGGAAGGCCCGCGAGCTGGGTTTGAACCGGAAGCCCTGGGTCAAGACCTCGCTCGCCCCCGGCTCCCAAGTCGTGTCGGCCTATCTCGAGGCGGCGGAGCTGCAGGAGGATCTCGACGCGATCGGGTTCAACCTCGTCGGTTACGGCTGCACGACCTGCATCGGCAATTCCGGCCCGCTGGCGCCGGAAATCTCCCAGACGATCAACGACAACGATCTGATCGCGACGGCCGTCCTGTCGGGCAACCGCAACTTCGAGGGCCGGATCTCGCCCGACGTTCGCGCGAATTACCTGGCCTCGCCGCCGCTCGTCGTGGCCTACGCGCTGGTGGGCGACATGAACGTCGACATCACGACCGCGTCGCTCGGGAAGGGCAAGGACGGGCAGGACGTCTACCTCAAGGACATCTGGCCCTCCGCCAAGGAGGTTGCCGAGCTGGTCGAGCGCACGGTGACGCGCGAGTCGTTCCAGGAAAAATACGCGGACGTCTTCGAGGGCGACGAGAAGTGGCAGTCGGTCGACGTGCCGCAGCAGGAGACCTACGACTGGCCGGCCGCGTCGACCTACGTGCAGAACCCGCCCTACTTCCGGGACATGGACCCGAACCCCGGCGCGATCGAGGATATCGAAGGCGCGCGGGTCCTCGCGATCCTGGGCGACATGATCACAACCGACCATATCTCGCCCGCCGGGTCGTTCAAGGAGACCTCGCCCGCCGGCAAGTACCTGACCGAGCGGCAGGTCGCGCCGCGGGAGTTCAACTCCTACGGCTCTCGGCGCGGCAATCACGAGGTGATGATGCGCGGAACCTTCGCTAATATCCGCATCAGGAACGAGATGCTGGACAATGTCGAAGGCGGCTACACGCTCGGGCCGGACGGGGAACAGACCTCGATCTACGACGCGGCGATGGCGTGGCAGGAGCGCGGCGTGCCGCTCGTCGTGTTTGGCGGCGAGCAGTACGGTGCCGGTTCCTCCCGCGACTGGGCGGCGAAGGGCACCGCGCTTCTGGGCGTGAAGGCCGTGATCGCCGAGAGCTTCGAGCGCATCCATCGCTCCAACCTCGTCGGCATGGGCGTGATCCCGTTCGAGTTCACCGGCGGCGACACCCGTGCGACGCTCGGCCTGACGGGGCAGGAGGAGGTGACGATCACCGGCCTCGCCGACGTGAAGCCGCTGCAGGAGGTCGAGGCGAGGATCAGGATGAACGACGGCACCGACAAGACCGTCACCCTCCGCTGCCGCATCGATACCGAGGTCGAGATCGACTACATCAAGAACGGTGGCGTGCTGCATTACGTGCTGCGGAGCCTCGCTGCAGCCTGACATTCGCTTTCGCTAGTGCTGAACGGTAACGAACGGCCCCTTCGGGGGCCGTTTTCGTGGAACGTCGGGCGGCGGCGTCCTGTGGCTGTCAC
The DNA here is from genome assembly GCF_947494055.1 of uncultured Jannaschia sp. Classification (GTDB taxonomy): domain Bacteria; phylum Pseudomonadota; class Alphaproteobacteria; order Rhodobacterales; family Rhodobacteraceae; genus Jannaschia. The sequence continues at coordinate 12,328 of NZ_CANLTR010000006.1, read as the reverse complement.
GCACCTTCGCGATCTTGTGACGGCCCCGTGCATGGCCGGTGCGGCCCGACATCGCTAGACCGGACGGACCACTCGACCGGAGCCTGCCGATGCGCGCCGTCCTTTCCGCCGCCCTGTTCGCCTGCACGACCTTGCCCGCGGCCGCCGATCCGGTCGTCGTCGAGCTCTTCACCTCGCAGGGCTGCTCGGCCTGCCCGCCGGCCGACGAGATGCTGGGCGAGCTCGCGGATCGCGACGACGTCATCGCGCTCTCGCTGCATGTCGATTACTGGGACTGGATCGGCTGGGCCGATACCTTCGCCGAGCCGGCCTATGTCGACCGGCAGCGCGCCTATGCCGCCGTCGCCGGGTCGAGCGTCGTCTACACGCCGCATTTCGTCGTGGGCGGGGTCGACCAGGTCGCGGGTCCATCGGGCATGGCGCTGGCGGAACTGGTGATGAAGCATGCCGACCGGACCGGCGACGTCCTACGCCCGGCATCCGACGGAACCCGCGCCGTGACCGCGGGGCCGAGCGACGCGTCGGGCGTCCTGATCCTCGCGACCTACCGTCCGACCTCGTCCGTCCATATCCTGCGGGGCGAGAATGCCGGTCACGACATGACCTACCACAACATCGTCGAATCCTGGAGCGTCCTGCAGGAATGGGACGGATCGGAGACGACCGTCAGCGTGCCCGAACCCGAGGACGGGCTGGCGCAGGCCGTACTCGCGCAGGAACTTGTCGACGGCAAGCCGGGGCCCATCGTCGGCGCGCTGCGGCTGGATTGATGCCCGAGCGATGATCCGCGCGATCCTGTTCGACAAGGACGGCACACTCACCGATTTCCGCGCGACCTGGGAAGCGTGGATGCCGGAGACGATCTATGCCCTGGCCCGTGCCTCGGGCGCCGATCCGGCGGAAATCGCGGAATCCTATGGCTACGACCTGCAAGGGGGGCGGATCGCGGCGGACGGGCTGTTCGTCACGGCGACGGGCGACACCGTGGCCCGGGCCGTGGGCAAACGCATAGGATGGCCGGCCGACCGGCTCGCCGCGTGGCTTGCGCCGCGACAGGCAGCGGTCGAACAGGTTGCGGTGCCGGGCCTGGCGGACCTTTTGGGACGCCTCAAGCGGGCGGGTCTCGCGCTCGGGGTGCTTACCAATGCCGACGCGGCGGAGGCGCAGGCCCAGCTCTCGCGCTTGCAGCTTGCCCCCCATCTCGACCGCATCATCGGCTGCGACAGCGGCTACGGCGCCAAGCCGGACCCGGCCGGGGCCGCCGCCTTCGCCGACGAACTGGGCCTGAAGCGGGAGACGGTCGTGCTGGTCGGCGACGGACTCACCGACATGGCCGCGGCACGCGGCGCGGGATTGCGCGCCGTCGCCGTCCTGACCGGAACGCTCGATCGAACGCGACTCGCCGAACACGCGGAGGCCGTCCTGCCGGACGTGACGCATTTGCCGCAATGGCTCGCGACACAGGGCGTGCCGATCCCCGAAACGTAACGCGATCTTCAGGATTGGCTGGTTGAAACCGCGATGCATTGGATCCGGATCGGAGGTCGGAATGCACGGTTTGATCTGCAAGACGCTCGAGGAGTTCGTGATCGATCAGCACGGCCCTCAGATCTGGTCACAGATCCGCCGTGACGCCGACGCCCCGTACGGTCGTTTCGAAGCGTTGCGGAACTACGATGCGGCCCTCATGCTCCGGCTCATGGATGCCTCGGGCGAACGCCTGAATCGCCCGATCATGGTCATCTTCGAGGATATCGGCCATTGGATCTGTACCCATCCCCCGCTGGAGCAGGTCCGACGCCTGATCCGGTTCTCGGGCCGGACATTCGTGGATCTCCTCTACTCGCTCGACGAGCTCCACGACCGCGCGCGCATGGCGCTGCCGGGAATCGATCTGCCGCATTTCGAGATCGCCGAGCCGGATCCGGGGATCTTCCACGTGACGTCGCAATGGTCGTTTCCGGGCGCGGGCGCTGTCCTGACCGGAAGCCTGCGCGCGATGGCCGACGATTACGGCGCCCTCGTCCTGATCGACGCCGACCGGTCCCGGCCCAAAGGCGACGGCTGGACCGATCAGGTGACGGTGCAGGTCATCGAACACGCTTTCCACGCGCCGCGCGAATTCACCTTGGGCGGGGTGACCTGAGGATGATCGGCATCGATCCATCCGTCCTCGCCAAGGCAATGCCGATGATGCTCCTCCTCGAGGCGGATGGCAGGGTCAGTCACGCGGGTGCGACGCTCGCGCGGATCGCGCCGATGGGCGCGGATGACGGGATCGCCGACGTGCTGCGATTCGTCTCGCCGAATTTTGCCGCGGATATGGATGCCCTTCGGGACCGGACAGACCGGCGTCTCAAGGTCGAACTCCTGCGCGAGACGCGGATCGGTGCGGACGAGCGCGCGACCCGTTTGCGCTGCATGGCGTTTCCGCTCGCCGAGGGGCGGATACTGCTCAACCTGTCCTTCAGCGCCGATCCGGGGGAGGCCTTGCGCCGCCACCGTCTGACCGCGCAGGACTTCTCGGAAGTCGATCCGACGGTCGACCTGCTGTTCCTGAAGGAAGCCCACGACGTCGTCCTGACCGAGTTCGAACGGCTGAGCGACCGCCTGGAACAGGCACGTCGGACCGCCGAGGAGGAGGCGGCGACGGACAAGCTGACCGGTCTGCGCAACCGCCGGGCGATGGACGTGTATCTCGCGCGCCTAGCGGACAGTCGGAAGCAGCCGTTCGGACTAATGCATCTCGATCTGGACTTCTTCAAGTCGATCAACGATTCGCTGGGCCACGCGGCCGGCGATCACGTGCTGGAGGAAGTTGCCCGCATCCTCCGCGCTGAGGTGCGGCGGGACGACATGGTCGCGCGGACGGGCGGTGACGAGTTCATGCTCGTCTTCGCCGATTGCACCGAGGTCGAGATCATGCGCCGGATCGCGGCCCGCATCATCGGACGTCTGGAAAAGCCGATCGACTGGCAAGGCCATGCCTGCCGCATTTCGGGCAGCATCGGTATCACCATGTCGAACTTCTACGACAAGCTCGATACCAGGCGCCTCGTATCCGATGCCGACAGGGCGCTCTACGAGTCGAAGCGCTGCGGTCGCGCGCGCCATACGGTCGCGGTTCCGACGATCGCCGGGCGCCGCGTGAGCGACGCACCGCGGCCCGTCTGACGGCACGGCAGTTCCCGAGAGAAGTCGCGCCTGTACATGCCCTGGACTCAACTGTGACCGACAGCATCGACAATGCCACAAGGGGAATTGGCAGCCCGTAGGGGAATCGAACCCCTCTTTCCAGGTTGAAAACCTGGCGTCCTAACCGATAGACGAACGGGCCGTGATCCGGCGTGAGGGGTGTTTAGGCGAGGGATCCTGCGGTCGCAAGCGGATTTTAAGGGAAAATCCGGGGCGGGCGTCACGTCTCCGGCCGTGCGACATCCTCAAGGTTGAGCTGCACGGTCTCGCGGCCCTTCCAGCGGTTGAGTTCGAGTCGGCCGGCGACGTGGAGCGGCGCGCCTGCGGCGCGTTCGATCGCCTCGGTCAGGCCACTGGCACCGGCGCGGAACGCGATCGCGTCGAGGCGGAGCGGCCCGCCGTCGGTGAAGGTCACCTTCAGATGCCCGTCGCCGACGGCGCGGGACTGCGCGGCACGCAGGGCGGGGAACGCGAAGCGCGGAGCGGACGCGCTCTGGCCGAACGGCCCGGCGGCCTCGAGCTGGCCGACCAGCTCGCGCGTCGCAGCGCCCGGCATAAGGGTGCCGTCGACGCGCAGGTCCCGCGGGCCCGCCGCGCCCGCGCCCTGTTGGGCCAACAACTCGCCGAGCCGGGCCATCGCGCCCTCGATCCTGCCGGCCTCCACCGTGAGGCCTGCCGCCATGCGGTGGCCGCCGCCCTTCAGGAGCCAGCCCTCCGCCGCCAGACGCTGTATCGAGGCCCCCAGATCCACCCCGGCGACGGAGCGGGCCGAGCCCTGTCCGGTCCCGTCCGCGCGCAGGCCGATCACGACGGCGGGGCGGTTGAGCGCCTCCTTCAGGCGGGAGGCGACGATGCCGACGACGCCTGGATGCCAGCCCTCGCCCGCCGCCCAGACGAGGGGACCGTTCGCCTGCGCCTCGGCCTGCGCCATCGCCGCTTGCGTCACCTGCGCCTCGATCGCGCGGCGCTCGGCGTTGAGCGTGTCGAGCCGCTCGGCCAGCGCGCCGGCCTCGGCATCCGACGTGGTCGAGAGCAGCCGCGCGCCGAGATCCGCGGCGCCGATTCGCCCGCCGGCGTTGATCCGGGGACCGAGCAGGTAGCCCAGATGGTAGGCCGTCGGCGGCCCGTCCATCCGGGCGGCATCGGCGAGCGCCCGCAGGCCCGGCCGGGCGCGGCCGCGCAGGACGAGGAGCCCCTGCCGGACCAGCGCGCGATTGATCCCGAGGAGCGGTGCGACGTCGGCGACGGTCGCCAGCGCCACGAGGTCGAGCATCGCTATCAGGTCGGGCGTCGCGTGCCCCGCCGCGCGACGCTGCCGGTTGGCCTCGACGAGGCAGAGGAAGACGACCGTCGCGGCACAGAGATGCGCGAGCTCGCCGGTTTCGTCCATCCGGTTCGGGTTCACGACGGCGAGGGCAGGGGGCAGCGTCTCGCCCCCCAGATGGTGATCGAGCACGATCACGTCGGCCTGTCCTTCGGCAACGGCAAGGGCGTCGTGGCTCACGGTGCCGCAATCGACGCAGACGATCAGGTCGTGCGCCTGCACGAGCCGGGCGATGGCGGGAGCGTTCGGCCCGTAGCCCTCCTCGATCCGGTCGGGGACGTAGAGCGTCACTTCGCGCCCGAGTGCGCGGAGCCACCAGACGAGGAGCGCCGCGGAGGCCGCGCCGTCGACGTCGTAATCGGCGAAGATGGCGATGCGTTCGCCGCGATCCGCCGCGCCGGAAAGGCGCGCGGCGGCGGGTCCCATGTCGCGCAGCGACAGGGGGTCGGGCAGCAGGTCGCGCAGCTTCGGGTCGAGGAACGCCGCAGCGGTTCCAGTGTCGACGCCGCGACGCGCCAGATGTCGGGCTACGGCGAGGGGCAGGCCCGATTGCGCGATGGCCTCCGCCGCGCGGTCCTCGGCGGCGTCGGGCCCGACCCAGCGTCGCCCCGTGGCCGAGGCGGTGACGCCGAGCCAGCCCATCTCAGGTCGGGTTGCGATAGACCATGCGGCGGACGGACCCGGTCTTGGACCGCATCAGGATGGTCTCCGCCGTCAGGTAGCCGACTTCGCGCTTGATGCCCGAGAGGATCGAGCCGTCCGTGACGCCCGTCGCGGCGAAGATCACGTCGTCGGTCACGAGATCGTCGCGCGTGTAGACGCGGTCGAGATTGGTGATTCCGGCCTTTGTCGCGCGCCCCCGCTCGTCATCGTTACGGAAGGTCAGACGGCCGTACATCTGCCCACCCATGCATTTGAGCGCCGCGGCGGCCAGCACGCCCTCCGGCGCCCCGCCCGAGCCCATGTACATGTCGATGCCGGTCGTCGCGGCCTCCGCGCAGTGGATGATGCCGGCCACGTCGCCGTCGGTGATGAGGCGGACCGCGGCGCCGGTGCCGCGGATTTCGGCCAGCATCTCCTCGTGGCGCGGCCGCTCCAGCACACAGACGGTGATGTCCTGCGTGGAGCAGCCCTTGGCGGCGGCCAGCGCGTTCACGCGCTCCGCCGGCGACATGTCCATCGTGACGACGCCGTTGCGGTAGCCGGGGCCGATGGCGAGCTTGTCCATGTAGACGTCCGGCGCGTGCAGCATCGAGCCGCGCGGCCCCATCGCGATCACCGTCAGCGCGTTCGGCATGTCCTTGGCGGTCAGCGTCGTGCCCTCGAGCGGATCGAGCGCGATGTCGACCTCCGGGCCGTTTCCGGTGCCGACCTCCTCGCCGATATAGAGCATCGGCGCCTCGTCGCGCTCGCCCTCGCCGATCACCACCGTTCCCGCGATGTCGAGCAGGTTGAGCTGATCCCGCATCGCGTTGACCGCGGCCTGGTCCGCGGCCTTCTCGTCGCCCCGGCCGATCAGGCGGGCTGAGGCGAGGGCGGCGGCCTCGGAGACCCGTGCGAGCCCGAGGGACAGCATCCGGTCGTTGAAGTCGATCTTGGGCATCGGGGGTCCTCGCGAGATGGCGTTGCCGGTGGCTTAGGCGGCAGGGCGCAGCTAATCAAGCCGCCCGTCCCGTCAGGGCGTCTGGATCTGCAGCGCGACCGGTTCGCCCCGGACGACATCCGTGCCCTTCACATCCTCCAGCGCGGCGGCGAGATCGGCGGGCGCGCAGGGATGGGTGACGATGAGAACCGGCGCGTCGTCGCCCGGGTGATCGTATTGCCGCATCCGGTCGATCGAGATGCCGGCCCGTCCGAGCGCCGTGGCCACGCGCGCCAGAGCGCCGGGCTCGTCGCGGAGCACCATCCGCAGGTAATGCGCGCAGCCCGTGGCGGCGGACGCACGGGCGGCTTTCGCGAGTGTCGTCGCGGGCTGGCCGAAGGTGGGCCTGTCGAGCCCCCGCGTGACGTCGCAGATGTCGCCCAGCACGGCGGAGGCGGTCGGGCCCTCGCCGGCGCCGGCGCCGCGCAGGACGATCTGGCCCACGGCATCCCCCTCGATCACCACCATGTTCGTGCCGCCCTCGAGCTGTCCCAGCGGGCTGTCGGCGGGCACCAGTGTCGGGCGCATCGACTGCTCGATCCCCTCCGGCGTCGCCCGCGCCTCGCCCAGCAGCTTGATGCGGTAGCCCATGTCGCGGGCGCGGTGGATGTCATCGATGGAGACGCGCTCGATCCCCTGGATCCGGACGCCGGCGAAGTCCACCCGCGTCCCGAAGGCGATGGCCGAGAGGATGGCGAGCTTGTGCGATGCATCGATCCCGCCCACGTCGAGCGTCGGGTCGGCCTCGAGATAGCCCAGCGCGCGCGCCTCCTCGAACACTTCGTCGTATGGCAGGCCCGCAGCTTCCATCCGCGTCAGGATGTAGTTGCAGGTGCCGTTCATCACGCCGGAGACCCGGGTGATCCGGTTGCCTGCCAACCCTTCGGTCAGCGCCTTGATGCAGGGGATACCGCCCGCGACCGCCGCCTCGAAGCGCAGCGGCGCGCCGTTCGCCTCCGCGAGTTCGGCCAGCGCCTGGCCGTGGATCGCCAGCATTGCCTTGTTGGCCGTCACCACGGGCTTGCCCGCTGCCAGCGCGGCCTCGGTCGCGGCCTTGGCCGGGCCGTCCGCGCCGCCCATCAGTTCGACGAAGAGATCGACGTCGTCGCGCCGGGCAAGGGCGACCGGATCGTCCTCCCAGGCATAGCCCGACAGGTCGACACCGCGCGCGCGGTCGCGGGTCCGGGCGGAGACGCCCGTGATCGCGATCGTCCGGCCGGTGCGCGCGGCGAGCAGGTCGGCATTGCCCTCGACCATTCGCACCACGCCCACGCCGACGGTGCCGAGCCCTGCGATGCCGAGGCGGAGAGGTGTGGTCATCTGCGGTGTCTCCGGGCTGCAATCTGGTCCGCGCCCGGTTAGCCGGTGACGGTCAGGGGCGCAACGCCGTCAGATCTCCGCCGCCCGAAGCGCCTCGGCCCGGTCCCGCAGGCGACGCGCGCGAACGTCGAGATCGTCAGTGCGGGGCACGGCGATCGTCGCGCGCCCGAGCGCCGCGCCGCGCGCCAAGAGGATTCCCTGCTCCGACCCGGCGCGCGAAGGATTGCGGCCCTCCGCAAGAAGGGGGTCGAGCGGCATGAGGACCGGGTTCGCCCGCAATCGCGCGTCCGTCGAGATCGTGTCCTCGACAGGGGGCAGCTCGGCACAGGCGGCGAGCAGGGCGAAGGGGATCAGACGCCACATGGCGCAGAGACTAGGCGCGGCGATCGGGCCCGGCAAGCGCGGCTCAGGCGCGCTCGGAATATTCCATCGTCTCGGTGTTGACGACGATGTCCTCGTCCTGGCCGACGAAGGGCGGCACCATCACGCGGACGCCGTTGTCGAGCAGCGCCGGCTTGAAGCTGTTCGCGGCGGTCTGGCCCTTCACGACCGGTTCCGTCTCGACGATCTTGCAGACCACCTTCTGCGGAAGCGTCGCGTTCAGCGCCTCATCGTCGTAATACTCGACCTGCACCATCATCCCATCCTGCAGGAACGGCCGCCGCTCACCCAGGATTTCCGCGTCGAGCTCGACCTGGTCGTAGCTGACGGTGTCCATGAAGACGAGACGGCCGTCAGTCTCGTAAAGGAACTGCTGGTCCTTCTGTTCGAGCCGGACGCGTTCCACCTTGTCGGCGGAGCGGAAGCGTTCGTTGAGCTTGGAGCCGTTGCGCAGGTTCCGCAGCTCCACCTGCGCGAAGGCGCCGCCCTTGCCGGGCTTCACGTGGTCGACCTTCACCGCCGACCAGAGATGGCCGTCGTGCTCCAGCACGTTGCCAGGGCGGATTTCGTTGCCGTTGATCTTGGGCATTGCGCGAGGTCTCCGAAGGCGTGTGTCCGCTGCGCTCTACGCATTGCCGTCGGTTCGGGCAAGCGTACAGAACGCCGTCGATCGGTGACAAAACGGCTCCGATCCGGGAACCGGGATTGTGTCAACAAGTTGACGCATGGTTGAAACAAACGAGGCAAGGGCCAGATGTTGTCGTGTCGCAGCGGGCCCGACCACCGAACCTTGTATCCTGAACAACGCGAGATGCGGCATTGGCATATGGGGTATTCCAGAATCGCATAGCACGGATCGGGGTTCCACGTGCTAGGTCGCTGAACCTGAGAAGAAGCAAGAGCAATAAGGAGAGAGCGGTATGACGGATTTCGTCGACGCAACTGCGTTCAATTTCGAACAGGGGCAGCGTGCGCGCAAGCTGTTTGCCGCCGTTGTTCTGGCCGCGCTGGACGACGCCATCTCCGACGACAAGAAATTCGGCAACGGACCCGATCAGATCGCCCGCTGGGCGCGGTCCCGCGACGGGCGGGAAGTTCTTTCCTGCGCCGGGATCGATCCGAACGAGCGTGTCGTCGCCGGACTCATGGAATTCGTCAGTCGCGGGGTCCGCACCTCCGTCGCGCTATCGCGCGAGGAGAGCGAGCGTCGCCACGCGGCTGAACTGGCGGAGGCGGCCGAGGCCGCTTGATCGTCGAACCTGCCGCGCAAGACCGCGCCGGACCTACCGGCGCGGTTTTTCGTTTCCGGTTTGGGGTCCACCGGCATCGGTTCCGGCCATGGCGCGCGCGATCTCACGGCGGACGAGCTTGCGGACATTGCGGGTGATACGCTCGCCGAGTTCACCGGCGAGTTCCTGCCGCACGATCTCCGTCACGAGATTGCGCAGATCCGGGTCCTCGGTCGGTTCCTCCGACAGGTCCGCGAGCGAACTCGACGTCGCGGGCGCCGCGGGCAGGGGCCCGCCATCTTCGAAATCAGCGTCTTCGGCATAGTCCTCGGGAAGTTCCGCGCGTGCCCAGTCCCCGGACGCCGCGACGGATTCGTCCTCGTTGCGTACGCGTTGCTCCGCCGCCAGCAGGAGCGTGGGCCCGTCCCCCTGCCTTACGGGATCGGTGCTCGTCTCTCGCGCGGTCTCCTGCGCAAGCAGGTTCCGCACCGATGCGACGAGGTCGTCGCTGCTCTCCCGCGTCGCCATGGTGCTCTCCGATCGCTCCCTTAGCGGCGGGCTGTCGCGCGCCGCCGCATCGTGACCCGTATCTCTGTCCGCCGCGGCGAAGGTGCCACCCGTCCGGGTCAGTTGCGGTTGAACCGCCGCAGGACGCTGTCAAGCCGGCCGCCGCGTTCGGACGGGCGCAGCGTCGTGTCCTGCGGGGCAGTCGCCGCCGCGCTGTAATAGATCGACGGGTCGTAGCGCTCCACCGACAGGCCTAGATGCTCCGTCGTCAGCAGGCCGATCGATGCGAGCACTTGATAGACCGCGAGTTGCGCATCCGATTGCGCCGTGAGCAGGTCGGTACGCGCCACGAGCAGATCGTTCTCTGCGTCGAGCACGTCGAGCGTGGTGCGAACGCCCAGCGTCGCCTCCTCGCGCAGGCCCTCGAAAGCCAGTTCCGACGCGCGCACGCCTTCCTGCGTCGCGGTGATCTGCGCGCGGGCCACTTCCAGCCCGGCATAGGCCCGACCGACGCCTTCGACGATCTGGCGGCTGGTGTTGCCCAGATCGCCGCGCGCGGCCTGCGCCCGCGCGATGGCCTGACGTTGCAGGGCAGGCAACTGACCGCCGGTATAGACGGGCATGGTTCCGCGCAGGCTGAGGTTCAGCGAGTCGGTATCCGGCGATTGCCGTCCGGCATTGGCCTGGAGCGATACCGTCGGAAGCCGATCAGCCGCCCGTGCCTCCGCCAGAATGGTCAGCGCGGTGATGTCGTGCTGCGCGGCGGCAACCAGCGGGTGGATCTGCAACGCAAGCTGCTGCGCGCGCTCGACGCTCGGCGGCAGGGCCGGGGGCGGGGGCGGGTCGGCCAGCGTGCTGCCGGGCAGGGTGCCGGTGGCCAGACGATATGTCTCGCGCGCGATATCCACCTGTCCCCGCGCCGCGGCGAGTGCCGAGCGGGCAGCGGCCAGGCGCGACTGCGCGATCGCCACGTCGGTCCGGGTGACCTCGCCGACCTCGAACCTGTCCTGCGTCGCGCTGAGCTGCTGGTCGATCAGGCGCACGTTGGTCTGCCGCACGTCGACCAGGCGGACCGCCAGTCGCAGGTTCAGATAGGCCGACACGGCATCGAGCAGGACCTGTTGTTCGACCTGCGTCAGGTTGAACCGTGCGCCGATTACCGCTTCCTTCGCGGCACCGATGCGCAGGTGACGCTGTCCGCCGTCTGCCAGCACGTAGTCGAGCACGAGCGAGAGAGCGCCGATCGTGGTCGTCTCCCGCCCGCCGACATTGATCGAGGTCTGTACCCCGTCGAGCGGGTTGGTCTGCCGAACCCGCTGACGGTCGGTGAAGGTCACGGTCTTGCCGTAGCTCGACTGGAAGCTCACGGTGGGGCGCAGCGCGGCGACGGCGACGGCAACGTCCTCGTCCGTGGCGCGAAGCAGATAGCGCTGCTGCTCGAGGAGCGGCGAGGTGCGGTAGGCCTGGATGAGCGTGTCGCTGAGCGTCTCGGCGGCCAGTGGGATTGCCGTGACTAGGGCGAGACCGGTGCCGAGCGCGAGGCGGCGAAACAGACGGCCCGCCATCAGAACGCGAAACCGCGTTCGGCGGCGAAGCCCGGGAGGACCGGGGCGCCCGCGTTGAAGGCGAAACGCCATCCGATATGTTCGTCCATCATCCGTCCTACCCTCACTTCGCCCAGCGTGCCGCTCTGGAAGGCGGCCACGATGCGTCCACCCTCGCGCAGTTGCGCGGTGATCGCCTCCGGTATCCGCTCGACCCCGCCCTCGACCAGGATGACGTCGAACGGCCCGGCCTTGACGGACCCCTCCGCCGGGTCGCCCTGCAGGACGACGGCGTTGTGCGCTTCGATCGCGGCGAGCGCAGCCTCGGCCTCCGCGACCATCGCCGCATCCGCCTCGATCATCACCACCGAATCCGCCATCCGCGATAGGATCGCAGCCGAATATCCGTAATTGCCCCCGAGGATCAGCACGTCGTCCTCGAGTCTCACGTCGAGCGCGTCGAGCATCTTGGCCAAGACCCGCGCGTCGGGCATCTCGCGCCCGTCGCCCAGCGGCAGCGGCGCATCCATATAGGCTACCTCCCGCGCGCTGCTCGGCACGAACGCCTCCCGCGGCACGTCGAGCATGGCCGAAATGATCGGAAACTTCGTGACGTCGGAGGGGCGGACCTGTGTGTCCACCATCATCGTCCGGAGAGCCTGTGATGCCGCCATCGTCGCCTGCACCCGTCGTGCTGTTCTGCCTAGGGCCAAAAAGCATGTCCGCTCCCGTGCCGCAACGCGAAACCCCGCGCGCGTCCTGCGACCGCTTGCGAGTGTTGCCCGCAGGCTCTAGAGCGTGCCCATCCCCGGCGGCGAGTTGGCGGAGTGGTTACGCAGCGGATTGCAAATCCGTGCACACCGGTTCGATTCCGGTACTCGCCTCAATACCTTACCGGATCCTGTACTCTGTTGCCTCAACTCAGGCCTCAACGTTTTTGCAGGTTTTCGGCTTCACCGACTTGAAAATGTGCAGTTTATCTTGCTGCTTTTGAAGTGCGAAGTGTGCATCTGGACGGCGTTGTTGCGCAAAGATGCGAGGGATTCAGGTGATTAATCCTGACGGTTAGATCAGGCGCATGCCGAATTCTTCTCCGAGCCGCTACCGCGCGACGAATTGGTCAGCCTACGACGCCTCACTGCGGAAGCGGGGCTCGCTGTCGATCTGGTTCGATCCCGACATGGCC
>NZ_CANLTR010000005.1 GCF_947494055.1 uncultured Jannaschia sp. | reverse complement strand
CCCTCTTCAATGTACTTCTGAAACCGTGTCCGAAGCGCTGACGGCAAAGGTGCTGACATGGTCCATCCTCCTCAAAAAGATGAATCACACCGCCTCCCTCATGGGAATCCCCACGATTCAAGTTTCGGCCGAAAAGCTCTAGGAGGGCAGTCCCCGACCTGGGGGCGGCCGGGGGCTGCCCGGCGTGCCGCCGGGCGGGACGTGCATGGAGTATACAGAACTGACAATTTCCACAGCTCCGACTGCGGCCGAGCGTCAGGGCGGACCGCGGCGCATCCGCAGGCCCTTCGCGGGATCGTAGCCGAGTAGCGCCAGACCGAAGAACGCGACGAAACCGAGGATCACCCATAACAGCGGCCAGAGCGCGAGCTGGCCGTAGAGCGCGAAGCGGATCAGCTCGACCGCCTGGGTGAACGGATTGACGGCGCAGATGTCGCGCAGGAGGTCCGAGCTCTCCGCCATCTTCCATAGCGGGTAGAGCGCGGTGGACAGGAAGAACATCGGGAAGATCACGAAGTTCATCACCCCCGCGAAGTTCTCGAACTGCTTCACGGTGGAGGAGACCAGCAGCCCGAGCGCGCCGAGCATCAGGCCCGACAGGACGAGCGCCGGGAACGCGGCGACGTAGCCCCAGAGCGGCATCTCGATCCCGAAGGCCGCCGCGATGGCGAGGAACACGTAGACCTGCAGCAGCGACACCGCGACGCCGGCCGCGAGCTTGCAGAACAGAAGCCAGCCGCGCGGCAGGGGCGAGGTGAGCAGGAGCCGCATCGAGCCCATCTCCTGATCGTAGACGAGGCTCAGCGACGACTGCATCCCGTTGAAGAGCTGGATCATGCCGCAGAGGCCGGGGACGATGTAGACCTCGTAGGTGATGTAGGTCTGGTAGGGCGGGATGATCGACAGGCCGAGCGCGGCGCGGAAGCCCGCGGCGAAGACCACGAGCCAGACGAGTGGGCGCACGAGGGCCGACAGGAACCGGCCGCGCTGATGCACGAAGCGCTGCGCCTCGCGGAGCGTGATGGCTTGCAGCGCGACGAGGTAGCCCTTCACGGAACGCCTCCGACGCTCGGCGGCGCCTCGGCGGCGGTCATCGCCATGAAGGCGTCGGTCAGGCTGCCTTCGCCGGCCAGCGACCCGGCGGTCTCGCGGGCGCGGACTCGACCGCGATGCAGGACGACCACGTCGTCGGCGGGCCGGATCTCGTCGACGAGATGGGTCGCCCAGAACACGGTGAGCCCCGCCTCCGCCAGATCGTGGACATGGCCGGTAATGGCCAGCCGGGCCGCCGTGTCGAGGCCGACGGTCGCCTCGTCCAGCAGCAGCACCTCGGGCTCGTGGACCAGCGCGCGGGCGATCTCCATGCGCCGCCGGTGGCCGCCGTTGAGCGACCGGACCTTCTCCCCCGCCCGCTCGCGCATGTCGAGACGGTCGAGCGCGGCGTCGATCCGGGTCTGGACCGCGCGCCCGGAGATGCCGTGAAGCGCGGCGAAGTAGCTCATGTTGCGGGCCACGCTCATGTCGAGGTCGAGCGTCGATTGCTGGAAGATCACGCCGATCTTCGACAGCGCGGAACGGGGGGAGGTGGCGATGTCGTGGCCCGCCACCGCGATCCGGCCGCGCCGCGTGACGAGGAGGCGGGTGAGGAGCGCGAAAAGCGTGGACTTGCCCGCGCCGTTCGGCCCCAGCAGCGCACAGAACCGCCCGGCCCCGACCTCGAAGCTCACGTCGTCGAGCGCGGTCTTCGGCCCGTAGGCGTAGCTGACGTTCTGAACGGAGAGCGCGGTCATGGCCTCACCATGCGCGCGCGAGGAACGGGCCGCAACGCGTCACGCGAGCGTGGCGGGCTGGCCGCCGAGGCGCAGGATGCGGTCGGCGAGGCGGGTGGCCTCGGATTCGGCATGGGTGACGAGGAGGGTCGCGGGCCGGGTCTCGGCGATGAGGGCCTCGGTGAGCGCGAGCATCCGGTCGGCGGTCCCGGTGTCGAGCGAGACGAAGGGCTCGTCCATGACCAGCCCCTCAGGGTTGCCGGCGAAGGCGCGAGCGAGGGCCAGCCGGCGCTGCTGCCCGAGCGAGAGCTGGCCGGGGAAGTGGTCGGGCCGGTCGCCCAGTCCCACACGGTCGAGCATGGCGTGGACCTTCATGCGGGAGAGGTCGGGATGGACGAGGCGGATGTTGTCGGCGGCGCTGCGCCACGGCAGCAGGGTCGGCTCTTGCAGGACGATGGCCATCCGCTCGGGCCGCGCGACGCTGCCCTCGAAGCGCGGGTCGATCCCGGCGACGATCCGCAGCAACGTGGACTTGCCCACGCCGGACGGCCCGAGGATCGCGACCGTCTCGCCCGGGCGCACGGTGAAGCGGACAGGGCCCAGCACGCGGCTCGTCCCGAAGGACTTGGACCGGATGTCGGCCTCGATCACGCCAGGCGCCAGCGCCGCACGCGCCGCTCCCACGGCTGCAGGAGGGCCCATTCGATCAGGAGCATCACCGCGATGAAGGCCAGCGCGTAGACCAGCACCATGCCCACGTCGAAGAGCTGGAAGTAGAGGTGGATCTGGAAGCCCACCCCGGAGGAGCGGCCGAGGAACTCCACCACCAGCACGATCTTCCAGATCACTGCGATGCCGGACCGCGCCGCCGCGGTGACGAAGGGCGCGAGCTGCGGCAGAACGACGTGGCGAAGGCGGGCCCAGGTGGACATGCGGAACACGCCCGCCATCGCGTCGAGATCGGGGGAAAGCGACCGTGCGCCCTCGCGGATCACGGTGGTGACGTTCGGGACCTTGTTGAGCGTGACGGCGAGGATCGCGGCGGTCTCGTTGAGCCCGATCCAGAGGTAGCAGAGGACAATCAGGACGAGCGCCGGCAGGTTCAGGAACACCACGAGCCACGGATCCAGCCAGCGGTCGAGGCGCGGGTAGCGCCCCATCGCGTAGCCGAGCGCGATGCCGAGCCCCATCGCGAGCACGAAGGCCGCGATCACCCGCAGGAGGGTGGCGGTCAGGTGATGGAGAAGCTTTCCGTTCTCGATCTCCTGCGCGTAGCGCGGGAGGAGCGTCCAGGGGGCCGGCAGGATCGTGGGATCGTCGGAGATCAGCGCGGCGGCGGACCAGAGCGCGAGCAGGCCCAAGATCGAGAGCCCCCGCGTGGCCGCCGCCGACATCGCGGACCGGCTCCGCTCAGAAGGAGAGGTCGTAGAACACCCCTTCCGGCAGCGTCTCGGCCGCGCCGACGAGCTCCGGCCCGCCAAGCTCTGCCATCAGGTCGAACATCCGCGCGGCCGCCGCCTCGTCGACGGGGCCTTCAGGCGGGATGCCGGCGATCCAGCCCTCCTTCAGCGCCTCGAACTCCGCATCGTCGGCCGCGTTCATCTGCGGCCGCAGGTCCTCCCAGACGGCGTCGTCGGAGGCGAGCAGGTCCTTGGCGGCTCGGGAGGCGCGGGCCAGCCCCTCGACGACCTCCGGGTTCTCGCGCGCGAAATCGCCGGTCACGACGTAGCCCAGGAGCGGCGTGTTCGGGTCGAGGCCCAGCACCTCGGCAGCGGTCGCGACCGAGATCAGCTCGCGCATCCCGGCGGCCTTCATCTTCGCCATGAAGTGCCAGTAATTGATCGCGCCCTGCGTCTCGCCCTGCATTGCGGTCTTCATGATGAGCGGCGGGGCGCCGTAGACCTGCTCCGTCTCGGCGGCGAGGTCCATGTCGTATTCCCGGTGCGCGTAGGCCCTCAGGATCAGCCAGGACTTGTCGACCGGCCCGCCGGCGATGCCGATCTGACCGCCCGCGAGATCCTGGAGTGTTTCCGCCGCACTGTCCCCGGGCACCATCACGCCGCCCACGGCGGTGGAATAGGGGATGAACACGTAGTCGCGGCCGGCGGCGCGCTGGGTGGCGACCCAGAGCCAGTCGGCCACGACCATGTCGGCCTCCCCGCCCGCCAGCGCGACACGGGTGGCGCCGTTGTCGGCATATTCCTGGATCACGAGGTCGAAGCCGTTCTCGGTGTCGAGACCCCGGTCCTCGATCGTCGCCAGCTCCCAGTTCACCGTGCCGATCTGCAGCGTCGCCGCGCGGAGTTCCGGCACGTCCTGCGCGAGCGCGGGGACGGCGAGCGCGGCGGCGAGAAGGCCGCCGGCGAATCGCGTGTTGATGCCCATGTCGTCTCTCCCTTGTCTGCGGCCGCCGTCCCTCCCGGAGACGGCGCCGTGTCACTCGGCGCGGCGGCTGACCTCGTTGAACGCCTGGTCGAGTTCGATGTCGTATTGCTGTCCGCCCTCGCAGATCACGTCGTCGAGCTCGTAGCCTTCGGTCTCGGTCACCTCGATGTCGTCGGGGTCCATCTGGCAGTTCATGTCCGCGAGAACCTCGGTGATCGTCGCGACCACCTCCTCGGACACCTCGTCCTGCGCGAGGACGGGTCCGGTGAGGGCAAGGCTCAGGGCCGATGCGACAAGAAGCCTGTTCATGGCGAAGTCTCCTACTGGATGTTGAAGGTCACGCTCTGCGCATCGCCGGTGGAGCCCGGGATGCGGAGCGTGTGGCTGCCGGGCTTGATGGCGATGAAGGAGATCTCGGCCGTGCCGGCGGCGTCGAATTCGAGGCTGTCGACGGCCATCGGCCGGATCTCGATCTGGTTGATGACGATTTCGTTGATCCAGATCGCACGGAAGAAGTCCGGCCCGGAGATGGCCAGTTCGGCCGAGCCGTCGGCGGTCACGTTGAGCTTGTAATAGGCCCCCGATTGCAGCGTCTGATCCTCGCCCAGCGGCTGGCCCGAGGCCAGGGTGAGCTCGATCGGCTCGCCGCGGTTGCAGGACGCAAGCAATCCCGCGAAGCCGAGGTCGTCGCAGAGCGGTGCGGCGGCGGCCGGGACCGCAAGGGTCAGCAGGGCGGCGGTTGCGATGTGTTTCATGTCGTCTCCCTCAATCCGGCGTGACCGCGACGCCCCAGGGCTGTTGCCCGACCTGGATGGAGCGGATCACCTCCTCCGCCTCGACGTCGATCACGCTCACGTCGTTCGAATTGCCGTTCGTGGTGATGAGATACCGCTCGTCCGGGGTGAAGGCCATCTGCCAGACGCGCTGCCCGACGAGGAGGTAGTCGAGCACCTCGTCCGTCTCGCCGTCGATCACCGCGACCCGGTTCGCGGGGCCGAGCGCCACGAAGACGCGGCTGCCGTCGTTAGTGACCTTCACGCCGACGGGTTGCAGCCATTCCGGCAGGACGCCCGCCACCTCGAAGGTGATCTTGTCGACGATCTCGCCGGTGCGGTCGTCTGAGAGGTCGATGACGCTGACCGTGCCGCCGATCTCGGCCGAGACGTAGAGCTTGGTGCCGTCGTGGTTGTACTCGGCGTAGCGGGGGCGCTGGTCGACGAGGACGTTGTGGACGATCTCGAACGTCTCGGTGTCGATGAAATGCGCCATGTTCGTCGTTTCGGAGGTGTTGATGACGATGCCCGCATCGGGGCTGATCGCCATACCCTCCGGCTCCACGCCGACGGGGATCTCCTCGAGGACGGTGCGGGTCTCGACATCGGTCACGGTGACGAGGTTGTCGTCCTCGTTGGCAATGTAGAGCGGGTTGCCCGACGGGTGCAGCACGAAGAGCTCCGGGTCCGGCCCCGAAGGCAGCGAGGGCAGCTCCTCGTAGGTCTCGGTGTCGAAGACGCGGATCAGGTTGTCGTCCGACGCGCAGACATAGAGATGCCGACCGTCGGGCGAGATGGTGATGCCGCGCGGGCGGTTGCCGGCGTCGAACTCGGTCAGCACCTCCCAGCTGTCGGTGTCGATCACGGTGACGGTGTTGCCACGCTCGTTGGAGACGAACGCCTTGCCCGCGAAGGCGGGACCGGCGAGGAGCGGCAGGATCAGGGCGGTGGTCAGTGTCTTCATGTCGTCATCCCTCGAAGGCCGTGCAGGCCGATTCCGGTCGGTCGATGCCGAGCGAGTCCAGCGGCGAGACCTGATGCAGGAACCCCTCCTGCGGCGAAACGCTCACGGTGATGCGCCCGTCGTAGAGCAGGATGGGCTGTCGGAGCTGTCCGTTCCAGTCCCGGATCGTGACCGGCACGCCCTTGAACGCGGCGAGCTCGAACGCGTCGGAGAGCACGTAGTCGCGCACCTCCGCCACGTCCGCCGCGCCGGTCCGCGTCACCGCCTCGCCCAGCACGCGCAGCGCCAGCCAGGCGTCGTAATCCGCCTCCTGCATGTAGCGGCCGGTCAGCGCTTCGAAGCGGCGCTGGAACTGCGTCGCGCCCCAGGCCTCGTGCGCGGCGTGGAAGCTCACCGGGCGCAGGCCGGCGGAGCCCATCGTCGGCCGGGGCGTCCAGAGATGGAATGGCAGGTAGGGGGCGAACACGTCCGACGCGTCGGCGGCGACGACCACGTCGTGATCTTCCGTGTCCTGCGTGAAGACCGGCAGCTGGCGTTGCACGAGGACGTGTCCGGTATCGGTGCGCCGCGAGCCGCCGGTATCCTCGAACTCGCGTTCCTCGACGATTTCTGCGCCGAACTTGGTGGCGGCGCGGCGGTAGTCGTCGGCCAGCGCCAGGTCGTCGGGGTTGGAGCCGTGGATCAGGAACCAGTCCGGCCAGCGTTTCCAGACCGCGAACTGCGCCACCGCGTCGGTCAGCATCGCGCGGCTCGGCGTGATGTGCAGGACGTTGGCGCGGCAATCGGCGTCGCGGAGCCGCGTGTCGCGCGCGCCGACATTGTAGATGAGCGCCCGGTCGCCCGCCGCATCCGCCAGCCGCAACAGGTCGTCGGCCCGGGCGTGGATGGCGATATGGCCATGGCCCGCCGCGATCAATTCCTCCAGCGCGGCCTCCGCTTCCTCCGGCGGGACGGCGCGGGCGGTCGTCTCGAAGGTATGTCCGAGGAAGCCACCGGTCGTGGCGTTGTCCTCCGTCGCTAGCGCGGCGCCGGCGAAGGCCAGATCGTCGGGCACGAGGTCGTAGCGCGAGATCGGGGCCAGCGTCGGGTAATCCAGCCGCAGCACCGCGGCCGTCACGTCGACGGCCCACGCGGCCCCGGCCACGTGGAGCATCGTCAGGCCGAGGGCCAGCGCATGCGCCAGACGTTTCATTCTTCCTCCCATGCGGCTCCTCCGGCCCCGAAAGGCAGCGAGCCTGCCAAAACAAGATGACAGATGAAATGGCAGCCGGAACCGATACTTTCGGCGTATTGCGAGGCCGCGGACGGGCGCTATCCTCCGGTCATGTCTGCCAGACACGTGTTCCTCGCCGCGCTCCTCGCATGCCTGCCTTTGGCCGGGATGGCGCAACCCGTGACCGATCGCGATCTCCCGGAGGACGCGACGGTGGCGTTCCTCGGGATCACGCTGATCGACACGTCCACGGAGGGCGACTATTTTGGCGCTCGGGAAGACGAGGCGGCACGGATCGATCTGATCGAGCAGGAGGTGCGCGACAGGTTCGAGGCCGAGGGCTATACCTTCGTCGACACTGCCCCCGTGGCCGAAGAGCTTTCGCGGACCCGGAATCCCGCGCATTGCAACGGCTGCGAAATCCGCATGGGCGAGACGCTCGGTGCCGATCTGGTGCTGGTGGGGCAGGTGCAGAAGGTATCGAACCTCATCCTCGCGATCGACCTGGCGCTGCGCGAGGTGGAGACTGGGAATTTCCTTCGCGGGCAATCGGTCGATATCCGGTCCAATACCGATGAAAGCTGGCGGCGCGGGATCGACTACATCCTCAAGTACAACGTGTTCGCGGAGTAGGCCATGCAAGCCCGGCCCTGCTCGCGATCAGTCACGACGTTCGGATATCGGAGCCTGCGCCCATGAAATTCGCAATCCTCGCCGCGCTTCTCGCCGCGACCGCCCTTCCCGCCTCCGCGCAGGCGAACCGCGATCCGGCCTGGCCAGACATCCGCGCGGCGGTCTGGGGCGAGACGACTTTGCAGGACGGGGCGCACCTGATCGCCATCGACAGCCCGACGCGCACGATGGACGATGCCCGCGCGCAGATTGCGGCCCGGATCGTGGCGCCCCAAGGCGATGCCCTGACCCGGGTGTCGCTGGTGCTGGACGAGAACCCGATGCCGGTCTCCGCCGTGTTCGACTTCGACGCACCGCAGCCCGGCTTCTTCTTCGACGTGACGATGCGGGTGAACGGGCCGACGCCGCTCCATGTCGTGGTCGAGACGGCGATGGGCGACAGCTTCGTGGCCGAGACCTTCGTGAAGACGTCCGGCACGGGCGCGTGTTCGGCCCCACCGGGCACCGACCCGAAGGCCGCGCTGGCGACGCTGGGCGACATGGACCTGACGATCTCGCAGGTCGGCGGCGATGCGGCCGACCCGATGCGGACGCTGCAAGCGATGGCGGCCGGGGAGCGGCAGGTCAATCTCGACGTCATGCATCCGAGCCATTCGGGGATGCAGATGGACCAGATCTCGCTCCTCTTCATTCCGATGCGCTACGTGGAGACGCTGGATCTCGACCTCGATGGCGCGGACTTCGCCACGATGACGGGCAGCATCTCGTTGTCGGAGAACCCGAGCCTGTCGGTCTCGGTGCCCGGCGACACGCAGGCGGTGGACGTGACGATGACAGACACCGACGGCACGACCAGCCACGCGCGGGCGACGGTGGCGGGCTACTGACCGCTCAACGCCCGCCCGGTCGCGGCTTCAACACTTCGGTCGGGTAGTCGTAGAACACCCAGCCGTCGGTTCCGTCGGGAAACCACATCACGTCGGTATGGCCGTATTCCAGCGCCCGCCTGGCCGCGTTCCAGGACATCCAGCAATCGATAAGGCAGAAGAAAACAACGGGCCGATCCATGTTCCCGCCCGTCGCTGCCGCAAGCCCGTCGCGGAAATACGCGTGGTTCACCTCCGCGAGCGCGCCGTAGCCCACATTGGGCATCCATGTCGCGCCGGGGATCGAATGCCGCGGCGGCTCCCGCCAGACGGTGCCCGCGGGCAGACCCGCCGGCTTCGGCGCACGCGGCAGGACGTCGATGAACACTGCCTCCCCCGCCTCCCACAGCGCGTGCGCCGCCTCGGTCGAGAGGACGCGTGCGCCCGCGAGCGTGTCGGGCACCGGGGCGCGGTACTCGTCCATCCGGTATCCCGCCGGCTCGGGCGTGGCCGGCGCTGCCAGTGGCCAGAGGATCAAGGCCAGCGCGACGACCGCGCCGCGCATCAGCCGCTGTCCTTCGGCGCGTCCCCCATATCGTTGACGAGCGGCACGCCGGCATCGCGGAGGAGCGCGTCGATCTCCTCCTGGTTGCGGCGGATGAGGGAGTTCAGCTCGCGCTGCCAGACCTTCTCGCCCTGCCGCACGCCCATCGTGATGCGGAAGAACAACCGCGGCGGCAGCGTTTCCTCCAGAAGCGGGATGACGGCGAGGTCCGGATGATCCGACTTGACCAGCGGTCCGGCCAGCGGCCCCCAAACGATCGCGGCGTCGATCTCGCCCGTCTCGAGGTCGTCGAGCATGTCGAGGACGGGCGATTCCACGCGGCGATCGACTACGAGGTTGTAGGCCCGCGCCTTCCCGATCAGACCGTTGCGCGCCATGTGCGTGGCCGGGGGCGAGCCGGCGACGATGCCGATCTCCAGACCCTGGAGCGCCGGGTCGGACAGCGTCGTGACCTCCGCGAGGGGGCCGTCGGCCGGGACGACCAGGGTATAGGCCGACGTCATGTAATGGTTGGTGTTCAGGACGAGTTCCTCGCCCTGCGCGTAGCCGACGATGACGTCGCACTGGCCCGCGAGGAGCGTGTTCCGGACGAAGCCGGTCGCCATCGGGTACCACGTGTACTGAACCGGGCGGTCGAGCTTCGCCGCGAAGAGTTCCGCCAGCGCGTTCTCGTAACCCTCGCCCGCTTCGTTCGACATCGGCAGGTTGGCCGGATCGGCGCAGACGCGGAACGCCGTGTCCGAGACGAGGTCCGAGGTCTGCGCTGGCGCCGCCGTCCCGAAGGTCAGCAGCGCCGCTAGACAGGTGGCGAGGCGCCGGAGGTCAGCCAAGACAGGCATTCTCTGCCTCGCGGATCGCCTCTGACTTCTCCTCCCGGCTGCCGGGACGGCCGCGCGGGACGATGCCCTCGCCGCGCGCGGCGAGATAGACGTAGATGTCGTCAAGGTAGCACATCACGTTGGCGTTGTCGCCGAAGGCCGGCATCACCGAATTGTCGGACGCGCCGACATGCTTCCGGCCATTCACGACGACGTCGTAGAAGTCGTAGTAATCCATGTCCACGGCCGAGTTCTTGATGGCCGGGGCATAGCTCGAGCCTTCGCCGTCCGGGCCGTGGCAGACATGGCATTCGGAATGGTAGCGGCGGAAGCCGGAATAGGTCAGCCAGTCGACCGTGCCGTCCTCGCCGACATGGAAGGTCGGCGTATCCTCGGCGGTCCAGTAGCGGCCGCCATCCTCGTAGGCGACGGCGAACGGGCCGTCTCCGCCCGCCGCGTCGCCGGCATCGGCATCCTGCCCGCCGGTCGCGTCCGGCTGCTCGGTCTCGCCCTCGGGGGCTTCGGGATCGGCTTCCGGATCGGTCATCTCGACATCGCCGTCCGTCTCACCTTCCGTCGGTACCGGAGCGGTCGCCGCGCCCTCGACTGGGCCACGCTCGGAAGTCTCGCCTTCCAGGCTGCAACCCGGCTCGGTATCCATGTCCTCGGGGCAATCCTCGCCTTCAGGCGTGTCCTCCGCGTTCACCAGGTCTTCCGTGGAATCGTCGGTCCCGCTCTCGGTGCCCGTTGCGCCGATATCCTGTGCGGTCTCCTCGGTCGCGTCGTCGCCCGTGGACTCGCCCGTCCCGGCCGTCGCGTTCGCATCGCCCTCCAAGCCTTCCGGCGAGGCCAGCGACTTCGAATCGTCGCCTTCGGCCACTTCGGGGGCGACCGGCGCCGTCGCGGCACCCTCGATCGGCCCGCGCTCGGACGTCTCGGCGCCTTCCATCTGGCAGCCGGGCTCGGTGTTCATGTCCTCGGGGCAGTCGGCCTCCGACGTGTGCTGCTCCGCCATCGCGAAGCCCGACAGCGCCAGCGTCATCGCGCCGGCCGCCAACAGTGTGAAACCGTTCGTTCGCATCGCTCTCATTCCTCCCTAAGCGAAGCGGCCGGCGCGCAGGTCCCGCGCGCCGGCCTCGTTCATCGCCCGATCACTCGGAATCGGGCAGCTTGAAGACCGTCAACTGGCCGCCGAGCGCGGTGTAGTCGCTCAGCGCCGCATAGCCGCCGACGGCGCCCAGGCCGTCGTTCGGGTTGGTCAGACCGGCCGCGAGACCGATGCCGGCCCAACCGCCGACACCCGACAGGATGCCGATATACTGCTCGCCGTCATGCTCGTAGGTCATGAAGTTGCCGATGATGCCCGACGGGGTCTTGAAGCTGTAAAGCTCCTCGCCCGTCTCGGCATGCACGGCCTTCGCGTAGCCCTCGAGCGTTCCGTAGAACACCACGTCGCCCGCCGTCGCCAGCGCACCCGACCAGACCGAGAATTGCTCCGGCAGCGACCACTTGATCTCGCCGGCCTTGTTGTCCCAGGCGATGAAGTTGCCCATGCCGCCGTGGCTGTCGGGCGCCGGATACATCGCGAGCGTCGCGCCGACATAGGGCTGACCCGCGGTGTAGCTCACCCGGAACGGCTCGTAATCCATGCAAACGTGGTTCGTCGGCACGTAGAACAGTTCCGTCTTGGGCGAATAGGCCGCCGGCTGCTGGTCCTTGGTGCCGAGCGCCGCCGGGCAGATGCCGGTCGAGTTCACGTCCTCGCCGTTCTGCTCGGTGGAGTATTCCGCCACGACCATGGGCCGGCCGTAATCCTCCGATTCCGGGTCCATCTCGACGCCGGAGGTCCAGTTCACCGCCGGGTCGAACTTCTCGGCCGAGAGCAGCTCGCCCGACACCCGGTCCATCACGTAGGCCAGACCGTTCCGGTCGAAGTGGGTCAGCAGCTTGCGCTCCTCGCCTTCCCATTCCTGCTCGGTCAGGATCATCTCGTTGACGCCGTCGTAGTCCCACTCGTCGTGGGGCGTCATCTGGTAGAGCCACTTCGCCATGCCGGTATCGGCGTCGCGGGCCATGATCGTCATCGACCAGCGATTGTCGCCCGGGCGCTGTGCCGGGTTCCAGGTCGAGGGGTTGCCGGTGCCGTAATAGACCAGGTTCTCCTCGGGGTCGTAGGCATACCAGCCCCAGGTCGTGCCGCCGCCGATCATCCACTGATCGCCTTCCCAGGTGGCGGTGCCGGAATCCACGCCCACGGCTTCGCCCAGATGGGTGGTGTTCTCGGGATCCATCAGCGTGTCGCTGTCGGGACCCATCGAATAGGCGCGCCAGACCTGCTCGCCGGTTTCGATGTCGTAGGCGGTAAGGTGACCGCGGACGCCGAACTCGCCGCCAGAGATGCCGACCATGACCTTGTCGCCGACCGGCATGACCGTTGCGGTGTTGGTCTCGCCCTTGGACGCGTCGCCGTTCTGGACGCTCCACTCGACCTCGCCCGTTTCCGCGTTCAGCGCGACGACGGTGGTGTCGGCCTGGTGCAGGAAGATCTTGTTGTCGGCATAGGCCACGCCGCGGTTCACGGTGTCACAGCACATCACCGGGATGACGTCCGGGTCCTGCTGCGGCTCGTAGCGCCAGATGATCCGGCCGTTGTCGGTCAGGTCGAGCGCGTAGACCGTGTTCGGAAACGGCGCATGCACGTACATGACGTCGCCCACGACGAGCGGTCCGCCCTCGTGGCCGCGCAGCACGCCGGTCGAGAAGGTCCAGGCGACCTGCAGATCGCCCACGTTGTCGGCGTTGATCTGGTCGAGCTCGGAATAGCGCTGGTTCTTGTAGTCGCCGGTCTGGATCACCCATTGCGAGGGGTCGTCGATACCCGACATGACCGACTCGTTGGCGAATGCGGAGCCGGTCGCGCCGATCCCGATCGCCGTCGTCAGTGTAAGTAGCTTTCTCATTGCTCTCTCCCTTATGTCGACCGACCCGGCGACCAAGACGCGGCCACCTGCCGATCCATTGTGCCGGACGACGGGCGCTCGGGCCCAGCCGGCTTCAACTCCCTTGCGAAGGCTCTAGGAGCCTTCGCCCGTGGACGACCCGTCCTCCGAGAACGTGGCGAGATACGCGATCACGTTCGCCCGGTCCTCGTCCTTGCGCAGACCGGGGAAGGCCATCTTGGTGCCCGGCACATGATCCTTCGGCGCGAGGAGGTAGGCGTCCAGCTCCTCGGGGGTCCAGGCCATGCCGTTCGCCCCGGCCTCGATCATCGCGTCCGAATATTCGAAATCCGCATGGGTGCCCGCGGTGCGGCCGATGACGCCGTTCAGGACCGGCCCGACCTTGGTCTTCGCGTCGGGCCCGACGGCATGGCAGGCCATGCAGCGGCGGAACACGCGATCTCCGGCCTCGGCGTCGCCGGTGATTTCGGCGTCCTGCGCGAGGGCCGCGCCGGCCGTTAGGGCGAAAAACCCGGCGAGGGCGAAAGTCTTCGCGGTCATGATGTCTCCCAATGTCATTTGCTGGCTTTCTCCTCGGAGCCGCGCCGAACCTCAGCCCGCGTCACGGTGCAGCCGCTCCGCATGCCAGGCCACGTGATCCCCGGCGAAGGTGGATACGAAGTAATAGGAATGGTCATAGCCGGCCTGCATGCGCAATTGGCCAGATTGACGCTTCCGCGCCATTGCGGCGGCGAACGCTTCGGGCATCAGCAGGTCGAGGAACTGGTCGGCGGCGCCCTGGTCGATCAGGATGTCGCCGTGCCATCCCCGCTCCTCGATCAGGAGCGTCGCGTCGTGGCCGCACCAGGCGGCCTCGTCCTCGCCCAGATAGGCCGCGAACTGCTTGCGGCCCCAGTCGGACCGCGTCGGATGCGCGATCGGCGCGAAGGCCGACAGCGAGGCATAGGCGTCGGGAGCCTTCATCGCGATCGTCAACGCCCCGTGCCCGCCCATCGAATGCCCGGTGATCCCGTGGCGGCCGGTATTGGGCACCTGCTCCTCCACGATCGCACGCAACTCCCGGGTGACGTATTCGTGCATCCTGAAGGTCGATGCCCAGGGATCGCGCGCGGCGTCGATGTAGAACCCCGCCCCCTGCCCGAGATCGTAGGCCTCGTCGTCGGCGATCTCCTCGCCGCGCGGCGAGGTGTCGGGGAACACGACGGCGAGGCCGGCCTCCGCGGCATAGGCCTGGAAGCCACCCTTCGTCATCGCGTTCTCGTGATTGCAGGTCAGGCCGGACAGGTACCACAGCACCGGCACCGGGCCGTCCTCGGCCTGCGGCGGCGTGTAGACGGCAAAGGTCATGTCGCAGCCGCAGGCGTCGGAGGCATGGCTGTAGACGCCCTGCACCCCGCCGAAGCACCGGTTCTCCGACACGACCTGCAGGTCGGCCATCAGTAGATCACCACGCTGCGGATGCTCTCGCCGGAATGCATGAGGTCGAAGCCCTTGTTGATGTCCGACAGCGGCATCGTGTGGGTGATCATCGGGTCGATCTCGATCTTGCCGTCCATGTACCAGTCGACGATCTTCGGCACGTCGGTCCGGCCGCGCGCGCCACCGAAGGCCGTGCCGCGCCAGACCCGGCCGGTGACGAGCTGGAACGGCCGGGTGGAGATCTCCGCCCCCGCCGGCGCCACGCCGATGATCACGCTCTCGCCCCAGCCCTTGTGCGCGCTCTCGAGCGCGGTGCGCATCACGCCCACGTTGCCTGTCGCGTCGAAGGTGTAGTCCGCGCCGCCGCCCGTCAGCTCGACGAGATGCGCGACGAGGTCGCCGTCGACCTCCTTCGGGTTGACGAAATGGGTCATGCCGAACCGCTCGGCCATTTCCTTCTTGTCGTCGTTCAGGTCGACGCCGACGATCTGGTCCGCCCCGGCCATCCGCAGGCCCTGCAGTACGTTGAGGCCGATACCGCCCAGGCCGAAGACGATGGCGGTGGAGCCGATCTCCACCTTGGCCGTGTTGATCACCGCGCCGATGCCGGTGGTCACGCCGCAGCCGATATAGCAGATCTTGTCGAACGGCGCGTCCTCGCGGACCTTCGCCAGCGCGATCTCGGGCAGGACCGTGTGGTTCGAGAAGGTGGAGCAACCCATGTAGTGCAGGATCGGGTCGCCATCGAGCGTCTTGAAGCGCGAGGTGCCGTCCGGCATCTTGCCTTGCCCCTGCGTCACGCGAACCTTCTGGCAGAGGTTCGTCTTGGGGTTCAGGCAGTATTCGCATTCCCGGCATTCGGGCGTGTAGAGCGGAATGACGTGGTCGCCCTTCTTCAGGCTCGTCACGCCGGGGCCGACATCGACGACGACGCCCGCACCTTCATGGCCGAGAATGGCGGGAAACAGCCCCTCGGGGTCTGCACCAGACCGGGTGAACTCGTCCGTGTGGCAGATGCCCGTGGCCTTGATCTCGACCAGCACCTCGCCCGCCTTCGGGCCTTCGAGCTCGACATCCATGATCTCGAGCGGTTTGCCCGCTTCGATTGCGACGGCGGCTTTTGTACGCAAGTTTCCCTCCAAAATCCGGTGATTGAACCGGGGACCCTTCTAGGCGATCTTGGAAAGTATGAAACCCGCTCCAAGGCATGCCAACGCATACCTTGGTGGGTGTCGCCCCCCGTGGACAGCTCGACCTCCTCTCGGCACACTCGGCATCGGGGAGGATTCGCGATGCGCGGCACTACCGTGATGACGGCGAT
Organism: uncultured Jannaschia sp.; assembly: GCF_947494055.1. GTDB lineage: Bacteria > Pseudomonadota > Alphaproteobacteria > Rhodobacterales > Rhodobacteraceae > Jannaschia. The sequence continues at coordinate 249,635 of NZ_CANLTR010000005.1, read as the reverse complement.
CGGCGGGCTGTTCCTGACGGCCGCCACCGCCTTCGCGGCCGATTTCTCGGACCCGACCTGGCCCTGCATACAGCGCAAGGTGGACCGCCTTTCCGTCGGCCTGATGTGGCCCGATCCGCCGGCTGCCGCGCCGGACATGTCGGACGACACCGCAGCTGCGGTGGACGACCTCGTCGCGCGCTTGTCGCTGCGGCGCATTCCGGTCGAGGATCTGGCGCCCCGTGTCGAGGCTTTCACCGAGGCGCACGGGACCGACCGCGCCCTTCTGGGCCACGTCTTCGCGGAGGTGTTCGACCGCCTTGCCCGCACCCGGTCGGAGGTGGTCGCGGGGATCGAGGATTACTCGCTCGAGCAGATCGCGCTTTCCGAGCGGATCGACGCGGCGCGGGGTGAAATGGACACGCAGATGGCCGGAGACGAGCCGGATTTCGACCGCGTGGACGCGCTGGAGGAGCAGATCGACTGGGATCAGCGCATCTATACCGACCGTCAACGCTCGCTCACCTATGTCTGCGAGACGCCCGTCCTTCTGGAGAAGCGCCTCTATTCTATCGCGCAGATGCTGGAAGGCGCGGCGGACTAGCCGTTCATTCCCATTCGAGCTCCGTGAAGGCGACCGTGGCGTTGCGCGCGTTGTAGGCGTCGAAGAGCGCCCAGTCGTCCGCCTCGGACGCGGCGATGCGCTCCACCGCATCCGCCATGCGGTCGCCCTCCGCGATCGCTGCCTTGGTATCTCGCGCCAGCGTGTCGAGGTAGCGGCGCATCGGTTTCGCGCCGACAGGCCAGTCGAGGCGCGGGCCGCCGTGACCGGGCACGATCGCGGTAAGCTCCATTCCGGTCAGCGCGTCGAGCGCGTCCTGCCAGCCGCGCAGCGATCCGTCGAGCGCGGGGACGTGGTCGTCGAAGACCAGATCGCCGGCAAAGACCGTGCCGCTCTCCCGGTCGAGCACGGTGACGTCGGTCCCGGTATGCGCCGTCGCCCAGGCTCGCAGCTCCAGCACGCGGTTGCCGAGATTCACCGTTTCCGTCGAGGCGACCGCGATGTCGGCGGCGACCGCGCCGCTCCCGATGACGGCCCCCGTGCCGAGGGACGCCTCAAGGCTTTCGAGGTAGTTCGCCTGCCGGTCGGCCAGCGCCCGGTCGAGCGCGGCGTGGCCGATCACCTCCGCCCCCGCTTCCGCGAAGAACGGTGCGCCGAGCGTGTGGTCGGGATGGACATGGGTCAGGATCAGGTAGCGCACCGGCAGGTCGGTCCGCGCCCGGATCGCGCGCCAGACGCCCTCGGCCACCCCGCGCGTCGTGCCGGCGTCGATCACGGCCACGGCGTCCGACCCGACGACGAAGCCGATATTGGCGACGTCGCCGCCATTCGCTTCGTCCGGCTCCGCCACCATGCCCCGGTGGGCGTAGAGGCCGGGCGCGAGTTCCGTGAAGGCGAGCGGCGCCGGCGCCTCGCGGCAGGCGGGCGGCGACGTCGCGACGAGGCCCGCCGGCGGGGCGTAGGTCCCCGGCAGCCGTGTCTCGCAGGACGCGGCATCCGCGCCAACGATGTCGGGCAGGAGCGTCTCCCGGCATATGTCCGGCGCGCCCGCGAGGCACAGCGTCACGACGGCTTCGAACATGGCGCCCCTCCCGGCTCCCTACGAAGGTGTGCGTATCACGGGCGGCGCGGATCTGTCATACTTCCCCGCAAGCCGTGTGTCACGGAAGGGAGACGCGTCATGAAAGCCCTGCACCTCGCCGCCATCCTCGCCAGTCTCGGCCTGCCCGTACAGGCGCAGGACAACCCGATGACCGAAAGCGAGAGCTGGGAGATGATTTCGGAGGCCGTGCTGGGCGGCACGACCGCCCCCGCCGACGGGGCCGCGCTCTTCGAGGTCGACGCGCCCTATCGCGCGCACGAGGCGGCGACGGTGCCGATCGAGATCCGGCAGGTCGACGATGCCGCCGTGATCGAGCGGGCGACGATCGTCATCGACGAGAACCCCGCCCCCGTCGCCGCCGAGATGACGTTCGGCCCGGCCATGCTGCCCCTCGACATGGAGCTTCGGGTCCGGGTCAACCAGTACTCCAACGTGCGCGTCATCGCGGAGACGGCGGACGGGGCCTACATGAACGGGCGCTTCGTGAAGGCCTCCGGCGGCTGCTCCGCGCCCGCGACGCGCGATCCGGAACTTGCGCTCGCCGCGATGGGCCGGATGCAGCTGCGCAGCTTCGATGCGACGGCGGATCTGCCCGAGGGGCGCAGCGAGGCGCAGGTGATGATCCGGCATCCGAACTATTCCGGGCTTCAGCGCGACCAGATCACGCATCTCTTCATCCCGGCGCATTTCATCGACGAACTCACCGTCTGGCAGGGCGACGAGATGCTTTTCACGATGACCGGCGGCATCTCGATCAGCGAGAACCCGGCCTTCCGCTTCCGCTACGACGACAACGGGTCGCCCGACCTGCGCATTCGCGCGAAAGACACCGAGGGCAACGTGTTCGAGCAGAGCCTGCCGAAATCGGTCGAAAGCTGAACGTTGCTAGATGCTCGCCGGTAAACCCGGACATCTTGCAGGATCAGGACCAGACCCAGTCCCGAAGCATCAGAAACAGCGGATCTCGGCCTCGGCCTGGGCGCGGCGCAGATCGGCCACGATGCTGTCCGTCGCGGCCCCGCGGAAGACCGACATGCGCTCGCCCCCGGTCTGGCGCAGCGACAGGACCGTCTCCGCCTCGACGTATTTCCCGTAGGGCAGGATCTCCGCGATGGTGTCGATGGAGCAGGCACACTTCTCGAGCACATCCCGCCCCTGTCCGTTCGCCGCCATGCATCCGAACACGTAATCGGCCCGCGTGGCGGTCGGGTAATCGTTGAACCGCTCCTCGAGATCCTGCGCCGACGCAGGCAGCGCCAGGACGAGCGCCGCGGCGAGCAGACGGCCGGTCATTCGTCCGGTTCCAGCGTGATGGTCGAGCTGTAGACCGGCGCGTCGCCATCGGCCGCCGGCACAGTCGCGTCGAGCGAGGCGTACCAGCCCGGCACGTCCTCGGACATCGTCACCGTCAGTTCCATCCGGTCGAAGCCCTGCATCTTCTCCGCGTTCGGGTCGCCCTCGAACGGAAGCAGGGTCACCGTGCGCGCCGCCACCGTCTCGTCGCCCACCGATACCTCGCGCATCTCGATCTCCGCGGGCTCGACCAGCGCGGCCTTCACACGGTTGCGGATGTAGAAGCTGCTGCCCCCCGCCGCCTCGGCCATGTCGCGCACGACGGTCTCGACGAAATACATGATGATCGGGTTCCCGACGCTCGCCGGAAAGTCCCCGATCCCCTTGAAGCGGTCGCCCTGCAGGAAGCGCAGCTGCGCCGCCTCGGGCTCGCCCGCCTCGAAGGTCAGCTCGATCCGGCCGGTGTTGCGCTCCGCCGCATCTGGCGCGAGCGCGCTCTCGACGACCCGGTCGTAGACCAGCGTTTCGCCGCGCGGCAGGTCGTCGAGAGTGCCGGTCCGGAACAGGAGATCGTAGGTCTCCTCCGCCTCGGTCATCGTGGTCTCCTGCGCGGTCCCGACCCCGCCCAGCAGCAATGTCGCGGCGCAGATCGCCATCAGCAAACGCATGTCATGTCTCCTCCGGCCCACACGCTCCGCCATGCGCGCGGGAGTGTCAAAGTCGACTTTCGTCTGAGCCCGCCTCCGCCTCGTTCGCGCCGCTGCTGCGCGCGATCGTGCGTCGGAGCCGGGCGAGGTCGACGGGCTTCGGCAGGACGGTGACGTTCTCGCGGGCCCCCTCCACGATCAGGACCGGGCTCCGGTCGGCGGTGACGATGATCGCAGGCACGTCGTGTCCGGCGAAGTCGCGCACCGCGCGGATCGTCTCGAGCCCGTTGTCCGCGCCGTCGAGCTGATAGTCGGCCAGCACGATGTCGGGTGCCATCGCCGCATCGCCGAGGAGATCGAGCGCCTCCGCCGTGGATGCCGCGGCGAAGACGCTCGCCCCCCAACTCTCGAGCTTGCTCACGGTGGCGAAGAGGACATCGGGGTCGTTCTCGACGACCAGCGCCAGCACGTCGAGCTCGCCCGCTTCGGAGACGGCGGGCCGGCGGGCCGGGATCTCGCCCGCCTCCGTCGTGGCCATTTCGATGGAGAAGACCGACCCCTCTCCCGGGCTCGACCGGACTTGCAGGTTGTGTCCGAGATGACGGCAGGTCCGCTCGACGATGGAAAGGCCCAGGCCGATCCCGGTGTCGGGCGCCGCGTTGCCGGCGCGGGTGAACTCCTGAAAGATGCGGGCCTGGTCGGCGAGCGAGATGCCGACCCCGGTGTCCCAGACCTGCAGCACCACCCGGTCGCCCCGCCGCCGGCAGCCGACGAGGACGCGACCCCTCTCGGTGTATTGCAACGCGTTGACGACGAGGTTCTGGATCGAGCGGAGCAGGTAGCGCTGGTCGCTGCGCACCCAGACGCTGCTCGGCACCACGTCGAGGCGGATGCCCTTCTTCGCCGCCAGCGGCGCCTGATCCTCCGTCACCGCCTCCATCAGCGGGCCGAGGCAGACGTCCTGCGGGGTCAGCGCGGCGTCGGTGCTCTCCAGCCGGGAGATGTCGAGAAGCGCGTGGAGCAGCGTCTCGACCGAGGTGAACGTGTCCTGCAGGCGCGTGACCATCCCGGCGAGCTCGCCGCCGCGCGACATGTCCTCGAGCGTGGAGATCAGGAGCTTGGCGGCGTTGATCGGCTGCAACAGGTCGTGGCTCGCGGCGGCGAGGAAGCGGGTCTTCGACGAGACCGCCGCCTCTGCCGCCTCCTTGGCGACGCGCAACTCGTCCTCCACCCGGCTCTGGGCGCGAGACTGCTCGGTCAGACGGCGGTTCGCCTCGGTCAGGTCGCGGGTTCGGGCCTCGACCTCCTTCTCGAGCACCTCGGTCGCCCTGTGTTCGAGCGTGACGTCGGTGATGTCGACGAGGAAGCCGCGATCGGGGAGGAGATGCACGTGCAGGTCCAGCACCCAACCCCCGGCGTGACGCAGCCGCGCGCGCAGGCCGGACCGCTGCCGCAGCTTGAGCGGCCAGCCGTCGATCCCCTCGAGCTCCATCTCCGCGATCAGGCCCTTCTCGCGCAGGAATGTCAGGATGTCCGCGAAGGGCGTCCCCGTCTGCATCAGCCGCGCCGGCAGACCGAGCAAATCGCGGAACCGGTCGTTGCGGATGGCCATCCCGCCGGCCCGCGAGAAGGTGGCGATGCCGATCGCCATGTTGTCGAAGGCCGCCTGCAGGTAATGCGCCTGCATGTCGATCAGCGCGTCCTTCTCCAGCCGGTTGGCGCGGACGATGCCGGTGATCTCGGTCAGCAGGATCACCAGCGAACTCGTGGAGGTCCGCTGCCGGCTGAACTGGAACCAGCGGTCGCCGCTGAGCTCGACGACGAAGGTCGCGAGATCGCCGGCATCATCGGACCGCATGCCGTCGCGCCCCTCGCGGCCTACCAGATGGTCGCTGCACGCCACGAGATCGAGATAGGTCTCGAACGGCAGGCCCGGCACGATCCGGTCGGAGATGTCGGGTAGAAGCCGGGCGAAGAGGTCGTTGCAGACGTGCAGCCGCCCGTCCTCGAACAGCGCGAACCCCCCGTCGAGCACCGACAGCGCGTCGGCGAGGTTCTTCTGCGTCCGCGCCCGGTCGAAGCGCAACGTCTCGAGCTCGCTCGACGCGCGCTCGAGGTCGCGGGTCTTGGCCCAGACCTGCCCCTGCAACGCCACCGCGGATTGAAAGGCGGCATAGGCGGAGGTCGAGACCTCGTGCTGGCGGCCCGCGCGACGGATCAACGCCTCGATGATCCGGGCCTGCCTCCGGATCTGGACCTCCGGCGGTTCGGTCGGGTCGATCAATGCAGTGCCCGCTCCCCCGGCGGGAAGAAGGCGACGCCGACGAAGGTCTGGTTCACGTGCACGCCGCAATGCTGCTCGCCGTAGGTGTTGAAGCCCACCACCCCGGCCCGCGCGATGATTTCCGAGGCGGCCTCGGTCATCCGCTTCTCCTCGATCTCGAGCCGGCGAAGATAGCAGTCGAAGCCGAGGATCAGGTCCGGCGGCTGCCCGGAGGCGTCCCGCACGGCGAGGCCGTCCTCAAGCGTGCGCAGGATCTCCGTCCCGCGGCCGAGGGTCAGGACGAGGCCGTCGTCGATGGCCGACAGGAAGGCGAGCGCGAAATCGTCGCGCACCGAACCGATGGCACGTACGTGATAGAGCGCGTTGGTCCGTACGAGGACCGGGTTCTCCGCGAAAACCCGCGGCGACAGCGCCTCGACCGGACAACCGACAAGGCGGGCGTATTCCTCTGCGGCGGGGGCGCCGTTCAGCTCCAGCACGATGCGTTCCTCGGGGATCGCGTCGGTCACGACCATCTGCTTGTCGGTCGGCAGGAAGTGATCGAAGCCCAGACCGACGAAGTCGTGGTCGGTCTCGAGGATGAGCAGGAGCGCCGCGCATTCGTGGAAGCGCCCGCCATGCAGCACCCGCGTGTCGCGGAACGCCCCGCCGTCGCCCGCCGAGCCACCGAAGACCGGCATGTCTGGCAGCGCCGCGGTCAGGATCGCCGCCAATAGATCCTCCTGCTTCGACAACCCGTCCGCGAAGGTCAGCGCGAGCCGCTTCCACCCGGCGGTCCGCCGGAACTGGGCCTCGAGACGCCGGGCCTCCGACGTGATCTTCTCTATGGAGAGCGGGACGAGCGGCTGGATCAGCAGCGAGGCGCAGTGGAAATGCGCGCGCGGGAAGGCGATGACGAGAAGCGCGCCGGCCTCGTAGCCGTCCGGCGTGATCTGACCGGCGGTGGTGCAGCCGAAGACCGGTATTCCCGGGAACCGCTCCGCCAGCGCGGGCGCGAGCTCGGCCAAGTCGAGCCCGTCATGCGGAAAGACCAGTAGAAAGCACAGGCCCGTCGGCGCGATCGTCGCGGCGATCTCCGCCACCGCTGGCCGCGCCTGCCCGGCATGGGACACCGCGATGCGGATGCCGGCCGCGGACCCTGAATGCATCACCGGGTCAATGCGTGAGGAAGTTGCGGGCTTCCGCCTGTTCCGGGCGGTCCCGGTCGGTGAGCGTCGCGCTCTCCATCATGAGGGCGGCCTGCGTCCGGTTCTGCACGTCGAGACGACGCAGGATCGCGGTGATATGCGCCTTCACCGTCGCCTCGGCGAGCGAGAGCTCGTAGGCGATCTGCTTGTTCGGCATCCCCTCGCAGATCAGCTTCATGATCCGGGCCTGCTGCGGCGTCAGTTCCGCGATCTTGCGTCCGACCTCCCGCGAGGTGTCGCGACTGCATTCGGGCCGGCGCCCCGCCGAGGCCCGATACTCCATCGGCAGATACCGCCGCCCCGCCCGGACCTCGCGCAAGGCGGTCTGCAACACCCCGATCGAGACGTCCTTCGGCACGAAGCCCGCCGCACCGGCCTCCATCAGCGAGGTGACGATCTCCGGTGACGTCATCGCCGAATTGATCAGGATCGGCACCGGGTCCACCGCCTCCTTGAGGCGCAGGAAGCCGCTGATCCCCGTCACATCGGGCAGTTTCAGATCCAGCACGATCAGATCCGGCGCGAAGCCCGATCTCAACGCGTCGAGCCCTGCCTCCAGAGTCGTCGCCGTCCGGATCGTGCTGTCCGCGAAGACCCGCGTGAGTGCCGAAGCGAGGGCGTCGCAATACAATGGATGATCGTCGATCACCAACGCGGTGCCGACCCGGCTCGCACGGTTCCCTGCCCGCTGAACATTCATCCCCAATCCTCCCTGTCGGAAGGTTAGCAACGAAATTCGCGGCAAGACAACACCCCGCGGCGCTCCGCAGCAGCGGAACGCCGTAAGGTTCGATCACGATCCCGAGCGGATCAGGCCGGCTCGGGCGACTTCGACTTGGCCACATGCGTCGCGATCGCGTCCATCAGCGGCGGCGAGAGGCAATCGTAGGGTTCCAGCCCTAGGTAGTCGAGCCGCCCGCGCACCTTGTCCATCCGCTCGGGCGGCGTGCCCGACTCGATGATCGACGACACAAAGGCGGCGAATTCCGGCGGCGCCCAGCCCTGTTCGGACGACAGCTCGACATGCACGAAGTCGAGCCCGTGAAACGGGTGGTCCTTGTTCTCGATGCGGCCGAACATGTGGACGCCGCATTGCTTGCAGGCATGGCGCTGGATCGCGGCCGACGGATCGACGACGTGCAGCTTCTCGTCGTGCGCCGTCACCTTGACCTTGTCGCGCGAGACGACCGCGACCTGCGAGAAGTCGGCGCCCTTGGGCTTCCAGCATTTGCTGCACCCGCAGACGTGGTTGTGGGCGACCTGATCGCCGACCTTCACCTCCACCTTGTCGGTGGCGCAATGGCATTTCAGCGTTCCGCCGGAGAAACCGGGCCGTGCGGTGCCCAGCCCGTTATCCACGTCCGGATGGATACGGACATCGCTATGTGATGGTTTCGTCTGCGGCGCAGCGGCATTGCCGCCTCCGCCGAACAAAGATGACAGCAAACTCATTCCCGACTCCCCCTTGATCGGGACCGTGCGTGGCCCCGCTGCAAAATGCGTCCCGGTCAGCCTGCCCCGACGACGACGCTGCGGCAATTCGTCCGTTGGTCTAGGGTGACGTCGTCAGGGAAGCGGCACGTTCAGGCCGAGGTCGAAGAGGAGGACCACGCCCAGGACCACCGCCAGAACGCTTCCGAGGAGGAAGATCCAGCCCCGTCGCGAGAACGACTCGTGCTGCGCCGGGACGGTGAGGACGGCTCCGAGAAGCGCCGCGGCGAGGGCGAAGCCCGCGAGCGGGATCAGGGCGGCCGCGAGCAGCATCGCCGCGGGGACCGACGCGCTGCGGATCAGGGACCCCCGCACCGGCTCGCCCGTCACGTGCCGCGTCAGCATGAGCTTGGCGACGGAAGCCACCACCACGACGACCATCACCGTGGCGATCGTGCGCGGGAACACCGCTGCCTCGGGGTTCAGCCCGGCACTCTGCACGAGGACGAGGGCGGCCACGGCACCGAAGACCGCGAAGCCCAGCAGGTCCCAGGCCACCATCCGACCCCCGGCACGCGGCCGGTCGACCATGTCGGCGGGCGTCGCGTCGTCGCTGCGCCCCGCAATCCGGCGGATCTGCGGCCAGAACGGATAGAGAAAGCTCAGAACTGTCAATGCGATGATGACGAGCGAGATCGGCCGGCCGAAGAACTGACCCCAGAGATCGCCGATGGCGCTTCCGATGGTCCAGCTCTGCACGAAGCCCTGCTCGGCAATGCTGCCGAGGATGAGGCCGAGCACGATGGGCGAGGCGCCGAAGCCCCGCTTGGCGGCGAGCCATCCGACGACGCCGAGGACGATCATGATGTAGATGTCGGAGACGTTGTTGCGGATCGCGAAGGTCCCGATCACCGTCATGAAGGCCACGACGGGCACGAGCGCGGCCTTCGGTGCCTTCAGGATCGCCCCGTAGGCGAAGCGGCCGATCAGCAGGCCGACCGGCAGCATCAGGACCGTCGCGAGCAGCAGGCCGAAGATGAAGGTATAGACGATGTCGGCGCTGCCCTGGAACAGGGTCGGGCCGGTGCGCACGCCCTGCACCAGAAGCGCGCCGAGGATCACCGCGTCGGGCGGCGTGCCCGGAATGCCCAGCACCAGCGTCGGGATGAACCCGCCGCCTACCGTCGCGTTGTTGGCGGATTCGGTGGCGACGATACCGCCGGGATTGCCCTCCCCGTATTTCTCGACGCCGCGCCCGTTCCGCCGCGCCTCGGAATAGGCCACCAGACCGGCGATGGAGCCGCCCGCCCCGGGCAGCGCGCCGACCATCGTGCCGATGACCGAGGAGCGCAGGACGTTCACCCCGTTCTGCAGCATCACCCGCCCCGCCTCCAGGAGCCGGAACCCGCGCATGCCCCCGCCCGCTTCGTCGAGATGGCGGTCGGGGGTGGCGACGAGGTCGATGAGGACGGGAATGCAGTAGAGCCCGATGAGTGCGGATACCGTCTCCACCCCGCCGAGCAACATGCGCGAGCCGAAGGTGAAGCGCACCTCCGCGCTGGTCTCCGACACGCCGATCGTGGCGATCAGGAGGCCGAAGCAGGCGCCGATCACGCCCTTGAGGAAGTCGCCCGTCGACACTGCAGCGATCAGCGAAAGGCCGAACACGGCAAGCCAGAAATACTCGACCGGCCCGAAGGCCAGCGCCGCCCGCGCCAGCGGCGGAGCGAGGAACAGGAGCGCCAGCGCACCCACCAGTCCGCCGAACACCGAGCTCAGGCAGGCGATCGTGACGGCGAGATCTCCGTCACCGCGCTTGGCCATCGGGTAGCCGTCGAAGGTCGTGGCGATGGCTGAGGGCGTGCCCGGCGTGTTGAGCAGGATCGCCGCGTAGGCGCCACCGTAGATCGCCCCGGTATAGATCGCGCCCATCAGGATGAGCGCGCTGTCGGGCGACATCGTGAAGGTCAGCGGCACGAGGACCGCGACCGCCATCGTGGCCGTCAGGCCGGGGATGGAGCCGATGATCGTCCCCGCGGCGACGCCCAGCAGCGCGAGCAGCAGGTTGAACGGCGAGATCGCGTTCGCCATGAAGTCGAGCACGGGTTCCTCCGGTTCTGAGCTAGCGGACGGCGCGGGACGCGCGCGTGTCGAACACGTCCCGGCCTTCGGTCACTCGATGATGCCGGCCTCGCGGGCGGCGGGCAGATATTCCTCCGCCTTCTCGGCCATGAAGGCGTCCATCTCCTCGCCGTAGGGCACGTCGGCCATCGCGAACCCGCCGTCGATCATCTTCTGCTGGAACTCGGGATCGGCATTGATCGCCGCGATCGCGTCCGAAACCTGTTGCTTGACCTCTTCCGACGCGTCCTGCGGCACCGCGATGCCCCGGTAGGCCCCTGAGACGAGATCGTAGCCCTGCTCCTTGAAGGTCGGCACGTCAGGGAAGGCCGGATGCCGCTCCTCCATCGCGACGGCGAGCATCCGTACCTCGTCGCCCTGACCGCTGCCGACGGTGGTATAGCCCCATTCCGCCGTCACCTGACCGCCCAGCAACGCGGTCACCGCCGATCCGGTCCCGTCGAAGGCCACGTAGGTCGTCTCGATATCGGCCATCTCGTCGAACTGAAGCTGCGCGAGATGGTTGGCGGAGCCCTTGCCGGAACCCGAGAAGATCACCTGCCTGGGATTCGCCCTGGCCTGCTCGATCAACTGGTCGAGGGTCTCGATCTCGCTATCGGCGCGCACGAGGATCGCGTCGGGCGTGTAGTGGAACCAGTAGACCGCGGCGAGATCCTCGGTCTCGAAGCCGACATTGCCCTGCTTTGGCTTGACGATGATGTGGGGCAGGTTGATCCCCATGATGACGGTGCCGTCCTCGGCCATCCCGTTGAGCTGCGCCCAGCCGACCGCGCCGCCGCCGCCGGGCTGGTAGGAGATGACCATCTGCTCGCCGTAGAGGTCCTGGAAGTACGGTTGCTGGAGCCGCGCCGTGATGTCGGATTCGCCCCCCGGCCCGAACGGGATGATGTAATCGACGCTGCCCGCCGGGAAGTCCTGTGCATGGGCGAGGCCGGTGGCGAGGATCGCCGCGGCGGCCTGAGTCAGAATGGTGCGTATCATGTCGTCTCTCCCTTGTTTCTCCCCGTCCGCCCCGCACGCGCGACGACGGACTGCCCCGCCACTTTCCGCAAATCGCGCTGCGATGGCTACAGATTCCTCGGATCACCCTTCCGACATCGCGCGATAGAGCGCCGCGTATTCCTCGGCCGAGCGGTCCCAGCCGACGGGCTGGCGCATCGCGTTGCGCTGCATCCGGCGCCAGACCTCCGTCTGGGCGTAAAGCGCGCAGACCTGCGTTAGCGCGCGGCCGAGCGCGTCTGCGGTGATCGGATGCACCTGAAGCCCCGTGGCGACCCCCGCGCGCAGGCCGGCCGGCGTGGCCGGGATCACCGTGTCGGCAAGCCCGCCGGTCAGCGTCACGACCGGGATCGTGCCATGCAGCAGGCCGTAGAGCTGGGTCAGGCCACAGGGCTCGAACCGGGAGGGCACGAGGATCGCGTCGCCCCCGGCGATCAGCATCCGCGACAGCGCCTCGTCGTAGCCCAGGCGCACGGCGACGTTCGGATGCGTGGCCGCCCGCTCGAAGGCCAGTTCGAGATCCGCCGCGCCGCTGCCCAGCAGCGCGAGCTGACCGCCGCCGTCCAGCAGCGCGGGCAGCGCCTCCAGCAGGAGGTCGAGCCCCTTCTGCTCCGTCAGCCGGGAGACGACGACGCAGAGCGGCCCCTCCGCCTCCGGAAGGCCCATCTCCGCACGCAAGCGCGCCTTGTACTTCACCTTGCCGGAGGCGAGGCGGTAGGGTGGCGCCCAATCCGACAGGTCGACGCCGTTCAGGATGCCCGACAGCCGGTCCCGCCGCGCCCGCAGAACGCCGTCGAGGCCCATCCCGAACTCGGGCGTCAGCAGTTCCGCCGCGTAGGTCGGGCTGACCGTGGTGATCCGGTCGGCCCGGACGAGACCTGCCTTCAGCGCGCTGATCTGGCCCCAGTATTCGAACCCGTCCGGATGCATCCCGGATTGCGGCAGACCCAGCGCATGGAGGCGGTCCGCGGGCGCAAGGCCCTGGAACGCGACGTTGTGGATGGTCTGGACGATGCCCACCGACGCATCGGGGAACCGGTCGCGCAGGTAGACGGGGGCGAGCCCTGCCTGCCAGTCGTGGCAATGCAGGATGTCGGGCCGCCAGCCATCCGCCCCCCGCCCCGCGATTTCCGCCGCTGCGAGGCTGAGGCCAGCGAAACGCTCCGGGTTGTCAAGCCAGTCCCGGCCGTCCGGGCCGAGATAGATCTGCCCCGGCCGGTCGAAGAGGTGCGGCGCGTCGAGGACGAGCAGGTCGAGCACGCCCGCCATCGTCGCCAGCACCCGCGCCGGGCCGCCGAAGAGGTCGTCCGACCGCCAGACCTCCGCGGCCTCCCGCGTTTCGGCCATCACCTGCGGATAGCCCGGCAGCAGGGTCCGCATCCGGATGTCGAGCGGGCGCAGCGCCCCGGGCAAGGCACCGGCCACGTCGGCGAGCCCGCCGGTCTTGACCAGCGGGGCGCATTCGGATGCGACGGACAGGATCTCCGTCATCCGGCGGCGCGCCGGTCCAGCATGGATTGCGTGATCAGCGTCACGCCCGTGTCGGTGACGCGGAACCACTTGCTATCCTCCTCCGGGTCCTCGCCAACGACGAGCCCCTCGGGAATGACGACGCCGCGATCGACCACGCAGTTGGTGAGCCGGGCCGAACGCTCCACCACCACGTCGGGCAGCGCGACGACGCGGGTCAGCGTGGCGTAGGAATTGGTGTGGACCCGCGTGAACAGCAGCGATTCCCGCACCTCCGTCCCGGAAATGATGCAGCCGCCCGAGACCATCGAGGATATGGCGAGGCCGCGACGGCATTCCTCGTCGTGGATGAACTTCGCGGGCGGGACGGATTCCGAATAGGTCCAGATGGGCCAGTTCTTGTCCCACAGGTCGAGATCGGGGTTGAAGTCCGTCAGGTCGATGTTCGCCTTCCAGTAGGCGTCGACCGTGCCCACGTCGCGCCAGTAGGCCGGCGCCTCGGGCGTGTGCTTGACGCAACTCTCGGTGAAGCGGTGCGCCATCGCCTTGCCGTTCTTCACGATGTAGGGGATCAGGTCGCCGCCGAAATCGTGCTTGCTCTCGGGATCGTCGGCATCCTTCCGCAGGAGATCGCGCAGAAAATCCCAGCGGAACACGTAGATGCCCATCGAGGCCAGCGTGATGTCCGGGTCGTCCGGCGTGCCCGGCGGGTCGGCGGGCTTCTCGAGGAAGCTCGTCACCCGGTCGGTCTCGTCGATCGCCATGACCCCGAAGGCCGAAGCCTCGTGCCGTGGCACGGTCAGGCAGCCCACGGTCACGTCCGCGCCGCTCTCGACGTGCTGGCGCAGCATGACCTCGTAATCCATCTTGTAGATGTGGTCGCCGGCCAGCACCACGACGTAGTCGACGTCGTAGCTGTCGACGATGTCGGTGTTCTGGAACACCGCGTCGGCCGTGCCCTGGTACCAGTGCACCTCGTCCACCCGTTGCGACGCGGGCAGGATGTCGAGATACTCGTTGCGCTCCGCCCGGAAGAAGTTCCAGCCGCGCTGGCAATGACGGATCAGGCTGTGCGCCTTGTACTGCGTCGCGATGGCCATCTTGCGGATGCCGGAATTGAGCGCGTTGGACAGCGCGAAATCCACGATCCGGGCCTTGCCGCCGAAATGCACCGCCGGCTTGGCGCGGATGTCGGTCAGCTCCTTCAGGCGGCTCCCCCGTCCGCCGGCCAGGACGAACGCCATCGTGCGCGCCGTCAATCTCTGGGATGGTCCCATCTCGTCTCTCCCCCCTTGTCGGGCCGTGGCCCGCTTCCGGGTTCAGCTTGGCGCAGGGAAGCCCGCCGCGTCTAGGTGCGATGTGACATGCGCAGGGGACACTTCGGGCCTGTGCCCTGCCGCACCGGAGAAGCGGTTGAAACCGAGGGTCGGGAGGCAGAGATTCAGGAACAACGTTCAAAGGAGCATCGGACATGCGTTATTCCGTTCTCGACCTCGCGCCGGTGCCCGAGGGGGCCGATGCCGGCACCGCGATCGCCAACAGCGTCGACCTGGCGCGTCACGCCGAGCGCTGGGGCTATGGCCGCTACTGGCTTGCCGAGCACCACAACATGCCCGGCATCGCCTCGGCCGCGACGTCGGTGCTGATCGGCCATATCGCCGACGCCACGTCGACCATCCGGGTCGGCGCGGGCGGCATCATGCTACCGAACCACGCGCCGCTCGCCATCGCGGAGCAGTTCGGCACGCTCGCGACGATCCATCCCGGCCGCATCGACCTCGGCCTCGGCCGCGCGCCCGGCGGCGACCTCGCCGTGGCCCGCGCGCTGCGGCGCGGTCTCGAGGCGGACCGGTTCCCCGAGGACGTGGTCGAGCTGATCGGCTATTTCGGTGAGCCGCAGCCCGGCGCCCCGGTTCGCGCCCATCCCGGCGAGGGAACGCAGGTCCCGATCTGGATCCTCGGCTCCAGCCTCTACGGCGCGCAGCTCGCCGCGCATCTGGGCCTGCCCTACGCCTTCGCCTCGCATTTCGCGCCCGACGCGCTGGAGCAGGCCGTGGCGATCTATCGCGAGCGGTTCCAGCCCTCCGCGCAGCTCGACCGGCCGCATTTCATGCTCGCCGCCAACGTCTTCGCCGCCGATACCGATGCCGAGGGACGCCGCCTGCGCACGTCGATGCAGCAGGCCTTCGCGCGGCTCCGCACCGGTCAGCCGGGCAAGCTGCCCGCGCCGGTGGACGACATCGCGGCGGAGATCGGCCCGGACATGACCCGCGCCGTGGATCACGCGCTGCGCGTCTCGGCGGTGGGTTCGCCGGAAACGGTGCGGAGCCAGCTCGACGCGATGATCCGGCGCTACGCCCCCGACGAGTTGATCCTGACCGGGCAGATCCACGACCACGCGGCGCGCTTGCGCTCCTTCGAGATCGCCGCCGAGGTGCTGGGCGATCTGGCGACGGCCGAAGCGGCCTGACGGCGGCCCGAGGGCCGCACGTCGGAGCAATCCGGGAGCCGCCGCCTGCCGTCAGACCGGCCCGCCCCGGTCGTGATACGGACAGGCGACACGGTGGCCCGGCACCTCCTGCACCAGCGGGGGTCGCGCCTCGGCGCAGTCGGGCCGCGCGATCGGACAGCGGGTGCGGAAGACGCAGCCGGAGGGCGGGTTCAGCGGCGACGGCAGTTCGCCTTCGAGCACCGGCCGCGACCGCGCGCGTTCGCGGACCGGGTCGGGGATCGGGACGGAGGCGATGAGCGCCTTGGTGTAGGGGTGACGTGGATCTGTGACGAGCGCCTCGGCCGGGGCCGTCTCCACGATGCGGCCGAGATACATGACCGCGATCCGGGTCGAGATGTGCCGCACCACGCTCAGGTCATGGGCGATGAACAGCATCGACAGGCCCATGTCCCGCTGCAGTCCGGCCAAGAGGTTCACGACCTGCGCCTGCACGCTGACGTCGAGCGCGCTGACCGGCTCGTCGCAGATCAGGAGTTCCGGCTCGGTGACGAGCGCGCGGGCGATGCCGATCCGCTGGCACTGGCCGCCGGAGAACTCGTGCGGGTAACGGTTCACGAGGTTCGGCAGCAGGCCGACGCGCTCCATCATCTCGCTCACGCGGGTCCGCCGTTCCTTCGCGGACAGGTCGGTATGCGTGGCAAGCGGCTCGGCCACGATCTGGCCCACGTTCATGCGCGGGTTCAGCGCGGCGAGCGGGTCCTGGAACACCATCTGCACCTCGCGCCCGAGCTTGCGGCGGCTGGCGGGTCCGAGCGCGGTGATATCGCGGCCCTTCCACATCACCCGTCCGTCCGTCGCCGGCACGGTGCCGATCACGGCGCGGGCGAGCGTGGACTTGCCCGACCCGCTCTCGCCCACGAGGCCCAGCGTTTCGCCCCGCTCCAAGGTCAGGTCGGCCTTCGACACGGCCTGCAGGCCCGCGGGCCTGGTCCACGGCCACGCGCCGCGCGGCATGACCGGGAAGGTCACGTCGAGCCCTTCGACGGCGAGGAGCGGCGCGCTCACGACACCTCCTCCGGATCGGCCCAGCAGGCGCGGAGCCGGCCCGCCCCGTGGGGCGCGAGCGGCGGCATTCGCACGCATTTGTCGTGTACCAGCGGGCATCGCGCCTGGAACGGGCAACCCTCGGGCAGGTTCGACAGGTCCGGCGGGTCGCCCGGGATCGTCTCGAGCGCGTCCTGCGGCACGTCGAGGCGTGGCACCGCGGCCAGAAGCCCTGCCGTGTAAGGGTGCGAGGGGTCGGCGAAGACCGCGTCGGTCGGACCGGATTCCATCACCCGCCCCCCGTACATCACCATGATCCGCTCGCAGGCCCCGGCCACGACGCCAAGATCGTGGGTGATGAGGATAATGGCGGTGCCGAACTCCGCGCGGATGTCGGCGAGCAGATCCATGATCTGCGCCTGCACCGTCACGTCGAGCGCCGTCGTCGGTTCGTCCGCGATCAGCAGGGCGGGGCGGCAGAGCAGCGCCATCGCGATCATGATCCGCTGCCGCATGCCGCCGGAGAACTCGTGCGGATACATCCGCAGCCGCCCCTCCGCGTCGGGGATGCGGACCGCCTCCAGCATCCGGGCGCTCTCCGCGAGCGCGGCGCGCTTCGACAGGCCGCGATGCAGGGTCAGCACCTCCGCCATCTGCGTGCCGACGCGCAGGTAGGGATTCAGCGAGGTCATCGGGTCCTGGAAGATCATCGCCATCCGTTCGGCCCGCATCTCGTTGAGCCGACGCTCGGGCAGGCCGAGGATCTCCGCCCCCTCCAGCCGGACGGACCCTTCCGCTCGGCCGTTCCGCGCCAGAAGCCCGAGGATCGCGAAGGCGAGCTGCGTCTTGCCGGACCCGCTCTCGCCGACGATGGCCAGCGTCTCGCCGCTCCGCAGGCCGAACGAAATGCCGTTCACCGCATTCACCGTCCCGTCCGGCGTGTCGAAGGCGACGTGCAGGTCGGTCACGTCAAGCAACGCGGCGGTCTTGTCTCCGGGCATCGACATCAACGGTCCTTCGGGTCGAGCGCGTCGCGCAGCCCGTCGCCGATGAAGAAGAAGGCGAAGAGGCCGGCCACGAAGAAGCCCAGCGGGAAGAGGAGCTGCCACGAGGTGCCGTTGCGCATCTCCGCCGCGCCGTCGTTGATGAGCGCGCCCCAGGACGTCAGCGGCTCCTGCACGCCGAGGCCGAGAAAGGAGATGAAGCTCTCGTAGATGATCATCGAGGGCACGAGCAGCGTCGCATAGACGATGATGACGCCTAGAAGGTTCGGCACGATGTGGCGCAGGATGATGCGGAAGGGATGCACGCCGGTGGCGATGGCGGCCTCCACGAACTCCTTGCCGCGCAGCGCCAGCGTCTGCCCCCGCGCGATCCGCGCCATGTCGAGCCAGGAGATCAGCCCGATGCCGACGAAGAGCATCAGGATCGAGCGGCCGAACACGACGAGGAGCAGGATCAGGACGAACATGTAGGGGATCGACATCAGCACGTCGACGACGCGCATCATCGCCCCGTCGACCCGACCGCCGAAATAGCCCGCCACCGCGCCGTAGAGCGTGCCGACCACGACCGCGATCAGCGCGCCGACGATGCCGACCATCAGCGAGATCTGCGTGCCCTGCACCGTGCGCGCGAAGAGGTCGCGGCCGAGCTGGTCGGTGCCGAACCAGTGCCCGGTCTCGAGCGAGGGCCGGCCCATCGTCTCCACCGAGCCGAGGACGGCCCAGTCGATCTCCTCGTAGTCCCACGGCGCGATCCACGGACCCACGAGCGCGAAGGCGGCGATGAGGGCGAGCACGACCACCCCGCCCACGGCGGCGCGGTTGCGGAAGAACCGGCGGCGCGCATCGGCCAAGAGGCTGCGCCCCTTCGGCGCGGTGGCGAGCGCGCTCGCATCTGTGAGGGTGGCGGTGCGCATCAGTACCGGATCTTCGGGTCGATCCACGCATAGGCGATGTCGACCAGCAGGTTGAACAGGATGGTGAGGGCGCCGAGCAGGACGGTGATCCCCATCATCACGCCGTAGTCGCGGTTGAGCGCGGAGGCCACGAAGAACTGCCCGATCCCGCCGGTGGAGAAGTAGATGTCGATGACCACCGACCCGGTGATCATGCCGACGAAGGCCGGTCCGAGATAGGAGATCACCGGCAGGAGCGCGGGCTTGAGCGCGTGCCGCAGGATGATCCGCCGCCCGGGCAGGCCCTTGGCGCGGGCGGTGCGGATGAAGTTCGACGACAGCACCTCCAGCATCGAGGCGCGCGCGATCCGGGCGATGGAGGCCATGAAGCTGGTGCCCAGCGCGATCACCGGCATGATGACGAATTGCCACTGGCCGCCCTGCCATCCGCCGCCGGGCAGCCAGCCGAGCCAGAGCGTGAAGATCAGCACGAGGATCGGCGCCAGCACGAAGTTCGGCAGGACCTGCGCGCCGATCGACACGCCCACGGCGAGATAGTCGAGCCAGGTGTTCTGCCGGATCGCCGCGACGATCCCGAGCGTGCCGCCCACGAGGACGGCCAGCATGAAGGCCCAGAACCCGTAGGTCAGCGTCACCGGGAAGCCCTGCGAGATCAGGTCGTTCACGTCCTGGTCGCGGTAGATGAAGGAGGGGCCGAAATCGAAATCGCTGACGATGTTCCAGATATAGGTGCCGATCTGCGCGAGGAACGGCCGGTCGAGCCCGTATTCGCGCTCCAGATTGGCCAGGACGGCCGGCGGGATGCCGCGGTCGGAGGCGAAGGGGCTGCCGGGGGCGGCGTACATCAGCACGAAGGTCAGGACGACCAGCAGCACGAGGACCGGGATCGCGACCAGCAGACGTCGGAGGATGAAGGGGATCATGCGGGAAAGGAGGGCCGGGACGGGAACGCCCCGGCCCCGCGCCTCAGCCTTCGGACGCGCGATAGATGTCGCGGACGTACCAGTTGTTCTCCACGTTCTCCATCGGCCAATGCCGGATGCTCGGGTCGAGCACGAAGTTCTGCGTGTAGTGGTAGACCGGGATGATCGCCATGTCCTCGGCCAGGATCTCCTCGGCCTGGGTATAGAGCGGCTGCGGATCGTCGGCCTGCGCCGCCTCGGTCAGGAGGGCGTCGTAGTCGGAATTGTCGTACTTGCCGTCATTGTTGGCGTTCCGCGTGGTCAGAAGATCGAGGAAGGTCGACGCCTCGTTGTAATCTCCGCACCAGGCCGAGCGGGCGAGGTCGAAGTTCTGCTGACCGCGGATGTCGAGATAGCTCTGCCATTCGTAGTTCGACAACGTGACGTTCACGCCGAGCGGCTTCCACATCTGGCTGACCACGGTGGCGATCTGCCGGTGGTTCTCCGAAGTGTTGTAGATCAGGTCGAGCTCGAGCGGATTGTCCGGCCCGTAGCCCGCCTCCTCGAGGAGGGATCGCGCCTGCTCCATCCGCTCCTGCTGCGTGAGCTGGGCGTAGTCGATCTCCGGAAGCTCGAAATCGGCGGTCGCCCAATGCGTGAAGCTGTAGGCCGGGGCCTGACCCGCCTTGAGGACCTGATCGACGATGACGTCGCGGTTGATCGCGTAGCTCAAGGCCTTGCGGACGCGCGGATCCTTCAACGCCTCGTGACCGCTCTCGGACTGGTTGACCGTGTAGTAGTACGAACAGAGCCGCGGCACGGCATGGGCGATGTCCGGGCTCTCCTCCTCGAGCGTCGGGTAGGAGCCGGCCGGCAGATCGTCCATCATGTCGAACTCGCCGGCCTGGAACCGGCTCAGCGCCTGGTTGGCGTCGTTGATGACGTAGCCCGTCACCTCCTCGATGATCACGTTGTCCGCGTCCCAGTATTCGGGGTTCTTCTCCAGCCGGAAGAACTCGTTCACCGCGATGTCGGTCAGCACGTAGGCCCCGTTGGAGACGATGTTCTCCGGCGCGGTCCAATCCGATCCGAACGCCTCGATCGTGGCCTGCGGCGTGGGCATCAGCGTGTAATGCACGGCCATCTGCGGGAAGTACGGCAGCGGCTGGTTCAGCGTCACCTCGAGCGTATGGTCGTCCACCGCGCGCACGCCGAGCTCGGACGGCTCCATCTCGCCGGCGACGATCTCGGCGGCGTTCTGCATCTGCGTCAGTTCGACATACCAGGCATATTCCGAAGCGGTCGCCGGATCGGCCGCGCGGCGCCAGGCATAGACGAAATCCTGCGCCGTCACCGGCTCGCCGTTCGACCAGCGCGCGTCGTCGCGCAGGGTGAAGGTCCAGACGCGGTTGTCGTCGCTCGACCACTCGGTCGCCACGCCCGGGCGCAGCGTGCCGTCGGCGTTCTGCGTCAGCAATCCCTCGAAGACCTGCCGCGCCACGTGGCCGCCGGCCGTCTCCTCGATGAGCTGCGGGTCGATGGTCGGGAACTGGTCGAGCAGGCGGTAGGAGAAGCTCTGATCCTCGGCCAGCGTGTCGCCCTCGGCCACCTCCGCGGCGAAGGCCGTCGTGGCGAGCGGCGCGGCGAGGAGGAATGCTGTCGAAGCCAGAAGCGTGAAGCGGTTCATCTCGTGTCTCCCTGATAGGATATGCCCGGGGCTCGTTCTTGTCGTCGTTCGAGCGATGCGGGTCTGTGGGTCCAAGTCTTTGCGGAGGATGCCGGATTGGCAAGGGCGGATCGTCACGACTCGGCAGCGCCCAAGGATTGGGCATGGCGGAGGACGGCGCGCATCCCGCGCGCATTCCCGTGCGATCGGACCGACCCGCCGTGGGAGACGGCGCTTGTCAGCGGTTCCCCACGGTGTCTTGATGACCCCACGAACGGCGGACGGGGGTCAATCAGCCGACGCGTCAGAAACGGTTTTCCCCGGCCGCGACATGATCCGACAGGAGGACACCATTATGACGATACGTGCCAGACTCGGACAGGCCGCCCTCGCGCTCTGCCTCGCCGCCACGACCGCTGCCGCACAGGAGACATGGGTGATGGCGTCGGGCTATCCCGAGGACAGCTTTTTCACCAAGACGATCCGCCAGTTCATCGACGAGGTCGAGAGTGCCGCCGACGGCGAGCTGACCATCGACCTGCGCCCGAACGGCGAGCTCATCAAGCTCGACGCCATTCGCAGGGCCGTGCAGTCCGGTCAGGTGCAGCTGGGCGAAATCCGGTTCGGCGTCTACGGCAACGAGAGCCCGATGTACACGCTCGACAGCCTGCCCGGCCTCGCGAGCGACTACGAGGAGGCCCATCGCCTGATGGAAGCGCAGGATCCCTGGTTCGACGCCGCCTTCGAGGAGATGGGGATGGAGGTGCTCACTTACATGGCCTGGCCGGGACAGGGCTTCTTCACCAATTTCGAGGTCACGGACGGGTCGGAGTTCGACGGCGTGTCGCTCCGGATCTACTCGCCCGCGACGCAGCGCCTGGGCGAGCTTCTGGGCTTCGACGCGACGATCCTGCCCTTCGCCGAGGTGCCGCAGGCCTTCTCCACCGGGCTGATCGAGTCGCTCTTCACCTCGGCCCAGACCGGTAACGACATCCAGGCCTGGGACTACGTGGACCACTTCACGTATACCGGCACCTCGCTCAGCAAGAACGCCATCATCGTGAACGCCCGCGCCCTGTCGCGCCTGTCCCCCGAGTTGCAGGAGGCGATCCGCGAGGCCGGCGCGCGGGCGACGGAGACCGCTTGGCAGCTGAGCCAGGAAGCGGCCGACGCCACGGTGCAGGTGCTCGTCGACAACGGCATGTCCGTCGCCGACGGAAGCCCGGAGCTGCAGGCCAAGATCGATGAGATCAGCGGGCAGATGCTCGAGGAGTTCCGCGGCGAGGCCGCCGAGGACGAGATCGCCGTGCTCGACGCATATCTGGCCACCTCCGAATAATCCGATCACGGCGGCCGGACAGGCCGCCGCCACCGCTCCCACGAAAGGGTGCCGCAATGCTCCGCAAGGCCCTGCACGGCCTCTATCTCGCCTGCGGCTACGCGGCCGCCTTCTTCCTCGCGGGCATTGCCGTCGCGACCCTCTGCCAGATCGTCGCCCGGCAGATGGGCATGGCGGTCGAGACGACGGAGATCTCGGGGTTCTTCCTCGCGGCCTCCACCTTCCTCGCCCTGGCCTATACGTTCGTTAACGGGGGTCACGTCCGCATCACCCTCATCGGCCAGCTCTTTCCGCAGGGTCGCAACCGCTGGGTGGAGCTGTGGTGCTGCGCGATCGGCGCGTTCGTTACCGGCTATGCGGCCTGGCAGATGACGCTCTTCACGGCGGAGAGCTACCGCTTCGGCGACCTGAGTCCCGGCATGCTCGGCGTGCCGCTCTGGATTCCTCAAAGCGCGGTAGCCTTCGGACTCGCCGTCATGTGCCTCGGCATCCTCGAGCAGGCGACACTCGTCTGGCGAGGTGAGGAAGCCGGCTACGAGACCAACGTCGACAGCACGGCCGAGTGATGGACACGGTCACCCTCGCTGGCATCGCGCTGCTGCTCTGCCTTCTCGTCCTGCTGGGCAGCGGCGTCTGGATCGCGCTCTCGCTCTTGTCCGCCGCCGTCGTCATCTTCGCGTGGTTCACGCCGATCGCGCCCGGCTCGATCCTGTCCTCGACCATGTGGGACGCGAGCTGGAACTGGGCGCTGACCGCGCTGCCGCTCTTCATCTGGATGGGCGAGATCCTGATGCGGTCGGGCCTGTCCACCAACCTCTTTCGCGGGCTGTCGCCCTGGGTCGGCTGGCTGCCCGGCGGATTGCTGCACGTCAATGTCGTCGGCTGCGGGGTGATGGCAGCCGTCTCCGGCTCCTCCGCGGTGACCTGCGCGACGGTCGGGCGGATGACCGTGCCGGAACTGCGACGCGGCGGCTACGACCGGTCGATGATGGTGGGCTCGCTCGCCGGTGCGGGGACGTTCGGCCTGCTGATCCCGCCCTCGATCATCATGATCGTCTACGGCGTCGTCGCGCAGCAATCCGTCGCCCGCCTGTTCGTCGCGGGGATCGTGCCGGGGGCGCTGCTGATCCTGCTGTTCTCCGGGTACATCGCCCTCTGGTCGTGGCTCAATCCCGACCGGCAGGGCGACCCCGTACCGCGGACGACGTTCGCGGAGAAGATCCGCGCCTCGAAAGACCTGCTGCCCGTCGTCGCCCTCATCTTCGCGATCATCGGCTCGATCTACCGCGGCATCGCCACGCCGACCGAGGCCGCCTCCATCGGCATCGTCGGTGCGCTTCTCCTCGCGCTCCTGAACGGCACGCTGAGCCGTGCGATGTTCATGGACAGCCTGCTCTCGGCCACGCGGATCTCCTGCATGATCTCGTTCATCATCGCGGCGGCCGCCTGCCTGTCCATCGCCGTCGGCTTCGCCGACATTCCCCGCGTCGCCGCCGCCTGGGTCGAGGAGATGAACCTGTCGCCGGTCGCGCTGATCGCGGTGCTGACCGTGTTCTTTCTGATCCTCGGCTGCTTCCTCGAAGGCATCTCGATCCTCGTCCTGTCGAGCTCGGTCGTCCTGCCGATGGTCGAGGCGGCGGGGATAGACCTGATCTGGTTCGGCATCTTCGCCGTCATCGTCATCGAATGCGCGCAGATCACG
Organism: uncultured Jannaschia sp.; assembly: GCF_947494055.1. Lineage (GTDB taxonomy): Bacteria > Pseudomonadota > Alphaproteobacteria > Rhodobacterales > Rhodobacteraceae > Jannaschia. The sequence continues at coordinate 225,513 of NZ_CANLTR010000005.1, read as the reverse complement.
CCGCCGGTGGGCTTCAACCTCATCGTCCTGAAGTCGATGACTGATCGCGGCATCGGCGAGATCGCGCGGGACACGCTGCCCTTCCTCGGGCTACTGCTCCTGTCGATCGTGATCTTCGTCGCCTTCCCCGGCCTCGTCACCTTCCTGCCGGACCTAATGTACCGCTGACAGGCGCCCCCGGCGTCAAAGGAGGCCCAGAATCCCCTTCGTCACCAGTACGACCGACAAGAGCAGCAACAGCGCCTTGATCGCGGTCCGGTAGGCGTCCTCCGGCAGGATCTCGACGATCCGGCGACCGAGGAACGTCCCGCAGATCCCGGCCGCGATCAGCAGGGCCGTCAGGCCCCAGTCGAGCCGGTCCAGAGCGCCGATCACCCAGTAGCCCGGCAGCTTGGCGAGGTTGCCGACAGTGAAGGCGATGGCGATCGTCCCGGCGAAGACCAGCTTCGGCAGGCGTTGCGGGAGCAGATAGGCCTGCGACGGCGGGCCGCCGGAATGGGTGATGAAGCTGGTGATGCCGGTGATCGTGCCCCAGAACAGGCCCGGCAGGATGCCGGCCGGCGTCGGCACGGTCACCGCCCGGTTCATCCAGTCCCGCGCCAGGAACCAGAACCCGATGGCCCCCGTCGCCAGAAGCAGCGCGGCCTCGGGCAGGACCGGCGTCAGGAGCGTCGCGAGGACGACGCCGAACAGCATCGCAGGGACCAGGATCGCGAGGTTCCGCCGCGAATAGTCCCGCCGGTAGAGCCAGACGCTGACCCAGTCCGTCACCAGATAGACCGGCAGCAACGTGGCCGCCGCCTCCACCGGGCTCATCACCAGCGCGAGCATCGGCACCGCAACGGCCGCGGCGGAGGCGAGTCCGCCCTTGGACGCGCCCACGACGATGGCGGCGAGGATCAGGAGAACCCAGTGGTCCAAAAGAGGGGTCCTCGCCGGCGGGCCGCGTCGGCTCTCAGGTCAGTTGCCGGACCGCCCGGTCGAAGGACCGGGGCGCCCGCCGCAGCCAGTTGAGGAACGCGTCCGTCCACCAGCGGATGTCCTCCTCGAACACGCCCTGGCGCAGATCGTTGTATCGCTGCTTTCGCTCCTCCAGCGGCATCCGCATCGCCCGGTCGATGGCCTGCGCGAAGGCACGCTTGTCGAACGGGTTCACCATCAGCGCTCCGTTCGCCATCTGCTCGGCGGCGCCCGCGAAATGCGACAGGATGAGCACGCCGGGACTCTCGGGGTTCTGCGCCGCGATATATTCCTTCGCCACGAGGTTCATCCCGTCGGCGAGCGGCGTCACCAGTGCCACGTCCGCGCGGCGGTACAGGCCCGCGATGATGTCGCGGTCGATATGGTGGCGGATATAGCGGATCGGCGTCCAGTCGAGTTCGGCGTGCTCGCCATTCGTGGAGCCCGCCGTTCGCTCAAGCTCCTCCCGAATATCCTGATAGGCAGAGACGTCCTCGCGGCTGACGGGCGCGATCTGAATGTAGGTCGGCTTCGGGTCGTGCGGTTCTCGCATGCCGAGATAGGCTCCGAACGCCTCGAAGCGCTGGACGAGCCCCTTCGAGTAGTCGAGCCGGTCCACGCCCAGCAGGAGCGGCGCGCCTTCGGGCACCTGGAGATCGACGATAGGTGCCTCGGCCGCCGTCCTGGCAAAACTTTCCGCGTCGATCCCGATAGGAAAGCTGCGGACCGAGAAGATGCGGCCGTCGCGAATCCAGGACCCGTTGTTGAGGATCTGCGCCTGCGGATCGCGGCGCAGCACGTCCTGCGCGGCGGAGACGTCGCGGGATGTCTGGAGACCGACGAGATCGTGGGCGGCGAGCCATCCACCGATCATGTCGACCTGGGGCAGCGCCATGACGTCCGAGAGGTTCGGGAACGGAATGTGGAGGAACAGCCCGATCCGGTTGTCGACACCGAGCCTGCGAAGTTCCTGCGCGACCATCAGGAAATGGTAATCCTGGATCCAGATCAGGTCGTTCGGCTCGACGATCGCGGCGATGGCGCGCGCCACGCGTGTGTTGACGGTCGCGTAATCCTCGAAGTCCCGTCCGTCGAGCGACAGCAGATCGGAGCGGTGGTGGAAGAGCGGCCAGAGCACCGAGTTCGAATAGCCGAAATAGAACCCCTTGTGCTCGCTTTCGGTGAGCGAGAACGTCGCGCGGTCGTAGTCGCCGCTTCCGATCTGGGTCAGGCCGTCATCGGTCTCCTCGGTCGGATTGGCGGCCCCGATCCACAATCCGCCGGCCTCCGTCAGCGCTTCGTGGATTGCAAAGACGAGCCCCCCTGCCGGGACGTCGTCGCCCTTGGGAAGCCTGTTGGAAACGACGAGGAGCCGCCCCCCGCTGTCTTCTTCATCAGGCAAGCCAGCCTCCTAGAAGAGCCGCGAGCTGCTCGGGACGCTCGAGCCTGTGCTCGGCGACGGTTTCCGCATGGCCCATCTTGATCGCCACACCGCCGCGGGACTGGACCAGTTCGAGCGCGGGCTCGTCGGTCAGATCGTCGCCGGCATAGATCGGCGTCCTGTCGCGGAACGCATCGGTGTCGAGCAGCCGTTTCAGCGCGATGTCCTTGCCGACGCCCTCCGGCTTGATCTCGTAGGCCATGAGGGCCGGCTGAAGGCGGAAACCATCGGCCGCCATGGCGAGGCTTTCCATGAACCGCATCGCCAGCGCCGAATGCTGCTCCGCCTGCCTGAAGTGCAGCACGACGCCCGACGGCTTGTGCTCGACGAAGAATTCGGGCCGCAAAGCGGCGAAGTCGTCGGCCAGACGGCAAAGCCGGGAAACCGTACCGTGGTCGATCTCCACCACATCAAGATGTTCGCCACCCATGGCACGCATTTCGGCCCCGTGGGTTCCGATCAGCGCGCCCTTGAACCCCGGAAGGAACGCTTCGAGCGTGGCAACCGAACGTCCGGAGACGAGCGCGACACGGCCGTTCAGCCGGTCCATCGCCCGATCCAGAAGGTCGACCACGTTCTGCGGCACGACGACACCGTCCGGTCGATCCGCGATCTCGACGAGCGTGCCGTCGAAATCGAGGAACAGCGCCGAATCGGCGGGATCGGGCATCCGTATGTCGGAGCAGTCATCGGCCGTATCCGTCTCCACGCCCATGAAGCCCGTCATCTGGTAGAATTCCAAGGAAGCCCCCCCTCAATCGATCTATTCTGCGGCGATGGCCAGCGGGACTTCATTGTCCCGCCGCGCTGCCTGTACGGCAAGCGTAGCATCAACGATGCCGTCCTTCGACCCACAGTCATAACGCGTACCCGAGAACCGGAACGCATGGATCGCGCCGGCCGCGGCGATCGCGTCGGTGATCTGGATTTCTCCGCCAGCGCCACGCTCGGTCCGCGTCAGCGCATCGAACACGTCAGGCGCGATCACGTAGCGACCGACCGCGGCGAGATCGGACGGCGCATCGGCAGGATCGGGCTTCTCGACGAAGCCCCGCGCCGCGAGGGTCCGGGCCTTTCCGTCGGCGCCGTCGCAGTCGCAGTCGAAGATGCCGTAGCTCGATACGCGATCGGCCGGGACGCGCTGCGCGGCGACGAGGCTCCGCATGCGTTCGGGATCGAAGGCCTCCGCCATCTCGCGCATGCAGGGCGCGCCGAGAATCAGATCGTCGGGCAGGATCACGCCGACCGGCCCGTCGAGAACATGCGGTGCAGCGCAAAGGATCGCGTGGCCGAGGCCGAGCTGCTCTTCCTGCATCGTGAAGACCACCTCCACGTCGCTTGGAACGGATGCAGCCTGCACGGCCTCCAGAAGCTCGGTCTTGCCTTTCGCCGTCAACTCCGCCTCGAGTGTCTGATCGGGGCGCAAATAGGCCTCGATCGCTGATTTGGCGGGGTGGGAGACGAAGACCAGACGCTTCGCGCCGGCGGCAAGCGCCTCCTCGACGGCGAATTGAAGAAGCGGCGTGTCGTAGACCGGCAACAATTCCTTCGGCGTGACCTTGGTGGCGGGAAGCATCCGCGTCCCGAGACCTGCAACAGGGAAGACGACGGTGGAAATGCTGCGCATCGAAAATTCCTCGTGATGTATAAAACGTAAACGGCCGGATCGTGCGCAGGGTTCCTACGAACGATCCGCACCTGTCCAGAATTTTGCGCAACTTGCGTTAATCTTGACCGGGCGGGATGCCGCTTGGATTACCCCGCCTGCGCCAGCGCCTCGCGGACCGCCTCGAGGTCGCGCCGGAACAGCTCCGTCTCGGCCGCACGAGTACGCTCGTCGGGCAGGCGCAGAAGAAAACTCGGATGCACGGTGACCATCAGGGGCCGCCCGTCACGCGTCTCCTCCATCTGGCCGCGGCGTTTCAGGATCCCCTTGCCGTCCCCGGTCAGCGAATGCAGCGCCGTCGCGCCGAGCGCCACGACGACCTTCGGGTCGACCGTCGTCAATTCCTGCTCGAGCCACCACCGGCAGGCGCTGATCTCGCCGCCACCGGGCTTCTGGTGGATGCGGCGCTTGCCCTTCTGGACGAACTTGAAATGCTTCACCGCATTCGTGACGTATGCCGCTTTCCGGTCGATCCCCGCCTGTTCGACGACCTGGTCGAAGAGTTGCCCCGCGGGACCGACGAAGGGGCGCCCGGCAATGTCCTCGCGGTCGCCCGGCTGCTCGCCCACGAACATCAGCGGCGCGTCCTCCGGCCCCTCGCCGAAGACGGTCTGCGTGGCGGGGCCGTAGAGCGGACAGCGGGTGCAGCCCTTCGCGTCGCGGGCGATGCCCTCCAGATTTGTGGCGGCGAAGAGGTCGGGTCCGGGTTGGGTGGCCATGACGTCATCCTTCCGTCTGAGCGATTGCGGCGCCGGAAGGCTGGGCCCGGCGGCCTGCATCTCGGCCACGCGAGCCCGTGCGCCGGCGATCAGGGAAGGAATCGCCTGCGCCTCGGGAAGGTTCCGCCAGTACTTCTTCGGCATCTCCGCCCGCATCGCGTCTGGCTTCAGCCTGGCGGGGTTGAAGATGTTGCTGTAATAGGTCGTCCAGAGCTGTTCGAGCGGATCCGTGGCATTCGGTCGCGTCGCGGCCACGGCCTCCATCGAAAGCTCTCTTCCGGCATAGGTGAGCGTCACCTCCGGCGTGACGATCCGCCAGTCCATGTCTCCGAACCGGTCGACGAAGAAGCTTGCCACCGGCTCCTCGATCCGGTGCTCCGGCTCGAACCATGCGGCGAAGGCGCGGCGCCCGTCGGGGCGTTCGGTGTCCGGGGCCAGCTCCTGGAAGCGGACGAAGGCATGCATCTTGTGGATGTCGCGATGGATCGCCTTGGCGATGTCGCGGGCGCGCGCGACCTGTTCGTCGGCGCGGTTCGCGAGCAGGTCCGGCCGTCCCTGAGTTCGCGTCAACAGCGAATAGGCCAACCGCATGCCCAGCCCCGTCCGCTCGGGGATCAGGTCGCGACTGAGCGTCAGGAACGCCTTGGTGACGGCGAGCGGCCGCCCGGCCTCCGGCAACGCGTCGTCGAACATCGCGTCGCTCTCGCCCTCGAGGGCCCAGTCCACGTCCTCGGGCGGGACGTCCGCCGAGGCGAGACGCCGCGCCACGTCCCGCCAGGCCTCGTAGGTGCCGATGCGGGGAAGGCGCGGGGCGTACATCTCAGAAGAGTTCCATCTGCTTCGGCTTCACGAAGCGGGCCTTGAGATTCTCGGCGTCGAGATTGCCCCCGGGATGATGGTCGCGCGTGGTGATGAAGGCGCGCGATTGCTTCACCCGCCCGCCCATGCGGCGAATATCCTCGAGGCCCAGAGATGCGGACTTCCGCGCCGCGACGATCCGATCCACGATCTTGGTGCCGAACCCCGGCACGCGCAGCAGAAGCTCCTTCGATGCGCGGTTCACGTCCACCGGAAAACGGTCGCGGTTCGACAGCGCCCAGGCGAGCTTCGGGTCGATGTCAAGGTCGAGCATCCCCGCCCCGTCCCGCGTGACGATCTCGTCCAGTCCGAAATCGTAAAACCGCAGGAGCCAGTCCGCCTGGTAGAGCCGGTGCTCCCGCATCAGCGGCGGATCGACGAGCGGCAGCACGGCGCTGCTGTCCGGGATGGGGGAGAAGGCCGAGTAATACACGCGCTTCAAACCGTAGGCGCCGTAAAGACGGCTGGCATTGCCGAGGATCGTCGCGTCGTTCGCGGCATCGGCGCCGACGATCATCTGCGTCGACTGCCCAGCCGGCGCGAAACGGCCTCGCTTGCGGCCGGTATGCGACTTGTCGGCGTAATCTTCTGTGGTGAGACGCACCTTGCCCATCGCGCCGCGGATCTGCTCGGGGTCCTTCTCCGGCGCAAACGCCTTCACGCTGGCATCGGTCGGAAGCTCGACGTTGATCGAGAGGCGGTCGGCGACGAGGCCGGCCCGCTCGATCAACTCGGGCGCGGCGTCAGGGATCGTCTTGAGGTGGATGTAGCCGCGGAACCCGCCGGCGCGCAGCTTCTCGGCAATGCGGACCATCTCCTCCATCGTGTAGTCCGACGACTTGATGATGCCGGAGGAGAGAAACAGCCCTTCGATGTAGTTCCGACGGTAGAACTCGGTCGTCAGCCACACGACCTCGTCGACCGTGAACCGGGCGCGCTGCACGTTGCTGCTCACGCGATTCACGCAATAGGCGCAGTCGTAGATGCAGTGGTTCGTCATCAGGATCTTGAGGAGCGAGATGCACCGCCCGTCCGGCGCATAGGCGTGACAAATCCCCGAGCCGGTGGTCGAACCGAGCCCCGAACCATCCTTCGAGTTGCGCTTCGTGGTGCCCGAGGAGGCGCAACTCGCGTCGTACTTCGCGGCATCGGACAAAAGCGCGAGCTTGTCCCGGATCGACATTTTACCCATAGGTTCTGGATATGTTCCAAACCAGAATTTTTCAAGGAACTGCGGGGCTGACAAATGTCGCAGCGCCTCGCCGGACGGGGGTGGATCAATGCCGCGGCACGTCCCGCGGGCGGGTGCCGTCGCCCGCGGGGACGAGGTCCTCGACCGTCTCCTCCGCCAGTTCTTCCGGCAGGACGAGATTCAGGACGATGGCGATGAAGGCCGCGGGCACGAGCCCCGAGACCATCAGCACGCGAAGCCAGTCGGGCAGATACTGCACCGCCCCCGGTTCGAGCTGCAGGCCGAGGCCGAGCGAGAGGGCGACCGCGAAGATCACCATGTTGCGACGGTTCCAGACGACGTCGGCGAGCATCGACACGCCCGCCGCGACGACCATGCCGAACATCACGATCACCCCGCCGCCCAGAACCTCGATCGGGACGGTCCGGATGACGCCGCCGACCTTCGGGATCAGGCCGCAGAGGATGAGGAAGATCGCGCCGATCGTGACGACGTGGCGGCTCATCACCCCCGTCATCGCGATCAGGCCCACGTTCTGGCTGAATGAGGTGTTGGGCAGGCCGCCGAATACGCCCGCGATTGCCGTGCCGAGACCGTCCGCGTAGGTCGCGCCGGTAATCTCCCGGTCGGTCGCCTCCCGCCCCGCGCCGCCCTTGGCGATGCCCGAGACGTCGCCAACGGTCTCGATCGCGGAGACGAAGGCCATCAGGCAGAAGCCGAGGACCGCGGCGGCCGAGAACTCGAAACCGTAGCGGAACGGCTGCGGCAGGGCGAAGGCCGCCGCGTTCGACCACGACCCCGCGATGTCGGCCACCGGCAAGATGCCGACGAGGATCGCGTAGAGATATCCCACGACGAGCCCGATCAGCACGGCCGAGACGGAAAGCATCCCGCGGGCGAAGAACTTGAGCGCCAGCGTGACGACGACCACGATCAACGCCGCCGACCAGTTCAGCGCCGAGCCGTATTCCGCCGTCCCGATGGCCGGCACGCCACCGGCCGCGTACTGGATGCCGACCTGCACCAACGCGAGACCGATCAGCGTCACGACGAGGCCGGTGACGAGCGGCGGCAGCGCGAAGCGGATGCGGCCGATGAAGGTACCGATGCAGGCATGGAACAGTCCGCCGATCAGCACGCCTCCGAACAGGGCCGCGAGCGCATCCACGCCCTTGCCCGCCACGAGCGGGATCATGATCGGCAGGAACGCGAAACTCGTGCCCTGAACGATCGGCAGCGCCGCGCCCACCGGCCCGATCGTCACCGTCTGCAGCAGCGTCGCCACGCCCGCGAAGAGCATCGACATCTGGATCAGGTAGAGAAGCTCCGGGAAGTCCGGCGAGTCCGAGCCGAAGCCAAACCCCGCGGCGCCCGCCACGATGATCGCCGGCGTAACGTTCGAGACGAACATCGCCATAACGTGCTGGATGCCGAGCGGGATCGCCTGCGCCAGCGGGGGCGTGTAGTCTGGATCGCGCAGCTCTGCCGGCGTGCCGATGGAATGGTCTTTCATGGCAAGTCCCCCGTCAGCCTTGATCGCGGAGCACGGTGTACGGCGCCTCGAACCAGTGTTCCTCGAGATTTTCGCCGTCACCGATCCGGTCGATGATGGAAAACAGGCCCGGCGCCACGAGCGGGGTCAAGACGCCGTGCCACGTCCCGCGCCGATAGTTCACCCCCTGGCCCGGTTCCGCCACGAAAGCGCGCGGAATGCCCGGAATCCCGGCATTGTCAGGCGCGACGATTACCAGCCACGGATTGCCATGCATCGGCACGAAGGCCTGACTGCCCGCGGGATGCCGCTCGACCATCTCAAGCCGGTACGGCAGGTCGCGCGGCACGGCGTCGAATACGCTGATCCCGGCTTGGCCGTCGGCGAAATCGAGGCGGGCGCGGTCGTGATGCCGGCCGCACATCCCCTGATTGATGATCCTGTCGGGGTCGCCCCGCGCCTCCAGCACCTCGCCGAACGGCGCGAAGGCTTCGGCGGTCAGCGGCTCGGTCCGGATCTCCCGGCTCATGGAAGCATGTCCGACAGGCGGTGCAGCGCGATGCGCTCCACCTGCCGGCAGGCCTCGGCGAACTCGGTCTCGCGGCTCTGGCCGTTGCGCCGCTCGAAAGCGGCGAGGATGCCGGCCTTGTCGTGGTCACGTACCGCGATGATGAACGGGAAGCCGTGCCGAGCGACGTAATCGGCGTTCAATCGTTCGAAGTTTGCCCGCTCCGCGTCGGTCAGCGCGTCGAGCCCGGCGCTCGCCTGCTCCGACGAACTTTCCTCGGTCAGTCGCTTCGCGGCGGCGAGCTTGCCGGCAAGGTCCGGATGCGCGGTCAGGACGCCGAGCCGCTCAGCCTCGCTTGCGCTTCGGAAGACGCGGGCCAGTGCATTGTGCAGACCGATCGCCGTGTCGTGCGGGGGGCCGAGCTCCAGCGCATGCGCCCGCTCCGCAACCCAGGGCGAATGTTCGAAGACGCCGCCAAAGCGCGCGACGAAGGTCTCGCGATCCATCTGCGAGGGTCGCTTCCGCCGGACATGCGGGTGCGTCGCCGCCCAATGCGCCGCGATCTGTTCCCGCGTGGCGAACCAGACATCGCCCCTGGCCCGGGCGTGCTCGACGAACCGCGCGAGGGCCTCCGCCCGGCCGGGCCGTCCGACGAGGCGGCAATGCAGGCCGACCGACATCATCCGCCCGCCCTCGGCGTGAAGCGTGTCGAAGGTCGCGCGGAGGTAGTCGAAGAACTGCTCCGGCGCGTTGAACCCCTGCGGCGTGGCGAAGCGCATGTCGTTGGTGTCGAGCGTATAGGGCACGATCATCTGGTCCCGATCACCGACCTCGATCCAGTAGGGAACGTCGTCGGCGTAGGTATCCGCAAGATAGGCGAATTGCCCGGTCTCGGCGGCGAGCCGGATCGTGTTGACCGAGGACCGTCCGCAGTAGAAGCCGACGGGCGCCTCGCCCACGACCTCGGAGTGCAGCCGGATCGCCTCCTCGATGGCCGCGCGCTCCGCATCCTCGGGCATGTCCTTGTGCTCGACCCAGCGCAGCCCGTGGCTCGCGATCTCCCAGCCCGCGTCCTTCATCGCCGCGACCTGCACCGGCGAGCGCGCCAGCGCGGTCGCCACGCCGTAGACCGTCACGGGCAGGTCGCGCAGCATCCGGTGCAGGCGCCAGAACCCGGCCCGCGCGCCGTATTCGTAGATCGACTCCATGTTGGCGTGCCGCTGTCCCGGCCAGGGCGCGGCGCCGACGATCTCCGACAGGAACGCCTCGGAGGCGGCATCGCCGTGGAGGACGTTGTTCTCGCCCCCCTCCTCGTAGTTCAGCACGATCTGCACCGCGATCCGCGCGCCGCCGGGCCAGTTCGCCTCGGGCGGGGTCGGGCCGTAGCCCTGCAGGTCACGGGGGTAGCGGGTCATTGGGGACTCCTCGGGGTCGCGTCGGACCCTTCTCGCCATTTGCCGGCTTCCCCTGCAACCTCCGACGTCGCATCCTGCGGCCGAACGCTGACGGAGACGCAAATGGCCGGCTACCTTACCACCCACGTCCTCGACACCGCGCAGGGGCATCCCGCCCACGGAATGGCCATCACGCTGTGGCGGGTGGCCGGCGAGGCGCGTGACTTGCTGGCGGAAGCCGTCACCAACGCCGACGGTCGCACCGACGCGCCGATCATGCCCGAGGACGCCTTCCGCATCGGCAGCTACGAGCTCGTGTTCCAGGCCGGAGACTATTTCCGCGCGCAGGGCTTCCGGGACGACCCGCTGTTCCTCGAGCGCATCCCGATCCGCTTCGGCATGAACGAGGCGGTCCATTATCACGTCCCTCTCCTGCTCTCTCCCTTCGGCTACTCGACCTACCGGGGCAGCTGACGCCTTGCCCGCCGCGCCGCAGCGCGCGAAACAGGAACCGCCCCCATGATCCGAAGGAGCCGCGCATGTACGACCTCGCCATCATGTGGGACTGGCTCGCCTTCGCGGTCCGCTGGACGCATGTCATCGTCGCGATCGCGTGGATCGGGTCGTCCTTCTACTTCATCGCGCTCGACCTCGGCTTGAACCGCAACGTGCCCGGCCCCGCCGATGGAGAGGAATGGCAGGTTCATGGCGGCGGCTTCTACCATATCCAGAAGTACCTCGTCGCGCCGGGGTCGATGCCCGACCACCTGACCTGGTTCAAATGGGAGAGCTACACGACCTGGCTTTCGGGCGCCGCCCTTTTGGCAGTCGTCTACTGGGCGGGGGCGGAGCTGTTCCTGATCGACCCGTCGAAGCTCGAACTCGCCGTCTGGCAGGCGGTCCTGCTCTCGGCCGCGTTCATCGCGGCGGGCTGGATCGGTTACGACCTTCTCTGCAAGTCGCCGCTGGCGTCGCGGCCGACGCTGGTGATGCTGGTCCTCTTCGCGGGCATCGTCGCGGTGAGCTGGCTTCTGAACCAGGTCTTCACCGGACGCGCCGCGCTCCTCCATCTCGGCGCGATGACGGCGACGATCATGACGGCCAACGTCTTCTTCATCATCATGCCGAACCAGCGCATCGTGGTGGACGACCTCAAGGCGGGACGGACGCCGGACGCGAAATACGGCAAGATCGCCAAGCTACGCTCCACCCACAACAACTACCTGACCCTGCCGGTCCTGTTCCTGATGCTGTCGAACCATTACCCGCTGGCCTTCGGCACGCAGCACGCTTGGATCATCGCGGCGCTCGTCTTCCTGCTCGGCGTCACGATCCGGCATTACTTCAACACGCTGCACGCGACCGGATCCGGTCCCGTCTGGACCTGGGGCGCGACGGCAGTCCTCTTCGTGGTGATCGCCTGGCTCTCCACCGCGTCCTCCTGGGACGGGGATTACGAGGCGCTGGAAGAGGCGGGGATGACGGCCTACGAGACGCGCTTCGCCGAGGCCGAGGGGTTCGAGGAGGTCGCGAGCATCGTGCAGGGCCGATGCTCCATGTGCCACGCGCGGGAGCCGAACTGGGACGGTATCCGCTGGGCGCCGAAGGGCGTGCATCTGGAGAACACCGCCGACATCGCCCACGAGGCGCGGCAGATCTACCTGCAGGCAGGCGTCACGCACGCCATGCCGCCGGGCAACCTGACCGGGATCACGCAGGCGGAACGCGCCGCCATCGTGGGGTGGTATCGGGGTGCCGGAACGGAGGTCGCTCGGGCCGATTGAAGCTCGACCGGGATAAGCTATGCGGTAAGGGCAGTCCCCGGCCGCGGGTGGGGGCAGCCCCCCCTGCCGATGGAGGCCGGGGAGCTGCCCGACGTCACGCCGGGCCTTGCGGCCAGAGAGGCACCTGCGTCCTCAAGCCGGCGCCGGCGAGGACGATCCGCCGACGAAACCACGGATCAGGACCGGCACGCAAAGCGCCGCCGCGATCAGTGTCGTGACGAGGTCCGGCGCCACGAAGAGGAGCGCGGCCACCGCGAGGAGCGACCGCTCCCACGCGCGCAAGGGTTGCGTCAGGTAGCCGGAGAACGCTGCCGACAGCGCAGTGATCCCGAGCATCGCGCCGGACAGGGCGAGGATGAAGGACGGCCAGGTGAACCCCTGCGTCACCAGCAGAAGCGAAGGTGAGAACACGAACACGAAGGGCACGAGCGCCTTGCCCATCGAGAGGCGGAACGCCGTGTTGCCCGCCTTGAACGCGTTCGCCCCCGCGATCCCGGCGGCGGCATAGGCGGCCAGCGCCACGGGTGGCGTCACGTCGGCCAGCACGCCGTAGTAGAACACGAAGAAATGCGCCACGATCGGCTCCACCCCGAGCGCCCCGAGGATCGGGGCCGCGATGGCGATCATGATCAGGTAGTTCGCCGTCGTCGGGATGCCGCAGCCCATGAGGATGCAGACCACCGCCGTCATCATCAGCGTGAAGAGGAGCGTCAGCGTGCCGACGTCCATCGCGCCGAACGGGATGTAGGGCGCGACCGTCTCCGCCCAGCCGCCAGCGGTGGAGGTGACGAGGAACACGATCTTGAACCCCACGCCCGTCAGCGTCACCACGCCGATCACCACGCCCACCAGCGCGGCGGCCACCGTGACCGAGAGCGAGTACTTCGCGCCCATCACGAAGCCGTCGAAGATATCGGTCGCCGTCGCCCGCAACGCGTCGACGAAGCCACGCGCCATCAGGTTCTGCACCACCATCACGGCGATGCAGGTGGTGATGCCCCAGAACGCCGCCGAATAGGGCGTCCGCCCCGATAGCAGGATCGCGACCAGCACGATCAGCGGGAAGATCGTCAGCCAGTTTGCCTTGAACACCTTCCAGGCATCCGGCAGCTCCTCCTTCGTCAGCCCGCGCAGGCCGAGGCGCTTGGCCTCCATGTGGACCTGCACCAGTACGCCGAAGAAATGCATGAAGGCCGGCACCAGCGCCGCGGTCAGGATCGTCGTCAGCGGCACTTCGAGGTATTCGATCATCAGGAACGCCACCGCCCCCATGACCGGCGGCGTGATCTGTCCACCCGTCGACGACGCCGCCTCGACCGCCGCCGCGAAGTGGCGCCGGTAGCCGATCTTGATCATCGCCGGGATGGTGAGGGAGCCGGTCGTGACCGTGTTGGCGATGGAGGAGCCCGAGATCGAGCCGAGCATCGCCGAGGACAGGACCGAGACCTTGGCCGGCCCGCCCGCGTAACGGCCAGCAAGCGCGGAGGCGAGGTCGATGAAGAGCTGGCCCAGCCCGATCCGCGTCGCCAGCACCCCGAACAGGACGAAATGGAACACGTAGGTCGCGATCACGCCCAGCGCGGTGCCGTAGATGCCCTGGCTCGTCAGGTAGAGGTGATTGACGAGGCTCGCCCAGGACGCGCCCGGATGTTGCAGGATGCCGGGCATGGACTGGCCGAAATAGGCGTAGGCCATGAACAGGATGGCGATGACCGGCAGCGGCCAGCCCATCGCCCGCCGCGTCGCCTCCAGCAGACAGAGGATGAGGATCGTTCCCATCGCGACGTCGACGGGCGTCGGGTTGCCGACGCGCATGGCCAACGTGTCGAAGATCCACGGCACGTACATCGCGGAGACAACGCCGCCGATCAGGAACGCCCAGTCGAGAAGCGGCAGGCCCAGCGGTCTCAGCCAGCCTTGCTCGGCGGGGTCGGTGGAGACGCGGCCGGAGAAGGCGAAGACCGCGAAGACCAAACCGAGCGTGAAGGCGAGGTGCAGGCCGTTATGCGTCGTCTGCTGCAGGATGCCGAAGCCGGCGGTGTAGTAGTGGAAGCAGGACAGCACGAAGAGCGCGATCGAGGAGGCGATGAGCACCGGCCGCGTCAGCGGGCGGAACCGGACCTCGCTGTCGAACTTCTCCTCCAGCGCCCGCTGTTCCGCCTCGGTCAATGCCGCGGCGCCCTCGCTCGCGGCGACGCCGCCTGCCGGGCCGGCCTTCGGATCGTTCGTCATGTCCGTCGCTCCCCCTTGGAGGACGGGGCGGATCGTTGCCGCCCCGTCTGGTCTTGATGCGACCCCGAACCGGAATCGCGGATGGTCAGGCCATCACTCGATCAGGCCGGCCTCGCGGTAGAAGCGCTCCGCGCCCGGATGCAGCGGGATGCCGACACCGTCGAGCGCCGTGTCCGACGTGATCGAGGCGCCCTTGGCGTGACCGCCATCGAGCAACGCGCGGGTGTTGTCGTTCCACAGCGCCTTGGTGATCTCGTAGATCAGCTCTTCGGGCTGGTCCGCAGAGGTGACCCATTGCGCGCCCACGCTGATCGTCGTGACGTCCTCCTCCTGCCCCTCGTAGGTGCCGGCGGGAATCAGGTCCTCGGCGAAGAACTCGTAGTTGCTCAGGATGCCCGCAGCCGCGTCGCCATCGATGGGAATGACGCGGATGTCCTCCTGCGAGGCCAGCTCCGCGATGGCGCCGGCGGGGAAGCCGCCCACGAAGAAGAACGCGTCCATCGCGCCGTCGCGCATCCGGTCGGCGGCCTGGTCGGGCTTGAGGTACTCCGCCTCGACGTCGTCCTCGCTGAGGCCGGCGGATTCGAGGATGATCCGCGCATCGACCAGCGTGCCGGAGCCCGGTTCGTCGAGCGAGACCTGCTTGCCGGCGAGATCCGCGACACTCTCGATCCCGCTGTCGGCGGAGGCGATGAGGTGGATCGATTCCGGATACAGGTTGGCGATGGCGCGCAGCGACTCGACCGGCTCCTGATCCTCCCAGATGCCGGTGCCGGTATAGGCCCAGGTGGCGACGTCGGACTGCGCGAAGCCGCTTTCGATCGTGCCGCCGGCAATGCCGTTCACGTTCGCGACCGAGCCGTTCGCCGACATCGCGGTGGCGATCAGGCCGGGCGCGCCGCAGGCGCCGCCTTCCTCGCAGGGACGGCTGCCCGGCGGGGCGGAGATGGCGTTCGCGATCAGGCCGCCGATCGGAAAGTAGGTGCCCGAGGTGCCTCCCGTCGCGATGCGGAAGAAGGACGGGGCCTGCGCCGCGGCCGATCCGGCGATCAGGACCGCCGCGGCGAAGGTGCCGGCCGCCTTCAGAAAGGTGCGTTTCGTCTGTGTCATTCAGTTCTCTCCCGTTTGTGCGCCACAGGGTTGTTGAACCGCGCCGGCGATGCAAGGAGAGAACGCGAATTCACGTCTCCGCGTGCGAGGACCGGGCCCAGAGGTTGATATCCGCGTCGAGCGCGTAATGATCGATCTCGGCCAGTTCCGCCTCGGTGAAGTCGAGGTTCCGGGTGGCGCCGACGCACTCGGCGATCTGCTCCGGCCGGCTCGCCCCGATCAGCGCCGTGGTGATCCCTTCGTCGCGCAGCACCCAGGCGATCGCCATCTGCGCCAGCGTCTGTCCCCGCCGCTCCGCCACGTCGTTCAGCGCGCGGATGCGCTGCACCGTCTCCTCGGTGATCTTGCCGGAATCGAGCGACTTGCCCTGCGCCGCGCGGCTCTCCTCGGGGATGCCGTTCAGGTATTTGGTCGTCAGCATTCCCTGTGCCAGCGGCGTGAAGGCGATGGAGCCGACGCCGAGTTCCTGGAGCGTGTCCTTGACCCCGTCGGTCTCGATCCAGCGGTTGAACAGGTTGTAGGCCGGCTGATGGATGAGGCAGGGCGTGCCCATCTCCTTCAGGATGCGGACCGCCTCGCGCGTCGGACCGTCGTTGTAGCTGCTGATGCCGACATAGAGCGCCCGGCCTGAGCGGACGATGTGGTCGAGCGCGCCCATCGTCTCCTCGATCGGCGTATGCGGGTCGAAGCGATGCGAATAGAAAATATCGACGTAGTCGAGCCCCATCCGCTTCAGCGACGCATCGCAGGAGGAGATCAGGTACTTGCGGGAGCCGAACTCACCGTAGGGGCCCGGATGCATGAGGTAGCCGGCCTTCGAGGAGATCACCATCTCGTCACGGTAGCCGGAGAAGTCGGACTTGAGGATGCGCCCGAAGGCCGCCTCGGCGCTGCCGCCCGGCGGCCCGTAATTGTTGGCGAGATCGAAATGCGTGATGCCGTGGTCGAAGGCCGTGCGCAGCATGGCCCGCTTACGCTCCTCCGGCGTGTCGTCCCCGAAATTGTGCCACAGCCCGAGCGAGATCGCCGGCAGAAGCAGTCCCGACCGTCCGCAGCGGCGGTAGGGCATCGTGTCGTAGCGGGTCTCGGCGGGCGTATAGGTCATCACATGTCCTCCAGATGAACGAGCGCACCGCGCTCGGATATGACGCGTGCCGCGAGCGCACACCCGGCGGCGATGGCCGTGGCCTCGCCCTGTCCGTCGAGGCGGGCCGCCAGGTAGGCGGCGTTGAAGCTGTCTCCGGCGGCGGTCGAGTCCACGACACGGGGCAGCGGCTCGGGCTCGAAGCGCCCGGTCGTCCCGCCCTCGGCATGCAGGATCGGGCCGTCGCCGTTCTTGACCACGACCGTCCCCGCGCCCTGGCCCAGGTATCGGTCGCGCGTGGCCGCCGGGTCTGCGTCGCCGAAATGGGACGCCTCGTCGTCGTGGCTGGGCAACGTGATGTCGCAGAGCGCGGCGGCCTCCATGACTGCCGCGCACATCGTGGCCGTATCGGGCCAGAGCCGCAGCCTGAGGTTCGGATCGAAGGCGACCTTTGCCCCCGCCCCCCGGGCACGGCGCAGCGCCTCCATCAGATGCGCGCGCCCCTCGCCCTCGAGGATCGCGAGCGTGATGCCCGACAGGTAGACGAGGTCGGCCCCGGCGAACGCCGCGTCGAGCCGCATCGGGTCCTCCGCGAGCCGGCGCGCCGCCGATTGCCCCCGCCAGTAGGAGAAGCTCCGCTCCCCGTCCTTCAGCGTGATGAGATAGAGCCCGACGGTCCGCTCCGCGTCGCGGATGACGTGTTCCGTCCCGATCCCCGAATCCCGCAGGAACGTCAGCACGCTGTCCGACATCGCGTCCGAGCCGAGCGCGGTGACGTAGTCGATCTGCCATTCCG
The DNA here is from genome assembly GCF_947494055.1 of uncultured Jannaschia sp. Classification (GTDB taxonomy): domain Bacteria; phylum Pseudomonadota; class Alphaproteobacteria; order Rhodobacterales; family Rhodobacteraceae; genus Jannaschia. The sequence goes on along the minus strand of NZ_CANLTR010000005.1, from coordinate 208,277 downwards.
GGCGGAGCCGCGCGAGATACCATGCGGTGTTGAGCGTATCCCCCGCATAGCCGAGCCGGTAGGTCGCGGGGGCATCGAGCGGGGCCAGTTCGGCCATGCATTCTCCGACGGAGACGATCCTCATCTGCGTTCCCCCATGTCGTACGCTCCCCGGACTGCCATTCACGCCCTTGCCTTCCATACCCGTGTCCGTACCGCCAGCGGCGACCGGAAACAGAGTGTCGCGACGTTGCCGCCACGACGTGATTTGACATCTGGTATTCTACCATATTACCGAGACGCAACACGGAGGCCGTCGTTCGGCCGACGCGACGAGGGGGGACATTGATGGCACGACTCGATCCCGACCGTCTGTTCCCGACAGACGATCGCACCCGTGGCCTGGCCCGGGATCTCTACGACCGGATCCACGCGCTGCCGATCATCAGCCCGCACGGCCATTGCGACCCGGCCTGGTTCGCCGAGGACGCGCCCTTCCCCGATCCCGCCCGCCTGTTCGTGACGCCGGACCATTACGTGTTCCGGATGCTGTTCTCGCAGGGCGTCCCGCTCGAGAGCCTGGGCATCGCCCGTCGCGACGGGGGCGAGGTGGAGACCGACGGCCGCGCGATCTGGCGGGTCTTCGCGTCGCACTGGCACCTGTTCCGCGCCACGCCGTCGCAGATGTGGGTCGAGCACGCGCTCGAGGACGTGTTCGGCTGGGAGGAGACGCTTTCGGCCGAGACGGCGGATGCCGCCTACGACCACATCGCCGCCAAGCTGGCCGATCCGGCCTTCCGGCCCCGCGCCCTCTTCGACCGGTTCGGGATCGAGGTGCTGGCGACGACGGACTCCGCGCTCGACCCGCTCGCGCACCACGAGACGATCCGCGCCGCAGACTGGTACGGGCGCATCGTTCCGACCTACCGCCCCGACGCGACCGTCGATCCCGAGGCGCAGGGCTTCGCCGCCAACGTCGCCCGGCTGGGCGAGATCACCGGCGAGGACACGACCACCTGGACGGGCTATCTGGCCGCGCACCGAAAGCGTCGTGCCGATTTCATCGCCCTCGGCGCCACCGCAACCGATCACGGCCACCCGACCGCGCGGACGGCCGATCTCGACGATCCCGCCGCGCTCTTCGCCCGCGTCCTCGCCGGTGCGACGCCAGACGATGCAGAGACGTTCCGCGCGCAGATGCTGACCGAGATGGCGCGGATGTCCCTCGACGACGGGCTGGTGATGCAGATCCACGCCGGCGCGTCGCGCAACCATTCGCCTGCGATGCACGCGCTGTTCGGCCCCGACAAGGGCTTCGACATCCCCGCGCGTACCGACTACGTGAGCGTGCTCAAGCCGCTCCTCGACGCGCACGGTACCGATCCGCGGCTCCGCATCATCCTCTTCACGCTGGACGAGACGGTCTACAGCCGTGAACTCGCGCCGATGGCGGGGGTCTACCCGTCGTTGCTGCTCGGGCCCGCCTGGTGGTTCTTCGACAGCCCCGAGGGAATGCGCCGCTACCGCGAGGCGGTGACCGAGACCGCCGGTTTCTACAACACGGCCGGGTTCAACGACGACACCCGTGCCTTCTGCTCGATCCCCGCGCGCCACGACGTCGCGCGGCGGGTCGACTGCGCCCATCTCGCCACCCTCGTCGCAACCGGACGGCTGAGCCGGCCGGACGCGGAAGAGGTGGCCGAGGACCTGGCCTACCGGCTCGCCAAGAAGGCCTACCGGCTCTGACACGATACCAAAGGGAGAACCACCACATGAAACTGACGAGAACCCTGACCGCGGCCCTGCTGGCCAGCGCGGCGCTGACCGGCGCGGCCTTCGCGCAGCAATGCGAGACGACCCTGCGCTCCTCCGACACCCACCCCGAGGGCTACCCCACGGTTGTGGCCGTCGAGCGGATGGGCGAGATGGTCGAGGAGCGCACCGACGGACGCATCTGCATCGAGGTGTTCCACTCCGCCCAGCTCGGCGAGGAGAAGGACACGATCGAGCAGACGCAGTTCGGCGTGATCGACCTCAACCGCGTCTCGATGGGGCCGTTCAACAACATCGTCGAGGAGACGCAGGTCGTCTCGCTGCCCTACATCTTCCGCTCGGTCGAGCACATGCACAACGTCATGGACGGCCCGATCGGCGACGAGATCCTGGCCGCGTTCGAGGCGCACGACCTCGTCGGGCTGGCCTTCTACGACGGCGGCTCGCGCAGCTTCTACAATTCCGAGAAGCCGATTCAGTCGATGGAAGACCTGCAGGGCATGAAGTTCCGCGTCATGCAATCCGACATCTTCGTCGACATGGTCTCCGCCCTCGGCGCGAACGCGACGCCGATGCCCTATGGCGAGGTCTATTCCTCGATCCAGACCGGCGTGATCGACGGCGCCGAGAACAACTGGCCCTCCTACGACAGCTCGGGCCATTTCGAGGTCGCGCAATACTACACGCTGGACGAGCACCTGATCGTGCCGGAAGTCCTGGTGATGGCGAAGTCGAGCTGGGATTCCCTTTCCCCCGAGGATCAGGAAATCGTGCGCCAGGCCGCCAAGGACAGCGTCCCGGTCATGCGCGAGCTCTGGGCCGAGCGCGAGGCCGAGTCCGAGCAGAAGGTCCGCGACGCGGGCGTCGAGATCATCAAGGACATCGACAAGACCCCGTTCATCGAGGCGATGGTCCCGGTCTACGAGAAGTACGTCACGTCCGACAAGCTGAAGGACCTCGTCGAGCGCGTCCAGGCGACCGAGTGATCCGTCCGCATCCCCCGGCCGCCGCGCCGGGGGATGCCCCCACGCTGCGAAAGCAACCACCTTGTCCCCATCCGCTCTGCAAAGCGTAGCCCGCGCGACCGGCCTCCTGGCCCGCATCGCGCTCTGGGTCGCGGCCATCGGGCTTGTCGCCATGACGGCGATGATCGCCTGCCAGGTCTTCTGGCGCTACGTCCTCAACGACAGCATCATCTGGACCGAGCCGGCCTCCGTCATGGTGATGGGCTGGTTCATCTTCTTGGGCGCCGCCGTGGGCATCCGCGAGGGCTACCACCTGAGCTTCGATGTGCTGCTCTACTTCCTGCCCGACAGCGTGGTGCCCTGGCTGCATTCGCTCTCCGACATCGCGGTCGGCGCGTTCGGGCTCGGCATGATCTGGTTCGGCACCGAGCTTGCCGTGAAGACCGGCGGCAACATGATCCCGTCGCTCGGCATCTCGGGCGCGTTCGACTTCCTTCCCATCGTCGCGGGCGGCGTGCTGGTCGTCCTGTTCTCCGCCGAGCGGATCGTGCGCCGCGCCGCAGGGCTCCAGACGGCCCGGTTCGGCGAGGAGGCGGAGATCGACTGATGGAACTCTGGGTCCTGTTCGGAACGTTCACGTTCCTTCTCCTCATCGGCACGCCCGTCGCCTTCTGCCTCGGCGTCTCGAGCTTCGCGACGATCGCCTATCTGGGCCTGCCGCCCGTCGTCGTGTTCCAGCGGCTCAACTCGGGCGTCAGCGTCTTCGCGCTGATGGCGATCCCGTTCTTCATCTACGCCGGCGACCTGATGGTGCGCGGCGACATCGCCCGCCGCCTGGTGGCGCTCGCCGGGGCCTTCGTCGGGCATTTCCGCGGCGGCCTCGGGCAGGTGAACGTCCTGTCCTCGGTCATGTTCGGCGGCGTCTCGGGCTCGGCCGCAGCCGACGCCTCCGCGGTCGGCGGCCTGATGGTGCCGCAGATGAAGGAGCGCGGCTACGACGTGGACTACGCGGTCAACATCACCGTCGTTTCCTCGATCATCGCGCTGCTGCTGCCGCCGTCGCACAACATGATCATCTACTCGATCGCCGCGGGCGGGCGGATCTCTATCGCCGACCTCTTCACCGCGGGCATTTTGCCGGGCTTCCTGCTGGCCTTCGCGCTGATGGTCACCTCCTGGTACGTGGCCATGCGCAAGGGCTATCCGGTCCAGCCCTTCCAGGGCTTCCGCATGATCGGCACGCTCTTCGTCTCGGCGGCCCCCGGACTGATCCTCGTCGCGATCATCTTCGGCGGGGTGCGGTCGGGCATCTTCACCGCCTCGGAATCCTCGAACATCGCCGTCGTCTATGCGCTGTTCGTGACCTTCTTCGTCTATCGCACGCTCAGCTTCGAGGACTTCAAGGCGGCCACCTTCGCGGCCGTCCGGACCACCGCGATGGTCCTCCTCGTCATCGGCTCGGCCGCGGCGTTCGGCTGGCTTCTGGCCTATACCCGGGTGCCGGCCTCGATGGTGGCGCTCCTGCAGGGCGTCTCGGACAACCCGATCGTCATCCTCCTGCTGCTGAACGTCGTCCTGCTGATCCTCGGCACGTTCATGGACATGTCGCCGCTGATCGTCATCACCACGCCTATCTTCCTGCCGGTCGCCACGGCCTTCGGTGTCGATCCGGTCCATTTCGGCGTAATCCTGATCCTGAACCTCGGCATCGGCCTCTGCACGCCGCCGGTGGGCGCCGTCCTGTTCGTGGGCTGTGCCGTCGGCCGCATCCCGATCTGGGACGCGGTGCGCACGATCTGGCCGTTCTACGGGGCAGCGGTCGCGGTGCTTCTGGCCGTCACCTACATCCCGGGGCTGTCGCTCTGGTTGCCGCAACTCTTCCAGTAAGGAGGCCGCGATGCCCTTCCCCGAAGTCGACGCCGATCCCGGCGTCCGCCGTCAGGTCCTCGCCGACGCGCCCGAACTGATGGTCGTGGCGTTCCGCTTCGCGGCAGGCGCCGAGGGCAAGCTCCACAACCACCCCCACGTGCAGTCCACCTTCGTCCAATCCGGCCGCTTCCGCTTCACCGTCGCAGGCGAGACGCGGGAGTTTGGCCCGGGCGACAGCCTCGTCGTGCCCTCGGACGCCGTACATGGCTGCACCTGCCTCGAGGCGGGCACGCTCATCGACAACTTCACGCCCCGCCGCGACGACTTCCTCTGAAAGGCCATCCGATGCTCAAGACCGAAACCCGCTACGCGATCGACCCCTCCACCGCGAAGACGCTCGATACCGAAGGGCTGCGCGCGCATTTCCACGTGGGCGATCTCTTCGCGGAGGGCGAGGTCCGGCTGGTCTACAGCCATTACGACCGCCTCATCCTCGGCAGCGCGGTGCCCGCCGGCGGCACGCTCACGCTCGACAAGGTCGCCGAGACCGGCACCGACAGCATCCTCGACCGGCGCGAGATGGGCGTCCTCAACATCGGCGAGACCGGCACGGTGTCGGTCGGCGGTGAGGCGCATTCGGTCGGAAGCGGCGAGATCCTGTATATCGGCATGGGCTCCGGCGCGATTGAGTTCTCCGGCGCCGGCCGCTTCTACATCCTCTCCGCGCCCGCGCACCGCGCCTGCCCGACCCGCCTCGTCACGGTGCAGCAGGCCCGGCGCGTCGAGCTCGGCTCCCGCGAAACGGCGAACGAGCGGGTCATCATCCAGTTCCTGCATCCCGAGGTGATCGACACCTGCCAGCTCGTCATGGGCTACACGCAGTTCCAGCCGGGCAGCCTGTGGAACACGATGCCCGCCCACCTGCACGACCGGCGGATGGAGGCGTATCTCTACTTCGACGTCGGCGCGGACCAGCGCGTGTTCCACTTCATGGGCAAGCCCGAGGAGACGCGCCACATCGTCATGGCGAACGAGGAAGCGGTGATCTCGCCGCCCTGGTCGATCCATTGTGGCGCCGGCACAGGGGCCTACACGTTCTGCTGGGCGATGGCGGGCGACAACGTCGATTTCACCGACATGGACATGGTGGACATGGGAGCGTTGCGTTGAGCCCCTTCTCGCTCGACGGCCAGACGGCGCTGGTGACCGGCGCCAATACCGGGATCGGCCAGGCGATCGCCGTGGCGATGGGTCAGGCCGGTGCCCACGTCATCTGCGCCGGACGCTCTTCCTGCACTGAAACGGTCGGCATGATCGAGGGCGCCGAGGAGATGGCGCTCGACTTCGCCGATCCGATGGCGGCGCGGGACGTGTTCGCCGACCGGCAGGTCGACATCCTCGTCAACAACGCGGGCATTATCCGCCGCGAGGACAGCGCCGACTTCACCGAATCCGACTGGGACGACGTGATGGACGTCAACCTGAAGGCCGTCTTCTTCACCTGCCAGGCCTTCGCGAAGGCCGCCCTGCCCCGCGGCGCGGGCCGGATCGTCAACATCGCCTCGCTCCTGTCCTTCCAAGGCGGCATCCGCGTGCCCTCCTACACCGCGTCGAAGCACGGCGTCGCCGGGCTGACGAAAATCCTCGCCAACGAATGGGCGGCGAAGGGAATCGGCGTGAACGCCATCGCGCCGGGCTACATCGCGACGAACAACACGCAGGCCCTGCGCGACGACCCCGAGCGCAGCCAGGCGATCCTCGACCGCATCCCGGCCGGCCGCTGGGGCGAACCCGAGGACATCGCGCAGACCGCCGTGTTCCTCGCCTCTCCCGCCGCACGCTACATCCACGGCGCGCTGCTCAACGTCGATGGAGGCTGGCTTGCCCGATAGCGTGACCCCTTCCGGCGATCCGCGGCCCGAGGTCGGCATCGTCCATCTGGGCCTCGGCGCTTTCGCCCGTGCTTTCATCATGCCCTGGCTGGCGGAGGCCGGGGGCGATTGGGGCGTGATTGGCGTGAGCCTGCGCAGCCCCGACGTCCGCGACGCGCTCGCGCCGCAGGGCTGCGTCTACCACGCGGTCGAGATGACGCCGGACGGCCCCGAACCGCGGCCGATCGAGCAGGTCCGGGACGTGCTTGTCGCGCCCGAGGACCCGGAGGCCGTGCTCGCCGCGATGACGGACCCGGCCGTGCGGATCGTCTCGCTCACCGTGACGGAGAAGGGCTATTGCCACGATCCGGCAACCGGCAAGCTGAACTCGGACCACCCTGATATCGCGCACGACATCGTCAACGCCATCCCCCGCAGCGCGCCGGGCTACCTCGTCCGCGCGCTCGAGCGCCGGCGGAAGACGGGGACGCGCCCCTTCACCGTGCTCTCCTGCGACAACCTCCCGCACAATGGCGCGCTGACCCGATCTGTCCTGATCGACCTTGCCCATCGGATCGACCCGGAACTGGCCCGATGGATCGAGGCGGAGGTCGCCTGCCCCGCCACGATGGTCGATCGGATCGTGCCCGCCACGACCGAGGACGACATCGCCGAGGTGGCGCGCCTGACCGGGACCCACGACGCCGCGCCCGTCCTGCACGAGCCGTTCCGGCAATGGGTGATCGAGGACGCGTTTCCCGCAGGACGCCCCGCACTCGACCGCGTCGGCGTGCAGATGGTCGGCGACGTGGCGCCCTTCGAGGCAATGAAGCTGCGGATGCTGAACGGTAGCCACTCCTCGATCGCCTATCTGGGCTACCTCGCCGGACACGAACACGTCTCCGAGGCCGTGGCAGACCCGGCCATCGCGGACTTCGTGCGGACCTTCTGGTCGCAGGTGATCCCGACGCTCGAGACGCCGGAGGGCGAGGACCTTTCCGCCTATGCCGACGCCCTGATGGAGCGGTTCGCCAACCCCGCAATCCGGCACCGAACCTGGCAGATCGCGATGGACGGCAGCCAGAAGCTGCCGCAACGTCTACTCGGCACGCTGCGCGACGCGCTCGATGCGGGCAGGAAGACCGACGCGCTCCTCCTCCCCTTGGCCGCGTGGATCCGCTACGTCTCCGGCACCGACGAGGCCGGCGCGCCGATCGACGTGCGCGATCCGCTGGCCGACCGCCTGCGCGAGGCGGCGAACGCGGACGACCCGGTGGGATCGGTCCTCGCCATCCGGGACGTGTTCGACGCGGATATGGCAGCGCGGATCGCGGACCCGCTGCGCGAGGTTCATGCCGCCCTCGTCCGCGACGGCGCACGGGCAAGCGCCGCGGCCCGATCCGACTAGTCGGAGGCGGTATGCCGACACGCAAACACGGCACGGGCCGCGCGTCGACGGATGTTTGAGGACGGCGCCCATATGGTCCGGCTCGATGAGCTTGGCGCGCGCCGGACGAGCGCGGACATCGTCTTCGAGGAGCTTTACCGGGAGATCGTCGCGCTCGACCTCCTGCCCGGCACGAAGATGTCCGAGGTCGAGGTCGCCCGCCGGTTCGGGGTCTCGCGCCAGCCCGTCCGCGACGCGTTCAGCCGGCTCGGCAACCTGGGCTACCTGACGGTCCGGCCGCAGAAGGCCACGGAGGTGCGGAAGTTCTCGACCCATGCCATCGTCGCCGCCCGCTTCGTCCGCCTCGCGCTTGAACTCGAGGTCGTCCGCCGTTGTCACTTGCGCTGGACCCCGGAAAAGTCGGCGCGCTTCGACGCCAACCTCCGGGCGCAGGCGGATGCGGTCGCCAACGACGACCGTTCGGCCTTCCTGGCACACGACCTCGGGTTCCACCTTCTGCTCTGCGACCTAGCCGACGCGGGACATGCCGTCGATGCCATCACGGTGAACAAGGCGCAGGTCGATCGCCTCTGCCGTCTGAGCCTCGAGCCGAAGGCGGGGATGGCCGAATTGTTGACCGATCACCGCCGCCTCCTGCACGCGCTCGGAGCCGAAGATCCGGAGGAGGCCGTGCTGGCGATGCGCGACCATCTCGGCCGCCTCGACCGGACGGTCGACCACGCCCGCACGCGTTACGCGTCCTATTTTGAGGACTGACCGGTCCACGCCGCAGCGGTCGTCTCCCGGATCGAGCGCAGCGGATGATGCAGGATCGGCGTCCAGGCATTGACCCCCCGCCCGGGCGCGTAGCCCCAGGCCGCCGCCCGCGCCGCCTGAGCGTCATGCATCGTGGGCGCATCCGGATAGTCGCGATTGCCGTTGCGGATCGCCTCGTCCGGCAGCAGTCCGGTGCCGTCGCGGTCGAGGAACGCAGCGAGGGCCGTCAGCGCCGCATCCGGCCGGGCCACCACGTCCTCGTAGCGAAGTACCAGCACGGCGTGCAGCCGGGCGATGTCTTCCCGAACGATGTCGTGGGTATCCAGCCAATGGTCGATGCGCGCGGGCGCCGGATCGTCCACCCATTTCGCCGTGGCCGCCGCGACCGCTTCGGGATGCCGGATCACGACGACGAACTGCGACAGCGGGAAAAGCTGCTGCAGCAGGCGCATCCGCGTCAGGTTCACCGGCGACTTCTCGACCCGCCATGCCGCGCCGTTCGGGAACCATGGGTCCCAATCCGCGGCCAGCCGCTCGCGCGTCTCCAGCCGGTTGAGCGGATGCGCCTCCGTCAAATGCTGCGCCGGATCGGTCGCGAAGCGCATCGGCGCGCCGGCCAGCGCGTCGTGCGGGATCGCGCCCTGCAGGTAGACGCCCTCGTTCTCGGGCACCGGCGCCCCGACGATTCCGGCGGCGCCCGGAACGCGCGCGGCCATCCGTGCGACGAGGCTCGTGCCCGAACGGTGCAGCCCGCCGACGAAGAGATACCGTGTCAAAAGCACCGCAACCTCGCAGCTAACAATTATCAACCGGGCGCTTCGCCACCTTCGCATTACGGTGGGAATCGACACCGCCCCAGCAGTCGAACCGGACCGCCAGATCGCCGCAGGAACCGGCACCGCGACGGGAGGGTTATTCCTTCGGCTTAGGGGATGTGTCCATGTATATTCTGCATATCGCGCTCGGAGGATGTCTGACGTTTCCGGCTGTCCGGTACGGCGTGACGGAAGATACCGGCGGCCATATCGCCTATATACTCGGCGCGGTGACCGCTCAGGCGAAGCGCACGGATGTCGATCGGGTCGATATCGTCACGCGGGCGTTCGACGATCCGGATCTCGGTTCCGACCACATGCATCTGGTTCAGACCATCGGCCCGAAATCACGGATCCTGCGCCTCGCGACCAGCGACCGGCGCTACCTCGCCAAGGAAGCGCTCGCGGCGGAACGCCCGGCGCTCGAGCGCGCCTTCGCGGACCTGATCGGACGAATGGGCCGCAAGCCCGACGTGATCCACGCGCATTTCTCCGACGCCGTGATGACGGTCCGCCGCGCAGCCGCGCGGCACGATATTCCGGTCGTCTACACACCCCATTCGCTCGGCATCGACAAGCAGGCTTGCCTGAAGGGTCCGGGATGCGCCGTTCTGGCCCGCCGCATCGACGAGGAACGGGAAGCGCTCGCCACCGCGCGCGCGATCGTCGTCTCCTCGCGCGACGAGGCCGAGCGGCAGGTGGAGGCCTACGACGCCGACGTTGCCGCCGCCGTGCATCGCGTCGCGCCCGGCGTGAACCTGCCTGCCGCGCCGTCGGGGACCGTGGCCGCCTCGGCGCTTGTCGATCCGTACCTGACCGATCCCGAACGTCCGATGATCCTCGCGGTCGCCCGGCCCGTCATCCGCAAGAACCTCCTCGGTCTCCTGCGGGCCTATGCCGAGCATCCGACGCTCCGGGACCGTGCGAACCTCGTCATCCTCGCCGGACAGCGCGGCGGCGGCATCGTCCAGAACGAGGAGAGCCGCAGGGTGACCGACGCGCTCCTGCGCGAAGCCGCCCGGCCGGACCTGGCAGGGCGCGTGGCGCTTCCGCCGCGGCATGCACCGAAGGCCGTGCCGCAACTCTACCGGCTTGCTGCGGCGCGCGGCGGCGTCTTCGTGAACCCCGCGCTGCACGAGCCGTTCGGCCTGACGCTTCTCGAGGCGGCGCGGTTCGGGCTGCCGGTCGTGGCGACGCGCGAGGGCGGGCCGGCGGACATCCTCGAGACGATCGGGCACGGAACGCTCGTCGATCCGACCGACGCGTCGGCCATCGGCGCGGCGATCGACGCGCTGATCTCCGACCGCACCGAATGGCAGAGGGCCGCCTCCGCCGCCCGCCGCAACATGCAGGCCTTCGACTGGAACCGCTGGGCGGACCGGGTGCAGCGCGTCTATTCGGAGTTCCAACGGCCGCGGCGGAGCTTCGCCCAACCGCGCCATCTTCTCGCCAGCGACATCGACGGCACCCTGACGGGCAGCGCGGCGAGCGCCCGTCGCTTCGGGTCATGGGTCGCGAAGAACCGGCACATTCCTTTCGCCGTGGCCACCGGACGATCCATCGTCGAGGCACGCAACGTCCTGCACGCCTGGTCCCTGCCGGAGCCGGACATCTTCATCACCGCCGTCGGGACCGAGCTGCACGTGCGCGAGGCCGATGGACGTTTCCACCTCTGCCACGACTACGCGTCACGCCTGCACGAAGACTGGGACCGCGACGCCGCGTGGCGGGTCCTGACGTCCTCGTCCCTCGAGCTTCAGCCCAGCATCGAGCAGCGGCGCTGGAAGCTTGCCTGCTACGGATCCCAGCGGGAAGCAGAGCTTCTGCGGGAACGCTATCGCCGAAGCGGCGTGGCGGTCCGGATCGTCGCCTCGCACGGAAACCTCATCGACATCCTCGCGCCGAACGGGGGCAAGGCGGCGGCCGTCGCCGCGGCGGCGCGTCGGTTCGGCCTGAACCTGACCGATTGCATCACGGCGGGCGACAGCGGCAACGATTCCGACATGCTCGTCGCCTCGGGGCTCGGCATTCTGGTCGCGAACGCCCGTCCGGAAATGGCCACGCTGCATGGCGGTCGAATCTATCGGGCCGAGGCGTCGCATGCGGCGGGCATTCTCGAAGGCCTCGCGCATCTCGGCCTCGTCCGGGAAGAGCCGAAACGGCGGTCTCAGGGCGTCCCTGCGTGACGGCGCATTTCGATCTTCGCAACGTCCGGTCGGCGCCGATCGGCTACTTCGTGCACCATCAGGGCCGCGGCCATGCCGAGCGCTGTGCCGCGCTGGTTCAGGCGCTGCCGCAGAGCCGGCCGGTGACGATCTTCTGTGCCCGGGACGACATCTTTCCTGCCCTGCCGCCGAACGCCCGGGTCGAACGCATCCCGTCGCTCTTCGAGCCGACGGGGGAGGAACACCACGCCGACTGGGTTGCGACGCCCGAGACGCTGCATTGCGCGCCCCTGGGCTGGCCGGGTATCCGCACCGCGATGGGGCGGATCGCCGGGTGGTTCGCCGAGGCGGACCCTGCGCTCATGATCTGCGACGTGTCCGCCGAGGTGGCACAGCTCGCGCGGATCTGCTCCGTCCCGCATGTGAAGGTGCTGCAGCACGGTCTGCGCGACGATCCCGGCCATCGCGCGGCCTATGACGGCGCCGCGGGGCTTCTGGTTCCCTGCGACGCGCGGCTGGCACAGCCGGACTGGACGCCGGCGATGCGCGCGAAATCCTGCTTTGCCGGGGGGCTCGGCGTGACGATGGCGCAGCCCGATCGCGAGACGGCCCGTGCGCGCCTCGGCGTGCCGAAGGATGCGCGGTTGATCGTCGTGCAGTCCGGCGGCGGCGGCAGCGGCTTCGCCTCCGCACCGATCGCGGTGGGCGCGCGCGCCGTACCGGATGCGACGTGGATCACCATCGGCACCGTCGCACGGGACTGGCACGCGACGGAGCCTGCGAACCTGCGCCACGACGGATGGGTGGAGAACGCCGCGGACTATCTGGCCGCGGCGGATCTGGTCGTCGCCTCGACCGGGAACACGACTTGCCATCAGATCCTTGCCGCCGGCCGGCCCTGGCTCGCCGTGCCGGAATGGCGCTACTTCGACGAACAGGTCGAGAAGGCTCGCGCGCTCGATGCCGCAGGCGTAGCGACCTGGCGGCCGCACATGCCGTCTTCGGCGCAAGCCTGGCGCCATGCGCTGGATATCGCCACGGCCACGCACGACCCGGTGCGGCAAGGCTCGATGCTGCGCCCGGATGCCGCCCGCCACGCCGCGACCTGGATCGAGAGCCTGTGCGCCCGGCTGCGCGAAGGCACCCCCCATGCCGTCACGATACACGGAGACTGAAATGACCGAGATATCCGTCCTGACCCTCGCGCGCGGCCGGGCCGTCCACCTGCGCAACATGATCGTCGGCCTGACCCGGCAGACGGTCGCGCCTTGCGAACTCGTCATCGCGGTGATGCAGGACGAACTCTACGACGATCTGCCCGTGACCCCGTTCCCGATCCGCCAGATCCGCATCACTGGCGACGAGTTGCCGCTCGCACGCGCGCGCAACGCCGTCGCGGCGGCGGCCTGCGGGGACGTGTTCGTCTTCCTCGATGTCGATTGCATCCCCGCGCCGGAACTGCTGGCCGACTATGCGGCGCAGACCCGCGCGGGCGAAGGGCTTACGATGGGCGAGGTTCTCTATCTGCCGGCGGGCGCGAACGATCCCGGATGGTCCACCGAAGCGTTCGACGCCGTCGCAGTGCGGCATTGCGACCGGCAGGGACCGCCCGAGGCGGCCCGCAAGCGCTGCGACGATTATCGTTGCTTCTGGTCGCTAACCTTCGCGATGCACCGCGACGACTGGGCGCGATCCGGCGGCTTCGACGAGCGGTTCTCGGGCTACGGCGGCGAGGACACGGATTTCGGCCGCACGCTGGCCGAACGCGACATTCCGATATGGTGGGTCCGCGGCGCGCGCGCCTACCACCAGTACCACCCGCATTGCATGCCACCGATCCATCACGTCCCATCGATCATCCGCAACGCGGAGCTGTTCGCCACGAAATGGGGCCACCGCACGATGGAGCACTGGCTCCACGCGTTCCGCATGATGGGCCTGATCACCGACACGCCGGAGGGCCTGCGCATGCTGCGCGAGCCGTCGCAGGCGGATTTCGCGCTCTGCCAGCAGACCGCCGAGATGCCCTACGCGGCGACCGGTCGGGTCGTCCGATTGCTGGAGGACCGGGCCCGGCTCGCCGCGGGCCTGCCACCGGAAACCGCCTCCATGCGGGAGCGGCATTCCCGCATGACCCAAGCACAGGATGGTCTGCTCACCCCGCCATCAAGCGTCGCCGCCGAATGATGCGGATCGCGGTCGTCGCACATGTGCGCCACCCGATCGCGCCGCCCTTCATGGGCGGGATGGAAGCCCATTCCTGGCATCTCGCCGATGCACTGGCCCGGCGCGGCCACGAGGTCACGCTCTTCGCGAGCGGCGACAGCGCCGCCGGCGCGCCGGCGGGCGTGGCCGTACACCCCGTTCTCGAAGAGCATTACGATCGCCGCTTCCCGTGGCACGATTTCCACGGGACCGACATCCTGAACGATCATGTCGATGCCGGTTTCGCCCGCGCCGCCGCCGCGCTTCGCGATGGCGGGTTTGACGTGATCCACAACAATTCGCTGCACCGCTTTCCGCCGCGACTAGCCCGCGCCGAACAGCTGCCGATGGTCACCTCGCTGCACATCCCGCCCTTCGCTGTCCTGCGCCGGGCGGTGCACGACAGCGCCGCTCCCTGGTCGCGCTTCACCGTGACCTCCGAATTGCAGCGCGGACGCTGGTGGCCCGAGGGCGCGCCGGAAGAGGCGAGCGTCCTCCACAACGGCATCGACCTTGCTCAATGGCCCTTCGTGCCCGAAGGCGACGGCTCGGCGATCTGGATCGGACGGATCACGCCGAACAAGGGAACCCATCTCGCGGTGCAGGCCGCGCGCATCGCCGGGGTGCCGCTGACGATCTATGGCGCGATCGAGCATCTGGACTATTTTCAGGACGAGGTGGCGCCATGGCTCGGTCCCGAGATCCGCTACGGTGGACATCTCTCCGGCCGGGATTTGGCGGCAACGCTGGGCGCGGCTTCCGTGCTCCTCTTCACGCCGCTCTGGGACGAGCCGTTCGGGCTGGCGGCGATCGAGGCGATGGCCTGCGGTCTGCCGGTCGCCGCGATCGAGATGGGCGCGGTGCGCGAGGTGATCGGCCCGGCCGGGGCCTACGCCCCCCGTGACGACGCGCCGGCGCTTGCCCGGGCGGTGCAGGACGCGCTGACCATCCCGCGCGGCGTCGGACGGAACCGGGTCGAACGGCTCTTCACGCTGGAACGGATGATCGACGGCTGCGAACGAAGGTACGAAACTGTACGAAAGGGTCTTTCAGCGCATCGTCCGGCAAAACGCTTTACGACAAGGGAATTGTCGGTCGACACTTACCAAGCGATAGGTAGCTGCGACATTTCGCCGCAATTGGCGGTGGAGCCCGACATGTCAGGTTCGCCGTCATGGCATCACACCCCGACCCCGTCTCGCCCATTCACCCCCGACCCGGCACGAACACGCATTCCGGAATCCCTCTGAACGAACGCCTCGAACGGATCGGCATGTGCCATCAGATCAGCCGGGACCAGTGGGACCGTCTGGTCATGCAGTGCAGCGGGTTGCGGGATGTGCCGTGCAAGGCCCTGATCGCCGGCCGAAACGAGCCGTTGACCGAAAGTCTCCTGCTTCTCGACGGCATGATCGGGCGGCATGTTGCCTCCGACGGCGAAGGAGTCACGCAACTCGTCGGCT
Source organism: uncultured Jannaschia sp. (assembly GCF_947494055.1). Classification (GTDB taxonomy): domain Bacteria; phylum Pseudomonadota; class Alphaproteobacteria; order Rhodobacterales; family Rhodobacteraceae; genus Jannaschia. The sequence goes on along the minus strand of NZ_CANLTR010000005.1, from coordinate 193,008 downwards.
TGCAGGTGCCCGGCGACTTCGTCGACCTGCACGGCTTTCCGATCGGTGTCCTGGATCATGAGGTCCGAGCGGTCAGCGACGTGAGGATGGCGGTCTTTCCGCACGCGGCACTGTCCGAGCTGGTCCGGACCGAGCCGGACATGATGATCGCGCTCTGGGGCATGACGATCATCGACGCGGCAATCCATCGCTACTGGTCGTTCCGGATCGGTGCCCTGCGCGGCATGTCCCGGGTCGCGAACTTCCTCGCTGAGATGGACGTCCGCCTGCGGCAGGCGAATACGGTCGTGCGATCGACCTTCGACCTGCCGCTGACGCAGGCGCAGATCGGGGCGGCCTGCGGGATGACCTCCGTTCACGTCAACCGTGTGCTGCGCGACCTGCGCGAGGCCGACTGTTGCGTGATCCGCAACCGGCGGGTCACGATCCGGGACCGCGACGCGTTGCAGCGGATCGGCCATTTCGACCCGACCTTCTTGCAACTCGAACACGTCTGAAGCGCGAATGCGGGGAAAGGCTTGGCAGGGACGCTTCGGCATCACATCGTGCCGGAGGCCCCAGACGGAATACGCATGAAAGATCGTTCCTACTTCACCCGGCTCGGCGGGCACCCGCCGCAGACGGACTTGCTTACCGACCGCGCGGTCTTCACCGAGGCCTATGCGGTTATCCCGCGCGGCACGATGCGCGACATCACGACAAGCGCGCTGCCGTTCTGGGAGGACACGCGGCTCTGGGTGATCGCGCGGCCGCTCTCGGGCTTCGCCGAGACGTTCAGCCACTACGTGATGGAGGTCGCCCCCGGCGGCGGCAGCGACCGGCCCGAACCGGATCCGGGGGCGGAAGGCACGCTCTTCGTCGTGGGCGGCACGCTTGCGCTCAGGATCGGCGGCGCGTCGCATGCACTCGGTGCGGGCGGCTACGCCTACCTGCCGCCTGGCTGCGACTGGACCCTGCGCGCCACCGGCGACGGACCGGCACGGTTCCACTGGATCCGGAAGGCTTACGAGGCGGTCGAGGGTCTGCCGCAGCCCGATCCCGTCGTCACCAGCGACGGCGAGGTCGCGCCCACCCCGATGCCGGGCACCGACGGCCGCTGGGCCACGACGCGCTTCGTCGATCCGGCCGACCTGCGCCACGACATGCACGTCACCATCGTCACGTTGCAGCCCGGCGCGGTGATCCCGTTTCTCGAGACGCATGTGATGGAGCACGGGCTTTACGTCCTCGAGGGCAAGGCAGTCTACCGGCTCAACGCCGACTGGGTCGAGGTGGAGGCCGGCGACTACATGTGGCTCCGCGCCTTCTGCCCGCAGGCCTGCTACGCGGGCGGGCCGGGGCCGTTCCGATACCTGCTCTACAAGGACGTCAACCGGCACATGGCCCTTCCACGGCGCGGCTGAGGCCGGTTGCGTGCGCCGCCCGCCCGTGACACGTTTCGCCATGTCGCCCGAGACGCTTCCCTCCTGGCCCGATGCGGCCGCCGACCTCATCGCCATCGCCGCCGGCCGCGCGCCGGCCGAGACGGTGATCCGCGGCGGGCGCGTGGTGCTTGTCCAGACCCGCGAGGTGCTGGACTGGGAAATCGCCATCGCATACGGCCGCTTCGCCTATGTCGGCCCGGATGCGAGCCATTGCATCGGCCCGGAAACGGAGGTGATCGACGCCGCCGGACGCTACGTGATTCCGGGCCTCTGCGACGCGCACATGCATGTCGAGAGCGGGATGCTGACGCCGGCGGAGTTCTGCGCCGCCGTCCTGCCGCACGGCACGACCGCGATGTTCACCGATCCGCACGAGATCGCCAACGTGCTGGGCCTCGAAGGCGTGCGGATGATGCACGACGAGGCGCGGATGCAGCCCTGCTCGATGTTCGTTCAGATGCCCTCCTGCGCCCCTTCCGCCCCCGGCCTCGAGACGACGGGGCACGAGATCACGCCCGAGGACGTGGCCGAGGCGATGGGCTGGCCCGGTATCGTGGGACTGGGCGAGATGATGAATTTCCCCGGCGTCGTCGCGGGCGACCCGAAGATGCTGGCCGAAATGGCGGCGACCGCGCGGGCCGGGCACACGATTGGCGGCCACTACGCCTCCCCTGACCTTGGCTCCGACTTCCACGCCTATGCAGCGGGCGGGCCGGCCGACGATCATGAGGGGACCTGCGAGGCCGATGCCGTTGCCCGCGTCCGGCAGGGGATGCGGTCGATGATGCGGCTGGGCAGCGCCTGGCACGATGTCGAGCGCCAGATCACCGCCGTGACGGAACGGGGCCTCGACCCGCGCGGCTTCATCCTCTGTACCGACGATTGCATGGCCGGCACGCTGGTCCACGACGGTCACATGGATCGCGTCTATCGACACGCCGTCGAATGCGGCTGTGACCCGCTGGTGGCGCTGCAGATGTGCACGATCAACACCGCGACGCATTTCGGGATGGAACGGGAACTGGGCTCGATCGCGCCGGGCCGCCGGGCCGACCTGATCCTGACTCCGGACCTGCGCAGTCTGCCGGTCGAGCGGGTCATCGCTCTGGGGCAAACGGTGGCGCGGGACGGCGAGATGATCGTCGATTGCCCGCATTACGCCTGGCCGGAGAGGGCGCGGAACACGGTCCGTCTCGGCAGGACGCTCTCCGCAAGCGATTTCGTGATTCCGGCGCCGGAAGGTGTGGAAGAAGTGCGCGTCCGGGTCATCGGTGTGGTCGAGAACCAGGCACCGACCCGGGCGCTGAGCCGCAGGCTTCCGGTCCGCGACGGGCGGGTCGAGGCGACGGGCGCGACCTGTCAGATCGCGCTGGTCGAGCGGCACCGCGGCACCGGTGGCGTGACGAACGCCTTCGTCGAGGGATTCGGCTATACAGGGCGCGTGGCGATGGCCTCGACCGTCGCCCATGACAGCCACCACATGATCGTCGTCGGTACCTGCCGCGAACAGATGGCGCTGGCTGCAAATCGTCTGGCCGAGGTGGGTGGCGGCGTGACGCTCTGGGCGGAGGGCACGGAGCGCGCGCTGGTGCGGCTGCCCATCGCCGGCCTCATGTCCGACAGCCCGGCGCGGCAGGTGGCGGACGCGGCACAGGCGCTCGGCGCGGCCATGCGCGACGCGGGCTGCACGCTCAACAACGCCTACATGCAGCATTCACTGCTGGCCCTCGTCGTGATCCCGGACCTCCGGATCAGCGATCTGGGCCTCGTGGACGTCACCCAATTCGCCCTGACCGACCTGATCGAGACCGCATGACCCGCAAGACCGCGATCCGCACGCCCGACCTGTCGGAACCCCGGCGCTTCACCGACGGCGCCGAAGCCGTGGCCGAACTGCGCCGGCTTTATCAGGAGGCGACGGACTTCCTGCGCCGGGCCTTCCGGGAGGCGGTGACCGACGGGTTGCCGGATTGTCGCTACCGCGCCTTCTATCCCGAGGTGCGCATCACCACGACGAGCTTCGCACGCACCGATAGCCGCCTGTCATTCGGTCACGTCGCCGAGCCGGGACAGTACGCGGCGACGATCACCCGGCCGGACCTGTTCGCGAACTACCTGACGCAGCAGCTCGACCTGTTGATGCGCTCGCACGACGTGCCGGTCACGGTCGGACCGTCGCGGACGGCGATCCCGATCCATTTCGCGGTGCTGGGCGACGCCGACGTGACCGTGCCGCAGGACGGCGTCCTGCCGTTCCTGATGCGCGACGTGTTCGACGTGCCCGATCTCAACACCACGAACGACGCCATCGTGAACGGCGTAGGCTTCACCTACGAGGACGGGGCGCGGCCGCTCGCCCCCTTTACCGCCCAACGTGTCGATTACTCGCTGGCCCGGCTGGCGCATTACACCGCGACCGACCCGTCCGATTTCCAGAACCATGTCCTGTTCACGAACTACCAGTTCTACGTCGAGGAATTCGTGGCCTATGCCCGTGCCGCCCTGCGCGACCCGGATTCGGGCTACCGCGAGCTGATCGGCCCTCTGGGCCAGCGGGTGACGCCGGACGATCCCGACGCACCGATGGTCGATCCGCCGAAGATGCCGCAGATGCCGACCTACCACCTGACGCGCGACGACAGCCAGGGGATCACGCTCGTCAATATCGGCGTCGGCCCCTCCAACGCCAAGACGGCCACCGACCACATCGCCGTCCTGCGCCCGCATGTCTGGCTGATGGTGGGGCATTGCGCGGGGCTGCGGAACTCGCAATCGCTCGGCGATTTCGTCCTGGCCCACGCCTATTTGCGGGAGGACCATGTCCTCGACGACGATCTGCCGATCTGGGTGCCGATCCCGGCGCTGGCCGAGGTGCAGGTCGCGCTGGAGGAGGCGGTGGAATCCGTCACCGCGCTCGAGGGCTACGAACTGAAGCGCATCATGCGCACGGGCACGGTGGCCACGATCGACAACCGCAACTGGGAGCTGCGCGAGCAGGCCGGCCCGGTGCAGCGCCTCTCCCAGTCGCGCGCCGTCGCCCTCGACATGGAAAGCGCTACGATCGCGGCCAACGGGTTCCGCTTCCGGGTGCCCTACGGCACGCTTCTCTGCGTCAGCGACAAGCCGCTCCACGGCGAACTGAAGCTTCCTGGCATGGCCTCGTCCTTCTACCGCACTCAGGTGAGCCGGCATCTTCTGATCGGAATCAAGGCGATGGAATCGCTTCGGGAAATGCCTCTGGAACGCCTGCACAGCCGGAAGTTGCGCAGTTTCGAGGAAACAGCCTTCCTTTAGGGCAATTTCTTGGCGATTCCGCCGAAACCGGCATGCTAATTCTTGTGAGGGCCTGATTTCCCGGTCTAAGGTTTCCAGCAAATCACCAGCCCCCGGGGAGAAGAACCACATGGCCAACAAACCGATGACGAAGACGCAACTCGTCGCCGCGCTCGCCGACAAGATGGAATCCGACAAGAAGACCGCTTCGAATGCGCTGGATGCGCTGACCGGGATCATCACCGACGAGGTCTCCAACGGTGGCGCCGTTACGCTTCCCGGCGTGGGCAAGATCATGTGCCGTGAACGTCCCGAGCGGATGGTTCGCAACCCGGCCACCGGCGAGCAGTTCAAGAAGGATGCCGACAAGGTCGTGAAAATGACCATTGCGAAGGCGCTCAAGGAATCCGTGAACGGCTAAGCCGCCCGCCACCGATCGATCCACCGGGGGTCGCCGATCAGGCGGCCCTTTTTCGTGCCCGCAACATCGAGCTTCGCATGGACCTTCGCGCCCTTCTCTACGGATTGCTCTTCGCGCTGATGTGGTCCTCGGCGTTTAGCTTCGCCCGGATCATCGTGTCGGAGGCGCCACCGATCCTCGCCCTCGTCCTGCGTTTCGGGATCGCGGGCATCATCGGGGTCGGAGCGGCCCTGCTGATGGGGCAGCGGATCCGTCTGACGAAGACGCAATGGCGTGCGGTCGTCGTCTTCGGACTTTGCCAGAACGCGCTCTACCTCGGTCTCAACTTCGTCGCGATGCAGTGGATCGAGGCGTCGCTCGCCGCGATCATCGCCTCCTGCTTGCCACTCACCGTCGCGCTGGCGAGCTGGGTCCTGTTCTCGGAGCGCACACGCTTGCTGGGAGTCGTGGGACTGATTGCAGGCGCAGTCGGCGTGATCCTCATCATGGGCACGCGGCTGCAGGGCGGGGCAGACCTTCTTGGAATCGTACTCTGCCTCGTCGGAATGATCGCGTTGACCGTGGCGACGCTAGCGGTGCGCGGGGCGTCGGCAGGGGGCGGCAACCTGCTGATGATCGTGGGCCTGCAGATGCTCGTGGGCTCGGTTGCGCTCCTGCCTGCCGGGCTGGCGCTCGAGACCTGGGACGTGACATGGACGCCGCGGCTGGCGCTCGCCTTCACCTACACGACGCTGGTGCCGGGCCTGACGGCCACCTTCGTCTGGTTCCTTCTGGTTGGACGGATCGGCGCGACCCCGGCCGCGACGTTCCACTTCCTCAACCCGTTCTTCGGCGTGCTGATCGCGTGGCTGCTGCTCGGCGAGCGGCTGGGTCCGCTCGACGTGGTCGGCGTGATCGTCATCACGCTCGGCATCCTTGCGGTCCAGATCTCGCGCTTGAACCGCGCCTGACCATCGTCCGGACGCGTCCGTCAGATCCGGATACCGCTCGAAATCGAATCTTGCTTGGAGCGTCGATGCCGACGGACCTCAGCCGATCCGTCCGCCGGCATCCCCGACCTGTCCGCGATGCAGCAGGTAATGGTCCAGCACGACGCAAGCCATCATCGCCTCCGCCACCGGGACGGCGCGGATACCGACACAGGGGTCGTGGCGGCCCTTGGTGACGATCGTCGTCGCCTCGCCCGACCGGGTGATCGTCCTCCGCTCCGACAGGATCGAGGAGGTGGGCTTCACCGCGAAGCGCACCACCACGTCCTGTCCGGTGCTGATCCCACCGAGGATGCCGCCTGCGTGGTTGGACGAATAGACCGGTCCGTCCGGTCCCATCGCGATCTCGTCCGCGTTGTCGCGCCCGGTCAGGCGCGCAGCATGCATTCCCTCCCCGATCTCGACGCCCTTGACCGCGTTGATCGACATCATCGCGGCGGCCAGATCGGTGTCGAGCTTGCCGTAGACCGGGGCGCCGAGCCCCGCGGGCAGGCCCCGCGCCACGCATTCGATGATGGCGCCGACCGAATTGTGATCGTCGCGCCGCAGCCAGTCGAGATGCTCGGCAAAGGCCTCGGCAGCAATGGGGTCGGGACACCAGAAGTCGTTACGTCCGATCTCGTTCCAGTCGAAGCGCGCGCGGTCGATGTCGAGCGGCCCCATCGCCACCATGTAGCCGGTGATCCGCACCTGCGGCAGCAGCGCGCTCAGCGCCGCTCGCGCCACGCCGCCCGCCGCGACACGGGCCGCCGTCTCCCGCGCGCTGGACCGGCCGCCGCCGCGGTAATCCCGGATGCCGTATTTCTGCCAGTAGGTGATGTCGGCGTGACCGGGACGGAACTTCTCGGCGATGTCGCCGTAATCCCTGGATCGCTGGTCGGTGTTGCGGATCATCAGCTGTATCGGCGTGCCGGTCGAACGGCCCTCGAACACCCCCGACAGGATCTCGACCGTATCCGGCTCCTTTCGCTGCGTCGTGTGCTTGGATTGACCGGGCTTACGGCGGTCGAGCCAGACTTGCAGCGCCTCCGCCTCGATCGGCACGCCCGGCGGGCAGCCATCCACCGTCGCACCGAGCGCGGGGCCGTGGCTTTCCCCCCAGGTCGTGACGCGGAACATGTGGCCGAAGGAGTTCAGAGACATGGCGGCCTCATAAATGCGCGTTCGCCTGTTGGCTAGGCGATCTCGGGCCGATGGACCACGTCGCAACGGGCGCTCGGCATCAGCGTTTGGTCAAATGTTAAACTTATGTAAAGGTGGTGCCGTAGCGTTAGCGGGAGTGCCGGACATGGCAGATGCACACGTACACGATACGGGGAAACTATCCCTGACAGTCAAGATCATGATCGCGATGGGGCTCGGCATCGTCGTCGGCGTCCTGTTCGACGTCATCGATTCCGAGTTCATCGACACGAATATCGTCGCCGGTTTCTTCGGCATGATCGGCACGATGTTCGTCAACGCGCTGAAGATGCTGGTGGTTCCGCTGGTCTTCTTCTCGCTGATAACGGGCGTGACCGGGATCGGCGACATTCGCGTCCTCGGCCGGGTCGGAGGCAAGTCCTTCGCTCTCTACATGTTCACGACGGCCTGCGCGATCGGCATGGCCATCGTCCTCGCGCTGCTGATCGGGCCGGGCGCGGGCTTCGACATGGAAGGTATCAACACGTCCGGCGTCACCGGGGCGGAAGCGCCCTCGGTCTGGGCCACTTTCGCAGCCATCGTCCCGACCAATCCAATCCAGGCCTTCGCGTCGGGCGAGATGCTGCAGGTCATCTTCTACACCGTGATCCTCGGGGTCGCGGTCCTGATGATGGGCGATACGGCCAAACCCTTCACCGAGGCCTGCGGCTTCATGAACGAGCTTGTGATGAAGGTCGTCGGCATCGTCATGGTCTTCGCGCCCTACGGCGTCTTCGCCCTGATCGCCAAGACCTTTGCCGAACAGGGGATCGGGCTTTTCATCCCGGTCATGGCCTATGTCGTGACGCTGGTGCTGGCGCTCTTCCTGCACCTCTTCGGAACCCTGTCGCTGTTGCTGAAACTGCTGTCGGGCCTGAACCCGATCACATTCATGCAGAAGATGCGGCCGGCCCAGATCTTCGCCTTCTCGACGGCGAGCTCGAACGCCACGATCCCGGTCACCTACCGCTCCGTCACCGAGCGGATCGGCGTGGACAAGGGCGTCGCGTCGTTCTGCGTCCCGTTCGGGGCCACCATCAACATGGACGGCACCGCGATCATGCAGGGCGTGGCGACGGTGTTCCTCGCCAACGTCTACGGCATCGACCTCGGGCTGACCGGCTACATCACCGTCATCGGCATGGCGATCCTCGCCTCGATCGGGACGGCGGGCGTGCCGGGCGTGGGTCTGGTGATGCTGACGATGGTGCTCACGCAGGTCGGCCTGCCGATCGAGGGCGTGGCGATCATCCTCGGCGTCGACCGGCTGATGGACATGATCCGCACCGCGGTGAACATCACCGGCGACGCGGTCGTGACCACGATCATCGCCAAGTCCGAGGGCAAGGTGGATGTCGGCGTCTTCGACGATCCGGAGGCGGGCGTCATCGCCGAAGACGTGACCGACATTCCGGCCCACGCCCAACCGGCGGAATAGGCGATCGCCCTTGCCGCTACTTGCGGCTGGGGCTACATCATCTCTTACCTCGGGGAGCCTTCACGGGCTGAGATGCGCAAGCGGACCCGTTGAACCTGAACCGGTTAGGACCGGCGGAGGGAAGGTGCGAGCGTCTCGCCAAACCCGCCCGTCGAGGGAGAGCGCGAGATGAGACCTGCCACGATCGCAATGGGGTTGACCCTGATGACAACGGCCGCCACGGCCGAGCCGCTCACGATCTACGCCCCGGACTACTTCGCCTCCGAATGGGGCCCCGGACCCGCGATCAAGGAAGCGTTCGAGGCGTCCTGCGACGATTGCGAGATCGAGTACGTGACCGGCGACGTGCTGCCGCGCTTGCGCCTCGAGGGGGAGCGCACGCAGGCGGACGTGGTGATCGGCCTGAACACCGACGACGCCGAAGCGGCGCGACAGACCGGCCTCTTCGCGCCCTCGAACGTCGACACGTCCGACCTGACCATGCCGGTCGAATGGACAGACGAGACCTTCGTGCCCTTCAACTGGGGCCATACCGCCTTCGTCTACGAAGCGACGAAGATCGAGCCGCCCGCAAGCTTCCAGGCCCTCGTCGATGCGCCGGACGATCTGCGCATCGCCATTCAGGATCCGCGGACCAGCGTCTCCGGCCTGGCGCTCGCGCTCTGGATCCACCGGGTCTTCGGCGAGGAGGCGGAGTCCGCATGGGAAGGGCTCGCGCCGAAGATCGTGACCGTCACCAAGGGCTGGTCCGAGTCCTACGGCATGTTCACCGAGGGCGAGGTGGACATGGTGCTGAGCTACACGACCTCCCCCGCCTATCACATCATCGCCGAGGGCGACGACACCAAGAAGGCGGCGATCTTCCCCGAGGGCCACTACGTCATGGTGGAGACCGCCGGGCAGATCGCCGGCACCGATCAGCCAGGGCTGGCGCAGGCCTTCCTCGACTTCATCCTGACCGAGGACTTCCAGTCGATCATTCCCGAGGGGAACTGGTCCCTGCCCGCCAGGCTCGACCCGTCGAAGTTGCCCGAGGGCTTCGCCGCCCTCGAGATGCCCGAGACCGCGCTCATCTACCCGTCCGAGGAGGCGGAGGCGCTGCGCGACACGGTGGTCGCCGAGTTCGAGGCCGGTCTCGGCCGCTAGGTGACGGCGATTGGCGGCAGACGCGACGGCCCGGGCGCGCGGATCGGCCGCGCGGCGGCGATCCTCGTCGCGGTTGCGTTGGTCCTGCCGCTGGTCGCGGTGGCGTGGCGGGCCGAGGGTTGGGGCGGGCTCGCCGGATCCGACTGGGCGGCGCTCCGCTTCACGCTCTGGCAGGCGGCGCTTTCGGCGGCGCTCTCGGTCCTGCTCGCGATCCCGGTGGCGCGCGCGCTGGCTCGCCGCACATTCCCGGGTCGCGGTGTGGTCGTGCTGTTGCTCGGCGCGCCGTTCATCCTGCCGGTCATCGTCGCGGTGCTCGGACTCGTCGCCATGTTCGGCCGCAGCGGTGTCGTCAACACGGCACTCGGCTGGATCGGCGTCGCCCCCGTCTCGATCTACGGTTGGCAAGGGGTGATCCTCGCGCATGTGTTCTTCAACATGCCGCTCGCCACGCGGCTCATCCTTCAAGCCTGGCTCGGCGTGCCGGGCGAGCGCCTCCGTCTCGCCGCCTCCCTCGGCTTTACCGCCCGCGACACGTTCCGCCTGCTGGAGCTGCCGATGCTGCGGGCCGTCGTGCCGGGCATCTTCGTGGTGATCTTCCTGATTTGCACGACCTCCTTCGCCGTCGCGCTGGCGCTCGGCGGCGGGCCGCGCTCCACCACTGTGGAGCTGGCGATCTATCAAGCGTTCCGTTTCGACTTCGACCTGTCCCGGGCGGCCCTGCTCGGCGCGATGCAGATGGCCCTCGGCGGTGCAGCGGCGTTCCTGTCGCTGCGTCTCGCCCTGCCCTCGGGTTTCGGCGCGGGGCTCGACCGGGCGGTGCCGCGATGGGACAGCGCGGGCCCGGCCTTGCGGATGCAGGACGCGGTGGCGATCCTGCTCGCCTGCACGTTTCTGCTCCTGCCGATGATCCTCGTCCTGGGCGATGGAATCCGTCACCTGATCGACCTGCCCGTCTCGGTCTGGACCGCCGCCGGACGGTCGCTCGGCATCGCGCTGTCCGCCGCCCTCCTGACCACGGCGCTGGCGATGGCCATGGCCGTCGCGACAATCGCGCGCGGCCGGAACGGGTGGATCGAGGTGGTGGGCACGCTCTCCATCGCCGCCTCGCCGCTGGTGCTGGGCACCGGGCTCTACATCCTGCTCCTGCCGGTAGTGAACCCGATCGCGATGGCCCTGCCGGTGACGGCCTTCGTCAACGTTATCCTTGCCCTGCCCTTCGCGCTCCGCGCCCTGATCCCTGCGATGCGCAACCTCGACCGGGATTACGGCCGGCTCTCCGCGTCGCTCGGCCTGTCCGGCTGGTCCTGGCTCCGCCTTGTCGCCCTGCCGCGCCTGCGCCGTCCCGCGGGCTTCGCGGCCGGACTGACGGCGGCGCTGGCGGCGGGAGATCTCGGCGTCATCGCGCTCTTCGCCTCGCCCGATCAGGCGACGCTTCCCCTCGTCCTGTATCAGCTCATGGGCGCCTACCGGATGGAGGATGCCCGCGCCGCCGCGCTCCTCCTCGTCGTGCTGTCGCTTGGCCTGTTCTGGCTCTTCGAACGCGGAGGGCGCCGTGCTTGAGCTCGATCATCTGCGGCTGATGCTGGGCGCTTTTACACTCGAGGCCGATGCGCGATTAGAGGCGGGCGGCATCACCGCGCTGATGGGCGCGAGCGGGTCGGGCAAATCGACGCTCCTCGCCGCCATCGCCGGCTTCCTCGCGCCGGAGGACGGCCAAGTCCGGGTGGACGGCGCGGACATCACCGCCCTGCCCCCCGGGGACCGGCCGCTCTCGATCCTGTTCCAGGACCAGAACCTGTTCCCGCATCTCTCGGTCGCGAAGAATGTCGGGCTGGGCCTGCGCTCCGATCTGCGCCTCGACGCGGAACAGAAAAAGGACCGGGATGCGGTGCTGGCCCGCGTCGGTCTCGCAGGCATGGGCGACCGCCTGCCCCGCGACCTGTCGGGTGGACAGCAGAGCCGCGCCGCCCTGGCCCGTGCGCTCCTGCGCCGGCGGCCGTGGCTCCTGCTCGACGAGCCGTTCTCCGCCCTCGGACCTGCGCTCCGGCAAGAAATGCTGACGCTTCTGCGGGAGACGGCACAGGCGGAAGGGTTGTCGGTCCTGATGGTCACGCACGACCCAGCGGATGCCCGCGCCATCGCCGATCATACCGCGTTGATCGCGGGCGGCGTGTTGCATCCGCCGAAACCGACGGCACCGCTCTTCGCCGATCCGCCACCGGAATTGCGCGCTTATCTCGGCTGAGCGTTCCGGCGCAGCACCGACGCATTCAACGCCGTCGCATAGGCGATCCACCCGACATAGGGCAGGACCGCATAGCATGCGATCGGGTCGACAGCACGGAGCGAGGCGGCCAGCGCGATCGACGCGACCAGCAGGCAGGAGATCACCACGAGCGCCGCCCGCATCCGGTGCAGGCCGAAGAAGACCGGCGTCCAGAGCGTGTTGAGCGCGATCTGCACGGCCCAGAGCGCAAGCGGAAGCGCCGCACCCTCGCGCCCCGCCACGCGCGCCGCCGCGAAGGCAAGCAGGACGTACAGGATGCCCCAGGCCACCGGGAAGAGCCGGTTCGGCGGCGTCCAGACAGGCTTCTCGAGCCGCGCATACCACTCGCCCGGCCGGAACAGCACGCCGGTCGACGCGGCCGCGCAGCAGGCGGCCAGGAAGATCGCGAAGAGCGGCCAGTCCATCGTCAGAGCGCGGCCGGCAAGGGCAGGTTCCGCACCAGCGCCTCCGCCCCCGAGATGGCCCCGGCGACACCGCCTTCCGGCCCGGGCACGAGATGCAGGAAACCGGTTCCCGACACCGCCGAATGCCCGCCGGCCGGAAGGCCGTGGGGTGTTCCGAAGCGGTCGCGCACGTCCTCGGGGGTGAAAACCATCTCGGTCGCGAGATGCCGTGACAGCCCCGGGAGGACGCTCGCCTCGATCCGGGCCATCAGGCGATCGCGAAGCGGCCCCGCCTCCTCCGACCACCGGGGACCGGCCCGATGGCCCAGATGCGGCACGGGAACGAGCGCGTAGAACGTGTCGCCGCCTTCGGGTGCGGCCGTGCAATCGTCGAGCGTGGTGCGGCGCAGGTGGATGAGCGGATCCTCCGGGATGCGGCCCCGCGCCACGGTCCGGAGGTTCGCCGCGATGTTGTGCCCGGCGACCATGGTGCTGACCCCGGCCTCGGGCCAGAGATCCGCCGTGTCGCGCGTGCCGAAATGCCAAACGAACAGACCGATTGCCTCCGCCGGGGCACGGCGCGAGGGCGGCACAGTCCCGGCGACGACGACATCGGCCTCGAGCCGCTCGCCGCTCGTCAGCTCGACATGCCGGGCGGAGGCGGCGATCACCTCGACGCCGAGCCGCACTTCGCCACCCTGCGCCTCCACCGCCTCGGCCATCGCATGCGTGACGTCGCCGAGCCCGCCATTCGCCGCGACGAGGCCGTGGCGGGTCATCGCCGGGAAGCACAGCTCCGGATCGGCGGTCAGCGGGTTCTGACCGACGAGGATCGGCGGGCAGGCCATCATGGTCCGCAACTTCTCGTCGCTCAGATGGGTGGCGACGCGCCGCATCACGCCGCCCCAAGCCCGCGGACGGAACCGCTCGAACAGGCCGCGAAACCCGCCCCAGGGTCGCGCGCGCGCCTCGCTCCAGAGCGCGTTCCATCCTTCGAGGTCGCCGGGCGAAATCCGTCGCACCGCGTCCTCCATCCCCTCGGCCCGCGCCTCGACCCGGGTGCCGTCGTCCCAGTGGAACGACCACAGCGGATCGGGCGCGATCAGGTCGAGCACGTCGGGATCGTGACCGCATTCGAGGAACAGTCGCCGGAGCGCGTCCGGATGGCTCATCAGCGTCGGCCCGAGGTCGAAGCGGTGTCCCTCGGATTCGACCGAGATCGTCCGCCCGCCGGGCCTATCCTGGCGGTCGAGAACCGTGACGCGCCAGCCCGCAGCCCCGAGCCGCATCGCGACGGCAAGCCCGCCGAAGCCGGCGCCGATGACAACGGCATGCGGTCCGGTCCTGCCGGTTGCGGATGGAAGCAACGTCATTTGGTACTTTCGCGGATCAAGGCCGATACGTAGCGTTCGCCCGACCATACTTGCAACAAGACCGATCGCCGCAACCTGAGGGCGTGTCGTTTACCCAACGTGATCCTGCAAGAACCCGTTCGCTCGCGCTCTCCGGCCGACATCGGTTGACACGTCTCGGCCGAGCTTCACTTCACGGCACGGCGCCTCTAGACGGGCGCGGTGCCTCCGGGCCGACAGGGAGTTCGAATGCGAGCCGACGACACGATGATTCCCGCCTGGGTGGACGGGACGCTGCGCCCGATGCCGAAGCTCGAGACCCACGAACGGGGGCTGCGGCACAAGGCGATCTCGGTCTTCGTGCTGCGCGGCGACGCCGTGCTCCTGCAGCGAAGGGCGGCGTGCAAGTACCACACGCCGAACCTCTGGGCGAATACCTGCTGCACCCACCCGCACTGGAACGAGCCGTCCGCTCGTTGCGCTACCCGTCGCCTGCGGGAGGAACTGGGGATCACCGGCCTGCCGCTCGAGGCACGTGGCACGCTCGAATACCGTGCCGAGGTGGGTGGCGGCCTGATCGAGCACGAGGTCGTCGACCTGTTCGTCGGGCTCGCCGGACCGGACCTAGCGCTTGTGCCCGATCCCGAGGAAGTGCGCGACCACCGCTGGATCGGGCTGGATGCGCTGGCCGCGGAGATCGCCGCCGAACCGTCGCGTTTCACCCCCTGGCTGCGGATCTACATGGCCGATCATCGGGATCGCATCCGGCCCGGGGGTGGCAAGACGGCCGATCCCGTCACATATGGCGACGGGTGAGCAGGAGGACGACATGAGCGAATTTCCCGGCTGGCACGGCACGACCATCATCGGCGTCCGCAAGAATGGGCGCGTCGTGATCGCGGGCGACGGCCAGGTCAGCGTTGGAAACACCGTGATGAAGGGCACCGCGCGCAAGGTGCGCCGCCTGTCGCCGGGCGGCCACGACGTCGTGGCGGGCTTCGCCGGCTCCACCGCGGATGCGTTCACCCTGCTCGAACGGCTGGAGAAAAAGCTCGAGGCGACGCCGGGGCAACTCGCGCGTGCGAGCGTCGAGCTCGCCAAGGATTGGCGGACCGACAAGTACCTCCAGAAGCTGGAGGCGATGTTGATCGTCACCGACGGCAAGGACATGTACGTCATCACCGGCGCGGGCGACGTGCTCGAGCCCGAGCACGACGTGGCCGCGATCGGGTCCGGCGGGAACTACGCGCTGGCCGCGGCCCGTGCGATGATCGACACCGACCTCGACGCCGAGACGGTCGCCCGCCGGGCGATGCAGATCGCCGCCGATATCTGCGTCTTCACCAACGGCAACCTGACGGTCGAGACGCTCGGCTGACAGCCCGCTGCCGCGACATTGCGTTCGCGCGCAGGCCGCTTAGGTAGGCGCGGGAAGGAGACCGAGAATGACCGACCTGACCCCGCGCGAGATCGTGTCCGAACTGGACCGCTTCATCATCGGCCAAAAGGACGCCAAGCGCGCCGTCGCCGTGGCGTTGCGCAACCGTTGGCGGCGCAAGCAGCTCGGCGACGACCTGCGCGACGAGGTCTATCCGAAGAACATCCTGATGATCGGCCCGACCGGGGTCGGCAAGACCGAGATCAGCCGCCGGCTCGCCAAGCTCGCCCGCGCGCCGTTCCTCAAGATCGAGGCGACGAAGTTCACCGAGGTCGGCTATGTCGGCCGCGACGTGGAGCAGATCGTCCGCGATCTGGTCGATGCGGCGCAGATCATGATCCGCGAGCAGATGCGCGAGGACGTCAAGGACAAGGCCCATGCTGCTGCCGAGGAGCGGGTGATCTCGGCGCTGGCCGGCGACCAGTCGCGGGAAGGCACGCGCGAGTCGTTCCGCCGCAAGCTTCGCGCGGGCGAGCTCGATGACAAGGTGATCGAGCTCGAGGTGACCGACAATTCCAACCCGATGGGCGGCTTCGCCATCCCCGGCCAGCCGGGCAGCGACCAGATGGCCTCGCTAGGCGAGATGTTCGGCAAGGCGTTCCAGCGAAACGTCAAGAAGCGCCTGACGGTCGCGGCGAGCTACGACCTGCTGATCGACGAGGAAGCGGACAAGCTGCTCGACGCGGAGACCGTCACCCGCGAGGCGATCCGCGCGGTCGAGCAGAACGGCATCGTCTTCATCGACGAGATCGACAAGGTCTGCCGCAATGCCGATGCCCGGGGTGCCGACGTGAGCCGCGAAGGCGTGCAGCGCGACCTGCTGCCACTGATCGAGGGCACGACCGTCTCCACCAAGCACGGCACGGTCAAGACCGACCATATCCTCTTCATCGCGTCGGGCGCGTTCCACATCGCCAAGCCCTCGGACCTTCTGCCCGAACTGCAAGGGCGCCTGCCGATCCGCGTGGAGCTGCGCGCGCTGACCGAGGACGACTTCGTCCGCATCCTGACGGAGACGGACAACGCGCTGACCCGGCAATACACCGCGCTGATGGCGACGGAGCAGGTCACGGTCAGCTTCACCGACGAGGGGATCGCCGCGCTGGCCCGGATCGCCGCGCAGGTGAACGAGAGCGTCGAGAACATCGGCGCGCGGCGGCTCTACACCGTGCTCGAGCGTGTGTTCGAGGAACTGTCCTTCGAGGCGCCGGATAGAGGCGGCAGCGATGTGGTGATCGACGCAGACTTCGTGGAGGCCCAGCTCGGCGAATTGTCCCGGTCCGCGGACCTCTCCCGCTACGTGCTTTGAGCCGGGAAACCGGCTTCGCCCGGTTCCTGCACGACAACGCCGCCTTCCTGTCTGCGGGGGCGCTGATCGCGTTCACCTCGTCGTTCGGGCAGACGGTGTTCATCGCGATCTTCGCCGTCGAGGTGATGGGCGCGTTCGGCCTGACCGACGGGACCTGGGGCCTGATCTATACCTTCGCGACCTGCGCATCGGCGCTGGCCATGGTCTTCGCCGGCGGCATCGCGGACCGGCTGCGTATCCGACGGCTCGCGACGCTCGTCTGCGGCGGACTGGCAGGGGCGTGCCTGCTGATGGCCGCGACGAACGGCCTCGTGATGCTGGTGCTGGCGATCTTCGCGCTGCGGTTCATGGGCCAGGGCATGATGACGCATCTGGCCAACGTGGCGATGGCACGGTGGTTCGTGGCCTCCCGCGGCAAGGCGCTCTCCATCGCCTCGCTCGGCTTCGCGATCGGACAGGCGACCCTGCCGATCCTGTTCGTCTACCTGATGTCGGTAACGGACTGGCGGTTCCTCTGGGTTGGCTGTGCGGGCCTCACGCTCCTGTCGATCCCTATCCTGCTACGGTTGCTGCGAGCCGAGCGCACGCCGGCCTCGCTAGCGGGCGAGTCCGCCTCGACGGGCATGGGCAACCGGCACTGGGTCCGTATGGAGGTGCTGCGACACCCGCTCTTCTGGGCGATGATCCCGCTCCTGCTCGGCCCGCCCGCCTTCGGCACGGCGCTGTTCTTCCATCAGGTGCATTTCGCGATGGCCAAGGGCTGGACCCACGCGTCCTTCGTCGCGCTCCTGCCGATCTACACGGTCTCCGTCGTCAGCGTGACGCTACTCTCCGGCGCGGTGCTCGACCGGATCGGGTCCGGGCGGCTGATCCAGTTCTACATGGTCCCGTTCGTCGTGGCCTTCTACCTGCTCGCGGGGGCGGACACCCTCTGGGCCGGGGCGGTCGCTCTCGTGATCATGGGGATCGGGTCCGGGGCACAGGCGACCGTGCCCACGGCCTTCTGGGCGGAGTTCTATGGCACGCGCCACATCGGTGCGATCAAGGCGCTCGGCGCGTCGATCATGGTGCTCGGCACGGCCATCGGACCCGGCCTGACGGGCGTCGTGATCGACCACGGCATCGACCTGCCGCACCAGGCCATCGCCATCGCCGCCTACTTCGCCTGCGCCGGCCTGATCGCGGCGTACGCGGTGCAGCGTGCGAAAGCGGATCTACCGTCGCAGATAGACGTAGTACGCGCCTGAGCCCCCGTGGCGCCTATGCGCCTCGGAGACCTGCAGGACGACGGGGGCAAGCGGCGCCATGCGGAGCCATTGCGGCACCTGATGCTTCAGCACGCCCAGCCGGGCCGGGATCGGCCCCTCGGCGGGGCGGGACTTGCCCTTGCCGGTGACGACGATCACCAGCCGCTTGCCCGCCGCGTGGGACATCAGGACGAAGTGCGTCAGCTCCGGGTGCGCCTGCTCCAGCGTCATGCCGTGCAGGTCGAGCTTGCCTTCCGGGCGGAGTTTGCCGGACGTCATCCGCTTGTGCGCTTTGGCGTCCATCCGAAGCGGCGCGGCGCGGACCTCTTCGGCGATCGAGGGCGCGAGGGCGTGCGAGCTGTTGCGCATCTTCGCGCGTTCACCGAGCCGGAACGGCCGAACCTGCGGTGCGGGCGGGTCCGGGTTGGGCACGGGCGGAGATGCGTCCAGCGGCTCCTGCCGCGGCGGGTCCAACGCCTCCGCCGTGCGGGTATAGCGGGACCAGATATCCTGATCCTCGGGCGTCAGCCTGCGCCGCCTCATCGCGGCAGGAGCGGAGTGAACCGTCCCGGATGGTTGAACCGCCCCGCCGCGCGACCCGCGGCATCGCCCGTGCCGAAAAACAGATCCGCCCGGCCCGAGCCGCGGATCGCCGCACCGGTATCCTGCGCGATGCAGAGGCGCGAGATCCCGTCCGTCTCGACCCAGACCGGCGTACCGAGCGGCGTCTGCTCGGGATCGACCGCGAGCGAGCGTCCGCCGCTCAGCGGACAGAGCGTACCCATCGGGCCGGACTCGAGGGGCAGATCGAGGGCGACGAACATGACGTAGCTCGGGTTCTCCGCCATCACGGCCCGGCCGCGCACGGGATCGGCCCGGAGCCAGGTCTTCAGCGTCTCGGCGTCGATATCCGCGTCGAACACGCCACGCTCGACGAGAAGCTTGCCGATCGAGCGGTAGGAATGACCATTCCGACCGGCGAAGCGGACCCTCAACGTCCCGCCATCCTCAAGCCGGATGCGCCCCGACCCCTGAACCTGAAGGAAGAAGCGATCCACCTCGTCGCGGAGCCACGCGATCTCGTGGCCCGCCAGCAGCGGCTCGATCTCCGCGCGGGGCGCGGTGACGAGGCCGGACGGCATAGCATGAATCGGGACGGGAAAGGCATCGCTCGGCTCGAGGGCGCCCGGAAGTTCAGGCTCGTAATAGCCGGTGAAATGCCCGGTCATCGTCGGGCCCAACTGGAAGCGCGCCTCGAAGAAGGCCCGCGGGTCGGATGCCGCCCGGGCGATCTCCGACAGGGGGCCCGGCGGGTTCCTGAGATACGCATCGAGCGCCGCGGCCAAGTCGTCCTGCATCCACCCGAGCAGACCGGCAAACGAAGGCCGCCCCGTTTCGGGGGCGGCTGGCGGGGCCTCGAGGGGGGCCATCTCAGCCCCCGGTGGCGACGAGCTTCCAGTTCGGATCGCCGGTGCCCATCACGCGCGCGAAGGTCCAGACGTCGCGGCTCTTCTTGATCTCGTTCGGATCGCCCTCGACGATCTTGCCCTCGGCATCGCGCACGACGCTCGTCATCTCGCCGACAAAACGCAGCGTGATCTCAGCTTCCGATGTTGTCGGGTCGAACTCCGCGTCCGTCAGAGCCGTCTCGCGCACGCCGACGAAGTTTGCGTGAACCCGGAGCCCCCTGTCTTCCCGGTCGGAGATGACCGACAGGAAAGCGTCGTAGACATCTTCCGCCAGGAAATCCTGCACCGACGACAGGTCGCCGTTCTCGAAGGCCATCAGGATCATCTCGTAGGCCTGCCGGGCACCCCCAACGAATTCGTCCACGCTGAACCCCGGCTCGGTCTGCTTCATCACGGCAAGCGCCTTGGCGCTCTCGCTGCCATCGGGAACATGGTCGATAATGTCGCGGTCCGGCCCGCCCTCGATCACCTCGAAGTCGCGGCGCACGGTATCCGAACGCGGATTGTCCACCGCCGGCGGCTTCTCGAACCCCGTGCGCGTGCCGAGCACGTTCTTCAGCCGGATCACGAGGAACAGAGCGATCGCGGCGAGGACCAGAAGCTGTATCACGGGATGGTTCATCCTTCTCTCCGGGCGCGTGGGCTTGGTATCCCGAACCCCGCACATAAGTAAGACGGTATGGGGATCAAGGGAAGCGATCCCGACCGAAGGAGGCCCATACCATGTGGTTGTTCGCGATTTTCGTCGCCGTCCCGATCATCGAGATCGCGTTGTTCATCCAGGTGGGTGGCCTGATCGGTCTCTTTCCGACGCTCGCCATCGTCGTCGTCACGGCGGCGCTCGGGACATATTTGGTGCGCAAGCAGGGATTGGCGGAGCTGCGTCGCATTCAGCAGTCGCTGGATCGGCTGAGCAATCCGACACGCCCGCTCGCACATGGCGCGATGATCCTCGCCTCGGGGCTCCTGCTGCTAACGCCCGGCTTTTTCACCGACGCCATTGGGTTCGCGCTCTTGGTGCCAGGCGTGCGGGATGCGGTGATGCGTCACGTACGGCAGCGCATCGAGGTCAAATCCTTTACCGTCGGCGGACAACCCATGCGGGAGCAGCCACCTGCTCGCGACGACGTGGTCGAGGGCGAATATGTGGAAGTTCCGCGTCGTGGAGGCCCCTCGGGCTGGACCCGCGACTGACCCTTGCGCCGCCTCGGTTGTGACGTCCCGGCCCCTCTGGTATCGGGGCGCAACCTTTTTCTGACCCGAGGATGACGCCAGATGGCCGACGAAGACCAGACAACCGACGCTCCGAATCCCGAAGAGACCAAGCCCGAAGGCGCCACCAACGGCGCGGCCCAGCCGCAGCAGATGCCGCAAATGCAGGTGCTGGGCCAGTTCATCCGTGACCTCTCCTTCGAGAACGTGGCCGTCCAGAAGGGCCGCGCGATGGAAGGACAGCCCGACATCAGCGTGAAGGTCGGGCTCGAAGCGAAGAAGCGCAGTGCGGAGGGTCAGTACGAGGTCGCCGTGAAGCTCAACGTCACCGGCAAGGTGAAGGGCGCGGACGAACCGATCTTCGCGATGGAGCTGGACTATGCCGGCGTCTTCGCGATCTCGAACGTGCCCGAGAACCAGATGCACCCCTATCTGATGATCGAATGCCCGCGGATGCTGTTCCCGTATCTGCGCCGCATCGTCTCCGACGTGTCGCGCGATGGAGGTTTCCCGCCGCTCAACCTCGAGAACATCGACTTCGTCGCGCTTTATCGCAACGAGGTCACGCGCCGCATGCAGGCCGAGAGCGGCCAGCAGAAGCCGTCCTGAGCTAGCGCCGCCAGAGCGCCCCGTCGCCCAGGCCGTCGACGAAGGCGGCATGGGCGACGCGTTCTGCCTCCGAAATGCGCGGCGGCAGGGGCACGGGTCGCGGGCCGGGCGTCCAGTTGCCCTGCCCCGTCTGCCGACTCGTGCCCTGCGCGACCAGCGACATGGTCGGCTGCCGCCCGCCGATCAGCTCCAGATAGACTTCCGCCAGGATCTCGCTGTCGAGAAGCGCGCCGTGCTTGGTACGCGACGAGTTGTCGACACCGAACCGGCGGCAGAGCGCATCGAGCGAGGCCGGCGCGCCGGGGAACTTGGCCCGCGCGATGCCCAGCGTGTCGATCGCCCGGTCCATCGGCAGGCGCGGCAAGCCCATCCATTCGAGTTCCGCATTCAGGAACTTCATGTCGAAGGCGGCATTGTGGATCACGAGCTTCGAGTCGCCGATGAAGTCGAGGAACGCCTGCCCGACCTGCCGAAAGACCGGATAGTCCTTCAGGAAGTCGTCGCCCAACCCGTGCACCTCGAACGCACCCTGCGGCATGCTCCGTTCGGGGTTGATGTACTGGTGATAGATCTCGCCCGTGGCGACGTGGTTGACGAGTTCGACCGCGCCGATCTCCACGATCCGGTCGCCGGTCTCCGGCTCGAACCCGGTCGTCTCGGTATCGAGGACGATCTCTCTCACGTCAGCTCCTTCACGATGGTCGCGACGGTGGCGCGCGCCGTCCCCATGTCGGTCGTCTCGATGATGTAGTCGGCTTGTGCCCGCTTGTCAGCATCCGGCACCTGCCGCGACAGGATGGTTTCGAACTCCGCCTCCGTCATCGTGCCACGGCCGAGGACGCGGGACTTCTGCACCTCCGGCGGGGCGCTGACGACGGCGACGCGATCGACCTGCGCGTTCGCGCCGGTCTCGAAGAGGAGCGGAATATCGAGCACGACGAGAGGAGCATCGGCCTCGAGGAAGGTCATGCGGTGCGCCGCCACGAGGGGATGCACGATGGCTTCGATCTTCGGAAGCACGTCGGGGTCAGCGGCGACGATGCGGCGCAGGACTTCGCGGTCCACGGCGCCGTTTCGCACCGCCTTTGGGAATGCCGTTGCCATCGGCGCGACCGCTGCGCCCCCTGCGGCGTAGAGTTGGTGTACGGTGGCATCCGCATCCCAGACCGGCACGCCGAGTTCGCGGAACATTTCGGCGGTCGTAGACTTCCCCATGCCGATCGACCCGGTCAGTCCGAGGATCACGCAAGCACCGCCCGGCGAAGGTCGTCATCGACCTCGGGCGTCGTGCCGAACCATGCCGCGAAGCCAGGGACGGCCTGATGCAGCAGCATGCCGAGACCGTCCACGACCGGGTTGCCCCGCGCGGCGGCCGCGCGCAGGAGCGGCGTCGCGAGCGGCGTATAGACGATGTCGGTCACCACGGCCTCCTCCGGCAATGCATGCAGGTCGAGTGTCAGGGGCGGCTGCTCCGTCATGCCGAGGCTGGTCGTGTTGACCAGGAGCCCCTGCCCCGCCAGTGCGTCCGAAACTTCCGTCCAGGGAACGACCTGTGTCCAGTCACCGAAGATGTCCGCGAGCGCTTCCGCCCGCGCGGTGGTCCGGTTGGCGAGCGTCACCCCGGGCACGCCCGCCGTCAGTAGCGCATCCACGATCCCCCGCGCCGCGCCGCCCGCGCCGAGAACCATAGCCGGACGGTCGCTTTGCCAGTTCGGTGCGCCCTGTCGCAGGTTCGCGAGAAAGCCGATCCCGTCGGTGTTGTCGGCGTGGATGCGGCCGTCGCGGAAGACCAGCGTGTTCGCCGCCCCGACGGCGCGCGCCCGGTCCGTCACCTCGTCGGCACGATCGAAGACGGCCTCCTTGTGCGGGATGGTCACGTTGATGCCGGCGAAGCCGAGCCGCGGCAACAAGCGGAGCGTCTCGTCGAGATCGGCCGCCGGCACGCGGAGCGGGACGTAATGCCCGTCGATGCCGTAGCGCGCGAGCCAGTGCCCGTGCAGGCGGGGCGACCGGCTGTGCCCGATCGGGTCGCCGATGACGCCGGCCAGGACGCTCATGCCGCGATCTCCCCGCGGGTGATCAGGAAATCGATGAGCGGCAGGAGCGGCAAGCCGAGCACGGCGAAGTAATCGCCTTCCACCCGATGGAACAGACGCGCGCCCTCCCCCTCGAGCGTGTAGCTTCCGGCAGAGTGACGGATCTCGTCCCAGTTCCGGCTCACGTATTCCTGTAGATAGGCCTCTGACGCCAACCGCATGTCCATGCGCACGGTCGCAACGTGACGCCAGACCGGCCGGCCGGCTTCCGCAACGACCGCAGCGGAATGGAGGCGATGCGTTCCGCCGGACAGGCGACGGAGTTGCGCGACGGCTTCTTCCTGTGTGCCCGGCTTCGACAGGAGCGTGCCGTCATGGTCCGCAGTCTGGTCGCAGCCGAGGACGAGACCCGGGGCTCGTACCCGGAGCGCCTTCATCTCGGCCAGCGCGTCGGCGATCTCCCGCGGCCCGTGCCCTTCGGCCAACAGCGCATCCCGCACCAGTGCCTCGTCCACGCGCGACGGGCGCGCCTCGAACGGGATCGCGGCATTGGCCAGCAACATGCGACGCGTCTCCGACGTCGAGGCGAGGATCAGCATGGGACAACCCTGTGAGGAACCGGCGGGAGAAGCTTGTCGGAAACCATGTGGGAGGAATGACCGGACGCGTGGTCGAGGACAAGTCGGGCGTTCTCCCCGCCTCACCGACGTGTTCTCCGCCGGTGGAACGTTTGATACCGGGATGTGCAGGAACGGATCCGTACATGGCGTGGCTCGCATCGTCCCCAACATTCTCCACAAGCAGTCAGCCCATGAAAGCCGTGCTATTCTCGCTTTATCCCCGACCTCGGGATCCCGCGCATCGACGTTCTCCCCAGCTATGCATTTCCTGTTGAAAACCTTTAATCCCCGACTCTCACAGGCCCTACAAACAACTTCATCTTCTTTCTTTCTTTTTGACTGGTAGGAGACGGCGCAGGAGGAGCGCAGTTGGCAGATCTCTATCTCTGGTTGAAAGCTGGACACGTGATCTCAGTCATCGCGTGGATGGCAGGCATCTTCTATCTGCCGCGTCTGTTCGTGTACCACGCGGAGCAGAGCGCCCTCGTCCCGGACATGATCCCCGTTCTCGAGGTCATGGAACGTCGGCTCCTGCGGGCGATCATGCTGCCGGCAATGATCGCGGCATGGACTTTCGGGCTTTCCCTGATCGCCCTCGGCGTGGTCGACTGGAACGAGGGTTGGCCTTGGGTGAAGGCCGCCAGCGTTCTTGCGATGACGGCATTTCATATCTGGTGCGCAAGCGAGCGGAAGCGGCTGGTAGCCGGTACGGCCAAGCTCGATGGGCGGCGCTACCGGATGATGAACGAGGTGCCGACGGTGCTGATGGTGGTCATCGTGATTTCAGTGATCGCTCGACCGTTCTGATTGACTTCCCGGATCTCAGCGCATAGCTGAGCCTCAACGGTGGGCCGTCCTGGCCCGGAATGCCGATCTCCAAAACACAATTGAGGCGTCGCTATACCATTTGGGGAGCGGGGCCATGCCGCTGCGAGGCAATGACATGCGCGATGACGAGTATCCCACCGAACCGACGTCTCCGGAAGCCGGCCCTGCCGAAACGTTGAACCTCCGCGACCTCAAGGCGATGTCGCCGAAGGCGCTGGTGGACATGGCCGAGGAACTGGAGATCGAGAACGCCTCGACCATGCGCAAGGGCGAGATGATGTTCTCCATCCTGCGCGAGCGGGCCGATGAGGGTTGGGAGATCTCGGGCGAAGGCGTGCTCGAGGTCCTGCAGGACGGGTTCGGGTTCCTGCGGGCGCCTGAGGCGAACTACCTGCCTGGCCCCGACGACATCTATCTTTCCCCCGACGTTATTCGTGCCCATTCGTTGCGCACCGGCGATACCGTCGAGGGTGTCATCCAGGCGCCGGACGATAACGAACGGTACTTCGCAATCGTCAAGGTGACCCAGATCAACTTCGCCGATCCGGAAATGGCGAAGCACAAGGTTAGCTTTGATAACCTGACGCCGCTCTATCCCGACGAGCGTTTCAGCATGGAGATCGAGGATCCGACCATCAAGGATCGCTCCGCCCGGATCATCGATCTTGTCGCACCCATCGGGAAAGGTCAGCGATCTTTGATCGTTGCCCCGCCTCGGACAGGCAAGACCGTCCTCCTGCAGAATATAGCCAAGTCTATCGAAACGAACCATCCCGAGTGTTACCTCATGGTTCTGTTGATTGACGAACGTCCAGAAGAAGTCACGGATATGCAACGATCCGTGAAAGGCGAGGTCATTTCCTCGACCTTCGATGAGCCGGCTACCCGCCACGTCGCTGTCAGCGAGATGGTGATCGAGAAGGCCAAGCGTCTCGTCGAGCACAAACGCGATGTCGTCATCTTGCTCGATTCGATCACGCGCCTCGGTCGTGCCTTCAATACCGTGGTGCCCTCCTCTGGCAAGGTTCTTACCGGCGGCGTCGATGCAAACGCCCTCCAGCGGCCGAAGCGCTTCTTCGGCGCTGCCCGTAATATCGAGGAGGGTGGCTCTTTGACGATTATCGCGACGGCCCTGATCGATACCGGGAGCCGTATGGACGAGGTGATCTTCGAAGAGTTCAAGGGTACTGGTAACAGCGAGATCGTGCTTGATCGCAAGGTGGCGGACAAGCGTGTCTTCCCCGCGATGGATATTCTGAAGTCCGGTACGCGAAAGGAGGATCTTCTGGTCAATCCCAAGAACCTCCAGAAGACTTTTGTCCTACGTCGTATTTTGAACCCGATGGGAACGACGGACGCGATCGAGTTCCTGATCGGCAAGTTGAAGCAGACGAAGACGAATTCGGACTTCTTCGAATCCATGAATTCCTGACGGCACGGTCGTGTCGGAGACGATCTACGCACCTGCCACCGCGCCGGGGAAATCGGGCGTCGCAATTGTACGGATATCCGGGCCGGCGAGCATTGATGTCCTCAAGGCTCTAGGAGGCCAACCCCCCGAGCCGAGGATGTCGCGGCTCTGTCGTCTTCACGGCTCAGACGGTGAGGTGTTGGACCAAGCGCTTGTCCTGTACTTCGCTGAACGGGCAAGTTTCACAGGTGAAGACGTCGTGGAATTGCAGTGTCATGGCAGCATGGCTGTCGTGAAGGCGATCCTGACCGCCATTGGACAGACAGGCCTAGCACGCCTTGCAGAACCAGGCGAGTTCACGCGTCGGGCCCTACTCAATGATCAGCTCGACTTGACGCAGGTTCGAGGTCTGGCTGACCTGATCGACTCAGATACAGAAGCGCAGCGGCGTCACGCAATGCGCGTTTTTGACGGCGAACTGACTCGCACGGTTCAAGGATGGCGCCGCGATCTCATTCGCGCACGCGCTCTTCTCGAGGCAACGATTGACTTTGCGGATGAAGATGTTTCCGAGGATGTCCGACCGGAGGTCAAAGAGCTGATACGCGGCGTCAAGGAGTCTTTAAAGAACCAGGTACTCGCCTCCGGCGCTGCAGAACAAATACGGAACGGATTTGATGTTGCAATCATCGGAGCACCAAACGTCGGGAAGAGCACGCTACTGAATGCGCTGACGAGAAGTGACGCAGCAATTGTTTCGGAAGTTGCCGGGACAACCCGCGATTTGATCGAAGTCAGACTCGACATTGACGGGTGCCAGATTAACTTAATTGACACCGCAGGACTGAGGAAAACAGACGACCCAGTAGAGAGGATCGGGGTCGAGAAGGCACGCAACCGAGCGGAGAAGGCGGACCTCCGTGTCTTTCTATACACCTCTGACGGCGACAGCGATCCTACTCTGGCATTGCGCGATTGCGATGTCCGGCTTCGATCCAAAGTTGATCTCGCTGATGGGAATAGCGGAATTTCCGCGCTAACGGGTCAGGGTATCCCGGAACTTCTTAATTTGATATCTGAACGGGCTTCGTCCCTCTCCCGAGAAGCAGGCTTGGTAACAAGATCGCGCGATCTACAGACCGTCGACGCTGCAATCGTTGAACTCAATCGAATAGAACGTTGTGTCTCTGACGACGAGGCGGAACTCCTTGCGAGTGATGTAGGGTTCGTCACGGATCGGTTAGCTGGTATAATCGGGGGGGTTGATGTCGAAGGGATTTTAGACGAGATATTCTCGTCGTTCTGTTTAGGAAAGTGACGATGTTTCACGTGAAACAATTGGATCATGACGTCATCGTTGTGGGTGGGGGGCATGCAGGCTGTGAAGCTGCGCATGCAGCAGCGCGGTCTGGTTCAAAGACGTGTCTCATAACCTTTCGGAAGATGGACCTGGGTGCGATGTCATGTAATCCTGCAATTGGCGGGCTTGGCAAAGGTCATCTCGTTCGGGAGATTGACGCTTTTGACGGGATCATGGGGAAGATTGCTGATCGAGCAGGCATACAATTCCGTCTTCTGAATCGCAGGAAAGGTCCAGCCGTTCAGGGACCGAGGGCGCAAATGGATCGGAAGCTGTATGCTCAAGCGATGCGCGCAACGATGGAAAAGTGCCCTCGTCTGAACATCGTAGAGGGGGAGGTTGTTGATCTATCTGTACACCATAACGTCGTTTCTGGTGTGGAACTGGCGGACGGTACGGAGATTTCCGGTCGGGCAGTGATACTAACGACTGGAACTTTTCTAGGTGGAGTTATCCATATTGGAAAGGAATCCCGCGAGGGTGGGCGGATCGGTGGTGTCGCATCTAATCGCCTAGCCGCTCGGATCGGCGATTTCGGCCTTCGCATAGGGCGCCTGAAAACAGGCACGCCGCCACGTTTGAAGCGCCAAACGATAGACTTCGACTCCCTCCTGGCTCAGCCCGGTGACGAGGAACCGACGATGTTCTCGTTCGGCTGTAGGCGACCGACGGCGCGGCAAGTTCCATGCCACATCACGCATACAAATACGGATACCCACGCTATAATCAGAGAGAACATCCAAGCCTCGGCTATGTTCGGCGGGAGTATCGACGGTGTTGGTCCGCGATACTGTCCGTCTATTGAAGACAAAGTTACGCGGTTCGCGGATAAGAATTCGCATCAGGTCTTTCTTGAGCCCGAAGGACTGAGCACCGATTGGGTGTATCCTAATGGGGTATCGACATCTCTACCCGTTGAGGTTCAAGAGAGGTATATCCGTACGATAGTGGGCTTAGAGACTGCGGAAATCGTCCAGCCTGGCTATGCCATTGAGTATAGCTATATTGATCCTCGTTCTTTGGATGTCACATTCAATGTTCCAGAGTTACCAGGTCTATATTTAGCTGGACAGATCAACGGGACGACAGGCTATGAGGAAGCCGCTGCACAAGGTCTCATGGCTGGTCTAAACGCAGCGAGATACGTTCAGTTACAGGATCCTGTTCTATTCAGTCGAGCGACGTCGTATTTCGGGGTCTTGGCAGATGACCTCACGACGCGAGGTGTTACTGAACCATATCGAATGTTCACCTCACGTGCTGAGTATCGTTTGTCTCTACGTGCGGATAATGCCGATACGCGTTTAACACCCCTAGGCATAAAACTCGGTTGTGTATCGGAGTCGCGCGCGCATGCCTTCTCCAAACGGCAGGAAGAACTCGAGGCGTATCGAGCGATGCTACAGACGGAATCCGTCGAAGTTGCCGAAGTTCGACTTGGATCAACCAAATCCCTTGGGGTCTCAGCTACCAAAACGGCGTATGCTCTTATGTCGCGATACAATGTTGCACCCGAAACCATAGAGAGCGCTATACCGAAGGCGAAGGGATATTCGTTGGACGTCCGTCGGGAAATCTCGGCTGACGCGCAATATGAGCCTTATCTCGAACGACAGCAAAGGGACATTGCGGGATTCAGGCAGAACGAAAGTATCTTGATACCAGACTGGATGGACTTCGATGCCGTTGATGGTCTTTCCAACGAAATAAAGCAGAAGCTTAACCTCACGAAACCTAGGACGCTTGGGCAGGCTTCTAGATTAGAAGGTATGACACCGGCCGCATTGCTACTGCTCCTGTCAGTGGTCCGACGATCGTCTAGCCATGCCGCATGATATGTCCTGCTTGAATGTTTCACGTGAAACAACTATAAAAATTGCTCAGTACGTAAAAATTCTATTCAAGTGGAACGAAGCGATAAACTTGGTTGGATCAAGTGCGATCGAGGACGTCTGGCAGCGTCATGTTTACGAAGGAGTTCACACGTCAGGACTATCACGCAAGAACGGCGATTGGTATGATGTCGGATCCGGTGCTGGATTTCCTGGGATTGTCGTGTCGATCATCGGGGGTAGTACAAGGAAAGTAATCCTGATCGAAAGTGATTCACGGAAGTGTTCCTTTCTGCGGAGTGTTCGTCGGGAGTTGGACCTGAATATTGAAGTCATAAACGCTCGCGCAGAATGCTTGAGGGGGTATACAGCGGATACCATCAGCGCCCGTGCCCTTGCGCCCCTCAGGGACCTACTCTCCCTCACCGCGTCGTTTAGAACGTTGGATACGGAGCATGTATTTCCGAAAGGCAGAAACTGGCTTAATGAGGTTAATGAAGCTCGTATCGACTGGGATTTCTCGTTGGAGCCGGAACCGAGCCTAACAGAAGAAGGCGCCGCAATACTACGATTGACAAACGTGAGGCAAAAACGAGATGCGAGCTAAGATTGTCGCAGTCGCAAACCAGAAGGGCGGGGTCGGCAAAACGACGACAGCCATTAATCTCGGAGCCGCTCTTGCGATGAGGGGCTACCGAACCTTGATTATCGATCTCGATCCACAAGGCAACGCATCAACCGGCTTGGGGGTGGATCGGGACACCCGGCTCTTAAGCACTTACGACCTACTCCTAGGTGATGTTTCCGCAGATGCTGCTTCACAAAGTACAGCGATTGAGGGACTCAGTATCATCCCGGCAAATATGGACCTCAGCTCGGCAGACGGAGAGTTAATGGCGACCGCCAAGCGAGTCGTCCATCTCAGAAACGCTCTTCGAAGCCGAGACACGACGTACGACTATGTTCTGATCGATTGCCCCCCATCCCTTAATCTCACGACTATCAATGCTTTTGTAGCATCCGACACGATTCTGGTCCCGTTGCAGGCCGAATTTTTTGCGCTCGAAGGACTGTCGCAACTCCTGCTGACCGTTCGTGAAGTTCGCGGTTCTGCAAATACGGGTTTGCGAATTGAAGGTGTCCTTTTAACGATGTTCGATCGGAGGAACAATTTGTGTCAACAAGTCGAGGATGACGCGCGTCAAAACCTTGGAGATTTGGTTCTTCATACGAAGATCCCACGTAATGTACGGTTGAGCGAAGCTCCGAGCTACGCAATGCCGGTGATGAACTACGATCCGACCTCGCGGGGCGCCATCGCCTACCGAACGCTTGCAGGCGAGTTCCTCCAACGAAATCGGGTAAAGGAGCCGACCCATGCCTGATAGCGTACAGAAACGACCTATGCGGCGAGGCTTATCTGCGCTTATGGCAGATGTCGGCGTATCGGCGACTGAAATGGCGGACGCCCCTGCAGTCAATCCCGACCGTCTCATTCCGATTGAGGCAATTCACCCGAATCCTGATCAGCCCAGGCGGACTTTCGGCGAGGAGGACCTGTCCGATCTGGCCTCGTCGATTGCGCAAAAGGGGATACTCCAACCACTGATCGTGCGGCCCGATCCTGTCCGCCATGCGTCCTATCAGATCGTCGCGGGCGAACGACGCTGGCGTGCAGCACAGCGAGCCGGATTGCATGAGCTCCCGGTGATCGTCCGGGAACTCGACGATACGGAAGTCTTAGAGATCGCGATCGTCGAGAACATCCAAAGATCCGACTTGAACGCGATGGAGGAGGCGCAGGGCTTTCGCCAGCTCATGGATCGGTTTGGCCATACCCAAGAGCAATTGTCGAATGTCCTTGGCAAGTCCCGGAGTCACATCGCAAATGTAATGCGCCTTCTGAAACTCCCGGATGCGGTGCAGGACCATCTTCGCGAGGGCGCATTGTCGGCTGGGCATGCTCGCGCTTTGATCGGCACGAATAACCCTCAGGAACTGGCGCGGCAGGTTATCGCGCGCGGACTTTCGGTTCGCGAGACGGAACGCCTCGTCAAGTCTCGCGCAACGTCGGAATCGGATGCGCAGCCGTCCCGGACGTCGAAGGTCGTGGAAAAAGATGCCGACACACGAGCGCTCGAGGGAGATTTGGCGGCTGCGCTCGGTCTTACAGTCGATATACGGCACGATTCGAAAACGCAGGCCGGTGTCGTGACGATCCGCTATGCGTCGCTGGACGAGTTGGACAAGCTCTGTTCGCGTTTGTCGACTGTGTCAGCCTGATACGAGGCGAGCCAAGATCGTATCGAGCAGCAGCGCACCCGCTTCCGTTGTCCGCAGGCGATCTTGTTCGAAAGATAGAAATCCGTCAGTCGTCAGCTGTAAGACTTCCTGCTCGTTCAGCGATCCGCCGAGCGAGCGGAAGTGCCGAAGATCGGTGCCCTCGACCATACGCAGGCTCATGAGGAGGTATTCCTCGGCGGCGTCTGCTCCGCGGAGCCGATCCATCCGCGTCGTCGCCATAGGTCGGTCCGCCGCCTGGAGCCAGTCTTGCGGCATTCTAAGGGCCTCCGTGGCGAACCTGCCCTCTGGAAGTGTAAGACGTCCATGTGCCCCGGGTCCGATACCGACCCAGTCGCCCCCACGCCAGTAGATCAGGTTGTGACGAGCCTCTGCGCCGGTACGGGCGTGGTTTGACGTCTCATAGCGTATGAAGCCAGAATTCTGCGTGGCATCTTGGGTGACGGCCCAGAGATCCACGGCACGGTCCTCGTCCGGTAGGCCGGGCAGACGACCTGCGGAATGGCGAGCGCCGAATGCGGTCCCGTCCTCGATGGTCAACTGATAGAGTGAAAGATGCTCGCCAGCGAAGTCGAGCGCTTTGGTGAGTTCGACCTCCCAAGCCGCGACGCTCTGATCCTGACGCGCATAGATGAGGTCGAAGGAGACCCGCTCTGTCAGATCGCGCGCCACTTCGAAGGCCCTACGGCCCTCCGCGGCCGTATGCAGCCGTCCGAGCCGGCGCAGATCCGTATCATCCAAGGCCTGCAGGCCGACCGAAAAGCGGTTGACCCCGGCTGCGACGAATGCTGCGAAACGGTCCGCCTCGACGGATGTCGGGTTCGCCTCGAGCGTGACTTCGAGATCGTTGGCCGGTATCCAATATCCTCGAGCCGCCGCCACCATCGCTGCGACGGTCTCCGGCGCCATCAACGACGGCGTACCTCCTCCGAAGAAGATCGATCCAAGGACGCGGCCGGGGGTTCGCTCGGCCCATGCAGCGAGATCGCGGAGCAGGGCGGTACGCCATCGCGCCTGGTCGACCGCCGGAACGACATGCGAGTTGAAATCGCAGTAGGGGCATTTCGCGGCGCAGAAGGGCCAGTGGACGTAGAGGCCGAACCCCCCGCGCTGCCAGTTCTCCATCACCCACTCCGACTGGCCGTGCCTTCGACCTTGTAGAGCGACTCCAGTGGCGTCAGGCTGGCCATGAACATCATCGCCGCAAGACGGACTCGGCACAATTTCTCGCAGAAGACCGAGATCAGCGGGAACGCCGTGAACGGTGAGCGGGTCGAGATCGATCTACGCGCCACGTTGCGGCTCGAGGCAGGCGCGCATCCGGCGCAACGCGACGGCGCGGTGGCTCATGGCATTCTTCGTTTCCGCCGACATCTCGCCGAAGGTGAGATCGTGACCGTCCGGCAGGAAGATCGGATCGAAGCCGTGTCCCGTCGCGCCACGCATCGGCCAGACGATCCGCCCGGGAACGTCGCCTTCGAACACCGCCTCGTGCCCGTCGGGCCAGAGCAGGAGAAGCGTGGCCCGAAATCGAGCGGTGCGCGGTTCCGGGGCGTTCCGCGCCTCCAGCTCGGACCAGGCCCGGGTCATGGCGACGCGGAAGTCGCGCCCGGCGGGCGTCTCGGCCCAGTCGGCCGTATGAACACCTGGCGCGCCGTCGAGCCCATCGATCTCCAGGCCTGAATCGTCGGCGAGGGCAGGGAGGCCCGTCGCCGCGACGGCGGCGCGCGCCTTGATGCGCGCGTTGCCGACGAACGTCTCTTCCGTCTCCTCCGGCTCCGGCAGGCCGAAATCGGCGTTCGATCGACAGGTTACGCCGTAGGGCGCGAGCAACGCGCGGAACTCCTCGAGCTTGCCGCGATTGTGCGTCGCGATCAGGAGCTCGGAGCCTTCGAACCGTCTCAAGACGTGACGGCCTTCTGCGCGGCGACGAGCTCGCCGACGCCTTTCTGCGCCAGCCCCATCAGTTCGAGGAACTGGTCCTGCGAGAAGGTCGAGCCCTCGGCGCTGGCCTGCAATTCGATGACACGACCGGCGCCCGTCATGACGAAGTTACCATCCGTTCCGGCCTCGCTGTCCTCGGGATAATCGAGGTCGAGAACCGGCTGGCCGGCATAGATGCCGCAGCTCACGGCGGCGACGTGATCGGTCAGCGGATCGCTCACGATGTCGCCGGCCTTCATCAGCCTGTTCACCGCCAGACGAAGCGCAACCCAACCGCCGGTGATCGAGGCGCAACGCGTGCCCCCGTCGGCCTGGATCACGTCGCAATCGACCGTGATCTGCCGCTCCCCCAAGGCATTTCGATCGACACCGGCGCGAAGGGACCGCCCGATCAGGCGCTGGATTTCCTGGGTGCGACCGGATTGCTTCCCGGCCGCGGCCTCGCGTCGCATCCGCGTGTTCGTGGCGCGCGGCAGCATCCCGTATTCGGCAGTCACCCAACCCTGACCGGAATTGCGCAGGAACGGCGGCACCCTCTCTTCCAGCGTGGCCGTGCAGAGGACATGCGTATCGCCGCAGCGGATCATGCAGGACCCTTCGGCGTGGCGCGTCACGTCGATCTCGATTGAAATGTCACGCATCTGGTCGAGGGCTCGGCCCGAAGGTCGCATCTGTCTTCTCCTGCTCGTCTGCGCTCTGGTATCGAGGTCACATGCCTTTCGACCCTTGCCGGCGCAACCCCGCGATTGACCCGGGCAGCCACGGTTCATACATGCCTTACGCCCCGTAGCCGAGTGCCGATGCCCGACAACGCCGAAATGCTGGCCGAGATGAACGATCGCTCGCGCGAGGTCTTCCGCCGCGTGGTGGAGGGATACCTCGGCACGGGCGATCCGGTCGGCAGCCGGACGCTCAGCCGCAGCATGTCGGAGAAGGTCTCGGCCGCGACGATCCGCAACGTGATGCAGGACCTGGAATTCCTGGGCTTGCTGGAGGCCCCGCATATCAGCGCCGGTCGCATTCCGACCCAGGCGGGGTTGCGGATGTTCGTCGACGGATTGCTCGAGGCCAAGCTCGGCGACGAGGATCGCGTGCGGATCGAGGCGAGCGTCGGCGCGTCGGAGGACGACGTCACCGCGATGATGGACCGTGTGGGCAACGCGTTGTCTGGCATCACGCAGGGCGCATCGCTGGTCCTGGCCCCCAAGCGCGAGGCGCCGATCAAGCACATCGAGTTCGTCTCGCTTGCCGCCGACCGGGCGTTGGTGGTGCTCGTGTTCGCGGACGGTACCGTCGAGAACCGCGTCTTCGTTCCGCCGCCCGGTCAGACGCCGAGTTCGATGCGGGAGGCGGCGAACCTGCTCAACGCGCTGATGGACGGGCGCACCATCTCGGATCTGCGCGAGGTGATGGCGGAAGAAGTGACTGCTCGCCGGCAGGAGATCGACAAGCTCGCGCACGACCTTATCTCGAAGGGCCTCGCCGCGTGGGAGAACGAGGGCGAGCGGGCCGAGCGGTTGATCGTGCGGGGCCGGGCACATCTTCTCGACGAGGGTGCGGATGCCGAGCAGCTCGGGCGCATCCGGAGCCTGTTCGACGATCTCGAGCGAAAGCGCGACATCACCGAGTTCCTGCAGCTGACCGAAACGGGGGAGGGGGTGCGCATCTTCATCGGTTCGGAGAACAAGCTTTTCTCACTTTCCGGTTCATCTCTGGTGGTTTCCCCCTATATGAACGCGGATCGCAAAATCGTGGGCGCGGTCGGCGTGATCGGCCCGACCCGCCTGAACTACGGTCGGATCGTTCCGATCGTCGACTACACCGCTCAACTGGTCGGACGGATGCTGTCCGGCCCCGGAAGATAGAGGACGAGCATGGCAGAGCCGAAGGAAAACCCTTTCCTCGACGACCCCGAGACGATGGACGAGGAGTTCGACCTCGACGCCGCGATCGACGAGGATCCGGATGCCGGCCCCGACCGCGCCCGTGCCAGCTTCGAAGCCATCGTGACCGAGCGCGATGAGCTCAAGGACCGCCTGATGCGCGCGCTGGCCGAGACGGAGAACATCCGCAAGCGTGCCCAGCGGGACCGGATGGAGGCCGAGCAATATGCCGGCACCAAGCTCACGCGCGACATGCTATCGGTCTACGACAACCTCCGCCGTGCGCTCGACGCGGCCGGCGACGCGAACGATGCGGTGATCGAGGGCATCCAGTTGACGCTGAAGGATTTGCTCAGCGTGCTGGGCAAGCACGGCGTGACCCTCGTTTCGCCCGAGGTGGGCGAGAAGTTCGACCCGCAGGTGCACCAGGCGATGTTCGAAGCGCCGGTGCCGGACACGAAGGCCGGCGACATCATCCAGGTCGCCGCCGAGGGCTTCAAGCTGCACGACCGGCTTCTGCGGCCCGCTCAGGTCGGCGTTTCAAGCACCCCCGCCGCCAGCTAGGGCCTTCAACTCATAGACCAGCGCGAGCGCATCCTTCGGGGTGAGCTCGTCTGGAAGTATCTCGCGCAGCCGTTCGTCGGCTGCGCTTTGCGTTTTCCGCAGGGGCGCCGGAGTCGGTGTCACGCTGAAGAGCGGCAGATCGTCGATCAGCGCCTTCGGCTTTCCACCCCCGGCACGCTCGCCTTCCTCCAGCGCCTGCAGCACCTCCCGGGCCCGCGCGACCACGGCCTCCGGCAGACCGGCGAGCCGCCCCACCTGCACGCCGTAGGACCTGTCGGCGGCGCCCTCGCGAACCTCGTGCAGGAAGATCACGTCCCCCTCCCATTCGCGCACCGCGACCGTCGCGTTCTCTACCCCGTCGAGCTTGCCGGCCAGCGCCGTCATCTCGTGGTAATGCGTGGCGAAGAGCGCGCGACAGCGGTTGACGTCGTGCAGATGCTCCAGCGTCGCCCAAGCGATCGACAGGCCATCGTAGGTCGCCGTGCCGCGCCCGATCTCGTCGAGGATCACCAGCGCGCGCTCGTCGGCCTGGTTGAGGATCGCCGCGGTCTCGACCATCTCGACCATGAAGGTCGACCGCCCTCGCGCGAGGTCGTCGGAGGCGCCCACACGGGAGAAGAGCTGACTGACGATGCCGACATGCGCCGCGTCGGCCGGTACGAAGGACCCCATTTGCGCCAGCACGGCGATCAGGGCGTTCTGGCGCAGCCAGGTCGATTTCCCCGCCATGTTCGGCCCGGTCAGCAGCCGGATCGCCGCGCCGGTCCCGGCCGAGAGCCGCGTATCGTTGGCGACGAAGGGCGCGCCGTCGCGCTTCAGCGCCCGGTCGACCACCGGATGACGGCCTGCCTCGATCTCGAAGGCGCGGCTGTCGTCGACGCGGGGTCGCGCCCAATTCTCCTGCCGTGCGAGGTCGGCCAGTGCGGTCATCACGTCGAGCTCGGCCAGCGTGCGAGCGGCGGCACATATCTCGTCGGAGGCCGCCAGCATCGCGTCGCGCAGGCGGGCGAAGATCCGCTCCTCGATCTCCTGCGCGAGCCCGCGGGCGTTCAGGATGCGCGTCTCCAGCTCGGACAACTCGACGGTCGTGAACCGTACCTGGTTGGCCGTGGTCTGGCGGTGGATGAATCGGTCATCGCCATGCATCTTCCCTGCGTGGGTCGCCGTCGTCTCGATGAAGTAGCCGAGCACGTTGTTGTGCTTGATCTTGAGCGAGGCGATCCCCGTCGCGGAGACGAACTCCGTCTGCATCCCCGCAATCACGCCGCGACCCTCGTCGCGCAGCTGCCGCGCCTCGTCCAGCTCCCTGTCGAAGCCCTGCGCGATCACCCCGCCGTCGCGAAGCAGCAGCGGCGGTTCAGACACCAGCGCCTCGTCGAGCAGCGTGCGGAGTTCTTCCAGACCGACCAGCCCGCTCACGTCGAGCGGCAGATCCGTGTCCGTGAGTTGTGCGAACAGCACCTCGGCCGCCGCCAGCCCGCCCCGGATCGCCGTCGCGTCGCGCGGGCCGCCCCGGTTCAGCGACAAACGCGACAGCGCGCGGTCCATGTCCGGCGCGCGGCGCAATTCGGCGCGGATCGTCTCGGCCAGTGCTGCATTCTCCACCGCCCAGTCCACGGCGTCGAGCCGGTCCCGGATCGTGGGCAAGTCGGTCGAGGGTGCCGCCACCCGCCGCTCCAGCAGGCGGCCGCCTCCCGCCGTCACGGTGCGGTCGATGGCCCAAAGTAGCGAGCCTTCCCGTCCGCCCGACACGCCCCGAACGAGCTCGAGGTTGCGCCGCGTGGCGGCGTCGATCGTCATCAGCCGGTTCGCAGCCTCCCGCCGGGGCGGGCGCAGGAAGGGCAGCTTGCCGCGCTGCGTGATCTCCACGTATTCGACGAGCGCCCCCATTGCGCCGAGCTCCGCGCGGGAGAACGAGCCGAACGCCTCCAGCGCGCCGACGGCGAACAACCCGGTGAGCCGCCCCTCCGCCGATCCGGAATCGAAAGCGCTCCGCCCGAGCGGGGTGACGGCGGTGCCCAGTTCCTCCGCGACGACGGCGACCTCGGAATCCTCTGCTAGAACGAGTTCCCGTACGCCGAGCCGGGCGATGTCCGGTCCAAGCCGGACACGCGGGCAGGGCGCCACGTGGAACGCCCCGGTCGAGATATCCGCCCAGGCCAGCGCGCCGTCGCCCCGTACCTCGGCCCATGCGGCAAGATAGTTGTGCGCGCGCGCGTCGAGAAGCGTATCCTCGGTCAATGTTCCGGGCGTGACGAGCCGGACGATGCCGCGCCGCACCACGGCTTTCGACCCACGCTTCTTCGCCGCATCCTGGCTTTCCAGCTGCTCGGCCACGGCCACGCGGAAGCCCTTGCGGATGAGCGTCATCAGATAGCTCTCGGCCGAATGGACCGGCACCCCGCACATGGCGATATCCTCGCCCAGATGCTTGCCCCGCCTGGTCAGCGCGATGTCGAGGGCTGCCGCGGCCGCCACGGCGTCCTCGAAGAAGAGCTCGTAGAAATCGCCCATCCGGTAGAACAGGAGCGCGTCCGGCGCCTCGGCCTTGATGTCGAGATACTGCGCCATCATGGGCGTGACGCTCGTGTTCATGGCCCCTCCCATGTGCTGATGACGTCCCGAGGGCATACCAATCGCTCGGATGGGGCGAAAGGCTTGCGCAAGCGCGAACCCGCGGCTCGCGAACAAATGCTGCAGTCGCACTTGTTCCTGCTGCGGTGCAGCATAATATCCTTGGAAGGCCTTCATTCCGGAGGCTCGATTGGAGAGCTTCTCATGGTCGATATGTCCGAAATCCTGAACATGGTGCGCGAAGGTCGGTTGAGCGAGGCCACGTCCTCGATCCAGCGCCGCCTGTCGGGCGATGATGCATCCACCCCTACGGGAACGGGTCCAATGAAGGACGTGACGCCCAAGGCGCGCGTCCTGCCGGAACCGGGTCCCGCGACCGTGAAGAAGACGCGTGGCAAGTCCGTTCGACCGAAGCGCGATGCCTGGAGCGGCAAACCGCGTCGCCCCGCGACGGAGCCGCCGCTGCCGGCAGGATCGCAGTGGCTGGCCCGTGGGGGCGACCTGCCCTATCGGCTGTTCGTTCCCTCGACGCCGAAAGCCGATGCGCCTCTGATCGTGATGTTGCACGGATGCACCCAGACACCCGAGGATTTCGCGACCGGAACCGCCATGCAGGCGGCGGCGGAGGCGGCCGGGGCGTACGTGATCTGGCCCGAGCAGTCGAACCGTGCGAACATGAACCGCTGCTGGAACTGGTTCGAGCCCGCACACCAGGGACGCTCGGGTGAGGCGGCTCGGATCGTCGCGATCGTCGCGAAGGTGCTCGATGAAATCGGCGACCGGCGAACGGTCCACGCGGCGGGTCTGTCGGCAGGCGGCGCGATGGCCGCGATCCTCGGCGCGCAATATCCGGACGTCTTTACCTCGGTCGGCATCCATTCCGGCCTTCCCGCCGGCTCGGCGCAGGACGTCGGCTCGGCCTTCGCGGCGATGGGCTCGGGCGGCCGTGCCGGCGTCGCGCTGGCCGTTCCGGCGATCGTCTTTCACGGCACGGCGGATCGCACCGTCGCCTTCGCCAACGCCGCGGCGCTCCTGCCCGGCGGCAAGCTTCCGCCTGATGCGCCTCAACGCCGGGACCGGATCGGCGGACGGCAGGTCAGCGTGGCGACGGTGACGATCCCGGGCCAGTCGCATCCTTCGGAACTCTGGGAAGTTGCGGATCTGGGCCACGCTTGGTCGGGTGGCGATGCCGCCGGCAGCTATGCCGACCCCGTGGGCCCGGATGCCACCGCGGAGATGATGCGCTTCTTCTCCGGTCGGTGAGGATCAGGTAGCGGCGATCTCGACCATCAGGTCCCTGAGATCGCCGAAATATCCGCCCGAGCGGGCAGGACGGTTCGGATCGGACGTGATCGCGATAACCGTCTCCTGCTTGGGCAGGACCGCAAGCACCTGCCCCCCATAGCCGCGCGCATAGGCGGCCGGCGTGCCGGCGAACTCGGTCAGGAACCAGCCATAGCCGTAGAGATCGCCCGAGAACGGCGATCGTGCCCGCGGGGTCCAGGCACGGTCGAGCCAGTCCTCGCTGACGACTTGCGTGCCGTTCCAAGTGCCTCCGGCAAGGCACATCCGTCCGATCCGGGCGAGGCCGCGCGGCGTGACGCCCATGTCGTTGCCACCAAGATAATTGCCCTGCGGATCGGCCACCCAGGGGGCGAAGTCGATCCCCAGCGGCGCGCCGAGCCAGTCTCGCGCAAGACCGAGCAGGTCACGTCCCGCCGCCCGCGACAGGGCCACGCCGAGAAGGTGGGTCGTACCGGTCGAGTAGATGAAGCGCCCGCCCGGCTCGCCCTCGAGCGGACGGTCGAGCGCGAACCGCACCCAATTGCCGCTCGATACCCAAGCCCCGTAATTCGGACCCGACGTGCTTCCCAGCCCGGCGCGCAGGCTGAGGAGATCGCCGATCGTGATGTCGTCCCGCGCGTCGTTCGTGGGCCCGCGGCCGAGCAACGGAAGCAGGCGATCGTCGGTGGTCAGGGTGCCGCGATCGACGGCGATGCCCACGAGCAGGGACAGGATGGTCTTCGAGGCCGACTTGACGTTGGTGATCTGGTCGAGGCCCGGGCCTCGGAACGCTTCGGCAATGCGCTCTTCCCCGTCGCGGTAGACGATGAGCGAATGAAGTTGACCGTATCGCGCGGCCGCATCGCGGACGGCGTCGAATCCCTGGGCCCGAAGGACCGAAGGGGCCGCCATGGCCGCACCGATCAGGGTCAGCGCGGCCCGGCGCTTCACTGGGTCATCCCGTCCCAGAAGCCCTTCACCTTGCGGAAGAAGCTGTCGCCTTGCGGATTGTTGTCCGCATCGACCCGCTCGAACTCCCGCAGAAGCTCCTTTTGGCGGGACGTCAGGTTGACCGGCGTCTCGATCGCAAGCTCGATCATCATGTCACCGCTTCCGCCGCCACGCAGCGCCGGCATGCCCTTGCCGCGAAGCCGCATCTGCCGCCCGGTCTGGGAGCCGGCGGGCACCTTCACGCGGGAGCGGCCGCCGTCGATCGTCGGCACCTCGACCTCGCCGCCGAGCGCGGCCGACGTCATCGACACGGGCACGGAGCAATAGAGGTTCACCCCGTCGCGCTGGAAGATCGGGTGATCCGCCACCTCGATGAAGATGTAGAGATCCCCGGTCGGCCCGCCGCGAAGCCCGGCCTCGCCCTCGCCCGAGAGACGGATGCGCGTGCCGGTCTCAACCCCCGCGGGGATGTTGACCGAAAGCTGTCGTTCCTTTTCGACGCGCCCGACGCCGCCGCAGACGCTGCACGGGTTCTTGATGATCTGCCCCGCGCCGGAACAGGTCGGGCAGGTGCGCTCGACCGTGAAGAAGCCCTGCTGCGCGCGGACCTTGCCCATGCCGGAGCAGGTCGGGCAGGTCGCGGGCTCGCTCGCCCCTTCCGTGCCCTTGCCGTTGCACTTGCCGCATTGCACGGCGGTCGGCACGGAGATCGATCTCTGCTGGCCGGAATAGGCTTCCTCCAGCGTGATGCGCATATTGTAGCGCAGATCCGCCCCGCGGGTCGCCCGCGCGCGTCCGCCGCCGCGACCCTGCTGGCCGCCCATGAAATCGCCGAACAGATCCTCGAACACGTCCGAAAAGGCCGAAGCGAAGTCGCCCTGGCCCGGACCGGCTCCGGGTCCGCCGGGGCGTCGCGCACCGCCGCCCATGCCGCCTTCGAAGGCAGCATGGCCGAACCGGTCGTAGGCCGCCTTCTTTTCGGCGTCCTTCAGGACATCGTAGGCCTCGTTCGCTTCCTTGAACTGCGCCTCGGCGTTCGGGTTGTCCGAGTTGCGATCAGGATGTAGCTCCTTGGCCTTCTTGCGATAGGCCTTCTTGATCTCGTCGGCGCTGGCACCCTTCGAGACGCCCAGCGTCTCGTAGTAGTCACGTTTCGCCATGTTACACTCTCCAACAAGAAGGCCGGCCCGGTGAGACGGGCCGGCCTCGTGTCGTCAAAGGCCCGTGCGATCAGGCCCGCTTCTGGTCGTCGTCGAGATCTTCGAAATCGGCGTCGAGGATCTCGTCGTCGTCACCCTTCGGTCCCTCGGCTGTCCCGGTCGACTCGCCATCCTCGGAGGCGGCCTGCGCCTTGTAGATGGCCTCGCCCAACCGCATCGACGCCTCGGTGACGTTCTGGATGCCGGAGCGGATCTTCTCGGGGTCGTCGCTGTCCATCGATTCCTCGAGCGCGCTGACCGCGAGCTCGATCGCCTCGACGGTAGACGGGTCGACCTTGTCGCCGTGCTCCTCGACCGACTTACGGGTCGCATGGATAAGGCTCTCGGCCTGGTTGCGGGCCTCGACCAGTTCCCGGCGCTTCTTGTCCGCATCGGCATTGGCCTCCGCGTCCTTGACCATCTTGTCGATGTCCTCGTCGGTGAGGCCACCGGAGGCCTGGATCGTGATCGCCTGCTCCTTGCCGGTGCCCTTGTCCTTGGCGCTGACCGACACGATACCGTTGGCGTCGATGTCGAACGTCACCTCGATCTGCGGCATGCCGCGGGGCGCCGGCGGGATGTCTTCCAAATTGAACTGGCCCAGCATCTTGTTGTCGGCCGCCATCTCGCGCTCGCCCTGGAATACCCGGATCGTGACCGCGTTCTGATGATCCTCGGCCGTCGAGAAGACCTGGGACTTCTTCGTCGGGATCGTCGTGTTGCGGTCGATCAGGCGGGTGAACACGCCGCCCAGTGTCTCGATGCCGAGCGACAGCGGCGTCACGTCGAGAAGAACCACGTCCTTCACGTCACCTTGCAGAACGCCGGCCTGGATGGCGGCGCCGAGAGCGACGACCTCGTCGGGGTTCACGCCCTTGTGCGGCTCCTTGCCGAAGAACTTGGTCACTTCCTCGACGACCCTGGGCATGCGGGTCATGCCGCCGACGAGGACCACCTCGTCGATGGCGTCCTTCGTGAGGCCCGCATCCTTCAGCGCGGCCTGGCAGGGCTTGATCGACGCCTTGATGAGGTCGCCGACGAGCGATTCCAGCTTGGCGCGGGTCAGCTTCATCACGAGGTGCAACGGCTGGCCGTTGGAGCCCATCGAGATGAACGGCTGGTTGATCTCGGTCTGGCTGGAGGAGGAGAGCTCGATCTTGGCCTTTTCGGCCGCTTCCTTGAGACGCTGCAGGGCCATCTTGTCCTGCGTCAGGTCGGCGCCGTGCTCTTTCTTGAACTCATCCGCAAGGTAGTTGACGATCCGCATGTCGAAGTCCTCGCCGCCGAGGAACGTGTCCCCGTTGGTCGACTTCACTTCGAACAGGCCGTCGTCGATCTCGAGGATGGTCACGTCGAACGTGCCCCCGCCGAGGTCATAGACGGCAATCGTCTTCGCTTCCTTCTTGTCGAGCCCATAGGCCAGCGCGGCGGCCGTCGGCTCGTTGATGATGCGCAGCACTTCCAGACCGGCGATCTTGCCGGCGTCCTTGGTCGCCTGACGCTGGGCGTCGTTGAAGTAGGCGGGCACGGTGATGACGGCCTGCGTGACTTCCTCGCCCAGGTAGCTTTCGGCGGTCTCCTTCATTTTCTGAAGGATCAGGGCGGAGACCTGCGCCGGCGAATATTTCTCGCCGCGCACCTCGACCCAGGCATCGCCGTTGCCGCCGTTGATCACGGCGTAGGGCAGGTTCTTCTTGTCCTTGGCGAGATCCTCGTCATTGGCGCGGCGGCCGATCAGGCGCTTCACGCCGAAGACGGTGTTCTCGGGGTTCGTCACGGCCTGCCGCTTGGCGGGCTGGCCGACGAGACGTTCGGATTCGGTGTAGCCCACGATCGACGGCGTCGTCCGCGCGCCCTCGGCGTTCTCGATCACACGGGGCTGCGAGCCGTCCATGATCGCGACACAGGAGTTCGTGGTCCCGAGGTCGATACCGATGACTTTTGCCATTGCGAATGGTCCTCTCTTGGCGATTGGTTCGTCCCGAAGCCCTCTCAGGCACTCCGGTCCTCATCCCATGGTGAGTTGCGGTCGGTGCCCCGATAGGTCCCGGCCCGCGGTTCGGAGGGTATATAGGGGGCGGGTTTTGGGGTCGCAAGAACGTGAGGGGGCACAAAATTGGCGGATTGGGCCGCAAAGGAAATCCGGGGATTTCGCATCCAGGAGCGCCATCTGGACCGCGCCGCCCAGCTCGCGCTGGTCGAGGGTGTCCGCGGGATCGCCCGGGCCGCGCCGTTCCTCGTGCCCGTGACACGGCGGGGGACCGAGATGTCCGTCCGCATGACGAGCGCCGGCGCCTTCGGCTGGATCACCGACCGGCGCGGCTATCGCTATGAGCCGAAGCATCCGTCCGGCGTGGACTGGCCGCCCATTCCGGCCCGCGTACTGGATATCTGGCGCGACCTCGTGCCCGAGGCGCGCATGCCGGAGAGCTGTCTGGTGAACTGGTATCGACCCGAGGCGCGGATGGGCATGCATCAGGATCGGGACGAGGCCGACATGACCCAGCCGGTCGTCTCGGTCTCGCTCGGAGACGACGCACTGTTCCG
Source organism: uncultured Jannaschia sp. (assembly GCF_947494055.1). Lineage (GTDB taxonomy): Bacteria > Pseudomonadota > Alphaproteobacteria > Rhodobacterales > Rhodobacteraceae > Jannaschia. Next base: position 148,495 of record NZ_CANLTR010000005.1, on the reverse strand, counting down.
GATCGGCAACGAGGAGCGTGGCGGTCGGACGGAAAGCGTCTGGCTTCATTCCGGCGACGTGGTGGTGATGGGCGGGACGGCCCGGCGGCGCCACCACGGCATCGACCGGATCAAGCCCGGGACGTCGGACCTGCTCGACGCTCCGGGCCGGATCAACCTGACGCTTCGGGTCGTGACCTGAACGAACCGGTCAGCGCGCCGCGAACCACGACAGCGAAGTTTGACGCCGGGTGTAGAATTCGCCCATCATCCCAATCGTCAGCAGGGCGAGGCCGCAGATGACCGGGTAGGTCCAGGTCGTGTAATGCGGGTTGTAGTTGATGAAGGTGAAGCCGCGGGCCTGATCGATCGCGTGGAAAAGGGGGTTCCAGTCGAAGAACGGCAGAAACGCCGTCGGCAGCGTGTTCGCGACGAACATCTTGCCGGACGCGACCATGTTGAGGCGGCTGTAGATCGTATTGGCGATCTGCACGAAATTCGGCGCCCAGGGCTTGATCGCCAGCAGGACCGTCCCGATCGCCACCCCGGTGAACCAGGCGAGCAGGAACATCACCGCCGCGCCGCCGGGCTGGGAGATCTCGATCGGATGCCAGGCGACATGGACCCCGCAGAGCACGATGAACATCGACAGCGTCTGCAGGTAGAGCGAGGACAGCGCCGCCGCCGCGATGGCGATGGCCGTGTTCATCGGCGCGTGCTTCATCATCGGCGAGGCGGGTCCCTCGCTGCCGACCACAGCGCCCATGGCCTTGACGTGCGTCATGAACAGGAAGACGCCGGTCATGATGTAGAGGATGAAGTCGCCGCGGATCGTTGTGGTCTTCACCGCGAGGAGCATCAGCGCGAAGGCACTGATGAAGATCAGCGTCTGCAGCACGTTCATGAACAGCGCCACCCCGCCGCTGCTCTGACCCTTGCGGATGTTGCGAACGGTCGCGTGGAACACGAGTTCCATCAGCTTGAAGGTCCGGGTCGCGGCGTTGTCGCGGCGTTCGATCCTGAACATGTTTACTCCGTCGTGACGCCTTTCCCTGCGCGGATGGATATCATAAGCCTTCGCGGCGTCGAAAGTCTTCGCTCGAGGTACCTAACGCGATGAACGTTAATGAAATGATGCCCGCGCTGCGCCGATTGGCCCTGGAAGCGGGGGACCGTATCATGGAGGTCTATCAGGCCGAGGATTTCGAGGTCCGTACGAAGTCGGACGAAAGTCCGGTCACGGAAGCCGACGAGGCTGCGGATGCGCTGATCTCTGCCGGGCTTGCGGATGCGTTCCCGGGGGCGGCGATCGTGACGGAGGAGCAATCCGCGACCCACGACCTTGAGGCGCGCGACTTCTTCATCGTCGATCCGCTCGACGGCACCAAGGAGTTCGTGCAGCGACGTGGCGATTTCACCGTCAACATTGCTTGGGTCGAGAACGGCGTTCCGATCCGTGGCGTGGTCTACGCGCCTGCAAGGGCGCGACTGTTCTGGACCCGCGACGACGGCACCTCGGTCGAGGAGGTCGGCCCGTTCGACAAGACGCGACCGGGCGAATGCCGGCCGATCCGCGTCGCCACGCCCGACGCACGCGCTCTGATGGTCGTGGCCAGCAAGTCCCACCGGGATCAGGCCACCGACGACTACATCGGCAAATATCAGGTGGCCGACATGAAATCGGCGGGCTCCTCGCTCAAGTTCTGCCTCGTCGCGACCGGAGAGGCGGATCTCTATCCGCGGCTCGGACGGACGATGGAATGGGATACGGCCGCCGGCGACGCCGTCTTGCGCGGGGCCGGCGGGTCGGTCGTGCGGTTCGACAATCACGAAACCCTGACCTATGGGAAAGCCGGTTTCGAAAACCCGTTCTTCATCGCGCACGCCCCGGGCGTGCAGCTCATGGATGAATGACCTGCACAGGATAGATCTCTCATGACCAGAAAAGTGACGAAGGCCATCTTCCCCGTGGCCGGTCTCGGCACCCGTTTCCTACCCGCGACCAAGTCGATCCCGAAGGAGATCATGACCCTCGTGGACCGGCCGCTCATCCAGTACGCCATCGACGAGGCGCGCGATGCCGGGATCGAGGAATTCATCTTCGTGACCTCGCGCGGCAAGTCCGCGCTCAGCGACTATTTCGACGACAGCCCCGTTCTCGAGGCCGAGCTGAAGCGGAAGAACAAGACGGATCTGCTCGAAGTGCTGCACGCGACGAACATGGAGAGCGGGCAGATCGCCTATGTCCGGCAGGCCGGCGCGAAGGGGCTCGGGCACGCGGTGGCCTGCGCCCGTCGCCTGATCCACGACGAATGTTTCGCCGTCATCCTGCCCGACGACGTGATCATGTCGGACAAGCCCTGCCTCGCCCAGATGATGGAGGCGCATGCCGAGACGGGTGGCAGCATGGTCGCCGCGATGGAGGTCCGCCCGGAGGAGACGTCGTCCTATGGCATCCTCGAGGTCGAGGACACGACGAGCCAGGCGATGAAGGTCCGCGGCATGGTCGAGAAGCCGAAGAGCGAGGATGCGCCGTCGAACCTCGCCGTGATCGGTCGCTACATCCTGAGCCCGAACATCATGAACAGCCTGTCCGGCCTCGGGGCCGGGGCCGGGGGCGAGATCCAGTTGACCGACGCGATCGCCCGCGAGATCGACGGCGAGGGGGTTCATGCCTACCGCTTCGAGGGTCAGCGCTACGATTGCGGCTCCAAGGCCGGGTTCCTCCAAGCGACCGTGGCCTTCGGCCTTGCGCGGGACGATCTGCGCGAGGAGCTGGGCGAGTTCATCGCCGCGCTGAACCTGAGCAGGGAACAAGACTGACAGGAATGGCTGGCGCCGCGGCGCTCTGGGCGGCTTACAGGCTGCGCTGGCGTCGGCGGTACCTTCTGGCCCGATCCTTTGCACGTTGCACGCGCCTCGTCCCCCGTTCCGACCGGACGGGCGGGATCGCCGCGGGCGCGATCCTCGCCTTCGCGGTGACCCGCAACGAGCTTGCGCGCCTGCCGGGATTTCTTGCGCATCACCGTGCTCTGGGCGTCGAGCACTTCCTGATCGTCGACAATGCCAGCGACGATGGTGGTGCCGCCTTTCTCGCGGATCAGTCGGACGTGTCGCTCTGGACGACGGCGGACACCTATCGCGGTGCGCGGTTCGGCGTCGACTGGCTGACCTGCCTGCTGGCGCGCTACGGACACGGCCATTGGTGTCTGACGCTCGATGCCGACGAGAGGCTGGTCTACGCGCACCATACTTGCCGCGACCTCCGCGCCCTGACCGACTGGCTGGACCTCACCGGCCGTCCCGCGATGGGCGCGTTGATGCTCGACCTCTATCCGCGCGGGTCCGTGAACGCGCCGATGCAGGGCGCGGACCCGCTCGATCACCTCATCTGGTTCGATGCCGGGAACTACGTCATGACGCGCCACCCGGACCGTCGGGATCTCCGCATTCAGGGCGGACCGCGCGCGCGGGCGTTCTTCGCGGACACGCCGCGTCGGGCCCCCACGCTGTCCAAGGTGCCGCTCGTCCGCTGGAACCGGCGCTACGCCTACATCGCCTCGACGCACGCGCTCCTGCCATCGCGTCTGAATCAGGCCTATGCCGTGGATGGCGGCGAGGCTCCGACCGGAGTGCTGCTCCACAGCAAGTTCTCGCCCGATATCGGCGACCGTTCCGTCGAGGAGCTCACGCGTCGGCAGATGCGGACAGGCGCCGACCTCTACGACGACTACTACCACGCTCTGCGCGACGGACCGACGCTCTGGTGCCGGGCCTCCACACGCTACGAGGGGTGGCAGCAGCTCGAGGCGCTGGGGCTGTTGTCGCGCGGCGGTTGGGAATGAGGACCGGACCGTTGCGAAATGGGTGCATCGCCCGGTGTCGACGCGGATCGTGCTTCACGCAACGTCATAAGAATGGTCAAAGATCCGTCGTGACGGCAAGGGGCGGCATGACGGGTTCGGCACGGCCAGGGCAATGGGACTGATCTCGTCCTACCGGATGCGCTTGCGCCGCAGGTATTGGCGTCTGCGCGCGCTCCGGCGCCAACGGCAGCTGACGACGGTCCGCGACCGCACGCGCACGATCGCGCCCGGCGCGATCCTCGTGGCCTCCACGATGCGCAACGAACGCATGCGACTACCCTACTTTCTCGACTATTATCGGCGCCTGGGCGCGGAGCATTTTCTCATCATCGATAACGACAGTCAGGACGGGACGCCGGACTACCTCCAAGCGCAGCCGGACGTCTCGCTCTGGACGACGAAGGCCAGCTATGCTGGTTCTGCCTACGGGGTGGACTGGCTGAACTGGGTTCTGCGTCAGAACGCGCACCGGCACTGGTGCCTGACCGTCGATGTCGACGAGTTCCTGGTCTACCCGTTCTGCGACACCCGTCCGCTCCGCGCGCTCACCGACTGGCTCGATGCCGGGCAGGTGCGCAGCTTTGGCGCGATGCTTCTCGACATGTATCCCAAGGGCCCGATCGGCCGGCGCGCCTACCGCGAGGGAGAGGATCCGATCGGGATCGCGAGTTGGTTCGACGCCGGGAACTACATGATCGAGCGCAACCCGCTCTACGGGAACCTGTGGATACAGGGCGGCGTGCGGGCGCGTCGCTTCTTCGGCAACGATCCCTGGAAGGCGCCCGCGCTCAACAAGGTTCCGCTGGTGCGGTGGCACCGCGATTATGTCTACGTCAGTTCGACCCACGCGCTCCTGCCACGAGGATTGAACTTCACCTACGATCCGGCCGGGGGGGAGAAGACGACCGGATTGCTGCTGCACGCGAAGTTCGTCAGCACCTTCCTCGACCGGGCTCAGGAAGAGGCGGGCCGGGCGGAGCATTACCGCAACGCCGCAGAATACGAAGCCTATGCCGAGGGTCTCGACGCGGAGACCGACCTGTGGTGCCGCGCCTCCGAGCGGTTCGTGAACTGGAAACAGCTCGAACTGATGGGGCTGATGTCGAAGGGGAACTGGGCATGACGCTGGGCTTCGTCATGCTGGTCCACACCGCGTTCGACCGGGCCGAGCAGGTCGCGCGCTACTTCGCGTCGCATGGTTGCCCGGTGGCCATCCATGTCGACGGCAAGGTTCCCCCACGCCGTTTCCGTGCGTTCCGCGACCGCTTCCGGACGGAGCCCCGGATCGTCTTCGCGTCGCGGACCCGCGTCGAATGGGGGACCTGGTCGATCGTGCAGGCCACGCAGGCCGCGTCGGAACGTCTTGTCGAGGGCTTTCCCGACCTTCGCCACGTCTTCCTGGCCTCCGGCTCCTGCCTGCCGCTGCGTCCGGTGGGCGAACTCGTGGCCTATCTCGACGCGAACCCGGAAACCGACTTCATCGAGAGCGTCACGACCGATCACGTCACATGGACGATTGACGGTCTCGAAGAGGAGCGGTTCACGCTCCGGTTCCCCTTTTCGTGGCGCCGTCAGCGGCGGATGTTCAATGCCTGTGTTAAACTGCAACGGCGGCTCGGCCTGACGCGCCGGATCCCGGACGGCATCGTCCCGCATCTCGGCAGCCAGTGGTGGTGCCTGACGCGGCGGACGCTGCACTCGATCCTGAATGCACCGGACCGCAAGGCGACGGACGCTTATTTCGCCGGGGTCTGGATTCCGGACGAGAGCTACTTCCAGTCGCTCGCACGGCGCTATTCCACGACGATCGAGAGCCGGTCGCTGACGCTGTCGAAGTTCGACATCCACGGCAAGCCGCACGTCTTCTACGACGACCACCTCCCGCTGCTGCAACGCTCGGACTGCTTCGTGGCGCGCAAGGTCTGGCCGCGGGCGGATGCGCTCTACCGGACCTTCCTCGATGACAACCGCCCCGTCGCGAAGCGGACGGAGCCCAACCCGGGACGGATCGACCGCGTCTTCTCCAAGGCGAACGAACGGCGGGCCTCGGGCCGGGCCGGGCTCTACTCGCAGGCCCGCTTCCCGCTGGCGCCGCACGGGAGCGTCCTCACCTGCGCCCGCTACAACGTGTTCTGCGGGCTCGACGATCTCTACGAGGAGTTCGACGGCTGGCTCGACCGGCATCTCGGCGGTTCCGTCCACGGGCATCTCTACGCGCCGGAGCGGGCCGAATTCGCGGATGGGGCGCGGATCGCGGCCGGCTGCCTGTCGGATTCGGCGACCCTGAGGGATTACCGGCCGACGCAGTTCCTCACCAACCTGCTGTGGTCGACCCGGGGCCAGCGGCAGAGCTTCTTCTTCGGCCCCCGCGACAACCAGGAAGTGGCAGGCCTGCTGGTTCACGATCCGAACGCGACGCTCGTCGTCGTGTCGGGGGCCTGGGCCGTCCCGATGTTCCTGTCCGGTCAGCCGATCGAGGAGATCAAGGTCGAGGTGGCGCGGTTGCAGCGGATCGAGCTCGACTTCCTCCGAACGTTCCGCAATCCCGGCGTGGCGGCGCGCATCCATCACTGGCCGCTTGCGGATTTCGTCGCCCAGCCGGTCGAGAAGCTGCAGAACGTCGTCGACGAGATCAACGGGGCCGGTCCACGTCGCCTGACCGACCTGCCGCAGATGCGCGACCTGCGGGGGTTCACCGACTTTCTCCAGCGGCTCCGCAATGGCGGCGTGCAGCCCAAGGTGATCGGCGACGTCGCCCTGTTCCCCGATTTCGCAGACGCCGGGCGGAAAGCGCCGTGACGTCGCGATACGACGCCTTCGTGCTTTTCGCGGAAATGCGGACAGGGTCGAACCAGCTCGAGGATTCGCTCAATGCCCTGCCGGGCGTGCAGGGTTTCGGGGAGGTGTTCAATCCGGTCTTCGTCGGCGAGCAGAACCGGACCGAGCTGTTCGGGATCGACATCGCCGCCCGAACGGCGGATCCGATGCCAATGCTGCGCGCGGTGATCGCGGCGGAGGGTCTGACCGGGCTCCGCTTCTTCCACGATCACGATCCGCGCGTCCTCGACGCGATCCTCGACGACACCCGCATCGCCAAGGTCATGCTGTCGCGCAATCCGCTCGATAGCTATGTCTCGCTCTGCATCGCGGAGAAGACGGGACAATGGCGCCTGACCAATCCGAAGATGGCGCGCCGGGCAGAGGCCATCTTCGATCCCCGGGACTTCGACGATCTCGTCGCCCGGCAGCGCGTCTTCCGCGAGCGGATCCACCGCCGCCTGCAGGAGACGGGACAGAGCGCGTACTGGATCGCCTACGAGGAGATCGGAGACTTGGCCGTATTGAACGGACTCGCGGCCTGGCTCGGTGTGCCGGACCGGCTCGATGCGGTGCCCGGACGCTTGAAGCGGCAGAACCCCGGGCCGATCGAGGACAAGATCGCCAATCCCGAGATCATGCGCGCGCATCTGGCGACGCTCGATCCGTTCCTGCTCGCGCGTCCCGTTCAGACCGAGCCGCCGCGCGGTCCCGCCGTGCCGACGATGATGACCGCCGCCGAGAGCGCGATCCTGGCCCTGCCCGTGCCCGGTGGGCCGAACGCCGCGCTGCGCGACTGGCTCACCGCGCTGGACGGCGCGCCACCGGTCGAGGGGATGACCCAGAAGACGTTGCGGCCCTGGATGCGGCGGCATGCGGGGTTCACGAGCCTGGCCGTCGTCCGGCATCCGGTCGCACGGGCATGCCATGCCTTTCAGCAAATGCGCACGGGCACGGATCCACAGGCGGACAGAATCCGGCGCGTGCTCGTCAATCAGCACGGCGTGGAACCCGACGGCGATCTGCGGGCGGCGTTCCTCGGTTTCCTGCGGTTCCTCGCCGCCAATCTGGGCGGGCAATCCGTGCTTCCGGTGGCGCCGCGCTGGGCCAGCCAGAGCGCCATCCTCGCCGGCATGGCGCAGGTCGTCCCGCCGCACCGGATCCTGCGGGAAGAGGCGGCGCAGGCCGAACTCGACGCGATTGCCGCGTCGGTCGGTCGGCCACCCGCGCGGTTCGCGGCCGGCGGATCGGTTCCCGACGGTCTGGTCGACGACGAGGTCGAGGCGGCCTGCCTCGCGGCCTATCGGCGAGACTACCTGGCCTTCGGCTTCCCGAAATGGATTGCGGGCTGAGTCCGGCTCAGGCGGCCTCGGACGCCGTGCCCTCGGTCAGGAGCGTGTAGAGCAGCGACGGGTCGGAATTGGCCCGCAGCTTCGCGCAGAGACCCGGATCGCGGAGCGTCCGGGACACGAGCGCCAGCGCCTTCAGATGCGCGACCCCGGCGCCGTCGGGTGCGAACAGCGCGAAGATCAGGTCCACCGGCTTGCGGTCCGTCGCGTCGAAATCGAGCGGCACCTCGAGGCGAACGAACACGCCATGAACCCTGTCGAGCCCGCCGATCCGCGCGTGGGGCAGGGCGACGCCGCGCCCCACGGCTGTCGTGCCGAGCGCTTCCCGGTCCTGCAGGGCCGAGAAGGCGGTGGCATAGTCGATGGCGAGCCGTTCGCGCGACACGTCCGCCAGATCGCAGAACAGGCGCTTCTTGCTCGAGGCCTTCGGCAATACCTTCACGGACCCGGGGGCCAGGATTTCGCTTACCTGCATCTGCACTGTCCTTGCTCGCGCCCCGTTCCGGGGGTCTCAGCCGCTTGCGGCAGGGTCGATCCAGCCAACGTTTCCATCATCGCGCCGGTAGACCACGTTCAGGCCGCCGCCCTTCTCGTTCTTGAACACCAGCACCGGCGCACCGGCAATCTCCATCTGCATGACCGCTTCCCCGACAGAGAGGGACTGAATCCGCGTTTCCATCTCGGCCACGATCACCGGTGCGAGGCTTTCGGGCTCCTCGTCATCGTCCTGCCCCGCTTCGGCGGCGAGGATATACGAGGCCGCACCGAAAAGTTCAACCGGCGTCGTCCGCTCCTGATGGTGGTTCTTCAGGCGGCGTTTGTAGCGCCGGAGCTGCTTGTCCATCTTCTCGGCGCAGGCGTCGAAAGCGGCGTAGATTTCGACCGCCTTGGCCTTGGCCGTCGACGTCAGGCCGGTCGAGAGATGGACCGTCGCCTCGCAGACATGCTCGTGCGCCGACTTGGAGAACACGACCTGGGCGTCGGTCGGTCTTTGCGAGTACTTTGCGATTACTTGCTCAAGTTCCGTCCGTACATGCGTCTGTAACGCTTCGCCGATGTCGATCTGCTTGCCGGTGATCTGATAGCGCATGGTTCCTCCTGGAATGACGGGACGACGACCCCGCGGGTCTGCTCGGACCTCCCATGAGGCGATGTAACGTCGCCTTGAGTCAATGGTGGAGACCCGGCACGGATGAACGCCGGTCAGCGCGAGAACGTTTCGCCGAGATAGACGCGCCGCACGTCATCGTTGGCCACGACCTCCTCGGGGGAGCCCGACATCAGCACGCCGCCGTCGTGAAGGATGTAGGCGCGATCGACGATCTGCAGCGTCTCGCGCACGTTGTGGTCGGTGATGAGCACGCCGATGCCCCGCGAGCGGAGATCCACGACCAGCGATCGGATGTCGCCGACCGCGATCGGGTCGACGCCCGCGAAGGGCTCGTCGAGAAGGAGGTAGCGGGGGTTGGCGGCGAGGCAGCGGGCAATCTCCACCCGCCGCCGCTCGCCCCCCGACAAGGCGAGGGCCGAGGCCCGGCGCAGATGGCCGATATGGAACTCGGCCAGTAGCGTCTCCAGCCGCTCGCGCCGCCGGTGGCGCCTCGGCTCGGAGATCTCGAGGATCGCCATGATGTTCTGCTCGACGGTCAGGCCGCGGAAGATCGACATCTCCTGTGGCAGGTAGCCGATCCCCGCCTTGGCGCGGCGATACATCGGCAGCCAGGTCACGTCCTGCCCGTCGAGCGTGACGCGGCCTTCGTCCGGCGTGACCAGCCCGGCGATGCAGTAGAACGTCGTCGTCTTCCCCGATCCGTTCGGCCCGAGAAGGGCGACGACCTCGCCGCGCGCCAGATCCATCGAGACGTCGCGGATCACCGGACGCTTGCGGTAGGATTTCCGCAGGTTGCGGATCGACAGCCCGCCGTCGCCCTCGGTCACCGAGAGCGTCACGGCTGCAGCGTCGTCCGTACCCGTCCCGTGACCGTTCCGGCCCCCGATGCGAGGTTTATGGCCAGCCGGTCGCCCGCGAGCGTGTTGCCGGCCTGCGTGACCAGCACGTCGCCCGTCAACAGGATCTCGGAGGTCCCCAGCGTGTAGACGGCCTCTTGCCCCTCGGCGGCGTCCTCGCCCGCGACGATCAGCACGTCGCCCGAGGCGTTCAGGCGGTCGATCCGGCGGTCTCCGGCTTCGTCGGTTGCGTAGTCGACGGTGACGGTGTCGGCGGTGAGGCGAAGCTCGCCCTGCGCGATGACGACGTTGCCCTGAAGCACCGCGCGGCCGGAAGCCTGATCCACCTCGAGGTTGTCGGCCGCCACGTCCACCGGCGCGGAGCGGTCGAACTCCCCGCGGCCGAAACCCACGGCCGTCTCCTGCGCGACGGCCGGCAAGGCGAGGAGGACGAAGGCGAGGGCGCGGAGGAGCATGCGGCGGGTCCGATCAGGTTGGAGGGCGGTATAGCAGGTTCACGCCATCGGTGAAGACCATGCGTACCGCGCCCGTCGCGTCCTCGTCGATGCGGAGCGCGCCGGCGCGAAACGTGCCGAGCGGGCCGTCGCCGGTCACCTCACCCGGCGCGACCACGTCGAGCCGGCCGAGCGTGCCCTCGATCCGGTCGGTATCCATGCGGTAGCCGGTCGAGGTTTCGATGCGGACGGCGCCGTCGAGCTCGACTTGCCGCGTGGCGGTATCGACATGCCCGTGATCCGACCGGACCTGCGCCCGACCGCCCGCCGGGTCCGACAGGACGAGCTCCATGGCGTCGGCGCTCATCCGCCGGGGATCTCCTGCATCTGGCCGGGCCACCCGGGCGGAGAGATCGAAGCTCGTTCCCTCCCGGCTGACCCCGGTGAAACGCGGCATGGTAAGCTGCCGCTCGCGCGCGCGCTCCGAGACGTCCACTTCGGCGATGGGGATCGCGTCCTCCGGGTTGACGCGGCGCGCCAGCAGGAACGTCGTCGAAAGCAGGGCGAGCGCGCTGATCGGCAGCAGGATGCGGATCAGCCGGACGATCCGGCTGTGCAGGTTGTCGGCGCGATGCGGGATCCGGGCCATTCCGGCCCTCCTGTCACGAATGGGCGAAGATGTCCGTCTCCGGATAGCCGATCAGGTCGAGCTTCGCCCGCGTCGGCAGGAAATCGAAGCAGGCCTGCGCAATCTCAATGCGCCCTTCGCGTTCCAGCCGTGCGTCGAGCTCCACCTTCAGACGGTGGAGGTAGAGCACGTCGGAGGCGGCATAGGCCAGCTGCGCCTCGGTCAGATCCGGCGCGCCCCAGTCGGAGGTCTGCTGCAGCTTGGAGATGTCCTCGCCCAGCAACTCGCTCAGAAGCGCCTTCAATCCGTGCCGGTCGGTATAGGTCCGCACCAGACGGCTCGCGATCTTGGAGCACCAGACCGGTTGGGCGAGCGCGCCGAAGGCGTGGAACATCGCGGCGATGTCGAAACGGCCGTAATGGAAAAACTTCAGCACCGAGGTATCGGTCAGGAGACGCTCGAGATTGGGGGCGGACGTCTGGCCAATGCCGATCTGCACGAGATGCGCGTCGCCGTCCCCCGCCGAGAGCTGCACGAGGCAGAGCCGGTCGCGATGCGGGTTCAGGCCCATCGTCTCGCAATCGATGGCGACGGAGGCCCCGAGATCGAGGTCATCGGGCAGGTCGTTCCGGTGCAAGGTGACGCTCATCTTCGACCTCCGGGGCGCGCGCGTGTCGGTCGGCCGAGGGGCCGGGTGCCCGGCGTTTAGACCGCGCGATCCCGTGAAGGCAAACGATGATCCATCACGTGACCGACAGGTAGGCCACGATCATGTCGCTCGCCCGGTCCGCGTGGCTCTCGAGCCAACCAGGTGAGATCGGCACCTCGAACACGGTGCTGAGCGTATGGATGTTCGAGATCGGGAAGTAGCACAGCGACGCGACGAAGATGTAGAGTTCGACCGGATCGACATCCTCGCGGAACAATCCCCGTTCCGCCCCGTGCCGCAGGATCGCGCGAAGCCGCGTCAGGAGGACGGACTGGATCTCGACCCTGTCCTCCATGTTCCGGATCGTCTCGCCGCCACGCAGGTTCTCGGTGTTGAGCATGCGGATGAACCACGGCTTCTCCCGGAAGTGGTTCATCGTGAAGCGTACAAGCGTCCGGATCGCCGCCTCCGGATCCAGCATGTCGAGTTCGAGCGCGGCTTCCCCCTCCCGGATCTGAACGTAGGCCTCGCGCAGGGCGGCGGCGTAGATCGCGTCCTTGTCGCCGAAATAGTCGTAGATCATCGGCTTGCTGACGCCCGCCCGCTCGGAGATGCGGTCGACGCGGGCCCCGGAATGGCCGACCTCGCCGAACTCCTCGAGTGCGGCCTTGAGGATCGCGGCACGCGTGACCTCGGGGTTGCGCTTCCTGCCCTTCCGGATTGGTCCCGCCTCGATCGTCATCGACCCTCTCGTCCCGTTGCGCCGCATCCGGGCCTATCGCATTTCAGCCCGCGATACGCCAGTTTCGCTGCGCCGGGCCCGTCAGCAGGCCGAGCGCCCGCGTTCCACGATCTCGGCGAGCACCTCGTCGGGGTCGCGCGTCCACCAGTCCAGCGCGGAGAAGATCTCCACCTCGTTCAGCCCGTCGAAGCCATTGGCCTCCGCCAGCCCGCGCAGGCGGGGAATGTCGATCACCCCGTCGCCCATCATGCCCCGATCCGTCAGCAGATCCCGCGTCGGCACGAGCCAGTCGCAGATATGGAACGCCATGATCCGGTTGCGGCCCGCGCGCTCCAGCTGCGCCTCGAGCTCCGGGTCCCACCAGACGTGGTAGACGTCCACGGCGCAGCCGATCCCGTCACCCAGCCGGTCGCAGATGTCGAGCGCGTGGCCCATCGTGTTCACGCAGGCGCGGTCGGCGGCATACATCGGATGCAGCGGCTCGATCGCGATCCGCACGCCCGCGTCGCGCGCGTGCTCGAGCGTCCGGGCCAACCCCTCCTCGACGAGCGACCATGCGGCGGGCAGGTCTCGGCTGCCCTTCGCCAGCCCGCCCACGACCATAACGAGGCAGTCCGCGCCGAGCGTCGCTGCCTCGTCCACCGCGCGCCGATTGTCGTCGATCACCGCGGCGTCGAGCGACCCGCTCTCGGTGAACCAGCCGCCACGGCAAAGGCCCGAAACGCGCAGCCCGGCATCGCGGATCGCCTTTGCGGCAGCCTCTAAACCCATCTCGTGCAGCTTGTCCCGCCAGGGGGAGATGCCGCCGAACCCGTGCCGGGCACAGCCCTCGATACATTCGGCGAGGCTCCACTGCTCCCGCACCGTTGCCGTATTGAGTGACAGCCGCTCGGGCCCGAGCCCACTCATGCGTCCATCCCCCGGGCCGACAGGACGATGCGCGCCCGTGCCGCGGCGCGGGCGGGATCGGTGAAGAGCCCCGCCGCGTTGGCCAGCCGCACGATCTCCGCGAGATGCAGGGTGGAGCGTGTGCTCTCCTGCCCGCCGATCATGGTGAAATGGTCCTGATGTCCGCTGAGGTAGGCCAGGAACACGACGCCCGTCTTGTAGAACCGCGTCGGCGCCTTGAAGATGTGCCGCGAGAGCGGGACGGTCGGCGCGAAGGTCTCGTGGTAGGCATCCGTGTCGCCCGCCGCGAGTTGCGACAGCGCCCGGGAGGCCGCGCCGGCGATCGGGTCGAAGATGCCCAGCAATGCGTGGGAATGGCCTTCCGCGTCGCCGGCGATCAGGTCCGGATAGTTGAAATCGTCGCCCGTATACATCAGCACGCCGTCGGGCAGGCGCCGCCGCATGTCGATTTCCTTCTCAGCCGACAGCAGGCTGATCTTGATCCCGTCGACCTTGGCCGCGTTCTCCGAGATCACCGAGACGGCGGTGTCCATCGCTTCCATGTGGTCGCCGGAGCCCCAGTAACCCTCGAGCGCTGGGTCGAACATCTCGCCCAGCCAGTGCAGGATCGCCGGCTGCTGCAGGCCCGACAGAACCCGGCCGTAGACGCGGGCGTAATCCTCCGGCCCGGTGGCGGCGCGGGCGAGCGCGCGGCTCGCCATCAGGATCACGCGGCTGCCGGTGGCTTCGACCGCCTCGCACTGCTCCTCGTAGGCGCGGATAACGTCGTCGACCGTCACGTCCGGCCCGGGCGTCAGGTGATCGGTTCCGGCCCCGCTCGCGATCAGGTGCCCGCCGGCGCGCGCCATCTCCGTCGAGCGGCGGATCAGCTCCAGCGAGGTCGGCCAGTCCAGCCCCATGCCGCGCTGCGCCGTATCCATCGCCTCGGCCACGCCGAAGCCGAGGCTCCAGAGATGCTCGCGGAAGGCGAGGGTGCGGTCCCAGTCCACGGCCACGTCGAGCCAGGGATCGATGTCGGCCAGCGGATCTGCGACGACATGCGCGGCGGCATAGGCCGTGCGCGTCCAGTCGCCCGTCGCCTCCGGCGCGGGCCCGGCGCGCAGCGTGACGGCGCCGCCGGGCAGGTTCAGCGTCGCGCTCATATGCCCAGATCCTCGAGATCGACCCACCGCCGCTCCTTGGAGCTCTGGTAGCCGGCCTGCGCGAGCTGTACGCCCTTCGCGCCCTCCTCGAGCGTGTAGGAGAACGGCGCGTCGTCCGCGACGTGGCGCAGGAACTGCTCCCACTGAACCTTGAAGCCGTTGTCGAAGACGGTGTTGTCCGGCACCTCCTCCCAGTCGTCGAAGAAGTCGAGGACTTGCGGCTGGTCGGGGTTCCAGACGGGTTTCGGCGTGTTCACACGGTGCTGGCTCAGGCACTTGTGCAGGCCCGCGACGGCGGAGCCGTGCGTGCCGTCGACCTGGAAGGTCACGAGGTCGTCGCGGCGCACGCGGGTGCACCAGCTCGAGTTGATATGGGCCACGATCTCGCCCTCCAACCCGTCGAGCAGGAAGGTCGCGTAGGCGGCGTCGTCGGCGGTCGCCCGGAACCTGTTGCCCGTCTCGTCGAGACGTTCGGGGATGTGGGTGGCGGCGTGGCAGCTCACCGACTTCACCGGCGCGATCACGTTGTCGAGGACGTAGCGCCAGTGGCAGAGCATGTCGCTGACCATGCCGCCCCCGTCCTCGGCCCGGTAGTTCCAGCTCGGCCGCTGCGGGGTCAGGTCGTCGCCGGTGAAGACCCAGTAGCCGAATTCGCCCTTCACGCTCAGGATGCGGCCGAAGAACCCGAGGTCGCGCAGACGCTTCAGCTTGATCAGGCCGGGCAGGTCCAGCTTGTCGTGGACGATGCCGTTCTTCACGCCCTTGGCCTTGGCGTGCCGGGCGATGGCGACGGCATCCTCGAGGCTCTCGCTCACCGGCTTCTCAGAATAGACGTGCTTCCCCGCGTCGATCGCTTGACGCAGGAGCCCCGGCCGCATCTGCGTGCTGGCCGCGTCGAAGAAGATCGTATCGTCCGCATTGGCGAGTGCGCCGTCGAGATCGGTGGTGAACCGCTCCACGCCATGCGCCTTGGCCAGCGCCTCGATCTTGTCGGCGTTGCGGCCCACAATGATCGGGTCCGGGACGAGCCGCGTGCCGTCGGAGAGGACCACACCGCCCTGATCGCGGATGGCGAGGACCGAGCGGATGAGGTGCTGGTTCATCCCCATCCGCCCGGTCACGCCATGCATGATGATCCCGATGCGTTCCTGTCTCACTCTGTTTCTCCTCGAATACGGTTCCGTAAGCTACCATCCGGTAGTTAATTCGGCGGATCCTGTCAACGCCGCGGCCGGCCGGACGGTGCGACGCGTTCGTTCAGACATCGCGCCACCGCCCGATCCGGCGCAGCGGCGCCATGGCGAGCCTCCGGACGGCAGGGATGTTGAACAGGATCGAAAGCACGATAAGCGCGACGAACACAGCCGAGACGGGACGCGTGAAGAACGGCAGGATTTCCCCGTCGGTGAGTGTCAAACCGCGGCGCAGGCTCTTGTCCAGGAGATCCCCCAGGATAATTCCGAGGACGAGCGGCGCCATCGGATACTTCATTTGCCGCAGCACGAAGCCGATCAGTCCGAAGGCGACCATGATCCAGACGTCGAAAAGCCGTTGGCTGAGCGCGTAGGTGCCGATCACGCAGAGCACGAAGACCACCGGCATCAGGTAGGCGTAGGGGACGCGCAGGACCTGGATGAACAGGCGCGTCATCGACAGGCCGTAGATCGCCATGAACAGGGTCGCGACGATGAGCATTGCGCCGATCAGGCCGACGAAATGCGGCTGCTCGATCATGATGAGCGGACCGGGGCGGATGCCGTGAATGAAGAGCGCGGCGATCAGCACGGCGGAACTTGCCGAACCCGGCACGGCGAGCGTGATTGCGGGGATGAGGGAGCCGGGCACGACCGCGGAATTACCCGTCTCCGCGGCGATCAGGCCCTCGTAGCTGCCGGAGCCGAACTTGTCGGCCTCCTTCGACGTGCGCTTGGCCGCGGCATAGCTGCCCCAGGCGCCGATATCCTCACCCACGCCCGGAATGATGCCCACGAGCGTACCGATGACGCCCGACCGCAGGATCGTCACCTTGTAGCGCCACAGGTCGATGAGGTCCGGGATGGTCTTGTCGCTCTTGTCCTTCGCGATGGCCAGGACGCCGGCCTTGTTCCACATCGCGGTCAGAACCTCGGCGAAGCCGAAGGCGCCGACCATCGCCGGGATCAGCGCGATGCCCGCGTTCAGGTCGGAAACGCCGAAGGTGAACCGGACATGCGCGTGGATGCCCTCCGACCCGACCATCGCGACCATCAGTCCGAGGATGCCGGCGATGTAGCCCTTTAGCGGCGTCGTGTCGGCGGTGAGCTGCCCCGAGATGAGGATGCCGAAGACCGCGAGCCAGAAGAACTCGAAGCTGCCGAAATTCAGCGCTGCCTCGGCGAGCGGCGGCGCGATCATCACCAGCATGACGATCCCGGCCAGCGTTCCGAGCGCCGACCCGGCGGTCGCCAGCCCCATCGCGTAGCCGGCCCGTCCGGCCTTGGCGAGCGGGTAGCCGTCGAGCGAGGTCGCGGCGCTGGCCGGCGTGCCGGGGATGTTGAGCAGGATCGCGCTGCGCGAGCCGCCGTAGATCGCGCCCACATACATGCAGATCAGCACGAGGATCGCGGCGTTGCTGTCGAGCGAGTAGGTCAGCGTCGTCATCAGCGCGACGCCCATCGTCGCCGTCAGGCCCGGCAGGCTGCCGACGACGATGCCGAGCAGGGTCGACCACGCCGCGTGGAACAGCATCATCGGCGTCATGAGCAGCGCGAGTCCGGCGACGAGATCCTGCAATCCGCTCATGGCAGACGCACCAGGAAGAGCTGCTCGAAGAGCAGCGCCGAGCCGTAGGCGATGCCAAGCCCCAGGGCCACCGACCCTGCGACCGCGGTCAGGCGGCTCCGCGTCGTGCCCTCGGTCGGATAGGAGAAGATCAGCGCGAAGGCGAAGGTGAAGATCGCGGTGGCCCAGAAGTAGCTGGCCCAGCCGATCAGCACGAGCGCGTAGATCACGCAGATCGCCCCCGTGATCCCCAGCCGCCACCAAGAGCCGCCCACCATGATCGGTTCCACCCCGCGCGCCGTATCGTCGAACGACGCCCGGAACAGCAGCCCCGCGCAGATCGCGAGCAATACGCCCAGGATCATCGGGACGAGGCCGGGGATCGAGGCGGGATGGATCTGCCGGATTTCCAGCCGGCTCATCGTCCAGCCCCCCACGAACATCGCCACCGCGAGCGCGAGAAGTGCGGCCGCCGTATATCGGTCGGCCTTGGCCATCAGCATGACGTCACCCAGGTTGCCGCAAAGTGAGCTCGGTGGGGTAGCTCTGCGACCCCGCCGGCCATGTCGCTATTCCGACGAGCAGTCGATCCCGATCTCGGACGGTTCGATGACCGCCTCGCCCCGGGTGACGCGCGAACAGGCTTCGGAGATCACGACCGGCATCGCCTTTTCCAGCGCGGCCTCGCCGTAATCCGGAGAGAAGACCGCGCCGTTGTTGTTGGCGTAGGTCCTGAGTTCCTCGCTGTTCATCACGTGATCCTGCCAGATCTGGTCCATCGTCTCGTAGACCTCGTCGGGCGCGCCCACGGGGATGAACACGCCGAAGTAATCGGCCGCCACCTCGAACTCGGGGAGGAAGTCCGTGATCGGCGGGACGGGGTCGATCCCCTCCACTTCGAGCGCGCTGTCCGAGAGAACGGTGAGAGGGCGCAGCCGGCCGCCCCGGATCATTTCGGTCTGTTCTACGGCGAGCTGCGTGGTCATGTCGACCTCGCCGCTCGCGGCGGCGATCACGGCCGGGTTGCCCCCGTCGTAGGTGATCATCCGGGCACCGCCCAGCTCCCCGTCCGCGCCTTCCTTGAGCGCCGCGAGCGCCATGCCGCCCGAGCTGTTTATGCCCGCGGTGCCGACGGTGACGGACCCGTCCTCCATCGCGGCGAGCAGCTCGTCGAAGGATTGGTACGCCGTGTCGGCGTTGACGCTGACAAGCGGCACGTTCGCGACATGCAGATAGATGTGATAGTCCTCGATCGAGGTATCTTCGACGAGGCCGGTAATCGAATAGGTCGCGTTGTTGGCGATCGCGTTCGCGGTCCAGGTGTATCCGTCGCGCGGCGCATTGAGCGCGGCCTGCGTGCCCGTCGAGCCGGAGGCCCCGGGCTGGTTGACCACCACGACTTCCGTGCCGAGCGCCTCCTCGATGATCGGCGCGACGACCCGCGTGACCTGATCGGTCGAGCCCCCGGCGGCCCACGGCACGATGATGTTGATCGGACGGTCCGGCTGCCAGCTGTATTCCTGCGCGACGGCTGGCGCGGCGATCAGCGCGGCTGCGAGCGACACGGCGCAATACGATGCCCTCATGGTATATCCTCCCGTTTCTACCAGTCGGTAGGAAGCCTGTGCGATCGGCTTCTGTCAAGGGGATGCTGCTGCGAGCGCATCAGGCCGACCGGAATGAATACGATTGCAGAGAATGGCAGGCGTGCGTAACGTTTCGCTTGCCAAAACTTTTCCCCGACAGGATTCTCGTATGCTTTCGTTGACTTCCCGCTTTCCGGGCGTTCGCCAAATTCGCGCTCCGCGGCAGGACATCGGGTTGAACATGGGCGAGATCGAGGGGATCGTGAGCGGTGTCCTGGAAGACGTGCGCACCGCGGGGGACGCAGCGGTTGCCCGTTACGCGCGGAAGTTCGACCGCAGCGACGCGACCGAGTTCGAGGTCGGACCGACGGACCGGGAGGCCGCCCTCGATGCGCTCGACCCGCAGACGCGCGCGGATACCGAGTTCGCCATCGACAACGTGCGCGCCTTCGCAGAGGCGCAGCGTGCAACGATCGCACCGCTCGACATGGAGATCCGGCCCGGCGTCCATCTCGGCCACCGTGTCATTCCGATCGCGCGGGCCGGGGCCTACGTGCCGGGCGGGCGTTATCCGCTCCTGTCCGCGCCGATCATGACGATCGTGCCGGCCAGGGTCGCGGGCGTGGACGAGGTGATCGCCTGCCTGCCGCCCAACGCGCATCCCGCAATGATCGCGGGCTGCCACCTCGCCGGGGCGGACCGTATCTTCCGGATCGGCGGGGCGCAGGCGATCGCGGCGATGGCCTACGGGACGGAGACGGTGCCCGCGGTCGACAAGATCGTCGGCCCCGGCAACGCCTTCGTCAACGAGGCCAAGCGACAGGTCTTCGGCACCGTTGGCATCGACCAGCTGGCCGGACCGTCCGAGATCTATATTCTCGCCGACGAGAGCGGCGACCCGGAGATGATCGCGACCGACCTGCTCGCGCAGGCGGAGCACGACGTCCGCACGCGGGTCGGGCTCATCACCACCGACGAGACCTTGGCCCGCGCCGCCGAGGACGAGGTCGCCCGACAGCTGAACAAACTCGCCACCGCCGATGTGGCCGCGGCGGCCTGGGACGATTACGGCGAGATCGCCGTCTGCGAGGACGAGGCGGCGATGATCGCCTATTCCGATCACATCGCGGCGGAGCATCTGCATATCCATACGGTCGACCCGCACGCGCTTGCCGGGCGGCTGCGGAACTACGGCTCGCTCTTCATCGGTCCGCTGGCCAGCGTGGTCTATTCCGACAAGTGCTGCGGCACGAACCACACGCTGCCGACGATGGCGGCCGGGCGCTATACCGGCGGGCTCTGGGTCGGGGCCTTCCTCAAGGTCGCGACGCATCAATGGCTGGAGCCCGAGGGCGTCGCGGCGGTCGCCCCCCCGGCCGTGCGTCAAAGTCGGAGCGAGGGGCTGGACGGGCACCGCCGCGCGGCGCAGCTCCGGCTCGATCGCTTGCAGATCGGGTAGGGCTACCCAGCCGCGCGGCCCGCCGTCTCGAAGGCGGAGGCGAGCGCGAGGATCGTGGCCTCGTCCCCGTGGCGGCCGACGATCTGCAACCCCATCGGCATGCCGTCGATCTTGCCCATCGGGACGGTGATGGCCGGATGGCCCGTCATGTTGAACGGGATGGTCCGCATCGCCGTCCAGACCACGCCGCTCGCGGCGAAGTCCGCGAAGTCCGCGAAGCGCGGGGCCGGGGCCATCGTCGTCGGCAGGATCAGCGCGACGTGTCCGTCCAGCGCGGCGTCGACGGCGCGGCGCGTTTCTGCGGCGCAAGCCCGGGCAGCGGCTAGTGCGTTCGCGTCGAGCGCGTACCCGGACCCGAGGGTTTCCCGCGACATCGGGCCGAACCGCTCCGGATGATCACGCAGCGCCGCGCCGTGGATGGCGAGCTGCTCCGTCTGGATCAGGACGAGGCCCGCTTCCTCGATGGCCGCGTAATCCGGCAGGGCGACGACATCGACCGGATGCCCCGCCTTCGCAAGACCGCGCGCCGCGTCGTCGAGCAGGGCGAGCAGATCGGTCGCGTCCCCCGCCCAACCTCGCACGTAGCCGATCCGCCCTTGGATCGTCCCCGTGGCTGACCCGCCGAGGGCGCGCCAGGCATGGACGGCGTCCGCAGCCGTGGCCGCGAGGATGCCGACATGGTCGAGGCTCGGCGACAGCGGCAGGACGCCCTCGGTCGAGAGCGCGCCGAAGGTCGGCTTGAGCCCGGTCACGCCGCAATAGGCAGACGGGCTGCGGACGGAGCCGCCGGTGTCGGTACCGAGCGCCAGTCGCACCATTCCCGCCGCGACGGCCGCTGCCGAGCCGGAGGAGGAGCCGCCCGTGATGCGGTCCGTCGCGCGGGGGTTGCGCGGCTGCGGGTAGAGCGCGCCCGGGTCGGGACCGACCGTCGCCAGCTCGTAGGTCGCGACGAGGCCCAGCGGAACCGCGCCGCCGGCGAGAAGGCGCGCCACGACGGGCGCCGTGCGGGCGGCGATCCGGTCCGCATAGAGCCGCGACCCGCCGCGGACAGGCCAGCCACCGACGTCGATCAGGTCCTTCACCGCGAAGGGAATGCCGTGAAGCGGTCCCAGATCGCGGCCGTCCGCGAAGGCGGTATCGGCCCGCGCGGCGGCGGACAGGGCGTCCTCCGCGGCGAGGTGAACGAAGGCCCGGATCGCCCCGTCGCGTATGGCGATCCGGTCGAGATGCGCGCGCGTCAGCTCGACGGCGGAGAGCCGCCCGGCCCGCAGGTCATGGGCGATCTCGCTCAGCGGAACGTCGGCGGGATGCGTCACGCGTCGAGCCAGCGTGCAAGCGCGGTACTCGTCGTCTCCGGTTGCTCGATCGTCGGCAGATGGCCCGCGCCGTCGATCACCGTGAGCGTGCTGCCGGGCATCAGGGCGTGCATGAGCTCGTGCCGATCGAGAGGGCAGAGCGTGTCCTCCCGTCCGCAAAGCACGAGCGCCGGCACCTGCACCGTCCGCAGCGTCTCCTGCTGGTCGGGACGGTCCCGCAGGGCGCGGGACTGGCGCAGAAAGACGTCCGGCCCGAGCGCCGTCGCCATCGCCATGCAGAGGTCGAGGATCGGCCCGCGATCCGGTCCCTCGGCAAGGTAGCGCGGCTTCATCTCGTCGCGTATCACGGCCACGAGGCCGCCGCTTTGGACGCGGGCCATCTGCGGGCCGCGCGCGGTCGCGACCTGGGGCGCCTCGGCCTTCGGATTGCTGTCGAGAAGCGCGATCCGCTTCACCCGCTCCGGCGCCTGTCGCAGTATCTCCATCGCCACGATCCCGCCCATCGACAGGCCGGCCAGCGCGAAGCGCGGCGGCGCATGGGCCAGAACTTCCGCCGCGAGCGCGGCCATCGTGTCGTGGCCACCCACGGGCGCGACCTGCACGGCACGCTCCGCCGAGAACCGTGCGATCTGCGGTGCGAAGAGGCGGGCGTCGCACATCATGCCGGGCAGGAGGAGAAGCGGCGTCATGCGGCGCGGGACGCCCCTTCGGCCATTGCCGCGAGCTTTGCCCAGCAAATCTCCGGATCGACGGCACCGAACCCCGCGAAGGTTCCGAAGCCGCAATCGGAGCCCGCGACGACGCGCTCGGCCCCCACGATGTCGACGAAGCGGCGCAGGCGCTCGGCCACGAGGTCGGGATTCTCCACGAAGTTCGTCGTCGTGTCGACCACGCCGGGGACCAGCACCTTGCCCTCGGGAATGTCGGCGGCCCGGTCGCGGAACGCCGCCCATTCGTGCCCGTGCCGCGGGTTCGACGTCTCGAACAGGACATAGCGCGACTTCGTGGACATCAGCGTGTCGAACATCTTCGCCATCGGGATGTCGCAGACATGCGGCCCCTCGTAGTTCCCCCAGCAGATGTGGACCCGGATGCGCTCCTCCGGCACGTCGGCGAGCGCGTGGTTCAACGCTTCGACATGGGCGCCGGCGATCCTTACGAACTCCTCGTCCGAGAGGTCCGCGAAAAGCATGTGCCGCGACAGCGCGAGATCCGGGCAGTCGAGTTGCAGGTCGAGCCCGGCGGCCACGATGGTCTCGTATTCGGCCTTCATCGCGTCGGCGAGGGCGGCGAGATACGCGTCGCGGCTGGGGTAGAAGTCGTTCTGCAGGAAGAGGGAGATGACGCCGGGCGAGGCCGCGTTCATGAAACCGCGCGTTGCCCCGTGCGCCGACATCGCCGCCTTCAGGTTGGCGATGTCGGTCTCGAGTTCGCCCTGACCCTTGGAACGAACCTCGCCCACGCACATCGGGCGCGCGTATTTCGGCGTTCCACCTTCCTTCGCGATGCGTTCGAGAAACGAGGGGAAGAGCTTCAGGTCGGCGGGCGCGTTGCGCGGACTGTCGCCGTCGAAGCCGGTGTAGCGGTCCTTGACGTAGGTGGCGTAGCTGATCTTCGACGTCTCACCGTCGGAGACGATGCCCACGCCGGCGGCGACCTGACGGCGGACGGTCTCGTCCACCGCTTCCGTCATCGCGGCGTCGAAGGCCGCGCGGTCGTAGGCCTCGCCCCGCTCGCGCGCGAAGATGTAGTCCACGACCGTCTGCGTGCGGGGCAGGGATCCGGCATGGGTGGTCAGGATGGTCATCGGTCGGGTCCTCGTGATCTCGCCATCAGGACGGAATGACGGTCGCAATCCGGGTCCTCGGCGATGAAGGCGGTGAGCCGCAGGCCTGCCTCCTCGAGGATGCGGGCGTAATCGGCGGGCGAGAGGCTCGCGTGGTAGACGGGCTCGTCTCCGACGGTGCCCGTGACCTCGTTCGCGTCGGGGCCGACCGTGACGAGGATCGCGCCGCCGGGCGATAGATGCCGGGCCATCGCGGGAAGACAGGCGCGCTGCGCGTCGGGGGTCAGGTGGAAGAAGCTGTCCCAGGCCACGATCCCGTCGAACCTTTCAGCGAGATCGAGGTGGCGCATGTCGGCGCGGCGCCAGTCGCCGTCGGGCCAGCGGCCGCGGGCAAGGGCGAGCATGGCCTCAGAGATGTCGACGCCGGTGACGCGGAACCCGGCCTCGATCAGCCATCGGGCGATCGGTTCGCCCGCGCCACATCCGAGGTCGAGGACACGGCCGCCCGGGGGGAGGATCGTAGCGAAGCGTTCGAGCCAAGCCGCCTCGAACAGCGCGCGGGTCCGCGCCGCGTCCCAAGCCCGGGCCTGCCGCTCGTAGATCCCGGCGATGGCGTCGGGATCGGCCGTCATCCGCGCCAGGTCGGGCCTGCCGGGTCGTCGGTCGCGACGACGTGGAACAGCGACGCTTCGCCGGTCATCGAGGGGACGGCAGTGTGCTTCAGGTTCTCCGGCACGCTCATCGTGTCGCCGGGGGCCAGGACGGCTTCGTGCGTGCCGCCGTTCTCCCACGTCACCTTCCAGTGACCCCGCATCGGCATCAGGACCGACGGACGGTCGTGCCGGTGCATCTCGGTCGTCGCCGAGTTGTGGTTGAGCAGGCCGACCTCGAAGCCCGGCCGGTCGCGCAGCATACCCGTCTCGCCGATCACCAGCGCGGGCGTCTTGTCGGCGAGGCTCATCATGTCCCAGTAGCGCGCGACGTGGTTCGGCACGACTTCCTTCGCCGTGGGCTCCGGGTAGTCATCCAGCTCCGCCTCGGTCAGGGTCTTCATCGGCCCGATGCCCTCGGGCAGGGACTGGCCCTGCTTCGTGTCGTAGAGCTTGCCGTTCTCGCCCAGGACCAGACCGTGATCGGCGGCGTCCTCGATGACCTGCGGCGCCCAGAGCACGCCGCCTCCGGCATCGTCGCCGCCGAGCACCGCCATGATCATCCCGTAATCGGTGCCGATGTTCTCGAACCCCCGGAAGATGCCCGTGGGGATGTTGATGATGTCGCCTTTCTCCAGCACGACCTCGCCCGCATCGCCCCGACGGCCCCAGAAAAAGCGCCAGCGACCCTTGAGGACGAAGAACACCTCCGCCGTGCGGTGCGAGTGCAGCGAGTTCCGGCAGCGGGGCGGCTGGCCCGCGGCGCCGATGTTGAAGCCATGCGGGATGGAGATGTGGACGTGCTGGTCCGCGCTTTCCGAGACGCCGCCGCCGATGATCGTGAAGTTCTCCTTCCGGTTCGAGCCCGGGGTATGGGCGTCGATGAAGGCGGTCTTGCAGGGCTTGAGCTCGCCGTAGCGGACGATGCGCGACGCCATCGCCGCCTCGCTCGTGTCGGTGCGGTCCATTTCCGGACTATCCATCATGCGTCTCCGGTCTTGAGGAGGATCTGCTTCCAGATCGCGGTTTCGTCGAAGAGCACCCATTCCCGGCGCAGGCCCCACGGTCCGAATTCGGCGTGGGAGATGCCGAGGACGTAGATCTCGGCGCCGCTCGGTCGGCCGAAGGCGCCCCAGCCGGAATGCGTGCCGTGGAGCGACCAGCGGATCGCGGCGCGGGGTGGCATCATCGGATCGTCGCGGCCGATCACGTGGTGGATCTCGAACCAGGCGTCGGGCAGCGCCGCCCGCAGGCCGAGCCAGAAGCGGTCGGCTGCCCCCCGGCCATGGCCCGTGACGCCGCCCGGATGTTCGAGCTGGCAGGCGCGGTCGTAGGTCTGCTCGATCAGCGAAAACTCCGCGCCCATCACCCGAGTCAGGATTTCGGCGTAGCGAAGGCCCCATTCGTCGTCGTTGCCACGCCCGGTATAGACCGGCGGTACGTCCGACTCTGGCGTGAGCGGTCTGACGCAGGCTTCCGGCCCGCCCTCGCGCGCGATCAGGTCGCGGGCGTAGTCCCACGGCTCCTGCCCCATCTGCCGGACGATCGCGCCCTGGTCGCGGATCAGCCATTCATCGTAGATCGTGTCGTCCCGGACGGCGCAGTCGGCGATAATCCGGTAACGGAGCTTTGTGCCGGTGGTGCGGCCGTAGACCCCGTCGCCCGAATGGGTCGCGGTGGAGAGCAGGCGGTGCGAGGACAGGTACCCCGCGTCGCCGCCATCGCTCCAGATCACGTCCTCGCCCAGAAGCGTCCGGTCGGGAAACTCCGCGAGCGTCGCCATCGTCGCGGCGATGACGCCCTGGTTGCCAACCACCACCCCGGCGGGCGACCGGACGGGCATGTCCCGTCCGTAATAGCGGTGCAGGGTGTCGATGCCGCGATCCTCCCAGATCTCCCTGGTGATCCTGAGGATGTAGTCGGGCAGGTCTTTGAACCGTTCGGACAGGCCCGTCATCTGCTTTCCTCCCGCGCCGGATGCGTATCGTTCGCGTCGCGCCGTCCTGCCCGGGTGGAACTGCGCACGATCAGCTCGCCCGGGAGGCGGATGCGACGCGGTGGCGCCTCCTTCTCGGCGATCCGGTCGAGAAGCGTCTCGACGGTCTGCGCCACCATGCGGCGGATCGGCTGACGGAAGGTCGTGAGGTCGTAAGCCGGCCAACCGGCGATGGGCACGTCGTCGAACCCGGCCACCGCGACGTCGTCGGGGATGCGCAGGCCGAGCTCGCTGCGCAGCGCGTCCATCACCGCGAAGGCCATCTGATCGGTGCAGACGAAGACGGCATCCGGTCTGGCCGTGTCGGAGAACATCGCAAGCGCCGCGGCGCGCGCCTTGTCCCGGGCGAAATCACCGACTTCGCGCGCCGCGAGTTCGAGGCCGGCAGCCGCGAGCCCGTCGCGAAAGCCCCGCTCCCGGTCGCGCTGGGTCGAGGCGTTCTCGAACCCCGCGATGTAGCCGATCCGCCGGTGGCCGCATTCGACGAAATGCGCGGCCACTGCGCGTCCGCCGGCATGATTGTCGGTCGTCACCGCGCAAAGGCGCGGATCGTCCTGATCGCGATTGAAGAGCACGACCGGTATGCCTGCCTCGTCGCATCGCGCCGCGAGGCCCGAGGACATGGAGACCGAGGCGAGGATGAGGCCGTCGACCTGATAGTCGAGGATGTCCTGCACGATCGTCTGCACGTCGCCCACGGTCGGCGTCGCCATGAAGACGAGGATGTGGTAGCCCCGCTCCTGCAACGCAACAGAGAGGCGCTCGATCGCGTCCGGGTAGAAGTAGTTGTCGAGATAGGCGACGACGAGGCCGATGATCCGGGTCTTTCCGGTGATCATCGCCCGGGCCAGTACGTTCGGGCGGTACCCGAGCTGCGCGGCCGCCGATTGCACCTTCGCGCGCGTCCGCTCCGACACGCTGGCGCCGGGCGTGAAGACGCGGCTGACGGCGGATTGGCTGACGCCGGCCAGCCGCGCGACCTGGATCGAGGTGACGCGCTCGGTCGCCATCAGCCCGCCGTCCAGCCGCCGTCGACCATCAGCGCGGTCCCGGTCACCATCGCGGACGCGTCGGCGGCGAGATAGAGCACGGCGCCCATGATGTCCTCGACCTCGCCCACGCGGCCGAGCTTGATCTTCTCGGCGATCCACGCGGCGCGCTTGGGGTTCTCGAAGGTCGGCGCGGTGAGCGGCGTGCGGATGAAGGTCGGGCAGATCGTGTTGATCCGGATGTTCCGGGGCCCCCATTCGATCGCCATGGTCTTCACCATGCCTTCGAGCCCGTGCTTCGTCGCGCAATAGACGGCCCGGTCGATGCCGCCGACATGGCCCATCTGGCTTCCGATATGGATGATCGTGCCGCCCCGCTCCGGCATCCTGCGTGCGGCGTGGGTCGAGAGAAAATAGGCGGCGCGGAGGTTCAGGCCGAGAACGGCGTCGAAATCCTCGGACGTGGTGTCGAGCGCCGGCCCGTGGCGCCCCATACCGGCGGAGTTCACCACCACGTCGAAGGGCGCGTGCGTCTCCATCGCGGCAGCAAGCGCGTCGAGATCGGCCAGGTCGAGCGGCAGCGCCTCGGCCGATCCGCCTTCCGCCGTGATCGCGTCCACGAGCTCTCGCAGCGCCTCTGCCCGCCGCGCCGCGCAGACGACGTGCGCGCCGGCCTCGGCCAGTGCGGCAGCGCAGGCCAGCCCGATGCCGGAGGACGCGCCGGTGACGAGCGCGCGGCGGCCGTCGAGCCGGAGGGACGGCGTGCGGGGCAGGCTCACTCGGCGGCATCCCGATAGGGCGCGGGCCCGCCATAGGGCACGTTCGCCTTGCCATAGCGCCGCACGCGCAGGTTGCATTGCTCGGCGTGACCGACGAAGCCTTCGAGCAGGCAGAGCCGCGAGCCGTAGGCGCCGATCTCGGCCGCGGCCGCGTCGGTGGTGATCTTCTGGTAGCTGTGGGTCTTGAGGAACTTGCCCACCCAGAGCCCGCCCGTATAGCGCCCGGCCTTCTTCGTCGGCAGGGTGTGGTTCGTGCCGATCACCTTGTCGCCGTTGGCGACGTTGGTGCGCGGCCCGAGGAACAGCGCGCCGTAGCAGGTCATGTTCTCGAGGAACCACTCGTCGCGGTCGGTCATCACCTGCACGTGCTCGGAGGCGATGTCGTCCGCCGTGGCCAGCATCTCGTCGTAGTCGCCGCAGAGGATGACCTCGCCGTAATCCTCCCAGCTTTTCCGCGCCGTTTCCGCCGTCGGCAGGATGTCGAGGAGGCGGTCGATCTCGGCCAGCGTCTCCCGGGCCAGCCGCTCCGAGTTCGTGACGAGGATGGCGGGCGAGTCGTAGCCGTGCTCCGCCTGTCCGAGCAGGTCGGTCGCGCACATCTCCGCGTCGACGGTCTCGTCGGCGATGACCATCGTCTCGGTCGGCCCGGCGAAGAGGTCGATGCCGACGCGGCCGAAGAGCTGCCGCTTGGCCTCCGCGACGAAGGCGTTGCCGGGGCCGACGAGCATGTGGACGGGTTCGATGCTTTCGGTGCCGAGCGCCATCGCGCCGACCGCCTGAATGCCGCCCAGGACGTGGATCTCGTGCGCACCGCCCAGATGCATGGCGGCGATCACGGCGGGGTTCGGCTCGCCCCTGAAGGGCGGGGTGCAGGCGATGATCCGCGGTACGCCCGCGACCGATGCGGTGGCGACCGACATGTGGGCGGAGGCGACCATCGGGAACTTGCCGCCCGGCACGTAGCAGCCGACGGAGCGCACCGGGATGTTGCGGTGCCCGAGGATCACGCCGGGCATCGGCTCCACCTCGATGTCGCGCATCGAGTCGCGCTGCGCCTGCGCGAAGTTGCGGACCTGTGCCTGCGCGAACTTCAGGTCGGCCAGGTCGCGCTCGGGAACGCGGGCGATCAGCGCGTCGATTTCCTTCGGGCTCAGGCGATAGCTGTCGCGCGCGTAGCCGTCGAACCGCTCCGACATCTCCCGCACGGCGGCGTCGCCGCGCGCCTCGATTTCCTTCAGCGCCGCCTCGACGATCTCCCGGGTCCGGGCGTCGTCGGCGGCGCGGTCGGCCTCGGACCGGGCGGTCTTCAGATGTCGGATCGTCATGGTGCAACGCCTCCCTCGGGACGGGGCGGCACGCGGCTGCCGTCGTCGAAATGCTCCCAGCCATGGCCGTCGAACACGTCGCGGCCGAGCTGCGCCAGGACGGCGGCGAAGTCGACCGAGACCCAGTTGTCCGCGATCCGCCCGTCGCGGACCTGCCAGAAATCCATGTAGGGGATCGTCACGCGCTTGCCCGTCGCCGCGATGCCCATGAACGTGCCGCTATGCGTGGCCTCGATGTGGCCGAAGCAGGAGGCCCACTCGTCCTCGCAGATGAACCGCTCGGTCCTGTACTCCCGCTCGGTGAACGCGGCGCGCAGCGGAAGCTGCCAATTGTCGCGGAAGGCCCGCAGGTCCGGCTTGGTGCCGCAACCCTGGTTGCCCATCCAGCGGAAATCCTCGTGGAAATGGGTCGCCATGTCGTCGGAGTTTTCCGCCAGCGCCGCCTCCATCCGCAGGATCACCTGCCGCGTCGCCTCAACCCGCTCGGTCGGGGTCACGCCGGGATCCTCTCACCACTGGCGGTGTCGAACAGGTGGCAGATCCCGGCGGGGATGCGGGCGCGGACGATGTCGTCGATCTCGGCGCGGTACTCCTTGCCCGCCTTTACCGAGACCAGCGCGCCGCCGAGCCGCCACGTGATCATCGACGCCTCGCCCAGAAGCTCGATCGAGTACATCGGCGCGGCGATCTGGCCGCCCTCCGGCACGATCTCCGCGTCCTCGGCCCGGAACCCCAGCGTGACGTCGCCGGAATGGCGTGCGGGCAGCCCCTCGACGCGCACTCCCTCGGCCTCGAACGTGCCGTCCACGAGCCGCCCCTCCACGAGGTTCATCGCCGGCGAGCCGATGAAGCTCGCCACGAAGACGTTGGCGGGGTGGTCGTAGATGTCGGTGGGCGTGCCGACCTGCTGGATGCGGCCCGCGTTCATCACCACGACGCGGTCGGCGAGGGTCATCGCCTCGATCTGGTCATGGGTGACGTAGACGGTGGTGGTCTTGAGCTTCGATTGCAGGTTCTTGATCTGCGCCCGGGTGGAAACGCGCAGCTTGGCGTCGAGGTTCGAAAGTGGCTCGTCCATCAGGAAGACGGTCGGCTTGCGGACGATGGCACGGCCGAGCGCCACGCGCTGCCGCTGCCCGCCGGAGAGCTCGGCCGGGCGACGGTCCATGAACGCCTCGAGCTCGACCATGCGGACGGCCTTCATCACCATCTCGTCGTGGCTTTCCTTCGGGACCTTCCGGACGCGGAGCGGGAAGCGGATGTTCTCGTAGACGGACAGGTTCGGGTAGAGACCGTAGGACTGGAACACCATCGAGATGTCGCGGTCCTTCGGCTCCAGCTTGTTGACCATCCGGTCGCCGAGCCAGATCTCCCCCTCCGTCACGTCCTCGAGCCCCGCGATCATCCGCATCATCGTGGACTTGCCGCAGCCCGAGGGGCCGAGCAGGACGAGGAACTCCTGGTCGGCGATGTCGAGGTCGAAATCCTTCACCCCG
The DNA here is from genome assembly GCF_947494055.1 of uncultured Jannaschia sp. Taxonomy (GTDB): domain Bacteria; phylum Pseudomonadota; class Alphaproteobacteria; order Rhodobacterales; family Rhodobacteraceae; genus Jannaschia. The sequence continues at coordinate 117,870 of NZ_CANLTR010000005.1, read as the reverse complement.
ACGAAGTCGCCCCACCGCTTGTTGACGTTCTTGAGCTGCAACCGCGCCATGCCGTCCCCTATCCCTTTACCGCGCCGGCGGTCAGCCCGCTGACGATCTGGCGCTGGAAGAACAGGATCAGCGCGAAGAGCGGCACGATGGCCGACACCACGGCGGCGACGGCGTACATCACCTTGCCCTCCTCCTGCGTCGAGCCGAGGAAGGAGTTGATCTTCGGGATCATGGTCGTGTTCTCCTGCGTGAGAAGCATCGAGGTGACGGTAAAGTCGTTGTAGGCCAGCAGGAAGCTGAACAGCCCCGTCGTCACCACGCCCGGCCACATCACCGGGATCACCGCCAGCCGGAACGCCTGGAACCGGGTGCAGCCGTCGACCATCGCGCTCTCGTCGAGATCCTTCGGGATCGACAGGAAGAAGCTGTGCAGCATCCAGAGCGTGAAGGGCTGGTTGATCGCCACGAGCACGATGATCGTGGTCGGCAGGAAGCCCCAGATGTTGAGCTCGAAGAACGGGAGCAGGTAGCCCGAGACGAGCGTCACGTGCGGCATGGCGCGAAAGACGAGCGCCGCCATCAGGAGCCAGAACGTGTACTTGAACCCCGACCGGGCCAGCGCGTAGCCGCCGAGCGTGCCGAGAGTGAGCGAGATCACGACGACGGAGACGGTCACGATCGCCGTGTTGACGACGGCGCGCCAGAATTCCTGCGCGATCCACGCGCCCTCGTAGCCGGCATCGGTGAAGGGCGATCCGGTCTGCCGTTCGGTGATCGGGCCGGTGATCGCGTTCACCCAGTTCACGCGGGAGAAGAAGTCGCCCTCGACCTTGAACGACCCCCACATCGTCCACAGGAACGGGAAGGCGGCGACGATCAGCCAGAAGATCACGAAGCCGGTCGAGAGGACCGCGAGGGGCAACGGCTTGCGTTGTGACGGGTTCGACATCGGCGCGGCCTCCCTCAGACCTTGCGGCTGAACTCGCGCCAGTTGCGATGAAGCACCGGCAGGAGAAGGATGATGACGCCGATTATGGTCAGCATCGACGTGGCGGCCGCCGACCCGAAGAGGGGCGAGTTTCCGGCCCGCAGGTCGCTGTAGATGAGGTAGCTGAGCGAGGTCGCGCTGGCAGCGGCGGAGAAGCCGATGATCGGCTCGAAGATGCGGAAATTGTCCATGAGCTGCATCAGCGCGATGAAGCTCGCCAGCGGCAGGAGGTAGGGCATCACCACGAAGCGGATGCGCTCCCACCGGCTGGCGCCGTCGACCATCGCGCTCTCCAGCGTGTCGGTCGGCACGGTCTGGAGCCCGGCGTAGAAGACGACGAAGGCGAAGGGCGCCGAATGCCAGACGCCGTAGACGAAGAGGGTGACCCAGGTGAGCATCGGCGAGGCCTTGAGCGACAGGGTCGGGTCGCCGAACAGCGCCTGCAGCCCCGCGCCGATGATGCCGCGGCTGTCGATCATCCAGAACAGGACGAGCGAGCCGACGAGCGGCGTCACCAGCATCGGCAGGAGCGAGAAGAAGATCACCGGCCCCTTCAGCATCTGCGGGATCGAGTTCACGACCACCGCGATGACGAAGCCCAGCACAATCACCAGCGGGGTGACGATGAAGGTGTAGGCCAACGTGAAGATGAGCGCCTTGTAGAAGGGCAGGTTCATGATCCGGTTGCGGATCTCGTTGAAGTTCTCGCTGCTGGCGACGATCGCAGCGATCTCGTCCGTGGCGAGGTGGCTCGCGTTGGTATAGGTGCCGAGCCCGTTGTAGCGGCCCGCTGGCTGCTCCTCCACCAGTCGCGCCATCGCGGCGCGGTCGACGCTGACCGATGAGGTACAGCCGAAGGGGCCGCAATTCTCCGATGTGACGAGGATCTGCTCGTGCTCGATATAGAGCGACTGGTAGGCAACCGAGATGATCGGGATCGCGATGAACAGGATCATCGCCAGCAGCGAGGGCCAGATGAAGGCGAGGAAGGTCCTGTGCGGCATGCCCGTCTCCTTCCGGACCGCCTTGCGGCGCGGGTCTATCGGGTCGAAGCGAACGGGGCCGGCAGCGCGGCCCCGTCAGGCTCGGCTCAGTTCAGGAACCCGGCTTCCCGCGCGGCCGTCGTATAGGCCGCGGTCACGTCGGCCAGGGCTTGCTCCGCGCTCTCGTTGCCCTGCAGGTATTCGGTCAGGTTGTCGCCGAGCGCCGTGTGCAGCAGGCCCATATAGGGCAGCATCGGAAAGGATCGCGCGCCGCCCTGCAGATCGGCGATCACGCCTTCCGAAGCGGGCGTGGGCTCATAGCCGTCGATCAGCCAGACCGCCGCGTCGGCATTCTCCTGCATCATCTCGGGGGAGATGCCCTCCATCATCGCGATGAACGATGCCTCCGCGTCCTCGTCGGAGATGTTCTTCGCGATGGTGAATCCGTCCCACCACATCGCCACGGCCGGGATCGAGTTGCCCGCGATCGTCGGGGAGGCGGCGAAGGCCGTGGCATCGGCGATCTCGGGGGCCGGACTATCGTCGGCGATGTAGGCCCCGGCGCGCGAGCCCCACTGAATCGCCAGAGCGACGTCACCGGCATCCCAGACGGGTTTCTGACCGTTGCTGTCGTAGGTCGCCCAGTCGGCATCCATGTAGTCGACCATCTGCTTCATGGTCTCGAGCGTGCGCAGCCCGTCCTCGTTGTCGATGGCGAGCTCGGCGGAGCCGGGGGCGAAGAAGTCGTTGCCCGTGCCAAGATAGGTGTTCACGAACTCCGCGCCGAGGTCCCAGCCGGGCTTGTAGCTCGCCGCGAGCGGCGTCTCCATCGCGCCGGCCTCGCGCAGGGTTTCCGCCGCGGCGAAAACCTCCTCGTAGCTGGTCGGGACCGCGATGCCGTGCTCTTCAAGGACGTCCTCGCGGTAGAACAGGTGCTGGGCGTTCGCCATGAAGGCGATGGCCATGATGTTGTCGCCGACACGGATCAGCTGCTGCTCGGTCAGCTGTTGCCCGTGCTCGGCCACGAGGTCGTCGAGCGGGCGAATCAGGTCGTCGTTGAGGAGCGGCACGATCGAGTTCGTGGCAATGACCGCGACCGTGTAGGTTGCCGGATCGATCGACAGCGCCGGAACCTGGATGTTCTTGTGCTCTTCCGTCTGGTTCTTCGTCACCTCGACCGTGTCGCTGGCGCAGGTCTGCGCGGCATCGGCGACGGCGTGGAGGGCGGCGAAGTCGTTCGAGAGGATGCGGACGGAGCCGCTCTCGATCCCGCATTCGGCCGCGGCCAGACCGGTCATCGAAAGGAGGGCGCAAACCGCAATGCCCGACCTTGTGATAGTGCTCATTCCATTCTCCCCGTCAGAGCTGGATGGCCGGTGACCCGGCACGTTTTGGATGACGCTAGCGTCGCTTGAATACGACTGCAACAATCTTAACCACCCGTTTGAATGCTGCGTCAGTATTCCCGCCCGTAAGCCCTAGCGAACACAATCGGGCAAATCCACGCAGGTTGTTGCAAGCGTATGCAAGATATGGTTCCATACCTGCGACGATATGTCAGATTCTGGGTGCAACATGGGTGTAAAGAGCAACGTAGCTGATGGAGAAGGCGTCCTTGTTGCCCGAAACATCCTCCAGGCCGAGCGGCGGGACTTCGTCGATCTCGTTCCGAACGACCGGCCGCGTGCCCAGCCGATGCGCGGCTTCGACGCCTGCTACACCGACATCGTCGATTACATCATTCGTTGCACCCACAGGATCTGGGACGAGCGCGACGTCGGCCTCATCTACACGCACTACACGCACGATTGCGTCGTCTACAGTTCGACCGGCACGACCTACACGCGCGAGGAGGTCGTTCAGAACACGATCCAGCGCCTGTTCATGCTGCCCGAGCGGCGGGGCATGGCGACACAGGTGATCTGGTCCGGCAACGAGGATGACGGATTCTACACCTCGCATCTCGTCACGGGAACAGGACGCCACACCCAGCCAGGCATCTACGGCAAGCCCAGTGGCCGCACCTACACCGCCCGCACGATCGCCGATTGCCTGATCCACGAGAACAGGATCTACCGCGAATGGCTGGTGGTCGATTCCATGGCGCAGGTCGTGCAGATCGGACTCGACCCGCAGGTCTATGCCCGCGACCTCGCGCATTCCTACTTCGAGCGCGGCCTCCTCGCCGTGGACATGGGCGAGAACGGTCGCCTGATCGGGCAGTATCCGCCCGCCAGCGAACCGGACCTCTCGCTGGCCGGCAACGAGGTCGAGCGCGAGACGCTGGAATGGCTGCACGACGTCCACAACCGCCGGATGTTCGGCCGCGTCAAGCGGGCCTACGCGCCGACCGTGGCCTATCACGGGCCGCTCATGAAGGAGCTCAACGGCCACGCCGCGATCACGCATCAGATCGTCGGCCTGTATGCCGCCTTCCCGGACGGCTTCTTCCTGCCGCAGCACATCTGCTCCGTGCCCAGCGAGGAGGGCGGCACCAAGGTCGCCGTGCGCTGGATCATGGAGGGGCATCACCTGGGATGGGGCGTGATGGATTCGCTCGGCGCGCCCACCGGCAAGCGGGTGCAGGTAATGGGTATGAGCCATTTTCACGTGAAGGAGGGCCGCGTCGTCGAGGAATGGACGAACTACGACGAGATGTCCGTCCTGATGCAAATCAAGCTCGCCCAGATGGCCGACAAGACGGCTATCGACGAGATCGAGATCCCGCCCGAGGCCTGACCGTCAGGGCGAAAGCCCGGCAAGCACGTCGACGCCCTGCATGTTCAGGAAATGCAGCAGGTCGATGAAGATCCAGTTCTCCGCCAGCTTGTCGCCCTCCCGGCGGTAGAGGTCGACCACGCGCATGTCGGCCCGCGTCGTGCCGTCGCCGTCGACGCCGAGATAGCGACCGGCATTCGTGAGGGTGAGGTTGGGCCAGCCGAAAAAGCCGCCGTAGCTCCCTTCGGCGACACGCGCGACATGGCCGTTGAAGGCGCGGTCCGACAACTCTTCGCGGAACGGGCGCTGGTGCTGCGCGATATAGCGCGGGATCGTGTAGGTCGCGCCGATCCCCTCCGGCCCCCACCAGATCATGTCGTCGTGCCAGCTTCGGGCGAGCTCTACCTCCGGCGCTGCGAACCGCTCGCGCGAGTCGATGTCGCCGATCATCGTCTCGATCAGCGCAAGCGTCGAGGCGCCCTCGGCCGGATCGGCATCCGCCAGCAGGAGCCCGTCATGCGTGCGCGGCCCGGGCTGCACGAGATGCTGCGCCGTCTGCTCGGGGAACGGGTCGAGGCCGGCCTGTCGCATTAGGTGCGGCAGGTCGCAGAAGAAGGCGGTTTCGACGATCCGGTCTCCCTCGACCCGGTTGAACTCCACGTAGCGCAGCATCGCGATGCGGTACGTGGGCGGGATGCCGAGGAAGGGCGCGTCGAGCAGACCCATCAGGTGCCCCATCTGCACGACCCAGACCCCGCCGGCCGCGAGCTCGTTGCGGCCGGCGAAGAAGATGTCGGGGCGGCGCTGGACAGTTGACATGGCCCGAAGGAACGGGGTCCAGAAGCTGCGCGCGACGGCGTCCGCGCCGCGCTGCTCGTGGAACGGATGCATTCCCCGCCAGAGCCAGTCCGGCGAAGTGCGCGCGGCGAGGATGGCGGCCACGTCGTCCAGCCTCGCACGGTCGAGCGCCGCGTGATGCGCCAGTACGAGTGCCTTCTCGGTCTGAAACGACATGCCCGGTTTCCCTTTTTCACCTTGGTAATGGATCGGTCGCGCCGATGGAACGTCATCGCGTCATGCGGAGCGAGTGGACATTCCGGCGCGCGGGTCCTTGAGGATCAAGTCGGACTTGTCTTAGCCGATTGTGATCGCAGTCGCATTGGTGTTGCCCAAAACGACCTTCGACATGGTCGCACGGTCGGCGACACGGAGCCCTCCACTCCCCGAACCTGCAGGCGCGGTCCGACGACGGCGCCCGCTTGGAATGGCTGCTGGCTTCCAGATTCCGATCGACAACCGCGCTCCGTTCACCTGCACCGGCGCAGACAGGATGTATCCAAGCTCACTCGATCTGCGGCGACCGCCCTGTCGGAACTGATCGTAGCCAACGCGCCGGCCGGTTGGCGCGGCCTCAGCCCGCCGCGCCGCGCACGTTCACGGTGAGCGCGTAGAGCGAGGTCGCGCCGGTGATGAACAGACGGTTCAGCAGGCGCCCGCCGAAGGCGAGGTTGGAGACCCGTTCGGGCACGAAGACCTTGCCGAGCAGCGTGCCGTCCGGCGCGAAGACGTGCACCCCGTCCTCCGCACTCGACCACAGCCAGCCGTTCTCGTCGATCGCCATGCCGTCGCAGCAGCCCGGCGCGATGCGGGCGAACTCGCGTCCGTTCGACAGGGCGCCGTCCTCGGCCACGTCGTAGACCCGGATGAAGCGGTCGGGATCGGGTAACGACTCGTCGCCCGTTTCGGACACGTAGAACCGTCGTTCGTCGGGCGAGAATGCGAGACCGTTCGGCCCGACGAGGTCGTCCACCATCCGTTCGGGCCGGTCGGAGCCGGGCGGAATGCGGTAGACGGCCGGCCGCTGTTCGCTCGGCCGCCGACCGCCCTCGTAGTCGGACAGCAGACCGTAGAGTGGGTCGGTGAACCAGATCGCGCCGTCGCGACTGACGACGATGTCGTTGGGTGCGTTGAGCCTCAGACCGTCATGGCTGTCGGCGATCGTGGTGACGCTGCCATCGCGTTCCGTCCGCGTCACCGCCCGCAGACCCTGCGAGCAGGCGAGCAGCCGTCCCTCGCGGTCGCGCGCCTGTCCGTTGGCGTAATGCGAGGGCGCGCGGAAGATCTCGGCCCGTCCCTCCGCTCCAAACAACCCGTCGGTCCAGCGCATCGTCCGGTTCGCCGGCAGGTCCTGGAACAGCAGGCAGTCCCAGTCGCCCATCCAGACCGGCCCCTCGACCCAACGGAAACCCGTGGCGAGGCGTTCCAGCCAGGCATTGCCCAGAACCGCGCCGATGAAGCGGTCGTCGTGAACCTCGACGTCCGTCGCGTCGGCGTCGACGAAATGCGGCATCGATCCTCCCCACCTGCGGACCGGATCGGGTCCGGTGATGTTCGCCTCGTCTCGGTGTCGGCCCTGCATCAGGCCTGCCGGGACAAATGCGCACGGGGCGGGGGACGTTCCGGCTGTACGCTTCCGCACCGGCCGGAGCGTGGAGCCGGTTGCCGGTCCGTGCCTAGCGGTCGGCGTTCAGCTTCGCAGCGGCGTCCGGCCCGTCGGAGCCTGCCGGATAGGGCAGGACATCCGGCCGCGTATCGCCGGCGAGGACGGGATCGACGATGCGCCAGGCCTCCTCGATCATGTCGTAGCGCGGGAAAAGGGCCGGGTTCCCGACCATGCAATCGTGGAGCAGCGCCTCGTAGCCCACATACGCCCGTTCGCCGAAAGTCTCGTCGAAGGCCGATCGCGATCTGGTCCGCGCGGGTACGGTAGCATAGCCGGGACGCTTCACGTCGAAGGCGATGTCCACTCCGTGCTCCGGCGCGATTTCGAGGACGATCTCGTCCAGCGTCTGCCCCTCGGGGTCGGTTCGGGCGAACAGGTCGAACGGCGGCGCCCGGAACCGGATCGCGACCTGCGTCCGCCGCTCGTTCAGCCGCTTGCCGGTGCGCAGGACGAACCGCGTCCCGGACCAGCGCCAGTTCTCCACGGCGAGGCGGAGGGCGACGAAGGTCTCCGTCTCGCTGTCGGGCGCTACATCGTCCTCCTCGTGGTAGCCCGGCACGTCCCGCTCGCCGATGCGGCCGGCTTCGTACTGCCCGAACACGACGTCCTCCGGACGAAGCGACCGCACGCAGCGCAGGAGGCGGGACTTCTCGGAGCGGACCGCCTCGGCGTCGAGCGAGGTGGGCGGCTCCATCGCGACCATGCAGAGAAGCTGGAACAGGTGGTTCGGCACCATGTCCCGCAGCGCGCCGGTCGCCTCGTAGAACCGGCCCCGTTCCTCGACGCCCAGTGTCTCGGACGCCGTGATCTCGACCTCGGCTATATGCTCGGCGCGCCAGATCGGCTCGAAGATGCGATTGGCGAAGCGCATCGCGAGGATCGACTGCACCGGCTCCTTGCCCATGAAGTGGTCGATGCGGAAGATCTGCTCGTCCCGCGCCACGTCGAGGAGGCGCGCGTTCAGGGCCTGCGCCGAGGCGAGATCGGAGCCGAAGGGCTTTTCCACGACGAGACGCCGGAACGCGTCCTCATTCTCCTCGAGCAGCCCCGCGGCGCCCAGGGCCTCCGTGATCGGACAGAAGAACCGTGCCTGCACGGCGAGGTAGAAGATCGCCGCGCCGTCGAGCCGGCCGGCAAGCGTCTCGAAGGTCGCGGGATCGGTGAAGTCGGCGTGCAGGTAGTCGGCACGGTCCATCAGCCGCCCCCAGGCATCCGCGTCGATCTCGCGCGGGTGGAACTCGGCGTCGGGGTCGTCGACGCAATCCTGCACGATCTCCCGCAGATGCGCCTTCCACTGGTCCTCCCCCTCGATCGCCAGGTCTACGCCCAGAAGCGAGAAGCCGTCTGCCAGGACGCCGGAACGTTCGAGGTTGTAGAGCGCGGGCACCAGCAGGCGCGCGGCCAGATCGCCGCCCGCGCCGAAGATGACGAGCGTGCAGGCCGGCGCGGGTTGCGTCTCCGGCGCGCCGCCCGGTTCGTCGCCCGTGGCAATTCGATCCATCTTCGTTCTCCGCCCCGTTTCTAGACCGGCGCCCATCCACGCCGCCGTCCGCGCGCAGAGATGGATCCGGACTGCGGCTCGGCGCTGCAACGGTTCGTCGCAGGCGCGCCGGCGCCGCCCGCAAGTCCGCGTCAGTAGGTCGCCCGGCCGCCCGAGAGGTCGAAGGTGGAGGCCGTGGTGAAGCTGTTCTCCTCGGAGCAGAGCCAGGCGATCATCGCCGCAGCCTCGCCCGTCTCGAGGAACCGCCCGCGCGGGATCTTGGAGAGCATGTAGTCGATATGCTCCTGGCTCATCTGGTCGAAGATCCGGGTTCGCGCCGCGGCGGGGGTGACGCAGTTCACCGCGATGTCGAGATCGGCCAGTTCCTTGCCCAAGGACTTGGTGAACCCGATCACGCCGGCCTTCGACGCGGAATAGGCGCAGGCGTTCGGGTTGCCCTCCTTGCCCGCGACGGAGGCGATGTTGACGATCCGGCCGTAGCCCGCCTTGCGCATCGCGGGCACCGCGGCGCGGTTGACGTGGAACGTGCCCATCAGGTTGATCGTCACGATCCGGTGGAACTCGGCCACGTCGTAGGTCTCCACCGTCGTGTTGGACCCCGCGATCCCGGCGGAATTCACCACGATGTCGAGCCGCCCGAACGCGTCGAGCGTCTCGGCCATCGCCCGCTCGACGTTGTCCCAGTCGGCCACGTCGGCCCGCACCGCGATGGTGCCGCCGCCGATCTCCTCCGCCGCCGCGCGAGCCAGATCCTCGTCCATGTCCCACAGCGCGACCCGCGCGCCGCCCTTCGTCAGCCGCTCCGCCACGGCGCGGCCGATGCCCTGCGCCCCGCCGGTGACGACGGCGGTGCGGTTCTCGAAATCCTCGGTGTTCATCTGTGCTCTCCCTCGATCCGTTGAAACCGGGCGGTCGTGCCGTCCGGCCCGCAAACGCCCCTTCGCGCGCATTCTGATTTCGCAACCCCGCGACAGAATGTCGAGAATGATGAAGGGTTGACGCACCGGCGCGGCCGGCCCGGCGTTGCGTCATGCGCTCGCGGCCCTATGGTTGCCGGGATGGACCCTGCAACCGCACCCTGGTGGACCCGCGCCACCGCTTACCAGATCTATCCACGCAGCTTCGCCGACAGCGACGGCGACGGCATCGGAGACATTCCCGGCATCGTCTCGAAGCTCGACTATCTCGAGCGGCTGGGCGTGGGCTTCGTCTGGCTCTCGCCGGTCTACGCCTCGCCGATGTGCGACAACGGCTACGACATCGCCGATTACCGGGCGATCGCGTCCGAGTTCGGGACGATGGAGGACATGGACAGGCTGATCGCGGAGGCGCGCGGACGGGGCATCGGCATCGTCATGGACCTCGTGGTGAACCACACCTCCGACCGGCACGACTGGTTCCGGAGCGCGACGGGCGGGCCGGATGCGCCCTACCGCGACTATTACGTCTGGCGCGACCCGGCGCCGGACGGCGGTCCGCCAAACGCGCTTCAGTCCAGTTTCGGCGGCTCGGCCTGGAGCCGCGATCCCGGCGGGTCGGGGCAGTACTACCTGCACCTCTTCGATCCGGGTCAGCCGGACCTGAACTGGCACAATTCCGAAATGCGGGCCGAGATTTACGCGATGATGAACTGGTGGCTCGATCGTGGGATCGCCGGCTTCCGGATGGACGTGATCGACCTGATCGGGAAGGAGGTGGACGAGGGCATCACCGCCAACGGCCCCCACCTGCACGACCATATCCGCGAGATGATGGCGGCCACGGCGCAGGGCCGCGACATCGTCACCGTGGGCGAGGCCTGGAGCGCCACGCCGGAGAACGCGCTCCTCTATTGCGGGCGGGACCGCGATGCGCTGTCGATGGTGTTCCAGTTCGCGCACGTGACCCGCTTCTGGGACGATGCGCACGGCAAGTGGGAGCCGCATCCCATCGACCTCGTCGGGCTGAAGGCGGTGTTCGACCGCTGGCAGGCGGCATTGTCCGACGACGGGTGGAACTCGCTCTTCTGGTCTAACCACGACCTTCCCCGGGCCGTCTCGACCTACGGCGATCCGGGCGAATGGCGGGTGCGGTCGGCCAAGATGCTGGCGACCGTCCTGCACCTGATGAAGGGCACGCCCTACATCTATCAGGGTGAGGAGCTCGGCATGACCAATGCCGGCCTCGACGACATCGAGCAGTACCGCGACGTCGAGACGCTGAACAACTACCGGTTGATGTCCGAGGCCGGCATGTCCGAGGCGGAGTTCCTCGCCGGCGCGCGGGTCTCGAGCCGCGATAATGCTCGCACGCCGATGCAATGGACCGACGGACCGCAGGCGGGGTTCACGACCGGCACCCCATGGATCGCGGTCAATCCGAACCACGCGGACATCAACGCCGCCGCGCAGGAGGACGACCCCGACTCCGTCCTCGCGCATTACCGCCATCTCGTGCGGCTCCGGCGCGAGCACGATATCGTCGTCCTCGGCAGCTACACCCCGATCGCACCGGACCACCCGCAGGTCTTTGCCTATCGCCGCGATCTCGAAGGACACGCGCTGACCGTGATCGCGAACTGGACGGGAGCGGAGGTCCGGTTCGAACTTCCCGGCGGCATGGACGTCGCGGGGCGCTGCCTCGTCACAAATGTCGCACCGCGCACGAGCATCGGGGGGACGGTGACGCTCGCCCCCTACGAAGCGTTCGCGCTCCTTCACGACAGAAGCTGAAAGATCCCGCCATGCTCGACCTCTGGTACAAGAACGCCATCATCTACTGCCTCGACCCCGAGACCTTCATGGATTCGAACGGGGACGGGGTCGGCGACTTCCAGGGGCTCGCCGACAGACTCGATCATCTGGAGGCGCTCGGCGTCACCACGATCTGGCTCAACCCGTTCTACCCCACGCCGAACAAGGACAACGGCTACGACATCTCGGACTTCTATTCGGTCGATTCCCGACTGGGCAGCCTCGGCGATTTCGTCCATTTCATCCGCGAGGCGCGCAACCGCGGGATGCGGGTTCTGGTCGATCTCGTCGTCAACCACACCTCGATCGAGCATCCCTGGTTCCAGGCCGCACGGTCCTCACCGGATTCGCCCTACCGGGGCTGGTACGTCTGGTCGGAGGAGAAGCCCGAGGACATCTCCAAGGGCGTCATCTTCCCCGGGGTGCAGGAGGCCGTCTGGACCTACGACGAGACGGCGAAGGCCTGGTACATGCACCGGTTCTACGAGTTCCAGGCCGATCTCAACATCGCCAACCCCGCCGTGCGCGAGGAGATCGAACGGATCATGGGGTTCTGGCTGGAGCTCGGCGTGTCCGGCTTTCGCATCGACGCGGTGCCGTTCCTCGTCGAGTACAAGGGCCTGAAGGAGGAGCCGGAGCGCGATCCGCTGCTGCTCCTGTCGGAGATGCGCGATTTCCTGTCCTGGCGGAAGGCCGAGGCGATCATGCTCGCGGAGGCGAACATCGTCCGCGAGAAGGCGCCCAAGTATTTCGGCGGACGTGGGTTCGAGGCGGATGAGCGGATGCACATGCTGTTCGATTTCCCGCTCAACCAGGCGATCTGGCTCGCCATGGCGCGCGGCGATGCCGGCCCGATCGAGGACGCGCTGCGCTCGCGCCCGACCGAACCCCCGCTGCAGGCGCAATGGGCCACGTTCCTGCGAAACCACGACGAACTTTCGCTCGACAAGCTGACCGAGAGCGAGCGGCAGGAAGTGTTCGATGCGTTCGGCCCGGAGAAGGACATGCAGATCTACGACCGCGGCATTCGCCGGCGGCTCGCACCGATGCTCGGCGGCGACCAGCGGCGCATCCTGCTCACGCAATCCCTGCTCTTCGCGCTGCCCGGCACGCCGGTGATGTGGTACGGCGACGAGATCGGCATGGGCGAGGATCTGTCGCTGCCGGAGCGCAATCCGGTGCGCACGCCGATGCAATGGGCCGATGCGCCGAGTGGCGGGTTCACCACCTCGGACCAGCCCATGCGGCCGGTCGTGAAGGACGGCCCGCTCGGCTACCGGGAAACGAATGTCGCGGCGCAGCGCAACCGCGACGGCACGCTGCTGACGCGTGTGCGGGCGCTGATCGACACGCGCCGCGCCTGTCCGGAGATCGGCTGGGGAGAATGGAGCATCGTTCCGGATCTTCCCGAAGGCGTGCTCGGTCTGAAGACACGATGGAAGACGGACGAGGTCGTCACGTTCCATAACTTCCGCGACGAAACGGTCACCGTGGGGATTTCGGAACTCGCGTCCGAATCTCTGGTGGAACTGATCCAACCGGCTGCGGAGAGTTCACGCGTCGAGGACAGCGAGATCGAGATCGGGCCCTTCGGCTATCGCTGGTTCCGGATCGGCGGCGAACGTCGCTGATTTCGCGGCGCCACGAAAGATACGGATCACGGAGGTAAGGAATTCCTCACCTTTACCCGATGATTAAGATTTGTTAAGGTATATAGTGTCTCGTATCGGTCAGGACGAGTTCTAACGTTTCAGTGCGTATCCAGTTCCCTTGGCCGTTGCCTGCGCGTTGACTGGTCTCGCCAGTGATCGCGCAGGCATTTTTCGTTCATGCGACCCCGGAAAACGCGTCTCGACGGATGAAACCTGCCGTCGCGCTGCCATGCCCTTTGGCTCGTATTTTCAGGCATCCGGACGCGATTGCGGATTCGATTGCATGTTGCGGGGCAACGAACGCTCGGCCTACCGTCCATTCTCGTGCCGGTTCAGGAGGATGCCTTGCCGTTTCGTGACCAGACCATCCTGCTGACCGGGGCGACCGGCACCATCGGGGTCGAGATCGCCCGCTGCCTTGCGGCGGACGGGGCGCGGATGCTGCTGCATTACGTCTCGAACGCGGATCCGGCGGAGGCGCTGGCCGCGGAGATCGGGGGCGGGGCGAGCACGATCCGGGCCGACCTCGCCGATCCCGACGCCGCGACGGCGCTCTGGGACGCCGCCGTGGCACGGGCGGGCCGTATCGACGGGCTCGTCAACAACGCCGCGATTCGCAGCGAACTCACCGTCGAGGCCGATCTCGATGCCTGGCAGGCCTATTGGACGCGGGAGATTCAGGTGAACTTCCAGGCCGCTGCCGACCTGATCCGTGCCGCCATCCGGCACTTCCGCGAACATGGGGGCGGGCGGATCGTCAACATGGGATCCCGCTCCGGGCAGCGCGGCTACACCGCCGACGCGATGGCCTATGGTTGCGGCAAGGCGGCGCTGATGAACCTGACGAAGACCGTCGCGCGCAATTTCGGTACCGAGGGCATCCATTGCGTCGCCATCTCGCCCGGCTGGGTCCGCTCGCCGATGGCGGAAGCCTATATCGCCGAGAACGGGGAGGCGGCCGCGTTGGGAGAGATTCCGATCCGCGCATTGGCCGAACCGTCAGAAGTGGCGCGCGCCGTGGCCTTCGCGCTCGACCGGCGCAACGTGTCGCTGACCGGGTCGGTGATCGACATCAACGGCGCGAGCTACCTTCGATGAACAACCGGACGCGCAGGTTCGCGGGAAAGCGCGCGCTCGTCACCGGCGCCGCCGGCGGGATCGGCACCGCGATCAGTCGCCGCATCGCGAGCGAGGGGGCGAGCCTTCTCGTCACGGATTGCGCGTCCGACGCGCTTCAGAACCTTGCCGACGAGCTCGGCGCGCGCGCGATCCCGGGCGACCTCTCCATACCCGGCGCCTGCCGCGAGATCGTCGAGTCCGCCACGTCCGACGGTCCTCTCGACCTGCTGGTCAACAATGCCGGCATCAACCGGCGCGGCGATATCCTGGCCATCTCCGAAGAGGATTGGGGCGACAGCTTCGCCGTCAACATCGACGCGATGTTCCATCTATGCCGCGCCGCGCTGCCCGGCATGATCGCGAATGGTGGCGGGGCGATCGTCAACATCGCCTCGCAATGGGGCCTGCATCCCGCGCCGGGACATATCGCCTACAACGTCACCAAGGCCGCGGTGGCGAGCTTCACGCAGAACCTCGCCCGCGACATGGCCCCTCGCAAGATTCGCGTGAACGCCGTCTGTCCGGGGGAGATCCACACCGACATGCTGCGCGCCGGCATGGCCCGGTCGGGTCGGACCAAGGCCGACATGGACGCGCTGATCCCCTATGGCCGCATTGGGGAGCCGGAGGAGGTGGCGGCGCTCGTCGCGTTCCTCGCCTCCGACGAGGCGGCCTTCATGTGCGGCTCGCTGGTGGAGATCACGGGGGCGCAGGCCGTGGCCTGAAAGCAACGGAGTCCGCCCGTCGCAGAACCAACGGGACCGTTCCTGCGTTTGACCCCATTCGGAGGACGATGTCATGGCATCACGCGCAGTCTGGAAGGGTCAGTTACGCCTGTCGCTGGTCGCGATCCCGGTGGAGATCCACAGCGCCACGAAGTCCGGCGCCCGGATCAGCTTCCGCCAGATCCACGAGCCGACCGGCAAGCGCATCCGCTACGAGAAGACGGTCGCGGGCGTGGGTCCGGTCAAGAGCGACGAGATCATGAAGGGCTACGAGATCGGGGGCGACGAGTACATGCTCCTCGATCCCGAGGAGATCGACGCGATCAAGCTCGAGACGAAGAAGACGCTGGAGCTCGTGCAGTTCGTCGGCGCCTGCGAGATTCCGCCGCTCTATTTCGACAAGCCCTACTACATCGTGCCCACCGACGAACTGGCCGAGGACGCCTACCGCGTGGTGCGCGATGCGCTGCGCCAGGCCGGCAAGATCGGGCTGGGGCAGCTTACGATGCGGGGCAAGGAACATCTCTGCGCCATCAAGGCTTCGGGCGATGGCCTCGTGATGGAGACGCTGTTCTACGCCGACGAGCTGAAGGAGGCCGACCCGCTGTTTCACGGGATCGAGGACGACCCCGCCGACGAGGAGCTGCTCGACGTCGCGACGCAATTGATCGAGCGCAAGACGGCGCCTTTCGATGCCGCGAACTTCACGGACCACTACGACAAGGCCCTGCGTGCGCTGATCGAGGCGAAGCGCAAGAACAGGAAGACCAAGCGGGCCACCACGTCCGGCGACGACGGCGGGAAAGGCGACGGCAACGTGGTCGACCTGATGGCCGCGCTGAAGGAGAGCCTGAAGTCCGACAAGGGCGGCACCAAGGCCAAGGGCGCCGCCGCCAAGAAGGGGACCTCCGGCCGCAAGAAGTCCGCCTGAGATGGCCGATCTCGAAACCTACCTCGCGAAGCGTGACTTCGACCGCACGCCCGAGCCGAAGGACACGGGCAGCCCCGAAGGCCTCGCGCTCCGCTACTCGATCCAGAAGCACGACGCGACGCGGCTGCATTTTGACCTGCGCCTCGAATGGGAGGGGGCGCTCCTGAGCTGGGCGATCACCCGCGGCCCGTCCCTCGACCCGAAGGAGAAGCGACTGGCCGTCCGCACGGAGGACCATCCGATCGGCTATCTCGGCTTCGAGGGCGTGATCCCGAAGGACAGTTACGGCGCAGGCCGCGTCATGCTCTGGGACCTCGGCCATTGGCAGCCGCTGGAACCGGCGGCGAAGGGGCTCGCCAAGGGGCACCTGTCCTTCGCCATCCACGGGCGCCGGCTGACCGGCCGGTGGGAGCTCGTGCGGATGCGGCGCGAGGGCAAGCGCGAGAACTGGCTCCTCATCAAGGGCCGGGACGAGGCGGCGGGCAAGCGCGACCCGGTACGGCGCTATACGCACAGCGTCGGCACGCGTCGGACCATGACCGGGATCGGCAAGGATGCCACGCCCGCGGATCCGCCCGCGCGGAAGGCGAATGCGCCGAAGGTACCCAAGCCGCAACTCGCCACCCTGACCGACGACCTCGCCGATCCGGCGACGCATTGGCACGAGCTCAAGTTCGACGGCTACCGCGCGCTGGTGCCCATCGGAAAGGACGGTGTCCGTATTCTCACCCGCAGCGGGCTCGACTGGTCCGACCGCTTCGCGCCGCTCCTGCCGACCTTCGAGGACCTGCCCTGCGACACCGCGCTCATCGACGGGGAGATCGTCGCGGGCGCCGGCCTGCACGGGTTCGGCATGCTCCAGAAGGCGATCAAGGCGGGGGGACCGTTCACCTTCCAGGCCTTCGATCTGCTGCATCGCGACGGCGACGACCTCACGGGCGAGCCGTTGGAGACGCGACGCGCGGCGCTGGAGGTGCTCCTGAAGGACGCGCCGCCGCTCGGACCGTTGCAAGTCTCGCCGGTGATCCGGGGCGCGGCGGCCGACGCCTTCGCGGCGATCTGTAAGGCCGGGGGCGAGGGACTGATCGCCAAGCGCCGCGACGCGCCCTACGTGCCGGGCCGGTCGCGCGCCTGGCTCAAGTTGAAATGCGAGCAGCGCGCCGAGTTCGTCGTGGTGGGCTGGCAACGCTCCGACAAGCGCGGCCGTCCCTTCGCCTCCCTCGCGCTCGCCGTCCGGGACGGAGCGGCGTTGCGCTATGTCGGCAAGACCGGCACCGGCTTCGACGCCGAAACGATGCGGGAGGTGGCGGATAAACTCGCGCCGCTGACGCGCAAGTCCGCGCCGGTGAAGGCCCCGCGCGACGAGGCGCGCGGCGTCGTCTGGGTCACGCCGCAGCTCGTCGCCGAAGTCAAATACGCCGAGATGACCGGCGACGGGCGCCTGCGGCAGGCCGTGTTCCTCGGGCTGCGCGAGGACAAGCCCGCAGAAGAGGTTCGCATGGAAAAGACCGAGAGGAAGACCGAGACGACGTCCGACCGGCCGAAGATCGCCGGCATTGCCGTCAGTTCCACCGAGCGCGTCGTCTTCCCCGAGGCAAGGGTCACGAAGGGCGACGTGGCGGAGTATTATGCCGCAATGGCCGACCGCATCCTCGCCTGTGCCGCCGACCGTCCCGTCTCCCTCGTCCGCCTGCCCGAGGGGCTGGAGGGCGAGCGGTTCTTCCAGCGGCACGCGGGGAAGGGCTTTCCGGACGCGGTGAAGGTGGTGGAGATCGAAGAGAGCGACGGCAAGACCGCGCCCTATATCTACCTCGACAGCGCCGCGGGCCTCGTCGGTGCGGCGCAGATGGGGGCGGTCGAGTTCCATGTCTGGGGCGCGCGCCGCGACCGGATGGACCGGCCGGACCGGATGGTCTTCGACCTCGATCCCGACGAGGGGGTGGACTTCGCCAAGGTCCGGGACTCCGCGGCCGACATTCGCGACGTCCTCAAGCGACTGAGCCTCGAGAGCTGGCCACTGCTGACCGGGGGGAAGGGCGTGCATGTCGTGGTGGACCTGCACCGTTCGTCGAGCTGGGACACGGTGAAGGGCTTCGCGCAGACCTTCGCCACGCATCTCGCCGAGACCGAGCCCGCGCGCTACACGGCGAAGATGTCGAAGAAGCGCCGGCAGGGGAAGATCTTCGTCGACTGGCTCCGCAACGAGCGCAGCTCTACCGCCATCGCGCCGTTCTCGCTCCGCGCCCGGACCGGGGCGCCGGTGGCCGTGCCGGTGACATGGGACGAGCTGGCCGAAACCGACAGCGCCGCCGCCTTCGACATCCGCGCCGCCCGAGAGCGCGACTGGCCCGACCGGCCGGGGCCGCAGCGCATCACCGAGGCGGTGATCGACGCGTTCGAGACATGGGTGAGCGGCGCGCCGCGTGATTGATAGACATGCCCGGGATGCCGGTCGAAGGTGAACCCATGCAGTCCTTCACCGGCACCCCCCTCGTTCCCGGCCGCACCGCCGGCCCCGTCCTGTGGTCCGACACGGGCCTGTCCTTCATGGGCGGCGTCGATCCGGTCACGGGCATGATCATCGACACGCATCACCCGCTTCACGGCCGGTCCGTCGCGGGCACGGTGCTCGTCCTCCCGAGCGGCCGCGGCTCCTGCTCCGGCAGCCTCGCGCTGTTCGAGCTCCTGATGAACGGGCACGCGCCAAGGGCGCTGATCTTCCGGCATCCCGAGACGATCCTGACGCTGGGCGTCGTCATCGCCGCCGAGCTCTTCGACCGCGCTATCCCGGTTCTTCAGGTCAATGCGGCAGGCTTCGTCGCGCTGGCCGATGTCGCCCGTATCCAAATCGACGAAGCAAAGATCATGCCCGATGACGGACCGGACGCGGCGCCGGAGGCGTGGCTGCCGCCGCTGGACGCCGAGGCGCTGGCCCTGACCGAGGCGGACCGAGCCATGCTCGACGGCGCGGAGGGGGAGGCCGCACGCGTCGCCTCCCGCATCGTTGCCCGCGCGGCGCTGCTCGAAGGGGCGGACTCGCTGATCGATATCGAGATGGCCCATCTCGACGGCTGCTTCTATCACGGCCCGGCCAGCCTCGACTTCGCTCGACGGATGCGCGACCTCGGCGCGCGCTGCCGCGTGCCCACGACGACGAACGCGCTCTGCGTCGACCGCCGGCGCTGGCGTGACGACGGCGTGCCCGTCGCGCTCGGCACCGCGTCCGAGGAACTCGCCGCGCTCTACGTCGAAATGGGCTTCACGCCGAGCTTCACCTGTGCGCCCTACCACCTCGAGACTGCCCCTGCCTTTGGGCAGCAGATCGCCTGGGCGGAGTCCAACGCCGTGGTCTACGCCAATTCGGTGCTTGGCGCGCGGACGCTCAAATACCCCGACTATCTCGACCTGATGGTAGCGATCACCGGCCGTGCCCCGAATGCCGGGTGCCATCTGGGCGAGGGACGGCTGGCCCGGTTGCGCATCGACGTGCCCTGTCCCGACGCGCCCGACGACGCGTTCTGGCCGCTGCTCGGCTACCATGTCGGCAAGATCGCGACGAATGCGATTCCGGTCGTTTGCGGGCTCGAGACGCTCCCGGCCACGCCGGACGACCTCCGCGCCTTCGGGGCCGCCTTCGCCACCACCTCCGCCGCCGCCATGTTCCATATCCAGGGTCTGACGCCCGAGGCGGAGACCATCGCGCAGGCCACCGGGCCCGCCGGACCCGACGCGCATGTCGCGGTCACCCGGGCCGACCTTGCGGCGACCTGGGCGGAGCTCAATGGGGCCGGAACGGACGCGGTGGATCTCGTCTCGCTCGGCAATCCGCATTTTTCCTCGGGCGAGTTCGCCCGGCTGGCCGCGCTCTGCGAGAGACGGCGGATCGCGGAGGGGGTCGAGATGATCGTGACCAGTGGACGCGACGTTCATGCGCTGGCCGCCGCGGAGGGGCATCTGGCGCGGATCGAGGCGTTCGGCGCGCGTGTCCTGACCGACACCTGCTGGTGCTTCATCGGCGAGCCGGTCGTGCCGCCGAAAGCGAAGGTCATCCTCACCAATTCCGGCAAGTACGCGCATTACGGGCCCGCGGCGGTCGGGCGGGGTTTCCGCTTCGCGAGCCTCGCGGGTTGCGTGGAAGCGGCCTGCACGGGACAGGTTGCATCCGGGCTGCCGGGTTGGCTCAGAGCCTGAGGCGACGAACGACAGAGTCGATCCGTCGCTCGGTCGGAACAGGGCGCCAGTCCCGGCGGCGTATTATTCCGCCGGGTGGCCTGTGCCTTCGCTGGCCGGCGCGGGCTGATCGACTTTCTTGCCTGCGAACAGCCGCATCACGACCGAGAAGAACAGCGGGACGAGCAGCACGCCCAGCACCGTGGCCGAAATCGTTCCGCCAAGGACGCCCGCACCGATCGCGTTGCGTCCGCCCGCGCCGGCCCCGGAGCTCAGCACCAGCGGCAGCACGCCCAGGGAGAAGGCCATCGAGGTCATGATGATCGGACGGAAGCGCTGCCGCGCGGCCTCGCGGATCGCCTCGAGGCGCGGCTCGCCCGCATCCATGCGCTCGCGGGCGAACTCGACGATGAGGATGGCGTTCTTGCCGGTCAGGCCGATCACGGTGAGCAGGCCGACCTGGAAGAACACCCCGTTCTGGAAGCCGCCCAGCCATGCCCCGACCAGCGCGCCGAGCACGCCGATGGGCATCGCGAACATGACGGCGAAGGGGATCGTCCAGCTTTCGTAGAGCGCGGCCAGCGAAAGGAACACCGCCGCGAGCGAGAGCGCGTAGAGGAGCGGCGCCTGGCTGCCGCTCTCGAGCTCTTCCAGCGACAGCCCGGTCCAGGCGATGTCGTAGCCGTCGAGCTGCGCGACCAGCCGCTCCATCTCGGCCATCGCCTCGCCGGTGGAGACGCCCGGCGCGGGGGAGCCCTGGATCTGCATGGCCGGAACGCCGTTGTAGCGATAGATGCCCTGCGCCCCTTGGGTCCAGCTCCCGGTGGCGAAGTTCGAGAACGGGACCAGTTCGCCGGTCGCGTTGCGGACGCGCCATCGCTCGATGTCGGAGGGCGTGCTGCGGGCGTCCGCCTCGCCCTGCACGTAGACCCGCTTGATCTGGCCGCGATCGACGAAATCGTTCACGTAGTTGCCGGCCCAGGCGATCGACAGGAGCGTACTCACGTCGGTCGCCGAGACCCCCATCGCGCCGGCTTTCCGCCAGTCGATGTCGATGTTGTACTGCGAGGCCGGCTCCAGCCCGTTCGGCCGGGCCGAAGCGATGAGCGGGCTCTGCGCGGCCATGCCCAGAAGCTGGTTGCGCGCGTCGTAAAGCTCGTCGTTGGTCTGGTTGAGGCGAGCCTGAAGGTAGAAGTCGAAGCCGGAGACGTTGCCCAGCTCGATCACCGCGGGGGGCACGATCGGGAAGACCATGCCGTCGCGGATCTGGCTGAACGCGCCGAAGGCCCGGCCCTGGAGCGCCTGCACCGACTGCTCCGGCGCGGTCCGCTCCTCCCAGTCCTTCAGGCGCACGAAGGCGAGGCCCATGTTCTGCCCGGCGCCGGCGAAGCTGAAGCCCGCGACCCCGAAGACCGACTCGACGATGTCGCTTTCCGCTTCGAGGTAATAATTCTCCACCTGTTCCAGAACGTCGATCGTCCGGTCGATCGTGGCCCCGGTCGGCGTCTGGATGAGGGTGAACATGATCCCCTGATCCTCGTCCGGGAGGAACCCCGTCGGCGTGCGCAGGAACAGGAACACCATGCCCACCGCGAGCGCCACGTAGATCAGGCCCACGCGCAGCGGACGGCGGATGATCCAGCCGACGCTGCCGGCATAACCGTTCAGCGTCCGGTTGAAGCCCCGGTTGAACAGGCCGAAGGGCCCGCGCGTGCGGGGGTGCTCCGACTTCTTGAGAAGCGTGGCGCAAAGCGCGGGTGTCAGCGTCAGGGCCACGACGACGGAGAGCGCCATGGCCGACACGATGGTGACCGCAAATTGCTGATAGATGACGCCGGTGGAACCGCCGAAGAACGCCATCGGCACGAACACCGCCGAAAGCACCATCGCGATCCCGATCAGCGCGCCGGTGATCTGACCCATCGACTTGCGCGTGGCCTCGCGCGGGGGAAGGCCGTCCTCCTCCATCACGCGTTCCACGTTCTCGACCACCACGATGGCGTCGTCCACGAGCAGGCCGATGGCCAGCACCATGGCGAGCATGGTCAGCGTATTGATGGTGTAACCCGCTGCGGCCAGCACGCCGAACGTGCCCAGAAGCACGACGGGCACGGCAAGGGTCGGGATCAGCGTCGCGCGCCAGTTCTGCAGGAACAGGAACATGACGAGGAAGACCAGCACGATGGCCTCGCCCAGCGTCTTCACGACCTCCTCGATGGAGATCTCGACGAAGGGCGTCGTGTCGTAGGGGATGACGTAGTCGATCCCGTCGGGGAAGCTCTGCGCGAACTCTTCCATCCGCGCCTCGACCGCCGTGGCGGTGTCGAGGGCGTTGGCGCCGGAGGCGAGGCTGATCGCCATGCCGGTCGAAGGGGAACGATCGAAGCGGCTTTCGGTGCTGTAGTTCTCGGCGCCGATCTCCACCTCCGCCACGTCGTCGAGCAGGACGAGACCGCCGTCGGTCTCGGCCCGCAGGACGATCTGACGGAAATCTTCCGGCGTCGACAGAAGGGATTGCGCGGTGATCGTCGCGGTCAGGGCCTGGTCGGACGACGTCGGCCGCGTGCCGAAGGCGCCGGCCGAAATCTGCGCGTTCTCTTCGCGCACGGCGGCGACGACGTCGCTCGGGGCGATCTCGAAGGCGGCGAGTTTGGACGGGTCGAGCCAGATCCGCATCGCGTAGGGCGAGCCGAAGATCTGCACGCTGCCGACGCCCTCGATCCGGCTGATCTCGTCGACGATGTTGCTATCGAGGTAGTCGGAGAGGTCGGCCTGGTCGTAGGTGCCGTCCTCGGAAATGAGCGCCACGACCTGCAGGAAACCCGAGGCGGACTTCTCCACCGTGATGCCCTGCCGCTGCACCGGCTCGGGCAGGAGCGGCGAGGCCTGCGCGAGCTTGTTCTGGACCTGGACCTGCGCGATGTCCGGGTCGGTCCCGGTCTCGAAGGTCAGCGTGATCTGCGTTGAGCCGGCCGAGGACGACGTCGAGGCGAAGTACCGTAACCCGTCCAGTCCGGTCATCTGCTGCTCGATGACCTGCGTGACGGTGTTGGCGAGCGTCTGGGCGGAGGCGCCGGGATAGTTGGCCGAGACGGTGACGGTGGGCGGCGCGATCTGCGGATACTGCGCGATCGGCAGGTTGAAGATCGACAGGAGGCCGACGCCCATGATGAAGAAGGCGATGACCCAGGCGAAGACAGGCCGGTCGATGAAGTAGCGTGACATGGTCTACTCGCCCTCGCCAGCGGTCGAGGCGAGTTCCGGCGTCTGCGCCGCGGCCGCCCCGGGTGGCGCGCGCGCCGTGTCGGTGGCGCCGGTCGTGCTAGGCGTCGCGTCCGGGACCGGCTCGGCGGGTGGCTGACTCTGCGCGCCCTCGGTTTCCGTGCCGTCGCCCGCGGGCGGCGCCCCGTCGGCCGGCGCATCCCCGGGCGCCTCGGCGCTGTCCTCCTCTTCGGGGATCACGGTCGCGCCGGGCGCGGCGTTCTGGCCGCCCATGAGGATCAGGCGGTCGCCCGCTTCGAACCCCGCCTGCACGATCCAGTCCGAACCCCGATCCTGGAGCACGGTCAGCGTCCGCGGCTCAACGACGTTCTCGGCATTGACCACGAGCGCGGTCGGGTTGCCCCGGCGGTCGCGGCTCACCCCTTCCTGCGGGGCGAGAAACACGTCGTCGACGGTGCCCGTCGGCATGTCCACCTGCACGTACATGCCAGGCAGGAGCAGACCGTCGGGGTTGGCAAACTCGAGGCGCAGGACGACGACGCCCGTGGTCTCGTTGACATGCGGCTCCGCCGCGGTCAGCTCGCCGGTGTGCTCGTAGAGCGATCCGTCGGCCAGCGTCAGCCGGACTTCGGCCGCCATGCCCGCGTCGCCTTCCAGCCGGCGGCGGCGCCAGGTGAGCAGCTCGGCCGCCGACTGGGTCACGTCGACATAGACCGGGTCGATGTCGCGGATCACGGCGAGCGGCGCCGCCTGGCTCGCCGTGACGAGCGCGCCTTCGCTGGCCTCCGAGAAGCCGATCGTGCCCGACAGACGGGCGCGGATCTCGGTGCGATCCAGTTCGAGTTCGGACGATTGCAGTTGCGCGTTGGCGAGTTCGAGCGCCGCGGAAGCGCTGTCGCGCGCGGCGATGGCGTCATCGCCGGTCGCGGCGCTGCTGATGCCGCGCTCCTGCAGGGTCGTGATGCGGCCGGCCTCGCGATCGGCGGCCCGAAGCTGCGCCTCGGCCTGACGGACGGAGGCGCGGGCCTGCGCGACGCCGGCCTCGTAGGTGGCGGGATCGACGCGGTAGAGCACCTGACCGGCCTCGACCTCGGAGCCTTCCTCGAACAGGCGTTCGAGCACGATGCCGTTCACCTGCGGCCGGACTTCCGCTTCGGCCGACGGGTGGACGCGGCCGGGCAGCGTTGCGGTCAGCGTGACGGTCTGCGGCTGCAAGGTCCGGACGGTGACGGAAGGGGGTGGCCGATCCTGTTCGCCACCCTCCTGTGCGGCCACGGGAAGCGCGAGGATGACGAGAACGGCAGTGGCAAAACGGAGCATCGGGACAAATCCTTTGCGCGCAAACGGCGCAATCGGACGAATCCGCCGCGGGCCGTCGCGAAACAGTCGACCCGGAACCTACACCCGCGCCGCCGTTTTGCAATTGCAATGCTGCCCCGCAGAAAGTGCGCAAATGCACATACCACTTACGAGCAGGATTACAGGCGCGTCAAAGCGCCGCGTCGTTGGAGCCGATGGCCCGGATCGCCGGCGGAGGGCCGGCCTCTTGCCGGGGCGCCGCTGCGGACAAGATGCCGCGGCGCCCTGCGGATCATTCGTAGAGGACGGCCTGGATCTCCGGGTCGTCGATGTTCGACTGGTCGTAGTAGTAGAAGCCGGTGTCGATGATCTCGGGCAATTCCTCGCCGTTGATGGCGGCGACCGCGGCCTTGACCGTCTCGTAGCCGATGCCGATCGGGTTCTGCGTAATCGCGCCCGCCATGGTCCCGTCGCGGATGGCGTCGATCTGCGCCTGACCGGAATCGTAGCCGATCACGGTCAGCCCCTCCGTCCCCATCTCGCGCACCGCGTTGACGACGCCGATGGCGGAGCCCTCGTTGGTGCCGAACATGCCGTCGAGGTCCGGGTTGGCGGTCAGGATGGCCTTCGCAACCTCGGTCGATTGCAGCTGATCGCCAGCGCCGTACTGGACGGAGACGACCTCGATGTCGGGGTATTCGCTCTCCATCCTTTGGAGGAACCCGTCGCGGCGGTCGATGCCGGTGCGGCTGGTCTGGTCGTGGGCGACGACGGCGACTTGGCCCGACCCGCCGATCAGCTCGGCCATCTTGTCGGCGGCGAGCGCGGCGGCGGCGACGTTGTCGGTCGTGGCGGTCGTCACCGGGATGTCGCTGTCCACGCCGCTGTCGAAGGCGACGACGGGAATGCCTGCCTCTTGCGCCTGCCGCAGGAGCGGGATCGCCGCCTGGCTGTCGAGCGCGGCGAAGCCGATGGCCGACGGGTTGTTGGCGAGCGAGGCCGACAGCATGTCGATCTGGCGGTCCACCATCGTCTCGTTGTCGGGCCCCTCGAAGGTGATGCGGACGCCCTCCTCCTCGGCGGCGCGGTCGGCGCCGGTCTTCACGGCCTGCCAGAACTGGTGCTGGAAGCCCTTGGAGACGAGCGGGATGAACGTGTCCTGCGCGATGGCCGGCGGCGCGGCGAGCGCGAGGCTCAGGGTGGCGGCTCCGAGGAGCGTGCGGCGTGACAACATGATGGTTTCCTCCCTTGGTTGTCGTGGTCGTGTCAGGTCGCCCGTCGGCGGCGCATCATGTCGGCGTAGACCGCGACGATGATGATCGCCCCGGTGACGACCGTCTGCCATTCCTGCGCCACCGACAGGACGCGCAGGCCGTTCGTCAGCACCGCCATGATCAGCGCGCCGATCAGCGAGCCGAGGATCGAGCCGCGTCCGCCCGAGAGCGAGGTGCCGCCGATCACCACTGCGGCGATGGCCTCGAGCTCGTAGCCGAGGCCGAGGGCGGGCTGCGCCGAGTTCAGCCGCGAGGCGATGAGCAGGCCGGCGATGCCGACGATGGCGCCGGAGAGCGCATAGATCGCGATCTTCCAGCGGTCGGTGTTCACCCCCGACAGCCGAACCGCCTCCTCGTTGGAGCCGAGCGCGAAGGTGTAACGGCCGAGCACCGTGCGCCCGAGCACCCAGGCGGCGGCCGCGGCGACGAGGAACAGGATCAGCACGCCGTTCGGGATCGGCAGGGCTGGGATCGCGGCGCCGATGACCGAGCCGCGCGAGATCTCCGAGAAGCCGGGCGTGTCGTTGAAGTAGATCGGCCGCGTCCCCGAGATCACGAGGCTCAGGCCGCGCAGGATCAGCATCATGCCGAGCGTGGCGATGAAGGGCGGTATCTTCATCTTTGCCACGAAGGTCCCCGAGCAGAGCCCGCAGAGCGCCCCCGTCGCGATCGCCGCGACGACGCCGAGGAGGAGCGGCATCCCGGCATAGGTCAGCACGACCCCGGTGATCACCGCGCAGAAGGTCATCATCGTGCCGACCGACAGGTCGATGCCCCCGGTGATGATGACGAGCGTCACCGCGACGGCCAGCACCCCGTTGACCGAGGTCGCCTGCAGGATCGCGATCATGTTCGACGTCTGCATGAAGTTCGGCGAGGCCAGCGAGAAGCCGATCAGCAAGACGACGAGGCTGGCGAAGGCCAAGAGCCGCTGGTGCGCCCCGCTCGACACCAGTCGGGCGAGGGCCGAGCGCGGCGGGGTGGTCGTCGTCGTGGTCATGCCATCTCCTTCGCGGCCGCCGCGTCGTCGCGCCGCGTCGCCAGTTCCATGATCTGCTCCTGCGTGGTCTCGGCCCCGCCGGGCAGGATGCCGGTCAGCCGACCTTCGCACATCACCGCGATCCGGTGGCTGAGCCGCATCACCTCGGGCAGTTCGGAGGAGATCACGACGATCGCCCGGCCCTGCGCGGCCAGCTCCTCGAGCAGCATGTAGATCTCGGATTTCGCTCCGATGTCGATGCCGCGCGTCGGCTCGTCGAAGATCAGCACGTCGCAGTCGCGCAGCAGCCACTTGGCGATCACGACCTTCTGCTGGTTGCCGCCCGACAGGAGCCGCACGTCCTGCATGTCGGACGGCGTGCGGATGCCGAGGCGGGCGATGTAATCCTCCGCGACCCGCTTCATCCCCGCCTCGTCCAGCATGCCGGCGGGGCCGGTGAAGCGCGTCATGTTCGCCATCGCGATGTTGGCGCGCACGCTCATGTCGAGGGCGAGGCCGAAATGCTTGCGGTCCTCCGAGAGGTAGCCGATCCCGGCCCGCACGGCGTCGTGCGGGCTGCGGATGTCGACGGGGCGGCCGGCCACCGCGATCTCGCCCGCGTCGCGCCGGTCGGCGCCGAAGATCATGCGCGCGACCTCCGTCCGGCCCGCGCCCATCAGGCCCGCGAAGCCGAGGATCTCGCCTTTACGGACCGCGAAGCTGACATCGCGGATCTCCGTCCCGCGGCGGAGCCCGCGTACCTCAAGCGCCACCGGATTGCCCGCGACGTCGGGGATCTCGGGCGCGGCCTGGCCGACCTCGCGCCCGACCATGAGCTGGATGATCCGCGCGAGCGGCGTGTCGGCGGCGTCGAGCGTGTCGATATAGGCGCCGTCGCGCAGGACGGTGACGCGGTCGGCGATGCGCTTGATCTCGTCCATCCGGTGGCTGATATAGACGATCCCCACGCCGTCCGCGCGGAGCTTGCGGATCACCCGGAACAGCTCCGCGATCTCCGCGTCGTTCAGCGCCGCGGTCGGCTCGTCCATGACAAGGACGCGCGGGTCGTAGGACAGCGCCTTGGCGATCTCGATGAGCTGCTGGCGCGCAATGGTCTGGCCGCCGACGCGGGCGCGGGGGTCCAAGTCGAGATGCAGGTCGGCGAAGATGGCGGCGGTCCGTCGGTTCAACTCCGCCTCGTCGAGCCGGCCGAACCGGCGCCGCGGCTCCCGCCCGATCAGCACGTTCTGCGCCGCGGTCAGGTCATTCATCAGGCTCAGCTCCTGATGGATGATGCCGATGCCGAGCCCCTGCGCCGCGCGCGGGCTGTCGGGGGCGGCGGGCCGGCCGTTCACGAACATCTCGCCGCCGTCGCGGGCGTAGATGCCGGCCATGATCTTCATCAGCGTGGACTTGCCGGCGCCGTTCTCGCCCATCAGGGCGTGCACCTCGCCCGGGCGCAGGTCGAAGCGCACGTCGCGGAGCGCGTGCACGCCGGGAAACCGCTTCTCGATCCCCCGCATCTCGACGAGATATTCCACGCGCGACGGCCCTCCCAAACCCTCAGGCGCCGCATTTCGCAGCGCCGTGCCATGCAACCATTCCCGGATGCCCGTGCCAAGGGTCCTCGTGCCTCTGGCTGCATAGAAGCGGGCGCGCTAGGCATCGGGGGAAGGACTTGGGGGGACGCAATGCGGGTGGACGATACGGAGCTTCTGAACGACCGGAGCGCCCGGCCGGTGCGGCTGACCCGGATGGGGTTCGGCGCCGCGCCGCTGGGCAACCTCTACCGCGGCGTCAGCGACGCCGACGCGCAGGACGCGCTCAACGCGGCGTGGGAGGCCGGGATTCGGTATTTCGACACGGCGCCGCAATACGGGCTCGGCCGGTCGGAGATGCGAATGGCGGAGGCGCTGACCCGGTTCGGACGGGACGAGCTGACGCTCTCCACCAAGGTCGGCCGCCTGCTCGAGGATTGCGCGCCCGGGGAGGTGACGCCGGAGGCCTTCGTGGACGTGCCGCAGAAGCGCATCGTCTTCGACTACACCCATGACGGCGTGATGCGGAGCTACGAGGCGAGCGTCGCGCGGCTCGGCACCGAGCGGTTCGACATCCTCTACGTCCACGACATCGACGCCGGCACCCACGGCGCGGCGGAAAGCGAGGCCAAGCTGCGCCAACTCTTCGCCGGTGGCGGCTATGCCGCGCTGGACGAGCTTCGCAGGAACGGATCGGTCGGCGCGATCGGGGCCGGGGTGAACACCTGGCCGATCTGCGAGCGTCTGCTGGGCGAGGCCGATTTCGACGGTTTCCTTCTCGCCGGGCGCTACACGCTGCTGGAACAGGAGCCGCTGGAGAGCCTCCTGCCGCTCTGTGTGGCGCGCGACGTCGGCATCGTCCTCGGCGGGCCCTACAATTCTGGCATCCTCGCCACCGGCGCTGTGGAAGGCGCGCGCTACGATTACGCGCCCGCTCCACCCGAGATCTTGGAGCGCGTGCGCCGGCTGGAAGCGGTCTGTGCCGCGCACGATACGCCGCTCATCGCCGCCGCGCTGCAATTCCCGCTCGCGCATCCGGCGGTGAAGTCCGTCATTCCGGGTGCTGCGAACGCCGCCGAAATGGCCGCCAACGTCGACGTGTTCGAGACCGTCGTGCCCGATGCGCTCTGGTCCGACCTGCGGGGCGAGGGGCTGATCCGGCCCGATGCGCCGGTGCCGGGGGAGGTGTCCCATGCTGCGTGACATCCCGCCGATCCTTTCGCCGGACCTGCTCTGGACCCTGCGCGCGATGGGCCACGGCGACGACATCGTCCTCGCCGACGCGAATTTCCCGGCCGAGGCGATGGGCGCGCGGTGCCACCGGCTCGACGGGATCGCCGCGACCGACGTGCTCGACGCCGTGCTGACCGTGATGCCGCTCGACACGTTCGTGCCCGACCCGGCCTGCGTGATGCAGGTCGTGGACGACCCCGACGCCGTGCCGGAGGTCGTGGCTGCGTTCCAGGACCTGGTGAACCGCCGCGCCGACCGGCCCGTGACGCTCGCCTCCCTGGAACGGTTCGCCTTCTACGAGCGGGCGCGCGGCGCCTTCGCCATCGTGCAGACCGGGGAGACGCGGCTCTACGGAAACATCATCCTGAAGAAGGGTGTGATCGCGCCGTGATCGTCGACGCGCACCAGCATTTCTGGCGGCTCGACCGCGGCGATTACGGCTGGCTCACGCCGGAGGCGGGGCCGATCTACCGCGATTTCGGACCCGGGGATCTGCGGCCGCTGATGGGCGCGAACGGGGTCGGGGGCACGATTCTCGTGCAGGCCGCGCCGAGCACGGCGGAGACCGCGTTCCTCCTCGACATCGCCGGGCGGGAGGCGTTCGTGCGCGGCGTCGTGGGCTGGGTCGATTTCGAGGGTCCTGACGCGCCGGCGGAGATCGCGCGGTTCGCGGCCGATCCGAAGCTCGTCGGGCTCCGGCCGATGATCCAGGACATCGCCGACGACGACTGGATGCTGCGCCCGGACCTCGCCCCTGCCTTCGCGGCGATGGTCGCGCAGGACCTGACCTTCGATGCGCTGGTCTTTCCATGCCATCTGGGACGGCTCGAGACGTTGATCGCGCGGCATCCGGACCTGCGGGTTGTGATCGACCACGGGGCCAAGCCGCGGATCGCCGAGGGGGCGTTCGACGAATGGGCCGGCGACATGACGCGCCTCGCGCGCGAGACGCCGGCCTTCTGCAAGCTGTCCGGTCTGGTGACGGAAGCCGGAGAGGAGTGGACGCCGGGCGATCTGGCGCCCTACGTCGCGCACCTGATCGAGATATTCGGACCCGACCGGCTGCTCTGGGGCAGCGACTGGCCGGTGGCGACGCTGGCCTGCGATTATGGGACCTGGCTCGCAATTGCGCGGGATCTGGTGGGCGATGCCGATGCCTGGGACACGATCTCGCAGAAAACGGTCACCCGGGCGTACCGGCTGTCCTGACCTGCATTGTCCCTGAGGGTAGACCGTGGTGCCCAGGAGAAGACTCGAACTTCCACTCCCTTGCGAGAACTGGCACCTGAAGCCAGCGCGTCTACCAATTCCGCCACCTGGGCATCCACGGTGGGCGGTGCGTAGCCGCATCGAAATGCGGTGTCAATCGGCGTGATCGCGAAAACCCGCGCCCTTGCCGGGCGGGGCCGCCGGCGGTATCCGGAAGCGACACGATCCCCGGAGGAACGCGACCCATGCAGAAGCTCGTCACCATCTTCGGCGGTTCCGGTTTCATCGGGCGCTACGTCGCGCGCCGGATGGCCAAGGCCGGCTGGCGCGTCCGGGTCGCCTCGCGACGCCCGAACGAAGCGCATTTCGTCCGCATGTACGGCAGCGTCGGTCAGGTGGAGCCGGTCTTCGCCAACATCCGCGACGACGCCTCCGTGGCCGCGGCGCTGACCGGGGCGTCGGCGGTGGTCAACTGCGTCGGCATCCTCGCACCGTCGGGGCGCAACGGCTTCGACGCCGTGCAGTCCGAGGGGGCAGCGCGGATCGCCCGGCTCGCGGCGGAGGCCGGGATCGCGCGCATGGTGCAGATCAGCGCGATCGGCGCCGCTGCCGACAGCGATAGCGACTACGCCCGCACCAAGGCCGGGGGCGAGGCCGGCGTGCGGGAGCACCTGCCCGACGCCGTGATCCTGCGCCCTTCCATCGTGTTCGGACCCGAGGACGAGTTCTTCAACCGCTTCGCCAACATGGCGCGCCGGGCGCCGGTCCTACCGGTGGTTGGCGCGAATACGCGGTTCCAGCCGGTCTATGTCGACGACGTCGCCGCGGCAGTCGAGGCGGCGCTGGCGGGCAAAGTCGACGGCGGCGTCTACGAGCTGGGCGGGCCGGACACGGAGACGTTCCGCGAACTGATGCATCGGATGCTCCGCACGATCCGGCGCCGCGCCCTGATCCTGCCGGTGCCGTTCTTCGGCGCGCGGGCGATGGCCTGGGGGCTCGACCTCGGGCAGACGATCACCGGCGGCCTGTTCCACAACGGGTTGCTGACGCGCGACCAGGTCCGCAACCTTGCCCGCGACAACGTCGCCTCGGGCGAGCATCCGGGCTTCGAGGCGTTCGGCATCGTGCCGACCACGATGGGTGCAGTGCTGCCCGGCTATCTCTGGCGCTTCCGCCCATCCGGGCAATACGCCGAGATCAAGGACAGCGCGAAGAACCTGCGCACCTAGAGGTAGACGTATCCGAGGAGGGCGAGCCCGAGGACGATCCGATAGATCACGTAGGGCAGGAAGCTGACCGAGCGGAGTAGCCGCATCATCAGGGCGAGCGCGGCAAGCGCGGCCAGAAAGGCGAAGCCCGCCGCGATGCTCGCATCCCGAAGCTGCCCCGCGTGGTCGCCGCCCGCCAGATCGAGGCTGAGCAGGGCGGCGGATGCGAGGATCGTCGGGATCGACATGAGCATGGCGATTCGGGCGGCCTCCTCGCGATCGTAGCCCATCGCGCGGGCGCCGGTGATGCAGATGCCGGAGCGCGAGGTGCCGGGAATGAGGGCCACCGCCTGCCAGAGTCCCAGCTGGAGCGCCTGACCGAGCGACCAGTCGGACAACGTCTTGATCTCGGCGCCCTTTCGGTCGAACCACCACAGCAGCAATCCGAAGCCGATCGTGGCCCAGGCGATCACCGCGACCGAACGAAGCAGGTCGTTCATCCCCGTGATCGTGAGGAGCAGGCCGGCGACGATGACCGGGACCGTGGCGACCGCGAGGCCGGCGGCGAGGCGTTCGTCCGGGCCCCACTGACGTCTGGCGAGGCCGACATATCCGCGCAGGGCCCTTGCAACCTCGTCCCGGAAGTAGAGGATCACCGCGCCGAGCGTGCCGAAATGCAGCGCTACGTCAAGCGCCGTGCCCTGATCCGCCATGCCGGTCAGGGAGGGTAGCAGAATGAGATGGCCCGAGGAGGAGATCGGCAGGAATTCGGTCACGCCCTGCACGAGCGCGAGAAGGAGGAGTTGCCAGAGAGCCATGCGAGTCACCTTGAGTTCGTCGCTCAATGCCTCATGGGGATCACAGACTAAAGACACCTCATGGTTCCGGATCGGACCTAATAATTGACCTTTGTAAGGTCCGAGACGATATGACCACGATGAATGCTTGAATTAGGTCAATGAAGCTGTCTTTTTAATCCGTCGAAGATGAATTAACGCGTTGGTTCAGAACGCTTCGGGAGAGGTTCTATGGCGAATAGCAACATGCTGAAGTTCGTGACTGTCGAGCGGCGGACGCCGGAAAAGCGGGAGGCGGAGAACCGGCGGGTCGATTTCGGCGAGATCTACCGCGAGTTCGCGGCCGAGCGAGCCGCCGAGCAGGCCGGGCGATGCTCGCAATGCGGGGTGCCGTATTGCCAGTCGCATTGCCCGCTGCACAACAACATCCCCGACTGGCTCCGCCTCGTGGCGGAGGGGCGGTTGCGGGAGGCCTACGACGTCAGCCAGGCGACGAACACCTTTCCCGAGATCTGCGGCCGGATCTGTCCGCAGGACCGGCTCTGCGAGGGCAATTGCGTCATCGAGCAGTCGGGCCATGGCACCGTCACCATCGGCGCGGTCGAGAAATACATCACCGACACCGCCTTCGTGGAGGGCTGGGTGCCACGGATCGTGCCGGTCGAGGAGCGCGAGGAGAGCGTGGGCATCATCGGCGCGGGGCCGGGGGGACTGGCCGCCGCGGACATCCTGCGCCGTGCGGGCGTGCAGGTGACGGTTTACGACCGCTACGACCGCGCGGGCGGGCTGATGACCTACGGGATTCCGGGCTTCAAGCTCGAGAAGGACGTGGTGATGCGCCGCAACAAGCAGCTCGAGGAGGGGGGCGTCGAGTTCCGCCTGAACTGCGAGGTCGGCCACGACATCACCTTCGACGAGATCCACGCGAAGCACGACGCGGTGATCGTCGCGACCGGGGTCTACAAGTCCCGCGAGCTGCACGACCACGAGAACCACGACGCGCACGGGGTCGTGCGGGCCATCGACTTCCTGACCGCGTCGAACCGCAAGAGCTTCGGCGACGCGGTGCCGGAGTTCGATTCCGGCGAGCTGAGCGCGAAGGACAAGCGCGTCGTCGTGATCGGCGGCGGCGACACGGCGATGGATTGCGTGCGCACCGCCATCCGGCAAGGCGCCAGGAGCGTGAAGTGCCTGTATCGCCGGGATCGCAGCAACATGCCCGGCTCCCAGCGCGAGGTCGCCAATGCCGAGGAGGAGGGCGTCGAGTTTATCTGGCAGACCGCGCCCGCGGGCTTCGAGGCCGGCGCGGGCGACGCGATCGCGGGCGGCGTGGCGGTCGGCCCCGGCGGGATCGCGCAGGAGGCCGAGCCCGTGGCCAACGTCCACCGCATCATCAGCGGCGTGACCGTGCAGCGCATGCGGCTGGGCGAGCCCGACGCGTCGGGGCGGCAATCGCCCGAGGTGATCGAGGGCGGCGACTACGTGGAGGAGGCCGATCTTGTCGTGAAGGCGCTGGGCTTCGAGCCGGAGGAGCTGCCGACGCTGTGGGCCAAGCCGGAACTGGAGGTCACGCGCTGGGGCACGATAAAGTCCGATTTCCGCACCCACGAGACCCCGCTCGAGGGCGTCTACGCCATCGGCGACATCGTGCGGGGCGCGTCGCTCGTGGTCTGGGCCATCCGCGACGGGCGCGAGGCGGCGGAGGCGATCCTCAAGAAGTTCGACGCGGCGATCGCGATCCCGCCGTCGCATATCGCGGCGGAGTAACCCCTGACCATGCCGAGAGACCCGAAGCACCGCGCCGTCCCGGGGTGGGCGCGGCGCGTGCGACGCCATGCGTTCGTAGCATCGGAGACCGCCGCCGGGCCCGACCCGCGGCGTGTTACGGCTGTGTTACGGCTGTGGGACATCTGTGGCACGGCCCGTGGTATGCGCCTGTCGCAATGGGTCAGGAGCATTGCCCCGATCCGGCAGGGGTGGACATGACCGACGCGCCGGCTCCCGCGGTCGAGACGATCCTGCGGGACGACGACCTGCTGCTGCGCTGGTTGCCGGGGCGGGCGCGCCGTCTCGTCGTGGTGTTCACCGGCATCCGGGCGGGCTTCGGCGGCCAGCCGCTCGACGAGTTCGCGGGAAGCGCGTCGCGCGCGGGCGAGAACAACGTGCTGTTCGTGACCGACCGCCGGGCCAGCTGGTACGCGGTGCCGGGGCTGTGGCGACGGATCGTCGCGCTGATCGCGAATCTGCGGGTCCGCGAGCGGATCGAGGAGATCGTCTCGCTCGGCAATTCGATGGGGGGCTACGGCGCGCTCCTGCTGCCGCGGGACGTGCGGGTGGTGCGGGCGATCGCTTTCTCGCCGCAGGTCTCGCTCGACGCCCGGGCGACGGGGGACGACCGCTGGCCCGACGTGGCCGCCCGGTTCGGGCCGCCGCCCGCGACGAGCGTCGTCGATACCATCGCGGCCACGCGGACGCAGTATTACGTGCTGGCGGGCGGGGCCTGCGCCGAGGACGTGGCGCATCTGGCGCTCGTGCCCGAAACCCGGCGCGTGCATCGCTGGATCCTGCCGGACGGGCGACACAACATCGCCCGGGCGCTCAAGGAGGCGGGGCTTCTGGGTCAGGTGATCGGCGCGATCATCCGGGGCCGGAAGCGGCGGGTCGACACGCTCTGCCGGCGCTACGCAGAGGGGCTGGCATGACCGACACGATCGAGGGCCGGTGCCTGTGCGGGGCGGTGCGGATCACCGTGCGCGGATTGTCGCAGGAGATCAGCGCCTGCCATTGCGAGATGTGCATGCGCTGGGGCGGCGGCATCCAGTTCGGTGTCGACGCCCCGGCCGGGGGAACCGAGGTCAGCGGGCCGGTCGAGGTCTACCGCTCCTCCGCCATCGCGGAGCGGGCGTGGTGTGGTGAATGCGGCTCGGCGCTGTGGCTGCGCGACATCGGGGATGGCGCGCCCTACGAACTTGTGCCCGGGCTGTTCCCGAATGCGGGCGGGGCGCGGCTGGTGCGGGAGGTCTATGCGGACCGGGCGCCGGAGGGCTACGCGCTGGCGGGGGATCATCGTCGGGTCAGCGCGGCCGATTACGCGCGGGAGAACCCCGTGGTGGAGGAGACGGAATGACCGATCTGACACGATACGAACGCCAGGGGCGGCTTCAGGGACGCTGCCTGTGCGGTGCCGTCACCATCGACGTCGATGGCGGGCATGTCGCCGCCGTGGGCGCCTGCCACTGCTACATCTGCCAGCAATGGTCGGGTGCCCTCTACGCGACGTTCGACGCGAAGGCCGACGCGGTCACGGTGACGGGCGAGGTCGGACGCTACCGCTCGTCGGAACATGCCGAGCGGACGTTCTGTCCGACCTGCGGCGCGCATCTGTGGTATCGCAACGTGACGCGGGAGGCCGCCGATTACGAGCTGATGGCCGGGCTGTTCCGGGAGGCCGCGGGGTTCCCGCTCGTCTCCGAGATCTACGTCGATCAGGCGCCGGACTACGTGTCGCTTGCCGGCGACCATTCCCGAAGAACCGCTGCGGACTACGAATCCCGCACGACTTTCGTCGAAGGAGACGACCCATGACGCATTACTTCACGGACTGGGAACGCGACGAACTGGCCCGGCGCGGGGCGATGGAGGCGAAGAGCCTCTACCGCGAGGAGAGCGAGCATGCCTCCTGCGGGGTGGGCCTCGTCGTCAACATCGACGGCAAACGCTCCCGCCGGGTGGTCGAGGCCGGGATCGACGCGCTGAAGGCGATCTGGCACCGGGGCGCGGTGGATGCCGACGGCAAGACCGGCGACGGCGCGGGCATCCACGTGCAGATCCCGGTCGAGTTCTTCAAGGACCAGATCCGGCGCACCGGGCACGAGCCGCACGAGGGGCGGCGCATCGCCGTGGGCCAGGTCTTCCTGCCGCGCAACGATTTCGGCGCGCAGGAGGTCTGCCGGACCATCGTGGAGAGCGAGGTCCTGCGGATGGGCTACTACATCTACGGCTGGCGCCACGTGCCCGTGAACATCGGCGTGCTGGGCGACAAGGCGAACGCGACCCGGCCGGAGATCGAGCAGATCCTGATCTCCAACGTGAAGGGCGTGGACGAGGACACGTTCGAGCGCGAGCTCTACGTCATCCGCCGGCGGATCGAGAAGGCGGCGCTGACCGCGCAGGTGGCGGGGCTGTACCTTGCCTCGCTGTCCTGCCGGGGGATCATCTACAAGGGCATGATGCTGGCCCAGCACGTGGCCGAGTTCTACCCGGACCTGAAGGACGAGCGGTTCGAGAGCGCCTTCGCGATCTACCACCAGCGGTATTCGACCAACACGTTCCCGCAATGGTGGCTGGCCCAGCCGTTCCGGATGCTGGCCCATAACGGCGAGATCAACACGCTGAAGGGCAACGTCAACTGGATGAAGAGCCACGAGATCCGCATGGCCTCGGCGACGTTCGGGGACTGGGCGGAGGACATCAAGCCGATCGTGCCGATGGGCGCGTCCGATTCGGCGGCGCTCGATTCGGTGTTCGAGGTCCTGGTGCGCGCGGGACGGATCGCGCCGATGGCGAAGACGATGCTGGTGCCCGAGAGCTGGTCGAAGCAGGCGGTCGAGCTGCCGGATGCGTGGCGCGACATGTACGCCTATTGCAACGCGGTGATGGAGCCGTGGGACGGGCCGGCGGCGCTGGCCATGTCGGACGGGCGCTGGGTCTGCGCCGGGCTCGACCGCAACGGGCTGCGGCCGATGCGCTACACGGTGACGGGCGACGGGATGCTGATCGCCGGCTCCGAGGCGGGGATGGTGCCGGTGGACGAGGCCACCGTGGTCGAGAAGGGCGCGCTGGGCCCCGGGCAGATGATCGCCGTCGACATGGAGACGGGCGAGCTGTTCCACGACCGGGAGATCAAGGACAAGCTGGCCGCGGACCGGCCCTTCGGCGACTGGGTGGAGCGGATCACCGATCTGCAGGCCGTGACCGAGGGCGTGGCCGAGAACGCCGTCCATACCGGCGACGAGCTGCGCGCGCGGCAGATCGCGGCGGGCTACTCGGTCGAGGAGATCGAGCAGATCCTCGCGCCGATGGCCGAGGACGGCAAGGAGAGCCTGGCCTCGATGGGCGACGACACGCCCTCGGCGGTCCTGTCGGAGAAGTACCGGCCGCTGAGCCATTTCTTCCGGCAGAGCTTCAGCCAGGTCACCAACCCGCCGATCGACTCCTTGCGCGAGTTCCGGGTGATGAGCCTCAAGACGCGGTTCGGAAACCTCAAGAACGTGCTCGACGAGGATGGCAGCCAGACCGAGATCCTCGTGCTCGACAGCCCGTTCGTCGGCAACGCGCAGTTCCAGGCGATGTTCGGGCATTTCGAGGACAACGCGACGACGCTCGACTGCACCTTCCCGGTGGGCGGGCGGATGGGCACGTTGCGGGCCGGGCTCGACAAGCTGCGCGCCGATGCCGAGGACGCGGTGCGTTCGGGGGCGGGGCATATCGTGCTGACCGACCGGATGCAGGGGCCCGACCGGGTGCCGATGCCGATGATCCTCGCCACGAGCGCGGTGCATTCGTGGCTGACGCGCAAGGGGCTGCGGACCTTCTGCTCGATCAACGTGCGCTCGGCGGAATGCATCGACCCGCATTACTTCGCGGTGCTGATCGGCTGCGGCGCGACGACGGTGAACCCCTATCTCGCGCAGGACACGCTGGCCGACCGGATCGGGAAGGGCCTGATCGACGGCACGCTCGACGAAGCGGTGGCGCGCTATCGCGGCGCGATCGACGCGGGGCTTCTGAAGATCATGGCGAAGATGGGGATCTCGGTGATCTCGTCCTATCGCGGCGGCCTCAACTTCGAGGCGGTCGGGCTCTCCCGCGCGATGGTGGCGGAGTTCTTCCCCGGCATGCTGTCGCGGATCTCCGGGATCGGCACGAACGGCCTGCAGAAGAAGGTGGAGGCGGTCCATGCCGCGGGCTGGCGGGGGGCCACGAACATCCTGCCCATCGGCGGCTTCTACAAGGCGCGGCGCTCGGGCGAGCGGCACGCTTGGGAGGCGCAGACGATGCACATGCTGCAGGCGGCCTGCGACCGGGGCAGCTACGAGCTCTGGAAGCAGTTTTCCGGCGCGATGCAGGCGAACCCGCCGATCCACCTGCGCGACCTGCTGGCGATGAAGCCGCTGGGCAAGCCGGTGCCGCTCGAGGAGGTCGAGTCGATCACCGCGATCCGCAAGCGGTTCGTGACGCCCGGCATGTCGCTCGGCGCGCTCTCCCCCGAGGCGCACAAGCTGCTGAACGTGGCGATGAACCGGATCGGGGCGAAGTCCGACTCGGGCGAGGGCGGCGAGGACCCGGCGCATTTCGTGCCCGAGCCCAACGGCGACAACCCGTCGGCCAAAATCAAGCAGGTGGCGTCGGGGCGGTTCGGCGTGACGGCCGAGTACCTCAACCATTGCGAGGAGCTGGAGATCAAGGTGGCCCAGGGCGCCAAGCCCGGCGAGGGCGGCCAGTTGCCGGGCATGAAGGTCACCGACCTGATCGCGCGGCTGCGCCATTCGACCAAGGGCGTGACGCTGATCTCGCCGCCGCCGCACCACGACATCTACTCGATCGAGGATCTGGCGCAGCTGATCTACGACCTCAAGCAGATCAACCCGCGCTGCAAGGTGACGGTGAAGCTCGTCGCGTCCTCGGGCGTGGGCACGATCGCGGCGGGCGTGGCGAAGGCCAAGGCCGACATCATCCTGATCTCCGGCCATAACGGCGGCACGGGGGCGAGCCCCGCGACCTCGATCAAGTATGCCGGCCTGCCTTGGGAGATGGGGCTGACCGAGGCGCATCAGGTGCTGTCGATGAACAACCTGCGCGGGCGGGTGACGCTCCGGACCGACGGGGGGCTCCGCACCGGGCGCGACATCGTGATGGCGGCGATGATGGGGGCCGAGGAATACGGGATCGGCACCGCCGCGCTGATCGCGATGGGCTGCATCATGGTGCGGCAATGCCAGTCGAACACCTGTCCGGTCGGCGTCTGCACGCAGGACCCGCGCCTGCGCGAGAAGTTCACCGGGACGGCCGACAAGGTGGTGAACCTCATCACCTTCTACGCGACCGAGGTGCGCGAGGTGCTGGCCGAGCTCGGTGCGCGCAGTCTTTCGGAGGTGATCGGGCGGGCGGACCTGCTGACGCAGGTGTCGCGCGGCTCGGCCCATCTCGACGATCTGGACCTGAATCCGCTGCTCATCACCGTGGATGGCGCCGACCGCATCGTCTACGACCGCGACAAGGAGCGGAACCCGGTGATGGACACGCTCGACGCGCAGATCGTGAAGGACGCGGCGCGGTTCCTGAACGACGGCGAGAAGATGCAGGTCTCCTACGCGGTGCAGAACACGCACCGGACGGTGGGCACGCGGATCTCCAGCCACATCGTCTCCCGGTTCGGGATGCGCAACACGCTCCAGCCAGACCACCTGACGGTGAAGCTCCAGGGCTCGGCGGGGCAGTCGCTCGGCGCCTTCGCCGCGCCGGGGCTGAAGATCGAGGTCTCGGGCGACGCCAACGACTACGTGGGCAAGGGGCTGTCGGGCGGCACCATCGTCGTGCGGCCGCAGATGGCGAGCCCGCTCCGGGCGGACCGGAACACGATCATCGGCAACACGGTGCTCTACGGCGCGACGGACGGATACCTCTTCGCCGCCGGTCGCGCGGGCGAGCGTTTCGCGGTGCGCAATTCCGGCGCGCGGGTGGTGATCGAGGGCTGCGGCTCCAACGGGTGCGAGTACATGACCGGGGGCGTCGCCGTCATCCTCGGCGATATTGGGGCGAATTTTGGGGCCGGGATGACGGGCGGGATGGCCTATATCCACGACCCCGAGGGCGCCGTGCCCGCGCTGATGAACATGGAGACGCTGGTGACCTGCCCGGTGACCGTGCCGCACTGGGAGGCGGAGCTGCGCGGCCTGGTGGAGCGGCACGCGGCGGAGACGGGGTCGAAGAAGGCGCGCGCGATCCTGTCGGACTGGCGCATGGAGGTCGGCAACTTCCTCCAGGTCTGCCCGAAGGAGATGCTCGTGAACCTGCCCGTCCCGCTCGCGGAGGAGATCGACGCGATCCCGGCGGAGTGAGTCCGGACGAAGCGATGCGAAAGGGCCCCGGTCGGGGCCCTTTCTCGTTCGGGCCGTTTCAGGCGCGCTTGCGGCGACGGATCGCGCCGAGGCCGCCCAGCGCAGCGGCCAGGAGCGGCAGCGCGGCCGGAACCGGGACCGGCGAGGGGACCGGCGACGCGCCGTTTCCGACGACGACGTCGATGCCGGTCGACGCGACGGACTTGCCGTCGAAGAAGGCCTCGAACTCGATGCGGTAGGTGCCGTCCTCGGACGGATCGAACGCCGCGAGCTCCGGCAGGAAGGCCCCGTCGGTCGGCTCGTTGAAGAACTCGTAGTTCCAGGAGTTCTGGGCCACGGAATACTTCGCGAGGTTCGCCTGGTACTCGGCCGCGCTGCGAGACACGACGCCGTCGCCGTTCCCGGTCAGCAGGTTTCCGAGGGCGTGATCGGCTTGAGCGATCCGGATCGGGTCGAATTTCGCGAAGTTCACGCCAATGCCGGAATCGCCGTCGATGCGAAGCTCGTAGGTGAGCGCGCTCAGGCTCGTCACGCCCGAAATCGGCATGTCGCGGTCGAGGTCGGTGGTCACGCTCCACTCGAAGTTCCAGACCGGCGTGGTCGGGCTGTTCGCGTCGAAGCCGAAGCCCCCGGGCGCGGCGCCGGCGTCGAAGGTGTAGGTGCTGCCCGACTGGTTGAAGATGTTCCGGGGCTGGTTGAACTCGTCGAAGCGCAGCTTGGCGCGCAGGCCGATCTCGAGGTTGGTGTCGAAGGACGGGGTGACATTCGTCGAAGCGCTCGAAATCGTGTCGACCTGCGTGATGACGAAGGGCTCGTAGGAGCCCGTGGCCACGGTGTAGCCACCATTGGCGTTGCCCGATCCGAAGATGACGTCGGGAGTCACGGGCGCGGCTTGCGCGGCGGCGGCGCCGAACGAGAGCAGGCCGGCGGCGGAGAGGACGCGAAATGCGGTCGAGGTCGAAGTCATGGTAAAAATTCCCTATTGAAATACCGAAAGGCGTGCCCTTTCTCCGCGATGCCCCGCGGCCGGTGAACCTGTAAAATTGTAGAATACTTAACGCGAAGCTTTCCGTGTCCTCGCCGGTATTCGCACTTTCCCAAGGCACTCCCAGAGGTTAGGGCGTGGCTCGATGGCGGCGAAGGCGAATACGCGACGTAAGGGCAAGCCGGGCGAGACGGCGGGTCCGGGGGCCGTCGAGCGGGTCGGCGCGACCTTGCGTTCGGTCCTTCGCATCGCCCTCAGGATCGTGGCGGCGCTCGCGGTCCTCGTCGTCCTCTGGGTGCTGTCCTATCGCTGGATCGACCCGCCGACGACGCCCTACATCCTGTCGGAATCCGCGCGGCTCGGCGGGGTGGAGCGGGTCTGGACGGATCTCGACGATATCGCGCCGGTGATGGCACGGGCGGTGGTGGCGGCGGAGGACGCCAATTTCTGCCGGCACTGGGGCTTCGACATCGTGGCCATCCGCAGGGCGATCACCGCCGGCGGCGATCGCGGCGCCTCGACCATCAGCCAGCAGGTCGTCAAGAACGCGGTGCTCTGGCAGGGCCGGTCCTGGCCGCGCAAGGCGCTCGAGGCGCTGTTGACGCCGGTGGCCGAGGCGTTCTGGCCTAAGCGGCGCCTCGTGGAGATCTACCTGAACGTGGCCGAGATGGGGCCGGGCAT
The DNA here is from genome assembly GCF_947494055.1 of uncultured Jannaschia sp. Classification (GTDB taxonomy): domain Bacteria; phylum Pseudomonadota; class Alphaproteobacteria; order Rhodobacterales; family Rhodobacteraceae; genus Jannaschia. The sequence continues at coordinate 75,312 of NZ_CANLTR010000005.1, read as the reverse complement.
CTTCGGCGCGGAGGCGGCGGCGCGGCACTGGTTCGGCGTCGGTGCGGACGAGCTGACGGCCCGGCAGGCCTCGCTCATCGCGGCGATCCTGCCCGCGCCGAAGCGGCGCGACCCGACCCGGCCGTCGGACTTCGTGGATCGCCGGGCGCGGTCCATCGCGGACGGGGCGGCGACGATACGCGCCGATGGCCGCGCGGCCTGCTTCGAGGATTGAAACCGCCCGCGGGACGGGGCATTCCCGGCGGATGATCCAGCTCTATCACTTCGCCCTGTCGCCCTTCTGCCGCAAGGTCCGGCTCGTGCTGGCCGAGAAGAAGCTCGAGGTGGAACTGGTCGACGAGCGTTACTGGGAGCAGGGCTCGGAGTTCCTGCGCCGCAATCCCGCCGGCAAGGTGCCGGTGCTCAGGATCGACGGCCTGACGCTCGCCGAGTCGGGCGCGATCTGCGAGTATCTCGAGGAGACGCGTCCCGAGCCGGCGCTGATGCCCGAGGGTGCGGCGGATCGGGCCGAGGTGCGGCGTCTGGTGGCGTGGTTCGACGACAAGTTCCACCAGGAGGTGACGTCGAAGCTGGTCTACGAACGCATCCACAAGAAGCTGACGCGGGCGGGCTACCCGGACGGCGCCAACGTCAAGCAGGGCGTGCGGGCGATCAAGTTCCACCTCGACTACATGGGCTGGCTGCTGGACCGGAACCGCTGGCTCGCCGGGTCGAGCCTGTCGATGGCCGATTTCGCGGCGGCGGCGCATCTGTCCTGCCTCGATTATTCCTCGGACGTGGACTGGAACCGCAACGAGGCGGTGTCGACCTGGTACGCCAAGATCAAGTCGCGCCCGGCCTTCCGGTCGATCCTGGCCGATGTGGTGCCTGGGTTCCGGCCGGCGAAGCACTACGCGGATCTGGACTTCTGATGGCGCCGGGGGCGCGTTGACCTTCCGCGCGCGGCTCGATGCGGAGGCCCGCGCGTCGGGATTCGTCTCGGTCGGGGTCTGCCGGCCCGACGCGATCCCGGACGCGAAGGTGCGGCTGCATCAGTATCTGTCGGACGGCCATCACGGCACGATGTCGTGGATGGGCGAGCGCGTCGCCTGGCGTGGCGACCCGGCGTCGCTCTGGCCCGAGGCGCGTTCGGTAGTGATGCTCGCGCATTCCTACGCGCCCGAGCACGACCCGTTGGGCGATCTGGACCGGGCGGAGGACGGCGCGGTCAGCGTCTATGCGCAGGGGCGGGACTACCACGACGTCGTCAAGAAGGCGCTGAAGCGCGTCGCGCGCTGGATCGTCGCAGAGGCTGATGCGGAAGTGAAGGTCTTCGTCGACACCGCCCCGGTCATGGAAAAGCCGCTGGCGCAGGCCGCCGGGATCGGCTGGCAGGGCAAGCATACCAACGTGCTGGGGCGGGACTACGGCAACTGGGTGTTCCTCGGCGCGATCTTCACGACGCAGGAGCTCGAACCCGACGCGGCGGAGGCAGAGCATTGCGGCTCCTGCACGCGGTGCCTCGACATCTGCCCGACCGATGCGTTCCCGGCGCCGTTCCGGCTCGATGCGCGGCGCTGCATCTCCTACCTGACGATCGAGCATGACGGGCCGGTGGACGAGGCGTTCCGCCCCGCGCTGGGCAACCGCATCTACGGCTGCGACGATTGCCTCGCGATCTGTCCGTGGAACAAGTTCGCCGTCCGCGCCTCCGACCTGCGCTATCACGGGCCGCACCGCGCGCCGCCGCTGGCGGAGCTCGCCGGGCTCGACGATGCCGGATTCCGGGCGCGGTTCGCGGGCTCGCCGATCAAGCGGATCGGGCGGAACCGGATGGTGCGGAACGTCTGTTACGCGATCGGCAATTCCGGATCGGCGCGGCTGAAGCCCGTGGCGCAGGCGCTCTGCGACGACGCCGATTCGGTGGTGGCGGAGGCCGCGCGCTGGGCGGTGGCGCGGCTGTGAGCGTGCTTCTGAGCTTCGGGCATGGCTACTCGGCCCGGGCGCTTGCCCCGTCGCTTCTGGCCGAGGGATGGGAAGTGATCGGGACGACCCGGTCGGGGGAGAAGGCCGACGCCTTGCGGGCGGAGGGGGTGACGCCCGCGATCTTCGGCGCGGACCTGTCGACAGAGATCGCACGGGCGACGCATGTCCTGATCTCGGCGGGGCCCGGCGCGGACGGCGATCCTGTGCTGAATGCCTACCGCGACGCGCTGGCCCCGCATCTGGGCGGGATGGCCTGGGTCGGATACCTCTCGACCACGGGGGTCTACGGTGACCACGAGGGCGGCTGGGTGGACGAGACGACGCCGCTGGCCCCCACGACCCGGCGCGGGCGCTGGCGGGTCGAGGCGGAGGCCGCGTGGCAGGATTTCGCGGCGAAGACGGGCGCGGCGCTGCACGTCTTCCGGCTTGCCGGCATCTACGGGCCGGGACGGGGACCCTTCGCGAAGGTGCGGGCCGGGACGGCGCGGCGGATCGTGAAGCCGGGCCAGGTCTTCAGCCGCATCCATGTCGAGGACATCGCGGCGGTACTGCGTGCCTCGATGGCGCGACCGCGGGCGGGCGCGATCTACAACCTCTGCGACGACGACCCGGCCCCGCCGCAGGACGTGATCGGCCACGCGGCGGAGCTGCTCGGCCTGCCATTGCCGCCCGAAGTGGCTTTCGCGGAGGCCGAGATGACGCCGATGGCGCGGAGCTTCTACGCCGAGTCGAAGCGGGTCCGGAACGACCGGATAAGGGAGGAGCTGGGCGTACGCCTGCGCTACCCGGACTACCGCGCGGGACTCGCCGATTTGTTGCGGCGCGAGCGAAATGGTTAACGATTGCAAGAAGAAAGTTCCGGAATCGCCGGACATGCGCTAAAAGACGCTTGGGACAGTGCAACGACAAGAGTGCAGACAGGCCATGAAGGACATAACCCGCCGGGGCGCGCTCGCCCTCGGCGCCGGTGCAGCCGCGATGCTCGCGGGTTGTGGCGGCAAGTTCATGAAATACGATGGCCCGGCGGTCACGCGGGTCATCATCCACAAGTCCGGCCGGCAGATGTACCTGCTGAACGGCCAGACCGCGTTGAAGAAGCATGCGATCCAGCTCGGCTTCACGGCGCACGGACCGAAGCGGTTCGAGGGCGACGGCCGCACGCCGGAAGGGCGATACTTCATCGACCGGCGGAATCCGAATTCGGCCTTCTACCTGTCGATCGGGATCGACTATCCGAACGCGTTCGACCGTGCCTACGCCGAAAGCCTCGGGAAGCCACCCGGGGGCGACATCTTCATCCATGGCTGGGGTGACAAGACACGCGGCAGCAACGACTGGACCGCCGGCTGCGTCGCGGTGACGAATCAGGAGATGCGGCACATCTACGCGATGGTGCGGAACGGGACGCCGGTCGACATCTACGCGTGAACGGAGGCCCCGGGACACCGGGGCCGCCTTGTATCGTCAGGTGCCGACGTTGAGCGTGTACCAGAGCTTGCCGTTGCGCTCCTGAAAGAAGGCGAATCCCATGCGGCGCGCTTCCGGGTCGAGGAGGACGCGGCGCGATCCCGGCTCCTCCAGCCAGGCGGCGACGGTCTCGAGTTCGGTTTCGTAGGTCTCCGAGATCGTCTCGCCGAGCAGGCGGCCGTCGAAGCCCACCCGCTGCGCGCGGTCGATGGGCGAGGAACCGTCGGAGCCGAAATGCCACGGCCGGTTCTGCAGCGACATGTCGCGCGAATGCGTCTCCGCCGCCGCGGAAAGCGCCGAATCGAGGGTCAGCGGGGCCACGCCCGCCCCCTGTCGCAGAGCGTTGACCGCGTCGAGGGCGCGGAACGGGATGCGCCGGCGGTCGGCGCCCGAGATGCGGTAGACCGGCGGCAACGGGCGACCGTCCGGTCCGATCGCCGGCGGCGGCGGGGTGGTGGCGCAGGCGGCGAGGGCGGTCGATCCGAGGAGGACCAGGGCAGTGCGTCGGTTCATCTGAATCCTCTGGCGATATCGGGCGTCAGTTTCGCGAGTATAGCGGAGCCGTTCGCGGTGCAAACGCCTTGGCGAAAGCAGGCCCCCGCGACGCCCCCCTTCGATGCGCGTTTGATTTGCCGGCCCGTCCGCCTATTCTGCGCAATGACGAGGCTTTCGCGGTCCCCGCCCGCCAGTCCGACGACAGGAGTGTTCGCTATGCGCCAACTCGACCGACGTGCGTTTCTCGCCACAGGTGCCGCGGCCGCCACCGCCCTGGCGGCGCCGGCCCGCGCCCAGTCCCTGCCCGATACCGTGCAGATGGAGGACCCGATCGGCACCGGTGTCATGCGCAACACGGCGAGCTTTCGGACCATCGACTGGCGGGACCATTTCGACAGCCTGCGCAAGGGCGCTATCCTGGTCGATATCGACAGCCGGGCCCTGCATATGTGGGAGGAATCGGGGACCTACCACCTCTATCCCTCCTCGGTTCCGCAATCGGACGACATGACCCGCAAGGGGCGGACCCGGGTGGTGCGCAAGGTCGAGGGGCCGACCTGGCGGCCGACCCCCAACATGCGGCGGCGCAACCCCGAATGGCCGGCCGTGGTGCCCCCCGGTCCCGACAACCCGCTCGGCACGCATGCCCTCTATCTCGGCTGGACCTACTACCGGATTCACGGCACACACGACACGCGCAAGATCGGGCGGCGCTCCTCGTCGGGTTGCATCGGGCTCTACAACGCGCACATCGCCCGGGTTTTCGCGATGTCGGATGTCGGGACCCAAGTGTTGCTTATTTGACGAGGTGCGGGGGAAAGCACGCGGCGCCGCCCTCCGTTTCGTTGCAAACGCTTGGACCAACTGTTTATCGAAGGTCACGAGGTACAGTCTTGGGTGCCATATGGTGTGGCAACTGTCGCCTCACCGATGGCGTATCTTGGAGGATAAAGACCTATGAAGAAAATCGCACTCGCCGCCATTCTCGCGGCCACTGCCAGCACCGCCTTCGCGGGCAACATCGCGCCGGCTCCGGTCGAGCCCGAGCCGGTCGTGATCGTCGAGGACACCTCGTCCTCCTCGGCCGGCATCATCGTTCCGATCCTCGCGATCATCCTGCTGGCCGCTGCCGCCGCGTCGGACTGATCCGCACAGGATCGCGCGTACAAGGAGCGTCCCCCCGGGGGCGCTCTTCGCGTTTTGGCGGAGCCGCTTCGCACCGCCGCGAACCGGTGGCGACGCGTTTCTTAACGCTCCGTTTACCCTGATTGCCTACGCCTGCCTGCGTCACGGGACGGAGGCGAGAATGAAGCGTCAGCGATCCACCGATCCCCTGCGCCTTGCGGGCATCGCCAATTATGCACGCTGGCTGACCCGTCAGACGCCGACCGTCAAACCTGCTCCGACGGTCGATACGAGGCTTCTGCCGCCTGCGAAGCCGACCGAAGGCAGGAAGGGTTTTGCCGAGGATGCGGAGCAGGGCCTGCGGGATCTCGAGGCACGCTCGGTCCCGATCGACGCCCGGACCGAACCGCCCGCCGTTCCCACTCCCGGCTATTATCCCAACGAGAAGCTTTCGCGGGAGGTCAGCGCCGGCGGCGGCCTCGTGATGCAGTCGGACGGCTCCCGCAGGCCGCATTACTGGGGTCACCGAGAACGTCTGCGGACGCGGTTCCTCACCGGCGGCCACAAGGCGATGCCGGAATACGAACTGCTTGAGTTGCTGCTGTTCAACGCGATCGAGCGGATCGACGTGAAGCCCCTCGCCAAACGCCTGCTCGCGGCCTTCGGCGATCTGAACGGGGTCATCGCCGCGACCGAGCCGCAGATCCTCCGCATCGAGGGGGCCACGTCGAAGGTCTTCTACCAGCTCCGTCTGGCGGAGGCCTTCGCGCACCGGATGGGGCAGGCGAAGGTCCTGAACCGGCACGTCCTGTCCTCCTGGTCGGACGTGGTCGCCTATTGCCGCACGACCATGGCGCATCTGAAGACGGAGCAGTTCCGCATCCTGTTCCTCGACCGCAAGAACACGGTGATCGCCGACGAGGAGCAGGCCTCCGGCACCGTCGATCACGTCCCGGTCTATCCGCGCGAGGTGGCGCGCCGGGCGCTGGAGCTGAGCGCGAGCGCGCTCATCCTCATCCACAACCACCCCTCGGGCGACCCGACGCCGAGCGAGGAGGATATCGAGATGACGGGGCGCATCATGGCGGCCTGCGGCGCGCTCGACATCGTGGTCCACGATCACATGATCATCGGCAAGAACACCGAAACGTCGTTCCGGTCCTCGGGGCTGATCTGAGCCGAAAAGAAACCCCTGAACCCGACATGGCGGGAACAGGGGTTCAAGTTGCACCCGCCGGACATTGGACAGCGGGCGCAGGCGGTAACTCGTGCGGGCCTCAGCCGGACTTGCCCATCTCGGCCCGAATCTGCTGGCGGAGGGTGTCGATCGGAACGGCCTTCCCCTCGCGCTTGAAGTGCCAGTAGGTCCAGCCGTTGCAGGAGGGCGCGCCCTCGTAGGCGGCGCCGACCTGGTGGATCGACCCCTTCACCCCGTCGCCGCTGAGCGTGCCGTCGACGCGGATTCTGGCGCGGTAGCGGCCGTTGCCGGAGGAAAGCTCCTCGCCCGGGCGCAGCATCCCGCGCTCGACGAGCTGGCCGAAGGGGACGCGCGGCTCGGCGCGTTTCGATGTCGTGACCTCGAGCGCCGGGGCGTCGGCGATGCGGACCCGGGCGATGCGCTCGGCGGCGAGCTGTCTGTACTCCGCCTCGCGTTCGATGCCGATGAAGTGCCGGCCAAGCATCGTCGCGACCGCACCGGTCGTGCCGGTGCCGAAGAACGGGTCGAGCACCACGTCGCCGGGATTGGTCGTCGCCACCAGCAGTCGGTGCAGGAGCGCCTCGGGCTTCTGGGTCGGATGCGCCTTCTCGCCCCGTGCGTTCTTCAGCCGCTCGTGCCCGGTGCAGATCGGGAACGTCCAGTCCGAGCGCATCTGCACGCCCTCGTTCAAGGCCTTCATCGCCTCGTAGTTAAACGTGTACTTCGACCTGTCGGATTTCGACGCCCAGATCAGCGTCTCGTGCGCGTTGGTCAGGCGCTTGCCGCGGAAGTTCGGCATCGGATTCGTCTTGCGCCAGACCACGTCGTTGAGAAGCCAGAACCCCTGATCCTGCAACGTGGCTCCGACGCGGAAGATGTTGTGATAGCTGCCGATCACCCAGATCGCCCCGTTGGGTTTCAGCACCCGCCGGGCGGCCCGCATCCATTGCCGCGTGAAGGCATCGTAGGCCTTCATGCTCTCGAACTGGTCCCAGTCGTCGTCCACCGCGTCGACCCGGCTCATGTCCGGCCGGTGCAGGTCGCCGCGCAGCTGCAGGTTGTAGGGAGGGTCCGCGAAGATCAGGTCGACCGAGTTCTCGGGGAGGGCGTCCATCGCCTGCACGCAGTCTCCGGACATGATCGTATCGAGCGGAAGCGCGCACGCCTCCGGGGTTTGTACTGCCATCGTCTCTCGCCTCGAACGGCGCCTCGTTTTCCGGGGTCGCCTTGTTGTTGTGAGGCGAAGATGACGGCGGCTCGGCGGACATGCCACAAGCCGATTGCGGCAGAAACGTGTCAGGCGTCGAGGCACAACATCTTGCGGATCGGCGCGAATGTGCGCCGATGATGTTGTGTCACCCCATGTTGCAACAATCCCGCGCGGTGTGTCGCCGTGCCGTAGCCGGCATTCGACTCCCAGCCGTAGCCGGGATGTTGTTGCGCCAGGGCCACCATGCCACGATCCCGCCTCGATTTCGCCAGAACCGACGCCGCCGCGATGGAGACCGAGCGGGCGTCACCGCCGACGATCAACTCGTGGGCGCAAGCGACCCAGGCGGGCCTGTCGTTGCCGTCGATCAGGATGTGGCAAGGCGGCGCGGGCAGGGCCGCGATGGCCCGGCGCATGGCGAGGTGGGTGGCCTGCCGGATGTTGAGCGCGTCGATCTCCTCGACGCTGGCCTCGCCGAAGCCGATCTCGCAGCACTCCTTGAGCAGGGGAACCAGAGCTTCCCGCCGGGCCGCGCTCAGCTTCTTGCTGTCGTTCAGCCCTTCGGGCGCCGGTCCGATCAGATTGACGGCGCAGGCGACCACCGGTCCGGCCCAGGGTCCCCGCCCGACCTCGTCCAGCCCCACGACGACGCGCGCGCCGCGGCAGCGGGCGGCCTGTTCGTAGTCGAAATTCGGGGGCAGGGTCGGCATCGGCCGGACCCTGCCCCCCTCCCGGCGTGGCGTCAACGCGGGGGAGCGTCAACGCCTTGCGGTGCGGGGAGTCCAGCCTTCGGCCTCGAGGCAGCGCGCAGCGTAGAGCGCCTTGGGGCCGGTTTCCGTGTCGATCCGGCGGATGCATTCCGGCGGCAGGATGCCCGGTCGGGCCACGGCGTTCTGCATGCAGGCGGCCTCGTAGCCCGCCACGGGGCCTGCCGAGGTGCGGACCGCATCGTAGCACTGATCCGGCAGAATGCGCGTCTCGCGGGCATCGGGCAGCGTGTCGTAGGGAAAGAGCGGATCGTAGGGCGGCAGCGTCTCCGTCTCGACCCGCGCGACGGGGCGCGGACTGCGCGTCGGGGCCGTCGGCGTGGATCTCGCCGGTGCGACACCGGTCCTCGGGGGGTCGTATACGCGCTGCCGCGCGACGGGCGCCGCGGCATCCGCCCCGTCGCGGTTCCGCTCGATGATCTCGCTCAGCGCATAGAGCGCGACGAGTCCGCCGATGACCTTCAGCGCGTCCTTCCTGTCGGCCTGCGCCGGAGTGGCGACGGGCAGGGTCAGAACCAGCACGGCGATCGCGGCGATCAGGCTCCGGAACATGGCGTGTCTCCTCGCTGTCGGGTCATGGGACAGGGCAACGGGTCCCTCGACGCGAAGGGGCCGGACGCGCAATGACGGTCGCTTGTCATGAAATAACCGGCGGCCCGCCATTGCCTGTCGGCCCCCCCTGACGCATCAAGACCGCATGCGGACCGCGCTTCTTTCCTTCGGCCTCGTGGCCTCCCTCACGCTCGCCAATGCGGCGGGAGCGGCGTGCTACGCCGACTACAAGGCCAAGAAGGACGATCCGCTTCGGCTGCATTACGGCGTGATCGAGGTCGGGGACGGCAATTGCTCGGCCGGTGCCGCCGCCTCGGTGATCCAGGGCCGCCTCGGAAACGGCTGGCAGCTTCTGGAGGTCGAATCCGTCTTCGGCCCCGAGGGACTGGACCAAAGGAAGGGCCGTGCCGGCGAATTCTTCCTCCGTTACTGAGACACGGGCCGTCTCGGCCAGGGTCGTGAGCCTCGGCATCGCGGCCATCGTCGTGATTCTCGCGGCGGCGGCCGTGTTCCTCTTCGCGACGCTGCCCGACGGCAACGCCTTCAACGCGCGGGTCGAGCGCCTGTTCGTCGAGTCGGACCTGACGCAGCGGACCGAGATCGGCCTGCTCGAAGTGCTGGCGCAATCGGGCACGGCGTTCAGCGACGTGCTGGCGAGCTATCGGGTCATCATCTTCGTCCTCCTCGTCTTCGCCACCGCGCTGCTCATCGCCTGCGTCGTGCTGCTCGTCGCGATCGTCACGCTGAACCGCCGGATGGGGGAGATCGAGCGGTCGGGAATCCAGGTGACGTCGCTGGTGCTCGCGCGGGCGGAGAATGCGGTTCTGCTGAACGACATCGAGCTCAAGCTGACCGATGCCGCGATGGAGACGCTGAGCGTGCTGGCCGAGGCCCGGCTCGACGGCGACATGCTGACCGGCGCGCAGATCGAGTCGGTCATCACCGGCAAGCCTGAATCGGATTGCGAGGAGGCGGCGGGCGCGACGCGGATCAAGCGGCTGCGCGACGCGCTCGGCAACCAGATCGTGACGCAGCTCCTGATCCGCAACATCACGCGGCAGGGTTACGTGCTGGCGCTCGATCCGAAGGTGATCCGGATGACGTGACGGGCTAGATCCTTCGTCATGCCGGATTATCCTCGAACTTCCGATGGCCGCTACTTCGTCGCCAAGGGCCGCCTGTGGCGGTGCAGCGATCCCTCCCTGTCGGAGGCCGACCGCGACGCGGCGGTGCGCGAGTTGATGGCCGCGCGGCGGGCGGTCCGGGACGCGGGGAATGCGTCCGAGACCCGCGCTGCCCGCGACCGCGTGCAGGCCGCGAAGGAACGTCTGGGCGAACGCGGCCCGGTCTGGTGGGACGATGGCGCGCCGGACGTCACGCGCCACGCCCCGTGGAACACGGACTACGCCGAATGGTGGGACGCGCTCGATGCCGCGGCACAGGCACGGGGCCGGGGATGATCGACGCCGTGATCACCTGGGTGGACGGCGACGATCCGGCCCACCGTGCCAAACGGGCTCGATACGAGGGTCGCGGCACCCATCCCGAGGCGACGGCCACGACGCGCTTCGCCAGCTCGGGCGAGCTTCGCTACGCCGTCCTGTCGCTTTTCCGGTTCTGCCCCTTCGTCCGGCGGGTCCATGTCGTGACCGACGCGCAACACCCGGCCTGCCTCGATCCCCTGCTCTCGGCACCTTCCGATGCCGGACGGATCCACATCGTCGATCACCGGGAGGCGTTCGGGGACCATGCCGATCTGCTGCCCGTCTTCTCGTCGCGCTCCATCGAGACGATGATCCATCGCATTCCGGGCCTCGCTGAGCGGTTCCTCTACCTGAACGACGACATCTTCGTCGGGCGCCCGATGACGGAGGGTGATTATTTCGATGGCGACCGTCCCGTATTGCAGGGCCATTGGCGCCGGTTCCCGAACCCGGCCGTCGCGTGGCTGAAGGCCCGCGTCCGGTCGGAGCGGCCCGGCTTCGGCGCCGCGCAGCGAAAGGCCGCCCGGCTGGCCGGATCGCGCGGTAGATACTTCCTGCTGGAGCACCAGCCGCAGCCGATGCGCCGGTCCACACTCGCCGATTTCTATGCCGGCAACCCGGCGGCCCTACGCCGGCAGGCGGGCCATCGTTTCCGTTCGCCGGAGCAGGTCTCGCCCCTCGGCCTCGCCGCGCATCTGGAGATCGCGGCCGGCGCGCGCACGACGGCGCCGCGCGACATCGGCTACGTTCGTCCCGGCCGCCCGAGCGGCGCGGCACTCGCGCAGGTGATGGACCGGTTGCAGGCGGACGCCTATGCGTCCTTCTGCGTCCAGAGCCTCGACCGGTTCACCGAAGCCGACCGCGCCGTCGTCCTGTCGGGGTTGGAGGCGCGATACGGGTGACGGCCAGTTCGCTGGACCGGAGAGGGCGCAACGGCTAGAGGCCGGGGCGATCCCGACGATCCCGGCAACGAGAAGGCGCAGGACTTGCCCAAGACGAGATCAATCAAACGGCGACCCAAAGTCGAGCGGTCGATGACCGACCGCCAGATGTTCGCCCGTCTCTGGCGCGAGTATCTGCGGCCGCACGCCCCGATGATCGCCTTCGCCGCGCTCCTGATGGTGATGGAGGGCAGCACGCTCGGCATCCTGTCCTGGATGCTGAAGCCGATGTTCGACCTCGTCTTCGTCGACGGCCGCGAGAGCGCGATCCTCTGGGTCGGCTTCGGGATCTTCGGCCTGTTCCTGATGCGCGCCGTCACCGGCGTGCTGCAGCGGATCGTGATGACGCGGATCTCCAACCGCACGAGCGCGGCGATGCAGGTCGACCTGCTGCGCCACGTCCTCACGCTCGACAACGGGTTCTTCCAGACGATGTCGCCCGGCACGCTGATCTCGCGCGTCTCCTCGGATGCCACCGCGACACAGGGGATCTGGTCGGCGCTGATCCTCGGCGCGGGACGCGACGTCGTGGCGCTCCTTTCGCTCGTCGTGGTGGCTGTCGTCGTCGATCCGCTCTGGACGCTGGTCGCGGCGACCGGCACGCCGCTCCTGATCCTGCCGAGCCTCGTCCTGCAGCGCTATCTGCGCCGCAAGAGCGCGCGCCTGCGCGACATCTCGGCGGCCCGGACGACCCGGCTCGACGAGATTTTCCACGGCGTGACCCCGGTCAAGCTGAACGCGCTCGAGGATTACCAGAACGGCCGCTTCGCCGCGCTCACCGACGCCTTCGTGACCGCGAAGGTTAAGACGGCGGGCGGATCGGCGATGATTCCGGGCTTCATCGACGTCGCCATCGGGCTCGGGTTCTTCTGCGTACTGCTCTACGGCGGGCAGGAGATCATCGACGGCGACAAGACGGTTGGCGACTTCATGTCGTTCTTCACCGCGATGGCGCTGGCGTTCCAGCCGCTGCGCCGGCTCGGCTCGCTCGCGGGGACGTGGCAGGTCGCCGCCGCCAGCCTGGAGCGGGTCTTCGAGCTCTTCGACACGAAGCCGGCCATGCCGGCCCCGAAGGCCAAGGCGCGTCCGCCCGAGCTGCCCGACACGACGATCCGGTTCGAGAACGTGAGCCTGTCCTACGGGAGCGCCGATGTGCTCCGCGGGCTCGACTTCATCGCCGATGCGGGTACGACCACGGCACTCGTCGGGCCGTCGGGGGCAGGCAAGAGCACGGTGTTCAACGTCCTCACCCGGCTAGTGGAGCCGTCGGCCGGGCGCGTCACCATCGGCGGGCGCGACATCTCCGAGCTCGAGGTCGGGAGCCTGCGGGCCTTGTTCTCGGTCGTAAGCCAGGACGCGCTCCTGTTCGACGAGACGGTGCGCGAGAACGTCCTCCTCGGGCAGAAGCACGTCACCGAGGCGCGATTGCAGGCCGCGCTCGACGCGGCGCATGTCAGCGATTTCCTGGATAGCCTGCCGAACGGCCTCGACTCCCCCGCCGGTCCGCGCGGCTCGAACCTCTCGGGCGGGCAGCGCCAGCGGGTCGCCATCGCCCGCGCGCTCCTGCGCGACACGCCGATCCTGCTGCTGGACGAGGCGACCTCCGCCCTCGACACGGCGGTGGAGGCCAAGGTGCAGGACGCCATCGCCACGCTGTCGAAAGGCCGCACCGTCCTTGTCATCGCGCATCGGCTCTCGACCATCACCGACGCCGACCGCATCGTCGTGATGGACCGCGGTCAGGTCGAGGATGTGGGCCTGCACGCGGAGCTCCTCGCGCGCGGCGGCATCTTCGCAGGGCTCCATGCGCTGCAATTCGACGGCTGACCAAGCGGCGCGAATGACCTTACCGCGTCGTGCTAAAACCGTACGAAGATAGGATCTTACGCCGCGTTCCGACCGTCTTCCGACAGGAACTCGATCAGAAACCCGGTAGCATCGTCGGCCTCTTCGTGTTTCCCTAGGAACGATGCGGGTTCGCAACGGCGGGCTTGCAACCTAATGACAGGGCGTGTCTACGAGGTGCGCCGCCACGAGAATGGGAGAGATCATGTCGAAGAAGAACCAAGCGCAACTCGACCGGCTCGCCGATGCGGCGCGGCAAGGCCGCATCTCGCGCCGCGACTTCATGCATTACTCCGTCGCTGCTGGCCTTACGGCGACCACCGCGACGGGGCTCTGGACGACGAAGGCAGCCGCGCAGCCGAAATCCGGCGGCAACTTCCGCTGGGGTCTGCACGACGGCAACACGTCCGACACGCACGATCCGGGCACCTACGTCACCCGGCAGAACATCTTCCTCGCCCACACCCATCGCAGCTACCTGACGATGATCATGGGCGACGGGTCCCTCGGGCCCGACCTCGCCGATAGCTGGGAAGCGAACGACGACGCGACCGAGTGGACCTTCGATCTGAACCAGGAGGCCGCTTTCCATAGCGGCAAGCCGGTCACCGCCGACGACGTGATCGCGTCGCTGAACCACCACCGGGGCGACGACACGACTTCGGCGGCCAAAGCGTTGCTGACCGACGTCTCCGACATCGCCAAGGATGGCGACCACACGATCGTCGTGACGCTGTCGCGCGGCAATGCCGACCTGCCGTGGCTGATGACGGATTATCATTTCGCCATCTGTCCCGCGAACGACGACGGCACGATCGACTGGCAGTCGGGCGACGGCTCCGGTCCCTACAAGATCGACTCGGGCGAATGGGGCGTGCAGTTCACGCTGAGCCGGCACGATGGCTGGCACCGCGAGGGGGCCTATTTCGATACGGTCGAGATCCTGACGCTGAACGACCCGAACGCCCGGCAGACGGCGCTCGTCACCGGCGACGTGCACGCGGTCTCGCTGATCGAGCTCAAGACGATGGGCCTCCTGCAGCGCGACCCGAACCTCGACATCCACAACGTGCCCTCGGCCGCGGCGATCACCATGCCGATGTTCTGCGACCAGGCGCCGTTCGACAATGTCGACGTCCGCAACGCGATGAAGCTCGCCATGAACCGGGACGAGATCATCGAGAAGATCACCTTCGGCGCGGCGACCAAGGCCAACGACTTCCACCATTCGCCGGCGCAGCCCTACTATCCCGAGGGGATCCCGCAGCGGGACTACGATCCCGACCAGGCGCGCTCGCTTCTCCAGAAGGCCGGGGCCGAGGGCCTGACGGTCAATCTGAGCGCCGCCGACAGCGTCTATGCCGGCGCGGTCGACATGGCCGTTCTCTATGCCGAACAGGCCCGGGCGGCCGGGATCAACATCAACGTCGTGCGGGAGCCGAACGACGGCTACTATTCCGACGTCTGGCTGACCAAGCCGTTCTGCCTCGTCTCCTGGGGCGCACGCCCGACGCCGGACGTGATGTACACGCTGGCCTACAAGGACGACGCGGCCTGGAACGAGAGCCACTGGCAGAACGAGCGCTTCAACGAGCTCCTACTGCAGGCGAAGTCGGAACTGGACGAGTCGCTGCGTGCCGAGATGTACGCCGAGATGGCGACGCTGGCCCGCGACGATGGCGGCACCATCATCCCGTTCTTCAACAACTTCGTCTACGCGAACCGCGCCAATGTCGGCACGCCCGAAGAATTGGCTGCGAGCTGGGAGAACGACGGCGCCCGGGCCGCCAGCCGCTGGTGGTTCACCGACTGATCTCGCATGATCCGGCCCGGGTTCGACCGGGCCGGATCGCCTGCGATGCCCATCCCGAACGGACAATGAGACGCCGGCATGCCAAGGCCGGATCGGCAGGCCGGAGGTACGGATGTCCGACATCTTCAAACTGGTGATGAAACGGCTGGGATTGGGGCTGGTGACGCTTCTGGTCGTCTCGATCCTGATCTTCTTCGCCGTCGAGCTGTTGCCCGGCGACATCGCCCAGGCCGTTCTGGGGCAGGGCGCCACGGAGGAAACCGTGGCCACCCTGCGCGAGCGGATGGGCCTGAACGACCCTGCCATCGTGCGCTATCTCGACTGGCTCGGCGGCGCGGTCCGCGGCGATTTCGGGGTCTCGCTCATATCCGGCGGCTCCGTCGGGGATGCGATCACGCAGCGGTTCCTCAACACGCTGTTCCTCGCCACCTATGCCGCGGTCATCGCCGTGCCCTTTGCGATCGTCCTGGGCGTGCTCGTCGCGTTGATGCGGGATACGCTCTTCGACCGGGCGGCGAACATCCTGACGCTGACCTCGATCTCCTCGCCCGAGTTCTTCCTGGGCTACGTCCTGATCCTGTACCTGTCGGTGAAGACCGGCTGGTTCCCGGCCATCTCGAGCCTGTCGGCGGGCATGAGTTTCGGCGAACTCCTGGAGCGGACGTTCCTGCCGGCGCTGACGCTCGTACTCGTGGTGACCGCGCACATGATGCGGATGACGCGGGCGGCGATCATCAACCTGCTCGCGTCCCCCTATATCGAAATGGCGCGGCTCAAGGGCATGCCGCCCTGGAAGGTGATCGTGAAGCACGCGCTGCCGAACGCCTGGGCGCCGATCATCAACGTCGTCGCGCTGAACCTCGCCTACCTCATCACCGGCGTCGTGCTGGTCGAGGTGGTGTTCGTCTATCCCGGCATCGGCCAGCTTCTCGTCGACGCTGTGGCCAAGCGCGACTTCCCGATCGTGCAGGCCTGCTGCCTCATCTTCGCGGCGACCTTCATCCTGCTGAACCTCGCCGCCGATGTGGGGTCCATCCTGACCAATCCGCGCCTGCGGCACCCAAAGTAGAGGCGGATCATGAGCGTCTTCGTCATCGGCTACTACACGATCCTGATCGCGGCCTCCTGTCTCGCGGTCTATTTCGAGCGGCGGCGCGTCTTCATGCTGCTGTTCTCGCTCACGCTGGTCTCCTTCGTGGCGGGCATCATCGGCGGCGTCGGTGCGCTGCGCACGATCACCACGCTCGCGGCGGTGCTCTCGCTGGCGGCGGGCGTGTCCTACGCTTTCAAGGAGTTCCTCGTACAGATCGCGCGGCCGGGTCTCGCGCGGGAGCTTCGCACCGCGCCACTGACCGCAGCGTTCGGGATGTTCGTGATCTTCACCTACGCCATCGCCGGCATCTTCGCGCCCTGGATCGCGCCGCACGGACAGGCCGAGGTGATCTCCACCTCCTTCGCGCCGCCCGACGCCAACATGTTGCTCGGCGCCGACCAGCTCGGCCGCGACATCTTCAGCCGCATCATCTACGGCGCGCGCAACACGGTCGGCCTCGCCCTCGCCGCGACGATCCTGGCTTTCGTGATGGGCGCATTCGCCGGGCTGCTCGCGGCGGTGAAGGGCGGCTGGTTCGATCAGTTCATGGGCCGCTTCGCCGACGTCATCATGTCGGTCCCCTCGCTCATCTTCGCGCTCCTGATGCTGTCGATCTTCGGAACCAACCTCTTCGTGATCGTCGTGGTGGTCGCTGTGATCTACTCGCCCCGCGTGTTCCGCCTGACCCGCGCGGTCGCGGGCAACGTGGTGGTGATGGACTACATCGAAGCGGCGAAGCTGCGCGGCGAGGGCGACTGGTATCTCATCCGCCGGGAGATCCTGCCGAACTCCACCGCACCCCTCGTCGCCGAGTTCGGGCTCGAGTTCTGCTTCGTCTTCCTCCTCATCGCCGGCCTCAGCTTCCTGGGCCTCGGCATCCAGCCGCCCACGGCGGACTGGGGCTCCATGGTGCGGGAGAACGCGACGCTGATCTCCTTCGGCGACGTCACTCCGCTGATCCCGGCGGCGGCCATCGCGCTGCTGACGGTCGCGGTCAACTTCGTGGTCGACTGGATGCTGTTCCGGTCCTCCGGCCTGAAAGGGTAATCGCATGGGTCGTTTCAGCGACAAGGACGTCCTTCTCGATATCGAGGATCTGCGGATCGAGGGCTATTCCGACGAGACCTGGGTGCCGATCATCAAGGGCGTCGACCTGAAGCTCCACCGGGGAGAGGTCATGGGCCTCATCGGCGAGAGCGGCGCGGGCAAGTCCACGATCGGCGCCGCCGCGATGGGATACGCCCGCGACGGGACGCGAATCTCCGGCGGCTCGATCGAGTTCGACGGAATGGAGCTTACCACCGCCTCCGAGGGGGAGCGCCGCGCGCTTCGCGGCTCCCGCATCGCCTATGTCGCGCAATCGGCGGCCGCGTCGTTCAACCCGGCCCACAAGATCATCGACCAGCATACCGAGGCGCCCGTCCATTACCGCATCAAGAAGCGGATGGAGGCGCAGGAGGACGCGAAGGAACTCTACGAGCGGCTGCGCCTGCCCAACCCGCAGGAAATCGGATTCCGCTACCCGCACCAGGTTTCCGGCGGCCAACTGCAGCGCGCGATGACGGCGATGGCGATGTCCTGCCGCCCCGACCTCATCATCTTCGACGAGCCGACTACCGCGCTCGACGTGACGACGCAGATCGAGGTGCTGGCCGCGATCCGCGACATCGTCGATCAGTTCAACACGGCCGCGATCTACATCACCCACGACCTCGCCGTGGTCGCGCAGATGGCCGACACGATCAAGGTCCTGCTGAAGGGCGAGGAGGTCGAGCAGGCGTCGACCGACCGCATGCTTTCCGACCCGCAGGAGGACTACACCAAGTCGCTCTGGGCCGTGCGCAGCTTCAAGCGTCCGCAAAAGGCCCGGCCGACCGACGGGACCAAGCCGATCATCTCCGTCCGGGGTGTCGACGCGTCCTATACCGGGGGCGACAAGGTGCTCGACGACGTGTCCTTCGACATCTATCCCGGCATGACCGTGGCCGTCGTGGGCGAGTCCGGCTCCGGCAAGTCCACCACCGCGCGGGTCATCACCGGGCTGTTGCCACCGTCCAAGGGCGACGTGCTCCTGAACGGGGAGCCGCTGCCGCCGAAATACACGAACCGGACCCGTGACCAGCTGCGTCAGGCGCAGATGATCTACCAGATGGCCGACACCGCGCTGAACCCGAAGGTCCGCATCCGGGAGATCATCGGCCGGCCGGCGCAGTTCTATTCGGGGCTGAAGGGACCGGCGCTCAAGCAGCGCGTGGACGAGCTGCTCGACCTGATCGAGCTCGAGCCGTCGAAATACTACAACCGCTATCCGCCCGAGCTCTCCGGGGGCCAGAAGCAGCGGATCGGCATCGCCCGTGCGCTGGCCGCGGAGCCCGACTTCATCATCTGCGACGAGGTGACGAGCGCGCTGGATCAGCTCGTGGCCGAGGGTATCCTGAAGCTGCTCGACCGCCTTCAGAGAGAGCTGAACCTGGCCTACATGTTCATCACCCACGACCTCGCCACCGTCCGCTCGATCGCCGACGAGGTGGTCGTCATGCAGAACGGCCGCGTGGTGGAGCAGGGGCCGAAGGACCAGATGTTCACCCCGCCGCACCACCCCTATACGGATCTCCTCCTCTCCTCCGTGCCGGAGATGGACCCGAACTGGCTCACCACGCTCCTGGAAGAGCGCGGCGTCGACAATATCGGCGAGGCGGGCAGCGAGACGAAGGACGGATCGGAGAAAACGCAATCCGCCTGACGGCGGGCCGGTCGGTTCAGACGATGGTCATCGCCGTCAGCGCCATCGTCCCCACGATGCACGCATAGACGATCACCAGCCCCGGCAGGCTGCCGACCCGGTTGCGATATTCGCGGATGAGATCATCGCGCGACAGCATGGCACCCTCCGTGGGAATCAGCGGCCGTTTTCGGACGGCCCCCCTTTCGCCGTTAGTCGAGCGCATTTCACCGGGCAAGATCCGATTGCAGGCAATTGTCGCAACTACGCGTGTGCGCGGGCGGCACGGAACCGCGGCGCTACTGCGTCATTCGCCGGAAGAGACGGCGGGCGGTCTCGGAATACGGCGGCAGCAGCATCCTGAGCCACGGTCCGCGTGCCGCGGTGAAGACGGCGCGCTCATGGCTGAACTCGCGAAACCCGCGATGCCCGTGATAGGCGCCGTAGCCGCTTTCCCCGATCCCGCCGAAGGGCAGGTCATGCGCCGCAAGATGCAGCACCGTCGCGTTCACCGCACCCCCGCCCGAACGCAGGCGGGTCAGGAACCGCCGGGCGCGCGCGGCGTCCCTGTCGAAGACGTAGGCCGCCAGCGGGGAGGCGTCGGCCTCCGCGACGATCACCTCCTCGGGGTCGCGATAGGTCAGCACCACGAGGACGGGGCCGAAGATCTCCTCCGTCATCAGCGCGGAGTCGGGTGGCGGGTCGACGACGATGGTCGGCGCGATCGTCCGACGGCCCCGCACCTCGCCCTCCGTCACGCGGACCAGCGCGCCGCCCTCGCGCGCCTCCGCGATCATGCGCTCCATCCGGGAGAATGCGCGCGCGTCGATCATCGCGGTGTAATCGTCGGGCAGGAAGCCGCGCGCCGCATCGAGCAGGGCGTCGGTCCAGGCCGGTGCGCTGTCCCTCGGCACCCAGAGATGGTTCGGCGCGACGCAGGTCTGCCCCGCGCTGAGCCATGCCCCCCACGCAATGATCGGGGCATGGTCCTCGGGCGACGCGTCCGGCAAGGCGACGGCGGGGCTGCGTCCACCGAGCTCCAGCGTGACCGGGGTCAGGGTGCGCGCGGCGGCTTGCGCGACCTTGCGCCCCGTCTCCGTGGAGCCCGTGAAGAACAGGTGCCCGAGCGGCAGGGCAGCCACGGCCTGCGCCACATCCGGACCGCCGGTAACGACGGCGAGCTCGTCGGGGGGAAAGACCGCCTCCAAGAGCGAGGCCAACGCCGCCGTGGTCGCGGGGCTGCGCTCGGACGGCTTCAGCAGGACCCGGTTGCCCGCCGCCACGGCCGAGATCAGCGGCATCAGCGCCAGTTGCAACGGGTAGTTCCACGGCGACAGGATGCCCACGACGCCCTTCGGCTCCGTCCAGATATCGGTGCGGCCGGGAACGGGTTGCAGCACGCGCGCGGTCCGGGGCCGCGACCAGCGCGGCAGGTGGCGGATCGTGTGCTTCAGCCCCGTGCGCAGGAAGGCCAGCTCAGCCGTCATCGTCTCGCTCTCGGCCCGCGGGCCGAAATCGGCGTCGATCGCGGCGATCAGGTCGGAGCGGCGGTCGCGGAGCGCGTCGCCCAGCTGCTTCAGCCGCGCGATCCGCGCGGCGACCGGCGGCACGTCCTCGAGGGAGAAGGCCCGGCGCAGGCGGGCATGGGCGGTGATGACGGTCGCGGTCAATGGACGTCGTAGGCCCGGCCGCGCCAGATCGCCCGTTGGCCCCGCCGCCCCGCACGAAGCGCGGACCACTGGATCCAGAGCGTCACCGCGACCCCGACCGGGTGCAGCAGGACGACGAGCGGCGATTGCCGCGCCTTCACGGCCAGCGCGCTTCGGGCGATCAGAACCGCTGCCGTCGTCAGACCGGCGATCGCCGCCGCGAAGCCCGCGCCTGCCGCCAGGGCCACGAGCGCGACGAGCGGCGGCAGCAGATGGCCGCCGGCGAGCAGAACCGTCCAGATCGGCAAGCCGCGCGGCGTGGCCATCCCCTCGGTCGCGTTCTTGGTGAACCCGGCCCAGATATCCGCCCAATTGTCGTACATCCGCACATGCGCCAGCGGCGTCGCGTCGAGGATGTCGGTGCGTCCTCCGGCCCGGCGCACGTTTCGCGGCAGGTTCAGCCCGTCATGCATCCGGTCGCGGAACGCGGCGTGGCCGCCGGCCGCCCGATACGCCTCGGCCCGCACCATCATCAGCTGGCCGCAGCCCGCCGCGAAGCGCGCGTCGGACTTCGCGATACGGGCCATCGGCAGTGGCAGATACCCCAGCAGGAGGACGAGGATCTGCGGGATGACGATGCGTTCCCCGAGCGTTCGGGTGATCTGTCGCGGAAAGCCGGAGACGAGATCCAGCGCGCTGCGTTCCAGATAGCCGAGCATCCGCCCGACGCAATCAGGGGCAAGGCGCACGTCGGCATCGACGAAAAGCAGGACGGGATGGGTCGCCGCGGCCGCCAGCTGGTGACAGGCATGCTGCTTCCCGTTCCAGCCCTTGGGCAGGGCGGCGCCGCGGATCAGCCGCACGCGCGGATCGGCCGCGGCGGCCCGGGCCACGATGCCGGACGTGCCGTCGGTGGAGCCGTCGTCGAGGACGACGACCTCGACCTCCGCGCCGTCCTGCGACAGGGCCGCCTTGAGCGCGGGCCCGATATTGCCGGCCTCGTCGCGGGCGGGGATCAGGATCGAGACGGAATGCCCGGACCGTCCCTTCGCCCGCGGAGGGGATCGGAAGATCGCGAGATTGAGAAGCGTGACGATGGTGTAAAGCGATCCGAGGACGAGACCGACGACGGCGAGGAGGGTCAGGACGGAGTTCATCAGCGCCCCTTCACTCGCCGGCCACATGATCGGGATCGTGCCCGCGTCCCGCGGCGGTGTCCCGGAGCCGCGACCACAGGCCGTAGACGCCCCCGACCCCCCGAGCGCCACCGAGGATCGTCTCGAACGCGGCGGGATCGCGCGCCATCGCGGCCGCCGCGAGGCGGTCCTGCGTCGCGGTCAGCCCCGCCTCCAGCGCGTCTTGCCACGCCGCGGCCGACCCGACATCGACGAGTGGGGCGCCGAACGCCGCCAGCGCCTCGGGGCGCTTCTCGGACCAGAACGGGTATTCGAGGGCCACGGGAAGGGCCATCGCGCCCGGCACCCGCGCCATCAGATGCGCGAGACCGGGCCGAAGCGTGACGGGGCGCTCCCGCGGGTCGGCGAAACGCCCCTGCACCGTCATCCACAGGGTCCGGGACGGATCGTCGAGCAGATGCGTCCCGACCCTGAGGAATCGTACCCCGCCGGCCCGGCTTTCCGGATCGACCGCGAAGATGCCGATCCGCTTCATGAACGGGTAGCGTTCGAGCGCCGTGGCCTCCATCGGGCCGTAGCCCTGCCGCCCGGGGAACAGCGTCTCCTGCAGGACGATGAAGAAGACCGGGTCCCACCAGCCGGGATGGTTCCCGTAGACGACCACCGGCCGGTCGGCGGGCACGTCGGGGCGCCCGGCCCGGAGCACGCGCACGCCCCGGAAGGCGCGACGCATCTGCCGCCGCATGACGCCGTTGAAGAACCGGACCATTCGTGGCGACAGGCGCGCGACCGGATCGTCCGGGATCGTCCCGCCGCTACTCGGCGGCATGGGCATTGGCGATGGCGTCCTGGTGCAGGCTGTCGGCGGCGATCCAGCCCGACATCAGCGCCATCGGCATGCCCGGCCCCGGATGCGCGCTCCCGCCGGCGAGATAGAGGTCGCGCACCTGCCGGGAGCGGTTGCCGGGCTTGAACGCGCCGTTCACGCGGCCGTGGCTCACCAACCCGTAGATCGCCCCGTCGAGCACCTTGTAGCGGTCGTGGATGTCCTGCGGCGTAAGCGCCCGCTCGAACACGATCCGCTCCTGCAGGTCCTCCATCCCGGCGGCGCGGCCGAGCTTCTCCATGATCTTCGCACGCTCCACCGGCAGCATCGTGGACCAGTCGTGGCCGGGGCGCAGATGCGGCGTGTGGACGAGGATGTAGAGCGCCTCGCCCCCCTCCGGCGCGACGCCGGGCTCGGTCCGCGCGGGCGCGGCGATGTAGGCGGTCGGGTCGGGCGCCGGCACGCCCTTGTCGTAGATCGCGCCGAACTCCTCCTTCGGGTCGCGGGAGAAGACGAAGTTGTGATGCGCCAGATGCTCGTAGGCCCGGTCGAGCCCGAGATAGAGCACGATGCCGGAGCAGGCCGCCTCGCGGGACTTGTAGCCGAAATCCTGCCAAGCCTTGCCGCCGACGAGCTCCCGGTAGGTGCGCACCGAATCCATGTTCGACACGACCTTGTCGAAGCGCAGGGTCTCGCCGTTCGCCACGACGGCCACGGCGCGGCCATTCTCGACCTCGATGCGCTCCACGTCGACGCCGGTGCGGTAATCGACGCCCAGCTCCTCGCCCAGCCGGGTGAGGGCCATCGGCACGGCGCGGGTGCCCCCGATCGGGTACCAGACCCCCTCGCCCTGCTGCATCTGCGCGATGCCGCAAAGGACGGCCGGCGCGGCCAGCGGGGAGGAGCCGATATACTGGATGAAGTGCTCCAGCATCTGCGCCACGCGCGGGTCGCGGACGTTCTTCTTGATCTGCCCGGCCACGGTGCGGTGCATCCGCAGCGCCATGACGTCCGACAGGGTCGAGAGCGTCATGTTCTCCTTCAGGTTCATCGTGTCGCGCAGGTCCTCGACCGAGCGCCAGAAGAAGAACTTGTCCGACACGTCCGAGAGCCGGTCGGCCACCTCCATGAAGCGCTGGAAGCCCTGTTCGTCGGCGGGGCTGAGCTTGCCGATCTCGCGCGCCGCCTCCGCTGGGTCGTCGCACAGGTCGAGCACGGTCCCGTCGTCGTAGAAGCAGCGCCATTGCGGGTCGAGCCGGCGCAGGTCGAGATAATCCGAGAGGTTTCGTCCGGACTCCGCGAACACCCGCTCCAGCACGCGGGGCATGGTCAGGATCGTCGGACCCATGTCGAAGCGGAACCCCTCCTCGGAGAGTTCCGCCGCCTTGCCGCCCAGCCAGGCGTTCTTCTCCAGAAGCGTGACCTTGTGGCCGCGCGCCGCCAGCGTCGCCGCCGCGGCAAGCCCGCCCAGGCCGCCTCCGATGATGCCGACGCTGCTCATTTCGCTGCCTCCTCGAGCGACTCGCCCAGACTTTGCACGTTCGGGACCGGCAAGCCCAGATCCTCGGCCGCGAGCTTCGAGGCGATGCGCGCGCTCTCGAAGATGGTGGGCAGGCCGGAGCCCGGATGCGTGCCGCCGCCGGTGAGGTAGACGCCGTCCACGTCCTCGAACCGGTTGCGCGGCCGCCAGTGCAGCATCTGGCCCAGATTGTGCGCGAGGTTGAAGGTCGCGCCTCGGAAGATGCCCATTCGGCTTTCCCAGTCGGCCGGGGTGATCATCCGCTCGGTGCGGATGCGCGGCCGGATGTCGTGACCGGTCAGGCGGGACAGCCGGTCGAGGATCTTCTCGCGGTAACGCGGCCCCATCTCGTCCCAGTCCACCGCGCCGTTCAGGTTGCCCGTCGGCACCAGCACGTAGAGCGTCGAATGTCCCTCGGGCGCGAGCGTGGGGTCGGTGACGGAGGCGTTCTGGACGTAGATCGTCGGCTCCTCCGGCGCGAGGCCCGCCTCGATCTCGCGAATGTTCTCCACGTAGTCCGACGACATGTGGATCGAATGATGATGCAGATCGTCGAGCCGTCCCTCGAGCCCGAGATAGAGCATGAAGGTGGAGCAGGAATACTTCTTCGAATCGATCTTCGCATCGGTCCAGCGCCGGCGCAGGCGGTCGGGGATCAGCGCCTTGGCCGTGGTCGCGAAGTCGCCGTTCATCACCACCGCATCGGTCTCGATCGTCTCGCCCTCGATGCGGACGGCCCGCGCGCGGCGGCCGTCGAACTCGATCTCCTGGGCCGGGGCGGACAGGCGGATGTCCACGCCCATATCGGTCGCCACCCGGGCCATCGCGCGCGGGATCGCGTTGCAGCCGCCGATCGGGTGGAACACGCCGAAGCCGTATTCGATATGCGCCACGATCGTGAAGAGCGACGGGCATTTGAACGGGCTCATCCCGAGGTATTTGGACTGGAAGCTGAAGGCGAGGCGCAGGTCGGGATGCTTGAACCAGCGGCGCAGGTCCTGATCCACGGTAAGCCAGGGGCGCAGCTTGGGCAGCGCACGCACCATGTCGGCGCGCATGAAGTCGCGCGGCCCGTGGAACGGACGTTGCAGGATCGGCCGGAAGGCGTCGAACTTGGCGATGTTGGAGTCGAGATAGCGCTGCACGTTCCGCGCATCCTCGGGGCTGATCCGCGCGGCTTCCGCCGTCAGGCGCTCGATGTCGGGCGTCGCGTCGAACGTGTTGCCGTCGTGGAAATGCAGCCGGTACATCGGGTCGAGCCGGCGCAGATCCACCTCGGCGTCGAGGTCGTAGCCGCAGGCGCCGAAGATCTCCCGCAGGATCTCCGGATAGAGATAGAAAGTCGGGCCGTAATCGAAGGTGAAGCCGTCCTGCGTGAAGCTCGCGGTGCGACCGCCCACGCGGTCCTCCCGCTCCAACACCGTCACCTCTGCTCCGGAGGCCCGCAGGAGCATGGCCGTGGCCAGACCACCGGGGCCGGCCCCGATCACCACGGCGCGGCGGGCATCGGCCCGGCGCCCCGCGAAACGTCCACCCAGCGCATTCATCGTTCGTTCCCCCTCGTCATCGCCGCCCCGGTCCACCGCGAACCCGGATTGCCAAATCCGGACAATGGCCTGATGGTTCCCCCGGGACCAGACGACGAAGTGCCGGGTAGGACACCGGGTCGCAGGGCAGGGGGATGAAACATGTTAGTATCTTCTCCGCAACAGCGGGCGACCTAAGTCGTTGCCCGGGATTGTCACGCAACCATCGTCTGCCGGGGCCGAACGCCACATGACGCTCGCCGAAGAACGCCGCAACGAGACCCGGACCGACCGGGCCACGACGGATCTCGACCGTGCGGCGCGACGGGAGAACTTTCCCGTGGCCTCGCGCCTCCTGCCGCCGCATGCGCGTGGCAAGGTCGTCGCGTTCTACCGGTTCGCCCGCGCCGCCGACGACATTGCCGACGATCCCGATGCGTCGCCCGAGGCCAAGCTCGGCCGGCTCGACGCGTTAGATCGCGCTCTCTCCGGGCAGGACGGCAAGGATCCGGCTGCGGCGCTACGCCGCGCGCTGGACGACGGCCGCACGCCCTCCGACGCGACCGCCCTCGCCGCGGCGGGCGAGCTTCTCGTGGCGTTCCGCCGGGACGCGGGCGGGATCGCCTGCGCCGACTGGGCCGATCTGATGGCCTATTGCGACGTCTCCGCCGCGCCGGTCGGCCGGTTCCTCCTCGCGGTGCATGGCGAGGACGCGGTGACACACGGGCCGTCCGACGCGCTTTGCGCCGCGTTGCAGGTCCTGAACCACCTGCAGGATATCGCGGAGGATCACCGCGACCTCGGACGGCGGTACCTGCCCGGCGACTGGATGGCGGCCGAGGGGGCGGCCGACGCCGATCTGGTCGGTCCCGCCCTGACGCCCGCGCTTCGGCGCGTGGTCGACCGGACGCTGGAGGCGACCGACGCGCTCCTGACGGAGGCCGCACCGCTGCCCACTCTGATCGCCTCGCGCGGCTTGCGGATGCAGGCGGCGGCGACCGTCGCCCTCGCCCGGCGCCTGCATGCGCTGCTGCGTCGGGGCGACCCGCTCGCCCGGCGCGTGGCGCTTCGCCGGGCCGACTTCGCCCGCGCCGGTCTCTCGAGCCTGTGGTTCGCGCCATGAGCTTCGCCCGGGCGACCAGCGAACGGGCCGACCGGGACGAGGTCCGCCGTGTCGTGGCGATGGCCGGGTCGAGCTTCGCCGCCGGCATGCGCATCCTGCCGCAGCGCCGCCGTCGGGCGATCCACGCGGTCTACGCGCTTTGCCGTGCGGTGGACGACATCGCCGACGGCGACGCACCGGAGGCCGTCGATTCCGCCAGCCGCGCCGCCCTGCTCGACCGCTGGGAGGCGGAGCTCGACGCAACCTTCGACGGCATGCCCCGCACCGCCATCGGCGCGGAGATCGCCCGGACGCTCGACTGGATCGACCTGCCCAAGCGGGAATTCGTGATGGTTGTCGAAGGGATGCGCATGGATGCCGCCGCAATCGTCGCCCCGGATGCCGAGCTGTTCTCGGCCTATATCCGCCGCGTCGCGGGCTCCGTCGGCATCCTGTCGATGTTCTGCTTCGGCGCATGGCGCGGCGCGTGTTCCGAGCGGTTCGCGCTCAACCTCGCGCGCGGGTTGCAGGTGATGAACATCCTGCGCGACGTCGAGACGGATGCGGCGATGGGCCGTCTCTACCTGCCGGCGCACGTGCTGCGCGCCGCCGGCCTGCCGGAGGACCCCGCGCAGGTCGCGCGCCATCCCCGGCTGTCGCAGGCCCGCGCGCTGCTCGGCCGCGAAGCGCGGCAGGCCTTCGACGCCGCCGCCGTGGAGATCGCCGCGCATCGCCGCACGCCGCTCCTGCCCGCGCTGATGATGATGGGCCCCTACGAGCGGCTGCTCCGCCGGTGGGAGGCCGACTGGTCCCGCCCGCCGCCCGTGCGCTCGCGCCTGGGCAAGGTCGCGGACGGGTTGGCCGCGGTCGCGCGTCCCGTCTGAATGGGGCGCATCTGGGTCATCGGCGCGGGGCTCGCCGGCCTCGTCGCCGCCGAACGGCTGTCGGGCACGGGGCACACGGTGGAGATGCTCGAGGCGTCGCCGAAGGCCGGCGGGCGTTGCCGCTCCTATCGCGACACGCGGCTCGACCGGGTGATCGACAACGGCAACCATCTGATCCTGTCGGGCAACCGCGCCGTGCTCGACTGGGCCGCGCGCATCGGCGGGGCCGACGCGCTGTCGACGGGGGAGGCGGCGTTTCCGTTCCTCGACCTCGCCACCGGCGCGCGCTGGACGATCCGGCCCGGTCCGGGCCCGCTCGGCGCTCTCCGCCGCGCCGCCCGCCCGCCCGGCGTCTCCGCGCTCGCGCTTGGCCGCGACACCGCCCGCCTCCTTGCCGCCCGCCGCACGACCAGCGTGGCGGAGGTCGTCGCGCGCGGTCCGGCCTGGGACGCGTTCTGGGACCCGATGACCCGCGCCGTCCTGAACGAGCCGCCCGAGACCGGCAGCGCCCCCCTCCTGCGCGCGGCGCTGCTGCGGAGCTTCGCACGGGGGGCGGGCGCGGTGCGGCCGGTCTTCGCGCCCGACGGGCTCGGCCCCGCGCTCGTCGATCCCGCGCTGCCGCTCCTTGAAGCGCGCGGCGTCCGCATCCGCTACCGCACCGCCGCCGCCGCCCTGCGCGGCACGGACCGTCTCGACGCCATCGAGACGGCGGACGGCCCGGTCGCGCTCGGCCCGGGCGACGCCGCCATCCTCGCCGTCCCCGCGCGTCAGGCGGCGACGCTCCTGCCGCAGATCGACGTGCCGGGCCCGGGCCGCACCATCGTGAACGCGCATTTCCTGGCGCCGGAAAGCGGCCTGCCGCCGGTGCTGGCCCTTCTCGGTGGCGCGGCGCAATGGTTGTTCCGGCGCGGCGACGTCGTCTCCGTCACCGTCTCGGCGGCCGAAGCGTCGGAGGTGGACGGGCTGTCGCGCGAGGCCGCGCTCGGGCAGCTCTGGCGCGACGTGGCCGCCGCGATCGCCGCGCATGGCGGGACCGTTCCCGCCGCGATGCCGGTGGCACGACTGCTGCGGGAGAAGGCCGCGACCTTCGATCAGTCGCCCGCCGGCGCCGTCCGCCGCCCGGCCGCGCGCACGCCCTGGCCGAACCTGCTACTCGCCGGGGACCATGTCGGGACCGGGCTGCCCGCGACGCTCGAGGGGGCGGTCCGCTCCGGCCTCGCCGCCGCGCGCCTCGCCGCGCAGGCCGCCTGACGGCCCCCGCCACGCACCGTAGATCACCGGATTCTTCTCCACGAAGTCCAGAAGCACGCCCGCCGGCGGGATGCGCCGCCCGAACGTGACCGCCTGATGCGCCGCGACCGCGCCCAAGACGGCGCCCACGAGGTTCGCGATCGTGTCCGTCATCGTGTCCATCAGGCCGCTCGCCTGCGTGTTGTAGCCGAAGACCTGGTCGAGCGTGAACTCCATGATCTCCCACATCGTGCCGACCATCATCGAGAAGCCGAAGCCCAGCACCGCCAGCAGCCATATCGAGGTCCGGGCCCGGCCGCCGGCCGTGGGCAGAAGCGCGAGCCCCATTCCGGCGACCGACAGGACCGCGGCGCTCACGACATGCAGGAGCATGTCCCACCACGGCAGCGCCTCGTAGCCGTCGGCGAACTCCCCGTAGAGGAGCGCGGTGAGTGCGAAGACGAAGGTGCCGACGACGAGGCGGCGGGGAAACCGGATCCCCGACATCGCCGTGAAGATCGGCAGAAGCGCCGAGAGTGCGGCGCAGGCGAGGACGATTCCGACGACCGGCAGCATCGTTCAGAACGTATCGGCCGGCATCACGACGACATCCTCGGGCTTCCTCCTGCGGGGGCGGGCTCCGCATGGATACGGGCCCGACCCCTTCAGGGCAATGCCCGCCCCCGTGGATCGGTTCCGGCGGCGACCGGCGGGCAGGTCGCGACGGCCCGGCCGGGCCGCGCGGCGATCCGGGTCAGATCGTGGTGTCGGGGTCGAGCGTGGTGGACCAGAGCTCGGTGTCGTCGCGGTCCATCAGCCGCACCGTCATCCGGCCGCTCGCCCCCTCGATGTCGACGAGGCCGAAGAACTGGTAGCCGGCCGAGGGCGGCAGGTTCGCCTGGCCCTCCGGCGGCGCCTTCACGAAGCGCACCTCCGGCCCGAAGGTCATGTCGAGTTCGCTCGGCCCGAACGTCCCGGCATGGATCGGGCCGGAGACGAACTCCCAGAACGGCTCGAAATCCTGGAACGCGGCGCGGTCGGGGCTGTAGTGATGCGCCGCGGTGTAATGCACGTCCGCCGTCAGCCAGACGGTGTTCTTCACCCCCGCCGCGCGGATGAAGCGCAGCACCTCGGCGACGTCGTGCTCGCGACCCTTCGGCGCACCGTCCTCGCGGTTGGCCACCCCCTCGAACATCGTGTCCCCGTCCGGCACGACGAGGCCGATGGGCATGTCGGAGGCGATCACCTTCCACGTCGCGCGGCTGTCGGCCAGCGCCCGCTTCAGCCAGGCGATCTGCCGCGCGCCGAGCATCGCGGTCGCGTCGCCCGCCTCCGTCTGCAGGTTGTCGCTGTTGGCCCCGCGATAGGAGCGCATGTCGAGGAAGAACACGTCCAGATGCGGGCCGTAGGCGATCTTGCGATAGACGCGGCCCGGCTCCTCCGGGACGTAGCGGATCGGCGTCATCTCGTGGAAGGCGCGGCCGGCGCGGGCGGAGAGCACGCCGATCTCCTTCACGCTGTAGCGGTCGTCGGAGAGCAGGTCCTTCGACGCGGACCAGTTGTTGACCACCTCATGGTCGTCCCACTGGAAGAAGGTCGGCAGCGCCGCGTTCATCGCGCGCAGATGCGCGTCCATCATGTTGTACTTCCACTGGCCGCGATACTCGTCGAGCGTCTCGGCCACCTTGCGCTTCTCGGGCGTGACGATCTCGTTCAGCCAGACGCCCCCGTCGGGCAGCTCGACGCGCTCCTCCAGCGGGCCGTCGGCATAGATCGTGTCGCCGGAATGGATGAAGAAGTCCGGCTGTCGCCCGGCGATGGCGGCGTACGTGCGCATGCCCTCCGCGTCGATGCCCCAGCCCTGGCCCACCGTGTCGCCGGACCAGGCGAAGCGCACGTCGCGGCGGTCGCCCGGCGCGGTGCGGAAGCGCCCGGTGATCGGCTCGGAAACGGCGTTCACGTCGTCGAGCGCCTCGGCGGTGAAGCGGTAGAACACGTCCTGCCCCGACGGCAGGTCGGCGAGCAGGCGCTTCACGGCGAGGTCGCTCTCCGGCAGCGCGTCGATCGGGGCGAGCGCGCGCGCATCGGCGAAGCTCTCGGTCGTCGCGATCTCGGTTCGGATGCGGGCCGGGCGGTCGGTGCGCGTCCAGACCATGCCGGAGGACGCGTCGACGTCGCCCGATTGCACGCCGTGGGTGAAGGCGGGGCGGGACTGCGCGCGCACCAGCGAGGGCGTGGCGAGGACGGCGGCCATCGCGGCGCCGCCGGCCAGCACGGCGCGGCGGTGCGGTCGGATGAGGGACGAGGGCATGGCGGGTTTCCTGTGCGAATGAACTCGGCGCGTCCTCGCAGGCCCCTGCGACATTACGGACACGATCCGGTGACGCTAAGGTAACAGGCGGGCCGGTCGCACCGGCCCGCAAGCCGCGTCAGAGCGGGCCGAGGTTCAGGAGCAGCGTCTCGCCCGAGCTGTCGTCCACCCCGTCGTTGTCGGTCACGATCCAGGCGTTCCCGTCCGCGTCGAAGGCCAGCCCCTCGACCTTGTCCACGACGTAGCCGCCGGTCGCGGCGAGCGCGGGCAGCAGGTCCATCGCGACCTCGTGGCCGACCACCGGCAGCGCGCCGCCGAGGGGCGCGGGCACCATCTCGGACACGGGCACGCGGGTGATGCGCTTGATCGCGGCCGCCGCGCCGATCTGGTTGTCACGCTCGATCAGATAGACGTGCTCGCCGTGGACCGTGATCTCCGACAGCCCGACCCAGCCCGCCTCGGGCGCGGCACGTTCGTAGAGGACGGCGCCCCATTCCTCGCTCTCGAGATCGTAGGAGACCAGCTTCACCATGTTCTCCGCGTCGTCCGCCCAGTCCCGCTGCATCGCGATCCAGAGCCGGCCGTCGACCATCGCGATCCCCTCGGCGCCGTAGCGCGTCTCGTGGGCGAGGAGCTCGGGCGGGAAGGCGACCTCCTCGGTGATCTCGCCAGTCGCGTCGACACGGTAGATCGCGTGCGGGATCAGCCGGTCGGTCCGCCCCTCGGAGGCGAGCCAGTGACCCCCCTCGCCGTCGGGCGCGATCCCCTCGATGTCGAGCTTCTGCGCCGGGTTGCCGTTCCGCGTCACCACCGTCGCATCGGTGATCCGTGCCGGAACCTGCGTCGCGTCGATGGTGAAGATGGTCGGCTGCGCGCCGAAGAAGCTGTCGTTGACGACGCGGAAGATGCCCGGCCGTTCCGGATCGGCGGCGAGGCCCGACAGCGCCGACCACCCGATGAGCCGGTCGGCCCCGGCGGAGGTCAGGTGCGGATAGCTCGGCGCCCCCTCGCGGTATTCGTAGATCATCACGTGGCTCCGCGCGCCGCCATCCGCGCCCAGATCGCTCTCGTTCGCGGTGACGAGGAGGTTCCGTTCGGGGATCGCCACGGCCCCCTCCGGCGCGATGCCGGAGGGCAGGATCTGCGCGAGCACCGGGTTCGCCGGGTCGGTCACGTCGTAGACGCCTACGGCGGAGGCGCGTTCGGCGAGGATGAAGACGTAGGGCGTGCCGCCGAACGTGGCGAACTCCATCCCCTCGGGCTCCACGCCCTTCGCGTCGGAGCGCGCGTCCGGGTAGTGCCCGACCTCGACCAGCGCGTGCTCGAACGTCGCGCCGCTGTCCCAGACCACGTTTCCGTCGCGGTCCATCACAGACCAGCCGCGCGTGCCGCCGTCCATGTCCCCCTCGTTGGCGATGGCGACATGGTCCGCGTCGATCCACTGCACGCCGTCGGGCTCGCGCGGGATGTCCGACAGGTTTTCGTCGAAGACCAGCGCGCCGTCGTCGCTGGCGTCGATCCCGTCGAGGCTGACCGTGCCGGCGGAGAAATGCGACAGCACCGTCCCGTCCGCGCCGACGATGGCGATGTGGTTGTTCTCCTGCAACGTGACCACGATCTCGCCCGCGTCGTTCACGTCGACGAATTCGGGCTCGGGATCCTCGGGCGCGATCTCCGCCAGCCCCGTCAGATCCGCGAAGCGCAGGCTCGCGCAGTCGAGCGCCGCGTCCGCGATGTCGACGATGGCGAGCGTGCCGCCGGGCATCTGCCCCACGCGGCCGTCGCCCGCCTCCTCGTCGCGCTCGTTCTCGACGGCGATGGCGATGAAGCTGCCGTCCGGGGCGATCGCCGTGCTGTCGGGTTGCCCGCCGAGGTCGCAGGTCGCGCCCTGCGTGCCGTCCATCCCGTAGCTCGTCACGACGCCCGACGGGTCGGTGTAGCTCTCCGAGGTGTCGACCGCGACGAAGGCGGTCCGCTCCAGCACCGACACGGCGGTCGGCTCGCCCCCGACCTCGATGTGACCCAGCGGCGCGGGCGCGGCGGGGTCGGTGATGTCGACCATGCCGATCGCGCCGAGCGGGCTGTCCGAATAGACCAGCGTCATCCCGTCCGTCGTGGCGGCGATGATCTCGGCCGAACTTTCCGCCGCGCCGTCGGAGTTCCGCGCGACCGGGAAGCTGGCGATGCGGTCGAACGCCATCTCCTCCGCGAAGGCCGGCATGGCGGCGGCGAGGGCGGTGGACGTCAGGATGCTGAGACGGATCGTCATGGTCGGACCTTCGAGCTGTGCGTGACCGGCTCCTGCGCGCCGAACTTGTCGGTTCCGTGACGGTTCGGTTTCAATCGCGTGACAGCGCACCTCCGATGGGGCTGGCGGTGCCGCGGCAATGCGATAGATCGTTCCCCGGACCACGCCGGAGGGGGCCATGGCGACCGAGATCGAACGGAAATACCTCGTCGCGAACGATAGCTGGCGCAACCTCGCGACCGGGAGCAAGCGCCTGCGGCAAGGCTATCTCGCGCGGACCGGGGCGGCGACGGTCCGCGTGCGCATCACCGACGACGCGGCGGCGGTGATCACCGTCAAGGCCACCGGGACGGCCACCAGCCGGGCGGAATACGAATACGCCATCCCGGTCGAAGACGCGCGCGCGCTTCTCGACCTCGCGCAGGGTCGGCCGGTCGAGAAGCGGCGGCACCTCGTCCCCGGCGACCCCGGCACCTGGGAAATCGACGTGTTCGAGGGTGCGCAGACCGGGCTTGTCCTCGCCGAGATGGAGCTGGAGGACGAGGCAGCGGAGATCGTGCGCCCCGACTGGCTCGGCCGGGAGGTGACGGGCGACCCGCGCTACTACAACGCTACGCTGGCCGGGCTGGACCCGGTGGGCGACACGTAAGGCGCTACGTCCGGCCTGTGCGCCACAGGGCCAGATAGCAACTCCAGCGGTCGACCAACGCGTCCGGGTCCTCGGCGAGGAGCATCCGCCCCGTGGCGAGCGCGCGCTCCGCGAGCATCGCCTTCCGTTTGCCGAGGAGCGCGCGGAACGCCGCGAGCGATGTGGCATCGCCGAACGCGTCCGGCGTCCGGGCCAGGCGCGCCTCGAACACTGCGAGGTCGTGGTGGTCGCCCAGAAGGTCCGACAGCCGGTCCGCCTCCGCCACCCACGGCGCCATCATCGCGGGATAGACGGGCGTCAGCAGCCGCGCGTGGTACCAGTGGTACTTCACCCGCTTGCGCCATTCGTGCATCGCCGTGTCGCCACCATCGGACCGGGCGTGCTTCATCCGCGTCCTCGCGCGCCCGTAGGTCTTGTGCAACCCGGCGGCGATCGCGTCGAAGCCCTCGCCCTCCAGCGTCCAGTCGGAGGCCCGCGCCCGCACCGCCTGCATCACGTCCCGGAACGCGTCGACCTGCGCGGCGAGGTCCGGGTTCGCGGCGGCGGCCTTCGCGTCCCGCGTCAGCCTTCCGCGGATCGGTCCGAAGGCCCGGCGGTCGATCTCGTCCGCGAACTGCACGCAGACCGCGTCGTAGGTGACGATGAGGGTCTGGGTGTCGCGCAGGCCCGACAGGCGCCGCGCCGCATCGCGCAGGGCCACGTTCTCCCGTTCGTATCCGGCAAAGACCGGACGGACGAGACGGATCAGCCCCCGCAGCTTCTTGCACCGCTTTCGGACCTGATGGACCCGCTCGGTCAGCGGGATATCGGCGTCGTCGATCTCGCTCAGGGCGCGGTCGATCTGCTCGGCCGCGATCCGCCGCAGGGCCGCCTGCAGGTCGGCGTCGCTCGTCTTGATACGGTATGGCATGTTATAACATCACGTGTCGGTGCCTTCGTGCGCTCCGGTCAGAACGTCCGAGCCGCCGGGCAGTTCAATCGCTAGCCCCGCAGGCCGGCGACGATGTCCTGCCGACGCATCGACAGCGCGGGCAGCAGCGCGATCAGCGAGGCGAGGCTGACGAAGGCGAGCGCGAGCGTGACGTCCGGCAGGCCGAGGGACACGTCGACCGCGAGGCCGGCCCGCACGCCGACGATCGAGGCCAGCGCCGCGACGAGCCCGATCGCGAGGACGACGCCCAGCGCCGCGCCGCTGGCCATCAAACTCACCGCGAGGCTCCAGACCACCGCGACGACGAAGCGCGCCGGCGCCCCCAGCGCGCGGAGTAGCGCCATCTGCCGCCGGATGAGACGGGTCAGCAGCGCGAAGCCGGTCAGCACCGCCGCCGCGACGAGCACCTGCGTCACCAGCGTCAGGACGGACACGATCTGCCGCATGTCGCCCAGCACGTCGTAGAGCCGCGACAGGACGGTGCCGGGGAAGAAGGCCATCGTTTCCTCCGTGCCCTGGAACGCGGAGCGCAGGCCGTAGGTGTCGGCGAGCGTATGGCCGCGCAGCAGGATCGCCGGTGTGCCGGGAAACAGCGCCGCGTCGAAGGGCGGGCCGATCTGCTCCGCGCGCGCCGGAACGTGGCCAATGGGCAGGTCGTGCGCCTCCCACACCGTCTCGATGGGCACCAGGACGGCGCGGTCCCACGGGCTGCCCGTCCGGGCCATGCGGCCGACGACGCGGTATTCGTGATCCCCGTGGGCCTCCGTGTCGGCGAAGTCTCCGACGCCATGCGCGGGGTGCAGCGCGTCGCCGAGGGCGAAGGGCGTGTCGGCGCCGACGACGGCCTCCTCGTGCGCGGTCCAGACCCGGCCCTCGATGGCGCCTTCGGTCAGGTGGTCGAGGAAGTTCGCCGTGGTGCCCACGACCGGCGCACCGCCGGCGCTGTCGCCGAAGGCCAGCGGCGCGGCGAAGGCGACCGCCGGGTGCCCCGTCACCTCCGCCCAGGTCGCGCCGTCCAGCAGCGGCATGTCGGAGGGTTGCAGGAACACCGTCGCCATCAGCGCGGTGATGTCGCTGCCCGGTGCGGCGACGATGAGGTCGAACGGGTCCGCCGCCCGGGCCGTGCCCGCCCGCAGCCCGCGTTCCAGCGCGACGAGGCTGATCCCCGTGCCGACCGAGACGGCGATCAGAAGCACGAAGAGCGCGACCGGCACGCGGAACCGCACCAGCAGGGCGCGCACGAGCGGCCAGGGCGCGAGCCCGCGCAGGAGCAAGGCGCCGACGACGAGGAGCGGCAGCGCCCAGACGAGCGCGACGAGCCCGTCCTGCACGAGGACGGGCAGGCTGTCCCACGCGTCACGCATCGACCGGCTGCATCCGTCCGTCCCGGATCTCGATCCGGCGGTCGAGCTGCGCGAGCAGGGTCTCGTCGTGGCTGACGGCGATCAGCGTCGCGCCGCGCTCCCGGCATCGCGCCAGCAGGTCGTCCACCAGACGCGTCGCCGTCGGACGGTCGAGGTTGGCCGTGGGCTCGTCGGCCAGCAGGATGTCCGCGTTTCCAGCCATCGCCCGGGCGACGGCCACCCGTTGCCGCTCCCCGCCGGAGAGGCCGGGCACGGCGCGGTCCCGGTCCGCGATCCCGAGCCGGGTCAGCAGGTCACCGGCCCGCATCCGGATGCCGCCGCGCGCGTCGCGGGGCGCGTAGAGAGACGCGATGGCCGCGTTATCCGCCGCGCCAAGCTCGTCGAAGAGGAGGAAATCCTGGAACACGATGCCCATTCGTTCGGCACGGAACGCCGCGCGTCGTGCCTCGCCCATGTCGGTGATCGCCGTGTCGCCCCAAGCAACGGTTCCGGACGCGGCGCGCAGAAGGCCCGCGACCGCGAAGAGGAGCGTGGACTTGCCGGACCCGGACGGGCCGGACACGCCGAGCGATCTGCCGGGCGGCACGTCGAGGCGCGGCACCGACAGGAGCTCGCGGCCCCCGTCGCCGCGCACGATCAGGTCGTCGATCCGCAGGCCCGGCCCGCTACCGCCCATAGGTCGCGTCGGCCAGACGCACCATCGAGACGAAGCCGGTCTCGGGGTCGCGGTACTCGCCGATCTCGAGCACGCCGCGCGTCTCGATGCCGACGTTGAAGGGCACCACGTCGACGATGCGCTTGGTGTAGACGGCGAGGATGTTGTCGGGCCACTGGGCCGAGGTCTCGCAGAACGGGCAGACCGACATCGGCATCTTGGTCATCACGAAGAAGCGGGACTCGGCCTTGAGCGGCGGGGCCATGAAGCCCTCGAAGGTCGTCCGCGCATCCACCAGCGACAGCGCGAGGTCCGACATCGTCCGGTCCTTGTCGTAGAGGTCGCGGATCTTGACCGGCGCGGTTCCGGCCCGCAGCAGGGACGGCGCGGCGAGAAGGCCGGTGGCGAGCGCGAGGGTCCGGCGTCGGTTCATCATCGGTGCATCTCCCGGTTTGCTTGCAGCTTCATGTCACGAAAGACCGCGGGCCTTGAGGGGCCCGCGGCCGGTTCACGACGATCTCATTCGGCCGTGGCGGCGTGGTGCATCACGTGGAAAATCACGTTCTGCTCGATCACGCCGTCGAAGAGATGCGCGAAGGGGCCCTTGGCGAAGACCGCGACGTCCTCGCCCGAATGCGTCTCGGAGCTCATCGGGACCAGCGCCTGCTGGAGGTAGTCGATGTCGGTCACGTCCGCGTCCGCGATCGCCGAACGGTCGCCGGAATAGAGCGGCGAGCCTTCCTCGGGCGAGGCCTCG
Organism: uncultured Jannaschia sp.; assembly: GCF_947494055.1. Classification (GTDB taxonomy): domain Bacteria; phylum Pseudomonadota; class Alphaproteobacteria; order Rhodobacterales; family Rhodobacteraceae; genus Jannaschia. The sequence continues at coordinate 37,848 of NZ_CANLTR010000005.1, read as the reverse complement.
CCGGTCTCCGGCGCCGTCGGCTGCGAATTGTCGGACGGCTCCGGCATCTGCTCGACGAGGACGGAGCCCGCGCCGTTGAGGAAGCCCGCGACCGTGTAGGGCAGCTCGTCGGAGGCCATGTTCGGCTCGTCCAGCGCCTCGGTGCCCGCCTCGTCGATCTGCATGCAGAGCCCGAGGATGTCCGAGCCGCGGCCGCAATAGCCGTTGAACGCGATGGCGTGCTCGTGGTCGGCGGTGACGATGATGAGCGTGTCCTCGTCGTCGGTCAGCTCGTCGGCCAGCGCGATCGCCTCGTTGAAGGCGACGCCGTCGCGCACCGTGCGAGCGAGGTTGCCGGCATGGTTGGCGTGGTCGACGCGGCCGGCCTCGACCTCGAGGTAGAAGCCGGCCTCGTTGTCCTGCATCGCCTCGATGGCGGCGCGGGTCATCTCGGCGAGGCTCGGCTCGCCGGAGCGGTCGGCCTCGTATTGCATGTGCGAGGCCTCGAACAGGCCGAGGATCGGCGTGGCACCGGGCTCGATCGCGTCGAACTCCTCCTGGGTCTGGACGTAGGCGCCGCTGTCGTCGACGATCTCCTGCGTCAGGTCGCGGTCGTCGCCGCGGACGCCGGCCTCGCCCTCGGCATCGGTGGCGGATGCGGGCAGGAAGTGCTGCCGCCCGCCGCCCATCGCCACGTCGATGACGCCGCTCGTCATCTGCTCGGCCAGCTGCGCGGCGATGTCGAGCTGTTCGCAGCCCTCGGGGATCAGCGTGTCGTCCTCCCAGTCGCGGTTCGCGGTGCGGGCGTAGACGGCGGCCGGGGTCGCATGGGTGATCCGCGCGGTGGAGATGACGCCGACGGACTTGCCGGCCCCCGACACGATCTCGGCGAAGGTCCGTACGCCGTTCTCGAGGCCCGCGACGCAATCGCTGACGGCGACGTTCTCGGTGATGTTGATGAGGTCGTTCTTGGTCTTGATGCCCGCGTTCATCGCCGTCGCCGTGGGCGCGCTGTCGGGAGTCTGGCCGTTCGTCGAATAGGTCTTCACCAGTGCCACGTTCGGGAAGGCCTCGTGCGGCTGGACGTAGTCGTCGCCGAGGCCGCCTTCCTGCTGGCCGGCGAAGAGGCGGCTTGCATAGTTCGTGCCGACGCCGTTGCCGTCGGCCACGAAGAGGATGACGTTCTTCGCGCGGTTGGTGTTCGGCTGCGTCTCGAGCTGCGCCTGCACGGCCTCCTGCGCGGAGGTGAACCACGTGTCGCCGGCTTGCGGCAGGTCCTGCGCGAAGGCGGACCCGGTGGCGAGGATGGCTGCGGTCGAGAGTAGCGTGAATCTGGTCATCTGGCATGCCCCGTTGATGTGCGTCGCCGCCCTAGGGCCGGGAGGTTGCAGGGACATGACATGCGCGTGAAGGAATGGTGACAGCGCAGCCGGATGTTATTCTATAACAGTATGTTATGGTGTAACATCGGAGGGTGGTGATCCCGGCAGGAAGGATGGAAACCTTTATTCCGTCCGCGACTTAGCCTCCCCTAACCCGTCGGTAAGGGCCGTTGAAGACGCTTACGAAATCGGCCTGTCCCCTAAGCGCTGCTGCGCAGTTCCACCTGACGATGGAACGGAAAACGCCGCCCCGACTGGCATCGGAAGCGGCGCTGAAACTGGTCAGATTGGTAGCCTGATCACTTCCGAGGATAGCCCCAAATCGGGCTTTCTCGCAAGGCAATTCCCGATTCTCGCCCGGCATTTCGGGCTGGAGGCGGCGGCATGAGACACCCCGGCATCATCGAGATCGCGTTCTTAAACTGGCGCGAGCCTTACGCCGTCATTCATTGGGACGAACACCGCGACAGCGGCGAAACGGTCGGAGCCTTTCTTCGCCATCAGGAAGCCGTGGACTTCGCGCGCGACTACGCCTGCGGAAGCGGCGCCTACCTTCCGACGGCCGAGATCGTTTGCCCCGAATGGGGGGCGCAGCGATGAACGCGCTCACCCCGATCCGTCGCGTCAATCGCGGTCGTCATATTCAAGACCGGCACAAGGGCGCCGCCCGGATGCTGGGCTATGCGCTGGCGTCCGACTGCGCGGATACCTGGCAGGACTTCGCCACTGTCATGACCAAACGGCTGACCCTGCGCGAGCGCGGGGCGGTCACCCTGATGATGGCCGAGACTTTGCCGGACGACGAGCTGCGGACCATTCTTTACGTCGGTCAGCGTGGAGCGGGCTTGCCTCCGGCGCCCTTCGACAACGCCCTTCAGGATGCCGCCCTGTGGGCGGGTGCTGCGACCGATGACGAGCTTCGCGCCTATGCGCTTACGGCGTTTCGCGCCCTGAACATGGCGGATCGGCAGGACTTCATTGCCCACGTCTCGAATGGAGGCGGCGATGAACAAGTTTGCTGATCTGGAAGACCGCGCCCGCGCAGCCGGGGCCGAGGACATTCGGGCGAAAGATGTCGAATTGACCGAAGACGGCGTGGCGCTGGCGTTTTCCGAGCGGTTTCGGGACCGGCTGCGCTTCGACCACGATGTCGGCGCGTGGTACGAATGGACCGGAGATCACTGGCGGATCGACAGGACCGACCTTGCGTTCTCGTGGTGTCGTCGTGTCGCTCGCGAACTGTCGGAAGGCACGCCGGAGCGCGTCAAGGAACGGGTGCGGAAACGTGGGTTCGCCGGGGGCGTCGAGGCGTTTGCCCGGTCGGATCGAGCGCACGCGGTCCGGCAGGACGAATGGGACCAGGACCCTTTCATCCTTGGCGTGCCGGGCGGTGCCATCGACCTTCGCACCGGCGACGCTCTCGACCCGGAACCGGCCAGCGGTCTGACGAAGCGTGCGGCCGTGGCGCCCTCGCTGGTGCCGGACTGCCCGACCTGGATGCGCTTCCTGACCGAAGCGACCAGTGGGGACGCGGGGATGATCGAGTTCCTTCGGCGCTGGTGCGGGTACTGCCTCACGGGCGACACACGGGAACATGCCCTGATCTTCCTCTATGGCCCCGGTGGGAACGGCAAGTCCGTCTTTCTGAACACCGTCACCCGGATCATGGGCGATTATGCCACCACGGCAGCGATGGACACGTTCACCGCCTCGCGCGGGGACAAGCACCCGACAGAGCTTGCCCTGCTACGTGGGGCGCGTCTGGTGTCCGCCTCAGAGACGGAGGAAGGCCGGGCATGGGCCGAAGCCCGCATCAAGCAGATGACCGGCGGCGACCCTATCTCCGCTCGTTTCATGCGGCAGGACTTCTTCACCTACACGCCCGCGTTCAAGTTGACGATTGTCGGAAACCATGCGCCTGCGCTGGCGAACGTCGATGAAGCGGCACGGCGGCGGTTCAACATCGTGCCGTTCACCGTGAAGCCCGAGCAGCCCGACAGGGAGCTGGAGGCGAAGCTGCGCGTCGAATGGCCCGGCATCCTACGCTGGATGATCGGGGGGGCCGTTGCTTGGCGGCGTGAGGGCCTGGAGCGGCCGCAGAGCGTGGTCGACGCCACGGCCAACTATTTCGGCGAACAGGACCTCGTGCGGCAATGGCTGGATGATGCCTGTATTCTGGAACCGGGGAACGAACATCGTTGGGAGACCAGCGCGGACCTTTTCAGGAACTGGACGGACTACGCGAAGTCGAACGGCGAAGAGCCTGGAACTGCCAAGAGCATGGCGCCCCGGCTGCGTCGTCAGGGGCTGCGGGACATGCCCCGGAAGATAAGCGGCAAGACCTATCGCGGCTGGCAGGGCGTGACGATCAACCGGCCCGAGGTGCCCGGCAATGGGTGACGCGGGACACGGTTACGGATGGTTACGTGTAACTCCGATTATACCTCATGCACACGCGCATAAGGGGAAACGGGAAACACACGTAACCATCTGTAACCGTAACCGCTGAAACGTGCAGGAAGGATGAGACAGATGGACAGACCAAACCTCGACCGCTGGCGCTTCGACGCCATCACGAGCGGACCGGAAAAGCTCTGGGGACTGGAGGCGATTGCACATGCCATCGGCCTGAGCGTGGACGCGACCCGTAGGCTGGCCGAGCGTAACCTTGCCCCGATCTATCGGCCGGACGGACGGCGGTACTTCGCACTCCGTGCGGAACTGAACGCATGGTTGAAGACACGCAAGGCGTAGCTAGACCATGCATCACGAGCAGAAGCTGCAATATGCGCCTCGTGAGGGGGGCCAAAAGGTCGGTTCGGTATGTCTATCAAGAGAGCGGAAGTCAGGAAAACGCGAGAGGATGATATGCTGCCCTATGAGGTCGCGTATGTCTGGGACGATACAGCTCCTATCGTCGTTGCGAGGTTCACTGAGCGCAAGATGGCACTTAGATGGGCTGAGGAGCTGTCCCCTGTGGAAGAGGTTGCGGACTGCACGGGTAAGTAACCGGGGGGGTGGTCCTGGACTTTTGGGGCCATCGGGGACCGGCGCGGGGTCGCTTCTTCAACATTTGCGGCAAACTGGATTTTCGGTCTGCCTGAATAACCCATGAATACCTAGCTTTAGCGCCATCGCGCTAGCTTACTTGGGCACGAACCGCCTGCGATCCTCGCGGCATGAGCTGGTTCCGCCGTACTCCGCCCGATGAGCCGACCATCGCCCCCGAGGCGAAAGGTCTGGCGACGCCTGACGATGACCTTTACGCCCTGTTCGGCATTGTTCCGACCGCGACCTCCGGCATCGTCCTGACGCCCGAAGCAGCGCTGAAGGTTCCGGCTGTCGGGTCCGCGATCCGCGTCATCTCGGAAGCCGTCGCGACCCTCGACGTGCATGTGAAGCGCATCGACGCGGCAGGCAACGAGACCCCGCTTCCCGGCCACCCGGCGCTGCCGTTCCTGCGGGATGCGGCGAACGACTGGACATCGGGCTTCGAGCTGATCCGCGACCTCGTCATCGACGCCCTGTCGAGCGATGTCGGTGGCCTCGCCCACGTCAACCGCGTGCGCGGCGAGGTGCAGGAGATCGTCCGCTATCAACGCGGCATCGTCTCCGTGGACTTCGACACCGCGACCGGCGAACCGACCTACAAGATCGACGGCGACATCCAGCCCGCCCGCGACTTCATCCACCTGCGCAGCCCGTTCGGGCGTTCCCCGCTGACCCTCTACCGGGACGCGATCGGCACGGCTGCCGCCCTCGACCGTCACGCCGCCCGACTCTTCGGTCGCGGTGCCCGCCCGTCCGGTGCGCTGAAGTTCCCGAAGGGTATGGGCGAGGACAGCGTGCGGAAGGCACGCGCCGCCTGGCGTGCCACCCACGAAGGCGACGACGCCGGGGGCCGCACGGCGATCCTGTACGATGGCGCCGAGTTCGACCCGTTCACCTTCAACTCGACGGACGCGCAGTTCCTGGAGAACCGCAAGTTCCAGGTGCTGGAAGTCGCCCGTGCGTTCCGCGTCCCGCCGACCATGCTCTTCGAGCTGGACCGGGCAACGTGGTCGAACACTGAGCAGATGGGCGTCGAGTTCCTGTCCTACTGCCTGGAGCCTTGGCTGCGGGCCGCTGAAGGCGCGTTCCGCCGTGCCCTCTTCACGCCCGAAGAGCGGGCCGACCACGCCGTCCGGTTCGATCGCGACGACCTTACCCGCGCCGACCTGTCCACCCGCTCGACGGTCATCAACAGCCTGATCGCGGCGCAGGTCATCAATCCGAACGAAGGCCGGGGATGGCTCGGACTGCCCCCGCGTGCGGGCGGCGAGACCTTCGTCAATCCGAACATCCAGACCGCGCCGACCGACGCGCAGAAGGGCACCGATGGCTGAAACGAAGATGCGCGTACTCGAAGGGGAATGGTCGCGCATTGCCGCAGGCGGCACCGTTACCGTTGCCAACGAGTCCGGCAATTATCTCTTCTGGATCGTGAGCGAGGGCACAACGGCCCCGACCCTGAAGGGCGGGCATCGCCTGTCGCCTTACTCCAACCAATCCTTCGCCCTCGAAGACGGCGAACACCTCTGGGTCAAAGGGTCCGGCACCGTGTTCTTCACTGCCGCCAACCCGGTGGAGGCATGATGCAACTGAATGACATCATCGCCATGTCCGAAGACCAGGAGCGGGGCGCGTGGTTCGTCCTTGCCGATCCGCTGACCGGCAGGCCCACGGGCATCCGCCTGCGCATTGCCGGGCCGGACAGCGAGACGCAGCGCAAGGCACGTCTGCGGCTGGCCGACGATCTGGTCGAGATGTCGGACATCGACGGCCGGGTGTCGTCGGAGAACCGCGAGAAGGCCCGCATCGCCAACCTCGCCCGCTGCGTGCTGGGCTGGGAATGCGATGAGGACGGCCAGCCCGTACCCTTCAACACGGCCAACGTCATTCGCTTGATCCGCGCCGCGACCTGGGTGGAGGCGCAAATCGACGCCTACGCCAGCGACCGCGCCGCCCACCGAGGGGGTGCGTGATGGACCGGCTGCTGATCGAGACGAAGTTCGAAGCGAATAGCGACGGCGAAATCGAGGCGATTGCCTGGTCCTTCGCGACACCCGACCGCGTAGGCGATGTCATCACCAAGGGGGCGTTCGCTTCCGCATCATTCCCGATCCCGCTGCTGTTCGGCCACGATCCGAACGACCCTGTGGGCGTCTGGTCGGCCGGCGAGGAACGCGAGGACGGCCTGCACCTGAAGGGCCGGCTTCTGGTCGAGGACGTTCACCGCGCCCGCGAGGTTCGGGCGCTGGTCCGGGCCGGGGCTGTCCGGGGCGTTTCGATCGGCTTCCGCACGAAGTCCGCCAGCAAGCGCAAGGGCGGCGGCCGGACGATCACCGACCTGGAGCTGATGGAATGCAGCCTGGTCACCTTCCCCTGCCATCCGGGCGCGCAGGTCGCGTCCGCGAAATCCGCCGTGCGTGCGCTTCAGCTCGCGACAGCACTCCACCGCGCTGCGGCGCAACTCACGAGGACAGAATGACTTATCAGGACCACAACACGTTCGTCCGAAAGGCCGAAGAGGACACGCCCGACGACATCGTGACGAAGGCGATCGAGGACTTCACCGGCAAGGTCGAGGACCGGCTGTCGAAGGTCGAGAAGGCCGCCGACACGTCCGCGCTTGTCGAGCGTCTGGACCGGATCGAGGCGAAGACGAACCGCGCCAAGGGTGCGCGCGAGGCCGACAAAGAGCCTTCGGAAATCCGCAAGGCGTTCAGTGCCTATCTGGCGAAGGGCAACGATGCCGGCCCGGACGTGCTGAAGGCCCTGACGACGCTCCAGGACCCGAAGGCCGGTTATCTCGCCCCGCCGGAGATGGCGTCGGAGATCATCAAGGATCTGGTCGAGGTGTCGCCGATCCGCCAGTTCGCCAGCGTGCGCAGCACGTCGTCGCCCTCCGTCATCTACCCGCGCCGTACGGAGATCACGAATGCCCGGTGGCGCGGCGAGACGATGCCGCAACAGCCGAGCGAGCCGGCCTTCGCGCAGGCCGAAGTCGACATCAAATCGCTCGACACCTACGTCGACCTGTCGAACGAACTGCTGTCCGACAGCGCGGGCCAGGCCGAGGCGGAAGTTCGCGCGGCACTCGCCGAGGACTTCGGTCAGAAGGAAGGCATGGCCTTCGTGGGTGGCGACGGCATCCTTGCCCCCCTGGGCATCCTTCGCGACCCGAGCATCCAGGAGTTCAACTCCGGCAGCGCCACGGGCCTGACCGCCGACGCGCTGGTCGCGCTGATGTACCAGCTTCCGGCCATGTACCGGAACCGGGGCGCCTGGGCGCTGAACAGCACCACGCTTGCGGCGATCCGGCTTCTGAAGGATGGCGACGGCCGATTCCTGTGGCAGCCGTCGTTCCAGCTTGGACAGCCCGAGACGATCCTGGGCCGTCCCGTGGTCGAGATGGTCGACATGCCGGACCTCGAAGCGAACGCGACCCCGATCGTCTATGGCGACTGGTCCGGCTACCGCATCGTGGATCACACGGCGCTGTCGATCCTGGTCAACCCGTACCTTCTGGCGACGAACGGCATGACCCGCATCCACGCGACCCGTCGCGTCGGTGGCCGCGTCATCCAGGCCGCCAAGTTCCGCAAGCTCAAGATTGCCGCCTGAGGAGGGCTGAACCATGCGTGACATGAAATCGAACATCGCGGCGCAGGTCGCCGTCTCGCCAGAGGTGCTGGCCGGCAACAAGACTGGCCCGGCCATCGACCTTCGCGACTGCAACCGGATGGCCTTTGTCATCACCACGGGGGCAATCGCGGGGTCCGGCAGCTTCACCGCCAAGGTGCAGGAAGCCGACACGTCGGCCGGCGGCGACTTCGCGGATGCGGATGCGCAATGGATCGACAGCGACGCGGCCTTGCCGCTCGAAGGCGATAGCGCCTACCGGATCGGCTACCACGGCCACAAGCGGTTCGTGCGACTGGTGCTGACGAAGGCCAGCGGTACGTCGATCGCGGCATCCGCCGTGGCCGTCATGGGCGACCTCGCCGAGCGGCCGGTCTGACGATGCCCACGAAGCCCCCCAAGGTCTGCGGATGCGGGAAGGTGGTTCCTTCGGGGACGCGCTGCGCCTGCACCGTGGATCGCGACCGCGCACGCAAGGCCCGGCACGACGCCAAGCGGCCTTCGTCTTCGGCACGCGGCTACACGGGGGCGTGGGACCGGGCACGCCGGGAATACCTCGACCAGCATCCGTTCTGCGTCCGCTGCGGCGCGCGGGCGACGGTCGTGGATCACCGCATCCCGCATCGCGGGGACATGCAGAAGTTCTGGGACCGCACGAACTGGCAAGCCTTGTGCGCCCGCGACCACAACTCCGCGAAACAGCGTGAAGAACGCCGCGGCATGGAAGGAACGAGACAATGACCATCTTCGCGACGGCCGGGGCCAAGCTCTACATCGGCGGCGTCATCGACGTGACCGACGAACTGGCCGAGGACGACTTCACCTCGCAGACCTGGAAAGAGATCAAGGAAACCGAAGCCCTCGGATCGGTCGGAGACGCGGCCGAGCCGGTGACCTTCGACGCCATCAACCGCCAGCGTCGCAAGAAGCTGAAAGGCGTTCGCGACGCGGGCACGATGGAGGTGGTTTGCGGCATCGACTACGACGACGAAGGCCAGCAAGCCGCCCTCGCCGCCGAGAAGACGCAGGACAACTACGCCTTCAAGGTGGTGTTCAACGATGCGACCGGCGGCGGGACTGGCTCGGAGCGCAAGTTCGGCGCCATTGTCGGCAGCGCGGCGGAAGCCCTCGACACGGCCAGTTCGGTGATGAAGCTGAACCTGTCGCTCTGGGTGAACAGCAACGTCGTTCGGAAGAACGCGAGCTGACGCGATGGCGAATGGTCAGTTCTACGTCAACGCGGAAGCCCTCCGGGAGCACTTGAGCTTCACGGAGGACATGCGCGACGTGGATGCCACCGTCCTGAACCGCACGGCCTGGGCGGCGCAGGTCTACGTCGAGAAGTTGCTGGGCTGGCGCCTCGAAGACTTCTACGGACCTGCCCCGAGGGAGCCGCTACCCGAACCTCTGCAAACGGCGATCCTTCAACTCGCCGCCTGGTGGTTCCTGCAACGCGAGGCGGCGACGGTTGGCGACCGGACGGCGGAAGTGCCCTTCGGCGTGCGCGAGATCGTCGCCGAATACCGGGACTGGACGTTCTGATGGGGCGCGGGCTGGCATCGTTCCAGGCCCGGATGCGGGCTGTTCCGAAGGCGGCGCGGGCGGCAGTGAAGCCCGCCCTGCTGTCGGCCGGGCATGACGTTGGCGACACGATCGAGACCCTTGCGCCCGAGGATACCGGCGACCTGAAGGGCAGCGTCGCGGTCACGGGTCCGGGCGAGACGACGCCACCTTACTCGCAGCCGGGCGGTTCGATGACCGTTCCGGAACACATGGTCGCCGTGACCGTGGGCAACAGCGATGTCCGCTATCCGCACCTGGTCGAATACGGCACCGCCGACGCACCCGCGCAGCCGTTCTTCTGGCCCGGCTTTCGACTGAGCCGGAAGAAGGCGCAGGCGAAGATCAAGCGGGCGATCGGCAAGGCGATCCGGGAGGCGCGGTCATGAGCGCCGATCTTGCCATCCAGCGCGCCCTGCGCGCCCGTCTGGTGGCCTCGCCTGCGGTGACGGCCCTGGTGCCGGCCGCATCCATCCTCGACGCCCACAAGCGTCCTGCGCCGCGTCCCGGCATCATCCTGGGCGACGCGCAATCCGTCCGGGTGGAAAGCATCGCCCGCAACCTGGAGACCGTGACGCACACGATCCACGTCTGGACCGAGGAACCCTCGACCGAACGCTGCAAGGGCATCGCCTTCGCGGTTCGCAGCGCGATCGAAGCCGCACGCCTCGACCTTGGCCCGGACTATCATTGCGCCGACTGGGACGTGACCTCCGCGCGCTATCTCCGCGACCCGGACGGGGTGACCGCGCACGGCGTCCTGACGGTCGAGGTGCTGGCCGAACGGGTGCCGGCATGAGGGCGGGCAAGCTCGATCGGCTGATCGTCGTGCAGCGGGCAAGCTACGCCGCGAACGATGTCGGCACGCCGGAAACGCTCTGGACCGATCACCTGCGTTTGCGGGCCGAAGTGGTGGCGCAATCGGCGGGAGAGTTCCTTGCGGCGGGCGGCGATACCGAAAAGCGCATGGCCGTCTTCCGTATCCGATGGATGGCGGACCTCACGAGCGAGGACCGGGTGCTGTTCCGCGACGTGGCCCACGACATCACGGACATCGTGGAAATTGAACGGGGCCGGGTGCTGGAGCTGCGCTGCGTGACACGCGGGAGGGCGGCAGCATGAGGGGCGTCAAACCGATCATGCGCGAGGAAGCGGAACCGCTGGGCATCCTGCCGCCCCCGGCCTGGCTGTCGGCCGACGCGGCGGCGGAATGGAACCGTGTCATGCCGATCCTCGAGGAACGCCGCATCCTGACCGATGCCGATCTTGGCAGCCTGGAGAACTACGCCATCGCCATCGGCACCGTCCGCGAGATGGAGCGCCGTCTGCAAGAGGACGGCCATGTTCTCGACACAGAGAACGGCCTGAAGCGTCACCCCGCCGTAGGCATTCAATCCGACGCCATGACGCGCGCCCGCTTGCTGGCCTCGGAACTTGGCCTGACGCCGGTCAGCCGGTCCCGGCCTTCGATCCGCGACGATGCGGGCGACGAAGACGAGTTGCTGTGATGCTGGCGCCAGCGTGGATCGCGGACGGGTCGGAGATCGCGGACCCGATGGGGCACGGCGAGAAGGCCGTGCAATGGCTGCGCAAGCTGAAGCATCCGAAGAACCCGGCGCCCGGTCACCCGTTCCAGCTCGATCCGTGGCAGGAGCGTGTCGTGCGCCGCATCTATGGCCCCCGCGACGAACACGGGCAACGGATCGTCCGGCGCGTCGTGCTGCTGCTGCCCCGTGGCAACCGCAAGACCTCGCTCGCCGCCGCGCTGAACCTTCTGCACCTGATGGGGCCGGAGCGGAAACCGGGCGGCCTGATCCTGTCGGCGGCGGCCTCGCACGAGCAGGCCAAGGAACTGTTCAACGAGACGGCAATGATCATCCAGGGCGACTACAGGCTCGCCAAACACCTTCAGGTCCGGGAATACGTCTCGCGCATCGGCTTCGGCCGCGAGCGGTCGCGCTATGTCGCGGTCGCCAGCGACGGCAAGGGACAGCACGGCAAGACGCCCGATGTCGTCGTCGCAGACGAAATCCACGCCTGGGAAGGCCGCCCCGGTCTGCGGCTCTGGGAAGCCCTCGACAGCGCGCTGGTGAAGGTGTCGGGCACGCTGCTGATCGTCGCCAGCACCTCCGGGCGGGGGCAGGAGAACCTCGCCTGGCAACAGGTCGAATACGCGATCCGGGTGCAGAAGGGCGAGATTGACGACCCGGCCACGCTTCCTGTCATCTTCATGGCCGAAGAGGACGACGACTGGCAGGACGAAGCCCTGTGGCACGCGGTCAATCCCGGCCTCGCGCACGGCTATCCCGACCTCGAAGCCTTCCGCGACAAAGCAAAGAAGGCGCAGCATTCGCCCTTCGAGCGCGACAGCTTCAAGCAGTTCAACCTGAACCGATGGCTCGATGCCTCGACCTCGCCCTTCGTGGACATGGCGACCTATGACCGGGGCGCGGATGCGGTCGACCTGGACGAACTGGAACTGGTGCAGGCGCCATGCTGGCTAGGTGTCGACCTGTCGAAGAACGAGGATCTGACTGTCGTCGTCGCGTGCTGGCAGGACGGCGCGGGCGGCTACCAGGTGCATCCGTGGTTCTTCTGTCCCGAGGACAACCTGCGAACGCGCGGCGAGCTGCACGGGGTCGACTACATCACCTGGGCCGAGGAAGGCTTCATCATCCCGACGCCCGGCAACACGGTCGATCTGCGCGCGGTCGAGGATCACGTGCGCGAACTGTTCGCCCGGTTCAACGTCCGCGAGGCCGCCTTCGACCCTCATCTGGGCCGGCACATGATGTCGAACCTGCACGACGACGGGCTGCCCGTGGCCGAGTTCCGACAGGGCTGGGTGTCGATGGCCCCGGCGGTCAAGGAACTGGAACGGGCGATCCTGGCCGGGTCGTTCCGGCATGGCGGGCACCCGGTCCTGCGGTGGAACTTCGAGAACATCCAGCTCCACGTCGATGCGGCCGGGAACAAGGCGTTCCACAAGGGCAAGTCCGGCAACAAGATCGACGGCGCGGTCGCCGCCGCGATGGCCGTGGCCCGCTGCGCGGAAGGCGAGGAAGCCTTCGCCACCGCTGCCCCGTGGTTCGATGACGACATGTGGACCGCATAGGAGGCGAGAATGAGCAGCGACGAACAACTGGTGGTCTACCTCGAAGCCCGCGTCCGCGAGTTCGAGAAGCGGATGGAGAAGGCCGAACGCACTGGCACCCGATCCTATCAGGGCCTGGAACGCGGATCGTCACGGGCAACGAAGCGCATGGAAACCGACATGCTGCGGTCGACCTCGCGCATCAACCAGGCGCTCGCGGCGACCTCCACGAAGATCGGCGCCTTCGGCCGGGCCTTCGCCGGAGGCTTTCTTGCGGGCGGTGCAGCCGTGGCGCTGACCGGCATCGTGCGGGGCGTGCGCGGGGCGACGGCGGCGGTGGCGGAACTTGGCGCGGAAGCCAGGCGGGCGGGTGTCAGCGTCGAGGCGTTCCAGGAACTGAAGTTCGTCGCCGAGCAGAACCGGATCGGCGTCGATGCCCTGACGGACGGCCTGAAGGAACTGAACCTGCGCGCCGACGAGTTCATCGTGACCGGCAAGGGGCCGGCGGCCGAGGCGTTCGCGCGGCTGGGCTACGGCGCCACGGACCTGACGCGCAAGCTCGAAGACCCGTCCGACCTGATGCTCGAAATCATCGGGCGGATGGAGGACTTGGATGCCGCCGCGCAGATCCGCATTGCCGATGAAATCTTCGGCGGCACTGGCGGCGAGCAGTTCGTGCAACTGATGGGACAGGGCGAGGCCGCGCTGCGCAAGACCATCCAGACCGCACGCGAAACCGGGGCCGTCCTCGACGCGGAACTGATCGAGAAGGCCGAAGAGCTGGATCGGCGGTTCCAGGCACTCACGACCCGCGTCTCGACCTTTGGCAAGGAACTGGCGGTCGGGCTGGCGGACGCGGCGGTGAAGATCGCGACGCTGCGCACGGACCTCGATGACCTCTTCGCCAATCCCGAACAGGCCCGCGCGTTGCTGGGCGAGGGCATCGCCGACACGCTCGACAATGACAGCGATGCGGTCGACGCGCACCGGGCGAAACTGGAGTCCCTTCGCTCTGAGTACTTCCGGCTGGCCGACGAAGCCGCCGGTCTGGCCGGCCCGCTGTTCCAGGTGGCGGGCAATCTCGCGATGCTGGGCGAGACGGACGCCGCCGGCGAACTGAACAGCATCGCCACGGAAATGACCGAACTCGCCACGGACCTCGATGCGGGCAAGATCGGGGCGGAGACCTTCGAGGTTGCTATGGGCACGCTGGCCCGCACCGCGCAAACGGCATTGTCGGAGGTGTCGGCGATCGACGGGGTGCAGTTTGGTTCGGTGTCATCCGCCCTCGATGCCTTCGTCGGACGACTTGGCGCAGCCATCACCCGCGCCCGCGAGCTGAGGGCGAGCCTGCCCGGTGGCGATGCGTCCGGTCAGGCGGCGCCGGGCGTCTACGGCGAAGTCGGCACGCGGGGCGATCCGCGTCAATACGGGACTGGCGGCTCTTCGTCCGAGCTTGCGCCTTCGTCGTCGTCCCGGCCCCGACCGGCGCCCTTCGAGATCGGCGTTCCCGACCTTCCGGCGGCCAGTTCGGGCGGTGGGGGCGGCAGTGGCCGCGCGCCGGTGGATGTCTGGCGCGAGGCGCTGGAGGGCACGCAACAGGAAATCCGCGAACTGGAAGCCGAGGCGACGGCGCTGGTCGTGCTGGCCGAGACCGGCCGCGACGTGGGCGATGCGCTCGAATACGCCCGCAAGAAGGCCGAGCTGCTGAAGGCGGCGCAGGAACAGGGCACGAAGATCACGCCGCAACTCGAAGCCGAGATCGACAAGCTGGCCGAGTCCTACGCCCGCGCAGGCGATGCGGCGGAACAGGCGGCCGACGATCTGCAACGGGTCGAGGAACGCGCCGAGGCCGGGGCGACGAAGGTGGCCGACATCTTCGGCGGCATCCTCGACGGGTCGATGAAGGCGAAGGACGCACTGGCTTCGCTGCTGACCGAGTTCGCCCGGATGCAGATGCTGCGCGGCTTCCAAGGGCTGGCCTCCGGTGCGGGGGGCGGGGTCTTCGGGGCAATCGGCGGGATGCTGGGCTTCGCATCGGGCGGCTATACCGGGAACGTGCCCGAAGACCGGATCGCGGGTGTCGTGCATGGCCGTGAAGGCGTCCTGAACGCGGGCGCCATGCGGATGCCGGGTGCGCGCGAGATGATGGAATCCCTGAACAGCGGTCGGATGCCGTCGCTGCCCGGTGGCGGATCGCAGGCCGTCGATGTCCGCGTCGCCGTCGACCTGAAGTCCGACATGCTCGACGCCAAGATCGACCAGCGCGCCGCGCCGATCGCCAAACGCGAGGCGGGGAACACGATGCGCCGGGACGGGCCGGGCGTGGTCATGCAGACGCTTCGCCAGTCGGGCAACCGCGGCGCCACGCAGAGGATCGTTCGATGATGGATATGACGACAGGAATCGAATGGGAGATCGCCGACTTCCGCCCGATGTGGCGTCAGGAGACGTTCCGCTCGAATAATCAGGTGCAGGTTCGCGACCTGGGACCGATGCTCTGGCACACCTCCTACCAGTCGGGGCCGATGCCGAAGGACGAGGCGGAAGCCTTCGAGGCGAAGATGATGGCGCTGCGCGGCTCGCTAGGCACGTTCACCGGCCATCCCGCGCAACGCCCGCAACCGGCGCGCTACAGGTCCGGCGGCCTCGGATCGGCGACCATCCATTCCGTCCGTTCGGATCGCGGGGCGCTTCGGATCACGGGCCTGCCCGAAGGACTGGACCTGACGGAAGGCGATCACGTCTCGATCGAGACCGACGCGGGCGGCTTCGAGTTCGTACGGCTGACGAAGGGCGGGCCGGTCAGTTCCACCGGCCTGTCGGCGTGGATCGAGTGCAGCCCGGCGCTCCGGGTGTCCGTGAAGGTCGGGCAGACGGCGAAGCTGAAGAACCCGCCGATGGAGCTGCGCCTCGACGCTGGCGGCGTGACCCTGACCCGTGTCTCCGGCCTGCTCTACGTGGTGGGCTTCGACGCGACGCAGGTGATCAGATGACGCCGGCCTGGGCACGCTTCACCGAGCGGATGGAGGTGGCGGTAACAGCAACGTTGTCGTCCGCAACGATGCTCCGGGTGCCCGAAGGCGGGGCCGATCTGTGGCGGCTGTTCTGCGCGTTATGCAGCGGGCGGCAGGGCACGGGTTACGGTCCGCAGGCGCTGTCGCTGATGGAGATCGAAGCCGGTGCGCGGCTCTACGGGATGCCGCTGGAAGCCCGTCACGTCGCGGTGCTGCAAGCGATGGACCGGGCGTGGCTGCGAACGACCGCGAAGACCAACGACGCGGCGCCGGACGGGACGAAGACATTGCCAGCGGTATCGAAGGCGAGGCTGACCCCGGCCTTGTTCGACATCGTGGCGTAACGGGATAGGGCCTGCGGTCCCTGGGGTTTCTGTTCCCCGATCCGCATCGGCAGTCGGCGGTCCGGTTAGACACCGACATGACGCGGCCTCTGGCCTCCATCGGGGCGCGGCGTCGGGCCGGGGCGGTTACACGGATGGCCGCTCCGGCCAAACTGTGACGATGCATTCTTGCATCTACGCTGTGGATAGATTTTCGTCGCGGTTTCCTCTTGACATACCTTAGAGGCGGCGTTTCAGGCATTTAAGTCTGGTGGAGGGGGATGGACGGCCGCGAAGAAGAAGAGGCTGTCAAGAATTTTTTTACCTGTTCTAGAAGAAGGTGCGTGACGACTGCCGCTGTTCGGCTTACTTGTATTATAGAATGCCTGGGAGACCGACCACTATGACAAAAATACATACGGATCAGCGTTTTCTGGATCGCTTGCGTGAAGCCTCAAGCAAGCAGCCTCACTATGAGCAGCGTGTCTCGTTCGTTATGGGGTCGCTTCCTGATGAGAATGATATGACCCAAGAGCAGGTCGAACGTGTTCTAGAGCGGACCGCGCTAACGAACTGATGATTCTCTTTGAACTCACAAACACAGAGAACCATCCTGTTTATAAATCTTTAGAGGTAGAGAACGGCGATAGGCAGTATGCTTTCGTCAACTCTGTCGCAATAGCCTCCCGGGACATCGGGAGGCCCTTCCTGTCTCAGCATGTTATCAAGGCTCTAAACTACCACGCGATCGCGTGCCTTCATATATCCGCAGGAGAATACCGGCCGTGCGAGGTTCGAGTTGGGCAGCACCAACCCCCTCCATACTATCGTGTTCCTGCGTTGATGGACGACTTTGTTAATCAGGTTAACCGGCACTGGAACGAGACTGACCCGGTCGTTCTTGCGACCTATGTATTATGGCGCCTGAACAACATTCATCCGTTCGTGAACGGGAATGGAAGGACTGCGCGGGCAGCGTGTTACTTTGTGTTATGCTTGGCGCTTGGTCGGTTTCCTCAAGGGAAAATCATTCTGCCACAGTTAATTAAGCAAAATCGCCCAGAGTACGTTGAAGCTCTCCAGAAGGCACACGTTGCCTTTGCTGAACGAGGTGAACCCGACCTTAATGATCTCCACGCACTAGTCGTCCGCCTACTAGGTGAACAGATTGCATCAGCTTAACTTACCTAACCATATCTCTGAACCGCTCGCCCCCTTCCGCCGCACGCCGAACCCGCTCCCGTCATCGTCCAGGAACGTAATCCCCGCCCGCTCTAAGGCATCTTGGAGACGTGTCATGTACAGATCCATTCCGAGCCAACGCCCTTCCTCGACGCCCTTGTAGGCAAACAGCGACATGTCCGCCGCTTCGGCCAGCCGCTCCTGCGTCCATCCAAGGCCAGCACGGGCCATGCGGAGTTGCACGAGGTTCATCGGTTCACACGTCCTTCCGCAGTCTGACCCCGGCCCCGCCACCGTTCGCTTCGATGAACTCGACGCCGGCGGCTTCGAGGGCGGAGCGGATCGCGGCAATGGACTGATCTGAGACTTGACGGCGCTCACGCTCAAAGTCGATCACGGTGGACTGCCCTACTCCGGCAGCCTTCGCCAAGCCTGTTTGCGTCAAGGATAGAAGGCCACGGGCGGCACGAGATTGAGCTGGTGACATGTATCAACGTTTTTCATTGACGGCGCGTCCACCGAGGTTTATCAACGTAAAACATTGATAGCCTGTCTGGGAGAACCTGACAATGCAGAACGCGATTGAACCGACCCCCGTCACCGATTGGGAGAACCGCAGCGTTAGTGGCCTCGCCTTAGCCGGTGAGGACATCTATCGGGACCAACTGGCCAAGGCCCAGGGCTTACGAGACCGCGATGCCGCCTACCGTGCCACTATGCCAACTGATCTGAAGGACAAGTGCGACGCGATCCGTAAGCTATGGATCGATGACGACTACTATTCCGGGGGCATGTTACGCGAAGCGCAGGTCATCGCGTTCGCGCTCGAAAGCATGGTCCAGACCTGCGACCCCGAGAACATGCCGGAGGAACGCGACGCGATGCGCTGGCTCACGGATCGGCTGATTGAGTGCCAGCGGGCAGAGTATGGACGCATCGAGAAGGCGATGGATATTCTTCGGCCGAGGGACTGACCTAAAAGGAACAACCTGTTCGTATTGACAGCGTCCTAGAATTACGCTACCTGTTCAATATGTCTCGTCGTCCAACCCTTTCTGATCTGACCCAATGGGTTGAAGGCGCGCTCCCTGATGAAGAGGGGCGCGCCCGTACCGTTGTGATGCGCGCGCGTAAGGCGGGCATCTTTACAACTGGGGGGCGAGGCCGCGGCGCCCCGATGATGGTTGGCACCGACTTTGCGGCGGCCCTCCTATGTGTTCTATATCCCGGGCCAACGACAGACGTTGCAGAGGCTGTTGATACCTACTGGTCGCTGCCCTTGGCCCTTTTGGAAGTGGACGATCCCGGCCGCACTAAGCCGGTCCAGTTTGGCCCGAAGGACGCTCTATCCGACGAGGTGGCGGCATACTTCGCACGTTATAAGCTGGGTTTGACCCACGGGCGCCATCCGTTCGACGGCCCCGAGAATCTGGTCGGCGTATTGACGTGCATGTTCACGGATTATTCCCCGCGCAACGACCACGACCCGAGCGACCGCATTACATTGACTGTCTGCGGGGAGCGACTGTCGATCGTCATTGAACTGCACGGAAGGTCGGCTTTTGCCGAGGACGGGCATCCTATTTGGTTCGATGAAGAAGCTGGGCCGGAATACGCAACCGTCCGACTGACCTTCGGAGCGCTGATCCACCCGCGAGGCCGCTCACTGCTCACTGAACGGACCCTTTGGGGCGATGCGCTCAACGATTTGGCAAAAGTGGGGGCTGCCTGACATGTCGCGCCCTGCCGCCCCGTCCATGCCGACGCCCACACAAGTACGCGAAGCCCTCGCCTTGGCGCGGGAGGCGAACCCGAGCGCCTACATCAAGCGTCTAGGGCCGGACGGCATCGAGTTCTGCTATCCCGGCAGCGGCGGCATGGACGACATCGACGCCATGATCGGGCGCGCGACATGACACGGCGCCGCAATCCCTTCCCTGGCGTGTTCCGCGAGACTGATCGCCACGGGCGGGCGCGCTGGCGGTTCCAGCGGGTCCGCAAGGGCGTCAAGGTCGTGGACATCTACCTGCCCGGTCCTTGGGGTTCGGATGAGTTCCGCACCGGCTACCACGCCGCCGAGGACGCCGCCGAGAAGGGCGTTGCAGCCCCTGCGCCGCTCCGGGCCGAGGCGGGGACGATCGGCCATGCCATCGAGAGCTACCTTGCGTCCGAGGCGTTCGCGAAGACGCGCGCCAAGGGCGGACTGGCCGACTCGACCAAGCGGGGCAAGCGGCTGCGTCTCGATCGCATTCGCGGCAACTATGCCGAGGCCAAGCTGGCGAGCATCGAAGCGGGTCACGTCGAACGCATGATGGCGCGATATGATGGTCCGGCGGCCGCGAACCGCTTCAAGAAAGACATCGCGCAGATCTTCGATTGGGCGGCGAAGCACCACGGCTTCAAGGGGCCGAACCCGGCGCGCCTAGCCAAGTCGCAGCGCATGCGGAAGGGCGGTCACCATAGCTGGACCGACGACGAGATCGAAGCCTTCCGGGACAAGCATCCGAGCGGCACGAAGGCGCGCCTCGCGCTCGAACTACTGTTGAACACCGGCGCCGCGCGGGTCGACGCGGTGAAGCTGGGACCGCGCAACATCCGCGCCGGTCTGATCGTCTATGAACGTCAGAAGACCGAAGACCAGGCCGAAGACGTTATCGAAGTCCCGATTCCGATCCTGCCCGAGCTGGCGAATGAATTGGCGCTGGCGGGGACGAAGGCGATGACCTTCCTGAATCACGGCACGGTGGGCAAGCCCTACCTGCCCGAGACGTTCGGCAATCTGTTCCGGGACTGGTGCGTCCAGGCTGGCGTTCCCGGCCGGGCGCACGGACTGCGGAAGGCCGGCGCCCGTATGCTAGCCGAGGCCGATGGCACCGAGATGGAGGTCGCGGCCATCCTCGGACACGCAAATACACGTGAGGCATCCCGTTACTGCGCCGCTGCGAAGCGCACGAAATTGGCCGCGTCAGGGATGCGCAAGCGCGCTCTGGCGGCAATTCCGTCCCCTAACCGGAAAGCAGGGTTAGGGGACCAACCCCCAGAAAAGTAAGGAAAGCAAATGTTTACGAAGTTCTGTGGTGATCCCGGCAGGACTCGAACCTGCAACCTATCCCTTAGGAGGGGATTGCTCTATCCAGTTGAGCCACGGGACCCCTTGGGTGCAATAGCCGTCGAACGGCCCGCTTGTCCACAGGCCGGGCGGCGCGGTAACACGGGGCCCTGACCCCGATCAGCGAGGCTTTCCCCGGGTGACGCGCCGCAACGACCGACACCGGCATCTGACGCTTCGCGACGTCTCCGAGGCGTCGGGCGTCAGCGAGATGACGGTCAGCCGCGTGCTGCGCAACCGCGGCGACGTCAGCGACCGGACGCGCGCCAAGGTGCTCGAGGCCGCGCGGCGGCTGGGCTACGTGCCCAACAAGATCGCCGGCGCGCTGGCCTCGAACCGGGTGAACCTCGTCGCCGTGATCGTGCCTTCCCTGTCGAACCTCGTCTTTCCCGAGATGCTGGCCGGCGTGGACGAGGTGCTGGGCGACACCGACCTGCAGCCCGTCGTCGGCACCACCGGCTACGACCCCGGCAAGGAGGAGCGGACGCTGTTCGAGATGCTGTCCTGGCGGCCCTCCGGCGTGATCGTCGCCGGGCTCGAGCATTCCGAGGCGAGCCGGGCGATGCTCGCCAATTCCGGCGTTCCGGTGGTCGAGGTGATGGACGTGGACGGAACGCCGGTCGATGCCGCCGTGGGGATCAGTCACTGGCGCGCGGGCTATCAGGTCGGCACCGAGATCGTGCAACGCGGCTACCGGCGGGTGGGTGTGCTCGGCACCAAGGTCGACGGCGACCACCGCGCCCGCAAGCGGCTGGAGGGGCTGGAGCGCGCGCTGCGGGAGGCCGGCGTGCCGATCGTCGACCAGATGGCCTATTCTGGACAATCGGCCTTCGGCAAGGGCCGCGAGATGACGGCGGAGATGCTGGCGCGCACGCCCGATCTGGACTTCCTGTTCTACACGAACGACCTCACTGGCGGGGGCGGCCTGCTCTACGCGCTGGAGAAGGGGTTCGACGTGGGGGGCGGGCTCGGCCTCGTGGGCTTCAACGCCTTCACCCTGCTCGACGGGCTGCCGAGGCAGCTCGCCACCGTGGACAGCCGTCGCCGCGAGGCCGGGCAGATCGCGGCGCGCATCATCCTCGGCGCGCATGCCTTCCCGGGCGAGGACCGGCGGGTCGAGCTGGTGCCGACCTTTCTGCCCGGCGACACGATGCGTTAACCATTTGTAAACCCCGATCCGCGACCGAGTGACGAGGCGCGCCCCGTACGCGCGTCGCGGCGAGACAGGCGGAGGATCGGTCATGGCGACGCTGTCACGGACATGGACGCCGGTCACCGGCTCGACCGGATGCCCGTTGCCCGGCCGTCCCGCATGAACGACATGCCCGCCGCCAACACGGTCGAATTCCAGCATACCCGCAAGGAAGGCGTGCACCGGACTTGGTTCCGGGGCGCGCATACCAATTTCGCCCCCGACCGCGCGAAGATGGCGGGGACGGGCGCCGCGCTCGACTGGGTCGTCGACGGCTGGCAGCCCGCCGCGCGGACGATCACGCCCGAGACGCGGATCACCGCCTTCGGCTCCTGCTTCGCGGCCAACATCTCGAACTGGCTGGCGGCGCGGAGCTACTCGGTGCTGACCCGCGACGAAGGCTCGAACGCCTATGTCGTGAAATGCGGCGAGGGGATGGTGAACTCCTTCGTCATCCGCCAGCAATTCGAATGGGCCTTCGAGGGGACGCGCTTCGAGGCGGAGCTCTGGCACGGCTATTCCGCCGAAAGCTACGGCTACGACGAGGCGGTGCGGCGGCAGACGTACGACATCTTCGCCCGCACCGACCTGTTCATCCTGACCTTCGGGCTCTCGGAGGTCTGGTACGACGAGGTGACGGGCGGCGTGTTCTGGCGCTCGATCCCGCAGGACGTCTACGATCCGTCGCGCCACAAGTTCCGCGTCACGACCGTCGAGGAGAACAAGGCCAACATCCGGGCGATCCACGACCTGATCCGCCGCCACCGACCGGAGGCGAGGATCATCTGCACGCTGTCGCCCGTGCCGCTCATCGCGACCTTCCGCCCCGTCTCCTGCATCAGCGCGAACGCGGTGTCGAAAAGCGTCCTGCGCGTCGCCATCGACGAGCTGATGCGCGAGCTCGGCCCCGAGGCGGGCGGCGACGGCGTGCTGCATTACTGGCCCAGCTACGAGATCGTCACCGACGTCTTCCACTCGCCCTTCAAGGGCGACCGGCGGCACCTGCCGCGGGCGGTGCTGGACTACATCATGATGCTCTTCGAGATGGTCTGGTGCGAGCGGCAGCCAACCGAGGACGAGATGCGGCGCCACTGGCTCGCCGCGCTTTCGGCGGCGGGACTGGTCTCCGACCGGCTGGAAACGGCGATCCGGGAGGTCGATGCCGGCAAGCTCGCCCGTATCCTCGCCAAGCGCAAGATCGCGCGCCATCCCGAGATGGAGGCCGGGATCCGGGCGGAGGTCGAGCGTCTGGCGGCGGCGCTGCGCGCGTGAGACCGGTGCGCGACAACGCCCGCGCCGTGATCGAGGCGCTGCCGAAGGACGCGCGGGGCGCGGAGGTCGGCACGCATGCGGGCCACCACACCGCCGCGCTTGTCGAGATCGCGCGCCCCGACGCGCTCACCCTGATCGATCCCTGGACCGAGGATGCCGGGCGCGACGTCCGCGCGCTTGCCCGGCCGATCCCGCAGGCCACCCGCGACGCGCAGGCGGCGGAGGTCGCGGCCGCCTATCCGGACGCCACGATCCTGCGGATGACCTCCGCCGAGGCGCTGGCCGGGAGGAGCGATGGCGCGCTGGACTGGCTGTGGCTCGACGGGGGCAAGCATTACGACACGATCCTGGCCGATCTGGAGGCGGCCGCGGGGGTCGTCCGGCCCGGGGGCGTCGTGGCCGGGGCCGGCTGGCACTGGGGCACGGAGCTCGGCCGCCCGGTCCGCGCCGCCGTGACCGACCTCGCCGCCCGCCTGCCGGGTGCCGTAATCGAGACGCGGGGGCGCTACTGGACGCTGCGCCTGCCCGAGCATGTGGTGCTCGCACCTCGGCCGGAGGGTCGGTTCCTTCTCGTTTCCACGATGAAGAACGAGGCGCCCTACATCCTCGAATGGATCGCCCATCACCGCGCCATCGGATTCGACGACTTCCTGATCTTCACCAACGATTGCGAAGACGGCACGACCGCGCTGCTCGATCGGTTGCAGGCGCGGGGCGTCCTCACGCACCAGCCGAACCGCGTGCTGAAGCGCGGGCCGCACAAGTCGGCGCTGAAATGGGCGAAGGATCACGTCGCGACGCTGCGCGCCGAATGGATCTTCATCGCCGACGTGGACGAATTCCTCGACATCCGCGCGGGCGACGGCACCGTCCGGGGCCTCCTGCAGACGCTCGGGCCGGAGACGGACGTTGTGAGCTTTCCGTGGAAGGTCTTCGGCAATGGCGGCGTCGAGACCTTCGCCGACCGGCCCGTGACCGCGCAGTTCACCCGCTGCGAGCCGCTTCCCCGGCGTGGCGGCCGAAAGGTCCGGGAGGTGAAGACGCTCTTTCGTCGAGCGGAAACAATGTATCATTTTGGTCTGCATCGTCCCCGTATTCGCGACAATTGGGTGGACCGGATCGTCTGGAGATCTCCCGACGGGACCGACTTGTCGGAGTGCATGAACCGGGGTCAGGTCTGGACGATGCCCTGGGGCGGGTGCCAGGAGGCGGGCTTCCTGCGGCACTATCCCCTGCGTTCGCTGGAGGCGTATGTTCTCAAGAAGAACCGCGGGCGGGCCAATCACGTGAACGAGGATCTGGGCCGCGACTACTGGGAGAAGTGGAACATGACCGGCGGTCGCGACGCCACCCCCGCCCTGCCGGGCTTCGACGCGGCGCTGGCGGAGTTACGCGCCGACCGGAGGGTGCGGCAGCTGCATCGGCAGGGCGTGGCGTGGCACCGGGCGCAATACGCCGCGCTGATGGAGGTGCCCGCCTACCGGGCGCTGCGCGACGCGCTCCAGTCGCGGGAACCGGCGGACGGGACCGCCTGAGAGGACGATCATGGCCGGAAAGCGCGACGAGACGCGGCGAAAGATGCTGGAGACGCTGCCGAAGGGCGGCACCGGCGCGGAGGTGGGCGTCTGGGAGGGGCGGTTCAGCGAGACCATCCTCGAGATCTGCGCGCCCGTGCGCCTGCACCTCATCGACCCCTGGGAATACGACCCGCGCTTCAACAATACCGGCTTCGGCCGCAAGAAGAACGCCGAGCGCATGCCCGAGATGTACGAGATGGTCTCCGCGCGCTTCGCCGGCGACGACCGCGTCGTCCTGCACCGCGCCACGTCGGAGGCGGCGCTGTCGGCGATGGCGGATGGCGACCTCGACTGGATCTACATCGACGGCAACCACAACGCGCCCTTCGTCGATGCCGACCTCGATCTGGCCTCGCGCAAGGTCCGCCCCGGCGGCGTGATCGCGGGCGACGACTACCATTGGAGCGACGGCGAGGGGACGCCGGTGAAGGACGCCGTGAACCGCCTTGTCGCGCGACTGGATACGCGTGCCGCGCTGGAGACGATGGGGCAGCAATATGTGATACGGCTGGACCGCTAGGGCGTCTCGGACGACATCCGGACGTTGCGTGTCCGCCTTCCGCCCGGCCGTGAGGCCGGGCAGCCCCCGACCGCCCCCACGGGCCGGGGCTTCATCTGCGGCCGCGGGCTGCCCACTCCGAGCTTCGCGTCGATCCTGCTGTCCTGCGCTTCGACCGTTCCCGTCGCAGCCTGCATGGAAATCAGCATTCCGGCAGGTTCACCGCAAGGCCGCCCTGGCTCGTCTCCTTGTATTTCTCCGACATGTCGCGGCCGGTCTGGCGCATCGCCTCGATGCAATTGTCGAGCGGCATGAAATGCGTGCCGTCGCCGCGCAGGCTGAGCGAGGCGGCGGAGACGGCCTTGATCGCGCCGAGGCCGTTGCGCTCGATGCAGGGCACCTGCACCAGCCCCGCCGCCGGGTCGCAGGTCATGCCGAGATGGTGCTCGAGCGCGATCTCGGCGGCGTTCTCCACCTGCGCGTTGGTGCCGCCGAGCGCTGCGCAGAGCCCGGCCGCCGCCATCGCCGAGGCGCTGCCCACCTCGCCCTGGCAGCCGACCTCGGCCCCCGAGATCGAGGCGTTGTGCTTGACGAGCCCGCCGATCGCCGCCGCCGTCAGCAGGAAGGTCCGGATGCCCTCGGGCCGCGCGCCGACGCAATGGTCGCGGTAATAGCGGATCACCGACGGCACCACGCCGGCCGCGCCGTTGGTGGGCGAGGTCACGACCCGGCCCCCGGCCGCGTTCTCCTCGTTGACCGCCATCGCGTAGACCGAGAGCCAGTCGTTGACGACATGCGGTTGCGCGAGGTTGCGGCCCGCCTCCTCGCAGAGCTGCACGTGGATCGCCTGGGCACGACGCCGCACCGAGAGGCCGCCGGGCAGGATGCCCTCCTGCGACAGACCACGGTCGATGCAGGCATCCATCGCCGACCAGATGGCGTCGATCCGTCGGCCCAACTCGCCCTCCGGAATCAACACCGTCTCGTTGCGCCATTTCATCCGGGCGATGCTCAGCCCCGACTCGGCGCCCATCCGAAGCATCTCGGCGGCCGAGCCGAACGGGTAGGGAAAGCCCGCCTCGAACTTTGCCGCGCGCAGGTCGGCGTGCCCCGCATGTTCACGCTCGGTCACGACGAAGCCGCCACCGACGGAGTAATACGTCTCCTGCATCCGAAGATGGCCCGCCGCGTCGAAGGCGCGCAGGACGAGGCCGTTGGCGTGGCCCGGCAGCGGCGGACCCCAGTCGAAGACGACGTCCTCGGCCGGATCGAACCGCATCTCCGGCAACCCCTCGGGTGCCAGCGTCCGGTCCGCCGCGAGCCGCTCGAGCGCCGCCTCCGCCCGGTCCATGTCCACGCGCGCCGGGTCGAAGCCGAGAAGGCCGAGACAGACCGCCCGGTCCGTCGCGTGGCCCTTGCCCGTCCACGCGAGCGAGCCGTGCAGCGTCGCGGTGACATGCGCGGGCGGGCCGGACCCCGGCTCCGGCTCCGTCCCGCCGGCGAGCGCGCCGAGGAAGCGGGCGGCGGCGACCATCGGCCCCATCGTGTGCGAGGAGGAGGGGCCGATGCCCGGCTTGAAGATATCGAATATGGACAGGAACATGGATGCCTCGGGACCGGCGGGCGGGCTAGCGGGCCGCACGGCCACCTTTGACCTTCCAGCGGCGGTGGAGCCAGTACCATTGCGACGGATACCGCGCCACCCACGAC
The DNA here is from genome assembly GCF_947494055.1 of uncultured Jannaschia sp. Classification (GTDB taxonomy): domain Bacteria; phylum Pseudomonadota; class Alphaproteobacteria; order Rhodobacterales; family Rhodobacteraceae; genus Jannaschia. Next base: position 11,268 of record NZ_CANLTR010000005.1, on the reverse strand, counting down.
GAAAGACGGTCGTTGAAAACCCGCATCATCGTCTCCGCGTCGGTATGCGGGATCGGCGCCTCCAGGGTGACGACGGGCCGGCCGTCGATCTCGGGCGCGAAGGTCGGGATCAGCGGCAGGTCGTAGCGCAGCGCCAGCTCGGCCGCGGCGAGCGAGGTGCGCGCCGGATGGCCGAGATAGTCCAGATAGGGCGCGCCCTTGACGTACTGGTCGGGCAGGATCGCCATGACGGCGCCGCCGCGGAGCGCGCGCAGCAGGTCGCGGTTGCCGGCGCGGCCCTTGGCGACGATCGGCCGGCCGCCCGCCTCGAGCCCGCGTTTGAAGATCGGATCGTAATAGGGGTTGTTGCTCGGCCGGTAGATCGCGCCCGCCTCGATCCCCTCGCGTCGCAGGATGACGCGCACCGCCTCCCACTGGCCGTAATGCCCCGACAGGAGGATGGCGCCGCGCCCTTCCGCGCGGGCGGCGCGCAGCGCGGCGAGCCCCTCGCCATGCGCGTCGAGATCGGCGGCCTCCTGCGCGAAATCCTCGTTGAACCAGACGCTCGCGAGCGTGCGCCCGACATTGCGGGCGGCCTCGTGCGACAGCTGGCGACGCTCCGCCTCCGGCATGTCCGGCCAGACGAGGCGCAGGTTCGCGCGCACCCGGCGGCGCAGCGGACTGAGGCGCACGACCCATTCGGTCACTGCGCCGAGGATGCGCCGGCGGGCGGGCATGGACAGGGGGCGGAGGCAGGCGACGAGGGCGCGCAGGGCGTAGGCCTGCACCCGGTAGACGAGATCTCTCATGGGACCGGGGGTTGACCGATCGGGGCCCGCCTTTCAAGCGCGGACCTCCGCCGATGGCGGAACCGGGGGCTCCCGGGCGGCCGGGCGATTTGCTACCGGAACGGAAAACGCCGAGGGTCTCGATGCACTACGTCCTGCTTCCCGTCCTGCTCCTGCTTGCCGCCTGCGCCAGCGCGCCCGAACCGAAGCTGTCCTTCCAGACGCACGATCTCTATCCCGGCGAGACGCCGGAGGTCCGGACGCTGATCAACAAGTGGGCCGACCGTTACGAGATTCCGCGCAGCCTCGTGCACCGGGTGATCCAGCGGGAGAGCGACTACCGCCCCGGCGCCCGGAATGGCCCCTATTGGGGGATGATGCAGATCCTGCCCGCCACCGCGCGCAACATGAACTTTCAGGGCACCCCGCAGGAGCTGCTGAAGGCGGACACGGCGCTGAAATACTCGGTCCGCTACCTGCGCGGCGCCTGGATGGTCTCGGACGGCAACGAGGAAGCGGCGATGATGTGGTACGCCCGCGGCTTTTACCACGAGGCCAAGCGGCGCGGCCTGCTTCTGGCCACCGGGCTGCGCGGGGCGATGTGGCGGAACTACGATGCCGGGCTGCGGGAATTGCCGCCGCTCGACACGCGCGGCCGGGTCGTCGCGGTGGTCGAGACTTGCGGGCCGGCCGCCGGGTTCGCGGGCCTGCTCGGCGCGGAGACGTGCAGCTAGAGCGTTTGGCAGCATTCGGCGTGAGGCTCCTTGCGGCGGCGGCGTATTCCGGTTGAATCGGATCACGTCGTCCCGCCTTTGAGGCGGAGACCTTTCGTACGAAGAATGCGTTCGGGACAAGCGCGGCGAGGGTCAACGCGGAGCCCGTGATTGACTTGATGCGATCTGCCAAAGCCCCGGGGCAATGCGTAAACCGACCTACAGGCGCAGGCGATAGAAGACGACGCGTTGCGTCTCCTCGAAACCTGCGGCCGCATGGAAGGCGTGGCTCGCGGTGTTCGCGAGATCGGCGTCCGATCCGAGTTCCGAGCATCCGCTCTCATGCGCCCAGGATCGAACCGCCCGCACCAACCGGCTTCCGATGCCGCGGCCGCGGTGCTCCGCGCGCACGAAGACGCCTTCGAGAAAGGCGACCGGCGTCGTTTCGCATCCGTTCACGTGGTCGTGGCGCAAGGCGGCCTCTGCGAAGGCGCGGAGACCAGACCCATCTTCCTCCAGGACGCCGATGCAGAACCCGCCGGGTCCGGCGAGCATCGCCGCGATCTCGTCCAGATGTTCCTCGCGCGACGTATCCGTCCAGAGCTCGGCACGCAGGCCGGCCCACGCCTCGATATCCGCGATGGTGGCGATCCGGATCGACATCGCTCGATCCTTGTCCGCCTTCCCGAGCATCTGCAACTCCGCTTCGGCCGTCGCGATCTTCGAAGATGGGCGTAGAAGGGTCGTGAGCTATGCCGATGCCCAACGACGGCGCAATCGAAGGCCGCTTTCGTGACGCCCCCGGGAAAGTCGATTTCCCTGACAGGAAGACGGAGCTTCTGACGCTTTTGAAGGTAAGGTGGTGAGCCGGCAGGGGCTCGAACCCTGGACCTACTGATTAAAAGTCAGTTGCTCTACCAACTGAGCTACCGGCTCTCCGAGGCGGCTCCTAAACGGGGGGTCTCGGCCCGTCAAGCGGGCCCTTTCAAAATCGCGACGCCGCGCGTATCTGCGCGCGCATGACCTGGACCCCTGCAGACGGCCTGCCGTTCATGAAGATGCACGGCCTCGGCAACGATTTCGTCGTGGTGGACGAGCGCGCGACCGGTCCCGCCGTCGATGCCGCGCTGGCACGGGCGATGGGCGACCGGCATCTCGGCGTAGGCTTCGACCAGCTCGCGGTGATCCGGGACGACGCGGAGGCGGATCTCGCGCTGGTGTTCTGGAACGCGGACGGGAGCACCGCCGGCGCCTGCGGCAACGCGACCCGCTGCGTCGCGGCCCGGGAGATGGCGCGGCGCGGGACGGATGCGCTCACGATCCGGACGGAACGCGGCCTGCTTCGCGCCGAGGCGCGCGGGGAGGGGCTGACGGCGGTGAACATGGGGGCGCCGATCCTCGACTGGTGCGCGGTGCCGCTGGCCCGCGAGGTCGACCTTCTGCACCTGCCGCTCGACGGCGATCCGGTCGCGACCGGGATGGGCAACCCGCACTGCACCTTTTTCGTCGACGATGCCGAGGCGGCCGACCTCGCCGCCTACGGCGCGTTCGAGCGGAACGCGCTGTTCCCCGAGGGCACCAACGTGCAGGTCGTGCATCGCATCGCGCCCGACCACCTGCGGATGCGGGTCTGGGAGCGTGGCGTGGGACCGACGCTCGCCTCCGGCTCCTCCTCCTGCGCCGTGGCGGTGGCCGCCGCGCGGCGGGGGCTGACCGGGCGGGCCGTGCGGATCGATCTCGACGGCGGGACGATCCATGTCGACTGGCGCGAGGACGGCGTCTGGATGACGGGGCCGACCGCGCATGTCTTCGACGGCGTCTGGCCGCGGGGCGCGGCATGAGCGCGCCGATCCTGTCGAACCACGGCTGCCGTCTGAACGCCTACGAGGCGGAGGCGATGCGCGAGCTGGCCACGGGCGCCGGGCTCGAGGACGTGGTGATCGTGAACACCTGCGCCGTGACCGCCGAGGCGGTGCGCAAGGGGCGGCAGGACATCCGCCGCCTGCGCCGCGACCATCCGGACGCGCGTATCGTCGTGACCGGCTGCGCCGCGCAGACCGACCCCGACGGCTTCGCCGCGATGGACGAGGTGGACGCGGTGGTGGGCAACGCCGAGAAGATGCGGGCGGAGACTTGGGCCGGCCTCGCCACCGGCGGAACCGAGCCGGTGCAGGTCGACGACATCATGTCGGTGACGGAGACGGCCGGGCACCTGATCGACGGGTTCGGCACGCGCTCCCGCGCCTATGTGCAGGTCCAGAACGGCTGCGACCACCGCTGCACCTTCTGCATCATTCCCTACGGGCGCGGGAACAGCCGCTCGGTGCCCGCCGGCGTCGTGGTCGAGCAAATCCGGCGGCTGACGGGGCGGGGGTTCAACGAGGTGGTCCTGACCGGGGTGGACCTGACCTCCTGGGGCGCGGACCTGCCGGGACGGCCCGGGCTGGGCGATCTCGTCCTGCGCATCCTGCGGCTGGTGCCGGACCTGCCGCGTCTGCGCATCAGCTCCATCGACTCGATCGAGGTGGACGCGGCGCTGTTGCGGGCAATCGCGGAGGAAGAACGGCTGATGCCGCATCTCCACCTCTCGCTCCAGCACGGGTCGGACCTGATCCTGAAGCGGATGAAGCGCCGGCACCTGCGCGGCGACGCGATCCGCTTCGTGGAGGCGGCGCGGCGGCTGCGGCCCGACATGACCTTCGGCGCCGACATCATCGCGGGCTTCCCGACCGAAAGCGAGGCGCAGTTCGCGGATTCGTTGCGGCTCGTGGAGGAATGCGATCTGACCTGGCTGCACGTCTTCCCCTATTCGCCGCGCGCCGGCACGCCCGCGGCGCGGATGCCGGCCGTCGACGGAACGACGATCCGGGCGCGCGCGGCGCGGCTGCGCGCGGCGGGGGAGGCCGCCGTCGAGAAGCATCTGGCCGAACAGGTCGGACGCGACCACGCCGTCCTGATGGAATCCTCCCGCATGGGCCGCACGGCGCAATTCGCCGAAGTCACCTTCGACGCGGATCAGCCGGTCGGCGCGATCGTCCCCGCGCGGATCACCGGCATCGCGGGCCGGTCCCTGACGGTGAGGGCCTGAGGCGGTCCGGACGCGGATTGCACCTTGGACCGCTTTCGCCCCGGCGCTAGGCTCCGCCGGCCAAGCGACCGGAGTCCGCGCATGCACATCCTCTCCTCCCCCGCCTCGCCCTTCGTCCGGAAGGTCCGCGTGGTCCTGCTCGAGACGAAGCAGACCGATATCGAGGTCCGCGCCGTCACCTCGAGTCCGATGGGCGGCGAGGCCGTGCTGAACGCGGCGAACCCGTCGGGCAAGATCCCCGTCCTCGTGCGCGACGACGGGCCCGCGATCTACGACAGCCGCGTGATCTGCCGGTTCCTCGACCACCGGGCGGGCGCGAAGCTCTACCCGGAGGCGCGGCTCTGGGACGTGCTGGCCCTCGAGGCCAATGCCGACGCGATCATGGAGGCGGCGCTCGCGATCATCTACGAGAAGCGCCTGCGGCCGGAGACCCTCTGGTGGCCGGACTGGTTCGAGGCGCAATGGGCAAAGATCGCCCGCTCGCTCGACGCGCTGGAGCACCGATCGATGCCGCTTCTGGAAGGGCCGCTCAACATGGCGCAGATCTCCGTCGGATGCGCGCTTGGCTATCTGGATTTCCGGCTTGGCGACCGGGCCTGGCGCGAGGGGCGTCCGACGCTCGCCGCCTGGGAGGCGCGCTTCGCCGCGCGCGACGCGATGCAGGCGACGAAGCCCGATTGACCGAGGTGGTGACGATCGCCGAGGTCACCGACCTCGCCGCGCCGCTCGCCATCCGGGCGGAGGTGTTCATCGAGGAGCAGGGCGTTTCGCGGCCGGACGAGGTGGACGGCCGGGACGGCGACTGCCTGCATTGGCTCGCAACGGATGGCGAGGGGCCGGTCGCCACGCTGCGCGTCCTGCCGAGGGGAGACGTGGCGAAAATCCAGCGCGTGGCCGTCCTGCGCCGGGCGCGGGGCACCGGGCTCGGCGCGGCGCTCATGCGGCACGTGATGGCGGCGCTTGCGGAACGAGGGTTCCGGCGTGCCACGCTCGGCGCGCAGACGGAGGCGATCGGTTTCTACACGCGGCTGGGTTTCGTCGCGCGCGGGCCGATCTACGACGATGCGGGCATCCCGCACCGCGACATGGACCGCGACCTCGGGGATACAGGCTGACAATACACGAAGATGCGCGCGTTTGTCCGCTGGAACTCCGCCCCGACCTTGCGCTATGGGAGACGGAACGCGGGCGGGAGGTGACTCCACGTCCCGACGCAGTGTTTTGACGATCGGTTCCATCCGGACCGACACCAGACCGGGAGATGGCTTCGTGTCACATGCCGACGATCACGCGGGCACCCGCCGCGATTTCCTGTACTACGCCACTGGCGCCGCCGGACTCGTTGCGACCGGGGCCGCCGTCTGGCCGCTGGTCAACCAGATGAACCCCTCCGCCGACGTGCAGGCGCTGGCCTCGATCGACGTCGACGTCGCGGGCGTGGAGCCGGGCACGCAGCTCACGGTGAAGTGGCTGGGCAAGCCGGTCTTCATCCGCCGCCGCACCGAGGAGGAGATCACGGCCGCCCGCGAGGTCGACATCTCCGCGCTGCCCGATCCGAACGCCGAGAACGCCAATATTGAGGCGGGCTCCCCTGCGACGGACGACAACCGCGTGCTGGCCGGCTTCAACGACGACGATTCCGCCCCGGCGAGCGGTGAATGGCTCGTGATGATCGGCGTCTGCACCCACTTGGGTTGCGTGCCGCTCGGCGATGCCGGCGATTTCGGCGGTTGGTTCTGCCCATGCCACGGCTCGCACTACGACACCGCGGGCCGCATCCGCCGCGGCCCCGCGCCGCGGAACCTTCCGGTTCCGCTGGCGGAGTTTACATCCGAAACGAACATCAGGCTGGGCTGAGGAGGCACCGACATGGCTGGCATTCCGCACGACCACTACGAACCGAACTCCGGCGCCGAGCGCTGGGTTCACAGGCGTATCCCGATCCTGAGCCTGATCTACGACACGCTCTACATCCCGACGCCCAAGAACCTCAACTGGATGTGGATCTGGGGCATCATCCTGACCTTCACGCTGGTGCTGCAGATCATCACTGGCATCGTGCTGGTCATGCATTACACGCCGCATGTCGACTACGCTTTCGCGAGCGTCGAGCACATCATGCGTAACGTGAACGGCGGCTGGGCGCTGCGCTACGTGCATGCGAACGGCGCGTCGCTGTTCTTCGTCGCGGTCTACGCGCATATCTTCCGCAACCTCTACTACGGGTCCTACAAGACGCCGCGGGAGATCACGTGGATCATCGGCATCGTCATCTACCTGCTGATGATGGGCACGGCGTTCATGGGCTACGTCCTGCCCTGGGGTCAGATGTCGTTCTGGGGCGCGACCGTGATCACCGGCCTGTTCGGCGCGGTGCCGTGGGTCGGCGAGTCGATCCAGGCTTGGCTGCTCGGCGGGCCGGCGGTGGACAACGCGACGCTCAACCGCTTCTTCTCGCTGCACTACCTGATGCCGTTCCTGATCCTCGGTCTGACGGTTGTGCATATCTGGTCGTTCCACTCGACCGGCAACAACAACCCGACCGGGGTCGAGGTGCGCCGCACCTCCAAGGAGGAGGCCGCGCGCGACACGCTGCCGTTCTGGCCGTATTTCGTCATCAAGGACTTCTTCGCGCTGGCCGTGATCCTGCTCGTCTTCTTCGCGATAGTCGGGTTCATGCCGAACTATCTCGGCCACCCGGACAACTACATCGAGGCGAACGCCCTCGCGACGCCGGCGCACATCGTGCCGGAATGGTATTTCCTGCCGTTCTACGCGATCCTTCGCGCCTTCACCGGCGACGTCTGGGTCGTGATCGCGGCCAACTGGCTGACGGGCGGCATCGTCGACGCCAAGTTCTTCGGCGTGCTCGCGATGTTCGGTGCGATCGTGGCGATGGCGCTGGCGCCCTGGCTCGACACGTCGTCGGTCCGTTCGGGCCGGTACCGCCCGATGTTCAAGTGGTGGTTCTGGCTGCTGGTCGTCGACTTCTTCCTGCTGATGTGGCTTGGCTCGATGCCGGCGGAGGAGCCGTGGGCCTCGATCTCGCTGATTGCCTCGGCCTACTGGTTCGCTTACTTCCTCGTGATCCTGCCGCTGCTCGGCGTGATCGAGAAGCCGACCGCACGGCCCCGGACCATCGAGGACGACTTCGCCAGCCATTACGGCGAGGCGGGCGATGCGACCGGCATGCGCCTGCCGGGCGAGAAATCCGCCAGCCCGGCTGAATAAGGAGAGGGACAAATGCTGTCGACCTGCACCAAAGCCCTCGCGGCTCTCGCACTCATGACCTCGGTAACCGTCGCGGCCGAGGAGGGGGTTCACCAGGAAATCACCGATTACGAGTTCTCGTTCGAGGGGCTGTTCGGGACCTACGACCAGAACCAGCTCCAGCGCGGGCTCAAGGTCTATACCGAGGTCTGCGCCTCCTGCCACGGATTGAAGTTCGTGCCGATCCGGACGTTGGGTGACGAGGGCGCGCTCGGCTACTCGGAGGCGCAGGTGCAGGCCTATGCTTCGACCGTCGAGGTCTACGACCCTGCGCTGAACGACCCCGACCCGATCGGTGACTTCCGGCCCGCGACGCCGACGGACAACTTCCCTGCGAACAACACGCAGAACGCACCCGACCTGTCGCTGATGGCGAAGGCGCGGGCAGGCTTCCACGGGCCCTACAACCTCGGGGTCAACCAGCTCGTGAACGGCATGGGCGGGCCCGAATACATCGCCTCCCTCCTCGTTAGCTATACGGGCGAGGAGCGGGAACAGGCCGGAACGATCCTTTACGAGAACACCGCCTTTCCGAGCGGATGGATCAGCATGCCGCCGCCCCTCGGGGATGATTACGTGGCGTTCGACGACGGTGCGCCGACCGATGCCGTCAGCGCCGCGAAGGACGTTGCCGCCTTCCTGATGTGGACGGCAGAACCGAAGCTCGCGGCCCGCAAGCAGATGGGCTTGACGGCCATCGTCCTGCTCGGTGTGCTTTCGGTGCTTCTCTACTTGACCAACAAACGCATCTGGTCGCGCGTGAAGGGGCCGAAGAAAAGCTGAGCGGCCCAGGGATGGCGCGGTTCGGACCGGTCCCCGGCGGGACCGGTCTTTTCTTGTGGGAGGGGCCGGGCAATACTCTGGCAGAATGACCGAGGGGCCGATGAACGAGTCGCGCAGATCACAATCCATCGCCGGTAAGACCGCCGCTGTTTGCTCGGTTTTCGGTTGGGTCGTCATCGTCGTCGGTCTGCTTGTTGCCCTTGCCGGTGCGATGACCGGCGTATCACCGGTCATGAGCGGGGCTGTTGATGCCTCGGACGGTCCGATCGCCCGCATCGTCGTAGTGTCGCTTGGCTTGGGATTTGCACTGATCGGCTTGTATGGCGTCACATTAGCGGGCCTGAGCCGCACCGTCATGGATCAGGCGGACGTTTCTCTCGAGTTGCGCGCCTTGCTACGGGAATGGCCAGCGCCCGCCAAGCCGGAGCTCAAGGGAGTATCGCAGCCCGCGCCCACACAAACGCCTAAGGATCCGTCGGCCATCGCGCTCGGCCTGCGTGGTCGGATCGGGGCGTCGAAGATTTTGCCGACACGCAACGCGCCGCCGCTCGGCGTCCGTTCTCACACCGGCGCACCGGACCGGAAGCACCCGATCTTCACCGCGCGTCCGCCGCAATAGGTCGCGGACGGCGGAGAATGTGTACAATGCGAAGGCTTGATTTGCCGATAGTTTAACCGCTCTCGCCGTCTCCACCGCAGGGCTTCAATCCCGCTAGCTTTTCTATAACGTTCCATCGTTCTTCCGCTGAACGTTGTAGATGCGGATTAAGCTCAGAGGAGATCAGGGCGACTGACATTTCGTTGCTCGGTGTCGTCAGCTTCGATACTGCCGGACATTAGTCCCCCAAATCTGGAACAAAGGCACGATGTATGGGAACGCAAACTTCCCTGACAGGTACAGAATGACATTTCGGAACGACGCGGGCGGCATCGGCTAGATGCTGCGGCAGTCCTTCATACTTGCTAAGGAAAGGCAGCTATCAGCTAAGCCGTTCCCGGTTGTTCCGTCCGGTAAGACGGCTGGAACGCCTTAACCAACACGGTCGTCTCTGGCGTGCGGATCACGGAGGGTGAAAATGGCGGGGATTTGATTGCATGGGCCGGTCAACGACATGCAGTGGGCCGCTTTGGACACACCGCTTACCATCGGCGCGGCCGAGCATCTGGCCAATGACGGCAATCCCGACCGCGACTCGCTGACGATCGTTGTGGTATCGGACCCCGACGCAGCGGGAGGTAGCGTCGCGCTGTCGGGCGACGTGGTGGCTTTCACCCCGGCAGCGGGCTTCGCCGGGATGACGCGCTTCAACTACGACCTCGTCGACACGAACCGCGCCACCGTCGTCGATGGCAGGGCGTCGCTCGAGCCGTCCGGAACCAAATGGAGGAAGCTTTCGCTGCGCGAGCCGCTCACGGTCGGTACCGACACCGTCCTGCGCTTCACCTTCGGTGTGGGACAAATCGGCAAGATCATGAGCATCGCTTCGATACCGGCAACTTCTACGGCTCGACGGCGAATCGGGTCCTGTTACAGTTCGCAAGCACGTAAGTTTGGTCAGCCTATGCCGAGCAGGCTACTCAAGATACCAGAGCGCCGACTGCGCGGACACGATCGAGATCGCACCCGGCGACTGGGCCGGCCAGACCCTTGCCCACGTCGTCTTCATGAACGCAACGAGCCGGCAGCACCGCCACATGCCGCTTCCCCAACGTGTCGATCGTGCAGAAAGCCGTCGCCAAAGCCGATCCGGTGGCGATGGACGACGCGGGCCTCGTAATCGCCGGCGGCCAGATGGCGGTGATTGATCGGCAACGCTTCTGGGCAACGACAGCGGGCCTGAGGACGTCGCGATTTCGTTCGCCCCCGTGGCCGGTGTCACGTGCAGGAACGTCAGCTTCGAGGATGGGGCTAATTTTACTTCAGCCCGGAGGACAGTATCGACGACTAAGCGAGCTTCAAGCACACGATCTAAGACGCGTTCCGTGGGACCAGCACGGTCAGAATGGGCCCACGTCGTCAACATCGATTCCGAGCCCGACGACGCCAGCTTCGAGGACGGCACGCCGCCTTTTCTGACGCCTGCCCAGCACTCGGATAACGACGGTGATGCCCTGACGTCGAAAGGCGTCGGCAACATTACATGCGGCACCTTCGGTTACGAATCCGGCCAGATCGCCTTCGTGCTAGAGACTAGCTCCGCTGCACCGACGCCGTTCGACGACAAGATTGCCCATCCGCGCGGCGGGAGCGCGACCGCCACGGTCACCGCACGGCGATCAGCTTGGCGAAGAGTAAGGGGGCGGGGACGCATGATCGGCTGCACTTGGGGCGAAGTGAATACAAAGTTGCACGCCGTCATTGACAGCGTCAGGCGTCCAATCGGACTCTTCCTCACCGCGGGTCAGGTCAGAGACTATGTCAATGCCCGGGTTCTGTGCGAACCTAACCCCGTCTGTTGACTGGCTCATCGCTGACCGGGGCGGCGACGCCGCCTGGAAAGGTGGCTCGTTTTGTCTGAACAGGTTCCGGGCGTTTCTTGAGTGGATTTCCGCCTTGGTTACGCAGCGGCCGCCTGAGGCATCAACGGTTTGAAATAGGCCTGATCGGGGGTTTTCCCGTCAAGCGATGAATGTGGACGGCGGCTGT